>NZ_QWEH01000010.1 GCF_003515705.1 Oceanobacillus profundus
ATACTTAGCTTTTGTAGAAGCTGACTTCTACTTGTTTTAAAAAGAAAAACGAGTTTCCTTTTTCTTGACATACTGGTTGTTTTGTTCAGTTTTCAAAGAGCAAATTTGTTTGTCGTTCTTTTGAAGCGACTTTATTAATATATCATGTCTTCCGATTTGTTGTCAATAACTTTTTAAAATATTTTACTTTCGAAATATTTCTTCGCTTTCGACAACTTTTATATCTTATCATCTTCGTAAAAAGATGTCAACATCTTTTTTAAAAAGATGAATGGGCCTGAGTGGACTCGAACCACCGACCTCACGCTTATCAGGCGTGCGCTCTAACCAGCTGAGCTACAGGCCCATATTGGTAAGTTGGAGCGGGTGAAGGGAATCGAACCCTCATCATCAGCTTGGAAGGCTGAGGTTTTACCACTAAACTACACCCGCATAATAAAATATTTTTTCATACATACATTACTGGTCGGGAAGACAGGATTCGAACCTGCGACCCCTTGGTCCCAAACCAAGTGCTCTACCAAGCTGAGCTACTTCCCGTTATGGCGCGCCCGAGAGGAGTCGAACCCCTAACCTCTTGATCCGTAGTCAAACGCTCTATCCAATTGAGCTACGGGCGCAGAAAAAATCTATCAGATAAATGATGCGGTCGAGAGGACTTGAACCTCCACGGGTTATTCACCCACTAGGCCCTCAACCTAGCGCGTCTGCCATTCCGCCACGACCGCAAAAACAATAGATTAATGAAATGGTGAGCCATGAAGGATTCGAACCTTCGACCCTTTGATTAAAAGTCAAATGCTCTACCGACTGAGCTAATGGCTCATGATTGAAATATCACTATCCTGTTTTGAAGTAGCAATATACTTATTTTATAGAAAGGAATAAAAAAATACTATTTAATGAAATAGTATTAACTTCTTCTTTTATAAATAAAATTGGCTGGGCCACTAGGATTCGAACCTAGGGTACACGGGATCAAAACCCGATGCCTTACCGCTTGGCTATGGCCCAACTTGTGGCGGTCCGGACGGGACTCGAACCCGCGACCTCCTGCGTGACAGGCAGGCATTCTAACCAACTGAACTACCGGACCAAATGATTTTATTTTTTAAAGAAATGATGACCCGTACGGGATTCGAACCCGTGTTACCGCCGTGAAAGGGCGGTGTCTTAACCGCTTGACCAACGGGCCATTTTAAAATGGCGGAGAAGGAGGGATTTGAACCCTCGCGCCGCTTACACGACCTACACCCTTAGCAGGGGCGCCTCTTCAGCCACTTGAGTACTTCTCCGGATGGCTCCACAGGTAGGATTCGAACCTACGACCGATCGGTTAACAGCCGATTGCTCTACCACTGAGCTACTGTGGAATAATATTGATGGACTTATGTACTTCACTGAATTAAGTATCCTTCACCTTTGATAAGGCTCATTTTCTCTCAAAGCAATACCAAGGAATAATTACAGCGACGTTGAATATCATACAACAATTTCTTTTAGTTGTCAAGGACTTTCTAGAAAGTTTTTCACAATCGAAAACTGACTTATTAGCTTATTTAATTTAACATGGATGACATATTTCGTCAATGGTTTATTTTAATATTTTACAAAAGCAAACAAAATCTTTATTTAGTATATAAACGTATTAAACTTACAACATAATACGTAGAATAATGACATTTGCAAGAAGGATACTAAACGTCACATTTTTATTTTATAGAAGTATATGTTAAGGCTCCTCGGCACTTACCACACCTATATTTCTTTATATTGATACGTCTTTTTCTTTCGTATACTTGATTACATTTTTTACATCTATACTCATATTTGTACCTTTCTTCTTGTGAAGGTAGTGGACTACAGAACCTTGGAGATCCTGTTTGTTTTAGTAATTTCCTGAAATCTTCATCCCTGTGACGATAACCCTTCCCTTCTATATGAAGATGGTAATGACAAAGTTCATGTTTAATGATGCCTGTAAATTCAGCTTTATCCATCTCTACCGCATACTTCGGATTTAATTCAATCACCCTTTTCGCAGGGATATATCTGCCACCTGTTGTTCTTAGTCGATGATTGAACCTTACTTCATCTATGAAAGGTTTATGAAAATAAGTAATCGAGAGTTTATTAACGATTTCATATAATTCCTTTTCATTTAATAATTCCATTTGCATAACTACCTTCTCTATATGAATAAGTCACTTTAACCTTCTTCTAATTTTAGCATAAAAATATTACTTATGCTTTTTACATATGAATGTTCTCTTTGTAACTCTCCTTCTACTATATTACTATGTTTTGTTTAAAATACCTTCTCCTATCTACCATAGCTTCTATTTTTCTCAATTAATGATTATAAATGATAATATTTACGAATAAAGAATCTTGATTAACCTTATTAAAAACAGCATATGATAACCCGTAACTAAGTATTTATTGATTTTATAAAATCCTAATTTGAAAGATGATTAATCCTTATTTAACATGTATAAACCGTGTTTATCTAACAAACTATATTTATAGTAATCTGGTAATGATTGTGATATTATAATTATTGTATTTAACTATTCAGGAGGGATAACATGAGTGAAGAAATTAAAAAGAAAATGACTACGGCTTTTGGTGCTCCAGTACCTAATGATGATGATTCAAAAACAGCTGGTCCTAGAGGTCCACTATTAATGGAAGACTTTTGGTTTCTTGAAAAACTAGCACACTTTGATAGAGAAGTAATTCCTGAACGTCGTATGCACGCTAAAGGAGCAGGTGCTTATGGAACGTTAACTATTACAAATGATATTACGAAGTACACGAAAGCTAAGGTTTTCTCTGAAGTTGGTAAAAAGACGGATATGTTCTTACGCTTCTCAACAGTAGCTGGCGAGCGTGGCGCAGGGGATGCTGATCGTGATATTCGTGGTACAGCTATGAAATTCTATACAGAAGAAGGTAACTGGGATCTTGTAGGCAACAACACACCAGTATTCTTCTTTAGAGATCCTAAGCGTTTCCCTGACTTGAACCACGTAGTTAAAAAAGATCCGGTTACAAATATGCATAATCCACAAGCTAACTGGGATTTCTGGACTAGTCTCCCAGAAGCATTGCACCAAGTTTCAATTATCATGTCTGATCGTGGAATTCCAAAAACATTTAGACATATGAACCTGTTTGGAAGCCATACGTACAGTATGTTTAACGCTGACAACGAACGTCATTGGGTTAAATTCCATTTCTATACAGAGCAAGGTATTGAAAACTTGACTGACCAGGAAGCTGGAGAAATCCATAGTGGCGACCTTGACAGTCATACTAGAGATTTACGCGAAGCAATCGAGCGTGGCGAAAATCCAAAATGGAAAATGTACATTCAAGTTATGACAGACGAGCAAGCTAAAAACATGCCTTACAACCCATTTGACTTAACAAAAGTTTGGTATAAAGGTGACTTCCCACTTATTGAAGTTGGTGAGTTAGAGCTTAACCGTAACCCGCAAAACTACTTTGAAGAAGTAGAACAAGCAGCATTTGCTCCAACAAATATTGTACCTGGTATTGGCTTCTCACCAGATAAAATGCTGCAAGGAAGATTATTCTCTTATGGTGATGCACAGCGGTATCGCTTAGGTGTAAACCACTGGCAAATCCCTGTTAACTTCCCGAAAAATGCGGAGAACTTCCATCCATACCACCGCGATGGAGCAATGCGCATCCATCCATACCAAGGTGGACATGTATCATACAGCCCTAATAGCTATGGTCAGTGGGAAGATAGCAAAGAACACCAAGAGCCTGCACTAGAATTAGGTGGAGATGCAAACTACTGGGATTTCGATGAAGATGATAGCCTATACTATGAACAACCAGGTAAGTTATTCCGTCTTCAATCACCTGAAGCACAACAAAGACTTTTTGAAAATACCGCAAGAAACATGCAAGGTACTAGTAAAGAAGTTCAGTTACGTCATATCAACAACTGCTACAAAGCTGACCCAGCGTATGGTGAAGGTGTAGCAAATGCACTTGGCATCTCCTTAAGTGAAGTAGAAGCAGCAAGTGAACTAGAATAAAATAAAAACGTTCCTAAAACAACTTTAGGAACGTTTTTTTATTATTTATCACTTTTTACCATCGTTAAAGCGATTCTTCCTTTATTGACATCAACTTGCTCTACCCATACTGTTACGACATCTCCAACAGAAGCAATATCCATTGGGTGCTTCACAAACTTGTTTGCCATTTTTGAAATATGAACAAGACCATCTTGTTTCACACCGATATCTACAAATACTCCAAAATCGACTACATTCCTAACCGTTCCTTGCATTTCCATACCTGCTTGAAGATCTTCAAGGGCAACGACATTTTGCTTTAGTAACGGTTGTGGAAAATCATCACGCGGATCACGTTCTGGTCTGCTCAAGGCGTCCATCATATCAATCAATGTTGGCACTCCGATTTCTAAGCTTTCAGCAGTTTCTTTTTTATCCAATTCATTCATTTTTGTGCGAAGTTTCTCTGTACCAATATCCGTTAGCTCACAACTAATCATCTTTAAAAGTTTCTTTGTGTGCGCATATACTTCTGGATGAATAGGCGTTCGATCTAATGGATTATCTCCATCAATAATTCGCAAGAAACCAATTCCCTGCTCATACGTTTTTGCACCTAGTCGAGGAATTTTCTTCAATTGTTTTCGATCCGTAAATTTACCTTCTTCATTTCGCTGCTTCACGATATTAAGAGCTACTGTTTTACTCAATCCCGCAACATATTGCAGTAAAGATGCAGATGCTGTATTTACGTTAACTCCAACTTGGTTAACTGCTGTTTCTACAACAAAGCTCAGTGATTCATTAAGAGACTTCTGAGTAACATCGTGCTGGTATTGCCCCACACCAATTGATTTCGGATCTATTTTTACTAACTCTGCTAGAGGATCCTGAACACGGCGCGCAATGGATACAGCACTTCTTTCTTCTACTTGAAAATCAGGAAACTCCTCACGGGCTAATGCAGATGCAGAGTACACACTAGCCCCCGCTTCATTCACAATAATATAAGGAATGCTCAAACTATTGTTTGTGATTACATCAGAAATAAATTGCTCTGTTTCACGTGATGCGGTTCCATTACCAATAGCGATAAGCTCCACTCCATATTTACGAATAATGCTCATCACTATTTTTTCTGCCCCAACAACGTCATTCCTTGGTGCAGTTGGGTACATAACACCTACTTCATGAACCTTTCCAGTCTCGTCAACAACAGCTAACTTACAGCCCGTTCGAAAAGCCGGGTCAACACCAAGCACCGTTCTGCCTTTTAATGGTGGCTGAAGCAATAGATTTTTCAAGTTTACGGAAAAAACCTCAATTGCTTGATCTTCGGCCTTTTCTGTTAAGCTGTTCCGAATTTCTCGCTCCACCGATGGCTGAATTAATCGCTTATAACTATCCTCAATAGCAGCTTCTAAAATCGCTGCTAATGCAATGTCCGCACTTCGTTTAATTACTTTATTTTGTAGAAACTGGACGATCCGCTCTGCCGGTGCCTCAATTGCCACTCTTAGAACGTCCTCTTTTTCGCCACGATTTAATGCCAGAATACGGTGTGATACAAGTGAACGAACTGCTTCACTGTAAGCATAATACATTTCATAAACGCCTTTTTCATCCTTCTCGGCATTTTTTACTTCTGCCTGGATAGTACCGCGTTTAAATGTTTCCTCGCGAATGTAGTCACGGTAAGCCGCATCATCTGAAATCCATTCCGCAATAATATCATTAACTCCAGCTAATACATCCTCATTAGTATGTAATTCATGTTCCTCTGAAAGATATTTTGCCGCCTCTTGCTCGATGTTGAAAGGCTCTTGATTCCAAATCAACTCTGCTAAAGGCTCTAATCCTCTCTCTTTAGCAATGGTAGCTTTCGTTCGGCGCTTTTGTTTATATGGTCGATATAAATCTTCGACACGCTGTAATTGTGTAGCTTGCTTAATTTCTTTTTCTAGTTCTTCTGTTAATTTGCCCTGTTCCTCAATAATGCGTAGAACTTCTTGCTTTCTATCAGAGAGATTAACAGCATAATGCCATTTATCCTGCACAGCTTTAATTTGTACCTCATCAAGACCACCTGTAACCTCTTTACGATATCTCGCAATAAAAGGAACGGTGTTACCTTCATCTAATAGTTCAATTACTTTTTTTATTGTCGTTGTATTCACTTCTGTTTCCTTGGAAACCCATTTTATAAGATTGCTATCTAACTGATCTGTCAAAGTTGTTCCTCCTTTATATACCAATATTATTTTATCAAAAAAATAGGCGAATTCCTAATTGACTTCTTTTATCGCGTCATTGAGTTGAGGGAAGTATCGCTAGTCGTTTGAGGCTTCGTCCACGTGGCCGTTTAGATAACTAAATTATCCACAGTATTCAAATTTATTCTCTAAGTAACAAAAAAAGCTGACTTTATGTTTTAGTCAGCCAAAAGTTGTTTCTCTGCTATATATCTCACTGCAATTAGCGTGGTATCGTCCATTCTAATTTTATCACTTGTCTGTTCGTATGCTTTTGTAATACATCGAACATCTTTATTCATAAAAAAGTGCTGCGATAATTCTTTATCCAATACGCCATCAGAAAAAATGACAAAAGTCATCCCAGGTTCAAGCTTTTGTGTCATGACTTTAAACGGCCGATGGTACCCAGCCAAATAACCCGCATTTGGGATATTTCGCTTTTTTTTTCTATCCGTTGTAATCGACATAATACCTATATTACCTATGGAGGAAAACGCAGATATCTTCGTACGATAGTCCATCCTTAAAATTCCAAGTACAACCCCACGTTTTCCCATTAACCTAGCATTACATATTTTAACTAATTCCTCCACTGTCGCTCCAATATTGTCTCGGATAATATTGATAACAATTTGTGAAGATTCCTTTGCAAATTCACCACTACCTAAACCATCTGCTAACGCACAAACAAATTCATTTTCCGTTTCTGTATAAAAATAACTATCGCCACAAAGATAATTACCTTTTTTAGCTTTCTGAAAAACAGATACTTCTACTTTGCTGTTCCCGTTCAATCGAAAACCTCCGTTTTATCGGACTGTATTGCTTCCCGAAGTTTTCTCAAAGAACGCCTTTGAAGTCTGGAAACATGCATTTGGGAAATTCCCAATAATTCACCTGTTTCTTTCTGGCTCATATTTTTAAAATACGTACATTCTAGTATCTGTTGTTCGCGTTCTGACAAGATAGGGAAAATTTTCTCAATCAACATTTTTTGATCAATATTGTTGTATCCTGCTTCGTCATTTCCTACTAAATCTAATATAGCTACAGAGCTACCATCTGAATCTGCTTCAATCTTACGGTCAACAGATAATGCTTTATAACTTTTACTCATTTCCATCGTTTCCAGTATTTCCTCTTCAGACGCATCCAAATATTCCGCGATTTCATGTACAGTTGGAGACTTCTGATTCATTGTTGTTAATTCATCTACTGCTTTTTTTATTTTCGGTCCCAATTCTTTTATACGACGAGGTACATGAACGCTCCATGTCTTATCACGAATAAATCGTTTGATTTCACCAATGATTGTTGGGATTGCAAAGGATTCAAATGACTTGCCAAACGTTGGATCATATCTTCTGACAGCAGCCAACAACCCAATCATCCCTACTTGCACCAAATCTTCATGAATTGCACTATTCTTGGAATATTTCCTAGCAATGGAGCTTACCAAATCCTTATAAGTTAGCACAATTTTCTCTTGAATTTCCTCATCTTTTGGCTCTTTTTGGAGATGTTCAATCCATTGGTATACCTCGTCTCTTCCTCTATTGTGTGGTTGAGACTTGGTCGCCATCAAAATCCACCTCTTTTTCGCTAAGGTACTTTTTCATTAGTACAATGACACCGTAATTATTATTGATCTGCACTTCATCCATTAAAGCCTCAATTAAAAATAATCCAAACCCACCTTCTCTAAGGTTCTCAATGGGTTCGTCCCGTTCATATGGTCCTATTTCGTCTCTTACCTTCTGCATATTGAAGCTATTGCCACGATCCGCAATCATAATTTCCAAATGGTCATCATAGATTCCAAAACCAATCGTTATCTCACCTTGACCTGTATCGTCATAAGCATGTGTAACTGCATTCGTTATCGCTTCTGAAACCGCAACTTTTAAATCTTCAATATCCTCATAAGAAAAACCCATTCTATTTGCAATCCCAGACATTGTCAAACGAACAACACCCACATACTCCGCTTCCGCAGGGATCTTTAACTCGACAAAATCAAATCTTTCCATCACTCATTTCCACCTCGAATCGCCGCTCTAATCGTAATCACTTCATCCAATCCTGTAATCTTAAAAATACGAAGTACACGGTCTTGTAAATTTAATAATGTTAACGTGCTATTATTTTCTTTCGTAGACTTTAAGGCACTAACAAAAACTCCTAGTCCCGTACTATCCATATACGTAACATTCTCCAAATTAACTTCTACTTTATTCTTTTCCTTTTTCGTTAAGGGAAGTAAAGATTCCTTTAATTTTGGAGCGGTATAAGCATCTATTTCACCCGATACATTCAAAACAGACTTTTCATTTTCCTCAACTACATTAACTGTTAAATTCATGATTTACCTCCCATACGTCTATCACTATGTAGTACATTCATGTCTCTATTCGACATTGATCAGTTGATAGAACTGCCATTTTTTCTTCATAACTCTTGTATTACCCGTTATTTTAAAAAGCTAAACCTTTTTTCGCAGAATAAGTAATGTAAAGTCATCCCTCAACTGGAAATCCTGTAACCGCTCAAAATGCTTGTACACATTATCTACCATTTCTTGAGCTGGTAAATAGGCATATTTTCTAATGATGCTGAGTACCTCCTGACTTTCAATAAACCTTTCTCCATCTCGGCACTCTGTTACACCATCAGTCAATAGAATAATCATATCATTTTTTTCAATCACTAATTCGTACTCACTGTATTCCGAATCCGGGGATACGCCTAAAACAAGCCCTTTTGCATCTATTTCTTTAAACGTATCATTTTTTGCATTATAATAATAGCCCGGTTCATGCCCGGCTGAGGAATAACGAAGCTTTTGTTCTGAAGGCAAGTATTGAGCATAGCACATCGTAATAAACATGCTGGGGTCAACATTTCTTTCTACAACCCGGTTCAAATTTTTTAATATCGATTTTGGACTCATTGATTCCTCTGGATAACTATCCATCGCGTATTTTATCATCGACATACATAAGGCTGCCGGGATACCTTTTCCGATGACATCTGCAATTGCGATTCCTAATGAACCGTCTTTACCTTTTATAAAATGGTGATAATCTCCATTCATTTGATGAGCGGGAACACTGACTATCCCAATATCTAATCCCTCAATAGACGGCTTCGTTGTTCCTAAAAGTGTTTCTTGCATGCTTGCTGCAACAGAAATTTCGGATTCAAGTACATGCTTTTCTTCCCGAAGCATTTGAATTTCTTGCATTGCAAGTCCATAAGAAATCATCGCTTCTAGTAAAAAATTCATTGAATGTTTGTAATCCTTATTAAGCTTTGTCGACACTTCCTCCATCGCATCAATATGAAGGTTGACAATTTCTTCTGGTAATATATTCTCTTTAATAAAAGCTTTCGTGACCTTCTCAACACCATACAAAGCTCGCTCATCTTGTGTATCTACATAGTTCTTTAATAACTCTTTGTACGTTGCAGCGTGTAGTTTAATAAGCTCTTCCATCTCGATTCCCCCTAAAAGCCAAATAACAGGAAGTATTTTTTTATTTACAGAGGTTGTCCAAAAAGTCCGGTGAAAATGACACATCGTAGGGGACCTTCTGCTAAAACCGCCCACGTCCTGTGGGCAACGTAGAAGTCAGCACATCCTGTGCAAGCCCGTTCCTCACGTATTAATTGCATACGTTCCGGTACTCAAAGTGTCACCGCCTCGAACTTCTCGGTCCTTTTCATCCTCCTTTTTAAACACGCACTTATAAGAAAGGTGTTTATTAGCCTAGCTAACAAACACCGCCCCCTTAATTAACGAATCCATTTTGTCGCTATTATTTTTGTTCCCTCTCCTACTTCTGAACGAATATCGAATTCATCCATTAGCCGCTTAACACCTGGAAGTCCTGCGCCAAGCCCACCGGAAGTTGTAAAGCCATCTTGCATAACCTGACCAATATCGGCGATTCCAGGTCCTGAATCAATTGCCATCATGCATAACCCTCGTCGCTCGATTGAGTCGATTATTTCAAAGCAAACTTGCCCTTGTTCGGCATATAAGTATATATTTCGAGCTAATTCTGATACCGCAGTTGCAATTCTTGCCTGATCGACTGTACCAAATCCAAGGTTTTTAGCCATTTCACGACCAAGCTGTCTCGCACCAACGATATCCCACTCTTTATGAATGTTAACACAGGACTGTGGTTCCATTATTATACCCCCAGTTCCTGTTGCAGCTTAATGAGCCCCTGTTCAAGATCCAATGCTGTAGGTACATTTTTTAAATGAATACCTAAGTCAATTAGTGTCATCGCTACAGCAGGTTGAATTCCAGTTAAAACTACTTTTGCCCCCATTAAATCTGACATTGAAACTACGTCACCTAATACTTTTGCAATAAATGAATCAATGATTTCAACAGATGTTAAATCAATAACAACACCTGACGCACCACTTTTATGAATTTTATCTAATAAATCCTCTTGAAATTGTATTGCTGTCTGATCATCTATTTCCGTCTGAATCGAAATCAATAAATAATTGTGTAGTTTCAGAATCGGAATTCGCATTCATCTCACTCTCCTCGTAAAGAATCCATCATTTTCTCAATGTTATTTTCTTTTACATTCAGGTCTGTTACATGTCTACCAGTAATCGCTAGGGCCGTTGAGAATCCCTTCTTTAAGGAGCTTTTCGTCGGGAAATTACTTAAATCGATTCCTAAGTTCACAATAGTTTGCGCTATTTCTGGACGAATCCCCACAAGGATGCATGTTGAGCCAATCAACCTTACAGCTTCAGCAGCTTGTATGATATGATGAGCTACCATTGTATCAACAACTGGAACACCAGTAATATCAATTAAAACAACCTCTGAATTATGCTTTATAGCTCCTTCTAGCAGGTTTTCCATTATTAATTTTGCACGCTCAGTATCAATCGTTCCAATTAACGGCATAATTGTAATACCTTCCATAACTGGAATTAGTGGTGCAGATAACTCTTGTAACGCTACTCGTTGCAAGGAAACAATGTGTTCCCAGCTTCCAGAGTATTCATTCACTAATTCACGTATCAATGGTTCTACCCACTCATTAACACTCGATGATAGTTCAGTGAAAAAGTTAGAATCTACTACTTCCGATTGCGTTATTAAATATTCAGTAGATACTCTCCTAAATATTTGCAAACCGTCTGTAATATAACTTAATGGCCATCCGAGGTTAATAATTTTTTCAGAGAAATCCTCCACCGCTTTCGTGGAGCCTTCATTTCGAATGCTGGTAAAAATAACATTAACAAACTCACGGTTTGTGCTTTCATATAGTTCGTCTGATATTGTCGCAGTATAGTTGCTATCCTTAAGTGATTCGATTTCCTCCATCCATTTTTGTACAATTGAATCACTATTCTCAATCAGTAACCTTTTGAATTCCATCATCTTCCCTCCGTAATCAACTGGTAATGTCACGAATATTGTTACACGTTCATATTAAAAGTGCAAATCAAAATAGTACGGATACATCTATAAACTATCATCTATTTTAACATACAAATAATCCTTCAAAAAGTTTTACATAACGCCATTTCCCTCCGTCTGACACGCTTTCTTAGCATTTGATTCGAAATACCTATATTTTCTTGGTAATAAATCCCTGGTTATAATTGGCTAACGACACAAAAAATACCCTTTCTCAGTTCGATAAGGGCATCATTAGTTATTGCTATAAATGTCTTTCAGTCCAAGACTAATTTCTAAAGCTTGGTTTATTTTTGTCATCATTTCATTATCTAATTTTGTTATTTTATCCGTTAAGCGCTGCTTATCCAACGTTCTGATCTGTTCTAGTAGTATTACCGAGTTGCGGTCAAATCCATACCGCTTTGCATCGATTTCTACATGCGTAGGCAACTTCGCCTTTTGAATTTGTGCAGTAATTGCTGCAACAATCACCGTGGGACTAAAACGGTTTCCAATATCATTTTGAAGGATCAATACAGGGCGTACGCCTCCCTGCTCTGATCCTACTACAGGGGATAAGTCAGCGAAATATACCTCGCCTCTTTGAACGATCAAATTATTACACCCCGATCACAGAGCGCTCAAGGGTGTTTTCAGCCTCCTCTTCGGCTTGAAAGGCTTCTGAAGCTATCGTTAAATTAATTCGACCCATTTCTTCATATCCACGTTGCATGTTTTCGTGAAATCGCTGAATATGCTCCTCTTTCTTGTGGTTTAGATAATTTTGTGTTGCTTTACATATAAAATCGCTTAAATCGCTATTTTCATATTTCATTAATCCATCCACCTCATTCAATAGGTTCTTTGGTAACTTAACTAATATCTCCTGCAAGCTTTCCGACAAAACCATACACCTCCGACAACTGTTAAACGATCGATAAAATTCTATTTAATAATAGCATTGAATTCGGCCGATTGCAAAGGGTTCTGGAGTTTTTATAAAAAAAATCCGTATATTTGTCGTTTAATATCTGTTTAGTCGGGAATATAAAAGTGGTTTGACTTAATTTCTCAATAGCACTCCTGTAATATATATGCGACTGAACGTATAACATGCCCGCTTTTTAAATTTTGACTTTTTGCTTTGAACCACGAGTAAAAAAACAAAAAAGCAGACCCTCCTCTTTTATGAGCCTGCCAAATGACTGTCTTGTTGTTATTTTGCTGCTTGCCCTTGAACGGATTGAGCTACTTGAATCATTTCTTCCTGTGTTAATTCATCGCTTGCCAGTTTAAAGTCAACACCATTATAGCTCCACTCTATTGCATTTGAAGAAAGCGCTGCTATCGCATGACCTAAATTCACAATTTCTCCTTGCACTTCCTGTGGAGTTGCTGAAACCGGAGCCGTTTGATTTCGCTCCTCCACTAAGGTAAAATTCTTTTCTCCATCATAAGTCAAAATAACCCTTTTACCATTATCCATGGTAACTTCCCTTTTCTCCAAAACTTCTGAACCTGCAGTATATAAAGGATAGTACACTGCTAATTCTTCCGTTTCAGCATCGTCTCCTTCTGCTTCAGCGGAGGTAGTAGTATCCGCATCCCTGCTACCCATGTTTTTTTCCATTGAAAAATCATCATCTTCAAACGCAGGGTCCATATCAAAGTTAGAAAAGCTCACCTCAACCAATGCGTTGTTATCTTTGTCTAAAACTCTCACCATCGTTGGGACATAGGATTTTTTATCAAAATGGATTTCTTGGAAAGGCAAATTACTATTGCTTTGATAATTTGTTTTTGTCCGGAAAATATAATGCGTGTCAGTTGTCTCAAATTGTGCTTCGGAATCTTTCATCACATCATTTATAAGAGACTGATAAAGATACGGTTGGCTACTATTATCGGGCCACTCTGTTTGGAATTTAAAGCTTTTATCAAGTGCCGGTGTTAAAACAAATACGCCATCATCGTTTTTAAGAATAATTTGACTCTCATTTTGTTCTGAGCCATTTTCCAAAGCTACTCGATAATAATCTCCCTCTTTATACCATACATCTATATTAAACTTCTGCTCTTCTTGTCCGGTGTTCATTGACATTTCTGCAACTGCTTTATATCCCGACATATCTTCTACATTTTTTTGTAATTGTGCAACAACATCTTCTTGCGATTTCTCCCCACAAGCAGCTAATACAATTATTAATAAGGCTAAAATACAAGCCATCCGATACGAAAATAACTTTTTCATCGACATATCTCCCTTGTCTCAATTAACAAAGGGAACAACGTCACACACGTTTACAAGGAAATGCACGATATACTTTAGAAATACCATCGATAACATCTGTGGCCATCAAATCATAATACGTTTGCTTCTCTTCGATCTGTATGTCTGCAGACTTTCCATGAATAAAACAGGCATTGCACAATGCATCAAATAATTCTTGCTGCTGCATCATCATGGCAAGTGAAATTCCGGTTAACACATCACCGGTTCCTCCTTTTGCAAGACCTGGATTTCCACTAGATTCCATAGCCTGTCTACCTTCTGGCGATGTAATGATGGTATGCTTTCCTTTCAAAATAATATAAACTCTATTAGCTTTTGCAAAATCACGCGTGTAATGAAAAGGTGCTGATAAAAGATCAGAAATTGAAATACCCAAAAGCATAGCCATTTCACCTGGATGTGGTGTTATAATCGTTGGCTCGCTTCGTTGTTTCAACATTTCAAGCTGGTATTTTAGGTGATAAAGTCCATCTGCATCAATAAGTAGTGGGCAGGGTGCATTGTTAAGGAGTTCTGCAACTACATGCCTGGTTTCCTCTCTTCTCCCTAATCCAATCCCAACTGCAATTGCATCATAATTACTTATAGGTGATGCAGTACAACCTGTAATATAGCCATCTTTTTCAGGCAATATCATATACGTTGCTTCCGGACACATCGCAGCAATCATAGAAATGACTTTTTCGGTTGTTCCAGCCGCTACCAAGCCAGCACCTGCTTTTAAAGCGGCCTTCGTAGCCATCGCAAGCGAACCTGGCATTTCTGAACAACCTCCAATAATAAGCCCTTTACCATGACTTCCTTTATGGGCATGTACATGACGGGAAGGGATTGTTTTTCCGAAATCCTCCTCTGCCCATTGTCTCTTTGCAGTATTGTTCTGGAATACGAAATTCGGTATACCAATTGGTACGATTTCCCACTGCCCATAAAAATCTGCTGTATCAACCATGAAGGAACTTTCTTTTGCTGCAGCGATGACAAACGTATAATCCGCCTGGATAGAAGTAAATTCTCCTATTCCTTCATCAGCTGGTAAGCCAGATGGAATATCAACGGATATAACACAAGCTTTTGAATGATTAATAATGCGAACAATCTCTTGGATAGGCTCCCTCAATACTCCTTTTACGCCAATACCAATTATTGCATCAATTACAACGTGTACACGTTCCACCTTTTCACGTATTAAATCAAGATCCGTGAGGTAGCTAACCTCTCCTCCGCATTGAATAAATACACGTTTATGAAAGAGAGCATCACCTGTAATTTTCTCATCCGGAACGACCTGTACAACTTGGACTAAATAACCTTTATCAAGCAATACCCTTGCAATAACAAAACCATCTCCGCCATTATTACCCGCGCCAATAAAAATGCAGACAGGCTCTGTTTCTCTTATCAGCTTTATGACCCTTTCACTTACTGCTCGTCCTGCATTCTCCATCAGTAATTTTCCTTCAAGTCCAATTTCACTTATCGTGTAATCGTCAATATCGTACATTTCCTTTGCGGTGACAATATACAATTCGTTCCCTCCTACCCGCAGTAAAATATATGAGACAAACCTGCTAATTATGCAATGTATCCGAAGTTCATTTCTCTTCCAGTACTACTTGAGCCGCAGCATAATCCCTGCTGTGCGTAATGGAAAGGAATATGTTTATATCCTCGTATCCTTTCACATTAATAAACGGGGCACCATGTTCATCGTTCATTACATCCATATCCTGAAAGCTCAAACGTCCAATTCCGGTGCCAACCGCTTTTGCAAAAGCTTCTTTTGCAGCAAACCTACCGGCGACATATTCCACTCGACGCTTTTGAGATGTAAGTAATACATATGTCTTTTTTTCTTTTTCCGTTAATACCCGGTCAATAAACCTCTTGTTTCTATCTATACTCGTTTGAATTCTATTCAATTCAATTAAATCCATCCCGATTCCTTTTATCATTTCAATCGTACCCTTCATTCAATTATCTCAATAGTTTTATACACAGTTAGATTGGTCATATTACCTAAATTTCAGTATTATAGTTATAGTAACGTACTTAATCCAATTTCGCACCAATAAAACTGGTCTATGTAGTTAATTGAACTGGACGTATCTTAGTAAGGACAATGAGTATTATTTATCCAAAATATAGAATGTGAACTAATGTGCAGGGGTGAGCGGAGGGCGGTGACTCCAGTGGGAACAACACGTGTCTGAAGTCTCGCAGGAAGTGGTCTTCTTCCGGAGAGGCTGAGGCCGTGCCCGCGGAAAGCATCCGCCCGCAGCAATCCCGTACGGCGATTATTGCACATTACGGCGCATTCTCTTTCAAAAGCAATGGCACAAAAAATAAAACGATATGCAGGGGGACCTACATTGTTTATTCGTAATGAAAGAAGCTTAAAGGAGTTTATTCAACTTTATCCAGTCATTTCTACACTAATAATTATTCATCTTATCCTTTGGCTCATTATCAATTTCCTTCAGCTACCAATTGGCAGAGAGATTTATCAATGGGGAGTCGGAAGTAATTTCATGATCTACCTTGGTGATTATTGGAGATTTGTTACACCAATATTTTTGCATGGGGATTTAATGCATGCTTTATTCAATTCATTTTCACTTGCATTATTTGGCCCTGCCTTAGAGCAAATGCTCGGTAAAGTTAAATTTCTTCTTGCATACCTCGGAGCAGGTATTATCGGTAACATTGCTACTTATATGTTCGAAGACCTAAATTATTTTCATCTTGGTGCTTCTGGAGCTGTATTTGGTTTATTCGGGATATACGCCTTTATGGTTTCATTTCGAAAACATCTTATTGATCAAGGAAGTTCTCAAATCGTAATGACGATTTTAATTATCGGGTTGGCGATGACCTTCCTACGAAGCAATATTAACATTTATGCACATATCTTTGGATTTATTGGCGGCTTCGCAATCGCTCCTCTTGTCTTAATAAATGTCCAAAGCTATTCACCGTGGAGGCGAAGGAGATACCGCTATGATGACGATGATTCTATCCAGTTTGACCCAAATCGTTGGAATAAGAAAAGAAGGATTCCGTCGCAATTAAAGAAAAATATCATTTGGATTGTTTTAGGAATTCTGGTGTTACTAGGGTTATTAAGCAGATTCTAAAAGAAAAAGTTAAGAAGTCGGCCTTAAGGAAAACTTACCTTTAAGGCCGACTTCTTAGATAACGTACTGACTTGTATTTGCTATTCTCGATACGAGTACCAGTCTCCTAACTTATCAACATGCTCCTCTTCCAGCTCCTTGAGTCTATAATGCTTGCCAGTTCCGTTTTTTCCAAGAATCGATAGTTTGATCGTTGCCAGTCCTTCTCTTTTTTGGAACGGATGCTGTTTTTTCTCAAATGCTTGAATACGCTTGTGATAAAGCAACATTGTTTTCCTGCTAAATCCACGAAATCGAATAATAACCCGTTCTGGTTCTACAGAGAAGCCTCCATCCTGATAACGCATAAGCCCAAGCAGGAAATTTACTAACAAGACAATTACTGCAAGCCAACTAAATTGCGGATAAAAGTAGGTTGCCACTATCCCAAGTACTAATATAGGTACACATGCACGAATCAAATAGAATTTCATTGCTCGCTTAGGCAGGGGAGTAAAATGCACTGATTCCATCGAGTAACCCGGCAGAAATTCCTGTAAAAACGACTCAATCTCCGTCTTTTTCATAATTGGAAATAAAACCGTAGAAAAGTCTTCACCGCTATCTAACGCCCCCCCAGCAACTTCGACAAATACAGTGACAAATCCAAAAGGCTGCCTGATAACACTTTCAGCTATCCCAACTGCTTGAATTCGTTTAAGCGGAATTGTTATTTGCTTTTTCTCTAACAGCCCTCTTGTTATGAATAACTCATCACCTACCTTGGTAATTGCAAATTTCCCATATTTTATCATTGTCCCAGCAATGCCTAACAGCCAAAATACCAATAATACGACGATCGCTAGTCCAATTATGAATGCAATTGCTAACTCACTTATCCAATCAAATGTCCGATCATAGAAATGCTCTGGAATAAATTGCTCTAGCTCAGAAAAAGCAATGGCTGCAAATGCCATAATGATACCAACACTACCTGATGTTACGCCAGCTAGCAAAAGGCGCTTCGGAGTGATTTCACGTAAAGGATTGACCGACTCCTCTTGCCCTTCTATTTCTATATCTGGATGCGATTCCTTTCTACCCTTAAGTGCATTTCGAAGCTTTTCACCATCAGAGAGCTTTATAGCATTCAGCGATGCTTCTGCACTCTTTCCGCTTCCAGCTGTTTCTATTTGCAGCTTAACCAGTTTAAACATACGGTGAATAATACCTGCTGTTAAGTCAATGGACTGGATTCGGTTTATTGAGATATAGCGCTTTTTTCGAATTAGAACGCCATATTCAATTCTTAACTCTCCAGCTTCCAGTCGATACGTAAATCGATACCAGGATAAAACACTTAAAAGTATTCCTAACAATGAAAAAATAGCTAGTAAAAGGATAAAGTAGAACCGATCAAACGTAATAAAACCAAATACAATTAAAAATATCCCTTCCCGTGCCGTCTTGATACAATTAAATAGGATGGATACTGGATGCAGCCGATATGACGGGCCATTAGACATCATCTTCGTCCACCCTTGCTAATGCTGAGATACGATCACGAAGTGCTGACGCATCTTCTTCACGCAAAGCAGGAATTTCATGTGTTGTAGCTGCTGTTGATATTGTTACACTAGCAAGCTGATATTTTTTTAGAAATGGTCCTTGCTTTGTATCAACATGCTGTACACGAATCATCGGCACTAACGTACGTGACATTATTAAAATACCATGCTGTATGTATATTTCTTGCTCAAATAATTCATAGCGCCACTTTCTAAATCGTAATTTAGGAAGGATAAAAACAGTAAAAATAGTGGATAAAATACTAATCATCACAAGTACAATTCCAATCCAATATGGCCAGTCAAATAGATAGATTATAATAGCAACTGCAATCGTAATTAACCATAACAAGCCTTCATAGAAAACGCCTGTTAATTTCCAAGCTTTTATCGCATCGGGGGCAATTGTATTCATTGGTGGCTCTCTCATACAACCTCATTCTCCTCTCTTTTCTTTCTTATGGTACTTACGTTTTAGGCAAATTAAAGTTTCAATATTGCTGCATTCGTACTCAAATATATTATATTCAACAGATTGAGCACAACAAAAAAAGCCCCAATAGGGGCTTTTTCGTTTAACTATTTATCGCGGTTTCTGCGCTGGAAATTGCCTTTACGACCTCTTCCCCCACCTTGGCCACGTCCTCCGCCGCCATCTCTACGTTGACCATAGAAACGTTTATTGTTGGAACGACGGTTGTTGTCTTTAGAACGTTGTGCTTTTTTCACGCTGATTGGTGCAACAGACGAGATTTTAACAGGAGCATCTCTGCGCTCTTTTGTTAATAAGCTTAGTGCTGCTGCAATAACAGATACTGAATCATTATCTTCTAGTAAATCATTCGCTGCTGCATGATAAGATTTTAGATCTTTTTTCTCAATTGTTTTCACGATCTTATCGATTGTTACTTGCTGTTGTCCTCGCAATGCATCTTGGTTTGTTGGCGGCACAAGACGTTTCATTTTACTTTTCGTCGTTTTTTCAATTAATTGTAAATGCGCCATTTCCCGTGGTGTAATGAAGGATATTGCTTCTCCAGTACGTCCAGCTCTACCAGTACGTCCAATTCGGTGTACATAGCTTTCTGGGTCCTGTGGAATATCAAAGTTGTATACATGTGTAACTCCAGAGATATCAAGTCCGCGCGCCGCTACATCTGTAGCAACAAGTACATCAACACGGCCGCCTTTAAATTTATTTAATACAGACATACGTTTACCTTGGGTTAAATCACCATGGATTCCCTCAGCACGGTAGCCTCTTGCTTGTAATCCTTCTGTAATTTCATCCACACGTTTTTTCGTTCTGCCGAATACAATCGCAAGTTCTGGAGAGTGGATATCCAAATGGTTATTCAGTGTATCAAATTTAAATTTCTCAGGAATTTCAATGAAATACTGCTCAATGTTTTCAACAGTCATTTCTTTCGCTTTTACTTTAACTTCTTTTGGTGATTTCATTAACGTTGTAGCGATATTGCGAATCTCTTTTGGCATTGTTGCTGAGAATAACAATGTTTGACGATCTTCAGGAATACTTTTTAGAATTTCACGAATATCATCAATGAATCCCATGTTCAGCATTTCATCTGCTTCATCCAATACAGCCGTTTGTACAGCATCCGTACGAATTGTTCTTCTGCGCATATGATCCATTAATCTTCCTGGAGTTGCTACAACAATCTGTGGACCATCTTTTAAAGCGCGGATTTGTCGATCCATATGCTGCCCACCGAAAATTGCAAGTGCACGAATACCTGTGAACTTCGCTAAACGGTTTAATTCTTCTGCAACTTGAATTGCAAGCTCACGTGTTGGCGCAACGACCAAACCTTGAACCTTTCTTAATTTCGAATCAATTTTATCAATCATTGGAATACCGAATGCAGCTGTTTTACCTGTACCTGTTTGTGCTTGTCCGATTACATCGTTACCTTCCAATGCAAATGGAATTGTCTCTGCTTGAATTGGTGTAGCTTCCTCAAACCCCATTTTTTCTAAAGCTTTCATAATTGAGGCTGATACACCTAGTTCATTAAATTTTGTCACCTAATAGTCGACTCCTTTTTTTGTGAAAATTTATTCGCAAAAGAGGCCCTGAATTTTTTCTCATACTTTATTCTTTAAATAATCTTCCCGCCTGACATGCAGATAAACCGTCTTTGACGTAACAATCTCACATTTTCATTCCACCACTCCGCCTGCAGAATGAAACGTGGATAATATGCTGAATCGTAAGTAAAAAACAATACCAGCTATTTATAGGGAATATAAGACCTAAACTCGTATCATTATATTTTATTCATATTAAAGTACAAAAAAGGCTTCACCTAACGTGGGTAAGAGGCCTCGAAACTAATGCTTCAACTATCATACCACATATGATGCATTTATATCTACTTCACACCAAATGATTTTTTTCATTTCCCATGTTAAAATTGAAAGTACGGCTTCACTTCGTATTCTAATAAAAAACTATAGTTTATAAAAATGGATAATTTGGGAATTAGAATGGAACAGTGTATTATTCTGTTTTATCCTTGCTTACCCTATAAACCACTTTCCTCTTTTTTTAAAATACATGGCTAACTTTAAATTGATTGGCCAAATGAACTTGCAAAGGATGTTTTTTATGCGACTTCCTCCATTCAACCCATATGCAGCAGTTGCTATTGGTGTCCTGGCTGTTTCTACCTCAGCTGTACTAGTAAAGCTTGCAAATAGCGCCCCTGCTGGTATTATCGCAAATTATAGATTGCTGTTTGCTGTACTTATCATGTTACCAATTGTTTTATCGAAATATAGATATGAATTTCGGCTGATCTCTAAGAAAAATTGGTTATTTTCTATTTTGGCGGGAATCTTTTTAGCACTTCACTTTATTCTTTGGTTTGAATCGTTGAATTATACCTCAGTAGCAAGCTCAGTCGTTCTTGTAACGATGCAGCCGATTTTCGCATTTCTTGGGACATATTTACTTTTTCAAGAAAGATTTTCCTACGGTGCGGTTATAAGTTTGATAATCGCTCTCTTTGGAAGTTTCATTATTGGATGGGGAGATTTTCAACTAGGCGGAATGGCATTGTTCGGAGATATACTTGCACTCTTAGGTGCAATCGCAGTAACTGTTTATTTCCTATTTGGTCAAAGCGCAAGACAACACCTATCCCTTATCACCTATACCTTTATTGTTTATGCCATTAGCTCCATCGTGTTAATTCTTTATAATATCGTGCTAGGGAATTCCTTTTTTGGGTATCCACAGGACCATTGGTGGGCATTCATTGCTTTGGCGATTATCCCTACATTCTTTGGGCATAGCTTATTCAATTGGGCATTAAAGTGGGTAAGTACCTCTACCATCTCGATGGGGATTGTGCTTGAGCCTATCGGGGCGACTATTCTTGCATATCTTGTCTTAAACGAGACAATTACATGGTCTCAATTTCTCGGTGGTACCATTGTTATAGTTGGACTGTTTTTATTCATCGTAAGCACGTCCAGAAAAACAAAGGTTACGATAGCAACGAAAAACAACCAGTAACTAGGAAAGTATTGCATTGTCGGATATCGTTCGGAATTCAACCATACCTATTCCGCAAAATGCTGATATACTAAAACTTATTAATAATAAAGCGGGTGAATTTATGACGATTCAACTAATGACAGACGGTGGCGCTGATATTCCTGGGCGCTTACATGATTCTTTAAATATTAAAATTGTTCCATTGTACTTACACTTTAGTGATGGTCACTATAAAAGCGGGATAACATTAGATATAGCAGGTTATTATCAAAAGGTTAAAGATTTAAAGGAACTTCCCCGCTCTGCCGCTCCAAGTCCAAATGACTTTTATGAAGCATATAAAGCAGTGGATCCGGCGAAGCCAATTATTATGTTGAGTCTTTCCAAGGAGCTTAGCAGTACGTATGATCATGCACTGCTTGGAAAAGAAATGCTTCTTGAAGAAGAACCGGAAAGAAAAATTGAAGTAATCAATACAAAAACTGCTTCTTGTGGTATCGCACTATTGCTTCATGAAGCAAAGGTTAAACTAAGCGAAGGATACTCCTATGAACAACTAGCGAATCACCTTCAGAAACGTGTCGAGCAAACGACAACTCTATTTATTTTAAAAACGTTAGAAAACCTCGTACTAGGGGGACGACTCGATAAAGTGAAAGGTAAAATTGCTAAAACATTAAACATTAAATTGTTAATGCGTGCAAGCAGTGAGGGCTCAATTGAAGTGACAGAGAAAATCCGTGGTGATAAAAAATCGATCCGGCGATTTGTTGATCAAATCGGAGAATATACAAAGCATGTAGAAGACAAACTTATTTCTATGACACATTGTAATGACATCGAACGAGCTACGGATGTGTTAGCAAATATACGTAATAAATATAATTTCAAGGATGCTTATTTAACAGAAACTGGACCTCTTATTTCCACATATGGTGGAGAAGGAGCACTTGTAATTGCCTTTTTTAGAGATTAATAAAAGCCTACCCCCTAACGTCTTTAGGGAGTAGGCTTTTGTTCTCGCATAGAAAACTATAAAATTTGATTGCAGTGGATAACTTAGATGCCAATCAGCAACGTCTAGCTCCAGCGCCCAACGACTAGCGAGACTGCCCTCACCTCCGTACGTCGCTAACCGGGCGCTTCCTCTTTTTGTTCTGTTTTCTCTACTAGAAAGTCATAAACCATACCATTTAACGTGTCCTTATCATCTCCAAGGCATATCAAATGTCTGGATCGTTCAAAAAAAACAACTTCCTTTTCTTCCGAGTGGATTTCTTTATCTAAATAATAGCCTGTTTTATAAGGCACCATTCCATCCTGTTGTCCATGTGCAATAAGTACCGGTGAATCAACCTTATCTAGATAACGGCGCGTAAACCGAACAAGCTTCATGAATTCAAGATTGGCTTTAAAAGGAACAGTTCCTATTTTTTCTTTATAATGCTGGTAAAGTTTATTTTCCCCTAAAGTTCCTCTTACCCCATCAACAATAACTTCCGCTATGTCTAATCCGATCTGTCTAAAATTTAAATATTTCCCAGATGTCGCTAATAGGACGAGCTTATCAATTTTATATTTAGCCGCCAAATAAGCAGCAATCATTCCACCCATGGAAAAACCAATTACATAAATTTCTTCATACTTACTTTGCAGTTTTTCCAGCTCTGTTTCTGCAGCCATTATCCATTTTTTATAAGAAACATCTTCTAAGTTTAGTTCTTTTCCATGTCCTGGTAATGTTGGAACCTCAATATGCCAGTCTGTATTTTCCTTTAGAAAATCAGCCAATGGATTAACCTCGTAAGGACCGCCAGTATATCCATGTATTATTAAACATCCAATCATATGCTGCTCTCCTTTGGTCACTCTCCCACCCTTATCTATATCTTATTCAATTTTTTCATATTCTATTTGTTTTTGCTTCCTTTTTGCTCACATTTCATTCCCTTTTACTCCATAATTATCCACTTATCGCGCAACCTCTTACCTTATATTCTTAATTAGAGAACTGAATTGCTGTACAATTGGAGAAACTTGATGATACGTGCTTGCAATCTGTCCTACAGTGGATATAATTTTGTCAAAATCAAGCTGCCCATTTCCATTTTGGAAATAGGACATCGGATTTGCTGCAGACTGTCCTGGATTACCATTTATGTTTTGCATAAAATTAGGATCATGATTGGCATTTGGATTCATATTAGGATTACTTCCAGAATCCGCAAATTCCGCATTCGTTTGGACCTGATTAGTCCACTGACTTGGTAGCTCAGGCTTTGCAAAAAAGTCATATGGAGTTTGATGCTGTTCCGCTCCGCTCCAGTTCTGATTCGAATAGGATGTGTGATATGGGTACAGATTATGATTAACTGGAGGGGAATAATGTGGTTGATTGTAAGGTCGATAGTGCATTCGTACACACCTCTTTTTCGTTTTCCTATTTACAATAATTTATGCTCGATTGTGAAAAAGTGTGTAGATGACATGGCCAGCTATTCTCTAAAACCGTTTGATTTTTGATCCAAATTCGGAATTATCATCACTTATACCTAATTCATTTTTGATTTTACTTTCTTGATATCCAAGGATAGGATCGTTTTCATCAATAAATGTAGCTGGAGTTCCATAGACCCCCATCCCCTGAAGTTCCTCCATATTCGCGTGATTAGCTGTTATACTTTTCTTTTCATAGGAGATATTATATTTATCCAGCAATGATAGCACCTTATCGCACTTCAAATTATTGTCACTAATATATACCGTAACATGTGAATAACGCATTAATGATTCCTCCTGAAAATTTGCCTAAACAAGTATTTACCATACTACTTTTATACCCAGTGACGGCTTCCAATAAACCAAAACATTTGCGAAATTTAACAATCATATTACTAGAAAACGTTGCTTCACAACATGCTTGTAATTGCATTTTAGTAAGGAAAAAGGTTATTTCAAATATAAAAAGAATCTCTTAATCAGATGACTAATTGAGATTCATTGTTCAAGTACAGTATCAAATTTTCTTAACTGTGGTTCCCAGCTTCTTTAACAACTCTATTGCAGTGTCTTTTTCCTCATCATTTAAACCATTCATAATCGTTTTAAGTTTCTCCCAATGTGCCGGAAAAATACTGTTTAATAATTCTTTGCCTTGATCACTTATACTTGCATATGTTACACGTCTATCATTAGGACTGGCCTCTCGAACGAGATACCCCTTTTTCTCAAGCTTATTAACGATATATGTTATACTGCCACTCGTCATTAGAATCTTATCCCCAATTTTTTGCATTGGTTGTTTTCCTCGATGAAAAAGCAGCTCTAATACAGCAAAATCCGTTAAGTTCAAACCTTTTGATTTAATATCCATTTCAGCTTGTTCTATAATAGCTCGATATGCCTTTGCTAATACAACAAAAAGCTTCAGTGAAGAATCTTGTTTCTTCACTATTAATGTTTCCTCTGTCAAGACAGTCCCCTTCTCTCGTTATCTTAATTATCTACTCACACAGTATCTATATTACATACAACTTTTTCATTCAGTTGATGTCCTCTATTTCTTATCGGCTCTATCTATACGAACTTTAGCCCATTAATGTTTCAAAACAATAATTAAAAGTCTGAACTTTCACCACACTTAATTGCTTACATTTTAATGAATTAATATTTCGAAAATATAGGACTAAAGCTTTGTAAATAATGTGTAAAATTCCAAAATATGACTAGCTTTTTATATAAGAATACTATTTAATAGAAATGTAACACAATTTTTACAATACATAGGAGGGTCTACATGAAAAAACTTTATAGCTTGTTGCTTGTTCTCGCATTAGCACTAGTATTAGCAGCCTGCGGCGGGTCAGACGATTCAGATTCAGGTGAAGAATCTTCGAACAGCAACGGTGATGATTCAGCAAGCAGTGAAGGTATGATTCCAGATACATTGGTTATGGGATTTGTACCATCACAGGACTCAGATACCATTGCTAATACAGTTGAACCATTAGCAGAGCGTTTAGGTGAAGAATTAGGGATTGAAGTTCAAGGCGAAGTTATGACGAACTATAACGCTTTAGTTGAAGCAATGGGAGCGAACCAAGTACACATTGGCTTTATTCCTGCGTTCGGTTATGTTCTAGCTAACGAGCAATATGATGTTGAAGTTATTCTAAAATCCATTCGCTACGGAGCAGGTACGTATAAAGCACAATATGTAGTTCATACAGATTCTGGCATTGAGAGTCTTGAAGATTTAGAAGGAAAAATTTGGGCATACGCTGATCAAGGGTCTACATCTGGATACCTATTCCCTGCCAATCAATTAATGGAAGAATTCGGTTATGATACTGCAACTGAATTAGAAAGTGATTTCTTCAGTGCTACAGTC
Source organism: Oceanobacillus profundus (assembly GCF_003515705.1). Lineage (GTDB taxonomy): Bacteria > Bacillota > Bacilli > Bacillales > Amphibacillaceae > Oceanobacillus > Oceanobacillus profundus. The sequence goes on from NZ_QWEH01000010.1 coordinate 26,656, forward strand.
CAAAGTGGTGGCCATGATAATGCTGCAATTGCTGTGTTAGAAGGTGATGCAGACGTTGCAACTACATTTGACGATGTACGTACTGAGCTTGAGGAAGAATATCCAACTGTAATGGAAGATTTAACTATTATTGATTATACAGATGAAATACCAAATGACACAATTTCCGTGACAAAAGATTTGGACGCAGAATTTGTGCAAAAAATTAAAGACACATTCTTATCATTTAACGATGATCCAGAAATGATTGAAATTATGAACGAAGTATACAACTGGGATGAAATTGACGAAGCAACGGACGAAGAATATCAGGTTGTAAAAGATACGTACCAAAAATTCAAAGATAATATTGAACTTTAAGCTAGAGGAAGGGGGGGGAGTTGCAGCTCCTCCTTTTTTCACATTTCATAATACTTTTATTTTAAAATCTAGTATACTAGCAATAAGCTTGTACAAGCTTCACTTTATTTATATTGGAGGAAATACATACGATGATCGAATTTAAAGACGTTGGCCTTGTGTACCCAAACGGTACAGAGGGATTAAAAAAGATTAACGTTACAATTAACGATGGTGAGTTTGTTGTTATTGTAGGTTTATCTGGAGCCGGTAAGTCCACGTTTATCCGCAGCATTAACCGTTTGGTTACACCAACATCTGGTTCCCTTCTCGTTGATAACGAGGACATCCTGAAGTACCGCGGTTCTGATATGAGAAAACTCCGTACAAAAACAGGGATGATTTTCCAAAACTACAATTTAGTTAAGCGTTCGAATGTACTTAAAAATGTGCTAGCTGGCCGCCTTGGTCATACAAGTACATTACGATCTATTTTCAATTTGCATAAAAAAGAAGATGTTGGCTTAGCATACGAAAGCCTTCAGCGTGTAAATATTGCAGAGAAAATTTACAATCGAGCCGATGAGTTAAGTGGTGGTCAGCAACAGCGTGTCAGTATTGCCAGAGTACTTACTCAACAACCAAAGTACATTTTAGCAGACGAGCCTGTTGCATCACTTGATCCACCAACATCCCATCAAGTCATGACCTATTTAAAGAAAATCAATAAAGAAGATAATATTACAACAATTGTTAACCTGCACTTTATTGATATGGCAATGGAATATGCTGATCGAATTATTGGAATGCGGGCAGGAGAGGTTGTATTTGACGGGCCTGTTTCTGAAGTTTCAGAAAGCACATTCGAGGAAATTTATGGACGTTCGATACGTGAGGATGACTTGCGTGGGGGGGCAGACGAATCGTGACAAACGAAAACAATTCTGTGACTACCAAAAAAGTACCATCCATCTATCCAGCTAAAACAAAAATACAAGTAACCGTTATATTTTTTGTTGTGCTTGGTATCTATTTATTTAGCATGACTTGGACCCAGCAGCAAATGGTCGGTGGTTTTAGCGGTGCATTTCAAAATGTATTTCAAGTTATTGAAAAGTTTTTCCCGCCAAATACAGCCGTCATATCAGCTATTTGGGGACCAATGGTAGAAACCATTCAAATGGCAATTATTGCTACAACCGTTGCCGCAATTCTTACGGTTCCACTCGCTCTTTTAGCGGCACAAAATGTTACGACATTTAAGCCATTATATTACATTACTCGAACATTTTTAAATTTATTGCGGACGATACCTGATTTAGTATTGGCTGTTATCTTTGTTGGTCTATTTGGAATTGGGTTATTTCCTGGAATTTTAGCCCTTATCATTTTCTCATTAGGGATATTAGCAAAGTTAATAAGTGAGACAATTGAATCGGTGGACATGAATCCATTGGAAGCAATGCGAGCATCTGGCGGGAACGTATTACAGGTTATTTGGTATGCATTAATTCCGCAAGTGCTGCCACAGTTTACTTCATTAGTGCTTTACGTTTTTGAAATTAATATTCGTGCTTCTGTTGTACTGGGATTAGTTGGTGCGGGTGGGATTGGTTTAATATTAAACCAGCAACTGGGCTTTTATAATTACCCAAATGCCATGATGATTATCATTCTTATCTTTGTAGTTGTCATTGTTATTGAATATATTAGTACGAAAATAAGGGAGGCATTGCTGTAATGAAACATTATTCTTTACCTCCAAAACCAAAAAATTCAGCTTTTAAAAAGATTAGAAATATCGGTATCACAATACTAGTCGTCGCGATGTATGTATGGACATTTCTCAGTATTAATATTGATTGGGGACGTGCCATCGAACGTGCAGCAAATAACTTCTCTCGCGTGATACCAAGATTGTTCAGCCCGGATTGGGCGGCGACTAGTGATGTAGCAATGAGCATGCTCGAAACCGTATTTATTGCATTTGCAGGGTCTTTAATGGCAGCCGTTATTGCTGTTCCATTGGCATTCCTTGCTGCCCGTAATATGATGGGCGGCGTCATTGCTTCAACAATCGGGAAATGGATACTCTCTGCTGTTCGTGCATTTCCAGACATCATTTTAGCGATCCTATTCGTTGTAGCTGTAGGACCAAATGCATTCGCTGGGGTTCTAGCCATTGCAATTGGCTCGACTGGGATGCTAGGAAAGATGTTCTCGGAGATTATTGAATCCATAGATATGAATGTTGTTGAAGCAATGGAAGCAAGTGGTGCGAACAAACTGCAAATTCTATTTTACGGAGTGCTTCCGCAGATTACACCGGAATTCTTGTCCTATGCTATCTATCGATTTGAGGTAGATATTCGAGCCTCTTCCATTCTCGGCATCGTAGGAGCGGGCGGTATAGGTACCATGATTATCTTTGCATCCAGCAACCGAAACTGGAATGAAATGGGTACGATTTTACTTGCGATTATCATTGTCGTCACAATCATCGACTTTGCTTCGGCAAGAATCAGACGTAAAATTGTTTAAGACGTTATAACAATTACGATGTCCCTAAGGTTTCCTTTGGGACATCTTTACTGTAGGAAGGATGTTTTATTTTGCATACGCAATCATCAATCACACTGCTCTACACAAGTGATATTCACGGCAACGCAATGCCTATTTTGTATGGAACAAATGAGGAAGCTCCAATTGGTTTAGCCAAATATGCCACCATTGTGAAACAAATTCGGCAACAAGAAGAAAACTTAATCGTAGTTGATAATGGAGATCTTATTCAAGGCACACCGTTAATGACACATTATGTAAAGAAACATCAACATCATGAGAATCCGATGATTGGAATTATGAATCGAATTGGTATTGATGCTGCTGTGGTTGGTAACCATGAATTTAATTTTGGAGAAAAAATACTAACAGATGCAGTCAACCAATCTAGCTTTCCATGGGTATCGGCAAACATTTTGGATAAAGAAACAAAGGAACCGAAGTTTGGTCCTCCGTATATTATAAAAACGATGAAAAACGGGATTAAAGTTGCCATTGTTGGTGTCACAACCCATTTTATCCCTAATTGGGAAGCACCGGCACATATTAGAGGGATTCAATTCCAAGATGCATTTACCACTTTAGAAGGTTGGGTTAAGAAGATTCGAGATGTTGAAGATCCAGATGTGCTCATTGCTTCTTACCATGGCGGATTTGAGCGGGATTTAGAAACTGGTGAACCAACGGAGCCTTTCACAGGGGAGAACCAAGCATATCAAATGTGCGAACAAATTAAAGGGATTGATGTTCTTTTAACAGGGCATCAGCATCGTCAATTAAACGATATGCTTCATGACATACTAATTCTACAGCCTGGTAATAATGGACAAGTATATGGAGAAGTTCACATCGATCTAGAAAAAAAGAATGGAAAATGGAAGATTATCGAAAAGAGAGGCACTCTTCATACATTCGAAAACACGGAATCAAACACAGATATAATCGATTATATGCAGGAAATGGAGGCATCGACACAGCAGTGGCTGGATCAGCCGATCGGATCCATTGAAGGGGATATGACAATCACCTCTTCATTTGACGCACGAGTTAAAAAACATCCATTTATCCAATTTATTCAGGATGTACAAATGGCGGAAAGTGGTGTTGATATTTCAGTTACGTCACTTCTTAATAATGCATCAACTGGCTTTAAACCTGTTGTCACCATGCGAGATATCGTATCAAACTACATGTATCCAAACACACTTGTCGTTCTTGAATTGACTGGTGAAGCAATTAAAGCTGCCTTGGAAAAAAGCGCCGAATACTTCACTGTTTTAGACAATAAACTAGCCGTTAATCCAAGTTATATTGACCCGAAGCCGCAGCATTACAACTATGATATGTGGGAGGGAATAAATTACACCATTCATGCCTCTAATCCAGTCGGTTCACGTGTAACTGCTGTCACCTATCATGGTAAACCGCTTGATCACAGTAAGACGTATCAGGTTGTATTAAATAATTATCGTGCTTCTGGTGGAGGGAATTACGACATGTTTAAAAATAAGCCCGTTATTCAAGAAATTCAAAAGGATACCGTTGAGTTGATACGAGCATACTTTGAAAAGCATAAAACCGTGCAAGCAACCGTGAAGAATAACTTTCGTGTGATTGTATAACTATCTCGAGGTGATCAGGTGTATAGGGGATGAGAAACTAGCTCTGTTTAGGGTGGTTCGATTCGGAGAGTGGTGCTATAGCGAGGTGGGATGGAGCTTTATTTCGGCGTTTGGTGCTTTAGCGAGGGACGATGGTGCTTTATTTTAGTGTTTGGTGCTATAACGAGGGACGATGGTGCTTTATTTTAGTGTTTGGTGCTATAACGAGGGACGATGGTGCTTTATTTTAGCGTTTGGTGCTTTAGCGAGGGACGATGGTGCTTTATTTCGGCGTTTGGTGCTATAACGAGGTCGAATGGTGCTTTATTTCAGTATGTAGGATCTAATTGAAATAAAATGCAAAGCGCCTGACCTAAAGGCAGGCGCTCCTTGCATCAATCATCAATTTCTAAATCCATAAACAGAATTTCTCCTGTATATGCATCGATCTCTATCTCTGCCTCATTGTCTCCATCTGCTATTTCTACTTCATAGATAAGCCGATCATCATCATCGTCGAGTTCAATTCCTTCTATCGTTCCTGAAAATTCAGCTAATGCAATACTTCGCGCTTTATTCGTTCCAATTACTGCTTTTTTTGCCTGCTGTTGCTTCGATTTAGGCTCAGAATTATTCGTTTCATCATTAGTTGACTTTACAGCTGCTTTTCCAGCTTCAGATTTTGAATCTTCACTCTTGTCACTGTTCAGTTGGTTTAAAGGTTGTTTTTCTTTTATAGTGATTTCATTTTCATCTTGTTTTTCCTGCTTATTTGCGGTTGGTTTAACTTCTTGATCAGCCTCTTGTTTATTTGCTTTCGACTTTTCCGTTAAATCCAATACCTCACCAGTATTTCCATCAATTAACAGATTATATTTTTGACTATCAATTTCTAGATTGACTTTATAAACGGGATTTTTTGACTCATCATCCAACCCTACTTCCGTAATTTTCCCTGGATATTGATCGTCCACCTGTGTCATGACATCTTTTCTGGTAAGATTAGGCTCGGCTTTTACAATAAGCGAGTGTGAAATGCCAAGCCCCAGGATTGTAACCGTGATGATCGCACCTAGCAATATAATAAGCTTCTTTCTCATTTAGGCCCCCCCTTTTTTCAGAACGACTTTATCAGTCGTCGTCTTCGGTATCAATTTCCATTTCTAAAATTTCTCCGGTTAATGCATCAATTTCAAATTCAGCCTCTTTATCGCCATTTCTTACTTCCATCTCATACACGTAACGTCCGTCATCCTCATCCAGCTCAAACTCTTTGATTGTTCCATCGAATTCCTTCAATGCAATTTCTCTTGCTTTTTGATCTCCGATTAAATTCTCAACGGATTTATTCTGTGCAGCTGTAGTTTCACTTTCATTCTTTTTGTTGAAATTTGTTTCTTTGTGCTTTTCATTTAGAACTTCACCTGTATCGCCATCTAATTTCAATTCATATTCTACACCATCACCTTCAATTTCTACCTCATATACAGTTTTATTACCTTTCTTATCAACTTCCAACTCTGTAACCGTTCCTGGATATTGATTTTGAATCAGATCACTAATTTCTTCCGAAGATAAAGTTGGGTTTGCTTGTGCTGCATCTGAATGATAGACCCCCATCCCAATAACTGCTGCCGCTGTTACAGTACCAATTGCAATACCTAATTTCTTTTTCATTTGTAATTCCTCCTTGTTTTCTTGTTACCTTTATCTTAAACAGGTGGAATGAAAGTGCACTGTGAATAAGATTAGAATTTGATGAGAAAAAAATAAAGTTTTTATCAGAAGACTTTTCCACTAAAAAAAACTGACAGCGTTCAATCGCTGCCAGTCTGTATCTTAATCATCGATATCAATGTCTAAGACCAAAATCTCCCCTGTGTAGGCATCGATTTCGACCGTTGCCTCATCTTCTCCGTTCTCGATTTCTATTTCATAAATTTTTCTTCCGTCATCCTCATCTAGCTCTAAATCTACGACAGTTCCAGCAAATTCTTTAAGCGCAATTTCTTTAGCTGCATCTTGACTTAGCATTGCATTGGATGCACCGTTTTCCTTTTTCTCTTCCGTTTGTCCAGGTTCGTTTGTGCTTGGTTCTTTATTAGAATCGTTCTCTTCTGCTTGATTATTATCATTTTGTTCGCTGCTTTCAGTTGTTGCTTCACCTAATATTTCTAAGTCAGTCACTTCACCAGTATTTCCATCTAATGTAACAGCATAGTTATTTCCTTTGCTTTCAATTCTAACTTTATAAATTGCCCCATCTTCATTCTTTTCTAGATCCGTTGTTGTAATTGTTCCTGGATATTGCTCTTGAACAAGATTTTCAACTTCTTCCTTCGACAACTCTGGCTCGGAGGATGAAGCACCCGATTGATAGATACCAAACCCTAAAGCAAGGACTCCAACGAGACAGACTCCAGCAATAATTAGCTTTTTTCTCATAGATTCACTCCTCTCGTTATAGAATCCATTTTACTATTATAAAAACAAAACCTGTGCTACTCCCTATACGGCAAACAAAGCGTAAAGGTCGATCCTTCTCCAACTTTACTGGATACAGAAACTTCTCCATGATGCTCCTCTGTAATTACCTTTGCAATTGCTAAACCGAGTCCTGTTCCACCAGTTTCTCTGCTTCTCGCTTTATCCACGCGGTAGAAACGGTCGAATATCCGCTTTTGCTCATCTTCATGTATTCCTTGTCCATGATCCTTTACTTGAATAATCACATCATCATTCAATTTTGAAGCACTGACATTTATTTTATCATTACTGTATTTTATTGCATTTTCGATGAGTATATAAATAACTTGTTCAAGTTGATCACGATTACCATAAACCATTAAGTCGTCTGCATTTTGCTGGAAATTAATCTTACGTGCATAAGCCCTCTCAAATGTTTCTACCGTCTCCTCGGTAAGCTCTCCGAGATCAACACGATTCATTTCTTGTGCTTGGCGATTTTTCGCGAGCGATAAAAGCTGTTCCACGAGCTTTTTCATTCGATCTGCCTCTGAATCAATCGCTTCAATTGACTCTTGCAGCAACTCGGGGTTTTCCATTCCTCGACGTTCTAACAGCTGTGCATAGCTTTTGACAATCTGTATTGGTGTTTTCAGTTCATGTGAAGCATTCGAAACAAAAATTTCTTGTTTTTCAAAGTTATCTCTCAAGTAATCGATCATCTCATTGAACGTCATTTCCATTTCGTATAGCTCATCCTTAGAGCGGTTTTCTAGATTGATTTTTTGCCACTTGGCATGCTTCGTATTATCCTTCATCGTTTGGATTAATTTCTGAATCGGATTTAATAAAAATCGCCCTAATAGTGTACCGGCAATGATAGAAGGTATCAGCATAATCGCACCTGCTACGATGAGTACATAGAATAGCGTCTTCATCGTTTCTTCTAAATGATTGAGATTGTTGGAAAGCTGCACGGTCACAATCTCACCGTTATTCCATATAACTGGTCTTGTAATAATAGCTACATCCGGTCCATTTGCCTGAGTTTCAATTGTTTTACTCTCTGTTGTCACATACTCCCATGGCAAGGTTTCATATGCTCCAGATTTCGTTTGTAGAATGAACGGTCTGTCATTTTCATCAATTACACGAATCATCCCGTTTGTTGGGAGGTAAGCTTTGATCAACCTTTTGGCTTCTTCATTCGATATATCTGGATTATCTGCTAGCGTTTCGGTAAGTGCATCCATTTGAACGGCCATTTGTTCAAGATCACTATCTGCAGCTATTTTATAAAACAAAAAGTAAATCGATGTATTAACTAATAAGACGAGTACAAGCATAAATAAACTAGTAAAAAGCTGTATTTTCGTCCGTAATTTCATGTCTCATTATCCTTTATCGTATATCCGACACCTCGAACAGTTAGAATATATGCTATGTCATAGTCTTTATCGATCTTTTGTCTCAAATAACGAACGTATACATCTACCACATTCGTATCGCCATAATAGTCAAATCCCCATACTTGCTCGATTAATTGCTCTCTCGTTAATACGATATTTTTATTTTTTAATAAGCAGACAAGTAAATCGAATTCACGAGGTGTTAGTTCAATTAATTTACCTGCTCGTTTAACTTCGTGACCATTTAAGTTTACAGCTAGATCTCCAACCGATAACAGCTCGCCGGTAGCGTCTTTTTGAACTGGCTTTCTTAAATGCACCCGGATGCGTGCAAGCAATTCCTCAATTTGGAATGGCTTCGTAATATAATCATTTGCACCAAGATCTAGTCCACTCACCTTATCGTGGATCTCATCCCTTGCTGTCAATAAGATAACCGGCGTTGTTTCGTCGTTTCTTCTCACTCTTCGCAGTACTTCTAATCCACTTAATTCCGGAATCATGATATCTAATAATACAAGATCCCAGGATTTTTCTTCCATTAATCGAAGTGCCTCTTTCCCATTTGCAGCAATTTCAGTTTGATAGTTTTCATATTCTAGTTCAAGTTGCAGAACACGGCTAATCTTCTGCTCGTCCTCCACAATCAATATTTTAGTTTCACTCAAAATCCCCACCAACTTTCATTCTAGGTATTATTACTTTTTTAATTTTATAATTTTATTTGCTATTATTATACTATAGAAACCATCGCTGGAACGATAGTCCCTATTACACATTTTAAAGGAAGGGTGTTCACTATGTTAGCATTAGACCACCTAATTATCGCTGCAAACGATCCTGAAAAGGCAGCACAGCAATTCGCACAAAAATATGGGGTTAAAGTCATCCAAGGAGGAGAGCACCATAATTGGGGAACGTATAATTATCTTTCTTATTTTTAAAATGATTGTTATATCGAATGGCTTGGTATTTTCGATGAAGCCCTCGCAAGAAAATCTGGTAACCCATTGATTCACCAGCTTGTCAAAGCTTTAGATAATCATGTGGAAGCGCCGATTCAATATGCCCTTCGCACCAATCAAATCGATGCATATATAGCGCATTTTAATGCAGAGGATATAAGCTATAATGGCCCAATTCCTGGCAGCAGGAAAAGAACTAATGGTTCGACATTAAATTGGCGCATGCTGTTCCCACTCTCAGAAAGCACCGCGCTTCCCTTTTTAATTGAATGGGGTACTGAGAAAAATGTCCCCGAAGATAACGATTTAATCAATGAACAAAAGCTTCATACTGTTATGACTCCTCATGATGTTCAGGCATATTCGTTACGTGTAGAAAACGGTGCTGTGAATTTAGAAAATGCTTCTTTATTTATAAAGCAAGGTAAAAATTTAACGTTTACGTTTGCTTAAATGGTTCATTAACAATAACGATATAAAAAACAACACCCGATCATTTCCAATCATGATCGGGCGTTTCATTAACCTAATTGCTGCTGTAAAAATTCTGATACAGACTCAGGTGACTTCGTATATGCGCTATGCTGATGGGCAAGCTTCTCACCATTTTGGAAAATCAAAATACTTGGAATTCCCATTACCTGATGGTTTTCTGCAACACCTGCCACTTCATCGCTGTTCACTTCATACCATTTATAATTATTAAATTCTTTTATAACATCACCAATAAACATGTCCAGCACTTTACAATCTGGACACCAGTCTGCGTAAAATTTAACAATTACTGGTTCGTCACTTTGAATGATTTCATTAAACTGCTCAGCCGTTTGAATAGCTTCCATAACTGTTCACTCCTTTTTCCTTTTAACAATGATTATACGCTTCTTTCATTTCTTTTTCACGTTACTTGTATTCAATTCTTCCAAGCGTAATGGCAGCAAGAAGACCAGCGATAAAGGTTGCCACACTAACGAGCAGCATCGGCACGCTCTCTGGCCATCCAGGGAAGACAGCAAGGCTCGAGCCTATAACCAATCCAATGATTACAGCAAATGTACCGGTATAATAATGATTCAGGAAAAATGCGACAACCTTGCTCATCACAATAAATCCTATCGCAATTCCTAACCCAGTAACAATAATAATATCGAAATAAAGATTACTTATAGCTGAGATGATTGTGGAGTATACACCAATAAGCAATAGCATAAACGACCCACTAATACCCGGAATAATCATTGCACTGCTTCCAATAAACCCTGAAAAGAAAAGCAAGATGTAAGTAGAAGTTGTAACATTTTCAATTACTGTTCCTTCATTTGGATTTAGAAAAGCCAACATTGCAACAACAATTGCCCCAATCCCCAACATCACATAATGCTTCGATTTAAATTTCTGTTTAGCTTCTGCTTTATAAAATAAATATGGCAGGACCCCAAGGATTAATCCGAGAAAAAAGAACTGCGTTGGTCCCGGATAATGCTCAAACAGCCATTCAATCAAACTCGCAAGTAAAAAGATGGCTATTACCATCCCAAGTCCTAAGGGAATTAAAAATCCGATATGTTTTTTCCATTCCTTACTAAAGATGCCGCTGATAGCAGCAATCAGCCTATCATATATTCCTAGTAAAACAGCTATCGTTCCACCACTTATACCAGGAACTAAATCTGTAGCTCCCATTAATAGGCCACGATATATATTTCTCCATTCCATCTATTAACGATCTCCTTTATGTACACGAACTATAATAACTGCAATGTTTATCATACCAAAAAACACCAACAAATTATAGAAAAACCTGTATACGAAATCCCCATCTTCTGGAGAAAAGATGGGGGGCCATTATTATTCCATAAACTCAAGCTCTGGCATCCATTGTGACAGATGCGCTTTTATTTCCTTATAGTGTTGATGCGCTCCTTTAAGCTCATCCTTTGTTAGAGTGTACATTGGTGTCACTTCATAATTTGTAAAATCCTCACTAAATGTCACATAGGTTGGCATGAACTTCGGTGAATGAACTTCCAATTCTTCTGCATCACCTTTGACTGTTTTTTTAATGGAAAGTGTTAATATTCCACCAATTCGCTGGTACAGATCCTGTTGATTCGAAAGGAAATTTCCTAATGAATACATTACAAAGGTTTCATGTCCATCTTTACCTGTCACCCACTCCATTGGCTGCAGGACATGTGGGTGATGGCCAATTACAATATCGACTCCTTGATCAGCTGCAAACTGTACAAGCTCCTTTTGTTCTTCATTTGGCATTCGCTCATTTTCATTCCCAAAATGGAGGCTTAATGTAACAATATCCGCTTTTTCCTTTGCTAGCGCTACTTCCTCGGCAATACGATCTTTATCAATCATATTCACTAAATAGTCTTTGCCCTCTGGCACAGGAATTCCATTTGTTCCATACGTATAAGAGAGAAACGCAATGGATATATCTTCTTCTGTTTCATAGATTCGTAGATTTTCACGATCCAGCTGATCTTTATATGCACCTGTATACATCATATCAATTGTTTCCCATTGACTAATTGCATTTTGAATCGCAGCCTCACCACGATCTAACGTATGGTTATTAGCCAATGTAACAACATTGACACCTACCGCTTTCAATGCATCACCAACTTCAAAAGGACTATTAAAGGAAGGATATGAGGATAATCCAAGCTCTTCTCCACCAATCATCGTCTCTTGGTTTGCTACTGTTATCGTTGAAGCCTCTAATGTATCTTTGACCCTTTCAAGCATAGGAAGAAAATCATATCCTCCCTCTGTCTTTGCATCCATATAGACTGGACTATGGATAAGAATATCACCAATCGCTGAGATTGTAATTTCTTTACTAAAGCTCGGGAATTCTTTAGAAGCAACGACTGAACCTCTAACTGCATTGCCTTTACCATTCGTTACAACTATTTTATCTGCACATCCAACTAAAATAAAAGCAGCTACACATAATAATGCAAGCAAAATAGTTATCCGCTTTTTCATATAATAATCTCCTAACCTGTATTTGTCTCCATTCTACCATCGTTATGACAAATTGTGATTAGAAAATCTAAAATTCGATAATAGGATTTTTTATAATTCATTTTTTCTTTCATATACACATTGCAGATAGCAATATAGGGCTCTTTTAAAAATAGTTTTATGGAAGGGATGTCGGACATAAGCATAAATTTCTTTTGTTAGCAGAAAGTAAGTCGTGTGTAATTCATTTCAGCTTTTGCTATAATATTAGTAATAAGAAAAAATTCCTATATTACCAATCCCAATTCATACATATAATTACTGAGGTGTTGCGTGTGAAACGATATCTTACATCCATTTTCATTGCTTTAAGTGGGATTATTATTCTCATTGGGGTTATGTCTGACATATACTGGGGTGGTGTTGCAGCTTGGGGGTTAGCTATTATTTGCTTACTAACCGCAGCGTATTATACCAAATATATCCCCAATGAAAAAAAACGTAAGAAATCCAAATAATAATATTTAAGCAATAGTACTTACTAACCGGTTACTACAGCAATCCAATTATCCGAAGCATACATATTATGAGGTAAACGATCGACTAGTGATTGGGGGAGATGAAGTGAACACAGAAAAAAACAGAGATACTGCTTACTGTCATAATGAATATGATCCATTGAAAAAGGTAATTACGGTTTCTCCACGCTATATGCAAATTAATGAAGTGATCAATCAAACCCAAGCGTATTATGTAAACGATAATATTAATCAAACAAAAGCAGTAGAGCAACATTCCAACCTTATCCATCACATGGAATCCATTGGGATTGAGGTTATCAAACTGAACGAATTAGAGCACTTGAATGAGCAGGTGTTCACGCGTGATATCGGTTTTACGATTGGAAATACGTTTTTTGTATCTGCAATGAAAGAAGACATTCGTAAAAAAGAGCAGAACATATTATTAGATTGGCTACAGCGAAACAAAGTTGCTTATTTTCCATTCGAGACGGCATCAATTGAAGGTGGAGATGTCATTATTGATCATTCAAAGGTTTGGGTCGGAATCAGTGACCGTACTTCTAAAGAGGCAGTAGCTGTTCTACAAAGCCAGCTTCCGAATCATGAAGTATCTCCCATTAAGTTACGAAAAGATATTCTTCATTTAGACTGTATTTTCAATATTATCGATGCTCAAACTGCATTAATCTATCCACCAGCTATGGATTCTGATGCTTATCTTATGTTAAAAGAAGAATATACACTCATTGAAGTAACAGAGGAAGAACAATTCCACTTAGGTCCCAATGTACTTTCACTTGGAAATAAACACGTTATTAGCCTGCCTGAAAATAAACGCATGAACCAAAAATTAACCGAAATGGGCTTTCGAATCACCGAAGTACCGTTTTCTGAAATTATTAAGTCTGGGGGATCCTTTCGCTGCTGTACGTTACCATTAATTCGAACGTCCTGATAAAGTGAAATTTCATTCATTGGGGATATTACAGCTCGCTAATGTATGCTAAAACAAATACCAGCCTTCTAGTGAAGGCTGGTATTTTAATATTATAGTTTCATTTGAATAAAACCTGCTACTTAATTCTTTACTCTTCTCGCAAAGTCAACAAATCGAAATTTGTCCGGTCGATGCCTAGACTCTGTGCACTGAAATAAATTAGCATCCTGTAAATAAACCTGACTTCGGATAACGACAATATTTGAGAAACCTTCTAAGTCCAATAATTTCCGGTCCTCTTCTGTTGGATCTTCCACGACAATTTCTTTTTGTGCAAAACCAATCTCCAGTCCTAGATTATTCTCGATATGATGATAGATTGATTTCTCACATATATCCAGGGAAAGCAAGGGAACATAACGCTCCGTGAAGTAATCTTTATCCAAAATAATTTTCTCTCCTGAAATCTCTCGCACTCGCACAACATTCCAAATGCGCTCACCTTGCGTCATTGCTAACATTTTAGTTATCTCATGATTAGCGTCCAGGTACCCCAACTGATGCACTGCTGTGCTACTCTCCAATTGAAGCTTCTCTGCCAGCTCTGCATAGCTTTCAATACCGGAAACAGGAAAAGAAAACTTATGAATATCAATCACAACCGATCCCTTTCCCCTCACCTTTTGAATATAGCCATTGTGCGATAACAGATTTAACGCCTTTCGTATTGTTTCTCGTGAGGTGTCATACTGAATCGATAATTCATTTTCAGAAGGTAACAGCGTAGATACCGGCCATGTATTTGCTTGTATTTTGTTTACTAAATCATCGTAAATTGCTAGATATTTCTTTTGCATGTCTTAAACCTCATTACGTTGCATAATCAAGAGGAACTTGCTTCACTCAGCAAGGGCTCTGTTTCAGCAAGAATATGACCTAAAATAAAATCCCAGCGATTTTATCACGCTTGGAGAAGGGATATTACATCCCCGGTGATGCGTGATAAACAATCGATTCATAAGGTCTTAAACTTAACTGCTCCAGCGACTGTGGTGAATCAGCGTAATTGGATAACAAAATTTCTGGATTTGCTATTTTCTTGTCCAGCTGTAAATCTACCGTTGCATTATCTCCAGAAAAATTACTTATAACAATCAGCTTTTCGCCATTCCAGTTTCTTGTATATGCAAATATTTTAGGATCATCCTCAAATAGTAGCTGGTAGTCCCCATACGTAATAATATCATATTTCTTCCGTAATTGAATCAACTGCTGATGGTGATAAAAGATAGAATTTTTATCCTCTAAAGCTCGATTAACATTGATCTCAGGATAATTAGCTGCAACATTGATCCATGGCGTTCCAGATGTAAATCCTGCATGCTTTTCATTAGACCATTGCATTGGTGTGCGCCCATTGTCACGTGATTTTTGCTGTAAAATCGCTATTGTTTCCTGTTCTGATTTTCCACTGTCTCGTAATGATTTGTACGCATTTAACGACTCTACATCACGGTACTCATCAATGGAAGTGAAATTAGGATTTGTCATCCCAATCTCTTCACCTTGATAAATATATGGCGTACCTTTCATCATATGAAGTGTGGTGGCAAGCATTTTTGCTGATTCACGGTGCAGCTTCGTATCATCACCAAATCGCGATACAGCACGCGGCTGATCATGGTTACACCAGAATAAAGCATTCCATCCGTTTTCTTCGTGCATCCCAACCTGCCAATCCGAAAGAATTTTCTTCAGCTTCAAGAAATCAAATGGAGCTTTTGTCCACTTTTCTCCATGTGGATAATCCACTTTCAAATGATGAAATTGAAATGTCATCGAAAGCTCTTGTCGCTCAGGTTGTGTATAAAGCACACAAGCTTCAAGTGAGGTTGACGACATTTCACCGACCGTCAGCATATCGTATTTTGAGAATACTTCCTGATTCATTTCATTTAAATATTCATGGATGCGGGGTCCGTCTGTATAAAATCTGCGACCATCCCCAATGTCGTCATTGGGAAAAGTTTGATCTTTTGAAATTAAATTAATAACATCAAGCCGGAATCCATCAATTCCTTTTTCCGCCCAAAAACGCATCATATCAAAAAGCTTTTCACGCAGCTTTTCGTTTTCCCAATTCAAATCAGCTTGTGTTCGATCAAATAAATGCAAGAAATATTGTTCCGTTTGTTCATCATATTGCCAAGCAGAGCCACCGAATTTGGATTGCCAATTGTTTGGCTCTTCCCCATCAACCGGATCTTTCCAAATATAGAAGTCACGATATGGATTATCCTTGGATTTCTTTGCCTCTTGAAACCATTCATGCTCTGTTGATGTGTGATTAATAACAAGATCCATAATCAGCTTCATATCACGTCGATGTGTTTCTTCTAATAGCTCCTCAAAATCTTCCATGGTTCCGTAGCCTGGTTCAATGGAATAGTAATCACTGATATCATATCCATTGTCATTTTGCGGTGATTTATAAACCGGTGTTAACCAAATAACATCGACACCTAGTTTTTTCAAATAGTCTAATTTCGAGATAATACCTTGAATATCTCCTGTTCCATTTCCTGTTGTGTCGTGAAAACTTTTTGGATAAATTTGATAAACGACTGACTTTTTCCACCATGCTTCGCTCATATTTTCACTCCTAATCTAGTTGAATTAATGTGTATTTAATTTTCGTTTTGCAATAACGTACGTAATGACAAAAGGTAAAATGATTACAATTGCCATTCCGATACCAAACGAAACCCATCCAGATGGAACAATGGAAAGAATTCCTGGTACTCCGCCAACACCAATGGAGGTTGCAAGTACATTTTGCATCGTAATAAAGGCACCAGCAATAGCAGACCCTGTAACTGCTGCATAGAATGGATACTTATATTGCAGGTTAACTCCAAACATGGCTGGCTCTGTAATTCCTAACCAAGCCGAAATCCCAGACGTACCTGCAAGTCCCTTTAATTTCTCCTCTTTTGCAACTGCCATTATCGCAAATGCTGCAGCACCTTGCGCAATGTTAGATAGTGCAAGAATTGGCCATAAGAATGTCGTTTCTGTACTGCCAATCAGCTGTAAGTCTACTGCTAAGAAGGTATGATGCATTCCCGTGATAACTAATGGTCCATAGATTGCTCCGTATACGAGACCACCAATGATTGGTGCCGCTTCAAAGATAGCGATCAAACCGTCTGTAATCCAGTTTCCCACTGTAAACGTGACTGGCCCAATAATAATGAAGGTTAAAAAGCCTGTAACGAGTAATGCAACTGGAGCAACGATTAATAATTGCAACGAATCAATAACACGTTTTCTCATAAATAGTTCAATCTTTGCTAATACCCAAGATGCAAATAATACTGGCAATACTTGGCCTTGATAACCAATCGCCTCAATTTCGAACCCGAATAAATTCCATGTTGGTACTTCTCCAGCCTCTAGTGCTGCCCCATAAGCCCAAGCGTTTAATAAGTCTGGATGAACCATGATTAAACCAAGTACAACACCTAACAGTTCACTTCCACCAAATCGTTTCACTGCAGACCAACCAATTAAGGCAGGTAAGAAGGTAAATGCAGTATTCGCGATTATATTAATCATACTTGCCAGGCCAGCCCACTGTGGATACATTTCAATCACTGACGGTGCTTCTCTGCCAAAGATTCCAGGGTTAGCTAAGATATTATTAATCCCCATTAATAGTCCTGCTGTAATAATTGCAGGAAGAATTGGAATGAAGATATCTGCCAATACTTTAATTCCTCGCTGTAATGCATTTTGCTTATTGCCACCAGCAGCTTTCACATCCTCTTTCGATGCCTCCTGGATGCCGGTTTCATTGACCATCGCCCGGTAAACTTTATCTACGGTCCCTTGTCCAATAATAACCTGAAACTGACCGTTAGCAGAGAAAGTTCCTTTTACAATATCCATCTGTTCTAATGCTGCTTTATCAACCTGATCCTCATCTGTTAAAGCAAATCGAAGTCTGGTAACACAATGTGTCGCCGCTTCCACGTTTCCTAATCCACCAACAGCTGTAACAATGGCTTCGGCTTCCTCACTATACTGTGTTCCCTTTTTTGTGATTGTTGAACGTTCTTCTTTCTTTTCTTCTTTTATGTTAGCCTTTAGAAACTGACTCTCTCCGGCTATAACACTTTCTTCACCCGTTTTCTCCAGGTTCTCAATTTTATCTCCATTTGTAATTATAATTGGTGTAATGACACTAGCGGCTTTCCGCTTAATTAATTCAAAATCAAAGGTTACAAGCGGATCTCCTATACTTACTTGATCGCCTTCATTCACATGAACCTCAAAGCCTTCTCCATCAAGATTAACTGTTTCTAATCCAATATGGATAAGGATCTCAATTCCTGATTTACTTTTTAATCCAATTGCATGCTTTGTTGGAAACGTAAGTGTTACTTCACCATCAATTGGCGCAACTACTTTTCCCTCCGTCGGCTCAATTGCAAGTCCATCACCCATCATCTTTTCTGAAAAGGTTGGGTCTGGAACATCTTTTAATGGTATGCGCTTACCAGTAAGCGGTGCATATATTGACTCTACTGCTCGCGTTTTCTCTTCGTTCACCATCCTAAACCTCCTATAATGCTTGTTTATATTATACTCCTAAACTTGTATATACATGTTATGTTAATTAGTATAACTTGTATATACAAGATTTGCAAGTGCTTACATAGGAGTTGTTTTGGAAAAGGTGTGTCACGTTTACCTTTCCCTTTATAATGCGCAACTAAAACCAATCATTTTTCAATGAACAAAAGCGCAAGCACCCGGGTAGCAAGTTATCCACAGCATTCAATTTTTATAATTTCCTGTAAGTAAAAAGCCCTTCGTCCGTTAACCGAACAAAAGGCTTTCAAACTAATGTAATTGATTTTTCGGAATAGGTATATACAACAGGCGATCATCGTTTTCTGCAGGGTCACCTCTACCATCGGTATTATTTGTAATAATGTATAGACCATTCTCTGCTGCTAACACATCTCGCACTCTTCCCACATCGGATACAATCAATTCTTCCGTTTCATTCACCGGATCCATTTTCCTTAGTCCTTCCCCTCGTAACGAAGCAAAGTAAACGTTACCTTCATAGTAATCTATACCAGATGGTGCCCATGTTTCATCTCCTGAATGAATAACTGGGGTTTCCATCCCATCCTCCACTTCATCTCCCTCAATTATTGGCCAACCATAGTTAGCACCTGGGTTAATTTGATTGATTTCATCATGTGCTTGATTTCCGTGCTCCGAAGCAAACAATTTACCTTCTGGGCTCCATACAAGTCCTTGAGGATTACGATGGCCATAGGAAAATACATATGAATTAGCAATTGGGTTGTCCTCCGGGATTGAGCCGTCCAAATTAAGCCGAAGTATTTTTCCTGCTAAACTATCTTGTTCCTGTGCTAATTCCGGAATTGATGCATCCCCAGTCGTCACATATAATTTATCATCTGGGCCAATCTCCATTCTTCCACCATGATGAAAGGCTCCGCCAGGAATTTCATCTAATAGGATATCTGTTTCTACCCAATTATCATTTTGTTCTTCAATCGTTACAACACGTTGATAGGTTTCCCCTTTTTCCTGATAGGAATAATAGGCATATGCTTCATTCGTATCAGGAAAATCCTCTGGAATTACAGTACCTAAGAGTCCAGCTTCTGCTTCATCAGATAGTTCCCTTTCCAATTGAACTTCTTTTCTTGTCTGCTCTTCCCCATCAATTGTGACAATTGAGCCAGTTCGCTCACTAATATAAAAAGTATCACCAAGCTTTGCGATTGACCATGGGGACTCTAAATTCTCAGCAAGCACTTCTCTTTCTCCTTCGGGTACAGCTTGTTCCGTATCGTTTTGTTCCTCCTCGGTTTTTTTTTCACCTGGTGTACCATTTTCTATTGTGCAACCTGCAAGACTTAAACAGATAAAGACCATAACAAATACTCTGTAACGGATATGGAATCATCTCCTTTCGATAAATCAGTCAGTATAAGTCTATCCCTTGTTTTTATATAAACGAGGAACTAGATTTCCCCCCTGCACCTACGTCTTACTTTTACTTGAAATAATTAATAAACAAGCTACCTATTATGATGACTAAAACAACTATTATCATAAAACCAGGACTTCCAATAAACGTTCTGTCAAATGTATCTCTAGGATCTTTTTTATCCCTATCCATTAAGCCAACTCCCTATCTAATATTGTAGCTACTTTCATTTTAACGAATTAATCGCCGTTATAAAACCATTTAGAAGTGATTATTATGAAATATCGGACAACAATGAATAGAAATGTGTGTATTGATCGGCAAAAACAGAAACAGCAATGGTAATTTACTCACCATTGCTGTTTCTGTGACTTATTTACTTTTCTTCGCTGCTTTTTCACGTTCGTTTTTATTTAAAATCTTCTTACGCAAGCGAATTGATTCTGGTGTTACTTCACAATACTCATCATCGTTTAGATACTCTAACGCCTCTTCTAAAGACATATCACGTGTTTTGCGAATTGTGGATGTTTGATCTTTTGTAGCAGAGCGAACATTCGTTAAATGTTTTTCTTTCGTAATATTAACGGTTAGATCATTTTCACGGTTATGCTCGCCTACAATCATACCGGCGTAAACTTCTGTACCTGGGTTAACGAAGATGACTCCGCGGTCTTCTAATCCCATAATTCCATAAGTTGAAGCTTTTCCATTTTCCAATGCAACAAGTACACCTTCACGTCTGCCGCCAACTTGCCCTTTGATTACTGGCTCGTATGCATCAAACGTATGGTTTAAAATACCATAACCACGAGTTTGTGACATAAATTCTGTAGAATAGCCAAGCAATCCACGAGATGGAACTTTAAATTCAAGACGAACTTGACCATTTCCATGGTTTACCATATCAAGCATTTCGCCCTTACGTGCCCCAAGTGACTCCATAACTGCTCCAGTATATTCTTCTGGCACATCGACTTGTACACGTTCTACAGGCTCGGATTTCACACCATCAATTTCCTTAATGATTACCTGCGGCTTAGAAAGCTGCAGCTCGTAGCCTTCACGACGCATGTTTTCAATTAGAATGGACAAATGAAGCTCACCACGCCCAGAAACAATCCATGCATCCGGTGATTCTGTCGGGTCAACCCGCAGACTCACATCTGTTTCTAATTGCTTCAGTAACCGTTCTTCGATTTTACGAGAAGTAATATATTTTCCTTCGCGACCAGCAAATGGACTGTTATTAACAAGGAAAGTCATTTGTAATGTTGGTTCATCAATGCGTAAGCGCGGAAGCTCGTCTGGATGGTCTGCTGGACAAATTGTATCTCCTACATTCAGATCCTCCATACCAGAAACAGCGACAATATCCCCTGCTTTTGCTTCCTCAATTTCAATTCGTTTTAATCCAATAAAGCCAAATAGTTTCGTAACACGGAAGGATTTATTCGTTCCATCCTCTTTCAATACAACAACTTGCTGGCCAACTTTGATTGTTCCGCGAACAATACGCCCAACACCAATTCGTCCAACATAATCATTATAATCAAGCAATGTTACTTGGAACTGTAATGGGTCTTCACTATTATCAGCGGGTGCCGGAATATGCTCCATAATGGTAGTGAAAATCGGGTCCATTGTTTCCTGCTGATCATCTGGTTCAAACCCTGAAGTTCCATTTAATGCAGATGCATAAACGACAGGGAATTCAAGCTGGTCGTCATCTGCACCAAGCTCGATGAAGAGATCAAGCACTTCATCAATAACATCGTTCGG
Source organism: Oceanobacillus profundus (assembly GCF_003515705.1). Taxonomy (GTDB): domain Bacteria; phylum Bacillota; class Bacilli; order Bacillales; family Amphibacillaceae; genus Oceanobacillus; species Oceanobacillus profundus. The sequence continues at coordinate 48,266 of NZ_QWEH01000010.1, forward strand.
CCTTGCATTTGGTCGATCTATTTTATTTAAAACAACAATAGGTGTTAATTTCTGTTCTAATGCTTTCTTCAATACAAAACGTGTTTGTGGCATTGTTCCCTCGTAAGCATCTACGACGAGTGCTACACCATCAACCATTTTCATAATACGCTCTACTTCGCCACCAAAATCAGCGTGTCCTGGTGTATCTAAAATGTTTATTGTCGTATTTTCTTGATACTTTACTGCAGTGTTCTTCGCCAAAATCGTAATTCCACGCTCACGCTCAATATCACCTGAGTCCATCGCACGTTCATCAACTTGTTCATTTTCACGGAAAGTTCCGGAATATTTTAAAAGCTGATCTACTAATGTCGTTTTACCATGGTCAACGTGGGCAATAATTGCGATATTACGAATATCTTCTCTTAATTGCATAAAAAGTACGCCCCTCTATTATTCACAGGATGTTCAACTAGAAAATTATATCATATTATTTTCATTTGAACAGCATTTTTTACAATTTCTTTAAAAAACTGTTCTCCATTGGTGACAATTATTGCAAGCATTAGCCTTTATCCATGCCTTTTCTTTCTTGAAATAAATGAACCTCAAACTTTGCACCACCAAGCTCCGATTTTCCAACTACTATTTTCCCGTTTGACTGTTCCACAATTGCACGTGCAATTGCTAGTCCTAAACCAGTTTCCCCGTCTTTTCCTTTAACAAACCGATGAAAGATTTGTTCTGCTTGCTCCTCTTCAATACCTTCTCCATCATCTTCAATGATAATCGCTACATATCGCTTTTCTTGAATGACTCGAATAGAAACCTCTGATTTCGCATGACGAATACCATTAAAAACAATATTCAATAGAGCTCTTAAAAATTTTTCCTCGTCGGCAACAAATTCAATGTTTTCATCCACATGATGATGCAAATGAATACCTCTTTCATTGATTAATGGAATAACACGATCAACAACTTGGGCAATCAATAACTCTCCTTCTATCGCTGTTGGGGTATAGGAGGATGGTTCACTGTCGAGTTTCGCCAGTAGGATCATTTCATTTATGATTTCTTTTAAGCGCTTCACCTCGGAGACCATGACTTCTAACCCTTTTTCCTGCTCTTTATCCTCAAATATTCCATCTTTAATCCCTTCCGCATAGCCTTGGATAGTCATCAATGGTGTCTTCAATTCATGGCTGGCATTTTGGAAGAAGGTTTGCTGTGAATTCATATATCTTTCCAGTTCCTTGGCCATTTCATACACACTTTGCTCTACTTCTTTAATTTCTCCAGTTGCCTTTACTCGATTCATCTCGTTAAACTTTCGCTTTTCAATTTTCTTTAGCTCTCCCTTTAATTGGGAAAGTGGTGTAACGAGCTTATTTGTCATAAAATAACTAAGTAAAACAGCGGCAGCAGCTCCTATTAAGAAAACGAGAAGTAAGCGGACAAAAAAGCTTTGCTGTACAACTGTTAAATCATGCATCGGTGTAAGCAAGATCAATTCTAATCCAGATATCTCCGGATAGAACAAAATTCTGGACGTGACAAATCGCTCATTTCCATACTCCCAAAGTGTTTGATCGGTTGCCGAGAAATTATTCGATTCAAAGAAATCACTGGCAACTGGAGCGGACATTGTAGACATTAATACAGCGTCACGATTTCGATCATATAGAAAAAGCTGTAAGTCCTGATCCTCCAGAAATTCATAAAACTGTCTGTAATCACCAACCGTTTCAAACTGTTCGTTAAGAAAACTAACTAAAAGCTCTCCCGTTTCCTTCAATTGCCGCTGTTCGTCTTGGATTAGCAAATCAAGAATCAACGAGTAAATAACATAGCTAGCTGCTGCCATAATGACTAGTAGCAGCGTTGTAAAGGCCGCATTTAGCTGTGATTGAAGTTTCATCATTACTCCTCTTCTTTACGCAGTCTATATCCATAGCCCCACACCGTTTCCAGCGGGATATGGTCCATTTTTTTACGAATCCTTTTTACTAAATCATCTACAGCACGATCACTTCCGAAATAATCATTCCCCCAGATTTTTAGTAATAGCTCTTCCCTCGAAAAAGCCCGGTTCGGATTTTCGGCAAATAGCAACAACATCTCGTATTCTTTAGATGTTATTTCATATTCTTTTCCTTGGAAGAAAATTCGACGGTCTTCCCTGTAGATTAAAAGATGGTCCACCTTCAGCCTGTCTGTCTCTTCTTCAGCGTGATTTTGTTTTGGCTGCGTTCGCCGGAAAAGTCGCTTCACTCTTGCAATAAGCTCTCTAGGACTAAAAGGCTTTGTTAAATAGTCATCACCGCCTAATTCAAGTCCTAGAATTTTATCGATTTCTTCATCTTTCGCAGAGATAATGATAATCGGTACATCACTTCTCGTACGTATTTTTTTACAAAATTCATAACCATCCATTCCTGGCAGCATGATATCAAGAATCCACATATCAGGCGGGTCATTTTCCCAGAGCTCCCAGCCTTTTTCTGCAGAATCCATAATCGTTACGTCATAGCCTTCTTTCTTTAAATAAGCAGAAACAATATTTTGGATGTTCGCGTCATCTTCAACAAGTCCAATATGATAATTCATGTTATGTCACCTTTTTCAATTAATAATAGAGGTTGTTTAAAAAATCCGGTAAATAGGTTCAGAAACTTATTCTAGTTCTATTTTTACATAAACCGACCATTCTTCACACCAATATGTACCATTACACATTTTTTCCACATTTATCCCAAATAGTTCCCAACATGGTTCTCTATAATGAAACTATACAATAGTTTCTATAACAAACAAGGGAGGACACTTTAATGGATAATAACAATGACTTTCATAATAAAGACGATCGTGATTCCAATTTCCTTGATCATCCAGACGTACAAGAGGAAAAAGCAGAAGCAAGTAAATCGGAAGAAAATAATACAGATAAACACACATACAAGTCAGAAAAGAATGAACCGACCTCCAATAAGAAGCGGACTTTTAGCGGACTCGGCAGCGGACTCGTTGGTGGTATAATTTCGGCTGTTATTGTTGCGCTTTTGTTCACAAATAATTTGATTCCAGGAGACACAGTTGAAACGAAAAACAATGAAACAACAGAAGAGACTTCAACACCAAACATTGTCGAAACACTAGCCACAGAGGAGGCGGATGTTTCGACCAATATAAGTGAGGCCTCTGAAGCAGTAGTAGGTGTCGTTAACATGCAGCAGGGAAATGTTTGGGAAGGTAGTCAGGAGGCTGGTACTGGATCTGGAATTATTTATAAAAAAGAAAATGGAAAAGCATACATCGTAACGAATCAGCACGTTGTTGCCAATGCCAAAGAGGTTGAAATTGTATTAAATGATGATGAACGTATACCAGCAACTGTACTTGGCGGGGATACGCTTACCGATTTAGCAGTGCTAGAAGTTGACAGTGCATCAATTGAAACAGTTGCAAAATTTGGAACTGCCGATGAATTAGCAGTTGGTGAAACAGTACTTGCAATCGGTAATCCATTAGGTCTAGACTTTGCAAACACTGTTACAAAAGGAATAATTAGCGGGCTAAATCGAACTGTAGAGGTTGATACAAACAAAGATGGCCAAGCGGATTGGATAACGGAAGTGCTGCAAACAGATGCCGCAATTAACCCTGGTAATAGTGGTGGAGCATTAGTGAACTCGAATGGAGAAGTTATTGGTATCAACTCCATGAAAATCGCTCAAGGTGCTGTAGAAGGGATTGGTTTTGCCATTCCAGCAGATGCTGCACTTCCGATTATGGAACAGCTCGAAACAAATGGTGAAATATCACGTCCATTAATCGGGATAAGCACCGCATCACTAAATCAAGTGCCACCACAATACCGATATGAAATCAATCTCCCAGAAGATATTAAAGGTGGTATGGTTGTCGCAGATGTACAATCAGGCTCTCCTGCAGATGCGGCAGGTTTACAGCAATTTGATGTCATTACAAAAATTAATGGTCAGGAAGTAACATCCATCCTTGAATTGCGGAAGTACTTATATTCCGAAACAAATATCGGCGATGAAATTGAAATAGAATATATTCGTGACGGTGAACGTCAAACCACGAATATAAAGCTTGTTGAACAAACTGAGCAAACTGAAGAGAATTAATAAGTATGAGCACGGGTCTGCCTTAAAATACATTTTTTAAGGGCAGGCCCGTTTTTTAAATGAATGATGACGAAACCAAAATCGTCCACTTTTCGTACATATAGCATAAGTCCTTGAATAAGAATGATATAGTTGCTTTTGGCTACATTCTTCCGTAAACTCATTTTGAACAAGGTATTTAGTAGAACTTTGTCGAAAGTAGATGGTATAAGTCATCTGCTCATCAAATTAGAAAGGAAGTGTAAAAATGATCTGTCCATCTTGTAAAGAAGAAACAGAATCAGGAAAATTTTGTACGAATTGTGGAGCATCACTGACACACGAGGAGGCTGCAGCAACTTCAGATCCTAATCCAAATCTTACATCAGAAGTAATAGCTGCTGAACCGAAACAACCTGCTACTACGGAAAATCAATCGACCAACGAAGCATTGGAAAAAGGAAAACAAGTAGCTGGTAACTTTGGAAACTTCTTCTTAACATTGTTAAAGAACCCAAGCCATGCAAAGAAAATTGATGGTAAGGAATGGATCTCCGGAACTATAACGATCGCCATTTTTATTTTATTATTCTCCCTTAGTACTTTTATCACATTGAATAGCAGTTATTTCGGTACGACGTTTGTTGAAGGCTTCCTAGCGCCATTTTTACGATTGTTAATTTTATTTGCAGTTGTTATCGCCTTGATTTTTGGTGGTTTAAAGGTAGCTGCTCACAAAGCAACGATTACGGCTACTACCGCTAAAGTAGGAGCTTATCTTGTTCCTTTCCTTACCATTGCAATTTTAGGTGTACTACTTGCATTTGTAGGGCTCCCATTTGCTGGAACGTTGATTTTAATTAGCCTAGTAGCTCCAATTTTGCTTATTCCAACATTTATTATGCTTGAACAGCCAGTTAACGGATTTGATTCTATTTATGTATTGATTGGAATTTATATTGTCGGTATGCTTATTGCTGGTTATCTTATCCAACAAATGATTTTCGCATTTTTAGGTGGTATAACGGACTTATTTTAAATAACGATTCATTAAGTGCAAAAAAACCTCTTTAAGAGAAGGCTCCTGGCTGGTTACAGGAGCCTTTTCTTTATTCCTCATGTTTATCATCATTTGGTGCGACACCAGTAAATTTTCCATGAATATCTGCAGCAAGTATATTTTCTAAATCTTCAACAGATCCTACATTTTCGTCACTGTTTGGAAACATATCATTATAATGCTCTTTATCACCATAGAAATCAGATGGGGTCTCTGAAGTTCCATAGCGACTAACTTCCTGCCATGCATCCTCAGCATCATACCCAACTTGCTCCTCATCTGTGACTTCGTCTGGATTTATGTTTGGACTGAATACTTCTTCTTCAATTGGACGCCCTCGGTTAAACGCTTCGGACTTTGCATGCTCTATACATGTATCTGTTGTCGGAACTGCAACCAAACGCTCGTAAGGAATGTCTGCACCGCATATCTTGCATATACCATACGTTCCTTCTTCTAGCGCATGAAGGGCTTTATTGATTTCTTCCAATTCCTTTTCAGCATGTTCATTAAGTGCTAAATCCTTTTCTCTTTCAAAAAGTTCGCTCCCTGTGTCGCTAGGGTGATTGTCATAATTTGACAATTCACCAGACGTTTCCTGAGCAAATTCATATTTCATTCCAAAGTGATCCTGAACGTGTTTAATTAATTCCGATTGCCGGGTAGTTAAAGCTTCTTTGCATTTGGATAGTTGCTCTTTACGGATCATTGCTATCCCCTTCCATCAATATGATTACTGCTAACTATACTATGTGTAGATGGAGCGTATTGATTCTATAATACCGCTCCCAAATCATGTCAATGCGGGGAATCTTCCCCTTCTCTATTGTTATAAACTACAACTTATTCTATCTGTTTTATATTTTCCAGCCTGTGAAAAAGGATTCAAGCAAGAATTGTCGAATACTTATATATAGTGCATTTCAAAAGGAGGATGAAAAGGACCGAGAAGTTCGAGGCGGCATAGCTTTGAGTACCGGAACGTATGCAATTAATACGTGAGAACGGGCTTGCACAGGATGTGCTGACTTCTACGTTTCCCACAGGACGTGGGTGGTCTTAGTAGAAGCTCTACTATCGCCAACGAGCTTCCACAGGATGTGGTGACTTTTGCGTTGCCCACAGGACGTGGGCGGTTTTAGCAGAAGGTCCCCTACGATGTGTCATTTTCACCGGACTTTTTGAACAACCTCATATAGAATGGATTATAAGGAGAGACTAGTTATGCTTACTAAAGATACATCAATAGGTTTTGTCGGAACTGGAGTTATGGGGAAAAGTATGGCAAGAAATCTGCACCAGGCTGGATATACGATAAACATCTATACGCGCACAAAAGAAAAAGCGAAAGAATTATTGGAGCTTGGAGCTGCCTGGAAAAGCTCTGTAGCTGAGCTTGCTTCATCTTCGGACGTCATTATTACGATGGTTGGGTATCCAGTTGATGTAGAAGAGGTATATTTCGGCGAAAACGGTATTTTGGAAAATGCAAAAGCGGATAGCTTTGTTATCGATATGACCACCTCTAAGCCATCGTTGGCGAAAACAATTTATCAAAAAGCAAAAGAAAGAGATATACATGCTTTAGACGCACCTGTTTCCGGCGGAGATGTTGGCGCAAAAAACGGAAAGCTATCGATAATGGTTGGTGGTAACAAAGAAGCCTTTTCAACACTTCTTCCACTATTTGAAGTAATTGGTGAGAATATTATGCTACAAGGTGAAGCAGGTTCCGGCCAGTATACGAAAATGTTAAATCAAATAACGATTGCTACTACAATGATTGGTGTTTGCGAAGCCATTGTTTATGCAAAAAAGGCTGGCCTTGACCCGGAGCGTGTTCTCGAAAACATTTCATCTGGTGCAGCTGGAAGCTTTTCACTTTCAGTGCTCGGTCCCCGTATGCTTGCAGGCGATTTTGCTCCTGGTTTTTACATTAAGCATTTCATTAAAGATATGACGATTGCACTGGAATCTGCAGAAGAATTGGGACTTGAGACTCCTGGGCTATCCCTGTCATTAAAGCTATATAAGGAACTTGCTGAGAATGGTGAGGAAGACAGCGGAACGCAGGCATTAATGAAATGGTTTGAATAGCAGCAAAGCGCATACGCCCGTTTAGCGGAAGTATGGACTACCCCCCGTACATTGGGGTGGTTCAGCTGATCGAACATTCATACGCAGGAGATAAAGAAAGCGGGAATACACCAGATCAGTTATCCCGCTTTTCTATATGTTCTTGAACGATAAAGGCTAAATCATCATTACCAAATAATTGCAGTACATTTAATACGGTTTGATCAGTAATCTCAGCTGATTCTTTGGCGGGTACCGTCTCCTCTATGATCTCTATTAGAGCATTGTTTTTCAGCTGACCTGGATATGCCTTTTCATAAAGTTCAACTGGATCCAGCTCGTTATTAATACACCACTGCGAATAAATCAATATCATCATTTTTTCATCGTTTTGATAGCTCTCAATAACTTGTTTGTCTTTTTCGTTCACTGTATTCACCTACATTCCTCAACATAAATACCCACATAAAAGAGAGTGATTGCTTTAATTTTAACGGAAGATCATGATAATGTCTTTTTTCCACCCCTGCTTTATAAACACCGTAGCTGTCAATACATTCTAATGAAAGCTCTGAAGCAAGTTGACTGAATTCCCACGGCATCATAGTATTGCAAATCGCCTTTTGTGCATGTAAACGTGGATAGCTATTTGTTCTTGGTCCAGCTGTCGGTCCAAGAACACCAACACAGAGTATTCCATTTATGTTTACAACCCGCTTCATTTCCTGCAAAGCAAAGAGTGGATCTTCTACCCATTCGAGTATATTGATTGCCATGATCCCGTCAAATTCTCGCGCTGCAAATGGTAGCTTATTTACATCACCTTGAAAAAAATGAATATTATCCATTTCACTAGACTTCGCTATCTGAATCATTTCCGGTGACAAATCAACACCCGTTACATTATAACCACTCTTGTACAGTTTGTGTGTTCCATATCCATCTCCGCAGCCGATATCAAGTAGCTTACTGCCCTGACTAACAAAATTATTCATAAATGGAAGAACATCTTTTCTGCTTCCATTGTCCCACATATCTCTACTTCGTTTGTTCCAAAATACTGCACGCTTATCCCACTCGGTTTCTGCCTCGTATTTCCAGTTAAATGAAGCCATCTCAATCCCCCTCGTATGAATGTCATCCATAATCAAAAAAAGACTTATCCCGTAAAAAGGGACAAGTCTTTATTATAATTATATTGATTATAAGCGCGTAACGTTAGCAGCCTGAGGCCCGCGGTTACCTTCTACGATTTCAAATTCAACTTCTTGACCTTCTTCAAGCGTTTTAAAGCCTTCAGCTTGGATTGCTGAGAAATGTACGAATACATCGTCTCCATCTTCACGCTCGATAAAACCAAAACCTTTTTCTGCATTAAACCATTTTACTTTACCAGTCATTTGATTGACCTCCCTATACAATATCGTGCAAAGTAATTGAATCATAAATACTTTTACACCATCTTGAAAAAGAGATCGTAAAGTATTATTCAAACTCCAATTTCCTTTTGCTATCTTAACTTTAACCTCTTTTTAGTAAAAATGCAAGCGTTTATAAATTAATTTACGGTTAAAACTAATTGATTTTTTTAATAATAACAAAAAAGGTTAAAATGAAGAATTATTTCTTTTAAATTGGATATATACAAAGATAATAAAGCCTAAATCAAGTCTCAGCAAATATACTCCGGTACAAAACCGGAGTATAAGGTATTAAATCTTTCCGAATAATCTGCATAGAAAGCGGGGGAAAATTCGATCCATATAAAATCTATTTCTTCTTAACATCTATTTTTTTGTCTTAAGATATTCTTCTAGAATACATCCAAAGTTGCTACGATAGCTATAAGAATTTGTATCAACAATTGAATATTAATCGCTACATCTGCGTCCAGTGTAATGATTCTGACATGTTTTGAACAATCAACAATTGTTTTTTGACGATTGCTCTGTCTTGTTCTAGAAATCTGTTTAAAGTCTTGCAAGACAGCCTTTGCCCGTTCAGAATCACCAATTGATATACTAAGAACTACTGCGATTGCTGCTTGAATACCAAGTTGCAAGGAGACTGCAGCTTGCGCATCTGTTGTAGATACATGAACATCTTCAGAGTTCTTAATGATTATCCATTCATCTGATACCTGCTTAACAGAATCACGCTGTACAGCTTCTTGTTCCACGTCAGCATTATTGTCCTCCCTATGATCATCACAGTGATCTAAAGCTCTCCATTCTTTATACTTCGACATATTCTATACACCTCTTTTCAGTAAAATTTTTCATTTTATAAAATGTCGACGATTATGACCAGTGCTAATAATAACTGCAGCAAAGCCTGAATATTGACTGCTAAGTCTAAATCTGTTGTAGTGACCCTTGCATCTTTTGTATTGTAAATATAGATTTTTTGTCGGTTTGATTGAGTCAAATCAAATTGCTGTATTAACTCTTGTGATACTGCTTCACTTTGATCAGAATCTCCGATTGTAATTCGTAATACTAGTGCAATCGCAAGTTGTAATCCTGCTTGCAGAGAAATTCCTGCTTGCGTATCCGTAGTATTAATCTCGATATTACAGGACTCTTTTACCCAAATTAGCTCCGCTGACTCTTGTTCCATAAATGCAAATTCATCACCGTTTTGTGAATCTGTTGCATCATTGTTATAAAAAAAGTTGTTTTCAAATCTTGATTCGTTTCTTGACCCATTCCTACACCACTCGCCACAATTATTACCACTGCTTCTGCGACGTTCTTTGGAATCTACATAAAACTGTTGCTTGCTGTTATCACTATAATCTCTTGACCGTCTGTAAACTCCCATCTTGACACTCCTTTCTTCTGGTTATAAGATAATTTATGGTTTTTAAAACTAGAAGATTGTATAGTTGTACTAGTAATCTTATAAATAAAGAAAACACCTACGTGTAGGTGTTTTCATACTATTTATTCTTCATTTTGATTTGCATTTCTCTTTTTGAATTGATCAACTTGGTCTTTTAAATCTTCTACCATTTCTTTTAGCATATGCTTCTGCTCATCAGTCAAATTCTTCTTTAATTCATCTGGCTTAATGCCATTTTTTCTGAATATACTATCGACCATAAGATCAACTACTTTTTCCGGTATTTGCTGCTTCGGTGCATCACTCATTCACTTCACCCTCTTCCATTTAATATATTTTATACTATGGAAGTTAACTAGAAATTGACTATGCTGTTGTCTATGATGTGTGCGTACTACATCAGGAAAGTTATATTTAGGCAGTATGAAATTGTGAACGGAAAGCTATTTACCGATTTGTGGTGAGACTAAAAGATATATTTATTAAGCATTCTACTGCATACTTGCCAACAGTTTTTACGCATGTAAAGGCATATTTTATCAATGTAAGCAATATAAGTGAAAATATCTTTTTTCTTCAAGGCTGCATCAAAATTGTGATGAAGGTATTTCATGTATTGAGGAAAATGGGAGAAAAGCTCTGAACCAGATGAAATCACTTGGATAAACGATATCATAAGCTAAATGTTCTGGAATATAAACCTGAAAAAAAAAGATACGAACCCGTTTACATTCAAACTGATATTAAAATTACATAAATATTTACAATGACCTGTAAATACCGGAAGAAGCCAAGAGAAAATAGCAAACGAGAGATTTAATAGACAAAAAACCTTAGGTATTGAGCTCTCTAATTCCCGAAAATAAAACACTATGTTAGTAATTTAAAACCTCTTCCATTTCTTTAACTTGACACTTAAGATTGATAAAAGTGAGGGTTAAAGTTTGAAGTATATTAAATGAGTTTTAACCCTCTTATCAAATAAAATAACTTACAATAGTTCACAATTTAATTCGTCTGCTAATTCCAAATCCCATTCGTCCATTATTCTGTTGAAAACACTAGGTGTCATACTCTCAGGTCTCTCTTCTACTGAATCAATAAGCACTTTCAATCTATTTAATTCATTTATTACATCATCCCCTGATTGGATTAATCTCTTTCCTGGACAAGAGTTTTTTCTAAACGAGTTCCCTTCCTTACTATTTAGGAGATGAAATGAACGAAATAAGAAGTCCTCAGTATAGCGAAATACCGACTGCATTGATAATAGTACCTCTTTTTCACCTTCTGACAAGTCATTGTTACTAAGTAATAACCTTAGTGATTGTAGACTATTAGATGTATCTGAGGAAAGTACAAATATAATATTTTGAATTTTAATATCATTGGTTAACAATGGCTCTAAACTACTCTTAAATTCATTGGTTGACATTGCCTCTAAACTATTTTTAAATTCAAAGAAATTGTTTACTAAATTAACCTCAAGGCGATCTTTAAGTTCCTTATATTGGCTATTTTCAGATTTTAGATCCCAACTTGTAACTACCCATGCTAATATAGCTATGATACAAAAAGAAACGATAAACGGTTTTGCCTTTTCCAATTATTAGACCTCGATTCTAACTATTCTACTTCATAATCTAATTTAACTCTTTTGAATGCATCTGCTACTTTTTCATCTCCATATTTTTCAATTACATCAAACTTGATTTCATAATGAATTTGCCTTGTGCCTGCAATTCTCTCATGGTCGTGATCTGTAGGAATTTGAACCCGAAGGTCTAGGCTAAGTTTATCGTCTACATTTTTAAAAGAAATATTTTCGAGAAGGACCCCGTATCCACGAATTGTATCGCCATCCCAAACTTGTTCCTGCCCCTCCACCGAGTTAAATTGAGTCTACAGACAACCTCCTTCCACTGATAAAATCCCCCATTCAGGAAAAACTTAGCATAATTATTAGAATATTACAATACAGTTACAAAAATTTCGAAAGAACAGAACTATTGAACTAAGACTTTTTCACTTTAATTGTTTTTTTAGACGCTCCCCCTTAGCCACTATTCACGATTACAGATGTAGAAGGGAATTTTTATGGAAAATAAATTACCTTGTATTTATAAACATGAATAAGTATCCAAGTTACCCGATAGCACCACAAACAATCTATGATCACATGCTGGATAATTTAAAGCAGATGGAATATCCAAGTAACTTAGCCTCCATTCAATGAAACACACACATGCTTCATTTTGTATTGAAGCAGAAATAAATTTAATGAGTTGATGACAAAAGTTCGCGCTCAAACACCGTTTGAAATTGAATGTGGACAAATACGTTTTATCTTTGGATTTCAGAAGAGGGTGGCAAAGAGCCCAAAAAAGTGATAAAATAATTTCTTGCAAGATAAAAAGAGAATACCGACTACCAACCATTTATATCTTGCAAATATGAATGAACAGGTGGTAATGAAATGGAAAGCAATCAAAATTATCAGGTTTTATTGTACTATAACTATGTTCACATTGAAGATCCAGAAAGCTTCGCTGCTGAACACCTCAAGTTTTGTAAAGACCTTGAGTTAAAAGGCCGTATCTTAGTAGCAGAGGAAGGCATCAATGGTACCGTTTCTGGAACAATTGAACAAACGAATAAATACATGGAAGCAATGCATCATGATTCACGTTTTGCAAACATGGTATTTAAAGTTGATGCACACGATGGACATGCGTTTAAAAAGATGCATGTACGTCCACGTAACGAATTAGTTACACTTCGTTTAGAAGATGATATTAATCCACTTGAAACAACAGGAAAATATTTAAGTCCAAAAGAGTTTAAAGAAGCTTTATTGGATGAAGATACGGTTGTATTAGATGCACGTAATGACTATGAATTCGATCTTGGCCATTTTCGTGGCGCGATTCGTCCAGACATTAAAACATTCCGCGATCTTCCAGAATGGGTACGTGAAAATAAAGAGCTATTAGATGGCAAAAAAGTTTTAACGTACTGTACAGGTGGTATTCGCTGTGAGAAATTCTCTGGCTGGCTTGTAGAGGAAGGCTTTGAAGATGTTGGTCAATTACACGGCGGAATTGTTACCTATGGGAAAGATCCAGAAGTACAAGGCGATCTATGGGACGGACAATTGTACGTATTTGACGAGCGTATCTCTGTACCTGTAAATCGAAAAGAACACGTTGTAGTCGGCGTAGATTATTTCGATGGTGAGCCATGCGAGCGCTATGTAAACTGTGCGAACCCTGAATGTAACAAACAAATCCTTAGTTCTGAAGAAAATGAGCATAAATATTTACGCGGATGCACACATACTTGCCGTGTAACACCACGTAACTTGTACGTGAAAGAGCATAACCTATCTCAAGAAGAAGTGGAAGAACGCTTAGCACTTCTTGGTGAAAGCTTTAAGCAAGAAGCGTAATCAATATAATATAAAAGGCTGCTGCACGAAACACATTCGTGCAGCAGCCTTTTTTAAAATCCGCTTCCATTTCAAACATGGACTATTTTTCAAACCTTACATAGACTTCTTCTCCGTCCATCCTCATAGATACACCATAATAGCCTAACGCTAACACATCCTGCTGTTTTGCAATATCATCCATACGGACCTCAATCCACTCTTCCAATTGCAGTTCGGTCTCACTTGATGCTAAATCCTTCCTAAATACATAGCGAAGCTTGCCATTGTATTTGTCTTTAAGAACAGCAATTTTCATACCTAAAGAAAATTTATCCTTTAAGCTGGGAAAATTAAAAGGAGCAACCGTTGATAATAGATAGCGATAGCGATTTCGGTCAACATTACGCAGTAACAGCTTGCCCATATATGTCTGCAGCCCATTTCCTCGAAACCTAGGATCGACGTTTGAGATTTCGGAATATAAAATGCGATGGAATTCTGTTTGTTTTAACCCGATATCCGCACCTAATCCCTCATCATCATTTTCAGGGGCAAGCATCGCACGAAATGCTATTAGGTTATTCTCTACAAAAATACCGATCATCATTTGCTTATCCTCTAGAATATTCGTAAATTCCTCCGTGGTAAGTGGCTCTAGCACATCGGGGTGCGGGAGAGCGTTTACGACTTTCTTTTGTAATTCCAGGATTCTCGCCAAATCTCCAATCCGTAAATATCTGGCATAAAAAATTTGTCCATTACGAAGTGCTCCTGTTTCTATTCGTTCACTCATCGACTAACCCTTTCTGAATGTATGGTTAAATCGTTTAATATTGCTTCGTCTATATCAATTCCAAGTCCTGGTTTTTCATTTAATTGGATAAACGGTACATCGTACTTCAAATTACCGACATCTTTTGCAAATTTTAAAGGACCTGTTAATTCAACACTCGTTATTATTTTTTTCGAAAAAGCTACATGAAATCCAGCTGCTGATCCAACGGAGGACTCGACCATTGAACCAACCTGACATGTTATTCCTGCCATTTCAGCTATATGTGCCAGCTTATTTGCCGGGTAGATACCGCCACATTTCATGAGTTTAATGTTCACTTTATCTGCGGCACGCTTTGCGATAATGTCTCGCATATCTTTCATACCTTGCAAGCCTTCATCAATCATCATTGGAATGGTTGATTTCGCTTTTACTTCAGCCATTGCATCAAGATCATCACCAAGCACTGGCTGCTCCAGCCAATCGATGGACAAATCCTTTAGTTTTTCCAATGCTTGTAATGTTTGAGCACTTGTTTGCCATCCTTGATTCACATCAACACGAAGTGCGATATCTTCTCCTACACGTTCACGAATGCTGCGAATCCGCTTAACATCGTCTACAATATTTGTTCCAACTTTGATTTTAAAGGAACGGTATCCTTGTTCAACTCGTTCAGCAGCTTCTTCTGCCATCTCCTCTGGCGCGCCGATACTAAGAACATGTGTGATTGGGAATTTCTTATGATATCTTCCGCCTAGCAGCGTATAAACAGGGACACCGAGTGATTTGCCAGCAGCATCGTAACAAGCAATATCAATCGCAGCCTTTGCTGTCGGTACCCCTTTAACCAGTCTGTCCATCTTATCGTGGAGTCGTTCTATATGTAATGGATTCTCTCCCATCATGGCTGGAGCTAATTTCGTCCGCAGAAGCGCATATGTGCTATCCCATGTTTCTCCAGTGATATGCTCATCAAACACGCTTTCTCCGTAGCCAATGATTCCAGTATCTGTTGTCAGCTTCACAATAATAGAGGGCATGGAATCATATCTTTCATAGCTAATAATAAATGGCTGAATAAGCGGAAGCTGAATTGCAAATATTTCAATTTCCGTGATTTTCATTGTATACTTCCTTTCCATTTTATGAGTTAATTGACTAGTCATCATCCACTTGCTATCCTTCTTAATAAAGGGAGGGGTTTCATATGTCTGTTTACAATTATAAAGCAAAAACAATCCAAGGTGATGAGAAATCGCTTGCTGATTATAATGGTAAGGTATTACTAATCGTGAATACTGCAAGCGAGTGTGGCTTCACGCCTCAATTCCAAGAGCTACAAGAGCTATATGAAAAATACAATACAAAAGGATTTGAAGTTCTCGGCTTCCCCTGCAATCAATTTGGTGAACAGGATCCTGGTTCGGATACAGAAATCGTCCAATTTTGCAAAAAGAACTATGGTGTTACATTCCCAATGTTTAGCAAGGTCGATGTAAAAGGGGAAAACGCTCATCCGCTATTCTCTTATCTTACTTCAGAAAAGAAAGGGCTCTTAACGGAACAAATCAAATGGAACTTCACCAAATTCCTCATCGATAAAAACGGACAGGTCGTTGAACGGTTTGCTCCACAGAAAAAACCAGCAACGCTTGAAAAACAGATTGAAGCATTGCTTTGAGAATTTGAGTACTTCAAAAACCCTATAGCGATAGGAAAACTCCCCCCACAATTATGTTGGAAGGAGTTTTTCATCTTCTATAGTACTTTATCTAAAAAGTCTTTCGCACGGCTCGTCTTCGGTTCTGTGAAGAATTCCTTCGGGTCCCCTTCTTCCATCAAAACACCGCCATCCAGAAACAAAACTTTATCTGCTACTTCTTTTGCAAAATTCATCTCATGTGTAACAATAACCATTGTCATCCCAGTTGTAGCCAAATCCTTCATAACATCAAGCACTTCTTTTACCATTTCCGGGTCTAGTGCAGATGTCGGTTCATCAAACAGCATAATTTCTGGTTCCATCGCAAGTGCTCTAGCAATTGCAACACGCTGCTTTTGCCCACCTGACAAACGATTTGGATAAGCATCTTCCTTATCCGTTAAACCAACTTTTGCAATTAACTCTTTGCCTAATCTATTTGCTTCTTGCTTTGAGAGGTTTTTTACCTTTTGCGGTGCATACGTCACATTTTCCAAAACCGTCATATGCGGAAACAAATGAAAATGCTGAAATACCATTCCGATATTTTTACGGATTTTTAATTTATCCACTTTTCCTGCTGTAATATTTATGTCGTTTATATGAATCTCACCTGATGTCGGTTGTTCTAAAAGATTCAGACATCGCAGAAACGTAGATTTACCCGAACCAGATGGTCCAATAACCGCAACAACTTCGCCATGCTTAATCGTTGTTGAAATACCTTTAAGAACTTCATTCTTTCCAAATGTTTTAGATAAATTCGATGTATTAATCACTCTGTCTCATCCTCCGTTCTACAAGTCCACCAATTTTCGTGAGAATGAATACCATTACCCAATAAATTAGCCCAGCAAATAAAAGCGGCTCAAAATTACGATAAATATCTGCACCGACAATTTGTGCCCGGCGCATTAAATCTAAATAACCAATAGTAGATACGATAGCTGATTCCTTTGTTAATGTAATAAACTCATTCATCAATGCAGGAAGGATATTTTTAAAAGCCTGCGGCAGGATGATATTCAGCATCATGGATTTATAAGGTACTCCAAGTGCTTCTGCTGCTTCAGTTTGTCCTTTATCAACTGCCATAATTCCGGCGCGAATAATTTCAGATACATATGCCGCCGAGTTCAATCCAAATGCAAGCACTGCTGACACAAATGCCGTAATATCTAATCCAGTTAGCTGCGGTACCGCGAAATAAATAATCATTAATTGCAAAATAAGCGGCGTCCCTCTAAAAATAGACGTATATGCATCTGCTATCCATTTTAATAATGGTACCTTTGTAATTTTACATATTGCTAATAATGTACCTAGAATGAATCCTACAATAATCGATATACTTACAAACTTTAATGTTGCCACTATTCCTTCCAATATAAAAGGAATATAAGGCACGATTTGGTTGAAGTCCAAATTCATGCCTATCACCTCAATTCCCTACTATTCTGATTCTGTTAACCATTTTTCTTGTAATGCTTCAATTTTACCATTGGACTGAAGCTCTTCCAACACACCGTTGACATCTTCCACCAATTCGCTTTCTTTCGGGAATGCAATTGCCATTCCTGGAGATACGGTTGTTGGATCATCAAAACCAACAAAACCTTGAGATTCAATGTAACCTGTAGCTACTTCTTTATCCATATACATTACATCAAGACGATTGGAATTCATTTCTTGTACTAAAATACCTGCATTATCTACTTTTTTCACTTCAAATCCATACTCTTTACTTAACTCGTCAGCACCTTCTTCTTGAATGGTTCCAAGCTGAACTCCAACGATTTTCCCTTCTAAATCTTCTAAGCTTTCTACTGGTGCATCTTCTTTCGTAACAAACATTTCTCCTGAGCGATTATATTCGATTGAAAAATCCACATTTTTCCTGCGATCCTCTGTCGCACTCATTCCTGCCATAACCATATCCACACGTCCAGCTTGCAGCGCTCCAACCAAGCCATCAAAATTCATATCTTCAATCTTTAGTTCATACCCTAATTCATCCGCAATTAATTGTGCCAATTCAATATCGAATCCAATAAAATTACCTTCTGTATCATAGGACTCAAACGGTGGGAAGTCAGCTGATGTTGCCATGGTAAGTACTTCCTTATTTCCTGCTTCATCTGACTCCGCATTATTTTCATTACCAGTCCCAGTTTCACTTGTTCCACATGCCGCAAGCAATGCAATGATTGCAGCTGCCATCAATAATTTAACCAATGAAAATTTCATGTGATTAGCCCCTTTGTCCAATTATGTTTTTTATTATTTCGTTTTTTTAAATTCATCTTGTATTGCTTTAAATAATTTACTATCTGTTAATACATCATAGCCAGTCTTTGCTAATGATAACGCGCCATCATGAAGTGCTTGATGTCCCTCTTCTGTAATGGTAGTATCAGCAAATTCCTTTGTATGCGGAACGAGCGTTGCTTCATTCATACCGATATAAGGGTGGATCGCTGGTACAACTTGGCTTACATTCCCCATATCAATTGAACCGTACGTTGCCTTCGGCGGAAGAACAGCTTGATTACTCGTTTCCTTCAGATTTTTCGTATATACATCGGATAAAACTTGATTCGTAATCATGTTATCATAGCTTAATTCATAGTTCGTTATTTCGAGTAATGCACCAGTCATACTCGCTGCGCCCTCTGCGATATGTTTTACCTTTTCAACAACTTCATTCAAATAGTCACGACTTTTTGCTCGGACATAAAACTGTGCTGTTGCTTTATCCGGAACAACATTTGCCGCCTGGCCACCTTCAGAGATAATTCCATGGATGCGAACATCTGAAGTGACATGCTGACGAAGTGCATTAATACCATTAAATAACTGAATCACACTATCTAGTGCATTAATCCCTTGCTCCGGAGAAGCAGCTGCATGGGACGGTTTTCCAAAATAACTAAATTGGATGGCATCCATCGCCAGCGATTCTCCACTCTCATGAGATGTCCCACCAGGATGAACAATCATTGCTACATCGATGTCATCAAATATTCCTTGTTCACTCATCGGTACTTTAGCCCCATTTGTTTCTTCTGCTGGGGTGCCTAGTACAATAACACTACCACCAACCACATGTAAAAGTTTACTAAGTGCTACTGCTGCACCGGTACTCATTGTTCCTATTAAATTATGACCACAGCCATGACCGACGCCTGGTAATGCATCATATTCTGCTAAATATGCAATTTTAGGACCTGGTTTACCACTATTAAATTCTGCTTTAAATGCTGTCGCTCTTCCTACGATATTTGTTTCAATTTCAAATTGATGTTCTTTCAAAAATGCAACTAGCTTTTGCATCGACTGATATTCTTGATCTCCAAGCTCTGGATTTTCATATAAAGAATCACTAATATTCAATAGTTGTTGTTTAATTTTTCCTATTTCTTCTATCAACTGCTGCTTCATTATTTCCTCCATAAGATGTATATTTATTAGTTTGTATGTATATTTATAGCACAAATCTACTAGATTGCCAATAGGTAATCGCAAAAAATAATACAGTCAATGTTTTCGGATTAATCCATTAATTTAAATACCGCGGCTTTAAATCTTTTACTATTAAATTCTACGCTCCTAAGCAGATCGCTTTCACCTCTCTGGTCTGCAGCAGATAAAATAAAAACGAGCACCGCTTTACGCAATGCTCGATTCAAAATATTTATTAATATGCTTTTGCCCAAATGACTAATTCTTTCGCTTCTTTGCCACAGCACACACATGTATCTGCAACCTTTTCCTGTTCGAATGGGATACAGCGCGATGTTGCTGTTGTATCTTCTTTGATTTTTTCTTCACACTTCATGTCGCCACACCACATTGCTTTGATGAATCCGCCTTTTTCATCTAATGTTTGCTTGAAGTTATTCATATCTGTTGCAATGGTAGTCATTTCATTACGATGCGCTAATGCTTTGTTATACAGATTTTGTTGCACTTCTTCCAATAATGCTGGTAAACGTTCTTCCAAGTCACTTAATGGAACAAATTCTTTCTCCCCAGTATCACGGCGTGCAAGAACAACTTGATCTTTTTCAATATCTTTTGGTCCCATTTCAATACGAACTGGGATACCTTTCATTTCATATTCATTGAACTTCCAGCCTGGCATTTTATCGCTACCATCAATATCGACACGAACAATGTCTTTTAACTGATCACGTAATGCATATGCTTTATCCAATACACCTTCCTTATGCTGTGCGATTGGAACAATCATTGCTTGTGTTGGTGCAATACGTGGTGGTACGACTAAACCACGATTGTCCCCATGCACCATAATTAAGGCACCCATGATTCGTGTGGAAAGTCCCCAAGATGTTTGGTGAACAAATTGGCTTTCTCCATTTTCGTCCAGGTACGTAATATCAAATGCTTCTGCAAACCCAGAACCGAAATGATGAGAAGTTCCAGATTGTAGCGCCTTACCATCATGCATTAAACTTTCAATCGTCAATGTATATTTTGCACCTGCAAATTTTTCTTTATCTGTTTTACGTCCTTTAAGAACCGGAATTGCTAAATATTCTTCAACAAGAGATGCATAAACCTCAAGCATTTGGTTTGTCTCTTGAGATGCCTCTTCATCTGTGGCATGTGCAGTATGACCTTCCTGCCAATGGAATTCAGAAGAACGCAAGAACGGACGAGTTGTCTTTTCCCAGCGCACAACATTTCCCCATTGATTATAAAGCTTTGGCAGGTCGCGATAGGAATGAATATTTTTTGAATAATAGTCACAGAAAAGCACTTCTGATGTCGGACGGACAGCAATTCGCTCTGCTAATTCATCGTCTCCACCATGTGTTACCCAAGCAACTTCTGGTGCAAATCCTTCGACATGATCTTTTTCCTTTTGCAATAGGCTTTCAGGAATGAATAAGGGAAAAGCAACATTCGAATGTCCTGTTTCCTTAAACATACGATCCAATTCATCCTTAATATTTTCCCAGATTGCATAGCCATATGGCTTAATAATCATCGTTCCACGTACTTGCCCATAATCAACTAATTCTGCTTGTTTTACGACATCGGTATACCATTGCGCGAAGTCGTCTTCCATTGCAGTTACTTTCTCAACAAACTGCTTATTTTTTTTACCCATACGTAACACCTCATTATGATAAATATTTACTTTACTAAATAGGCTTCAAAAAGGTGGATGAAAAAGACTGAGGTCGGCTAAGATCGCAACGTCCTTTTGCAACGCCGATACTAGCATATCCTGTGCGTCGAAATTCGAGCATAGCTCCTCGTATCGTACTTCCACAGCCTGGAAGTGGTGACTTCGACGTTCGACACAGGACATGTCAGTTTTTAGTCGAAGGTCTTCTATTCTCGATGCGTCATTTTCAGCAGACTTTTTGAACAGCCTCTTAAATACAAAAAATCCTCCATCCGAAAAAGGGACCGAGGCTTGGTGGTACCACCCTTGTTTGCACGGGGACTCCCCCTTTGCACACTTCACTTGATAACGGTTATAAACCGCGCACATCTTCTAGTCTTTGCCTTTCTGATGGCGAACTCTGAGGCAGGTTCCAATTGCGTCTTACGGAAATTCACACCATCCATTTCCTCTCTTGGAAAGACAAGCCAATTGTACTAATCCTCATCAACGTTTCATGTATTTCATATTTAATATATAGGTATGAAATTATAAAGTCAAGGTTTACTGGTAATCAACTTCTCATAGAGAGAAAACATGTCCTCTCCATTTGCTACAACGTCCATTAACGTATAGCCTGCTTGTTGATAAAATTTGTTCAAAGCTGGATTATCAGCCACACAGTCTAAACGAATCCTACCTTTTTCCAATCGGATATTTTGATCGATCCAATCGAGTAACTTCCTGCCAATTTGTTGCTTGCGAAACGCTTGTGACACTGCTAGTCGATGAATGTAAAAACTATGCTCCTGACATTTTCCCCACAGCTCCATATCCCATTCATTTTGTACATTTGACAGATTCAGGGTTGCAGCCAATTCCTTTTTACGCTCAACGATATAGGTTGTACCAACTAAAATTCCTTGTTTAATCTCGGCAGTTTCTCCGCCATTCCGCAAATATTCCCATTGGGATATACCTTTCCCTTCTAACCAACGAGCGGAATCTTGCAATAGTTGAATAACCGCCTCTGCATCTTCATTCGTTGCTTTCCTTACTTTATACTCTCCAAATGTGTTTTCTCGAAATAGCTCCTGCATCTGATTCCCCCTCCTATCCAACGAACTATACCACTTTTGCACCTAATGTATTGATAAAATGCCCCAAAGCCCAATCATGTCCTTCCTGATTAAAGCTTGCCACCGCATCCTGATGAATAACAATGTTAAACCCTTTGTTATATGCATCAACCGCTGTATGCAAGACACAAATATCCGTGCATACACCCACAATATGGATTTCTCCAATGCCGCGCTCACGAAGCTTTATTTCCAGATCAGTTCCAGCAAATGCACTATAACGCGTCTTATCCATATAATAAACATTTACGTTATTTTTGCTTTTTTCATATACATCTGCAAGCCTTCCGTATAGATTGCGTCCTGGAGTCTCAGCAATATTATGGGCTGGGAAAAGAGTAGTTTCCGGATGCAACCTGTCCCCTTCATGATGGATATCAATTGCAAAAACAACATAATCATCTGCTTGGATAAACTCCTCTGTCAATGCCACTATCTTCTCTTCAATAGCTTGTCCGGGTTCACCTGCTGTAAGTGCGCCATCTGCTGCAACAAAATCATTTGTATAATCGACATTAATCAATGCACGTTTTACCATGTTTTATTCCCCTTTTCATGTTAATGTTTCGATTTTAATTGGGTGTGCTTCTCCAAATTTACGCGATGCAGCATGAAAAGTTGGCCCTACAATATCTGTATAGGAAAAACCATGCTCTATCGCTGTTGTAACAAAGCTTTTTGCCAAACCAACTGCTTCTGCTACGGCTTGTCCTTTTGTTAAATTCGCTGTAATCGCTGCGGAATACGTGCATCCTGCTCCGCTTGTATTTACCGTATCAATTCGTGGTGCTGTAAAGGTCGTTAATGCAGTTCCATTAAACAGCACATCAACTGCTGGCCCTTCCAGTCTTCCACCCTTTACGAGGACACTTTTTGCCCCTAGCTTGTGTAAGTCAATTGCAGCTTGCTTTAAATCCTCAACTGTATTTAATTCTCTTCCACCTAAAAGAATGGAAGCCTCGGGCACATTCGGTGTGATAATCGTTGCCATCGGTATTAATTGATGAACCAATTCCTCAATCGCGTCGTCTTTTAATAATTTGGAGTTCATTTTCCCAATCATAACCGGGTCCACAACGACTGTCTGAATTTCTTCTTTTCGAATCAGCCGTGCAACAACCTCGATTACCTCTTTTGAAAATAACATTCCAGTTTTAACGCCATCTGCACCAACCTGGTTTATCGCTGTCGAAAACTGCGCTTCAATCGCTTCAACGGATTGGAGATGGACATTTTTATTCGTTTCTGGGTGACGCCCAACTATCGCTGTTATAATGCTCATTCCATATACGTCTAATTCTTCAAATGTTTTTAAATCGGCCTGAATCCCAGCACTACCTCCTGCTGCAGAACCGGCAATTGTCATTACTCTTACTGGATAGTTCATAATTCTTCATTGCTCCTAACTACGATAATAAAAAATCCGGCACAAAAAGGTTTTACTATATTTTCTGCTTAAAACAACACTAAAATAAAAAACCAAATAATCATAACAATTTGAATGACAACTTTCGCAACTGATCCCCCTAAAAATCCGAGAAGTGAACCAATAGATGCACGGAACGCTTCTTTTGCTGTTCGCCTTTGCACCATTTCAATAAGAAATACTGTAATAAAAGGAACGTAAATAATCCCGAATGGCGGTGTAATAAATGACCCAACAATTACTGCGATTGCGGCACCGCGTTCTCCAGATTTACTGCCACCGAATTTTTTTACAAAATAACTATTTGCAATGATATCCGCTACAATTAGTAGCACGGTAAAGACAATCATAACAATCCAGAAAATCAAATTCAGCTCTTCACTATTCAACACAAAGTGATACAGTAAAAAACCACCCCATAGCACAAGTACAGATGGTACAATCGGAAAAATAATTCCTGCAAAGCTTAGGATAAATAAACCTGCAATAACAATCCAAATTAGAATGTCTAACATGATTTCCTCCATTTATTAATTCATTTAGGAGACATTTTTACGAATCATACTCGATAGCTTTGTCTCTTCTTTTCTCATAATACGTTTATAATTCTCCATATGTTTCATAATACTCAAGACAGAAAGTAAAATAACAATCCATGTTGGTTCGATTCCAAAAAACAGAAAGGTCGTGATCAGGAATGATAGATACATACAAAGAACACCAATTACGAGGTAGTCGGTTGCAAATGTAAAGATAAGTAATATTGCTATCCCGATAAGTGCTATTTTCCAATCAATTGCGATAAGTGCACCTACCAGTGAGGCAGTCCCTTTCCCACCACTGAACTTCATCGTAATTGGATAATTATGCCCAATAATCACAAAAAATACGGTCGTATAGATTAATAGATATTTCCAATCCCCTGTAATTCCATTCTCCGTTATGATGAATAGTACGAGTAAAATAGCTAATGTAGCTTTAAATATGTCGATAAGTGCTACCAGAATACCATATTTCCATCCTAATATTATGGTCGTATTTGAAGCACCAGCATTTTTCACACCACTGTTTTTGATGTCTACGTTTTTAATTTTCCCAACTAACTGAGACCCGTGAAGGCACCCAAACAAGTAGCCAATAATTCCGGCAATCAAAAAATACATATGCATTCCCCTTTCATTCCAGCTGAAGGATGTCACTTAATTTCACTAAAAATGTTATAAAAGCACCTTTATTATATCAAAATAATCTTTATAATCGCAGTTTTGTTTAAATCCTTTTGTTATTAGAATTCATGTTATTGGTTTGAGGGTTGAGTTATGATAAAGTGGAACTTCATCAGTGGAGGTTTTCCTTCTCCACGGAATAATAGCATCACACAAGAGATCTGCAGAACCTTGAACAGTATTTATGGATTGTTTAGGCTTTTTGATTCCCTCACATATAAAAGTGGAAGTATTACAGTCCCGTTAATACGTGTTAAAATAAACTATTCATTCTGCCTTACAGTGAGTACTGGCATTGTGTTAAAAATGCCGATACTCGAAAGGAAGTTTTATAAAAATGAAACGATGGAACGCAACAATTGTATCATGGATTATAATCATACTTTTTCTAGTTCTTCTATTTTATGTTTATAACGAGTGGAGTGGTGAGCATCGTTTATATATTGATGATGATGCGCCCCTTCCAGACGGATTACATCCAATCGTTGAGGAAAATCAGAATGAACTTATTGAAATCGCTGCATCCGTTGGGATTGATGTCATCATTACCCAAGGATTCCGTTCATTTGAGCAACAGGATTCTCTTTATGAACAAGGCAGAACAAAGCCTGGCGATATTATAACAAATGCACAAGGCGGGCAATCCTATCACAATTATGGGCTTGCAATTGATTATGCACTACGGAATCAAAATGGTGAAATTATCTGGGACATTCACTATGATGGGAATAACAATGGTCATTCCGATTGGTTTGAGGTTGCTGATATTGCAAAAGAGCTGGGGTTTGATTGGGGTGGTGATTGGAGTAATTTTAAAGATTACCCACACCTGCAAATGACGTTCGGGTTAAGTCTTAGCGAATTACAGAGAGGCTACCGACCTCCAGAAGACAATTTATCTGATGAGTAACCCGTAACCCGTCTGAATTACTATTATTATTTGATATGGTTGTGATAATTTTTTGGCTTAGCCACACGGGAAAACGGTGAATTAAGAAAAATGGACAAAGGCGTCCATTTTTCCATTTATGATACCCTGCTAGTTACCCTAATCCTATCATTTGTTCATAGAAGAATATAGTAACAGAAGATTAAAAGCTTATTACATCACCTTTTTAATCTTCTCATCATTTTCTGGAATCGATTTATTTGCCCAGTAAGTTGCTAGGATTGGTCCAGAAATATTATGCCAGATTGCGCCCCATACACTCGGAAGTGCCGCAAGAGGACTGAAGTGTGCTGTTGCAAGGGCAACACCCAAGCCTGAGTTCTGCATACCTATTTCAATGGAAATAGCTCTTCGTTCGTTTTCTCCCAATCCCATCATTAAAGCAACTAAATAGCCTAGCAATAAACCAAAGCCATTATGGAGGAAAACAGCGATAAACACTAGGAACCCTGCTGCCACAACATTTCCAGCATTAGCTGCTGTAACCGCTGCCACAATAATCAAAATTGCAGCTACTGAAATAAGAGGAACAACCGTTACACCTTTTTCAACAGCAACAGGGAAAAATTTCTGTATCAAGAATCCTAGAATGATAGGAATAATGATAACCTGAATGATCGACATAAACATTGCAACTGGATCAACTGGTAACCATTGTCCAGCTAATAAATAGATAAGCAATGGCGTCATGATAGGTGCCATCATTGTTGAAAGAGAAGTCATTGCAACTGATAACGCAACATTTCCTCTTGCTAAATACACCATTACATTGGATGCCGTCCCACCTGGAACAGAGCCCAATAACACTAGCCCAGCTGCAAGCTCTGGAGGAAGCCTTAGTAAATAAGCAAGTGCAAAAGCAACAAGCGGCATGATCGTATACTGCGCACATATCCCAATGATTACTAGTATCGGTTTTGTAAATACTAATTTAAAATCTACAGGCTTTAATGTTAATCCCATCCCGAACATAACAACCCCAAGCAAAATCGTTATATAACCGCCGAAGATAAGAAAAGCTGGAGGATATAAGAATGCAACGACAGCAGCAAGAATAACTAAAACAGCAAAGTATTTTCCTGCTAACGCACTTATTTTTTCAATAAATTTCATTCAAGGTCTCCTCTTCTATTTCTACGATTTTATTGGGATTTAATAGGTTATTTGGATCTAATGCCTTTTTGATTTGCTTCATTATATCGAGGGCAGCTCCATGCTCTTGACGCTGATATGGCATCTTCCCAACTCCTACACCATGTTCACCCGTACAAGTTCCCCCACGCTCTAAGGCATACAGAACCACGTTTTTATTAAATTCATTTGCTCTTTTAATTTCTTCAGCATTTGCCATATCAATCATGATGAGACAATGAAAGTTACCATCACCTACATGTCCTAGGATACCACCTGGAACTCCTAGCTTATCCAGCTCTTTTCGAGCGTAGATGACGGAATTTGCTAATTCAGAAATCGGCACTGCTACATCGGTAAGCATCATTTTTTTGCCAGCATGACCATGAATATAGGCATACGCTAAGTTATGTCGTGCATCCCATAGATGATTACGCGCTGCATTATCGGTTTCAGAAGTAAAATTATCACAAGCGTGGTCCTGCATAATTTCTTTTGTAAATGCAACATCTGCATTTAGCCCAGCTTCATTACCATGGAATTCTAAAAAGAGGGTTGGTTTTACTGGATAATCTGTTTCACTGAACGTATTGATTTGTATAATCGAAGCTTCATCCACAAATTCGACCCTTGCAATTGGAATACCTGCTTGCAAAATTGATGTAACGGCTTGAATTGCTTGTGTAAGGCTAGGGAAGGTTGCGCGAGCTGCAACAACATGCTCTGGAATACCATATACTTGCAATGTTAATTCTGTAAAACATCCAAGTGTTCCCTCTGAACCAACAAACAGCCCGTTTAAATGATAACCAGATGCAGATTTTGCTGCTAAGCTGCCAGTTTGTATGACACTCCCATCAGCGAGAACAACTTCTAAGTTCCGCACCTGGTCACGCATAACTCCATATTTCACAGTAGTTGTTCCACTGGCATTAGTTGCTGCCATACCACCTAGTGTTGCATTTGCACCAGGGTCCACAGTGAAAAATAAACCATATTTTTTAAGTTCTTTATTCAACTGTTCTCTTGTGACACCAGGCTGAACCGTTACAAGCAAGTCCTCTTGTTTGATCTCGATAATCTTATTCATGAAGGAAAAATCAACAACGATGCCTTTCTGATAAGGAATCACATGTCCTTCTAAGCTTGACCCAACTCCAAAGGGGGTTATTGGTGTCTTAAATTCCTGCGACACCTTCATAATATAACTCACATCCTCTGTTGTTTTTGGAAAAACCACAACATCAGGAAGACTTGTTTGATGATATGTTTCGTCCTTGCTGTGCAACTCTCTAACAGTTTCATTCGTTGAAATTTGTTCTTCTGCTAATTTTGCTTTTAATGCCTGGATAACTTTTTCCATTCCCCTGCTCCTTCCAGCTTTTAATTGGTAGTACCAATTTATTTTTTATCTAATTTGTGTTAATATTGGAACAACCAGTTTATTAAGTCTATTATAATGATTTCCAACATTAATTCAATGATATTTCAGAAAATAACTTTATATTTTTTAAACTTTAAGTGATTATTGGAAGGCGGGAGGATTGTGGTCTCGGATAAGCGAAAAACAGCAGAGATTGTTTTAGAGAAAATAGTAGGAAATTTTCTAAAGAATCATTTGGAAACAGGTGATAAGCTACCATCTGAACGTGAATTAGCAAGACTTTTTGGTGTCAGCAGAAACTCAGTTCGAGAAGCATTACAAATTTTAGCGTTAAAAGATATTATTGAAATCAAGCGAGGCGGCGGAAGTTATGTTAAGCAATCAGACGCACAATTAATCCTTGATGAGCTTTTCGAGAAAGTAGTGACAGCTGAAAATCACTTGATATTTGAGATGCTGGAAGTTCGCCGGGCATTAGAAATTGAGGCAGTCTCACTCGCAGCAAAGCGAGCCACGGGAGAGGATCTTAACAACATCCGTAAGGCTTTGGAACAGATGGCTGTTACCATTGATGAAACAGAAATTGGGGTGCAGGCAGATTTGCATTTTCATATGTATATCGTGGCTGCATCGCATAATTCTATTTTAATCCACCTCGCACAAACTCTAATTAAACAAATGGAAGAAACCATTCGTACGACAAGACAAAATCGCTTTAAAGATGCTGATCGATACGAAGAAACATTTAATGAACATAAAGAAATCTATCTTGCAATTGCATCAGGTGATGATATATTAGCCAAATCACTGATGGAAGAGCATATTACGAGAGTGAGAAAAGAGTTAAGTGAAAACTCCCTGCCGAAATTTATAGCCTAAAGGCTTCATATAGTCGTTTAGTTTCCAGTAACGAAAAAAGGTCGCACATTTGTGTGACCCTTTTTCGTTGACTATTCATCCTGTTTTATCTGATCATTTTCTGTATCTTCAGGTTTTGGATCCACCGAATGCTTATATCCATAGCCTTTAGACAGCGTTACAAGTGAAAGCCATACGACAAGCACAACGACTACTACAGACACTACACCAACAACTACGTACGTTCCCACCTTATAAAACCTCTCTTTATTCCTTATTTCTATTCATTATGCTTTAATATTCCTTTAAATTACTTCTAGATTAACCCACTAACCTAACTAGTTCAATAGTTTCGTGCAAATAGGGTATAAAGCCATAGTTTAGGTTTTTTTAATAATCCTTTCCGCTTTACTACATTTATGAAATCTTGGGCATCGAAGAGTATTCGGGCTTATTTCCAAGCATCTTTCTGTATTAGAGAGCCTACATAATATAAGCACGAAATATAACGGTTAATTATAAATAATCTAAATATACGGCATTTGAATGAAAATTAATAAATCTATAACATTATAAATATGAATGCGGAAAAAACCCCTTTTTCATGTATACGGTGATATACATCTAGTCCTATATCACCAAGCAAAAAAAACAAAAATTGGGTTTTATATTAAACAGGGAGGTCTTTTCATTTTGAAAAAAGCAGGCTTTATATTATTTTTTGCTTTCATGCTTATACTCTTAGCTGCATGTGGATCAGATGATACAGCTAACGGAAATGGAAGCAAGCTAGAACAATTACAAGAATCAGGAACAGTTACGATTGGCTTTGCCAACGAAGCTCCATATGCGTATGAAGAAAACGGAGAACTAAAAGGCGCAGCTGTTGCTATTGCAGAAACTGTTTTTGCAGAGCTTGGAATTGATACAGTTGAATCCCAGCTATCTGATTGGAGTCAATTAATTCCAGGACTTCAAGCCGGACAATTTGACGTTATTACAGCAGGAATGGCGATTCAGCCAGATCGATGTGAAAATGCAGCTTTTAGTGAACCGACAATGCAATATGGAGAAGGGTTAATTGTAGAAGCTGGTAATCCACTGGGCTTAGAAAGCTATAAAGATATTGCTGATAATCCAGATGCTACCGTTGTTGTAATGGAAGGTGCTACAGAAATTGGATTTTTACAAGAAGAAGGTGTAGATCCTAGTCAAATTGTTACCGCACCTGATATTCCCGCAACCTTCTCAGCCGTACAGTCTGGCCGGGCAGATGCTACAACTGGAACTGAGATGACAGTTAAAATGGCGCTTGAATCGGCAAATACAGATGCACTTGAATTTGTTGAATCCTTTGAGCAGCCAGATATTAAGGGCGTACCAAGCTATGGTGCAGAAGCATTTAACCTAAATGATGCGGATTTACGTGATGCATACAATGAAAAATTAGCAGAATTAAAGGAAGATGGTACAATTGCGGATCTGTTAGATGAAAATGGCTTTAGCAGCGAAAGTAATTTTGTGCCAGTAGATGAAGTGACAACAGAGGAAGTTTGTAACGGGGAAGTATAAACATATATTATAATGTGATATTTCATTCAGTGGAAAGTTCCTTTCTTCCCCACTAGGTGCTAATGGAACAGAATCAGGAATTTATGGGATGTTTTATCCCTCAGCTTTATGCTTTTGCCTTTCTCATGTTTAATTTAATGATCGAGTCTTACAGCCGTTCATGCGTGATAAAGGATGACTCCATAGGGTCTGATTCCCTGGTCCCGGGGAAGCAGGCCCTTTGTATTTCCTAAGCAGGTTGCAAAAAATGTTTAATCTAGAATTCTATTCGGAACCAAAACCGAAACTTGAAGGAGTGATTATAATGAATGCGATCATAGAGATTTTCCCACAGCTTGCAAGAGGACTTCATGTAACAATCACCGTCCTTCTTGCTTCAGCTATTCTAGCATATTTAATGGCTTTTATTGCTGGGTTATGCCGTCTTTCCGGGAACATCATCATCCGCAAATTCACAGGATTTTATGTGGAAGTTTTTCGAGGTACTTCCTTAATTGTTCAGTTATTCTGGCTTTACTACGCCATCCCAATGCTATTTGGCATTCAGCTAGGTTCCAACTGGTGGACGGGTGTAATTGCAATTGGATTAAATTACGGTGCGTATCTTTCGGAGGTTGTTCGTGGATCGATTCTTTCTGTTGCACAAGGTCAATCTGAAGCAGCAACAGCTCTAAACATGTCACGCTTTCAACGCATGCGGCTTGTTATTTTCCCGCAAGCAGTCCGGATGATGCTTCCTGAATTCGGTAACTATACCATTCAAATGCTAAAAGGAACTTCATTAGTTTCCTTAATTGGGATGACGGACATTTTATATTACGGCGACATTCTCCGAAGCTCGAACTTGTCGCAAGCACCAATTGTTTACTTATTAGTTCTTGTATTCTACTTTATTCTTGCGCTTCCACTTATTTGGCTGACAAGAAAAGGTGAACATATCTCTAAGAAAGGAGTTGCTAACGGATGAATAATAACTGGAGCTGGGAAACATTTATGGACGCCCTCCCCTTTGTATTGCAAGGGCTATGGATTACAGTCAGCTTAACGATTACGTGTTATTTATTCGCACTCCTACTCGGTTTTGTATGGACATTTCTCAGAAAAGTGCCGAATAAATTTTTCAATTGGGTGGTTACTTGGGTCATGGAATTTATTCGTTCTACTCCCCCACTCGTTCAGCTATTCTTCCTTTTCTATGCATGGCCAATGATTCCAGGGATTGGCGTCACATTAAGTCCTTTTACAAGTGCTGTACTTGGTCTTGGCATACATTTCAGTACATACATCGGAGAAATCTATCGTTCCGGTATTGAAAGTATCGATAAGGGGCAATGGGAGGCATCCAAAGCGTTGAACTTTTCTACCATTGATAAGTGGAGGAAAATCATTTTACCGCAGGCGATACCACCAACAATTCCAATGCTCGGTAACTATTTCATTATTATGTTTAAAGAGGTTCCACTTGCTTCCACAATAACAGTTGCTGGTATAATGTTAATGGCAAATAGTTATGGCGCTCAAAACTGGTCGTATCTAGAACCACTAACTATTGTTGGAATTATATTTTTAGTACTGAGCTATCCATCTGCGGTACTGATTAAGAAATTAGAAGTTAAAATGAATGCACGTTTTGATAAAAATGCAGCGATTAAATAGTATGTACAGAAGAGGAGTAATGACTTTATGACTGAACCTATCGTGAGATTCCAGGATGTGCATAAATCCTTTGGTGATTTTGACGTTTTAAAAGGGATTAATTTAGATATAAAGCCAGCTGAAAAAGTAGCTGTTATCGGGCCAAGTGGGTCTGGAAAAACAACAATCATACGCATGCTGATGACATTGGAGGAGCCATCCTCTGGTGATATTATTGTGGATGGTAAAAATCTGTGGAAGATGAAAAAGAAAGAGAAGATGGTAAAAGCGAATGAAAAGCATTTAAGAGAAGTTCGTGGAGATATCGGAATGGTATTCCAGCATTTCAACCTTTTCCCGCATATGACAATCTTAGAGAACTGCATGACAGCTCCGATTCATGTAAAAAAGGAAAATAAAGAAGAGGTTCGCGATCGCTCTGTTAAAATGCTTGAACGTGTGGGGCTTGGGGACAAATTGGATAGCTATCCAAATCAGCTTTCCGGCGGGCAAAAACAGCGTGTCGCTATGGCCCGTGCACTTGTCATGCGGCCGAAGATTATGTTATTTGATGAAGTAACATCAGCACTTGACCCAGAGCTGGTCGGCGAAGTGCTTGAGGTTATACGTGATCTTGCGAAACATGAGGATATGGCAATGGTGCTTGTTACACACGAAATGGACTTTGCTCTTGATATCGCAGATAAAGTGCTGTTTCTTGATGAAGGTGTTATTGCAGAGCAAGGAACGGCAAGCGAGGTTATCGAGCATTCTGAGAATGAAAGATTGCAAGGATTCTTGCGCCGGTTTAGAGGATAGATTAAAGGTATTACTCCGTTCGGTTGGGGTAATACCTTTTAAATTTGATTTGGATATTGTGAGTGTGTGGAGCGGCTGTTTTTTTGAGGTTGGTGTCATAGCTGTACGGGTAGGTGTTTTAATTTGGGTTTTGGTGTCATAGTTGTGCAGGTAGGTGTTTTAATTTGGGTTTTGGTGTCATATTTGTGCAGGTAGGTGCTTTAATTTGGGTTTTAGTGTCATAGCTGTGCAGGTAGGTGCTTTAATTTGGGTTTTAGTGTCATAGCTGTGCAGGTAGGTGTTTTATTTCGGGTTTTGGTGTCATAGCTGTTCGGGCAGAGAGATTGTTCAAGACATAAGAAAAGCTGCAACCACCCGATGATTACAGCTTAGCTTTATTCTACTGGATCCTCACCAATTATTCTTACTTCCCGTTCTAGATTGACTTTAAATTTCTCTTTTACGGTTTTCTGTACATAATGGATCAGTTCAATATATTCTTTTGCTGTTGCATTCTCTTTATTAACAATGAAGCCCGCATGCTTGAGCGAGACTTGCGCACCGCCAATTTGCTTTCCTTGAAGGTCACTGTCTTGGATTAATTTTCCAGCAAAATGGCCTGGCGGACGTTTAAATACACTTCCACAGGATGGGTATTCTAATGGTTGCTTTGACTCACGTTTGTATGTTAAATCATCCATTACTTCCTTAATCGCTTTTGGATCACCGGCTTTTAAAGTAAAGGTTGCTTCCAAAACGATGTACCCATGTTCCGGTATATTACTTGTACGGTAATCTAAATCCAATTGCTCTGCAGTTAATGTGAGAAGCTCTCCTTCTCGGTTAACGACCAACGTACTTGTCAGTACATCCTTGATTTCACCGCCATACGCTCCGGCATTCATATATAATGCACCACCAACAGATCCAGGTATACCACACGCAAATTCCAAGCCAGTTAGCTCTTCTTTTAATGCCTCTCGTGAAACATCAATAATTCGCGCACCGCTTTGAGCGATCATCCTGTTGCTATCTGTTTTTATCGCAGAAAGTTTTTGCAGATTCATGACGATGCCACGAATCCCACCATCTTTCACAATTAGATTGGAGCCATTTCCAAGCATCGTAAAAGCTATATTTTCTTGATTTGCTAACTTAATAATCTGCTGTACTTGTTCATATGTTTCCGGCGTTACATAAAAATCTGCCTGCCCACCTAAACGGGTATACGTATGATTTTTCAAGTGTTCGTTCACCATCACATTACGCTCAGATGTTAATGCTATTAGTTTTTCGTACAGATGATGATTCATTGCCACTCCTATCATTCCTTTAACAAGTTATCATTTTTTCGGGAAGGCTATTTAGAAAAAATTACATTCACCAAGCCTCCCATAGTGAATGCTATTACGTGGACGCAGATAGAAAGTTATTATTGTTCACTATCTGCTTAAAAAATCACCAAATAAATAAATGGTGACTTTTCACAAACAATCTTTATCCATTGTAAGTTATTGTCCTTCATCTTGCCACAAAAATGAATAAATCATTTTATCTACTTCTATACTCTCGTGTAATGCACTATGGCCCAGTGTATGATCTTCAATTATAATTTCCTGTAATTGGTCACTTGGTACAGTCATTCGTAAAGCCTGCACACTTTCTGGGAGTGCAACAGCATCACCAGTACTCCCAATATTCAGTGCCTGAACACCTTCAGGAAATGAACTTTCTCGCAGCAGTTGAAATGCCAGCGAATCCGGCTTTAGATCCTCAGCTGCAGCATCTTTATGAATTTGGAAATATGCTTCACTATAAATGCCGTCAAACGGACTCCCAATGGAAACAAGCTTATTCACTTCTGGATAACCATTACCTGCATATTCCATTGTATATTTAAGCGCAAGTATTCCACCCATTGAGTGTCCTACAATATTTACAGAATCAACTTTGTATTTTTCCTTCATTTGCAATAGAACTGCTGATATCCACTCAGCACTATCAGCGAAACTTGCCCGATTATCTTCTAAAATAATTTGAATAAACGTAGGAGCATACCTTCCTTTGTTTAAATTGTAATCACGGATTCGTCCTTCTTTAGTAACGTAATAGATAAACCCTTTATTCCCCCAGCCGTATTCATGCTCGAAACGATCAAGCATATAGCCGAAGGAATTCTTCGTACCTTTATAACCATGAATAAACACGGTTGGATCACCAGTATAATGCTCAGACTTCGCCTTATTAGGCATCGAAATATACGTGATATACCCGACAATTAATACCAATACCATTGTTATTTTTACCTTATGTTTTTTAATAAAATACATTACCTCACCTGCATACTTTTCCTTAGTGTTTTCTGTTTCAGAATAAACCATGTAAAATAAGAACCAATTAGGAATAACAGAATTTTTACCATTACTAAAGGAATCACAAACGCAATCGTATACAGCATCGAAACCCATAATAGACTAACGCTAACAATCTTAGCTTTTAATGGTATCCCTTTTCCCTCACGATAATTCAATATATAAGAGCCGACATATTTATTCGTGATTAACCATTGATATAATTTATCAGAGCTCCGAACATAACAAGCAGCTGAAAGCAAAAGAAATGGTGTTGTCGGCAATAATGGCAGCATTATCCCCAATACACCAAGCACTAATGAAATAGTGCCTGCAATTATTAAAAACATTTTTTTAATAGATTTCATAAACAACCACCAGCTACATATGTTAATTGAACACCATTATTATACCATCTCACACCCCTACAATCGCCTCAACACGTAAAAATTCATAGAAATTTCTTATCTATTTAATGAGGCTTGCAACCGGATGAAATACTGGCTTTCCATCTTCAAATGTCGCAATGTGTTTAAAGCCGATAGTGTCTAGCAACTCAAACGCGTCCTTAAATTGATATGCTAATGTTGTTTCCACATGAGAGTCCGATCCAACCGTAATGATTTCTCCCCCACATTCCTTATATAATTTTAAAATATCAGTGCTTGGCATCCCACTTTCTAAACCATAGCGATAGCCTGACGTATTTAATTCAATTCCTTTCCCAGCTGGAATAATTTCTTTAAAAATGACTTCTAAAATCTCGTGGAAATGATTCGTACTCTTTTCTTCCGTATATCGTTTAACAAGATCAATATGACCAAGAATACTAAAGCTTTTAAATTTGCTAATGCATGCAAGTAATTCTTCATAATACATTTGAAATGCTTCATCAACTGTTTTTCTCTTAAAGA
Source organism: Oceanobacillus profundus (assembly GCF_003515705.1). Taxonomy (GTDB): domain Bacteria; phylum Bacillota; class Bacilli; order Bacillales; family Amphibacillaceae; genus Oceanobacillus; species Oceanobacillus profundus. The sequence goes on from NZ_QWEH01000010.1 coordinate 84,791, forward strand.
ATTCTCCGGAATGAAGGTCCATCCCAGCAGTTGCATGCATGGAGCAAATAACAAAATCAAACACTTCATCTTGCATTAATCTTTCATATCGCGCTAACAAGTGCGGTTGCACACCAATTTCTACACCTTTTTTAATGCGAATCTGCTTGCTGTATTTTTGCTGCAGATGTTTTATTTTCTTATCGTACTGTTTCAAGTCAAACTCAAATATCCAATCCTTATCTGGGTAATCATAATCAATATGTTCGGTAAAACAAATTTCTTCAAGGCCGATACTGATCGCTTTTTCAATCGTAGTTTCCATCGGCGTCTTACAATCTGCTGAAAAATCACTATGAATGTGGTAATCAAACATTTTATCATCTCCTGTTTTTCGTCAGTTCCAGTGCTGAAGCTTTAGCGGACTCCCCATTTGCTAACCAGATGCTTCTGCTTTTATTTGGTGTTGACTTTTATGAATATACTAATTATAATACTATATAACTTTACTTAGTTAAAGCGATAAAGTATTAAAGTTAAAAAGGAGTTTTATAGATGCAACGATACACGCTGAACGGCCGAAATAAGCATGTAGAAGATTTTCAAGTAAGAGATAATCTTATTGCAACATTGAAAAATCGCTTTACTACCTATGGCTATAAACAAGTACGGACGAAAGCCTTTGAAAACTATGAGATGTATTCGAACATTACTGGTACGGTAAAAAAAGATGACATGATTAAAGTCATTGATACGACAGGGAAAATCCTCGTCTTACGTCCAGATGTTACCATTCCAATTACCCGGATGATGGCAGCAGTAAACCAAGCAAATAATACCTTCTGGCAACGGCTTTTCTATGTAATGGATGTATTTCGTCAATCACAGGAGATGCCAAATCAAAAAGAAAGCACACAAGCAGGCGTTGAATTTTTCGGGGAGAATACACCTGAGGAAGACGCAGAAATTATCATGCTAGCCATCCATACATTAAAAGATTTAGGCTTTAAAAATTTCAAAATTGAAATTGGGCATGCGGGATTCTTTAAGGAGCTTATCCAACAAGCCGAACTCTCTGAACAAGACTTAGGGCAACTTCAGGCTCTAATTCAATCAAAAAATATAGCGGATATGGAATTATTCCTTGAAGGAATGGCGATTGAAGAAGAATTAAAGAAAGCAATCCAATCGATTCCTCTTCTATACGGGGATCCGCTTCAAGTTATTCAGCAAGCAGAAAAGATTATTCGCAGCGCCCATATGCAGCATGTTTTGCAAAATTTAATTGACGTATTTGCATTAATTAAGGACTACGGTGTTGAGGATTATGTCGCTATTAATCTCGGATTAATTAATAATATGAATTACTATACCGGCATCATCTTTCAAGGATTTGTCGACCGAATTGGTCAGCCTGTATTAATGGGTGGGAGATATGATCATTTAGGAAAACAACTAGACAGCGTAATGCCTGCGATCGGTTTCGCATTTGAAGTAGATTTACTTATTCAAGCAATTTTAGAGCAAAGATTGGCAAAAGCTCCTAAAGCTCTAGTAGATACAGTCATTTATTATACAAAAGAAAAACAGCGAGAAGCTTTAACAGCTGCATTTGAACTAAGAAATAAGGGATATCAGGTTTTAAGTTTTCGGAATGATCCAAGTAATAGAAATCCCATTTCTTCTAATTCGATAATCCGCTTCGAAAAAGAACAAAACCTTTTTTCCAACGAACAAATCAAACAGACATTTTCAAAAGCAGATGAACTCGTTACGCTGCTTCAGGCTCACAAGGAGGGCTTCTAATTGCAACCTATAACATTGGCACTTGCTAAAGGACGTCCAGCTAAAAGCACGATTGCCCTATTGGAAAAGACGGACGTACAATTTAATGATTTTCACGAGGATAGTAGAAAGCTTGTTTTTTATAACAGTGACAGATCGATTAAACTTCTTTTCGTTAAAGCAATTGACGTCCCGACCTACGTCGAAAAAGGGGCTGCTGATATTGGAATTGTCGGCAAAGATAATATCCTTGAATCCAAAGCAGATGTTTATGAACTACTGGATTTAAAAATTGGGAAATGTAAATTTGCAGTCGCAGGAAAAAAGAATTATACCCCTGAAAAAGGACAGCTGCTGACAATTGCAACAAAATATCCAGCCATTGCACAGAAACATTTCGATAAAAAGGGCGAAGCAATTGAAATTGTTAAGCTAAACGGATCTGTTGAATTGGCTCCACTAATCGGGCTTGCCGATTTGATTGTTGATATTGTAGAAACTGGAAACACATTAAAAGAAAACGGACTAACCGTTCTTGAGAATATTGAACCTATTAGTACGAGATTAATTGTTAATAAAGCGAGCTTTGCAACAAAATCAACCGAAGTACAGCAATTTATCTCCCAGTTAAAGTCAGCATTGGAGGGGTAGCAATGAACATACAAACAAAAGAGGAATTTTTACAGGTTTATAAAGCTAGTACTTCAGATCAGCTGAAGGAACAAGAGCTTGACCAAGATGTGCTAGAAATTATTAGCGGGGTTCGAAAAGATGGAGATGAAGCATTATATCGATACACGAATAAATTTGACCATGTAGTATTAGATTCCCTCATCGTATCTGAGGAGGAATTACTGGAGGCAAAAAAACAAGTAGATGCTGGATTTCTTGATGCTTTAAAGCAAGCCAAGGAAAATATTGAAGCATTTCATAAAGAACAAAAGGAACAATCCTGGTTTGTGAATAAAGCACCTGGTATCTTACTCGGCCAAAAGGTAACCCCGATTGAAAAAGTTGGTGTGTATGTTCCAGGGGGAAAAGCAGCCTATCCTTCCACGGTGTTAATGGATGTCATCCCCGCCAAAATTGCTGGTGTAGAGAAAATCGTACTTACAACACCTCCACAAGCGAATGGAAAGATTAATCCTCACGTACTTGTTGCTGCACAGCTTGTTGGAGTTGACACGATTTATAAGGTTGGTGGGGCACAAGCTATTGCTGCATTGGCCTATGGGACAGAAACAATTGAAAAGGTCGCCAAAATCGTTGGTCCCGGAAATGCCTTTGTGGCAAGAGCAAAAAAATGGGTTTATGGGGATGTAGCGATTGATATGATTGCAGGACCTAGTGAAATCTGTATTGTTGCAGATCAGACTGCCCCACCGAGCTTTGTTGCAGCCGATTTACTTTCACAAGCAGAGCACGATGAATTGGCAAGCTCCATTTGCATTACAACGAGTGAAGCATTGGCCGAACAAATTCTAGCAGAGGTTGAAAAGCAAACAAACGTACTTGAACGAAGCGAAATAATTACACAATCACTAAAGCAAAATGGAAAAATAATCGTCACAGCGAATCTAAAAGAAGCTTTTTCTGTTGTAAATGAAATTGCACCAGAGCATTTACAGCTAATGATTGAAAAACCATATGATAGTCTTTCTAATATTAAAAACGCTGGCGCGATCTTTCTCGGAAATTATTCACCAGAACCATTAGGAGATTATTTTGCAGGTCCAAATCATACCCTGCCAACGAATGGGACGGCAAAATTCGCCTCCCCACTTGGTGTATATGATTTCATGAAAAAATCGAGCATTATTAGTTATTCCGAAGAGGCACTGCTGCAAGCTACTGATTCAATTATCAAAATCGCTACAGTGGAGGGGCTCACTGCCCATGCCAATTCCATTCAGATTAGAAAGGATGACCCGAATGCGTAAAGCAAAAATTGAAAGATCAACAGCCGAAACATCCATCGAGTTAGACTTAACCATTGATGGAACTGGAAATGCCACTATCCGATCAGGTGTCGGTTTTTTAGACCATATGCTTTTGTTACTGACAAAGCACGGTTTATTTGATTTAGCAGTCACATGTAATGGGGATTTAGAAGTCGATCAGCATCACTCTGTTGAGGATATTGGTATTGCATTGGGTCAAGCATTTCAGCAGGCTTTAGGGAATAAAGAAGGAATTACAAGATATGCAACGGTAACAACGCCTATGGATGAGGCTCTGTCAACTATTTCCTTAGACATTAGCGGACGACCCTACTTCGTATACAACGTAGAAGGACTAAAAGATAAAGTCGGTGATTTCGATACCGAGCTTGTCGAGGAATTTTTCCAAGCATTTGTTAGCAATGCCAAGGTAACACTTCATATTAACCTGGCTTATGGAAATAACACTCACCATATGATTGAGTCCATTTTCAAAGGCTTCGGTCGTGCATTAGATCAAGCGACGATATTAAATCCACGAGTGAAAGGAATCCCTTCCACAAAGGGCAGCTTATAAATAAAGAGAGACTAACAGACAGGAGATTTTTAACGGAAAGGAAGAAACAAGATGATCGCAATCATTGACTATGGTGCTGGAAATATTAAAAGCCTACAATTTGCGCTTGCAAAACTAAATAAGGAATCAGTATTAACAACCGATCCACAAGTAATCAGGAATGCTTCTTCAATCATTCTTCCTGGTGTAGGCGCCTTTAAGGATGCAATGGATGCAATCAATAAAATAGGATTATCAGATGTAATTAAACAAGAGGTTCAAGCTGGAAAACCAATACTCGGCATCTGTCTCGGCATGCAGTTATTTTATGACAAAAGCTATGAGGATGGCGATTGGGATGGTCTCGGGCTACTAAAAGGGAATGTCAGTCGGATTAAGGAAACGGTCAAAGTCCCGCATATGGGGTGGAATACCATTACAAAGCATAATAAAAGTTTGTTAACTCTACATCTACCAGATGATTTTTACGTTTATTTTGTTCATTCCTATGCCGTCGAGGAATTGGAGGAAGCTACACTTGTTGGCAGCACCGAATATGGTGGCCGCATTCCTGCTATTGTCCAGCAAGGGAATATTACAGGTATGCAATTCCATCCGGAAAAAAGCGGTGATATCGGCATTCAATTACTTGCAAACTACGAGGAGATGATTTCATGATTTTATTCCCTGCAATTGATATTCGCGGCGGAAATTGTGTGCGCCTTATCCAAGGGGATTATAACAAAGAAAAAATCTATGGCAATTCCCCAACGGATATGGCTTTACAATGGGAGAAAAAGCGAGCAGCATACCTGCATACGGTTGATCTAGACGGTGCTAAAACTGGTGACTCCTTAAATCAAGACGCCATTAAAGCAATCGCCAAACAAACGGAAATCCCTGTTCAGGTCGGTGGAGGTATTCGTTCACTTGATACGATAGAAGATTACCTTGCTGCAGGCATCGCTCGCGTGATTATTGGTACAGCAGCTATTAACGACAAAGCCTTTTTAAAAGAGGCCGTCGAAAAGTTCGGATCTCGAATCGCCGTTTCCATTGATGCGCGGAATGGCTATGTCGCTACAGATGGTTGGACAGAAACAAGTACCGTCAAAGCCATCGATCTTGTCGCTGAACTTGAACAGATTGGCGTTAAAACAATTGTCTACACGGACATTATGAAGGATGGCATGATGCAAGGACCGAATTTTGAAGAGCTGCAAGCTGTGAATGAAGCAACAAGCATGGATGTCATTGCATCTGGCGGTGTTTCAACAGAGGAAGATATACGCAAGCTAAAATCACTGAACATGTATGGTGCGATTATTGGGAAAGCATTATACGACGGCACATTGAATTTTGAATCGTTAACGGAGGAAAATTTCTATGCTCGCTAAACGAATTATCCCTTGTCTCGATGTTGATAAAGGACGGGTGGTAAAGGGAAAAAAATTTCAAAATATCCAGGATGTTGATGACCCAGTGGCATTAGCCAAAAGATATAACGAAGCCGGCGCTGATGAACTTGTTTTTTATGATATTACAGCATCCAATGAAGAACGCGATATATTTCTCGATGTCGTTGAGCAAGTTGCCAAAGAGATCGCAATTCCATTTACAGTTGGTGGTGGCATACGAACGGTTGAGGATATCCATCAAGTTCTCCGCTCCGGAGCAGATAAAGTATCTATCAATAGTGCAGCTGTAACAAATCCGCAACTTATCAAGGATGCCGCTTTGAAATTTGGCAGCCAGTGCATTGTCTTATCGATTGACGCAAAGGAAGTAGCACCAAATCAGTGGAACGTTTTTACAAAAGGTGGTCGTTACGATACGGGAATAGATGCCATTCAATGGGCCAAGCAAGGAGAAGAGCTTGGTGCTGGAGAACTTGTCATTAATGCAATGGATTCAGACGGGGAGAAAGATGGCTATAATATTTCATTAACCAAAGCTATTGCCGATACCGTTAATATTCCAATTGTTGCAAGCGGTGGAGCTGGTATAAAAGAGCATTTTCTTGCTGTATTAGAGCAAGGTGCGGATGCTGCACTTGCTGCATCTGTATTTCACTATGATGAGATTCAAATACCTGACCTCAAGATCTATCTTCAGGAAAATAATATCATCGTCAGGAGGGAAAGAAAATGAGAGTAAATATCGAACAGCTTGTCTTTGATGATAATGGCTTAATCCCTGCCATTGTACAAGACGCAGGGACAGGAAACGTCTTAACATTAGCATATATGAACCAGGATGCATTAAACAAAACAATCCAAACCAATGAAACATGGTTTTTCTCAAGAAAGCGACAGAAGCTATGGAATAAAGGAGAAACATCCGGAAATAAACAGCAAATCATAAGAATTTCTTATGATTGTGACGCGGATGCATTATTGGTTCAGGTTAATCCGCTCGGACCAGCATGTCATACCGGTAATGAATCCTGTTTCTACAATGAACTTTATACAAATGATATCCCGGCACACGATATCGTCCATAGCGTAATTGCGAAAATTAAGGATCGCCGCGATAATCCTGTTGACGGTACGTACACATCGTATCTTTTTGAAAAAGGAATCGATAAAGTGCTTAAAAAGGTCGGAGAAGAAACGTCAGAAGTCATTATCGGGGCAAAGAATAACGATAAACAAGAGCTTACTAGCGAAATAGCTGATCTTACGTATCATACACTCGTATTGATGGAACTTATGGATGTATCCCTTTCCGATATAAAAAACGAATTAATGAAAAGACATATTCAAAAGGAAGGTCAAAATCGTGAGTAAATTTTGGAGCGACATGGCAAAGCGATGTACCCCCTATATCCCTGGGGAGCAAATCAATCGTGCTAATGTAATTAAATTAAATACGAATGAGAATCCGTATGGTCCATCACCAAAAGTTATACAGGCAATCCAAAAAGAAAGTGAACAAACATTAAATCTCTATCCTTCACCAACAACAGACAAATTAAGGGAGGTTATCGCAGCACTCAATTCCTTATCCAAGGAAAATGTTTTCGTTGGAAATGGATCAGATGAAGTTCTTGCCTTTTCGTTTATGGCTTTTTTTGATAGCAACAAAGCCATTCGCTATCCAGCTATTTCATATAGCTTTTACCCCGTATATGCGAAGCTATTCGGTATTCCAGCCGAGGAAATTGCCCTTCAGGATGATTTTACGATACCGATAGAGGATTTCTACCAATCAGACGGAGGCGTTATTTTTCCAAATCCAAATGCGCCAACCAGTATTTATATGGAAATTGATACGGTAAAGAAAATCTTGGATAACAACCCTGAACAAGTTGTCATTGTGGATGAAGCATATATCGACTTTGCAGCAGAATCTGCTGTTTCCTTAATCAATTCCTATGAAAATCTGCTTGTTATTCAAACCATGTCCAAATCGAGATCCTTGGCCGGACTGCGGGTCGGATTTGCGTTAGGTCATCCGAATCTAATTGAAGGATTGACCCGCATTAAAGACTCAGTGAATTCCTATACAGTCGATCGATTGGCTATTGCTGGAGCAGAAGCTGCTATGGCTGATGTGTCTTATTTTAACGAGACGACAGAGAAAATAATTCGAACAAGGGAATGGACCATTGTTGAAATGGAAAAACGCGGATTTACTGTCCTGCCCTCCCAAACAAATTTTATTTTTGCAACACATCCTAACAAAGACGCAGGGGAGTTATATACAGCTTTAAAAGAAAAAGATATACTTATTCGATACTTTAAGGTACCTATGATTGATAACCATGTTCGGGTTACGATTGGCACAGATGAACAGATGGCACAATTTTTCAAAATGCTCGATACGATACTATAATTTAAATCCGTATGCTCTTTCAATTCGTCTTACTCAATTGTAACACTTTTATTTTCTATTTTATGCACAGATTGAGAAGTGTTGCCATTCCAATATTCGTATTTTCCGTACAATATCTCTGGTTGAAAAACATTGAATATTTGAGTGTCAAAACAACATAATATATAATCTATACCTTGATATAACAATAAAATGGCATACGTCAATTCGTATGCCATTTAGCTTGTCATTTAACTAATATGCACCTCAAAACGAAACCATTTACTAAAAGATGCGATGCTTTTCTTTTACAATACATTCTCAACTTCTGCGTTTTCTTTCAATTCATCAATTCTTGTCCGCAGTTGCTCACTTTGCTTTTCATTTGTAAGCACATCTTTAATTTGTCCTTCAACTTCTTCTAGCTTACCAATTTCTCCATTTTGCTCTTTTAGCTGATCATAGTACTCTTGTACTTCCTTGTCTGTCACTTCTACTTCAAATTCCGAATCCATATACTTTCTTGTTACTAACTCACCCGTGAGCTGCTCTTTGAACTCATCCTCTGACAATTGTAACTGTTCCAAGAGAGTGGTAAATTGGTCTTCACCACTTGTTTCCTTAATACTAACTAGTTCTTCTTGTACTTCTTCATCTGTCACTTTGATACCTTCATTTTCGGCATCCTGTTTAATAAGAGTCTGTTCAACAAGGATGGATACAGTCTGATCTTTGATCATATCAAGATTACTTACATCTTGTCCATATTGATACATTGTTGATTTTACTTGTGTATATATCGGGTTATAATCCGATCCTGAAATTTCTTCTCCATTAACAACAGCAACCGGATCTTTTTCATCCAGTTTTTCTTCATCCGTAAATTCTAATTCCTGTTGTGCAGCAGGTTGTTCTGAAGTGTCGCCTTCTGTATTTTCATTTTCCTTCGTCTCATCATTCCCACATGCAGCTAGCATGATGATGACTAAGAACGCCAGTGATAGCACACTTAACTTTTTCATAATGGACTCCCTCGCTTCTATTAAGTCTTCTTCCATTCAACCACACATCTATATATGATTTCAAGTGGAAACAAAATAGCTGTTAATTCAGTAATTGCTATTGTAGCAGGGTTTAAAGCGTTTATTTACATTTCCATAACAAAAATTACTTACTTTTGCTTTGAAAGGTAGAGAAAGGCTCTCGACGATCTCTTTTCCTAAGACAGATAGCAAAAAAATACCCTCCGATCTGTTGAAGGCAATCACACACGGCCTTTAACAGATGAGGATATAAAAGTACATCGTAAACTCAAATTATTATAAAGTCTTTCTCTTTAAAATTATAATTAAGAATGTTAATCCACCAACGATTTCGATAATAATTGAAACTACACCTTGCGCGTTAAATACATGATTCATGATAAAATATGAACCAGTTAGTATCAAAAATCCGGTTGCAAGAGCCATTGGGAAAATATATCTATGATCATAAGTTGGCGCCAGCTGATAACTCAACGTTGCAACCAAAAACCCAAAGAAAGTAAGTGGTCCAACCAAAGCCGTTGAGACTGACATCAAAATGGAAACTAATACAAGAACATAAATGATACTAAATTGATGATTTACTCCCAAAGATGTAGAAATATTCTTTCCAAGTGATAATACATTTAAATTTTTTGAATAAGCAAGAAGAAGTAATGCAACAATTATTACGATTGGAATCGCAATAGAAAAATACTCTGGGTCCGCATTATTGACAGAACCAAACAATTTTGCCTGCAAAATATCAAATTCAGCCGGTGCAAGCAGTTTTCTCATGAAAGTTGACAAAGACCTTAAACCTGTACCAATAATGATTCCAACCAATAGCATAAGCTGTAAATTTCCATACTTTCCGGATAGCAACCATCCATAAAGTATCAAACACATTAAGACCATAACAACCACTTGCAATAAAAATGGTCCAGTGCCACTATAACCTATAAATACGCTGGCACCAAAGAAAAACATTGTACCCGTATGTATGGTGGAGTAAAGTGCTTCAAATCCTAAAAGTGAAGGAGTGATTACCCGATTATTCGTAACCGATTGGAAAGCAACCGTCGCCAGGCTTTGACAAATCGCAGCAATAATCATTGCAACAATAGCTACCATTCTTCTTTCAACGACTGGGATAAAGGAAGGGGAATCTACTGGAACTGGATTGTTATAAACTAAAAGTCCGTATGAAGAAAGAACACCTAATCCAATCAACGTTATCAACAATATCCAATAACGCTTTTCCTCCTTCTTAGAACGAAAAGCTTTAGCTGCTCTATTCTTATTAGGAAGGCTAGAAACAATTTTGACATTTTTTTTATTCGTATATTCCAATTTGTTATCCTAGCCTCCTTCTTCTTAATAAAATTACAATAAATACGACTGCGCCCACTGTTCCAAGTATCAAAGAGACAGGTACTTCAAATGGCATTATAATTGTCCTGGATATTATATCAGAAATGGTTAGAGCACCCATCCCGGACACACATACCCAAGGCAAATTACTCCTAAGATCATCACCTCTAAACATGGAAACAATATTTGGTACTATTAAACCTAAAAAAGGTAAATTTCCAATAACAGCTGCGACAATTCCAACTGCCACAGCAATAAGACCCGTACCAATAAGAACAATCTTATTATAGCTTACTCCTAGACTTGTTGTAACATCTTCTCCTAATCCAGCTAAAGTCAATCTATCAGCATAGATAAAAATAAAAATAGTAATGACAACAATCAGCCATAAATATTCATATCTTCCAACTTGAATCGATGCAAAAGAACCTACAAACCAGGTTTCAACATTTTGTGACATTTGAAAAGCGAGCCCAACAAAAGTGGAAATTGCAGAAATGACCGCTCCTAGCATTATCCCAATAATCGGGACAATTAAAGACGAACGAAGTTTAACTCTTCTTAAAAACAAAAAGAAAACCATCGTTCCAATAAAGGAAAAAATGATTGCCGCAGTCATTCTTTGGACTAAAGTTGGCGCCGGGAATAATAAATAAGCAAAAATCAATCCCAAGCCTGCCCATTCAATTGTTCCAGTTGTAGTTGGTTCAACTAAGCGGTTCTGTGTAATAAGTTGCATTACGAGTCCTGCCATTGCCATTGCAGCTCCAGTTAACATTAATGCAGCTGTTCTTGGAATACGAGTGATGAAAAACATTTCCATTCCATCCTCTTGTCCCCGTATATCATAAACCCCAGTAAACATTGAAATAATACCGAGAATAATAACAACTATGATTGCTAATATAAAAGGTTTCGTCCATACTTTATGATGATTAGAACGTTGGGGCTGAGAGTTCTCAGCCCCAAACATTCTTATTATATTTTTAGGCACTATAGTTATACTCCTCTATACTACTCAGCTAAAGTATTTGCAAGATCTTCAAATAACTTTATAAAAGTTTGTATTGATTCATTTGTATACGTGTCTGCTGGTGCATAAACTAACTGTTCTTCAGAAACGGCAGTTGTGTTTTGAAGAGCAGGTGAATTATCGATAACATCCTGAGCAGGAACTGCATCAGTTGAAGATGATACCGCAGCATCACGGTCTAGTACGAAAATCCAATCAGGATCGGTTTGTGCAATAGCTTCAACAGAAATATCATCACCTTCGTGGTCTGCAGAAGCTTGGTCAATTTCTAAAGCCGGAGTCCATTCAAAAATATCATACAACGGTCCCCAAACACGTCCAGAATGTGGAGCTGAAAAAGCAATGTCTCCACCAGATACTATAACACTCATGACTGTATCTGTCCCGTTATATGCAGACTGAGCTTCTTCGATAGCTTGATCAAAATCAGCTACCAATTGTTCAGCCTCTTCATTTTTATCAAAAATTTGCCCCAAAGCGAACGTAGAATCCTTAAATCCATTTACCAAGTTTTCTCCAGGGGTAGCAGCTTCCTCGGAAACATCAATATTAAGATCAATAACAGCTGCATTTGGCACTAATTCTTTTATATCTTCATAATAGCTAGCAAATCTTTGACCGACAATTACAACTTCAGGGTCTACAGCTGCTATAACTTCAAGGTTTGGTTCACGGTGATTTCCAATGTTTTGAACTGATTCATCAGCTACATATGGTAAATCTGCAGGCATTACATCCTTTGGAGCAGCAGATAATTCAATACCCCAATCAGATAATGTTTCAAAAGTTCTATTATCTAAAGCAACGACATTCTTTGGATTTACTGGGACTGTAACAGTTCCATGAGCATCCGTGATTTCGACCGTTGCAGCTTCAGCAGAATCATCTGCTTGCTCTTCTGTTTCAGCAGAATCATTCGCTCCCTCATCCGTTTCATCATTACCTGAATCTGAGCAAGCTGCCAACACCAAAGCAAAAATTGCAAAAATAGCTATAATAAATGCTGATTTAAAATTAGACTTTCTCATTTCTTCTACCTCTTCCCTTATGTAAGTTTTATAGACGAGTAGACTATTGAATTGATGAAATTAATATCTATGTTATATTTTAGTGCGTGAGTTAAAGAATTATTATTTCATTTTACTATAGTGCATAGCTGCAACACGACACAATTGATATTGATAATCAATCTCAATAAATCTATTTAAAGTATATCAAATCAAGAAGCGTTGTCAACTGTATTTTGAAAGCTTAAATTTTTTAAACTTATACCTTGTGCATAAATCATCAGCTCAAAAATCCAATTATTCCCATCCCATTCTCAATTGCAGATGCGATACAGAAGGATTCGTATGAGAATAGTCACTTAAACAATGAAAGAAACCGCTTAAACACAAGCTTCCTGAAAAGATACAACCAATTGATTAAAAACTAAGTTCCGCACCATAGACATGCGTGCTACCTATGAAGGAAGCACGCATGGTTAGGTTAATCGTTCTCAGTTAGCTGCACCAGCCTGAAGCTAAATTGCCGTAGAGAAGATGTTTTTCCTAGATTATACATTTAAAAGGTATGCGGTTTAGACATTTACAAGAAAACAATTATGGACTAAACTTAGCAGCTGGAAGCACGGAACTGTTAACTACTTTTAAAATTATCTTAATGGGAGTCAAAGTATACGCAAAAACGACAACCGTTTTGCATATGAACTGGAATATGCATATCATAGACTTCATTTAATGCCTCTGAATTAATAATTTCGTGTGTTGGCCCATCTTTTACGAGACGTCCATCTCTTAAAGCTACGATGTGGTCTGAATAAACAGAAGCAAAATTAATATCATGCAATACAATCACAACTGTTTTACCTAGCTCATCGACAAGCTTGCGTAATATTTTCATGATTTGTACAGAATGCTTCATATCCAAATTATTCAATGGCTCATCCAGTAAAATATATTCTGTGTCCTGGGCAATAACCATGGAAATAAATGCACGTTGCTTTTGACCGCCAGACAGTTCATCTAAGAATTTATGTTGAATATCTGCTAAGTTCAGATACTCAATTGCCTGGTCGACGATTCGATTATCCTCAGCATTTAAACGACCTTTCGAGTATGGATACCGACCAAACGATACCAATTGTCGAATTGTTAGTTTCACATTTAAAAAATTTGCTTGTCTCAAAATGGCAATGCGCTTAGCGAATTCATTTGATTTCATATTTTTTATATTGTTTTTATCTAGTAATACATCTCCAGTGTCTGAATCTAGCAGTCGGCTTACCATGGAAAGTAGCGTTGATTTTCCTGCACCGTTTGGCCCTATAAACGACGTAATTTTGTTAGGCTTAATTTGAACCGATACATCTTTTACGATAGATTTATTTCCGTACTTCTTTGTCAATCCTTTTATTTCGATCATGTCGTAGCCCTGCTTTCTTTAAGTATTAAATAAGTGAAATAATTATCAGCAATAATAATATACTGATTGTATGGTATGTTATATTTAAAATTTAGACATGCAACACAAGAACTCTCTCACCAACATTGTTTTCGTATCTTTCTATAAATCCGCTTCCAATGGAAGGTGATTCTGTTCATCTGTGAAGTTTCATCTAACCTCTGCTCCTTCTTTTTGGAAAGACGTTATCTGTAGCCTTCACATGTTTTTGTAAAGATATTTCATTATTGAACAACGTTCGTGTTACGCTCATTGTATAACTAATAATGATTATCATTATTAATTATATTATAGATGACACGCATTTTAAAATCAATGTTTCTTCACTAGTCCATCCTCGAATAGTAATAAAATCATACGAACTTAAAGGTTTTTGAATTCATCGGCATTACAAATACAAAATAAAAAGACTGCACTTCATTGTTAGAGACACTCTAACAATGAAGTGCAGTTCATCACAGCATGTTTTTAATTATTTAGGCTCTAATTAGTGCGCGTTCAAAAAGGGGGATAAAAAGAACCGAGATCAGCTAAATTTGCAACGTCCTTTTACAAAGCCGACACTAGCACGTCCTGTGCGTCGGAGTTCGAGGCCGCGTAAGTTCCCCGTACCGGGCTTAAACTCGATATGCTGACTTCGACGTTCGACACAGGACATGTCGGAACTTAGCCGAAGGTCTACTGCTCTCGATGTTTCATTATTACCGGACTTTTTGAACCTTATTAATTACATCCCTCATCTGTACAAAAGGATGTCTTAGATTTCTTTGGATTTAACGATTGGAGAATTGGCTTCTCTTTCTCCTCTTCCCAAACCTTGTTTAGCACTTCTTCAAATACTTCAGCTGGCTGAGCTCCAGAGACAGCATACTTCTCATTGAATACAAAGAATGGTACTCCCTGGACACCAATTTGACGCGCAACATCAATATCTTCGTTTACTTTATTTCGATATTTATCCGATTGCAATACATGTTCCACTTCTTCTTTATCCAAATCTACCTCAGCTGCAAGTTTAATCAGTGTGTCATAATCACTTAGCAACTCAGATTCGGTAAAATACGCGTGAAGAAAGCGTTCGGTAACTTCTTTCCCTTTACCTTTTTCCTCAGCATACTTAGCTACTCGATGGGCGTCAAACGTGTTTGCATATTTCATATCATCAAAATTATAATTTAATCCTACAGTGGCAGCTTGTTGGCCAACCTGTTGATTCATTGTTTTAACTTGCTCAAGTGGAATTCCTTTTAATTCAGAAAATGTTTCATAGAAGTTTTTTCCCGGTATATGCTCAGCTGTTGGGTCAAGCTGATAGCTTTTATACTCTAGTGTAACCTGCTCTTTATGAGGGAATTTTTCCATTGCGTTTTCCAGCCTGCGTTTTCCGATATAGCAAAACGGGCAAACGAAATCGGACCATACTTCGATTTTCATTATAAGCACCTCACTTTTCTGTAAAATAGTGTACCATACCGGCACACGATCTAAAAACAATGTGCTTCATTCTGGTTGGGATTGAAGCATGGAATGAAGTTATTCGTGCACTGTGGTAAGGACGTTTCCAAACATTATAATAAAGGGCTTGCCCGTTCTGGCAGCCCTTTTATTATTAGCCTATCTACTTAAATGTCTTATTCATGAAACGTTTGTTTATCTTGAACAGTACCATCCTGTTTATAAATCGTTAAAGACGTGCCTTTATTTTTGGCAATTTCCTTTGCTCGCTTAACTGCTTCGTCCTTCTTATCGAAAACCTCACTAGCACGTTTTGCACCGCTTGATTGCACTGCCCAGCCATCCTCATGCGCAATCACTTGCTCGCCTTCTTCCAAACGCTCTGGATTACTGTCATATTTTTTACCTTCCTTTGACCTCTCTGTTGGCTTACCATGCTTCTTATAATCTTCAATCTCATCCTTCTCAGCATTCTCACGCCATTCCTTTGCTTGCGTAATAGCTATTGGGATTGCTCGATCATCTTCATAGCCTTCATCCACCATAGAATTGGCAATATCAATTGCTTTTTTTCTCGTAAGCTCATTCAAGTTTTTCATGGAAGAAGGGTAATCATTTAATGTCCAAGGCACTATTCATCACTCCCTCATTTTTCATCACTATTCCCCTGTGGCGAGCAATGAAACATGAAAAACAAATCCTTCAAGTTCTCTTCCTCTTAAACAAAGAAGAAAAGCACAAGCATCCGGGTAGCGACGTAGGGACTGCGCTCAAGACTGCGGCTAGTCGAACATTCTTAAGTAGGAGATCCACTCCAAAGTATAAGATGATCGATGACTTTCTCCTCTACGGGCGAAAGTCAAGTTCATCTAAAAGGAAACATGCCCCCTTTAGGGGTATGCCGATGTTAGGCATAGCCTGGTTTTAATCGGCCATCCTTATACTTGGAGTCAGGTGCCCGCTTTCACCGCAAGGGGATAAGTGCGACTACGCCTCATGTCTTGACAATCGACAAGTCTTCTTTATCGTGTTATGAGGTGAGGGAGTCTTGCTGGCTGAGGCTTTAGCGCTTCGTGGACATGGCTGTACAGGTAACTAAGTTATTCACAGCATTCAAATTTTTAATTTCCTAGACATCGAAAAAAGAAAACAGCTTTGTCTCAGCTGTTTTCCTCTAATAAAGATTGACCCATAATACTGACGCGTTTTGTATTTTTTAATTCTGTCAAGTTTTTCACGCCAATGCCAAACATCGTCATTTTTAATTCGAGTTCAATTTGCTCCATTGTTTCAATCACTGCTTCTGGAGATTCTGTTGCGGCCTGCAGCAAATGACGTGCAAAGCCAATCACATCTGCTCCAATCGTAATTGCTTTTGCTGCATCGACCCCTGTTTTCATTCCGCCACTAGCAACTAACGGGACTTCAGGGAGCTTGCCGCGAACTGAGACTATACAATCCTTTGTTGGAATTCCCCAATTATTAAATGCCTCAGCAGCCGCTTTACGAAGTGGATCACGCGAGCGTAATTTTTCCACCTGACTCCAGGATGTCCCTCCCGCACCAGCAACATCAATATACGAAATTCCAACATTATATAATTGTTCAGCAACTGTACCATCAATGCCAAACCCAACTTCTTTTACACCAACAGGCCTATCTAATGTTTTGCAAACCTGTTCAATTTTAGGTAGAAGTGATTCAAAGTTTAAATCTCCACCATCTTGCACTGCTTCCTGCAGGCTGTTTAAATGAAGCACAATTGAATCTGCACCTGTTTTATCAATAATTCGTTGGCATTCCTCAGCACCATAACCATAATTAAATTGCACGGCACCAATATTAGCAATAATTGGTATTGTTGGGGCCTGTTCGCGAATTAAAAAGGATTCCTTATGTGTATCACTCTCTAGGAAGGCTCGTGTTGAACCGATTGCAAATACCCAACGTTTCTCTTCTGCAGCTAATGCCAGGTTTTGATTAATCGTTGTTGCAAGCTCTGAGCCACCCGTCATGGAGCTAACTAAGAATGGTGCTTTTAGATCCTTTCCAAGAAAGCTCGTATCCAGTGCAATATCAGCAAAGTTTATTTCTGGCAACGCATTATGTATAAAACTGATTCCTTCCAAACCAGTTGACTTATTAACTCCTTCAACATTTCCAGTTAGACAAAGACGAATATGTTCGGTCTTACGTTGATTGATTCCTTGTTCCATGTGAAGTACCCCCGCAAAATTTAAATTGACGTTACCTTCTAGTTTACTTGTTTCCTTGGTGAAAAGAAAGCGAAGTGACGCTTATCATTTCAATAGGTATAATTGACAGAACGCAACATGTTTTTAAATATCCGCATTCTATTTTTATTATATGTTATATTAAAAGAAACAAACCGTATCCTGACAGGGAGGCAGTCACATTGAAGAAGAAGGCCAAACAATTCGCAGCAAAAGCACATGAAGGACAAAAGCGAAAGAATTCCGATGCCCCCTATATAACCCATCCTGTTCGTGTAGCTGAACGTCTAGAGGCGGCTGGATTTCGGGAGGAGCTAGTTTGTGCCGGATACCTGCATGATGTTGTGGAGGATACACTGGTAGAGCTAGAGGATATTGAACTCGAATTTGGACCGGAGGTGTCTCGCCTCGTCGCAGCACACACGGAAGATAAATCGAAATCATGGCAAGAGCGTAAACAGCACACAATTGATATGATAAAAAATGCTGATCCAGAGGTGAAATATTTAGTTGTCGCAGATAAACTCGATAACCTGCTTGGTTTAGAAAAGGATTTGAGAGAACAAGGAGAAGCTGTCTGGGAAAAGTTTAACGCTGGTAGAGAAAAGCAAAGATGGTATAACAAATCGATTGCTTCCAAAATGTATATGGATTAAACAAAGAGAATGCTCCTGATTATTTTCAAGAATTTGAGAAAGCTGTAGATCGGGTATTTGGATAGCTAATAGTTTGGAATTGCAGGCAGCTTTGCAATAATCCCAATACATAAGCACCCTCCTTAGAAATAAGAAAGGTGCTACTTTTATCGCTTTTTATGATGCTTACAGTATTGAGATATGCTTCCATCTGCTTTTCTCATCTTGCTTAGCCTTTTGATCTTGTTTCGCCATCCCATAATTGGAGCTCTCTCATGTCTGGCGTATCGGAACATTACTTTTTATAAAGAAAAATCGACGCTATAACGAATGCGCCGATTTGCTCTATTATCGTCTATTCATCTCATTTGGAACAGCATTACTACGAATGCCTTTATCTAGCTGATCAATTTTATCCATTTCTTCTTTATTTAATTCAAAATCAAATACATCCAGATTCTCCTTCATTCTAGACGGTGTTACTGTTTTAGGGATCACAACCATATCCGATTGCAGATGCCAGCGAAGAATTGTCTGTGCAGGTGTTTTCCCCTGATGTTTCGCTATTTCCTTAATAACATTGTTTTCCAAAACATCTTTACCATTCATCAGTGGACTGTATGCTTCGACTTTAATCCCATGCTTTTCACAAAATGCTCGCAATTCCTTTTGCTGTAAGTATGGATGACACTCCACTTGATTGATTACTGGTACAACCTCACACACTTCTAAAATTCGTTCCAAATGCTCGATATCGAAATTACAAACACCAATAGCTCTTACACGACCTTCTTTGTAGAGCTTTTCTAGTGCTTGATATGTTTCAACATATTGGTCAAATTTCGGAGCTGGCCAATGTATGAGATACAGATCAACGTATTCAATCCCTAACCTTCCTAAGCTTGCATCAAATGCCTTTAACGTGTTCTCATAACCGTGATCACTATTCCATACTTTTGTCGTGATAAAAAGCTCTTCACGTGCAATACCACTCTTTGCAATTGCTTCCCCAACACCGGATTCGTTCCCATATATTTTAGCTGTATCAATCGAACGGTACCCAGCTTGCAGCGCCTGTTCAACCGGGGTTGTCACTTCTTCGTTTGGAACTTTCCAAACACCATAACCTAACTGTGGCATGTGTATACCATTATTCAACGTTATATGCTGCATCTCTCATCTTCCCTTCCATCAGTCTACAATCACTATTTTACCTAACCAATGCTAAATTAACCATTATTCCGAACCAAAGCCTTACGTGTATTAGAATTTTTTTCCTTGTAAAAATTTTTTAATAATTACCTTCATACTTTTGACCTATATACCGATATACTAAATGGAACTTAGGGGGGAGATGGAGATGCAAATGAAAAAAACTAAACAAACAAAGAAACAGAAATCAGCTCAAAAAATTGGAAGAAAGCGAAGATTTCTTTTGCATAATATCAAAATCGGCAAGAAATATTTATATGCATTTATAGCAACAATCCTATTAGTTGCATGTTCAAGTCTATTGGTTTATTTCCAATTGGAACAGGGTCAGCAAGATGTAGAGGCAGCTAATGAATATATTGACCGTGTTAATACACTAACAGAGCTATCATCTGTCATCCAGGCGAAAGATGTTCAAATTGCTGATTATTTACTAACGAGAAATGCAGTTTACATTGATGGCTTTGACAATTATCAAAGCCAGTTCAATGCAATTGTCGAGCAAATGGAACCACTTATGGTAACGGATGAACAACGAGCCATGTATCAAGAACTCATTCTATCTGATGCTGCGATTAATTCTACTTTCACAGATAAAATTGTTACATATATAGAGAACGACCAGGCCACACTTGCTAATACATTACGCGAGACAACGTACAGATTTCGAACGAGTAATGTAGAAATTGTAGATGGTCTTATCGAGACGATGAAAGCGGAGCAAATCGAAGCGACGGAAAATGCAATCGGAAGCATGGAAAGCGTAACTACAATTTTGCTAATTGCGAATATAACTACTATCATCGCTGGAATTATTATTTTTACATTCATAAGCAGAAATGTAACGTCCAACTTAAAGCATATTGTTAAAATCACTTCAGAAGTAGCTAACGGCAACTTAACCGTAGCTAAACTGAATTACAGCGGAAAAGATGAAATAGGGCAGTTAGCTTCATCCATTAACCAGATGAAAGAAAATATGCAGCATGTACTACAAAATGTAACAGCAGCTAGTAGTGCTGTTTCTAGCCGAAGTGAAGAACTGACACAAGCAGCTAACGAAGTAAAAGAAGGAAACACACAAATTGCGCTAACAATGGAGGAACTTTCTTCTGGTGCAGAAACACAGGCAAATGGTGCCTCTGACCTCGCGGAAAACATGAATGAATTTGTGAAAACCGTTATTCAATCTGAGAAAAGCGGGCAGGAGATTGCTACTGCATCACAGGGTGTGCTTGCACTTACAACAGATGGAACAACACTAATGAATGAATCTGTCCAACAAATGCAACGGATTGACACAATTGTTTCCGAATCGGTTGATCGAGTGAAAAATCTAGATAAGCAATCAAAGGAAATTTCGAATCTTGTTTCTGTTATTAAGGAAATTGCAGACCAGACCAACCTGCTTTCATTGAATGCAGCTATAGAAGCTGCTAGAGCTGGCGAGCATGGTAAAGGATTCGCTGTTGTTGCAGATGAGGTTAGGAAGTTATCGGAACAAGTAGCTACATCTGTAGTAGAGATTACTTCTATCGTGAATGCCATCCAGTCCGATACAAAGCATGTTGTCGAGTCCCTGTCTTCAGGATATAACGAGGTTCAGACAGGATCTGACCATATAGAAGAAACGAGACAAAGCTTCGACACCATTAAAGAGGCCGTTACTGCGATGACAACAAAAATCACTTCTATTTCAGCTAATTTAAAAGACATAGCTGGGAATAGTAATGCAATGAACAATCTTATTGAAGAAATTGCTTCTGTATCAGAAGAATCTGCTGCAGGAGTTGAGCAAGCAGCAGCTTCTGCACAACAGACAGCTAGTTCCATGGAAGAGGTTTCCCATAGTGCTGATGAGCTTGCCGGTCTTGCAGAACAATTAAATGAACAGCTAACTAGCTTTAAACTCTAGTATTATATTAAGTGATACTACATTCAATGGAGGGTACCTTTCCTCTCCCGCTGAATGTTAGCAGCGCAAGGGAGAACTGCAGACCCTTGGACACTGTTCATCCTCCACCTTCACTCGTTTTATTAGTGGGGGATTACAGCCCCTTAATACGTGTAATAAAGGCAGACTGCAACTTAATATTGAGTCTGCCTTTGCTACTTTAGGAAGCTGCTATCTATAACGAAAAGCAATTTCCCATAATATAAAATATTGGTATTGCTTCAATATTAGTTGCCTTTATACTAGAAAACTTGACATTTACCAAGTCTTCAGATGAATGCCTTAGTTGCGCTTATGCCGATAAGAATGTTTTTATGCTTTGGCATCTTCCAAAAAGCAATCCTTCGTATGATCATTTACCATACCAGTTGCTTGCATAAATGCATAGCAAATCGTTGGTCCAACAAATGTAAAACCACGCTTTTTCAAATCCTTACTCATTTCCTCAGATTCAGGTGTTATTGCCGGCACCTCCTCAATCGATAACCATTCATTTATAATGGGAGTTTCTCCAACAAATCGCCAAATATAGTTATCAAACGAACCAAATTCTTCTTGAACCTTGATAAACGCATGTGCATTTGTAATTACGGATCTTATTTTTCGCTTGTTACGAATGATCCCTTCGTTTTGCTCAAGCTCCGCAATCTTAGCATCGTTGTACACGCTGATTTTTTTTACATCAAAATAATCAAACGCTTCTCGGTAATGCTCCCTGCGCTTTAATATTGTAATCCAGCTCAATCCTGCTTGCGCACCTTCCAGCGTGAGCATTTCAAATAATTTCCTGTCATCATGAACAGGTCTTCCCCATTCATGATCATGATAGTCTATATAAAGTTGGTCTGTTGTCACCCATGCACACCGCTTTTTATCCATCTACTTCAACTTCATTTTCATCATAGGAAATCCAATCACTGAAACTCCCTGGATACAGCTTTACATTTTTAAAACCAGCAGATTTCAACGCCAAAATATTCGGACATGCTGATACACCAGAACCACAGGATACAATAATTTCATCCTCCTTGGAAAGGTCAGAGAAATGCCGCTCGAGATCCTCCCCCTTTTTCCATGTGCCATCAGCAGCTACTAAATCCTTCCAAAAATAATTTACAGCTCCAGGAATATGTCCTGCCCTGCGGTACAATGGCTCTGTTTTCCCTTGATAGCGTTCGGGTGCTCTGGAATCAATAAGTACAGCTGCATTGTCTTCTGTTTTCTTCCTCACTTCTTCCATATCTACTGTGTTTTCATTGCGAATTACAGCATGAAATTCTTTTGCATTTAAGGATGGTATTTCGTCTGTTACTTTATTGCCTTCCTCTATCCAACGATGATAACCACCCTCTAAAATATATACCTTATCGTGGCCAATCACTTCCAATAACCACCATAGTCTTGCAGCAAACATCTCATTTCCCTGATCATAAATAACTACTGTCGTATCATTATCAATTCCAATGTTCCCCACTTTTGCAGCAAACATTTCTAAATTGGGAAGCGGATGATTTCCACCATGCTTTTCTGCACGATCCGATAAATCCTTATTTAAATCCATATACACCGCTCCAGGCAGATGATCTTTTAAATACATTTTTCTCCCTGCATCTGGATCTTCCAATTGGAAGCGCACGTCAACAATCACTGTATTATCTTGTCCATTTTCTAACCGTTTTTTTAAACGACTGACACTGATTATATTTTTCATTATTATCCTCCTCACAGATTCCCTACTACCAAATATTCCTATCCACTATACTCTGTAATATGAAGAATATTGAGAATAAGGATTTAGCCACTTGTATGATTATTACCCTATTTTAAATTTATTTCGACAAAAATTCACTTATTCCTCTTTCTATTTATTTCGAGTTCCGTTATTTAATATGTTAAAATATACATAATTGAAACTAAAGGAGCAAACAAAAATGAAAAAGGAAATTATTAAACGTTTTACTACATATGTAAAAATAGATACACAATCAAATGAAGATTCTACAACAACACCGACTACAGAAGGCCAGCTTGAGCTTGTTAACCTGTTAGCAGAAGAACTAAGGGAAATAGGAATGGAAGATGTGGAAGTTGATGAAAACGGTTATCTAATGGCTACCCTTCCATCCAATACTGATAAAGATGTCCCAACAATCGGCTTTTTGGCACATGTGGATACTGCTACAGACTTCACTGGTAAAAATGTCAATCCACAAATTGTAGAGAAATTTGATGGAAACGATATCGTATTAAATCAGGAATTAAATGTTGTACTATCTGCAAATGAATTCCCGGAGTTACCAAGCTATAAAGGACATACGTTAATCACTACGGATGGTACAACCTTACTTGGAGCAGATAATAAAGCAGGAATTGCAGAAATTATGACTGCGATGAACTATTTAATTCAGCATCCTGAAATTGAGCATGGACGAATCCGTATTGCATTCACACCAGATGAAGAAATTGGTCGAGGACCTCATAAATTCGATGTATCCCGTTTTGATGCATCATATGCCTATACGGTAGATGGCGGTCCACTAGGTGAATTACAATACGAAAGCTTTAATGCAGCGGCAGCTAAAGTAACTTTCCATGGTAATAGTGTTCATCCTGGTACAGCTAAAAATAAAATGGTTAACTCCGGTAAATTAGCTGCAGCGTTCATTAACAAATTTCCAGATCAAGAATCACCAGAACATACAGAAGGCTATGAGGGCTTCTACCATCTTATTTCTGTTAATGGCGATGTAGAACAGACAAAGGTTTACTACATTATTCGTGATCATGATCGTGAAAAGTTTGAAGCAAGAAAAGCAACCGTAGAGCAATTTGTAAATGAGATGAAGTCACAGTATAGAGAAACAGCTATCCGATTAGAAATGAAAGACCAATATTATAATATGCGAGAAAAAATTGAGCCTGTGAAGGAAATTGTTGAAATCGCAGAGCAAGCGATGAAAAATTTAAACATTGAACCAATCATCGAGCCGGTTCGAGGTGGAACGGACGGTTCACAGCTCTCTTATATGGGACTCCCTACACCAAACATCTTTACAGGCGGGGAGAACTTCCATGGGAAATTTGAATATATTTCCGTAGATAACATGGAAAAGGCTTCGCATGTAATTATCGAAATTAGTAAATTGTTTGCTGCTAAGTAAGTACAAAAGCGGAGGCTCGGTTAGGTCCGCAAGAGTCAGGCCCACTTGATGGGTCTGATTTTTTTCTCTAAAAGCACAAGTTTATAGAGAAACGTAACTTTAAATCTCTCTCTGTCTATGATTTTTCTGAATGATTTGCATTTTCCTCGTATATTGCTCTTGAAGTATTATGTATGAGAAAATGAATGAAGCTTTTTACTTCTGCTCGTCATCGTAGAAACATAGATTAATAGTAGTGTGTTCAAAAAGCCTTTTTGAACAACCTCTAGCAGCAGAAACACAAGGAGAGAATGCTAATGTTTAAAAAACCTATCATAAATATGTGTCTAATTTTAATGCTACCAACCTTTACGGCAGCTTGTAATGCTCCCGAACAACCAAGTAATGATTCGAAAAATCCTGAAGAAACACCTGCACATTCAGAATCTGATCCAACAGATAGAGAGGAATTCACCGAAATCCCTAATGAATCACTCCAAAAAAAGGATTCAGGTGAGAAAGTAAAGCAACTCCAACTTGCTTTAAATGAAGTTGGGTACGAGCTTAATCCAAGTGGTGACTATGACGAAACGACAACATGGGCAATAACGGATTTTCAGTTACAACATGATACCTTACTCGCATCAGGCATCTATGATGAACCAACTAAACAACAATTAGAACAGCTTATTGAAAATAAAGATGTCATTAAATCTGGTGAAGGGTTGCCTCTAAAAGCAGAGCCAGCTTTCACCAATTCAGGAACAGAAATTATTGCGAATCCATACGATCAACTCGGGTTGATTAACAAAGAACATGCTTTACCAGAAGATTATATACCAGAAGATCTTGTGATTCCGGATGTACCATTCCCATTTGCAGAGGATCTACCTAAAAAACAAATGCGTCAAGCTGCAGCTGCAGCCTTGGAAGAGCTATTTCAAGCCGCAGAAGAGGCAGAGCTTGAACTCTTTGCTCAATCCGGCTATCGTTCTTACGAAAGGCAAGACTCGATATTTGCAGCAAATGTACAAGCACATGGTGAAGAAGCCGCAAATAACTTTAGTGCTCGTCCTGGAGAAAGTGAACATCAATCAGGTCTAACAATGGATGTTACAAGTCCAGCAGTAGATTTTGATTTAGTAATTGAATTTGGTGAAACAGAAGAAGGTAAGTGGATTAAAGAAAATGCTGCAGATTACGGATTCATTATCCGGTATCCAGAAGGAAAAGAAGACATAACAATCTACCAATTTGAACCATGGCATCTCCGTTATGTAGGTGTAAAAGCAGCAAAAGAAATTATGTCACAAGCTATTACATTAGAAGAATATTTAGAAGCAGATAAATAGAACACATCTTGCAATCCTGTTTCCTTGGAACAGGATTTCTTCTTTTTTCAACCCCTTATTATAAGGGAAACATTATCTCACCTCCCTAATCCATGACATTTCTTTGTGCAAATCCAAGTCAATTTGTGCATCTAATGCGCGAATTCGTTTCAATGCATCAGATCCTTCAATCGTTTTATAATGATGCTTGCCACCGTTCTCTTCATCTGCTTCATCTGCCATCGCTACTACTTGTTGAAGTGGCTTTAGTTCTAGTTCTCCCTTTGGCAAATACGAATCGGTGTGAAGGAGGACAGCAACAGCAATCTCTTTTGCTGATTGTCGATCTTCCCCTATCCGGATAAGCAGCTTATGTGCACGACTGGCACCTTTAATCGCATGGATATCATTTTCTTTATAGAGATCATAATCCCATTCACCATCTCGATACCATGTGTAATGTCCAATGTCATGTAACAATGCTGCCTTTGCTGCTAGATCTGGATTCACATCAAACTCTTTTGAAAACATATATGCATATTCAGCAACAGCAATCGCATGGGCAATCCCAGATCGACTCAAATATTTCTGTGTGATTGGATGAACAAAAATCTGCTCCAGCGTAACGTTTCTCATTCGAATTCTCTCCTTTCGATGTAATTATTGCTAGGTAAAATTTCAACGACTATATCATAAATTCTACTTACTTGCAATAATAACCGATTATATTAATTTAAAACATCGTCTAAAAGCGGAAGTTCTCTACGAAGATGATTACTTCGCTGATGGCTGTTCTAGTAAAACAAGTACATGCGTACAGGTTAGAAAACCCGGCATGCGCAAAGTCTTATAGCGAACTCCTAATTGCACTTATAAGTTTTATACTTTATTATCTGCCAAAAAACACTGTCCACCTAAGGTGAACAGCGTTTTTCTTTAAAATGGCTTCAAAATCATCAATGCAATAATGATTAAGAAAATGATATTGGTTATATGCTCGAAAAAGAATAGCTTACCAGCTAATCTATAATAGCTCTCTGGTATTGTTTCTCCCTTATGGGTTTTTAAAATGTCCTTTATCGGCTTTGATTTTGGAGATAATACAAATGGTCCAAATGCTAATGCAGTTAAAAACAGACTGAGACTTAGCCAATACCAGCCCTGCGTAAATAAATAGGTATTAAGGAAACCCATCCAAACACCAGTAACAAGTAACAACGTGCCACCAATCATCGTATAAATATGTAATTGATTACGGATTACAAAAGCATGACGAAGCTCCGTCATATTACTCGCCTTTTTCACGATTACAGTCATCACAAGGCCTGGACCCATTCCCAATATGGCAGAAAATATATGAATAAATACTAATAATCCATAGAATGACATCAACTCAACCTCCTCACTCGTTATCATACACCCATTTATTCAGTGAAGGCTGTGATATCTGTCACAAAAAAAGCACAGTATGAATACGTTGTGAAATTTCGTACTTCCCTGGCACTACGATAATAACGATTTTGTACAAGAACGATGTACTTGGCTTTTTATAACTCCTGAAAAGCAGCTTGAATCAACACGTTGCTTTTTAAAAGTTTATCAGATACAATTTAAATGATAACAATTATCAATTAAAAACAATATAGGGGTCGTTTTTATGCAAAAATCAGAATTAACAAAAATCATTAGAGGAAGACGGGCAGTTAAAAAAGGATATAATGATAAAATAGTTACGGAAGAAGTCGTGTTGGAATTGTTAGACGATGCCATTTGGGCACCAAATCACGGGATGAGACAACCTTGGAGATTTATTTTTGTTAATGCCGATCAAAAAGCCAGCTTTGCGAAGAAAATTGCTTCTACCTATCCTGAGGAAAGACAGCAAAACAGAGAAGATTATTTGAATGAGCCAAGCGCTATTTTAGTTGTCATTATGGATGAACCGGATATCCCGAAACAATGGGATGAAAACTACGGTGCAATATCTGCCATGATTCAGAACTTTTGGCTACTTGCATGGGAGCAAAAGCTTGGAGTCGTCTGGAAAACAAACCCACATATTTACGATCCAAAAGTAAAAGAAATTCTTGCTGTAAATGGCAACGAAAAAATTGTTGGTTTTCTCCATATGGGGTATTTTGATGAACTACCTGAAACAAAGGAAAGAATTTCAGCAAAAGCTAAATTCAGTCTGTTTGAAGGTTAATTATAATAATAATGAGCGGCTAAGATCAGGTATGAACTTTGCCGCTCTTCTTATTTACCACGTCTTCTTTTAGCTTCTTTAAGATCCTCCTGGGTAATTTCTCCACTTTCCAACCTTTTCTTCATTATTTCTAATGAATCATCTGTTTCTGGCTGAGACTTTTCCGCTCTAAATTTACTCAAAATAACGATAATAATGATGAAAATAATAATGGTTAAAACGAATCTCACAATTAATTCCATAGGCATTATCCTCACCTCACTATGCAGCATTCCCTTTTTCTAAATTCTTTAATCTAAACTAGTGAGGGGCATATCCCTTTTATAGCGCTAATTCACTTTATTATAGTATTCTGTCCATTTCTCTGTTCCTGTCTCATAAAAATAGCGCCATGCGGCATTTCCATTTTCATAGGCCGCTCCCCAATTTTCTGTTTGATTATCGTAGCCATAGCTCCAAATTGTCGTCGAACGTTCGTAGAATATACTCCACAGATTATTAGCATTCTCCATTTGGCGTTCAGTTGTTAAATAGTTTATCAGATCTTCTGCCCGGTCAAATTCCAGTTCGGATTTTTCCATAATAGCGTAGCCTGTTTCATCCGCTTGTTCCATCAATTGCTGTGAAAGCTCATCAGCTCGCTTCATACCTTCTTGTTGCCATGTTTCCCATGCCTCTTGCAGACGATTATATTCTTCTTCCCAATAATCTTCTAAGTCCTGCTTATTACCAGCATATGTGAATTCACCTTTTCCAGCTTCTGCAACTTGCTCTAATAATTCTTGAGCCTCATCATCAACCTGGAACCCTATAATATTAATAATTGGCTGGACATCTT
Source organism: Oceanobacillus profundus (assembly GCF_003515705.1). Classification (GTDB taxonomy): domain Bacteria; phylum Bacillota; class Bacilli; order Bacillales; family Amphibacillaceae; genus Oceanobacillus; species Oceanobacillus profundus. Next base: position 113,764 of record NZ_QWEH01000010.1, read on the forward strand.
TCTGATTCAATTGTTCAGCAACCTTAATAGGATCTCCATCACAGGTTTCAATTCCATCACTTACAACATAAACAATAGCAGTGGATGCATGATCTGGAATATCCTTTTCTGCTGCCTCTAATGCATTTGCAATTGGTGTCCATCCAGCTGGTTCTACTCCTTTAAGTGCGCTCATAAATTCCTTTTCGTTCATTTCTCCATTGTATAACGACTCCGTCGCACTACACGATAGCTTTTTATCATCATCTGATCCTGTTCCTTCATGACCATATACGCGTAATGAAACGGTACTGTTTGCTGGTAGAATATCAATAAAATTTCCAATTGCTTCTTTCGCTAATTCCATGCGACTTGTGCCGTCACTTTGATTATTCATACTACCACTTGCATCTAATAAAATTGCAAAGTGAGAAGTAGAGGTAGCCATTTCCTCAGATGGTTCCTCCAGTTCTTCATCCGGTTTATCTACATTAACCTCAACCGTTGGATCGAACGTTACAAATGTCTCCACTTCCGCATGATAATCTTCCCGAATTAATCGTAAAATTGCTGCTTCCAGCTCTTCCTCTGACAGATTTTCTGGCAGTTGATCGAGCATATCCTTTGCAGAAGCTAGATCATATTTATCCCCACTGTATAATCCAGCTTCCACAATCAGTTCCTGCTCCAGCTCGTCTAAATCACGTGGCAAACCATCTAATGAATAAGATTCCATTTCTGTTTGCCACCATTCAGTTTTCGCTTTTTCTTCTGCCTCTGATTCTTCCACATGACTCGTATCATCCGGTTCAGCAGTTTCTTCAGATTTGCTACAAGCAGAAAAAACAAATATACAGCCCAATAAAAGTATGATTGCTTTTTTCATAATAGACTCCTTTAAAATAAATATGTATACATGTTATTATACTAGAAAATGACCTAAAATTATAAAAATTTATTGATTATCGTCATTGTGGTGATCGGTTCCCGAATGAAGCGGGAGCATGGCCAGTCGATAACTCATTATGCCGATGGGTTACCAAACAAAGCTTGAGCACAGACATTCGGGCACTTATTACTTTAAATAATGACCGAAAAGCAGAGTAAGATCACTACTAAAAAAAATTACATAAAACCCCTTGACTTTTATTTCAAACTATTCTAGTATTAATTCCAATAACTTAAATGAACTTAAGCAATGACGAAGAATAGTAATCTATTTTGACACTCTAGAGAGCTGGTGGTTGGTGTAAACCAGTGTGATCGTTTAGATGAATGGGCTTCCGAGCTTCCAAACCGAACTAATTTCAGTAGGCTTTGGCGAAATGGTCTCATCGTTACAAGAGACAAATATCAAGCATGGTTGCTTGATATTGCTAAAGTGAGCTGTTTTCAGCTAATAAAGGTGGTACCACGGTCCCTCGTCCTTTTTTTGGATAAGGGACCTTTTTGCGTTTCTAATAAACTACATACCTAAATCTTCGAGTAAGAGGAGTAGACAACAATTAAAGCGTTGCAGAGAGCTGGTGCAGGTGGGATTCCAGTACGTGGATTGTTGTTGAATGGACTTACGAGAGGTTTCCTGAACATTTGAGTATGGAAACACGGAATTCCGCCGTTATACGGATAGGATATCGGATATCGAAAAGCGAAAACGCCTGTACTTGCACGTCCTGGGCGTTGGAGCTAGACAATTGGCATCCCGTATCTGAAAAAAGATGAAAGGTTTTTCTTTCAAATGAGGTGGCACCGCGGTCACATCGTCCTCTATAAACACATCCATATTGTGTTTATAGAGGACTTTTTTATTTTAAAAAACAGAAGGGAATGAACAGGATGCAGGTAACCAATAAAACTTATATGTTCAAGAAAATGGATGCTGCCTACTTAACACCAATACACATATTCAAACAATTATCAGGAAAAAAAAGATTCCTGCTAGAAAGCACGTTCCAACATGAACAAAAAGGAAAGTATTCCTTTCTTGGAGTAGATCCATATCAAGAGATTATTGGAACGGAAAATAAAACAACAATCCGTCACCGTGAAAAAAACACGATTGAATTTCATCCAGAACATGCGCTAAACCATATCAAAAAGCACATGCCAAAATTTGAAACAGACTTGCTATTGCCCTTTTTTGGAGGCGCAATTGGTTATATCGGCTACGATTCAATTCGGCACTTTGAAGACATTGGCAGTCCCCTGCCGGATGACTTGAATATGCCTGACATTCATTTCATGCTTTATCAAAATGTTATTGTTTTTGACCATACTGAAAACCAGATATACTTAATTGCTTTGAACCTGGATAATCAGCCGGAAAGAGTACTAGATGAACGTATCGAGGTATTAGAAAAAGCATTAACTAAAACTGAAAGTCACAGCGAACGAAATTTTAGTCCAATTGAATTCGAAGCCGAAATGACTTCCGAAAGCTTTCAGGAAAAAGTAAAAGTAGCAAAAAGGCATATTAAACAAGGTGATATTTTTCAAGTAGTTTTATCACAACGTATGACAGCGACGATTGATGAGCATCCAGAATTTCCATTTTATTTTTACGAAAAGCTTAGAACAGCAAATCCTTCACCATATATGTTTTATATCGACTTTGAAGACTATGTAATTTTAGGAGCTTCTCCTGAAAGTTTAATTCAAACCACTGGTAATGAAATAATTACAAACCCAATTGCCGGTACCAGAGCACGCGGAACCACACCGGAAGAGGATGAAGCATTGATGGGGGAACTGCTTGCCGATAAAAAGGAAATTGCTGAGCATCGAATGCTTGTCGACCTTAGCAGAAATGATCTTGGCCGTGTTTGTGAAACTGGCAGCATCACCATTCCGACCTACATGAAAATCGAGAAATATCAGCACGTAATGCATATCGTCTCTGAAGTAAAAGGAAAATTAAAGAAGCATTTAACTGGAATTGATGCTCTTATCTCCTGCCTCCCTGCCGGCACAGTCTCTGGAGCTCCTAAAATAAGGGCGATGCAAATTATTAACGAACTCGAAGATAAAAAACGCGGGGCATATGGTGGTGGGATTGGTTACATTAACTTTAACCATGATTTGAATATAGCCCTTACGATTCGGTCTCTCATTCTTAAGAATAAGAAAGCATATTTACAGGCAGGCGCAGGAATAGTGTACGATTCGATACCAGAAAATGAATATCAAGAAACATTAAATAAAGCAAGATCACTAATGGAGGTGCAGAAAATTGATTCTTTTAATTGATAACTATGATTCATTCACGTATAACCTATATCAATATTTTTCAGAGTTAGACCTTGAAATTCAAGTTATCCGAAACGATAAAATTTCAATCGCTGAAATTGAAGAGCTCGAACCAAAAGCGATTATCATTTCTCCTGGACCAGGTTTACCAGACAAAGCAGGCATTTGTATCGAATTGGTGAAACACTTTCACACAACCATCCCTATATTGGGCGTATGTCTAGGTCATCAAGTAATTGGAGAAGCGCTGGGAGGCAAGGTTGTTCCTGCAAAGCAAATTATGCATGGCAAAACCTCACTTGTTGCCCATCAGAATACTGGGGCTTTTAAGGAATTGCAAAACCCGATTGAGGTTATGCGCTATCATTCTTATGTGGTTGATCGGGACACATTACCCGAGGAGTTAGAGGTTGTTGCATATGCGATAGAAGATGGAGAAATCATGGGGATCAAGCACCGAGACTTTCCACTGTACGGACTTCAGTTCCACCCAGAATCAATTGGCACATTATCCGGCAAAACAATGATTCAAAACTTTATGGACGAAATTAGAAAGGAGTTCTTAACCAATGAAACCGTATCTTAAAAAATTGATGAATCGTGAGCATTTAACAGTAACAGAAATGAAGGAAGCTGCAAATTACTGCTTTACAACGGATGTGACTGAAACCGAAATAGCTGGATTTCTAACGGCGTTACAGATTAAAGGAGAAACTGCTGACGAAATCACTGGACTTGTTGAAGTAATCCGTGCCAAGTCCTCCTATCAAACGAGTCCAATCCAAGATGCAATGGACAACTGTGGTACCGGTGGTGACGGGTCCAATAGTTTTAATATTAGTACCACCTCGGCATTTGTTATCGCCGGGGCTGGCGTTACAGTAGCAAAGCATGGAAATCGGAGCATCTCCAGCAAAACTGGAAGTGCTGACGTACTGGAACATTTAGGCGTCTCCCTCTCATTCTCCAACGAGCATGTTAGTGAAATGCTTGCAGAAAATAAAATTGCATTCTTATTTGCTCCACATGTTCACGAAGCACTTCGCCCTTTTTCAGTCGTTCGAAAACATTTGGGACTGCCAACAATTTTCAATGCGATTGGCCCACTGACAAATCCGATTGAGCTTGATACCCAACTGATTGGTGTATATCGTAAAGATTTACTGCCAATTATCGCAGAAGCAGCAAAGAAATTGGGCAGACGCCGAGCAGTTATTGTAAACGGAGCTGGGTCAATGGATGAAGCTTCTCTAGCTGGAGACAATCACTTGATTATCCTCGAGGATGGGAAACTCACTGAAACAACAATCCATCCAGAAACGGTTGGCTTATCCATTTATCCAAATGAAAGTATCCGCGGTGGGGACGCAAAGGAAAATGCGGAAATTCTCAAATCTGTTTTAAACGGGATCCCTGGACCATACTTGGATACGGTTTTATTAAATGCAGGACTTGGACTATTTACAAATGGTAAAGCAAAGAGTCCTCAGGAGGGGATTGAATTAGCACGCGAAAGCATCCAATCAGGCGCAGCTTTAGAACGATTACAGCATTTAGTAGCATACAGCAAAAAAATTCCAAGTGGGGTGTATTAAATGACTTTCTTAGAGAAAATTTTAACCGAAAAGGCAAAAGAAGTTGCCAAATTAAAAACGAAAACGATTGAGCAGAAAAACCACTCTCCAATACCTACTTTCAAAAGCAGAGTCAAGGGTGCAGCACATATGAATATTATTGCTGAAATCAAACGTTCCTCCCCATCAAAAGGAGCCATTCATATGAATGTAGACCCCGTTAAACAAGCAACACAATATGAACAAGCTGGGGCCGCTGCTATTTCTGTACTGACAGATGAACCTTTTTTCAATGGATCGATGGACGATTTACGAGCTGTTCGAGAAGCTGTAGACGTTCCGATTTTATGTAAGGACTTTATCATTGATCCGGTTCAAATTGATCATGCAAAAGCCGCTGGGGCAAACATTATTTTGCTCATCGTTGCCGCCTTATCCAAGGGACAATTTACTGAATTATACAACTATGCAACAAGTCTTGACCTAGAGGTACTCTGTGAAGTTCATAATGAAGAAGAATTGAAATCCGCATTAGAAGTAGATCCGGAGATTATCGGAATCAATAATCGTAATTTAAAAACATTTGAAGTCGACCTTGGGACAACAGAGAAGCTCGCTTCTCTGCTAACAAAGCAAAATGCAATTCTAATTAGTGAGAGTGGAATGAAAACAAAGGAGGATGTAATACGAGCTGCTGATGCAGGGGCTAATGTTGTTCTCGTCGGTGAAACACTGATGCGATCAGACAACGTAGATGAAACCTTCAAACAGCTGAAAATTCCACTACCAGTGAAAGGGGCGAATTAAATGGTCGTCAAAATTTGCGGCATTAAAACAATCGATGCAGCCGATGCGGCAGTAAAGGCCGGGGCAGATTATATCGGATTTGTATTTGCCGAGAGTTCGAGAAAAATCTCCCCTGAGGAAGCTGCGATGATTGCAAGCTCCCTCCCTGCTTCTGTTAAAAAGGTTGGTGTTTTTGTCAATGAAACGGTGGAGACAATGAAGGAGACCGCTCAAACAGTTGGCTTAGATACCATTCAATTACATGGAGACGAACCTCCAGAGGTAGCGGAGCAGCTGCCGTATGAAATTATTAAAGCATTTCCGGTTAATAAAGAAACACTACCTGCCATTCGCTCTTATCCATGCGACTATTATTTACTAGATTCATGGAGAGGCGGAAGCGGCATTGCCTTCGATTGGAGTTTAGCTGATCAGCTATCCATCAACCGGGCAAAAATCATGCTAGCTGGCGGACTTACTCCGGAGAATGTTACAAGAGCAATAAACACTGTCAGGCCAGCTGCCGTTGATGTATCCAGTGGTGTGGAAACAAATAAAGAAAAAGACCTTAATAAAATAGAGCAATTTATAAGAAATGCTAAATTGAATGAGTGGGTGGAGGGTTAGTTCCTTTGCAAGCCGGTATGGTGCTATAAAATAAGAGGTTGGTTCTTTTGCGGGCGGAGGTGGTGTCTTAATACTTAAGGATGGTGCTTTAGCACGCGGCATGGTGTCTTAATACTTGAGGATGGTGCTTTAGCGCGTTGAGATGATGTCATAATATTAGAGAGCGGTTTTTGTACAGTGATTTATAGTTAACTAAACTTTTATAAATGATAAACGAGGTGTAATATATGTCAATTTATACAATGCCAAACGAAGCAGGTAAGTATGGACAATTTGGAGGGAAATTTGTCCCCGAGTTATTAATGCCAGCCGTCATTGAATTAGAAGAAGCCTATGAGAAAGCAATGAACGATCCAGAATTTATCCAGGAGTTAAACTACTATTTGAAGCAATATGTTGGGCGGGAAACACCATTATATTACGCCGAGCAACTTACCAAATCACTTGGTGGTGCTAACATCTATCTAAAACGAGAAGACTTAAATCACACAGGTGCACATAAAATTAATAATACGATTGGGCAAGCATTACTAACATTAAGAATGGGAAAGAAAAAAGTAGTTGCTGAAACAGGTGCAGGCCAGCATGGTGTCGCAACGGCAACTGTTTGTGCATTACTCGGATTAGAATGTGTTGTCTTTATGGGTGAAGAAGATATTCGTCGACAAAAGCTGAATGTATTTCGAATGGAGCTGTTAGGAGCTGAAGTACGTGGAGTCTCACAAGGTAGCGGAACGCTGAAGGATGCGGTTAATGAAGCATTGCGTTATTGGGTTAATCATGTTGATGATACCCACTATATTATCGGATCCGTTGTTGGTCCGCATCCATTTCCTAAAATCGTACGTGATCTTCAATCTATTATCGGGAAAGAGACAAAAAAACAAATCCTCGATCAAACTGGTAAACTAGCAGATGCAATCATTGCTTGCGTCGGTGGTGGTAGTAATGCAATGGGAATGTTCCACCCATTTATCGAGGATAAAGATGTAAAGCTATTCGGTGTAGAAGCTGGTGGTGCTGGTCTTGATACAAATCAGCATGCTGCAACTTTAACCGGTGGCGATGTCGGTGTATTACATGGAACATTAACTTACTTACTACAAGATAAGGAAGGGTTAATCGAGGAAGCATTCTCCATCTCTGCTGGTCTTGACTATCCTGGAGTAGGTCCTGAGCATAGCCATTTGCATGAAATAAATCGGGTAAAGTACACATCCATTACAGATGATGAAGCACTTGAAGCTTTCCAATTTCTATCCAAAACTGAAGGAATTATTCCTGCATTGGAAAGCGCACATGCAATTGCATATGCAATGAAGCTTGCAATAGAAATGCCGCAAGACGAGACCATCGTCGTTTGCTTATCAGGGCGTGGGGATAAAGATGTCGAACAGGTGAAAGATCGGATTGGAGGGAACATATAATGGGTAAAGCAAAATTAGAAAAAGCAATTCAAGATAAGGCGAGGGTGAATGAGAAACTCTTCGTTCCTTATATGATGGCAGGCGACGGCGGGCTCGATCGCTTAGAAGAAACGATTTATTTCTTACAAAATTGTGGGGCTGCAGCAATTGAAGTTGGTATCCCATTCTCCGACCCAGTAGCAGATGGACCAATAATTCAAGAGGCCGGTATACGTGCATTAAAACATGGCACAACCTTAGCAACGGTTATCGATAAACTAGCAACCTTTAAAGATAGACGTTCAATTCCAATAGTTATCATGACTTATTTAAACCCAATTCTAGCCTACGGAATTGATCGATTCACCAAAGATTGCTTACAAGCGGGAGTTGATGGCGTCATTATACCTGACATCCCGATGGAAGAGGAAGGAATCATTGCTAGTTCTCTGCAAGAACAAAACATTGCTTTTATTCGCCTTGCAGCAATGACAAGTTCAGAGGAACGCTTAATAGAATTAGCAAAACGTTCAGAAGGATTTCTGTATGCTGTTGCTGTGAAAGGAACAACTGGGGAACGTGAAACACACGATACGAAAGTGCATGATTATTTGAAATTGCTCAAGAAAAACAGCTCTATCCCTGTTCTAGCAGGGTTCGGTGTATCAAATGCTGAGCAGGCACAACAGCTTTCCAAAGCATGTGATGGTGTCATTGTTGGGAGTAAAATTGTCCAGCTTTTACACGAAGGAAAATTAAAGGACATCCAGCAATTAATAAATGGAAGTATTCAATCAAACGTGCAAAAAGTTCGGTAAAACACACATGTCCAGATAGCTTCTATGTGAACGCGAACTAATTTAAAAATTCTTAACGCTAATTGTTGCATTTATCTTTACAATTATCGCAATTAGCAGTAAGCTTAGCATGTAATTCGAATAAATAAATAAATAAATACGCACTAGGGGAGCTGCTTTGCTGAGAAAGACGTTTCGCGCCTGACCCTTTGAACCCGAATTAGATAATACTAGCGTGGGGAATGTGCAGTCGACAATGGATCGGATATGTTATCGCTGGATAAATTTATCAAAGACTGCATTCTATTTGATGCAGTCTTTTTTTAGCAAAAGCGTAGTCCTGTTAGCGCTGCATGAACTTAGTAAAAGGAAATACGGTGTTTGCGTCATGAGGTCAGGGAAATACCACTAGGTCTTTAACATCATCGGCGCAGTAGCTAGCAGCTCTCAAAAAAGTAATTTTTCATCGGAGGTGTCTACATTGAAGAAACATTGGGCTTTTATCGATACCGGCTTCCAAGATGCTTCGTGGAATATGGCGTTTGATGAGTGCTTAATCAACTGGCATCATGAAGGTAAAATCCCGCCGACATTACGATTTTACGGCTGGAAAGCACCTAGTTTATCTGTCGGCTACTTTCAAAAGGTTGACAACAAAATTGATTTCGATGCAATAGAACGACACAGTTGCCAATTTGTTCGTCGTTTAACTGGTGGCAGTGCAGTCCTTCATGACGATGAGCTAACGTATAGCCTTGTTATTTCTGAGAATGATCCAGATATTCCTGTATCCGTTCAAGAAGCATACCACGTACTATCTAAAGGGGTGTTTGAAGGGTATCATAACTTAGGTATTCCAGCTGAATATGCCATTTTAGACAGAGATAGCGCCAGAGGGAGAACAGCAATATGTTTTGAGAAACCAGCCTTCTACGAAATGGTTGTAGACGGCAAAAAGCTTTCCGGAAATGCGCAAACAAGGAAAAAGGGTGTCCTCATGCAACACGGTTCGGTTCCAATGAGTATGGATACCGAGATGCTTTTTGATTTATTCCTGTTTTCTTCCGGACGGATACGAGAACGAAGTCGAGCCGCATTTTCCAAAAAAGCGGTTACAATTAATCAATTAACGAATCGAGAACATCATTATGACATGTTAACACAGGCATTCAAAGAAGGATTCAAAAAAGGATTAGACCTAGAACTCCACCCTTTGCAGTTAACAGAAACCCAATGGGAAGAAGTGCAGCAATTAGCACATTCAAAATATGAAACGAGAGCATGGAATATTAACTCAAATAAGGAGCGTGCTAGCATTGGCTAAACAGGCAGAATATATTCGTAAACCAGAATGGCTAAAAACAAAAATCAATACAAATGAATCCTATAAAAAATTGAAGCATTTAATGCGCGATAAGCGATTAAACACAGTATGTGAAGAAGCAAAATGCCCAAATATTTATGAATGCTGGAGTGAGCGTAAGACAGCAACATTTATGATTCTAGGTGATACGTGTACTCGAGGATGCCGATTTTGCGCGGTTAAAACAGGTCTTCCAAGTGGGCTTGATTTAGGGGAACCAAAGCGAGTTGCTGATTCCGTTTCCATTATGGGGTTAAAACACGTTGTTGTGACAGCGGTCGCGCGTGATGACCTAGAAGATGGAGGTGCAGCAGTTTTTGCCAATACTGTACGGGCAATCCGCCATCAGAATCCAGGCTGCACAATTGAAGTCCTGCCATCCGATATGAAAGGGGATTATGAAAGCTTACATACACTTATGGATAGCGAACCAGATATATTCAATCATAATATTGAAACCGTTAGACGATTAACAAAACGCGTTCGAGCCATCGCAAGATACGACCGATCCTTACAGCTCCTCCAACGCGTAAAGGAAATTGCACCAAATATACCTACGAAATCCAGTATTATGGTTGGTTTAGGAGAAACAAAGGAAGAACTCATTGAAGCAATGGACGACTTGCGTGCACATGATGTGGACATTGTTACAATTGGGCAGTATTTACAACCAACTAAAAAACATTTAAATGTTGAAAAATATTATCATCCAGATGAATTTGAAGAATTAAAAAAAATCGCACTTGAAAAAGGCTTCTCGCATTGTGAATCTGGACCATTGGTACGCTCTTCTTACCATGCGGATGAACAAGTAAGCCAATCTTCCGCACAAAAACGAATTAAGTATATGAAAGGCTATGAAACACAAGAGAATAAAAAAGTTGATTTTCAATTTTAAATAACAGACTACTTATAAATCCCCCTGGTCACTTATAAAATGGTTAAGGGGGATTTATCGACAGCATGATCTTCCATCCAACAAATATCCTCTCCCCTCTCTTGGAAAGTGAAATAATAAATACTATCGCAACTTTTATCTCCACTTTAAAACTATCTTTTCTTACTATAGCTACACCTACTTCATGTGCAGCATTTTCATTTAAATAAATTTATTAGACTATTATACAAGCATTGTGAATATATCTGCATATCTTAATAGTAAATACATCACCAAAGAAAGGAGCAGTAGTTTATGAGCTATCCTAACTGTTCATGCGGTCACAATGACTGTGTTTGTGAAGTAGTAAGGAAAATAGTTGCCGCACAGAATCAAGTAGCTGATAGGAATAAGCACTGTAGCAGTAGCTGCAACGACTCTATAAGAGAATTATATTCCCAAAATCATAGTATAAATAGGAATACAACTATCCCATTTATTCTATTTAACAAAGGCAGTCTTAAACCATTTATTGCAAGCGGTGTGTACAAGAAGAAAAAAAAGGGATGTTGCGAGGATGCGTTTTTCGCTGCTCTCGAAACACCAGTCTTACGGGCAATACGATTTATTCCACATACATGCTGTGTCGAAGTTGAATTATTACAGCCGGTAAATGAACACGGTATTCCACTGACGCACGGAGGTAAAAATCTAGTTGATTTCTTTAAAGATAAATGTCATCGACAAACAGTAAACTTCAAAAAAACCGGTATATGTATCACGCTAGATTTAGAATGTTTTTGTGCGATCACTTGCTTATCGCCAATCAAACTCTTGCCGCGGCGCTCTCATTCTTCAAACTGTTAGGAACAGAAGCGCAAGCGCCTGGTTAGCGACGTACGGACTGCGCTCCGAACTGTGGGGAGTTGGAGTAACTAAGTTGCCCACTGCATTCAAATTTTATAATTTCCTAGTTATTTTACCAAAACAAATAGAAAGACCCTAAAGCACTTTATTTAGGGTCTTTCACTTCTGTTCTTCCGAATTGTTTTTTCGTTGATACTTTCGCTCACTTTGTGAGTCATCCTTCGTTTTTGTCTTTTTCTTCTCGTCCTGACTTTCTATTTTTAAATCTTCCATCGGAATATCATCGACAAACTTCTGCTCTTTCTGTTCATCTAGCTTCGTTCTTCTCTCCTCATTCCACTTTGGTCTTTCATTTGTAGAAGAATGCTTATTCTCACTGCTCATTTTCATCTCACCTCTACGCTTCTTTTTCTTTCCTCTTCCTTACTTTCCATATTTCTAAACCTCTATCATGTAAAAACTAATTTTTCTTGGTATACTTTATGGATTGAAAAAGGACGGAGGTTACGTTACGATGAAAGAATTTGAAAGTATCAAGTCAATCGAACATATAGAAACATTTATAACAGAAAACCGACTCGCATTCCTTTATTTTTCCCGACCGAATTGTAGCGTCTGTCACGGATTATTACCACAGGTTCAACAATTGATGAATTCCTACCCACAAATAAAAACAGCTCACATTAATGTAGAGGAAGTGCAAGAGGTAGCTGGACGTTTTTCAATCTTCACCATCCCGGTTCTATTGCTTTTCGTAGATGGAAAAGAATATATACGGGAAGCACGGATTGTACATTTGGATTTATTAGAAGAAAAGATACGGAGAATTTATGAAAATGTGCTTGAATCCTAATGATTCAAGCACATTTTCACTTATTATATTTCTCTTCGCATTGCTTTTAAAACATCAATTTGTGTAGCTCGTTTTGCTGGACGTAAACCAGATAAAATGGTCACAAGCAAACAAATCCCGACGGATATTAAAACAAGACTGACAGGTATCATTGAAAACTGCAGCTGCTCTGGCAGCTCTTCCTGAAACGCAAATTCAATAATTAATGGCAAACCGAGATTAACTAAAAAGCTGACTAGATAAGCTACTATGGTACCAATTAATGCCCCAACAATCCCGATATAACTGCTTTCCAGCAGAAAAATTTGTTTAATTGTTTTCGGGTTTGCACCAATCGCCTTCATAATTCCAATATCTGGCGCACGTTCAGTTACCGCCATTGTCATTGTATTATAAATACCAATTGAAGCAATAAGAATCGCAATCGTACCGACTAGAATTAAGCCTGCTTTCATAATCGTAAATAACATGTTGATCTGCTTCATCTCACTAACAACGGAATATGAAGCATAATTTGAATCGTCGAGTTCATCCACTATAGTCTGCACTGCTTCTAGGTTCGTTGCATATACTTTTACTTCATCAAATGCATTGACAGTTGCTGAATCAAGCTCGTCTCCATCAACACCTAATTCTCCTCCAGGTGTGCCAGTATAAGCTTCCACGCCAGCAAAAACCTCACCCGAAATATATACATTCTGATCTTGTACCCACTCTTTCGTTGGCTTTTTTAAAATTCCAACAACAGTAAGCGGAGTTGTCTGTTCCTCCCCATCGACGTCTAAATCCTTCTTCACTGTCATATTTAACGTTTGTCCAATTAAATCGGCTTGGTACAGATATTCATCTTTAATTTCTCCAGATGCTTCATCATAAATATCCTCATCTTCCACATCCTGTACAAAATAATCCAGAAAATGATATCCTACAACAACTTCATTCGGCTTTTCCGGCAGCCTTCCTTCATCAAGTTCCAACCCAGCATCTACCTCAGACGGAAAATGTGCTGCTACAGCAGTTGTTTCCGATTGATAGTCATCCAATGAAAAGGTTGGAAATTGACGTAGCTGATTTCTCCGCGTTACGGCATTAACATTATCAATAGACTCTAAGTAATCAATATCTTCCATCGTTAAGGAGCGATAATTATCATCTTCTTCTATGTGCCCATAAATATCAATTTCTGTAACAATTTGTTGTTCCAATGTATCCTTAACAATACTCTCTTGTAACCCATATCCGACAGATGCTAAAACAATAAGAAAGGCACATCCCATTGCCGTTGCTAGAATAGTCATCCCTGTTCTTACTTTATTCTTTTTAATATTCTGCAGAACGAAGCGAAATTGATCTTTTATTTTCATTGGGATCTTGCCCCCTCTACAATTCGTCCGTCACTTATCGTAATCGTACGATCACCAATTGCCGCTACTTCGTCATCATGGGTAATGATAAGAAACGTGATTTCCATTTCCTGATTCAGCTGTTTAATAAATTGCAGCAGCTCTGTCTCTGTTTCACTATCTAAACTCCCTGTTGGTTCATCAGCGAGGATTAAAGGCGGGTTTAATACTAATGCTCTTGCAATACTGACACGTTGCTGCTGACCACCAGATAATTCACTTGGATAATGGTCGGCAAATTCTGTTAAGCCGACCTTCTCCAAAATAGCAAGCGTTATTTTCTTGCGTGATGATTCGCTTTCACCCTTTAAAATTAATGGCAATTCAATATTTTGAAAGGCTGTCATACTCGGAATCAGCTGGAAGCTTTGAAAAATAAATCCCATATGCTCTAAACGAAAATCTGCAAACTCAGCCTCCGTTAAATCACTTACTTGCTGATCGTTTATCCAGATTCCGCCCTCAGTTGGACGAATAAAACCACTAATCAAATTAAGTAAAGTAGACTTTCCTGAACCACTTTTTCCAACAATCGTTACAATCTCGCCTTTATTTACTTGAAAGGAAATATCCTGAAGGACTGATAACGTTGTTTCCTGCTTTTTCTTGCCCAGTATAAAGTGATGGCTTAATTGATTTACTGTAATCAAAATAAATCCCCCATTATTCATCCAATTCGATTGAATGGATATCCAGATTATAATCGATATCCTGTTTCTTTGGATTCTTCATTGTTATCTTTCCTTCATACAGTGTATCTCCTGTTTTTAAGTGAACAATGTGAAGCGGGAGATCCTGTTCTGCATTTTTAGTTGCAGGAACAACATACACCTTATCACCATGTATTTTATACATGTAACCTTGTTCATCGGTAACATCCGGGATAGCAATTGTTTGCTTTGCTTCTAATTCTTCACTTTCAATATTATAAGAAGTTAACTTAAGTTTTCCTTCGACATCCTCTGTAAAATAAATTATTTCATCATTCACTGCATATGGAAATGCATTATTTGAAATCTCTTTTGGTAATTTTATTTCTTCTTTTTCCCCTGTCGCCAAGTCGTATTGAAAGAGTTCACGATCGATGGTTTCATAGGTTGATTCCCACTCATCAATAACACTTTCCTCTATAAGTCCTTCTTCAAATACAACCTGTTCCATTGGTTGCTGGATATCCTCCCATTTATTGTTGACTATTCGAACTTCCCTGTATTGGTTGGATGAATCCTCGTCTTCTTTCGCTGTAATGATAGCTTCGTTTTGAATTGTTTCTGCTGCAATATCGACTAAATAAACTTGGTAAGCTGTAATATCTTTCTCCGATTGCTTATCATAGCTATAGTTACGCGATATAATTTTTAATTGTCCATCAATGATATGAATTCCCTCTACGTCCATCGAATAAATCATGCTATTTTTATTCACTGGAATAGGTGCCTGAAAAGAAGTCTCCTCTTTCGACACTTTGTCTAATATGCCTATATCGAGTTCAAAATCATTTGGTTGATAGCCATTCATTGTATCCCATGTTAAATTGACATATACGAGCAAGTTTTCATCCTCATAGAAATGATACGGAGTCATACTTTTTCCACGCATGAAATTCCTATAGTCTTTCTGGAGTCGTTCCATTTTAGGTCTTTGATTTACTCCTAAAATACGTTCAAAATACGAATACTCACTCCAATATGTTGTACCATCAGCATTCAGCTGAAATGAATCACCTATGCCCTCTTGAATAAAACTAGCCTCTAGAGTAAGCTTCTCTATCTCCTTTTCGTCCCCGTTTACTGTTTCAAAAGCAAATTCAGGCAATCTGCTTGTAGCTGTACTTGTTTGTATATAAAACGCTCCAATCACAAGCACAGTGAAACTAACAAGTAAAATTAACTTCCAATAACGTTTCATCCTAATCCTCCCTCCTTAAACCCGTATCTTTCTTGTTAATAAATGATTACTCATCCATATGGATCCAGCCGTAACAAGTAATCCAGTCACTAACATAAGCATAAATAGCTCTTCTGGATAGAAATAGTTATAAAGCATAAATTCCTGCACGAATACCGGTAAGAAAAATACAATCAGAGCTAGTGCTCCATATCCAATACCTAATAAAATTCCTTTTAAACGATAGCAGCGCTCAAACATAATGATCGTGAAAAGTACAATCACGGCCATAAAACCGATACCATAATGGATAGCAAATTCTGCAATTGAGT
This sequence comes from Oceanobacillus profundus, assembly GCF_003515705.1. Taxonomy (GTDB): domain Bacteria; phylum Bacillota; class Bacilli; order Bacillales; family Amphibacillaceae; genus Oceanobacillus; species Oceanobacillus profundus. The sequence continues at coordinate 129,761 of NZ_QWEH01000010.1, forward strand.
ACGGAAGCATAATTCCCAGTCGATCAAAGTTACGAATCATCTCATTAATCGATAAATCCCAGCGCAAATCAATTGGTACCATCCATTGTAAAATCATGCGTTCCAACGGCAATAACAGAATCTGTAAGCCAACCAATCCTAGAACGAAAAGAAATATTGCTGAAGCCTTAGCCAGATATACATTTAAACGTGCAGTTGGCAGCATAAGCAACCGATAAATAAACGTATTCTTGCCAAACCAATCACGATACCAAATAAAAAGTGAATAAATCAATAGCGTTACAATACAAAGTGCGATTGGACCTATAAAAAAGATTGAATTGGTGACATCATTGAAAGACATTCTCCCATACTGCTCAATAAACGTCTCGATTGCCATATGGTCTACATTCATCGCTTGATTGGCATTATTTAAATAGCTTTTAGAGACAACAATTACTGCAGCAAGCTGTGAAATAATCGTTATGCCAATTAAAGCAATATATACTTTCATAAAGCGTCCAAGCTCAAAATTTACAAGCTTTACATATCTATTCATTGCTGGTACACCTCTCTCATCACATCAACAACCGATTTCCCTTCATTTTCGCGAATCTCTTCGGAATTAAATGCTTTTACCACAATACCATCATCCAATAAGATTACCTGATCAATTAAATGCTCAATATCATTAATCTCATGTGTTGTAATGATAACCCCGCGATCTTCTACTAAATGACTTGTAAATACCTCAGCGATTTGCTCACGGCTGAAAATATCAATTCCAGAGAAAGGCTCATCCATTAGAAGGTAATCAACATCTAATGCTAAGCCTAAAAGGAGATTTACTTTGGCAGTGTTCCCTTTTGAAAGACTCGAAATTTTTTCTTCTGGTTTTAATTTAAAAAATCCAAGCAGTTCCGTTGCTCGCTCTTGGTTCCAGCTCTCGTAAAAATCCTGCATGAATTGCATCGATTGTCCAATTGTCATTTGCGGAAGCATGGTAATTGCATCTGGGATAAACGTAATTTTTTCATAGCTTTTCTTATTGATTTTTGCCCCGTCAATAAGGATTTGACCACTGTTGATCGGTGTTAATGCCATAATTGCGTTTAAAATCGTTGTTTTCCCAACGCCATTAATGCCAATTAGACATGTAATTTCTCCCTTGGCGGCAGTAAATGTTACACCCCTCAGCACTTGTTTTCGTCCAAACTTTTTCGTAATATCTTTAACTTCAATCACCTTATTTCCCCCCTTCTTCCTCACTCTGTCTTTGATATTTTTCTTTCATTACTTCTACAAGCTCATCAAAAGGAACTTGGATGCGTCGTATCGATGTAATAAAAGAATCGACCGCTTCCTCAAGCAACTCTCCTCTAACCGCAGCAAGTACATGTTCATCCTTCGTAATCCTACTTGGGTTGTTGCCTTCCGTATATATCAATCCTTCTTCCTCCATTTCCTTATATGCTCGTTGTGCAGTATTTGGATTTATTTTTAACTGATTGGCTAATTCACGCCTTGATGGAATCTCCTGCCCGGGTTCAAATGTTCCTGTTGCTATTTTTTCTTTAAATTGACGGACAACCTGTATATAAACTGGATCCCGTTTATTAAAGCTTACACTCATCAGCACACGCTCCTATACTTCTCCTAAGTTCCCAACCTGTATTACATGATTAATACACCATTTGCCAAAAAATGCGTATTAACCTGTATCAATCATTTAATACACCCCTTACAAAAAAAGCGTATTAAACGATTAATACATTCTATCGTGTATTATATGCTTCATACACACGAACTGTCAATAAGTTTTTTTCGACAATCTTTCTTAGATTATTTCCTGGGAAATATATTTCAACAATGTATGATTTTCTATTTGTTTTTTGTCGAAAACCCTCTGCTCTATGATAAAGCGAAAATACATTGAGACTGAGACAAAAGTATTTTTATGTGCAAATAACCGCTTCAGAAATATACTTCGCTTTCCACGGGGGCTACGTATATTTCCTACGCTAAGTTTGTGGTCGTTCGTCTTTAACATTAAACACTTTCATTATGTCCCAGTCTCATGTTAGTACCACAAGGTATGACCTAAAGGCCCTTGAACAGAATCAGGAATTCCCAAGAAGTTTAGTCCTTACCTTCACGTTTTTTGATTCTTTCACATTTAAAAATTGGGGCTATTACCATACGGTTAATGCATGATAAGATAAAATAGATAAAATTAGATTAATAAACAGAAGGATGATTGGTAACGATGAAAGTTGTCTCTTGGAATGTTAATGGTATTCGTGCATGTGTAAGGAAAGGGTTTCTAGATTATTTCCGCGAAGTAGATGCCGATATTTTCTGTATTCAAGAATCAAAATTGCAGGAAGGACAAATCGAACTTGACTTGGAAGGATATGAACAATATTGGAATTACGCTGTTAGAAAAGGCTATTCAGGAACAGCAGTATTCACAAAGAAAAAGCCGATTCGGGTTACATATGGATTAAATAGTGAAGAGGTCCAAGAAGAGGGAAGAATTATCACATTGGAATTTGAAACGTTCTTTTTAGTAAACGTCTATACTCCAAACTCTAAAAGAGACTTGAGCAGACTGGATTATCGTCTAGAGTGGGAAGATGAATTATATAGCTATTTAGAGCAATTAGATGCCATTAAACCAGTTATCTATTGTGGTGACCTCAATGTTGCCCATCAAGAGATCGATCTAAAAAATTATAAAACCAATCACGGAAATTCCGGATTTACCACTGAAGAACGTGGCAAAATGACACGCTTACTTGACTCAGGTTTTGTCGATACGCTACGATACTTTCACCCTGAAACAGAAGATATTTATACTTGGTGGTCTTACATGAAAACGATTCGCGAAAGAAATATTGGCTGGCGGATAGATTACTTTATCGTCTCAAAGAGACTTGTCCCAGCTCTTAAGGATTCAAAAGCTGATATGTCAATCATGGGAAGTGACCACTGTCCAATCATACTCGAAGTAGACAGTCTGTAAAAAATCTGGTATTCGTCAAGTCTCCTGAAAAAGAAAGTGACTTAGGAAAGGATAACAATCTCCTTCCTGCCAATTAACTACTGTAATCGTTTGTTCATACGCTGTTCATATTTACGTTGTACACTATATACAACGTAAAGGAGAGATTAGTGTGAAGCATTACAGTACAATATTATTACGTTTCTCGGCTTTTTTTGCACTGCTTGGAGCAGTTATCGGCTCTCATATGGCAGGCGCAGGAGGATATGAGTTTAAAACGGTTCATGCGCATATCCTCGTTGTCGGCTGGTTGTCTTTGTTTGCTTTTGCAGTTTTTTATAAACTATTTACACCAGCAAATCGAACGGTGGCAGCAATCCATGTTTGGACTACAATCATCGGTACCTTTGGCTTAACAATTGGTATGTGGCTTTACTTTGTTCGTCCTTTTAATATCGGAGATACATTCACAACCGCTTTTTTTATTGTCGGAGGAACGGTATTATTAATTAGCTTTGTATTCTTTTTTATTTTAACATTTATGAAAACAGAGGAAGTGAATAATAGCGCTGCTAAACGATGATAAGACAGCCGCCTGAAACATAAGCATGTCACTTCCATCCAAAAATTATAACGGCATGACATCAGAAATTCAGATTGATGCCATGCCGTTTATTCACATTATTGTATTATTTTTTTAAAATAATCAATGATTCCAAGAGATCCTACCTGTAAGTCGAGGTTTATTAAAATATAAACCTCATGCTCATCAGGAATTCCTTTTTCTCTTAAGTGTTCCTGGATTTTAGTAAGCAATCGCTGCGAAATTACATCATAGCCTTTTCCTTCAATTACTGTCTGCTCACCAACCTCCATAAATACCTCAAGCCAACTTTGAACCTGATTTAATGCCTCTTCTATGTTTTGCGTCATCCCAAAATGACCAAAGTAGATACGGTCAAGGTTCTTGTCGCGAATTCGTTTAATGGAAGCTTCCATGTCGTTTGGATTAAAATGATTGGGAGATGTAGAAGGTAAAAACAGATCAACTCCATTTGGAACGAGCTGTTCGTAACGCACACCTACTGTATCTCCTGTAAACATTCCATTGCTTATAGGATCATAAATACTAATGTGATGCTTTGCATGTCCAGGTGTATCCCAGAATTCAAGTGTACAATTTGGGCCAATTTCCAATATGTCCCCCTCACCTTTTACAAGCAATCGATCTTCTGGTACAGGAACTATTGGATCAAACAATTCAGAGAAGCTGTCACCATAAACCGCTCTTGCTCCTGCAGCAAGCTTTTTAGGATTAATTAAATGTCTTTCCCCCCGCGGGTGGACAATGATGGTGGCATTCGGGCATTCCCTTAGCAATAAACCCGCTCCTCCTGCATGATCCAGGTGAATATGAGTAACAATAATATACTTTATCTCATCTAATGCATGTCCAAGCGCTGCTAATCCTGCCTTTATATACTTCACCGATGGACTTGGTCCAGTTTCAATGAGTGTTAATGCTTCTTCTTGGATAACATAAGTTCCAGTCCGATTAGCTACATCTAAGTCAAATCCATCAATTAAATAAATACGATCATCAAGCTTAATTGGATTCTTTTCCTTCATAAAACTTTCCCCTCCCGAGAATGCAAGCACATACTTTTACGTTCATATTATCACAAAATTCCCTCTTTCACATCATTTTTTACTAGAGCAGCACCTCACAAGCAATATATCCGAGTAATCCTCGATTATATATAAAAAGAACGAAAGGAAAGCGAATAAGTATAGTAATCCTGTTAAAAATACAGATGTATAATGTGCACTATTCTTTCTTCAATATAGATAAACACTGCATGGCACATTTGCACCTAAATAAAAGGAGGTTTTTTAAATTGTTTAATCAACAACAGAATCAAAATTTCCAAGGTTCATCACAAATGCCTGATCACCAAAGTCATGGTGGCCATGAAATGTTCGATGCACATGAAGCAATATCTAGTCTTATCGGCGGTTTAGAGCAAGGGTTACTTTATGAGCAGCATATTCAGGATCCTGAACTAAAAACAATGCTGCAAAAGCATAAGACATTCCTTACTCAAATGTATAATACAATTGTAGAAACTCTAAACACAGGACAAGAGCCTTCTCAAAAAACCCAGACGTATATGATGTCAGATAGCAATAATGTGCTTTATGGGATGAAGCCTACTCAACCTAAAACACCCGCACAGGCGGTGACCGAATTAAATGACCAATGTATATCCAGTTTTATGATGGGGAATTTAAAGGCTACTGCTTCTGGATTTACAATGACAGCTCTTGAAACAACCAATCCAGTATTAAGAAGAGTGTTTGCAGATAGTGTTCCAAACCTAATTGAAATGGCTTACGAAATATTTCTTTACCAAAATAAACGCCAATATTATCAAGTACCACAATTAAAGCCAGAAGAGATGCAAATTTACATGAGCAGCTTTGCTCCTGTTCAAAATCCAATGCAGCATTAAATTTTAATAACGGTGAATTAACCAACTATACACTTAGCTACAGAATACGATTATAAAGGGTGAACAAAATGGGCAGAGATGAGCATAAGAAGAGAAAAAATAATTTTTTATCACAAACTCCCAAAAATCAGAAGACTGATGGTATTGATGTCGAATTTTCAAATGAGTTTGCTGATGCGGAAGATAGGGAAGCACAAGCAAGAAGTCGTGCTGCCGACAAACGTGCACATGAGAAATAATTAGAACAACGAAGCGATTCAATTTAATCATTGAGTCGCTTCGTTACGTTAACAATTATGCCTTATATATGTTACAACTTAGTTGTTTTATCGATTATCATTGGAAGTTCCGGTGAAAATATTATAAATTATAAGTAAGATTATTTTTTAAAAAGGATGAACAACTAATGACTAACAAAAGCGTCGATGATTATTTAACAGAAGGAATGTACGGAACACGGCGACCAAAAGAGCACGAACGAATTCAGTTTCTAGGCACACTTAGAGAACGAATTGTTTTGGCTCTAACAATCGGACAGGTTATGTCTGATTCTGGCCTTCATAAATTGGAAGCAGCTATCAAAGAGAACCCTAAAGCAACATTACTAATTAATGGGCATGTTCCCTTTCGCTTTTTAAAAGAAGAAAAAGAACTTGCTAATAAATATAATATTCCTTATACAACCATTACAAACAACGAAAGTGATACAGATATCGGTGCAGTATTAACTTATGACTACGCCATTGATAAAGAAAATATCTTTATTGAAGATGCGCAACCCGATGAAGAAGTGACTGAACCAAAAGAACAGCCAAAGAGCTTTATCGGTAAAATAAAGAAATGGTTTGGTTCCTAAAAAAAATAAAATAGGTCGCCGCACAATAAGTTGTGCTGCGGCCTATTTTATTTTTACCACCCTTTTTTAGTTTGTAATTTACTAACTTAAAAACATTTATATTTGTTTTTTTTCACTTTTTCATTCAAAAATCATATGTTTTGTAATATAATTAATCTATCATACGTAAATACAAACAATACCTCATATAATCTCAGTAATATGGTCTGAGAGTCTCTACGGAGTAACCGTAAATTACTCTACTATGAACGGTGCTTCTATGAAATGACCGTTTATTTAAACGGCTTTTTTTATGGAAACAGCCACCATTCATGAACTTGAGGCAAGAAAAGGAGCAGCAAGATGGAACTTATACTTAAAGATATTCTAGCAGCAATTAGTGGTGTGCTTAATGGACTCCCACAAGGATTACTGGCATTAACATTCGGATTTGCATCTGTACCTACTGCGTTAGCATTTATTATTGGCGCATTCGGAAATGCCATGACAAGCAATGTTGCTGTTGTATCATTCCAAGCAGAGACAATAACCGTTGCTGGAACAATGGGTAATAATATGCGTGAACGGTTATCAATGATCTTCTACGGTGCATTCATTTTAATAATTATTAGCTTATTTGGTCTTATGGAACAAATTGTTACATGGATTGGTCCAGTTATTACAAATGGGATGATGGCTGGAGTCGGCTTTATGCTTGCAAAAGTTGCATGGGATATGGCAAGAAAAGACCGTTTAATTGGTAGCTTCTCCTTTGTTAGTGCACTATTCGTGTATATTGTAACAAAGGATCTTGTATACACAATTACAATTTCCGTTATTCTCTCGAGTGTGGTTTATTATTTTATGAAAAAAGATACACCCGATCATTTAAAGCAGAAAATTTATGATCGTTTTAAATTGCAAAAATTAACGTTAAATCCAATGGTAATCCGTGGTGCTTTAGCTTTAGTTTGCTTAAATATCGGCGCTAACATTGCCTTCGGAAAAATAAATGGAGAAATTGCTTCACAAGATGTAAATATAGATACATTAACCATTATTAGCAGCTTAGCGGATATGGCTTCTGCTTTATTCGGGGGCGGACCCGTTGAAGTAATTATCTCCGCAACAGCCAGTGCACCACATGCAGTATGGGCTGGTGTTTTGATGATGGCACTAATGGCTATCATCCTTATTTTTAAACTACTTCCCAAAATCGGAAAGTATGTACCGAGTTCTTCAATTGCAGGATTTCTATTTGTGCTTGGAGCAATCGTTACACTACCTGGCAACGCCGAGGCAGCACTTTCAGCGGATGCTGCTGGCTCTAATATTGTCGGTGGTATTACGATGATTGTAACTGCTATTTCCGACCCATTTTTCGGCCTGCTAGCAGGTGTAATTATGGAATGGCTGTTAGGTATTTTTGGAATATAATATTATTGTGGGAGAGTGTATTCGAATGAACACATATGAGCTCAAAATTGCAGGTTTGAAACGTAACTTGCCAATTATCCAATTAAACGAAAATCTAAAAATCGCAAGCTTTGTTATTCTAGGTGATACTGAAATGGTTGCTACGACTGCACCACTAATAGCAGAAAAATTGCCTGAGGTTGATCTTCTCGTTACAGCAGAGGCAAAGGGAATTCCTTTTGTTTATGAAATTGCGAAACAATTAAACATGGCAAAATATGTTGTCGCTAGAAAAAGCATAAAAGCCTATATGAGCAGTCCCATCGTCCATGAAGTTGAATCGATTACAACACAAAAGACACAGACCTTATGCTTGGACACAGAGGATGTAGAGCGAATAAAAGGACAGCGCGTAGCTCTAATTGATGATGTGATAAGCACCGGTGAATCCTTAAAAGCTTTAGAAGAATTGGTGGAAAAAGCTGGTGGAAATGTTGTCGCGAAGGCGGCCATTCTAGCTGAAGGTGAAGCGGCAAATCGTGATGATATTTTATTTATAGAGAAACTACCGCTTTTCACAGACTGAATTACCAAGACCTAGCCGCCCGCTAGGTCTTTTTCCACGCGCAAAACTCCGAACATATATCCATTTTATTAAACAACCCTCTACCCCCACACTCAACAAACTTTCATACATATAATCTGTTCACTCATACATTATACAGATCATGTTAGTTCAATTCAGAATTCATAAAAGAATATTCTTGTTATACTTCTGATAATAAATCGAAAATTTGGAGGAGATATCATGACTAATCCTGTTGTTGAAGTGCAACACGTAACAAGAAATTTCGGTAAAACAACCGCAGTAAACAATGTTTCCTTTTCCATTGAAAAGGGATCTACTGTAGCAATCCTCGGGCCAAATGGTGCAGGGAAAACGACGATGGTTTCTATGATGCTTGGGTTAATCGAGCCTAGTGCCGGGCATATTCAATTATTTCGTCATCATCCAAAGCACATTTCTGTTCGTGAAAAAATAGGAGCTATGCTTCAAGATGTAAGTGTTGTTGACAAATTAAAAGTTCATGAAGTTATTGCCCTCTTTCGTAGCTACTACCCTTCCCCGCTCTCCATGGAAGAATTAATTGCTTTAACTGGATTAGAGAAGAACGACTTGAACAAATGGGCTGACAAATTATCTGGTGGACAAAAACGTCGGGTTGGCTTCGCCCTTGCTCTGACAGGAAATCCAGATCTTGTTTTCTTTGATGAACCAACAGTCGGACTCGATATTACGGCAAGGAGATTATTCTGGGAAAAAGTAAATGCATTAAAGGAAAAGGGAAAAACAATCATTTTTACCACACATTATTTACAAGAAGCAGATGATGTGGCTGAACGGATTATTTTATTTAACCGTGGTGAAATTATCGCGGACGGACACCCAAATGCTATTAAACAGCAGCTCGCCATACGAAATGTGTCCTTCCAAACAAATGATGCCAAAAGAGCAATACAGCAATTACAAACCCTTCCGATAGTTAGCAAGTGCTATCAAAAAGACGATCGCATTTACGCAGTAACGGAAGAGACAGATACAGTTCTTGCATCATTATTCAAGTTCGATTTACACGCTAAAGATATCGCAATTGAACAAGGACGATTAGAAGAAGTGTTTGAACATTTAACAAAACCGAATGGGGAGGCAGAGATAAATGAACAGCATAACGATGCAATGTAAGATAGAGGTACTTCGCATTTTCCGTAATCCATATTTTGTATTTTGGAGCCTGCTTATGCCAATTGTGTTTTATTTTATTTTTACCAATATCGTGAATGCAGATGTTCCCGATGTAGAACTATGGCAAGCACATTATTTAATGTCAATGACTGCCTTTAGTGTGATGGGATCGGCTATCATGACGTTTGGCATTCGCATGGTACAAGAACGGACACAGGGCTGGTCCTCCTTTATGAAGATAACACCATTACCTGCTTGGGCTTATTTTACCGCTAAGATGTTCGGACAAACGGTCATGCATTTATTTTCCGTGATCCTTATCTTTATTGCAGGATATTTGATCAACGGTGTTTCGTTAACATTCACGCAGTGGTTCTTCTCGGGTTTATGGATTCTGGTTGCCTCCCTGCCATTTCTTGCCATCGGAACACTCGTAGGTTCCATGAAGAAAGTGGAAACTGCTAGTGGGGTTAGCAATATCCTCTATTTAGCATTAGCAATTCTTGGCGGGATGTGGTTTCCAATATACATTTTCCCTACTTTCCTGCAAGACATGGCAGAATGGCTACCATCCTATCACTTTGGTAATGGTGCCTGGGAGATTATTCGTGGGAATGCTCCAAGTATAAAAAGTGTTCTTATCTTAGGCGGCTATTTGATTGGATTTATGGTAATTTCAGCTCTTGTACGAAGGAATGAGGAAGCCAATTAGCAGGATTTGTGATTCGCCATTCTCGCTTTTGCGATATAATAAAACTATCTGCTTGCTATATGCCAAAGGGGGAATGGCAATTGAAATTTAATATCGATATTGATAATAAACACGCGGAAACACAAATAACGATTCAAGCAAAGGAATGGACGGAAGAGCTAGAAGAAATTGTAAAAATAATTAAGAAGCGTAGAACACCCCGGTTATTTGCCAGTGACTCTGAGCAAACAATCCTGCTTGATCCGAAAGAGATTGATTTTATTTATGCCGAGCAAAGAAAGGTCTTCGCAAGCCTGGCAAATCGACAATTGGAACTAAAAATGAAATTGTATGAAGCAGAAGAAATCTTAGCTCCATACGATTATATGCGGTTTTCAAAATCTGTTATTGGTAACCTGAATCAAATAGAACGCTTTGAATTATCCTTCAATGGGAATCTTTGTGTCTATTTTCGTTCGGGAAATAAAGCATATATCACAAGAAAATATGTAGCACCTATTAAAGAAAATCTGATGAATGGAGGGGAATCGAATGGTGGTTGAAATACTAAAAAGAACGATGATTGGACTAGGGTTTGCATGTGTTTTTACATTTATCGCAATAACTATTGTTGTTATTAACGATCATCCCACCTCCGCTTCAGAGATTTGGATGCATATGCTGGCAAGTATGACGATCGGTGTTTATTTTGGACTGTCTTCATTTATATATATGGGAAATGAATGGAGTTACATGAAAAGGACTATCGTGCATTTTAGCGTCTCCATCTTATTTTACTATGTTATCGCCTTTTCCGTTGGCTGGGTACCATTTGGATTTTGGCCAATTATAGGAAGTTTGCTAGCATTCATTGTTACCTATTCCCTTTTTGGAACGGGATATTATCTATACTATAAAAAGCTTGAAGTTTCTTTAAATGAGCAGTTAAAAAAAAGAAATGAGAATTCACGTGAGCCTTGAGGATTAAATACTCACCAAATCGAAGCGAGTTTATTTTAGACTCGCTTCCCCCATACATAACCTTTATCTAAATGCTTGATAATCGAAATGATACCCAACCTCTGTTACACTAATGATAATAAGAAACGGAGGGATTACATGCGATTAAAGGACAAAAAAGTAATTGCACTTGTTGAAGAAGATTTCGAGGATCTTGAACTTTGGTACCCAATTTTACGCCTTCAAGAAGAAGGTGCACAAGTTGATTTAGTTGGTAAGGAAGCCAACCATAAATATATTGGTAAATATGGTGTTCCCGCAGAATCCGCTTATGCATTTACCGATATTGAAGCAGAAGATTACGATGCTATTCTTGTACCTGGCGGCTGGGCACCGGATAAATTGAGACGCTATCCAGAAGTGCTGGATTTTATCCGTGTCATGGATAAAGCCAAGAAACCAATCGGGCAAATTTGCCATGCTGGCTGGGTGCTTATTTCTGCAAATATTTTACAAGGCAAGCATGTTACAAGTACTCCAGGGATAAAAGACGATATGACAAACGCAGGCGCTACTTGGAGTGATGAAGCGGTTGTCGTTGATGGCCATATCATTTCCAGTCGCCGTCCACCAGATTTACCAGCCTACATGAAAGCTTTTGCTGATAAGCTGGCAGAAGCAAACCGCTCTGATTGAGGTGTTTTGAATGAAAATTTTATCGATTGAACCAACACCAAGTCCACACTCGATGAAAATAAATGTCAATGAATCCTTGCCTGCAGGCGAAAATTATAATTATAACGAAAAAGATAATCTCGAGGATGCACCAAGCTATGTTAAACAACTCTTTACTATTAAGGGAGTCCAAAATATTTATCGTGTGGTTGATTTTATTGCGCTTGCACGCAACCCTAAAACCGCTTGGGAAGAGCTGTTACCGAAAGTTCGTGCAGTATTAGGGACAGAAGAAACGAATGATGATTTAACTCCAAATATGCAGCAGAACAATGAAGAAGCTTTTGGAGAGATTAAAGTCTTTATTCAAATGTTCCGCAGCATACCGATGCAAGTAAAATTAGAGGATGGTTCGGAGGAAAAACGTTTTGGTCTTCCTGAACGTTTTAGTCAAGCAATTATGGAAGCCTCTCCCTCCTCTCCCAATGTAATTATGGATCGTAAATGGGTTGAACAGCATCCAAGATATGGAACGATGGAAGAAGTAGGAGAAGAGATTGTTGAAGAGCTTGCAGCAAGCTACGATAAGGACCGATTAGATGAGCTAGTCAAACTAGCATTCGAGAATCAAGCGTCGTCAAGTTCTCATTCTCAAGAGTCAAGACCCAAAAAGCAATTGACACTTGAAGTCCTTGATGATCCAAACTGGAAGGTACGTTATGCGGCACTTGATCGTTTTGATCCAACACCAAGCGACTTGCCATTACTTGATAAAGCGTTAAATGATGAAAAGTCATCCATTCGAAGGCTAGCAACAGCATATCTCGGAATGATTGAGGAACCAGAGGTGCTACCTTATTTGTATAAAGCCTTAAAAGATAAGTCTGTCACAGTTAGACGAACTGCTGGTGATTGTATATCTGATCTTGGGTTTAAAGAAGCAACGTCAGAAATGATTACGACGCTTTCGGACCCTAGTCGAATTGTACGCTGGCGAGCGGCAATGTTCTTATATGAATTAGGTGATGAAACTGCCATTCCAGCTCTGGAAACAGCTGCAGATGATCCTGAATTTGAAGTTCGAATGCAAATCAAACTAGCATTGGAGCGCATTCAAGGTGGCGCAGAAGCCAAAGGATCTGTTTGGCATCAAATGACACAAGCTACACAAAAAGCTGATTGAGCCAGATGCGCCAATCAGCTTTACTCATGCATATCAAATTCACGCTAAAGCGTACGTAAGCATAAAGTTTCAGGCTCCTTTACACTTGGAAAGCGATTTCATATAATAGTAGTAATCATCTTAATTTTCAGGAGGCGATTAAGTGGAGAGCGTTAAGGAAGGTACGCTATTATGGAAACCAGATAAACAAAGAAAGAAGCAATCAAACTTATATAAATATATCGATTGGCTAAAGAAAGAAAAAGGACTTTATTTTGATGACTATCACGCCTTATGGGAATGGTCTGTCCATAATTTAGAAGCATTTTGGGAGTCCCAATGGGAATATTTTAACATCAGGTCGAAACAATCCTATGATGCGATCCTTACCTCTCGTGAGATGCCAGGAACGACATGGTTTCCTGGGGCTATGATTAACTACACGGAGCATATTTTCAGAGATAGAGATTTGAACAAGCCAGCTATTATACATGCATCAGAACATCGAGCTACACAAGAGGTGACATGGGGGCAATTATATATAGATACAGTCGCTTTCCAACAGACACTAAAAAAATTAGGCGTCCAAAAGGGGGATCGTGTTGTTGCCTACGTACCAAACATTTATGAGACAGTTGTAGCCTTTCTAGCAACAGCGAGCCTCGGAGCGATTTGGTCAAGTGCTTCTCCAGACTTTGGTACACAAAGTGTGATTGATCGTTTTAAGCAAATCGAACCAAAAGTAATGATAACAGTTGATGGATATAGCTACAACGGAAAAAATTTCGACCGCACGGAGGTTGTAGCGAACATTCAAGAAGCATTACCAACAATTGAAGCTACTATCACGATCCCTTATTTGAATGAACAGACAGATTTTAATAAGCTAAAAAGTCCAATTCAATGGTCGGATGCAACTACAAATAACGGTGACAAAAGCTTAACATACGAACATGTTCCATTTAATGACCCTCTATGGGTGCTTTATTCATCTGGAACGACAGGAAAGCCGAAACCTATTGTACAAAGTCAAGGCGGTATTTTACTAGAACATTTAAAAGCTGCAACTTTCCATATGGACCTAGGTGAGGACACACGTTTCTTCTGGTTTACTACGACAGGTTGGATGATGTGGAATTTTCTTATCGGCGGTTTGCTTAGTGGAAGTACAATTATCCTCTATGATGGAAGCCCAGCCTATCCGGACAATAAGTGGCTTTGGAGGTTTGCTGAACAGACAAAAATGACAGCTTTCGGTACAAGTGCAAGCTTCCTAACAGCAAGTATGAAAGATAGTCTTGAACCAGGGAAGGAATTTGATTTAAGCCATCTATCCAATATCAGCTCGACCGGTTCTCCTTTGCCACCTGAAGCGTTTGGGTGGTGCTATGACCACGTAAAAAGTGACCTGTGGATTGCTTCTGTCAGTGGTGGAACGGATGTGTGTACAGCATTTATTTTAGGTGCACCGATTCTTCCAGTGTATGCTGGTGAACTACAATGTATGGGACTCGGCGCTAAAATAGAGAGCTTTAATGACCAAGGAAAACCGGAAATAGATGCAATTGGAGAGCTCGTACTAACAGCGCCCTTCCCTTCTATGCCAATTTATTTCTGGAATGACCCTGATGGTACTCGATTACACGAAAGCTACTTTGATGTATTTCCAGGAATTTGGTGCCATGGTGACTACTTAAAAATTACAAATCGTCATACTGGGATTATTTACGGTCGCTCAGATGCAACAATTAACCGTGGCGGAATCCGCATCGGTACGAGCGAAATTTATCGAGCTGTCGATCAAGTCAAAGAGGTTTCTGATAGCTTAATAGTTGATATTCCAAACCAGGACGGGAGTTCAGCTACACCACTTTTCGTCGTAATGAAGGATGGCGCTGAATTAACTGATGAAATCTCAGGGCGCATTAAAACACAAATTCGTACCCAATGCTCGCCACGTCATGTACCGACTGGAATCTATCAAGTTACCGACATACCGAAAACACTTAACGGTAAAAAACTTGAAGTACCGATTAAAAAAATACTCATGGGCAAACCGGTTGAACAAGTCGTCAACATAGGTTCACTGAGTAATAGAAGAGCGCTTGATTATTTTGTCCAGTTTGCAAAAGACGAAATGAAGGTTTAAGAAAGTCTCTCCTGCTTATTTTAGCAGGAGAATTTGTTTGGGTGCGTTATTTTTTCTATGGCCGGAGAGGTAGAAGCCGGGATGTGAGGTGGGTTATATATTTTGGTATGGGGCTTAATTGCTGGGATAGGTGCTTTATATTCTAGGATGGTGCTTTAATGGCCGGGTGAGGTGCTTTATATTCTAGATGGTGCTTTAATGGCCGGGTGAGGTGCTTTATATTCTAGATGGTGCTTTAATGGCCGGGTGAGGTGCTTTATATTCTAGAATGGTGCTTTAATGGCCGGGTGAGGTGCTTTATTTACAAGAATGGTGCTTTAATAGTCGAGAGATGTATTTCTATGCTTAGAGAATTAGCAAATACAAGATTTGAAAAAAATACCAGCCCCTCAAGGCTGATATTTTTAAATACAAAACTATATTCATTCTTCTATAACTAAGTGTTTTTTCTGCATCATTAGGCTTGCAGTAACATATGCAATAAACGCAATTACAATAGATGTTACAACAGAATGCATTCCAAATGGCTGCGGATAAAAGGATTCAAATAGGATGTAGCTTCCAACACCAAAGATCATCGATGCAATCGCACCATATTTATTCCCCTTCTTCCAATAGAGACCCATGACAATTGGCCAAATAAACGCAGCTTCGAGACCACCCATCGAGAATAGATTGAGCCAAATAATTAAGTCAGGTGGGTTTAAAGACATCACAATCACAACGATTCCAAGCAATGCAGTTACCCACATACTTAAATACTTTACTTTTCTTTCCTTTGCAGTAGGTTCTATGTAATTTAAATAGACATCTTTCACAATCGTAGAACTAACTAGTAATAATAATGAATTCACAGTTGTCATAATCGCTGCCATTGGAGCCGCAAGGACAATTCCGGACAGCCAGTTTGGCAATACAGTTTGCGCGAGAAGCGGCATTACCGTATCACCAACTTCTATACCGGGTATAACAGGTCTTGCAAACACACCAATCAAATGCATGTTAAGCATAATAAAACCAACAACAATCGTACTTATAATAATTCCACGATGCATCGACCTTGAATTTTTATAGGACATCGCACGCACAGCAATTTGCGGCAGCGCGACAACACCAACACCAACAAGGACCCAGAACGAGGAAACATATGCAGGTGTTAAATCAGCATTTGCACCAAATGGTGTAATTAGATTTGGATTTTCTGCTGCAAGATCAGCAATGATTGCAGGGACTCCTCCACCCGCGATGATAACTGCAATGAGCAGGATTAACGTTCCTGCGAACATCACAATTCCTTGAATTGCATCTGTTATTGCAATAGCACGAAACCCACCAATAATAACATAAACGAGAACAGATACCGAGAATATAAATAATGATGCAATATAGGATAGGCCTGTTAATGATTGAATCAAACGACCGCCACCAATCCATTGAGCAGACATCGCAGAAAACAGGAAAATTAAAATACTTAATGAAGACAATAACACGACCCATTTGGATTCGTAACGACTTTTTAAAAAGTCTACAATTGTCACTGCTTTATATTTGCGTGTTACAATGGCAAATTTTTTCCCTAGTATCATTAACACAAAATAACCTGTAGCAATCTGGGAAGTAGACAGCAATACCCAACCAAGCCCCTGGTTATATGCTGCTCCTGGCCCGCTTAAGAAGCTACTAGCACTTCCATACGTTGTAACCAATGTCATTGCTAGCACAAAGCCACCTAAGCTTCTTCCCCCAAGAAAATATTCCTGCAGGAAGGAATCCGATCGTTTTACATATTTTCCTGCCCACATACCAACTGCGAATACAATAATTAAAAATAATACTAATGGTAATATTGCTTGCCAATTCATAGCTGCTTATTCTCCTTATCATCTAATTCATCTAATGGAATATCTATAAAAAACAACTTTATCACAAGCCAAATCAGTAGCACCATGACAACAAAGCCAAGGACACAGCTATAAAAAAACCAGGCAGGCAACCCTAGAATATAAGTATATTCTGCCGGATTTTTACTTCCTAATCCATATGCAAATCCATACCACCAAATAAAGTTAATAATGACAATTCCAATCCCTATTAATGCTTCTCTATTCGCAATTTTATATCGATAATCATCCTGATTCATGTTCATTTTTTTCATATTGAAGGTCCCCCTTTTTCATACTAACCATATTATATTAACTAGAAGGGATCTGTAAACATTGTGGGGCTATTATATGCTGAACACGTTATTCACATAGAATTTTTTTGAAAAATAGAAGGGGTTTAACCATGCCAACATGATTAAACCCCTTCTGATTATGAAGTTCTCAATATTATCCTTTATCTATTATTCTACTGTACAATCTTTTTTCGCTTACTAAGGTAGATGGCACCACCGATTAGGATAAAAAGAACCCCTGCAATCAAATAATTAAATGTGTTTGTTGCCGTATTCGGTAATATATTTCCAGTTCCAGTATTAGCTGAGCCGTTCGAGCCATTTGTTCCATCAATCGTATTTTGATTACCAAGAACACCCTTCTCATTCTCATCCCCTGCAGAAGTTTCTAATTCAAAAACAGCGAATGTACTGAAATGATTTGTTTTTGCACTTATTTTACCATTTTCATAATTACCACCAACAGCCTCCCAGAGATTATCGGTTTCATTCAGGTAAAACAGCTTCACATTTTCTTCGCTTTCTATCTTTGTTGCATCTGCCTCGAAGATTAATGTGATCGCGTCTTCGAATTCACTTATCCGTTGATTTCCCTGTGTAATGGAGAAATCATATACATTACTTAGCGCATTTGGAACCGCATCAAGTCTATCAATTACGATCGTTACTGCTTCATCGCCATTTGTAAATACTGAGGCTGGAATTTCTAAAGAGACATCACCTTTTTCAATACGTAGAACCGCATTTTTAGCTTTCAATTCTTTTACTTGCTCGCTGCTCAATACAATCTCAATTAAGGTTAGGTCTGCTGATTCATTTAAATCAATTATGACCGTTCCATTTTCTGTAATTGTCTCTAACGCATCTTCTTCAAGAATCGCTTGATTGTCTTGAACAATTGGTTGAACTGTTATTGTTTTATTCGTTTTATCAGAATCTCCTGGTTGTTCCTTTTCTCCGTCCTTATCACCATCATCAGGAACCTCTGTATCTGGCTTTTCAGGCTCTTCTGGGTCAGGATCCTCCGGTACTTCCGGGTTTGGTTCTCCCGGGATTTCGTCCGTTTCCGTAATCCTGCCCTCTGCTCCATATACAATCGGATTCGACTCTGAGCTGTTTAAATGCTTAACATAATCAACTGTTGCCTCAATGTCTTCAGGTCCCATGATTGGATTTTGCCCTAAATCATTTATCGGACCGTCTGAGGTTCCCATATAATTATTTACCGTCAATGTATACACTGCATCCTCATCAATCGGCGTTCCATCTGGAAAAGTGATAGCTACAACTTCATTCAATTCCTTATTCCATGTATAATGCAATCCGGCAATACTATAATCCGGTCCATAAATTGGAGATAACTGTTCATTAATAATCGGATAGAGGTCTGCTCCTGTTACCTCCAACGTCATCAATGTGTTTCCAAACGGTTGAATATTGTACAGGTTGCCCCACGTTATTTCACCTGCAAGCAGGCTGTCCCTAATTCCACCACCATTCATCATGGCAAAATCACTTTCCATCGACCAGTTCATCGCATCTGCAAGGAGATTTCCCAGTCCATGATCACCGTCATTCGTATAACTGCCAGTTAAATCTTGCGCATTATAGCCAATCACTTCATTAATAATCGGCGCAATCCGCTCTGCATACGTATCTAGAATGCCAGCTACTTTTTCATCGGCTGTATAGTCGCTTTGCTTTACAAAGACAACTTCTGCTTCCTTTTCGACAATGTCCCCTGTCTCACGATCAATAACGAGATCAACATCTGCAAAGGCTTTTCCATACTCAGATGCTTGGACAATTAATTTATCATCGACAACCGCGTTATTAACAACGTGGTTATGTCCTGAAAAAATAACATCAACTGCATCATCAATATTATTCGCCAGGTCTGCCGCCGCCCCTGTCACAACATCACCAGTTTGATAGGCCGGTAGATGGGCAAGGACTACAATTGCTTCCACACCTTGATCTGTGAGTTCAGCAGCTGCGGCATTCACCGCTTCTGTTTCATCTGTAAATGCTACATTTTCCAATGACGCAGGCATAACCATGTTTACCGTTTCAACTGTGTTAACACCAATAAATCCAACTTTCACACCATCTACTTCCTCAATATGGTATGCGTCTAAAAAGGGTTCACCTGTATCATCATAAACACAGTTTGCACAAAGTACCGGAAAGCTCATTCCAGCATACCCTTCTGTACCTTTTCCTTCCGGATGGTCTCCACCATTTACCATTCGAAGCAATTCATCTAATCCTTCATCAAATTCATGGTTCCCAACGGTTCCAACATCAAAGCCGATTGCTTCCATAATTTCGACAGTTGGTTCATCCTGGAGTAATCCAGAAACCGGAGAGCTTCCACCAATCATATCTCCAGCATGAACAATTAATGTATGTTCATTTTCTTGCTCGCGTTCTTTCATTGCTGTTGCCGTATAATCCATACGCCCATACATATCATATACGCTATCCCCATCTGGATCGAGCGAATATTCCTGATCAATTTTTCCGTGTAAATCATTTAAGCTTAGCAGTTGAAGTTCTAGTAGGTCCTCATCCTCATTCGGAACTTCTTCCTCAGTAATCGGTGTATAGCCATAGGATTCTGCTTCCTCTGCACTTGTAAAGAAAATACGCTTATCAACTGGGACGTCTTCCCAACTATTCGGTTCTACATACTCCATTGTTTCTGAGTTTCCAACATACCTTAAAAAACCTTTCTGATCATCGTTCGCACGGAATGCAAATGGAAGCTCCAATAAAGGATCTTCTGGATTCCAAATTCCTAACCCTGCATCCTTCGCTTCTTTTACGGCTTGCTGATACATTGGGTATGCTTCTTCATCAACTGGTGCAAGGAAATAAGTAGATGCATAACCCGCCTCGACCATTTCTAAATTAATGTTTAATTGATCTTCCTTGCGAATTACTTCTGCCAAAATTCTTCCGTAGTCATCTGTTGGTTCATCTCCAACCTTTAAATAAATTTCGTCACCAGGCTGAATCAATTCACGAATATAATCTGTCGCTCGATCCCCATAATATTTTTGATTTTCATTGATTTCCGCTCGTTCTGGATCTTTATTTTTCGCTGCATACGTCTCCGCAGTGTCCATATTCAAAAAGCGTACTCTCTTTTCTCCAAATACAGGGTTTGCAACACGAATTGTATCCCCATCTGTTACGCTTTCTACAGTAGTTTCATAGTAGCCTGCGGAAGTCGGGGCTTCTGGCTGATCAACAGCTACCTGCAAGTCTTCCTGTCCAGTAGGAATCAGCTGATACGTATTATACTGACTTACAATCGCCGTAATGTCATACCATAAACCAGACTCCACTTGAGAAATATCAAGCGCGTTTTCCATCACACGCAATGTTGTTCCATTGAATTCAGTGTCAACTAACGAAACATTGTATCCACCGCCAGCGGGACTACCTGGAATAGTATTAATATAACCATTTACTTGTACTAACTGTCCTTCATACGATTCCGCAATCGCAGGATCTTGAAGATCTTCCAAGGTTATTGTTTGCGCTTCCGGCAACGCCTGATCTGACTCTAATATTTCGATTGAAGCTGGCACAATCTCTTTTAAACCGTTATAGCTAGCCAATTCTCCAACAATTTGTACTCGATCACCTTTTACAAGATCGGGTAAATCGCCTTGTTCATAAGAAAATAAATTAATGCCGCCAGTCTCATCTTGTATGTATGTCGTAAACTGTGCTCCGTTACTGATTGCAGCATTATCCACTGTTACAATTCCTTCTACCATTACATTCGTACCATCACTTAATTCACGTGCATCACCGATTGAAGATACTTCGTCAGGATCAGCAGGTTCTTCCGGAGGATCAATTTCCCCAGCACCATCCATCGTATGACTGCCAAGATATGCAAATGTATTACGCTCATAATCATTCCACTGTCCTCCATCATATGTTTCTGATGGAGCAGTAATCGATGCATCTCTCACTAACGTAACGTCAGCAGCAAAATTATCACGAACGCCAATTTCACCAAGCATATCGATGATCGCTTCATCTTTTTTCAATGCAAATGCGTCGTCTCCATTGAAATTGATAATCGATCCATTTACCACATCTGCCTGATCCAGAATTGCCTGTTCTGCACTAGTATGTGCAAGAACAAGTACATCATCGTTTTCAAGTGTCCCAGAAAGTGATAATGTCTGGCTTGCTGAAGAAGCACCATTACTGTACAACTCCACTTGATAACTCGATAAATCTACCGCACTTCCTGTACCATTGTAAATTTCAATTGCCTTATTAAAAGAACTACCCTCAATATACTCCGAAATAAATAAGTCCTCTGCTGTTGTTTCATCACTTTGTGCCGAAACGGTTGTTACAAAGCTAGGTGTAATGTTTACTGACAGCATTACTAAAATAAGAAACATACTGAAAACTTTTCTGAAAGCAACACTTTTCATCATGATCCTCCATCTCTTAGGATATTTTTTGCTAGATATGAGGACATATGACAAAATCCTCTCCAGCTTCCCTTTAAATATGACATAAGAGGCGCAGTGATACTATTAAAAAAATGTAAATATATTGTGAATTCAGTACATAAGGACTATTAAACTATTAAAACAGTAATTTAGCACCATCTACTATTACATAGAGTTGATTTAACAAATGAAAGCATATATAATAAATATTCGCGGGGCATTAGCTCAGCTGGGAGAGTGCTTGCATGGCATGCAAGAGGTCAGGGGTTCGAGCCCCCTATGCTCCATATATATAAAACACTTGATGCATATGCTTGCTATCAAGTGTTTTTTTATATCCTGTTACTAATTTAATTCAAAAAAACACTCACAGCATAACTAGCATTGCGAGTGTTTTTTCAACTATATTATATCGCTTGATCCACTACTTCTTTCTGTTCTTCAACTGGTGGGTTAAATTGACCTTCCCATTTAGCAATAACGAGTGCTGCTAATGAGTTCCCTACCACATTAACTGCAGTACGCCCCATATCAAGAATACGGTCGATACCAGCAATAAATGCTAACCCTTCAGCAGGTAATCCAATCGTGCTGAATGTAGCGAGTAACACGACAAAGGATACACCTGGTACACCAGCCATTCCTTTAGAAGTAACCATCAAGACTAACATCAATGTAATTTGCTGCCAAATACTTAATTCTATACCAAACATCTGTGCAATAAATAGCGACGCGATCGCTTGATATAAAACAGACCCATCTAAGTTAAAAGAGTAACCCGTTGGGATAACAAACGTGGCAATGTGTTTTGGACTTCCGGCCTGCTCCATCTTGTCCATAATTCTCGGAAGCACGGTTTCTGAACTTGACGTTGAAAATGCTAAAATTAATTCTTCTTTAATCAGCTTTAATAATTTAAAGATATTTATTCCAACAATTTTAGCCATTAAACCTAACACAACAATGACAAAGAATATCATGGTTCCGTAAACAGTAAGGGCTAACTTGCCTAATGGAATCAATGAGGTAAAACCATATTTAGAGATCGTTACACCAATTAAAGCAAATACACCAATTGGTGCATACTTCATAAATAGGTTTGTAACATAGAACATAGCATTCGCTGTACCTTCGAAGAATCGAAGTACCGGCTTACCTTTATCTCCAATTGCTGCAATTCCAAGACCAAATACAACTGCAAAGAAGATGATCGCCAGCATGTCCCCTTCAACCATCGCTTGTACTGGATTTGTAGGTACTATATGCAAAAGCGTATCCGCAATCGACTTGCCTTCTTGATCTTCTGAAGTTTCGACATAACCTGAAATTTCACTTTGCTGCAGGCTTTCCATGTTTAATCCAGTACCAGGCTGGAATATGTTAGCTGAGATTAGACCAACCGCAATTGCAACTAATGTCATACCAATAAAGTAAGTTAATGACTTACCGCCTAGTTTCCCAACAGATTTCAAATCTCCAACACCAGCAATTGCAACGATAATACTAGATAGTACAATTGGAACAACAATCATTTTAATTAAACGAAGGAACAGATCGCCAAATGGCTGTAAGATACTTTGCGCTGTTTCACTTCCGTAGAAAATACCACCAACAATAACACCTAAAATTAGACCAATAAAAATTTGATTGGCCAAACTTAATCTAAATTTCTTCATTGATTACCCTACCTTCTTGTTAGTTAAATGTGTCTGCCTAGGCAAGGGAAACAAAGATGATTTGACTAGAAACGTGAATTGACGAACAAAAAAAAGACACGGGTTGTGTCAATTCGCACGTTATCCTATACTCTTTTGTTTCCGTTAAACGCTGACGAGGTTAGCTTTCGGGTTAGGACTAAGGAAACAGTAAAGTAAGCCCCTCCGTAATAGGATTCACCCCACGCGGAAATTCCGCCGTAATGATTGGGTCCCCCGCTCTTACAATAAGATTAAGCGAAGCATATAAAATGCTTTACTATCATACTACTAAAACGTTACTTTTGTAAATAGTAAATTTTTAGTAGTTAAAGTAAATTTAAATATACTAATTGGGAAAACGCAGGAATCAGTGGTTAATATCGATCTCTATACAAGCAATATAATCCGTTGCTTTTCATAAAAATGAGGCTGAGACATAACTAGCCTAAATTACTGAAAAATGGTTCCGATCATCGGTTTTTGATGATCGGAACCATTTTGCTTTGGATTATTTTTATTATCTACTGTTTGATTTCTGTTCATGGCGGTGTA
>NZ_QWEH01000011.1 GCF_003515705.1 Oceanobacillus profundus
AAAATTATTGTCTGGTAACTTTAATTTTATCAAAAGGTGTCCTTTTTGTATGCATAAAAAGAGCGGTACTCACCAACTTATTGGCGAGTACCACTCTTTTTAATTACTGGGGTTTTGTCCCAGCCTCTTTGTGTTTTTTTATTCCATACCTCAATTATCCAATCATACTGTGCCCGCCATTTACGCTTATTGCTCCGTTCCTTGCAGAACCAGAAATGATTAAGCTCCTGTCACGACGAAAAAGTTCACCAATTACGGCCAAAACCCCAGCCACTTCCACCACGTAAATACGACAATCAAGGTTACAATCGTACTCGCAATTGTGGACAAAATACCAGGAAGATAAAAATCCTTTTGGCTGACCAATCCTGTTCCATGAACAACAACATTTGGCATTGTTTCCACAATTAATATATAACCAAACAACATTGTTATTGCTGAAGCAAAGCTTATAACTACAGGATCCAGACCAGTCTCTAGAGACAGACTTATCAAAACAGGCAGTAAAGTCACTACAGCAGTTGATACATTGGTAACACCTAGGTGATAAATTTGTGATACTAAGATAACAATGAATATTGCAATCCACGGATTCGTAAATACATTTAATATGTATTCTGATGTAATAAGAATTTCAAGTAACTCAATAGCACCAGACTCAATTAAAGCAAATCCTAAAGAGAGAGTTGCTCCGATTAATAAAACTAAATCAAAATTTATAGTTACTAGCTTTTTCCATTCTACAAAACCAATTCCAGGCATTGCCATTAAAAATACTGCCATTAAAGCTGGTACTGTTGGATGATAGCCATGTAAGGATTCGGTCATCCACAGAAACACTGTAATGAATAAAATTACAATACATTTTATTTCGGAACTGGTAAGCCTCCCAAGTTCCTGGTTTTGTTCTTTCATATTTGATTGTAATATATCAAAGGAATATTCTTCAGGTGGAAAGCATTTCCATACAATATAGGGAATTACAATAATTAAAATTAACCAGATAGGAAATGTATACAGAAACCAGTCCAAATATGATATTGTTCTGCCAACATATAATTGTAAAATCTCTATTGTTAATATATTTCCTATAGCAGCTGTTAAAATTGCCGTACCACTGATATTACCTGCATAGGCAGTGCCTACAAGCATAAGTTTGCTGAAATTACTTCCCTTTTGCGCCCCAACCGATTTGAGTATAGAAACAACAACAGGAACCATTAATGAAGCCCGTACTGCAGTTGCCGGTATAAAAAAGGCTTGAATTTGCATAAGTAAAAATATCCCGATAAAAATACCCTTTGCAGATGATCCCCATTTTTGAAGCATCCAATAGGTGACTCTGTTCATTAAAGGAGTTTCATTAACCCCTTTAGCAATCATCATTCCAGCAATAATTAAAAATACAGCGGGGGATGCAAAACCACTTAATACGACATCTACTGAAACAGTATGTAAAAATAGTAACAAAACAAGTACGAGGACAGAGGTCATTCCAAGCGGCAGTGATTCAAAAGCCCATAATAGCAACCCGTAAACCATAATCGATATTGTCGCTTTTGCTGACCAGTCTATATCTTCTGGCAACAGAAACAATAGCCCTAAAAAAATGACTGTAGAAAATAAGAACGAGACTATGTTTCCTGACATCTTTATTCTATTGGGTTGATGCTTGCCTTTCATTTTGAAAAACATAGATTGTATCCTTCTTTCAGGTTCTTATAGTCTTTATTAATGAGAAATGGAAAGAAATAAATTTCAAATGAATGTTCCCGTACCAATTAGTAAATTGTACGGGGTACGCTTGAACTACCCCAGATAAACCCTCACTTGCACATACCCCATCACTAACACATACAACACAACAGCAAACTTCCAATTAAATTGAATGCCATTTTTAAATCCACTTAATTGATTTTGTCCACTCAGCATAATAATTGGCATAATCACTGGCGATAGCAATATAGAAATAGAGCTTCCCAGCGTAATTGCCAATACAATTAACTCTGGAGGATATGGTAGGTGGATACTTTGTAATATACCAGCTACCAGAACCATTACCGTAAGAGGGCCTAATGCTACAAAACCTAATAGGATTACCATAATCGGCAGGAAATACAATATATTCAAAAATGGCAGCATCTCTTGTAGAGAATAAATCCCATTCACGATAGAGTTCGCAAATTCAGTCTGATTAAGAGCAAAAATTAGAAATCCTGCTCCAAGCATGACACAAAGCTGATAGGATTGCTTTGCCATATCGGTTCTTACATAGCTTTTAGCTAAATCAAATAATTTGTTCATCCTACCTTTAATTATGTAGTAAACTACAATCCAGACCATAACGACCAATGGAATTAAAATAAGCAGCTCCATTGTTACTATAAAATTTAATATAAATATAGTGCCGAACAACGAAATAAACAGGATAATAAATTCTTTAACATTACGGTGCATCACCTTTTTATTGGAAGTATGGTTTAGAAGTTCTGCGATTTCAGTCTTTAATCCAGCCGTCAAGTTTACTCCATACTTTTTTTCTTCCGATTTTGAAAATAGTAGTGCGACAAAAATTCCACATATCGAGATGATTAATCCCTGAATAATAGAAATGCTTAGTGATGCATCCATTGTTTCAACAACATAAGCAAAACTTGGAATACTAATTACCCAAAGCACTGAAAGTGAGAATCCCCGCAGGAGAGCAGTTCCTTTAAAATGTTCCCACGCTTCTCCCTTTTCATCTTTTAAAATCATATTTACAAACTGATACATCATCGTAATCGAGCCGAACAGTAAAAAATAAGCAATAACTTGTGTAAAAGAGATCATACCAAAGTAAAATTTGCGACTAGTATTCAAAAAGCGATGTCCAAATCCCATAATTGCTTCCAAAAATGGCTCTTCTCGTAGCACCCAGCTAATCATTGGTACAATGACAAGGAGCCCAATGATATTTCTCATTTGTAAAAATCCGCTCCAAAATCCTTCTACTAAAGAAGTTTTAGAGAAAAATAGAATGATAAAACCAATAACAAACAATGAAGATGGCATTTTTATTTTTGGTGGTGTGTACTTGACCACCGTAAACACAAAAATTCCGATTCCACTAATGGAAAGGATTCTTAACAGCCATTCATTATCATAAAAATATGTGACGAAATGCAAAACAGTAAACGTTATAATAGAAAGCGTTAAACACCAGTTTGTCAGATTTTTCATTGTAATAGCCCCTAGACAACATGTTAACCTTATTCTTCCATAGTTCCGTCAATTCGTCTATAGATTACAGTATGGACAACCGTCATTTCAACTTGTTCCTCCAGACGGAATTTTACTAGTAAACCAATTTAGGCATAATAAAAACTGCTTATCTTGATTAATATCCAAGATAAGCAGTATAAAAATGTAGAAATGTTTCAGACTAAATCACTGCATGTTCTTCATCTTTAACATCCGTTATAAACATATGTCCAGGTGCATGGGTAATTACTAATTCGGGTTTACTTGCCATAACTGCTGCCTGTGGAGTTACACCACACCCCCAAAATACAGGCACTTCATCTTCATGAATTGTTACAGCATCCCCGAAATCCGGACTATCAATTGCGTCGATTCCGATTAAGCTCGGATCACCAATATGGATCGGTGCACCATGGACAGAAGGAAAACGCGAAGTAATTTGTGTTGCTCGAATCGCTTCTGCAGGCTTCATCGGACGCATGCTTACGACCACTGGTCCTTCAAATATACCAGCTGATTCACAAGCTATGTTTGTTTTGTACATGGATACATTTCGGCCTTCCTCAATATAACGAATTGGAATACCATTTTCGAGCAGCGGTTTTTCAAATGTAAAACTGCAGCCGATAAGAAATGAAACAAAATCATCTTGCCAATAAGAAGTTATATCTGTAACTTCCTCAGCAAATTCTCCATTTCGATAAATTCGATATTTTGGAAGATCTGTTTTTAAATCTCCGTCTGGCGCAGTCTTATGTGGTATAGATGAGCCGACATCCGTAACTTCTATTAGCGGACAGGTTTTAGGGTTTCGCATACAGAACAATAGAAAGTCATAAGCGTATTTTTTCGGTAAAATCACTAGATTGGCCTGTGTGTAACCAGGTGCGAGTCCTGTCGTCGGCTTTGTCCAATCTCCTTTGCGAATCATCTTTCGAATTTCATTTACTTGTTCATTCGTATCATTAACCACTTAAACACTTCCTTTTTATTCAGTTTACAAATTTAAGATTTTAGATTTACAACTAGTACATCTATGTCAATCTTAATTCGATTTACAAGATGCCTCTGCTTTCCGTGCCATGGTGATTAATACGAGCAGGAAGAATGAGGCATCTTATTCTGTTAAAATCAATTTCATTCTTGACAACCATCATTATTTTCTATCCAATAACTCCTGCTCCCAAACTCAAGCATCTTAACAAACGTTCACGTTTCACATAAAGCAATTGTGCTTCTTCCACTTGGACTGTCTCAAATCGCAATTCACTGCCAGTATATTTCTGAGCTACAAATGGCAGGTCAACAGAAATAACAGTCCCTATCCTTGTATATCCACCGGTTGTTTGGCGATCAGCTAGTAGAACAATGGGCTGTCCACTTGCAGGAACTTGAATCGTTCCAGAAAGCACGGCATCGGATAAAATATCTGCTCCATGCTTATGAGTGAGCTCTGCCCCTTCTAACCTGTATCCCATCCGGTCAGATTGCGTGGATACTTTATAGCTGGATGATAAAAATTGCTCGATGGAACTTTCCGCAATCGCTGCTTGATCTGGTCCAAGGATAACACGAACTTTTTCTACATTTTTGTAATTTGGTACGTATGTGGGAGATAATCCCCTACCAGACACACTTTTTAAAGAGAAACTGAATGGACTGCTAGCTAAGTGATCTCCCTTTTGTAAATATCTTCCTTTAAAACCACCTATCGCGGCTTTCGTATAAGTAGATTTACTTCCCATTACAACAGGAGTATCTATACCACCTGCGACGGCAATATAAGCATATGCTCCGTCTTTTGGTTGTCCAAAGGTGATAACTTGTCCCTTTCTAACAGAAAATGATTTCCATACCGGGAGCAGTTCCCCATCTAGCTTGGGTGATAAATCTGCACCACAAATAGCAAGTACAGTATCCTCAAGTATTCGGAGTTCCGGTCCCATAATCACAATTTCAATTCCTGCTGCTTCTCGAGGGTTACCTACTAAGATATTTCCAACCTGTAACGCGAAGCTATCCATTGCTCCTGATACAACAACGCCAAATGCCTGAAACCCAGTTCTTCCAAGATCTTGTACAGAGGTTGCTAGACCTGGCTTTACAACTTCAATAATTGTATTACTCATTTACTTCCCTACTCTTTTTATGATAATTCCGTTCTCCGTTAATGCTGTACATAAACGTTTAGCAAACTCCAGCGACTTTGGTTCGTCCCCATGAATGCAAATAGTATCTGCATTGATTGCTATATCTGAGCCATCAACCGCCTCTACTTTGCCATCCTTTACCATCCGAATGACACGGCTAACTGCTTCGTTTGCATCCTCAACCATCGCATTTTCAAGCGTTCTTGATGTTAGTGAACCATCCGGCTGATACGTGCGGTCAGCAAAAACTTCTTCAGCAACAGGCAATCCTGCTTTTTCCCCAGCTTTGACTAACTCACTTCCTGCTAGACCATATAAAATAAGTTTCGGGTTAATTGCATAAACTGCTTCAGCAATAGCTTGGGCAATTTCTGGATCTTTTCCGGCCATGTTATACAACGCCCCATGTGGTTTCACATGATTCAATGCATTTTGATTAATATGGGTAAAAGCTTGAAGCGCTCCAACCTGATAAATCATAAGATTATAGACATCTTGCGGATCTATTTTCATTGGACGACGACCAAACCCAATTAAATCCAAAAGGCCAGGATGAGCACCAATTCCTAGCTTTTTCTCTGTCGCCATTTTTACCGAGTGTTGCATTACATTATAATCTCCAGCATGGAAACCACATGCAATATTGGCAGAAGAAATATAGTTCATCACTAAATCATCCATGCCAATTTTAAATGCTCCAAAGCTTTCTCCTAAGTCACTATTTACGTCAACAAAATAGGTCACGTGCTAAAACCTCCCTATTCTATGAATGTTTCTACATAAGGAATATACGTTCCTGCATTCACTTCTTTCTCAATCACTTCATATTCTTCAACATCAATTGGTTTAAAACGAATATAATTACCTGCTCGCAAAAGAATTGGAGACGAGCTGTTCGGATCATATAATTTTATAGGTGTTCTTCCAATAATTTGCCAGCCACCAGGCGATTCAAGTGGATAAATTCCAGTCTGCTCACCTGCAATCCCTACAGATCCAGCCGGAATTGCAGCACGAGGATTTTCAAGCCTTGCTGTTGCAATTTCCTTGGACATTCCCCCAAGATAAGCAAATCCTGGGATGAATCCCATCATATAAATTAAATAGTCCCCACTTGAATGAATGGAAATCACTTGCGATTCATCGAGGTTATGAAGACAAGCAACTGCTGCTAGGTCAGGTCCCATCTCCCCTCCATAACAAACTGGAACATGCATGATTTCTGCAGGTGGAAGCTCCATATCTGAAAGCCTGTTTTGCAACTTCTCCATTTGAGTTACTAATGCACTATATAAAATCGTGTATGGATCGTACACAACCGTAATCGCTGTGTACGTTGGAACCCACTCAATTACACCCGGTATTCCTTCTTTCTCTAATAAAATACAGAAGCTGCGAATTTGTTGGTTTATATCTTTTGATATATGGTCACCAAACTGAATCCGTAGACCTGTATCCCCAAAAGCACTTATTTGAAACATACGTATCCCACCATTAAAATTAATCATTATTAGAGGTTGTTCAAAAAGTCTATCCTCCTTTTTGAACACGCACTATTATATATAAAAAACAAAGTTATATCTTAAAAAATATTACTGCGCAACATTAGAAAAGTTGCGGCAATGTTTGAATTAGTGTTCTAATTCCAAGGAACGTTGTCAGCACTACTATAATTATACCAAAAACAGTCAACCAGACAGGATGTTTATAATCACCGACAATTTTTGTATTATGTGCAGCAAGCAGAATAGACCCTAATGTCAAAGGTAAAATTAAACCATTTACAGCACCAGCAAACACGAGCAATGTAACAGCTTGGCCAATAAACACAAAAATGAGGGTTGATAATAATATAAACCCAATTATCCAATAACGATAATATTGATCAATTTTTTCGTGGAATGTGCGTAAAAATGATACAGATGTGTATGCTGCACCAATAACTGAGGTAATTGCCGCAACCCAGAGTACAAGACCAAACATACGATAGCCAAATTCACCTGCAGCATATTGAAATACAGTTGCAGCAGGATTATCCGGATCTAAAGATACACCGGCTGAAACTACCCCAAGTACTGCTAAAAACAGTAAAATTCGAATCGCAGAAGCAATTAGAATTCCCATGACGGATGTTCGATTTACTTCAGGAATACTTTCCTTCCCAGAAATACCCGCATCTAATAATCGATGCCCACCAGAGAATGTTATGTATCCTCCAACTGTACCACCAACAATTGTGATAATTGCGTATACATCAAGCTCCAAAGGAACAAAGGATCGGTAAATTGCTTCACCAACCGGTGGTTGACTCACAAACATTACATAAGCAATAAGGATAATAAGCAATGCCCCAAGCCATTTTACAATTTGATCCATAGCAGCTCCTGCTTCTTTTGATAAAAACACAAAAATAGCAATTCCCGCCGTAATGACAGCACCAATTCTCGGATCGATTCCTAGCATTGCATTAATACCTAGACCTGATCCACCAATATTTCCAATATTGAAGGCAATTCCACCAATTACAATAAATATTGCTACAACGAAGCCTAATCCAGGTAAAACTGCATTGGCAATCTCCTGACCACGCATCTTCGAAACCGTAATTATTCTCCAGACATTTAACTGCGCACCGATATCTAATATGATCGAAGCTAAAATAACAAAGCCGAAACTTGCCAATAGTGCTTCTGTAAAATACGCTGTTTGTGTTAAAAAACCTGGCCCAACTGCTGATGTAGCCATTAGAAAAGCAGCACCAATTAACGAATTTCTCCTGCTTTTCTTGTCTTTATCTGTCATCACATGATGACCTCTATTTTTATCTGTCATGATGTCACACTCCTATGTTGAAATACCCCAGATTGATTGTCAATTATCGAATGAAATGAAGAAAGATTTTATTATTATAGCACAAAACGTATTTTTGATAACTTTTGAACTAATTATTCCCATCAAGAAATTATAAATTCTATGCTCACAGCAGAAGATAACTCACTTTCAATTACCTATCATGAGCATGTATATATTTCAAAAATGAGGAAACCTAGATGTAGATATTCTAACAGTGATTCAATATCTAAAATAATAATTTTATAAACTGGATAAAATGTAAACTTTTTATATACAATAAGATTATAATTAGTATAAGCTAAACTTTTCTAATGTATCCTTACATTTACTCTATTTTACACTCTATTATTAGAGTTTAATTTTTTAACATTCTGTGGTAAAGTGGCTTAATAAAGTTGATAATTGGTAGGTGAGCCTATTGGAAGAAAAGGCATCTTTAAAAATGATGCAAATTGAAGATAAATTTATTGAAAATATCGCGGATAATATGCGGATGTATGGGATTTCTACAACTGTGGGCAGGGTGCTAGGCATCATATATATTAATCGAAATCCGATGACATTGGACGAACTATCTGAAGCTACTGGAATGAGCAAAACGAGAATGAGTCAAGTCGTTCGTGAAATGGTCGATCATAATATTGCCGAGAAGGTATTTGAAAAAGGGGTTCGCAAAGACATTTATAATGTGGAGCAGGATTATTACCAGACCTTTATTTCTTTATTTACATCCGGTTGGCAGCGTGCAATTAAGCGGAATAGGTTAGTTGGTAAAAAGTTATCTGCCGAATTAGCAAACCTCCTTGAAAACGAAACAATAAATGAAGAAACAGAAGCAAAAATTAATGATTTGTTAAGTGAAACAAAAGAATGGTTAAACTATTATGACTGGCTTCATCGTTTAGTTGAGTTTTTTGATAGCGGAGAAGTATTTAATCATGTCCCCAAAGAGAAATAATTGTTAGATAGGTTTTTTCAGAACTAAATTAAAGATTCAAGATATCTAAAAACGGTTTTTCTATATATCATCCAATATTTGCCAAACAAAAGCTGTTGATTTTGATTAAAACCAACAGCTTTATTTAAAGGATTTAATGCAATTGAGGGTTCTCCAGCTCACAAATGTGTTATCGCAATTCTAATAACTTCTGCTTTAGTTCTTCCTCCATGCCAATCAACTCTTGCTCTGCTTGATTGCGCTTCGCACGTCCTTCTGTTTGAATTTGAATCGTTTCTTCAATCGTAGAAACTAAATGCTCCTGTGTCTGCTTCAACGTATCAATATCAACAAGTCCGCGTTCATTCTCTTTTGCTGTTTCAATCGTATTTGTTTTTAACATTTCCGCATTTTTCAGCAAAAGTTCATTCGTTGTTTTCGATACTTGTTTTTGCGCTTCTACCGCGTTGCGCTGCCGTAACAGCGTTAATGCAATCGCAACTTGATTTTTCCATAACGGAATAGCTGTTAAGATAGATGATTGAATTTTTTCAACAAGTGCTTGATTTGTATTTTGAATCAAACGAATTTGCGGAGCAGTTTGCATCGTAATTTGTCTGCTTAATTTTAAATCATGCGTCCGTTTCTCCAAACGATCAGCAAATTGCATGAGATCATTCACTTCTTGAAAATCCATTTGGCTTTGATTAATTTCTGCTTTTTGCTTTAATTCCGGAATTAATTTGGTTTCCAGTTCTTCCAGCTTTACTTCACCGGCGGCAATATATATATTCAATGCGTCATAATAATCTCTGTTTTGATCAAAAAGCTGTTCCAGCATGCCATTATCAGTAATCAATGCATCCTTGCTTCGATCTAGTTTCACTCGAATACGATCGATTTGAGCACCTGTCTTTTGATATTTTGATAAAATCTCATTTACCGTACCAGAAATTTTACCAAACATTCGAGAAAGCAAGCCACGTTTTTCTGGTCGAAGCTCGTCTGGATTAACTTGCTCAAGCTTCTTCATTAAATCACTTAAAATGGAACCGATCTCGCCAACATCCTGTTTTTGCACGTGCTCTAGCATTCCATGCGAAAAATTCAATAGTTTTGATTGTGCCTCTGTTCCATATTGTGCAATCGACCCGTTATTTTTCGGATCAATTTGTTCTGCCAATTGTATTGCTCTTGCTTGATTTTCTTTCGATAACGTATGAATCAACTTCTCAGGCTTGTCTGCATTTTGCTGTGCTAAAGTTTCTGATGAGGAGTATTTAGACTCTCCCCCAAATGGGTTTGCTAATATATCATCAATTGCTTGTGAAGCTTTATGTTGATTGTGTTCACTCATTTCATCATCCCCTTGTTGTTCTTATTCATCCGATGAATGGACTGCTTTGCAACATCAAGTTCGAATTGTAACGTATCCATATCATCATTTAGCATAACATGTAAATCTTTTTTTATCGTTTCTCCAAGCGTTGTAATTGTTTGACGTGTTTGTCTTAGCGAGCTTTCCATTTCTCTGGTTTTAGCAGGCTGTGTTGCCAAAAAAGCGTATTTTTCTGCTAGCTCTACAAGAGAGTCCAAATGATTATAGAAAAATCCTTCTGCTTGATAAAAACGATTAGGATCCCGCTTTGCATTTATATATATTTTTTGAGCTGTACGGGCAATTTCCAAATTTCGTTTGGCATCCTGCAGTGAGCGAACACGAAATAACGCTTTTTGCAAACGGGAAATCTTTTGCTTTGCTTCTTTTAAGTTTGTTTCGATAAATTTGTATTCTCTTCTTGTCAACCCATTTCTTTTCACATACCGATAATCCAAAATTTGCTTGGAAGTAATGAAAAATACAATACCTCCCCCTAATGCGATCAAACTTGATAATAAAAAGGTTTGACTAAAAGCGAAAAAGCTAACAAGCCATGTTAATATCGTACCAGTAAAACCAAGCATGGATTGAATAATAAATTGTAAAAACGCCCTCAAATCCATCAACTCCTATTCGAAATTCCTCTATACAAGTTCAAAAAGGTCATGTCATTCTCACCAGACTTTTTGAACTACCATTAAAGTCAATTATTAAATAAAATCATTCTCCTACCATTATACTATTACGATAAAGACTCGCAATAGGTTTCAATTTTTTTATGTTCGAACTAAAGTATGATCAAGTTTTGACGAAGGTTTTAGTACTAAACTATTTAAAACAAACATCATACAAAAGGTCAATACATATCGCTGCATACTTTACAAAATGTCTAATGAAGCAACTGTAATTATCCACTATAATTCATATATCCAAATATTTAGAATTAATGTTTAATACCATAAAAATGGTAACGTTTTCAAAAAATATCAGTATTCTTTTTTAGGCTAGTAGATTAGCAAAAATAGTGCATGCGGTAAATAAAGGATACACATATAGCTATTGAAATTTACATCTATATCATTTATCTTATATAATAATATCTGAATATTATTTAATTTGTTTTTGGGGCTAATGTTTCGAAAAGTCATATTTAAACAGACGCTGCGTTGCAATTCTTAAATGAATGAGGTGGTAGTATGAAACAACTAAGGACAGAGAAACTTCTCGAAGTAAAGGATCTAAAAGTTAATTTTGAAGTTGGCCACAATAAAATTGCAAAGGCAGTTGATGGTGTTAGTTTTTTCATAAATAAGGGAGAAACGGTAGCATTAGTTGGCGAATCAGGTAGCGGAAAAAGTGTTACTTCTCTTTCCATTATGCGACTAATTCCCATTCCACCTGGGAAGATAGTAGGTGGTTCGATTGAACTGGATGGGCAGGATTTACTTAGCTACACTGAAAAAAGAATGAGAAAGGTTCGTGGTGAGGACATCGGCATGATTTTCCAAGAACCCATGACATCCCTCGACCCTGTCTTTCGGATCGAAAACCAGTTGATAGAATCTATTATATACCATCAACGTATCTCTAAAAAAGAAGCGAAACAACGTGCACTGGAGTTATTAAAACTTGTTGGGATTGCAAATCCAGAAAAAGTATTACACGAATATCCTCATCAGTTATCCGGTGGAATGCGCCAACGCGTCATGATTGCCATTGCAATGTCGAATAATCCAAAATTGCTCATTGCTGATGAGCCAACAACTGCCCTAGATGTAACTGTTCAAGCACAAATTCTAAAATTAATGCTTAAAATGAAAGACACGTTTAATTCTTCAATTTTATTAATCACGCACGACATGGGGGTTGTAGCAGAAACTGCTGATCGCGTGTTAGTCATGTATGGTGGTCAGATTGTTGAGGAAGCGCAAGTTAAAGAATTATTTTTAAATCCAAAACATCCGTACACAGCAGCCCTGCTTCGAACAATTCCGAGCTTGGAACAAAATATGCGAAGATTACCTTCCATTCCTGGAAACGTTCCCCCTGCACATAAATTTCCAAAAGGCTGTCGCTTTGCTGACAGATGCGAGTTTGCAATGGATATTTGCAAAGAGGTTGCTCCAGCATTAGACAGTATATCAGATGGACATCAGGTCCGTTGCCACCTCCATGTGAACAAAAGCGGAAGCGCCCGGATAGCGACGTACGGACTGGACTGAACCGGAGGAGATAAAGGAAACACAACGACTTAAGGAAGTTGATGTTGACTTTCACCACAAGGGTATAAGTGCGACTAAGCCTCTGGCACGGCCAGTCGGCAAGTCTTCTGTATCGTACGGAGGTGAGGGAAGTCTCGCTAGGCGCTGGGCGCTGGAGCTGGACTAGGCTATTCCGGTACATGAAGTAATTTAGTCATATTTTATACTTTCTTCCAGCACGCGAAAGGAGGACAAGCAGTTGACGAAAAAACGAGAAGTATTACTGGAAGTATTTAACTTAAAAACTTATTTTCCAGTGAAGGCAAATAAAATTGGAAAAAAGCCGGTATTAAAAGCAGTTGATGATATCTCACTTACCGTTTATAAGGGAGAAACACTCGGTATTGTTGGAGAATCCGGATCTGGAAAATCCACATTTGGCCGTACAATTTTAAGGCTGGTTGAGCCAACCGAGGGTGAAATTATTTTCGAAGGTCAGCATATTGAAAACTTAAAACCAAAGGAATTGCAGGTAATTCGAAATCAGATGCAAGTGATATTTCAAGACCCCTTTGGATCACTCAATCCCAGAATGAGAATTGAAGAAATCATTGAAGAACCGATTAAAATGCATACAAGATTATCAAATTCAGATAGAAAAAGCAGAATAAAAGAATTGATTGAAAAGGTTGGTTTATCGGAGGAAGCATTAAAAAAGTTCCCCCACGAATTTTCGGGAGGCCAGCGCCAACGTATTGGCATTGCTCGAGCACTTGCTATTAACCCAAAATTTATCATTGCAGATGAACCAGTAAGTGCTCTTGATGTTTCCATTCAATCTCAAGTTTTGAATCTGATGATGGATTTACAGGATGAGTTTCACTTAACTTACTTATTTATCTCCCATGATTTAAGTGTCATCAAACACATCAGTGATCGAGTAGCTGTCATGTATTTAGGAAGAATTGTAGAAATAGGGACGAAGGAATCTATTTATAAGAACCCACTGCATCCTTATACAAAAGCACTGCTCTCGTCTATACCTGTTGTTGATTTTGAGAATAAACGAGAAGAAATTATGATTTCTGGTGAATTGCCAAGTCCAGTAGATCCACCAGTTGGCTGTGCTTTTCACACGAGGTGTCCGTTCGCAATGGATATATGCAGAGAGAAACGCCCACAACTACAGGACATCAATGCAGAGCAGCAAGTAGCATGCTTTTTATATAAGAAAGAAGAAACAAAAGAAAATGATCCATATCATACAATTGAAGTTTAAGGGTGATGAATTTGCTGAAATATCACAATATCACAGATGTTCCCGGTATCAAAGTAGGCAATGTAGAGGATATAGACGCATTAACTGGTTGTACCTCCATTATAGCTGAGTACGGCGCTAGTTGCGGTGTGGATGTCCGTGGTTCTGCTCCAGGCACAAGAGAAACGGATGCACTTGATCCCATTAATGCAATTCAAGAAGTGCATGCAATTTGCTTAGCTGGCGGGAGTGCTTACGGTTTAGAAGCAGCGTCTGGGGTTATGCAGTATTTAGAGAAGGAAAATATTGGATTTAACGTTGGCGTTGCAAAAGTGCCAATTGTTCCAAGTGCTGTTATTTTTGATCTTAATATTGGAGATTCCAACGTTCGACCTAATCTCCAAATGGGCTATGAATCTGCTAAAAAAGCTAGAGTTGGGGATTTTCCTCTGGGTAATGTTGGCGCCGGCTGTGGAGCAACAGTGGGAAAACTAGCTGGTCCTGAAAAGGCAATGAAATCAGGGTTAGGTAGTTCATCCCTTGCGGGTGCTTCTGATTTAATTGTCGGAGCAATTGTTTCTGTAAATGCCGTGGGAGATATCAAAAATCCGGATACAAATACAATACTTGCCGGAGCTTGGGACCCCGATGCGTCTATATTCATCAATTGTAACGACTACATAAAACAGAACCAGACACATCAAGCCCAGCCAGGAGCAAACACAACCATTGGAGTTGTTGCAATGAATGCAAAACTAACAAAAGCTGAGGCTAAGAAGATTGCTAGCCTTACACAAAATGCTTTAGCACGAACAATATTCCCTGTTCACACAATGTTTGATGGCGATACTATTTTTGTGTTGGGAACAGGAACGAAGAAATATCCAGTGGATTACTTAGGTGCACTTGCAGCTGAATCAATGGAACAGGCAATTGTAAAAGCTGTTAAAGCAGCAGAATCTATTAATCATATGGAAAGTTATACTAGTTTACAAGAGAGAAAAACAGAAATATCTGGTTAACAACGTACAGAAGTGAAGAAAGTTTCGTTAGAACTTTATGCTTTGCAGGTTTGGTTCTTCCGATATAAGGAATACCTCCAGCTAATTTTTGTAGTATCTTTACTAAATAAAAGGGGTGAATGCAGTGTTAAAGAGAAAATGTTGGTTATCATTCGTTTTGGTTTGCGTTCTATTTTTAATCGGTGCTTGTTCAAATTCAGAGGGAGATAATAGTTCTACAGCAATGAGTGGTGATACAAATGGACAATCGTCGTCACAAGCACAGGAAATTCGCGTTCGTATCAATGACGATCCAGACTTTTTAGATCCACACCATGCAACAGCATCAATTTCCTTCCAAATGATTTTAAATATGTTCGAAGGGTTATTTATTCCAAAACAAGACGGCTCCTTAACTGAAGGGGTTGCAGAGAGCTATGAAGTATCTGATGATGGTTTAACGTATACCTTTAAAATCCGTGAAGGGATTACTTTTCATAACGGTGAAGATTTAACAATTGACGATATTATGTATACATTTGAGCGTTTAATGGGACTAGCTGGTGGAGAAAAATTATCCAATAACTTTGATAATGTTGATTCCATTGACACACTGGATGACACAACCTTTGTTATGACATTAAAAGAACCAAACTCGAACTTTCTATACTCATTAACCGCATTACAATCAGCGATTATACCAAAAAGTAATGATGGGAAGCATAATGAAAATCCAATTGGTACAGGACCTTTCGCCTTTGTGAACTATTCACCTGGATCAAGTTTGGAACTGAAAAAACATGAGGGATATTGGCAAGAAGGCTTGCCATATTTAGAAAAAGTAAATTTTATCTTTCAATCTGATGACCAAGCAGCTGTAATGAACCTATTAGCAAATGAGGTTAATCTAACAGGGATTCCTGGACATCGTGTTTCTGAAGTAGAAGGTAACTATAATGTTTCACATCAAAATAACAATTCCAGCTTAATTATTACATTTAATGGTGATAAAGAACCATTTAATGATGTAAAGGTTCGACAAGCAATTAACTATGCAATTAATAAGCAGGATATTATTGATTCTGTATTCTCTGGCTATGCAACGCCAATTGGGTCAAATATGAGCCCTGCTATGGGAGATTATTACTTAGACGGACTTCAGGAGGTTTATAACCGTGATGTAGAAAAAGCAAAGGAACTTCTTGCAGAGGCTGGTTACCCCAATGGATTTTCAACAAAAATAACCGTATCTTCACATAATGATATATACTCCAGTATTGCTCAGATTGCAGTTGAGAACTTAAAAGAAATTGGAATTGATGTTGAGATTGAGGTAGTTGAATGGGGAATTTGGTTAGAGCGTGTTTACTCCGGTCGGGATTATGAAATGACAACCATTGATTTAACAGGACGTCCATCTGCTTATGAGGTTCTTAATAACTACATTTCAGAAAACGATGCGGAGAATTTCTTCCTCTTCGATAATGAGGAATTTGACCAAGTCATGTCAGATGTGCTATTGGAATCAAATCGGGATAAGCAGATTGAATACTATCAACGTGCTCAGGAAATTTTAAATGAACAAGTACCGGCTGTTTATATTGCTGATTATCAAATTCTGTGGGGATCTACGAATAATATTACAGGTCTAAAAAGTTATCCATTCTGGTTCCATGATATGAAAGAAGTTAAATTCGAATAGTGAAGGGCTGGTACTATGTTCTTTTATCTTCGTCGCATCATTTTACTTTTTATAACGGTAGCACTAGTGTCGGTCATTACGTTTGCAGTCTTTCAAGTATTACCAGGTGATCCAATTCGAACAATGCTCGGAACTGAGGCGGATGAGACGCAAATTGAAAATTTAAGAAGCGAGTTAGGTTTAGACCGTCCTTTGTATGAACAGTACTTCACTTGGATTAAGGGACTGTTCACTGGTGATTTAGGGAATTCAATCCGTTTTTCAATGCCAGTCAGTACATTACTAATGGAACGGTT
Organism: Oceanobacillus profundus; assembly: GCF_003515705.1. GTDB lineage: Bacteria > Bacillota > Bacilli > Bacillales > Amphibacillaceae > Oceanobacillus > Oceanobacillus profundus. The sequence goes on from NZ_QWEH01000011.1 coordinate 17,023, forward strand.
ACCCGTGACATTATCTGTAGCAAGTATAGCATTACTAATCGTTTTACTTGTTGCACTTCCGCTAGGGATTTTCGCAGCTCGCCGAAAAAATAAAGCTAGTGATGTCGTTTTATCATCTGTGACCCAATTGGGGATGGCGGTCCCCTCCTTCTGGCTCGGAATGATTTTTATTCTCTATATCGGGATGAATGTAGACTTTTTCCGAATTAATGGATATATTCCATGGACTGAAAGTATTCAGGGTGCATTAAGTACACTGCTATTACCTGCACTAACAATTGCTATTCCACAGGTTGCTGTTAAATTCCGATATGTTCGGACGTCGATTTTAGAGCAGGTGCAGCTTGATTATGTAAGAACGATTCGAAGTAAAGGGTTACCAGAGAAAATCGTTGTTTATAAACATATCTTGAAAAATGCAATGATCCCGATTCTCACTATTTTCGGATTGATCACTGCCGAAATTGTAGCAGGGACAATTATCGTTGAACAAGTCTTTGCTTTGCCTGGAATAGGTCAATTGTTAATCACATCGATAAGCAATCGGGATTTTCCACTCGTACAAGGAATCGTTATGTATATAACTGTTGCCGTTGTATGTATCAACTTTCTTGTGGACATTTTATATTCTGTCGTTGATCCAAGAATCCGGTTACGTTAGGGAGTGTAAACCATGCAAAAACATAAAAAAAATATCAATCTCCTATTGGGATCGGGTATACTGCTGGCCTTTATCGGTATTTTAATTGTAAGTTTTTTCTATACTCCTTACGATGTTAATTCAATGGATATTCCGAATAAGCTAAAAGAGCCAAGCACAACACATATCTTTGGGACAGATGAATTTGGCCGTGATATTTTTAGCAGGATTTTAAAAGGCAGTCAAACAGCGTTTTTAGTAGGTATACTGACAATTGCGATCGGCGGGTTCTTCGGTGTATTAATTGGAGGAATTGCTGGCTATGCAGGTGGATGGCTAGATGAAGTGTTCATGAGAATAATGGATGCTCTCATGGCTTTCCCAGGGATTATTTTGGCTTTAATGCTTGTTGCTGTTTTTGGTCCAGGAATAATTAACACTTCTATTGCACTTGGCATCATTGCTGTTCCAAGTATCGCTAGGGTAACACGGAGTGGCTTTGTACAGCAAAAAGAAGCAGAATATGTGACTGCAGCCAAGCTAATCGGAGTGAAAAACTACAAAATAATGTTTAAGCATATTTTACCAAACATTTCTTCGCAAATTATTGTAGCTCTATCAATTGCCTTTGCAATTGCCATGTTAGCAGAAGCAGCACTCAGTTATTTAGGGTTAGGCGTACAGCCTCCTGATCCAAGCTGGGGAAGAATGTTAAAGGATGCTCAAAGCTACTTAATCAACTCTCCTTGGTATACGTATGCACCTGGTGGGGCAATCACATTACTCGTATTGGGGTTATACCTATTAAGCAACGCATTAAGGGATTTAATGGATCCTCGTTCAAAATAAAGCTCAAAAGCGGAAGCGCCCGGTTAGCGACGTACGGACTGCGCCCCGAACTCTGGGGTGGTGGTTCGACAGTCGAACATTCCTACGGAGGAGATAAAGGAAACATGTCCCTTCAGGGGTATGCCGATGTTAACTTTCACCGCAAGGGTATAAGTGCGACTAGGCCTCATGTCTTAGCCAGTCGGCAAGTCTTCTTTATCGTACGGAGGTGAGGGAAGTCTCACTAGGCGCTGGGCGCTGGAGCTGGACGTGGCTGTTCCGGTAAAAGAAATACTACATCCACATTTTATGCTTTCTTACACTAAAATAAAGGAATGGTTTTTATGCAACTTCTCGCATAAGAACCATCCCTTCTTTACATATTATATTTCACGGCAATATTTTTAATTTGAACATAATTCTTCAATGCTTCAAATCCTTTTTCTCTTCCTATTCCGCTTTTTTTATAGCCTCCAAATGGCATTTGAACTCCGCCACCTGCACCATAATTATTCACAAATACTTGGCCGGACTTGACTCCCTGAGCTGTATAATGAGCTGTATCAATATTTGAAGTCCAAATTCCTGTTACTAAACCATATTCCGTCTGATTTGCAAGCGCAATTGCTTCTTCTATATCCTCAAAGGTAAAAACAGTAAGAACCGGTCCAAAAATTTCCTCCTGTGCCAATGTACTATTATGCTCCAGACCGTCAATAATGGTTGGTTGAATATAATAGCCACTTGTATCTTCAACTTTAACCGGCTCTCCCCCAGTAAGAATTTTTCCTTCTTTTTTGCCTATTTCCAAGTAAGACAATATCTTCTCATATTGACGTTTATTTAAAATTGGTCCAATGTCTGGATCTTCTATTCCCCGACCAACTTTTAATGCATCAAATTTTTCTGCCAATTGATTAACAAACGTCTCTTTAATTGATGAGTGCACAAGTAATCTTGAGCCAGCTGAACATGTCTGACCTGCATTTTGAACAATTGCATTCTTAACACCCTCTGCCGCTTTTTCTAAATCCGCATCCTGAAACACGATGTTCGGAGATTTCCCTCCTAGTTCAAGTGTTACTGGAGTGACACTTTCAGCAGCAGCCTTCATAACAGTAATTCCCGTTTTTACAGAGCCAGTGAATGTAATTTGATCGACACCTTCATGGGAAACCAGATGGCTGCCTGCAGTTGAACCAAGACCTGTAACATGTTGAAAAATTCCTTTTGGCAACTTACATTGAGCGAACCATTTCGCCAGAGCATTTGCTGTCAATGGTGTATCCTCCGCACTTTTTACAATAACAGCATTACCTGTTGCAATTGCAGCAGCTACACTTCTGGACATAATTTGAATCGGATAGTTCCAAGGTATTATATGGGCGGTCACTCCCATCGGCTCAAGTACAGTTACATCAAGAAGTCCATCTTCAATCGGAATGCTATCCCCCATTAACTTATCTGCCGCTCCAGCATAGAATTCAAAATATCTTGCAGCTGCTTCGATATCATTCCTTGCTTGTGTCATCGGTTTTCCAACATCTAGACATTCCAACTCACTTAACTTATCTTTATTTTCGCGAATATAGGTTGCGAGCTCCATTAACAACTGTCCACGCTCATACGGTTTAAATGACTTCCATTCCTTACTTTCAAAAGCTTCACGCGCAACTTCTACAGCAGTATCAATTTGCTTCTCCGTCGCATTCACAATTTCTGCTAGCTTTTCACCTGTTGATGGATTATATACTGGAAGCCATTCGTCTTCTCCAGCTCCAACCCATTCCCCATTAATCAGCATTTTTATCTTATCCATTTATTTACCCCTTCCTATAAACTTCTTCCACCATCCACATGGAGTGTTGTCCCAGTAACCATCTTTGCTCCATCTGATAACAGATAGCTAATCGCTTCCGCAATATCAGTCGGTTTAATCAGTTCACCTAATGGTACACTCATTTTAAAATCATCTAGTGTTAATCCATTTTCTTGGTCCTTCTCAGATGGAAATTGCACAAGCATTTGTGTTTCCGCTGGTCCTGGATGCAGTACATTAACACGAATTTTATCTTGGGCAACTTCAATTGCGAGCGCTCTTGAGAAAGCTTCTACAGCACCCTTTGTTGCGATATATGATTGAAGACCGGGTCTTGGTCTTGCCACAGAAACAGAGCCAACATTTATAATTGCTCCTCCCTCTTGCTTTTTCATATAGGATACAGCTTCCTTACATGTTAAAAAAATTGAGGTAGCATTAATGCCAATGATTTTATTCCAAAAATCTAAAGAAACATCCTCAATTGGAGTTGATGATTGAGCTATCCCCGCCAGATTCACAAGTCCATCTATTTTCCCATATGTTTCAAAAATCTGTTTAAACACTTCCTTAATCCGATTACCGTCTAAAAGATTTACTTCTTCTTGTCGGAAATTATTATGCGTAATGTGTGCCATACCTTCTAAAGAAATATCAATTCCAACAACAATTGATCCTTCAGAAAGTAATGTAGAGACGACTTCATTACCCATACCTCCTCCAGCACCTGTAACGATAAATACTTTTTCCTTCTGTTTCACACGTTCACCCCTCTAGAATTTTATTAACAATCTTGTCTCCCATCTCAGCTGTTGATGCATTCCCACCTAAATCTGGTGTTATGTTATCACCCTCAACTAACACACTTTCAATTGCTTGTACAACCTTCTCAGCTAAATCGATATAACCGAAATGATCTAGCATCAAACTGATACTCCAAATTTGTGCAACAGGATTAGCAATTCCTTTGCCTGCAATATCTGGTGCGGATCCGTGTATTGGTTCAAACATAGATGGATACGTACCTTCCGGATTGATATTTCCAGATGGTGCAATACCAATACCACCTGCAATCGCTGCACCTAAGTCTGTTAATATATCGCCAAATAAATTACTGGCAACGACCACTTCAAATTCTTCTGGCTTTAAGACAAAAAAGGCAGCCAATGCATCTATATGATATAAATGGAACGGAATAGATGGATATCCCTTCGCAATTTCACGGACGATGTCATCCCAAAACGGCATCGAATAATTCATAGCATTTGATTTTGTCGCAACGGAAAGCTTACTCCTTCCCTTTTGTTTTGCATATTCAAATGCATATTTAACAATCCGTTCTGTTCCATACCTTGTGAAAACACTGTTTTGAATCACTGTTTCGTGAGGCGTATTCTCATGAAGCTTCCCACCGCTATTTGAATATTCACCTTCTGTATTTTCCCGAATCACCGTAAAATCGATATCTTCCACCGACTTATAACGCAGTGGGCTTTCAATCCCTTTCAATAGCTTAATCGGCCGTAAATTTACATATTGCTGAAAGGCTCTGCGAATTGGCAATATAAGCTCCCACACCGAAATATGGTCTGGAACTTCCGGTGCTCCTACCGCACCAAATAGAATAGCATCATAGTCTTTAAGGATCTCTAAACCATCATCCGGCATCATCTTGCCCGTTTCTAGATAACGCTTACAATTCCAATCGAATTCGTTTCGCTCAAACACTATTCCACCATGTAAATTTTCCAGGGCTTTTAATACCTTATACCCTTCATGCATAACATCAGGGCCAATACCGTCACCTGGAATTGAGGCGATGTTAAAGTATTTCATTTCTTTCAGCTCCATTCTTCAATACATCATACGTATTATGTATATGGTATAATAAAACCAAAACATTGTAAATACAAAAATCAAAAAATTCATTATACTTCCAAGAGTGAACCCAGCTTGTTATTTTTATCTATCGGGATTTGCAGATATCATATTTAAACAAGTCTTTAGAAAATCGCATCTAAATCTGAATATATTAAATAATAATAAACCGGAGTGAATAAGATGGAGCCTTTTTCAAAACTAAGTTCAGCAAATAAACGATCAGCAGAGATTGTCGCGCAGATAAAAGCCCATTTATTAAATGGTACGTTAAAACCTGGTGATAAACTACCAACTGAAGAAGAGCTGGTTGAGCAATTTGGTGTAAGCAGAACACCCATCAGGGAAGCTATTAAGACACTGGAGGCAATCGGGATTGTGCAAATTAAACGTGGAGAAGGCATGTTTATCACAAAACAGCCTACGAGCGATTCTCTCAACCCATTGATATTCAGTTTGCTATTACTCAATGAAAGCCTAGATAAACTGATAGAGTTCAGACAACACTTTGAAGTTTTAATGATGAATGTCATTAAATCAAATTGGTCAGAAGAAAAAATTGCAAAGATCAGACAGGTCTATGAATCCCAGAAAGAAACGCTAGCATCTGATATTTCTATTGAAGACTTAGTAGAAATTGATTTAACATTCCATTATGCAATACTGGATACGACAGAAAATGAATATATTATTGAAATCGGTAAAACGATTTATGAATTGTATAAACCGAAAATGCTCCAAGCCAAACATACATGTAATGTTGAAAAAACGCTGAAAGCACATAAATACCACCTAGAATTGCTTTCAAGTAAAGAACCACTGACACAAATGCAGATAGATGAGATGATTAAGTATAATAAAGAATGGATTGGTTAAACCACTCCTGCTGTTCTTTATTTCATTGAACAATCATCTTACTTACAAAACTAATCATTTACGAGATGCTATTAGAAAGACAAAAAACAAAGCGAGGGATTATATAATGGACAGAATCGGAATTGATGCTGGAGGAACGCTAATAAAAATAGCCTATGAAGAACATGGAAAGCTTCACGTGAAGACATATCCCATCCAAGAAAAAAATGAGCTGCTTCAATGGTTACAATTCATTTCTCCTCATGCTACATTACATGTAACTGGAGGAAAACGTAAGTTGATTTCTCACCAGCTAAGCCAAAACATCCGTGTTTTAGATGAATTCCAATCCCTCATTGAGGGAACGCGCTATTTACTAAGCCTAGAAAAGCAACAAAAGGAAGAGGATTATCTCGTTGTAAATATCGGTACTGGTACATCAATATTCCATGTAACAAAGCATAAGTTTGAGCGCCTTGCTGGAAGCGGTGTTGCTGGAGGAACATTAATGGGTCTTGGTTCATTAATTACAGGAAAAAGCAGTTTTCTAAAACTTATTGCATTAGCTGAGAAGGGAAATCATGAAAACAGTGATTTATTAGTGAGGGATATTTATACACCAAATGAGCCTCCTATTTTTGGAGATCTTACTGCTGCTAATTTTGGTAAAGCTAATCTCAATAAAACAGCCTCAAAAGCAGATCATATGGCTGCACTTATTCAATTAATTGGAGAAATTACGATATCACTTGCTAGTCAAGTTGCAATCCATAAAGACATAAGCACCATCGTTTTTATTGGCAGTACATTAAATGGTAATACTCTTTTAAAAAAGGTATTAAGCAGTTTTCAAGATAAGCTATCCTATGAAGCGATTTTTCTTGATAAAGGAGCATATGCGGGTGCAATAGGTGCCTTAATTTCTTAATCATTACCCATTCATGGACTTCATTAGTTTTAATCGTACTAAATGTAAATCGGAGCCACATACTGGCTTCGATTTCAGATGGCAGAAGATTTTTGGAGATAATCATCTCTTTTTCTAATTCCTTGAGCAATATTACAGCTTGATTATTTTCAACACGGTTGATTACCCCATTAAATTTTTTTATCCGATTAACATACGCTATCTGTTTTCTCCCTAAAGTTTCATAGATTTTACTGCTCCTTTTTGATACCCTTATCTGTGAAAATACTTTTTGGAGGTTAACAATTGAATAGAAGATTTATACTAACTTTGATTTTCATCATCTTTTTAACTGCTTGTGGGCAGACTAGTGATCTAACAGAACCTTTATCCATTGCAAACAACACAATTGATGAACGGTCTGCTTCGCTTATGGAGAAAAATGTGGATACAGGATCAAATGAAACCTCCTCCCTTTCCGATTTAAAAATTCATTACATTGATGTTGGCCAAGCAGATGCCACGCTCTTCCAATATTCCGATCAAGATAAGTCGTATACAATCCTTTTTGATACAGGAGATTGGAAAGGCGATGAGGTTGTAAATTACCTAAAGGCACAGGATGTTTCTACAATTGACCTTGTCGTTGTCAGTCACCCAGATGCTGATCATATCGGTCAATTGGATGATGTCGTTCAAGATTTTGATGTTGGTGAGGTTTGGATGTCAGGAAATGAGAGCTCCTCTCAAACCTTCATGCGTGGTGTCGAAGCCGTTATTAATAGTGAGGCAGATTATCACGAGCCAAGGGCTAATGAGGAATATGAAATCGGTCCACTAGAAATCACAGTACTTTACCCTGAAACAATTACCGGAAAATCAAACGAAGAATCCATTTCATTACTGTTTACATATGGTAGCACGAAGTTTTTATTTACAGGTGATGCTGGAAAAAGTGACGAACGAAACATCCTGAGCAGTGGAATCGATATAGGAGCGGATATTCTGCATCTCGGTCACCACGGATCCAACACATCAAGTGACCATGCTTTTATTCATGCAGTTGATCCAGTAGTTGCAATCTATAGTGCGGGTGTAAATAATCTCTATGGACACCCTAGTCAAGATGTAGTTTCACATATTAAAGATGCTGGAGTTGAACTGTACGGAACGGATAAAGATGGAACAATTGTAGTCACATCTGATGGAGAAAATTTTCATATTGAAACAAACAAGGAAGAAACAACAACAGATTCCAATACTTCAAATAGTTCTGAGCAAGATCCAGGTGCAAATGCAGAAACGGCAGCTGATAATTCTTGTATCAATTTGAACACCGCTACTATTTCTGAAGTTCAAGCAATCATCCATATTGGCCCAGAGCGAGCTGCAGAATTAATAGATTTAAGACCATTTAATGCATTAGATGACTTAAGTCGTATCCAAGGAATAGGACCAGCTAGAATGGCAGACATAAAGGAACAAGATCTGGCTTGTATGGATTAACAGGGAGGGAAACATATGAGAGGAATACTAGATCGATTTGAGGGAGACAAAGCAGTAATTTTACTTCAAGATACGAAAGAAGAATATATTGTAAACGAAAGTGAGCTTCCCGCTGGGAGTAAAATCAATACCGTCTTTGATCTTGAAAAAAATCGTACTACATATAAAATAAAGAGAATTAACATTTCTAACACAGAGGAAGCTGCACAACAATCGTCTGATTTAATGGCAAAACTTAGAGCAAAAAGCAGGAGAAGCAAATTTAAAAAATAGTGGTAGTATTTGTTGGAATAAAGGTTAGCTTTATCATTAATTTAAAGGATAGAGCTAACCTTTTTATTAGGTTTTTAAAGTAATTTTAATAAGTTCCCCACCAGGAATAGATTCGAAATCATGCCTCACCATCTATGATACGCTGCAAGCTTATATTAAAGTCTCTGCCCCAATTCATTACCGCTTCAATGGTAACTCCCTCTTGTTCTGCAATTTCCTTTATCGGCAAATTTAAATATAACGATAGGTAAACCCATTTCCACTGATTTACAGTTAAATTGTTCTCATAATACTCCCATAAGGAAGCACTATTGTCAGGATATGTAACTGGTGAGTTTGATTCTATGGTTGCGACTGGAAGAAGTTTTATTTTATGTTGGTTGATTGATTTAAGCTGAAGTAATTCGAAAATATGCTTACGAATTATAATATTGAAGTATGTAGACAGGACACCTTGCTCTGGCTGTAATGCTAATGTATTCTCTATTCCTTTATTAACGTAGGTATCATAGTTTCTAAGTCGATACAGATGAAAATGAAACCTACTACGATTCTCTTCAAAAATCTCCTCTAAATAAAATTTCTTTACATTCTCCATTCCTTCGCCTCTTTTCCCCCTGTTAGTATATAACAGCAAAATTTTAAATTTTATATATTTCCATCTAATCCCCATTATAGGAAAAAAGTAACAAAAATTCAACAGTAAAAGCTAAAACTTTCCAAAAATTTAGGTATTTAGCACTTCGGATTTTAAATATTTTAATGATGAAAGTTTTATTATAAGATCACCATCCTGTAGATTTATTTCAAAAAACAATATATTTTTCAAAACGCATTAGATACAACGAACTGCTAAATGATTGGCAATTACCTATAAGTGACAGTCATCCACATTTTCTGTACAATGAAATTAATTCTATTTAAGAGGTTGTTGAAAAAGTCCGGTAAACATGATAAGGAACTTCGACGCCCAGGACGTGTTAGTGTCGGCGTCACAAAGGGACGTTTCGACCTTAGCCGACCTCGGTCCTTTTTATCCTCCTTTTTGAACACGCACTTTAATAGACTTTTTCTATGCTGTAACTTGAATTTTGATAAATTATGTTGCCTTGTTCAAATCTATGAAAGGAGATTCGATCATGCCTATTTCTCTATTTTGGCTACTCATTACAATGCTATTAACTTTCCCTACTACATTAGGTACACTTGATAATTTTCCTATCCAATTAAAGCACGAATCTCTAGAAAATACGGATAGTATACATAAAACAGCAACAATCGCTGATAGTCATATCGATACGATGATGAATGTACTTAACGAGAGCACATGGCTCCCAGAAGTCGATATTGGTGAAAATACTTCCCTTCATGCTGATATACCGAAGCTTGAGGAAGGTGGTATAAATGTAGGATTTTTCGCAGCATTCACAGAGGGATATTATGATAATAATCCTCGTAGTATTAGTCGTACACTCGCATTAATTCATGCACTTTATTGGATGGAGGAAAATAATCAGGACCATTTTCAAATTGCCAAGACAACATTTGATATTTGGAAAACAATAAAAGCAGGTAAAATTGCAGCCGTCCCTACAATTGAAGGTGCCTATTCTTTAGAAGAGCATAATGCAATTGAATTACTCCATCAATATTACGACCTTGGTATTAAAGCGATTGGTTTTAATTGGAACTATTCCAATGCACTCGGTGAAGGTGCGAATAAAATATATGGAGACCCAGCAAGAACTCCTTCAAATGGTGGCTTAACGAAGCTTGGTGCTCAGGTTGCAACAGAAATGAATAAGCTAGGCATGGTTATTGATGTATCTCATATGTCAGAAAACACGTTTTGGGATGTATTAGAAGTCACCAATGCTCCTATTATGGCAACACACTCTGGTGTCAAAGCGCTAAGAAATCACCAGCGCAACCTAACAGATGAGCAGCTAATCGCCCTTGCTGAAAATGGTGGTGTTGTTGGTATCGTCTTTTATCCAGTATTTTTAACGGATAAACCATCCGCCTATGTTACCGATATCGTTGATCACATTGATTATGCTGTTAATTTAATTGGGATTGATCACGTTGCATTAGGTTCTGACTTTGACGGTTCGGATATGCCTTCAGACTTACAAGATGCAACCGAGCTTTATAAAATTACGGATGAATTACAAAACAGAGGGTATTCTGATGAGGAGATTGAAAAAATCCTTGGAAAAAATACGCTTCGTTTATTGTTAGAAGTTGAAAAATCTGCAACTAGCAATCCATATGCAAAAGGGTTAGATTTCGAAATAAATCCGGAATATAGAATGGGTGAAATGATCGAAGAAACAACGCCAACTTTAGAAGCAACTATTGATGGTCCAGCAAATACAATTGAAACGCTGGATTTCAGAGTAATTGTCGATGGAGTTGCCTATGAACCGGAGTACGATAATAATTCTGCTACACTATCCTTCAAACTGACAGAACCTTTGACCGAGCATTTTCATGTTGTGACATTTGAGGCTGCAGATAAGGATGGAACCGTCCAGCGAGCTACGCGTATTTTCTATTTGAACAAGGAAGCGTAAAATGATACAAGCAAAATAAAATATCAACAGAGATTGATTGTAATCCTGTTGATATTTTTATGCTTTTCTTCTACTAAGCCAATTTCCAGCGCAACGTTTTTGCTTTATGATATCGATCTGCAACTGCTGGCCAATTGACGACGTTCCACCACGCGTCAACATAATCCTTTTTCTCATTTAAATATTGTAAATAGTAAGCATGCTCCCATACATCTAGTACTAATAAAGGAATCATATCTTGCTGGGAAAGATTTTGGTGCTTCTCTGCTTGTAAAATTTCCATTCTTCCTGAACGTGGTGCCCAAACAAGCATCGCCCAGCCTCCACCTTCTACTTGGTCTGCTGCTTGAGTAAAGTGCTCCTTAAACTGTTCAAAACTGCCAAAGTCACGCTCGATTGCTTGGAGTAATTCTCCTTCTGGTTGCCCTCCCGCATCAGGTGCCATAATCTCCCAAAATATCGTATGCAAATAATGCCCAGCACCATTAAAAGCAGCCTCTCGCTCCCAATGTTTAATGAGGTCAAAATCACCTGTTTGTCTTGCTTCTTCCATTTTAATTTCTGCTTTATTTAATCCATCCACATAACTTTGATGATGTTTATCATGGTGTAAATACATAATTTCCTTTGCGATATACGGCTCTAATGCGTCATAAGGGTATGGAAGCGGCGGCAAATGATGTCCACCTATCGGAACAAATGACTGCCTTTTCTCTGCTTGCACAAACACTTCTTTTTGCTCATACAATGCATAAACTTGTTCAACTAATTTAGAGATATACTGTTCATCTATAGTTTCTCGCTCTGCATCTGTAAACATGTGTTCAAATTGATTTAATATGCTAGCAAGCACTTCCTTTGTTTGTCCTTCAAAATGAGACAAATCGCGTTCAAGTTGACCCTTATTTTCCTGATACCATTTCTGCACTTCCATTAAGTATGAACTCATAATTCCCTCCTAATCACCATATTGATATTATCGTATGAGTAAATTGCTTAGATGTTCCTTAAAATTCTGCTGCTTATTTATTCGGAGAGCCGTGAAATCGTCTCTGCCAATAAGAAGCATCTTTCCGTTAAAGAATCTATCTCTAAATATTCATCTTCATTATGGAGCCCCCCACCAACAGGTCCTAGCCCATCCATTGTTGCTACTCCTAAATTAGCGGGGAATGATGCATCAGAGCCACCTCCAGTATGAACAGCTTTCAATTCAATTCCGATTGAGTCTGCAGCATCTTGAATCACCTGTAAAAGTTTCTTGTTTGCTTTATTTAATTCAAGAGGAAGCCGATTAATTCCACCTTTCAACGTAATATTTGTACCTTTTATATCAGGTTTAGCGCAGATCTCTTCAATTCTCTTCCTTACATACTTAGCTTGATCACTACTTGTAATTCGCACATCTACCATGCCTTTTGCTTCAGATGGTACAACATTTACTGCATTTCCACCTTCAATCATACCAACATTAATCGATATTCCCTTTTGCGCATTATTCAGCTGTTGAAGTTTGATAATTTTATGAGCAAGTTCTTCTATCGCACTTTTCCCTTCTTCTGGAGAAACTCCGGAATGTGCTGCTTTTCCTTTCACAGATAAAATATATTTTCCACCTCCGCGTCTTTCCGAGACAATGGAACCATCTTTTCGTGCGGGTTCCATAATAAGTGCATATTTTTTCGTAGCAGAAACTTCCTCAATTAGTTTTCTAGACGTTGGTGAACCAATTTCTTCATCACTATTTAAAATAATCGTTACATTTTTATACGCATTGTTATGCTGATGATGGAGTGCTTTTATTGCATATAATAGTGTTACTAGACTTGACTTCATATCAATAACACCTGGTCCATATGCACGGGTTCCCTTAATGGTAAAAGGGCGCTCACTTACAGTCCCTTCTGGAAAAACAGTATCCATATGTGCAACAAGTAAAATATCAGTTTCTTTATTTTTCTCGTATTCTATGACAACATTATTTCCGTATCGCTTATTCTTCTTTATCGTAACCTGAAAACCCATCTCTCTAAATTGCTTTATCAATATTTCTGCTACTCTATCAATACCTTTTTTATAATACGATCCACTATCAATGTTAACTAATTGTTCAATTAAATCGAGCATCTCCTTTTTTTGATTCAAAATGTACTTCTCCATGATGATTTCCTTCCCTTAGATAGACAATCCCCTTATCCTCCCTTAAGGGATAGTGACACGCTGCGAAATGTCCGGATTCTTTTTCTTCAAATAATGGCTCCTCTTGTGCACAAAGTTCTGTAGCATACGGACAGCGTGGATGAAAAACACAACCTGAAGGTGGATGAACGGCGTTTGGGATATCTCCTTTTATTAATACTCTATGTTCTTTCAAATCCCGCTGTGTGGGGTCTGGCACAGGAATAGCTGCTAAGAGCCCCTTAGTATATGGATGCATCGGCTTTTTAAATAGATTCTCTTTTGTTGTTAACTCAACAATTTTCCCTAAATACATGACAGCGATACGATCACTAATATGTTTCACAACAGGAAGACCATGTGCAATAAAAAGATACGTAATTTGAAGTTCCTTCTGAAGTTTTACAAGTAGATTTAAAATTTGGGATTGAATGGATACATCAAGCGCAGATACAGGTTCATCGCACACAATTAACTTCGGATTCAAGGCAATAGCTCGTGCAATACCAATACGTTGTCTCTGACCTCCGCTAAATTCATGTGGATAACGATTTGCATAGGAAGGATTCAGTCCGACAACCTTCATTAATTCTAGCACGCGTTCTTCAAGTACTTTTTTCGATATTGTTTGATGTGTTCGAATTGGTTCTGCTATTAAATCAAATACACGCATTCGTGGATTAAGGGAGGAATAAGGATCCTGGAAAATAATCTGAATGTCTGATCGTTTCTTTCGCAATGCTTCCCCTTTTAATTTCGTTATATCCTCGCCTTCAAAATAAATCTCTCCTGCGGTTGGTTCTAATAACTGAACAATCATATTACCCGTTGTCGATTTACCACACCCTGATTCTCCAACAATACCGAGTGTTTCCCCCGCATCGATAAAAAAGCTAACATCATTTACTGCTTTTAAATCGTTTTTATTTCTTTTTAAAAAGCCACTTTTAACTTCAAAAGATTTCTTTAATCCTCTCACTTCAAGTAAATGCCCTTTCCCTGTCAAGTTCCTTCCCCCTTTCTTTCATGTAGCCAGCATCTAACCAAATGCCCGGGTTTGACCTCGATTAATTCTGGATGAACCGTTCTGCAGGTTTCCATAACCAAAGCACAACGGTCTGCGAATCGGCAGCCGATTGGATAATCAATTGGATTTGGCACAGAGCCAGGAATAGGTACTAGTTCTTCTTTTAATTCATGCACTTTTGGTGTACTGGAGAGAAGTCCCTTCGTATACGGATGTTTCGGATGCTTAAATAACGTAAAGACATCTGTTTCTTCAACAATTTGACCACCATACATAACGATAACTCGATCCGCCATCTCAGCTACAACACCTAAATCATGTGTAATCAGCAGAATTGATGTTTCGAATTCAATAATTAATTCTTTCATTAAATGAAGTATCTGAGCTTGTATGGTAACATCAAGTGCTGTTGTTGGTTCATCTGCAATTAATAATTCGGGGTTACAGGATAATGCCATTGCAATCATTACTCGTTGTCGCATTCCACCGCTTAAAGCATGCGGATAGGAATGAAACACTCTATCAGGCCGTGGGATGCCAACCTTTGTCAGCATCTCAATCGTCAGCTGCTTTGCTTCTTTTTTACTTTTATGTTGATGCTCGATAATAGATTCTGAAATTTGATTTCCCACTGTAAATACTGGATTTAAAGAGGTTAGCGGTTCTTGGAAGATCATAGCTATTTTATTGCCACGAATTGCTCGCATTTTTTTCATAGAATAGTCTACTAGATTATGGCCTTCAAAGAGGATTTCTCCAGATTCAATTCGACCTGGCGGATCAATCAAACGCATCAGTGATAGTGAGGTTACACTTTTTCCGGATCCTGATTCACCTACAATTGCAAGTATTTCCCCTTTGTTAATCGATAAGGATACATCATCAACCGCGGGCACAGTTCCATCTTCTGTATGAAAATAGGTCCTCAGATTTTTAATGTGAATGAACGGTTCCTTCATTGTTATTCCTCCTTATCGGCGTCTATTTTGTTCGGGGGTCCAGCACATCACGGAGCCAATCACCTAAAAAGATAATACCGAGAACCGTTATGGTTATCGCAATGCCTGGAAAGGTCGCCAACCACCAGCTTGTAGCTAAGTAATCCCTTCCATCACTTAAAACCGTACCCCATGATACGGTCGGGGGCTGTATACCCAACCCTAGAAAACTTAAAGACGATTCTAAGATAATCGTTGACGCTACACTCAATGTTGAAATAACAATAAATGTTGAGATAACATTAGGCAGCAGATGTCTTATTATAATCTTATTATTTTTCACACCAATGGACCTGGCCGCCCTTACAAAATCTCTTTCCTTTATCGATAGAACTTCACCGCGCACCAGTCTTGCATACGATGTCCAATTTGTTAAACCGAGCACAATAATCAGCGTGATAATACTCGGTCCAAAAACGGCTAAAAAGACGAGTGAAAAAAGAATGGTTGGTATGGCGAGAAATGAATCTACAAAGCGCATTAAAATATTATCTAAAAGCCCACCGTAAAACCCGGCAATTAATCCGATACAGACACCAATTATTCCAGATAATAGAACTGCCGCAATCCCGACAAGCAATGATACTTGAGAACCGTAAATTATTCGGCTTAAAATATCTCTCCCTAGATTATCTGTTCCAAGTAAATGTTCTGCGCTTCCCCCTTCCATCCATGAAGGCGGTACATGCAATCCCCCCGGATTAATAGCATTTGGATCATGCGGTGCAAGTATTGGTGCAAAAACAGCTACGAGGGTTATAAAGAACACAATGAGAAGTCCTACTGTTCCTGTCTTACTTCTGAGAAGCAGCTTACTCCATCTTTTGATTGTTCCATTTCGTTTTCTCATATAAACTTGAGAATCTGCATCAATTATTGCTTTCGATTGCTCTCCCAATCACTTCGACCTCCTAATTCAATTTAATACGAGGGTCAAGGATGCGGTAAATGATATCAGCTAACAGATTCATCAGTATGACAATCGCTGCAATAATCATGACACATGCCTGAACAATCGCCATGTCACGCGTATTGACTGCCTGTATTAGTAATTGTCCTATTCCCGGCCATGCGAATACCGTTTCGGTGATTAGGGCTCCGCCAATCAGTGTTGATGTTTGTAGTGCGGTTATCGTTACAAAAGGAATAAGCGCGTTACGAAAAGCATGTTTATAAATCACGTGCACCGATTTAATTCCTTTGCTTTTGGCAGTCCGTATATAATCCTGATTTAATATTTCGAGCATGCTTGAACGTATCAGCCTTGTCATTTCAGCAGCAATCCCTGTTCCTAATGTGATAGCAGGAAGAATCAGGTGAGCAATACTCCCTCTTCCCGATACCGGTAATACACCTAATGTTACCGAGAACAATAAAATCAGCATAATACCAAGCCAAAAATTCGGCATCGCTTTTCCAACAACTGCAGCACCAGTAGCAATTAAATCAATACTTGAATTTTGTTTTGTCGCGGACCAGATTCCAAATGGTATAGCTATCATAATTGCAATCACAATCGCTGCAATCGCTAACTCAAACGTAGCCGGAAGCCGTTCTAAAACGACAGATAACGCATCTTGTCCATAGCGAAAAGATTCTCCAAAATCCCCTTGAATCATACGAAAAACATAGTTTCCATACTGTATATAAAAGGGTTCATTTAGTCCAAGCGATTCTCGCAACTGTTCAATTTCTTCCAATGCAGCATCCTCTGGAAGCATGAGCGCAACAGGGTCACCAGCAATAAAAACGAGTGTAAAAACAATAAATGAAATGATTAGTAAGACTGGAATAATTTGCAGCATTCTCCTTACGATGTAATGCATCATCTGTCGCCACCTTCCTGTTAGGTATGGAAAGGAAGAGTGGAGACATTCCCCACCCTTAGCAAGTGCTACTTTCTAGTAATCGAATCGATATAAATCATCTCATCCATCGTTGGCTTATAATCAATGTGATCAACCACCCCTATATTTATTGACTCTTGGTGCAAGACAAGGTGTGCAACATCTTCAGCAAGCAGTTCTTGAATTTTTATATATTGCTCATTTCTCTCCTCTGCATCCATATTTTGTTCAGCAGCTGCTAGCAATTCCTCTACTTCATCATTTCGATAATCAAGCTGTCCGATAAAACGATCATACCGGTAATAATCAAGTGCATTTGCGGCATCAAACATCGAATTACCAAGCCCTAATAAATAAGCGTCTTTGTTTTCTCCAGCGTTTCGCAGTTCAAGATAATTACTCCACTCCATAAATTCGATATTTATTGTTACTCCTATTTCTGCTAACATTCCAGCTACCATCTCTGCAATTTCCGCATCCTGCAAGTAACGTCCTCTAGGTGAATGAAGTGTCATTTCAAATCCATCTTTAAACCCGGCTTCAGCTAATAATTCCTTTGCTCTTTCCGGATCATAATTATACGTATTATATAAATGCTCTGCATGACCAACATCGCCCGGACCAACACGAGTTATCGTTGGTGTACCAGCACCTCCTAGTATATTGTCTACAATTGCTTGATTGTCGATTGCTAAATCTAGCGCTTCACGCACTCTCCTGTCTTCTGTTGGATAACCTTCCGTCGACCTTAAGAAAATCATTAATGTTCGATTGGAAATTCCTTGTGTTAAATAGGTCCCTTCATTTTCATTTACTCGCACCCAATCACTAGGTGGAATATTGACAGCCATATCGACCCCACCTGTCAGTAATTCGGAAACCCGTGTTGAATTTTCTGGAATAATCCGATAAACAATTTCATCCCATTCTTCATTTTTCTCATCAAAATAATCCCCATATGTTTTCAGCACAATCCGGTCATCCCGAACCCATTCGACAAACTCAAACGGCCCAGTCCCTATTGGATTTGCAAGAAAATGATCGAAGCCATTTTCTTCAATATAATTTGCAGGTAAAATACTTGAGCCAATTCTTGAAATACGATTTAACAGGGCAGGATCTGGTTCATGTGTATGAATACGAAATGTAGTGTCATCGATAACTTCAACCTCCTTAATTGTTTTATAGTTCGCATGGTCAAGCAGTGTCGTATCAGTTGCTACACGTTCCAGCGAATACTTGACATCAGCTGAAGTTAAGGCGTCACCATTATGAAACGTCACCCCATCCTTCAATTTAAATTCCCATGTTAAGTCATCGATATTTTCATAGCTTTCCGCTAAATCCGGCTCCATTTCTCCTGTTTCGTTATTTCGTTTTACCAAATAATTAAACATATTAATATGAATAGCTTCTGTTGAGGTATTATTGTGATTATGCACATCAAACGATACCATGTCTGTGCCGAGTGCAATTGTTAGTGTACGATTATCTTCGTTACCTTCTTCCGTTTTACCAGCTTCCCCATTTTTTTCACCAGTACAACCAACTAAAAGCCCGATTGCAATAAACAGGATACAGATAAACCAAAGCTGTTTTCTCTTCATCTTATTGCCCCCTTTTGAAAAAAATTCTATTTCTATTGAAAATCAGTAAACCCATTATTTATTTTATTAAGGTGTAATGTCATTGGGAGAACTAGCGGATTGATGCGATGGATATACTATGAAAGTTGGCTGGCGAGAGGATAGATTAGAACTTCGGTTATATTCAATTGATTATATGTTATGGGATAAAAATTGATGATTATTTTTCGATAGGGGTGGGTTCGAATCGTTGGGATTTAAATTAATGTTATGTCCATGAAAAAGATGAGTAAGAAACAGTCATTCTACTCATCTTTTTCATGGCTTAGAAAACTATAAAATTTTAGTACTGTGGATAATTCAGGCCCCGAAACAGCCAGGTTCACGAAGCGCTAACTTTTTGTTATTCGTTATTAAGGAAATTTTCCAAATTACTATCGGCTAAGTGACCGGAACCCTGTCTCTTTTAGATTTGATATCAAGCAGGTATGCTTTTAATATTGCTTTAAATGCTGGATAAATCCAAAACTGTCTGTAAAACGACATTTACCCCTCGTTCACAATCTTCCCAGGATGTTAGTTCATCTTCGGCGTGGCTTTTTCCATTAACGCTTGGCACAAAGACCATAGCAGCAGGTAGAAATGTCGCAATGAATTGCGCGTCATGTCCCGCACCGCTTGGTATGCGTTTATACGAGTAGTCTAGGGACCTGCAGGATTCCTCTAAAGCGTCTACAAGTTTTTCATTAAACCACACTGTATCACGGTCCCAGAGTTTCGTTACCTTTACTTCACATTTTTCTTTTGTGTCCGATTCCGTTAATCCTTGAATAATGTCCTCAACTTGACTGATTGTAGCCGCTTCTTTATGACGAGCTTCAAGTGTGAAAACGACTTTATTTGGAATCACTGTATGGATATTCGGACTAACATTCATCCGGCCTATGGTATAAACAAGATCACTGTCCAATTTACTCATTTGCTCTCGTATTTCATTGATTAAGGAATTGGTTGCAAATAAGGCATCTTTTCTCATTTGCATTGGAGTAGTACCCGCATGGTCAGAATCTCCAACTACTTCAATTTCATAGCAGCACATGCCTACCACACATTCTACTACTCCGATATTGATGAATTCACTTTCTAAAACAGGACCTTGTTCAATATGCAGTTCCAAAAAAGCCTTTGCATCTGTCAGGCGGTTTTCTTTATTTCCTTTATAACCACTTGCATGTAAAGATTCGGCAAATGTGATGCCATTTTTATCGGTCGACCTCAACATCTCATCTTTATCGAACCTTCCTGATAAGACCCCTGAAGCCATCAGCGAAGGTTCGAATCTAGCACCTTCTTCATTGGTGATATTAGCTACCACGATTGGAATCTGTGGCTTGATATTATTTTCGACCAATACTCTTACTACCTCAAGGCCAGTTAAAACACCTAGTACACCGTCAAATCTTCCCCCTTTTTCTACGGAGTCCAAATGCGATCCGATAACAATTGGGGGCTTGTCATTTTCCACTCCTTCTAGCGTCGCATACATATTACCCATATCATCCCATTTTACCGTCATCCCTAACGCTTCACAGACAGATTTAAAATGATCCCTTACTTTTATATCAATTTCGGATAATGCTAAACGAGTGACACCGTTATTATCTGTTCTTCCATAGTCTGCAAATTCTTCCACCGTTCGTTTTAATCTTTCTCCATTAATTAATACTTTTTGTTTCTCCACCGTAACTCCTCCTGGTTTTATTGTTTTTGAAGTTGTCGTTTAATTAGTAGTGTCGTTACATACTTTCTACTATCAGCATTCAAAAGCAGAATGGACTTCATTTTGATTAAGCCCTCTTTTCGGAACTCCACCTTATCACCGTCCAAACTCCCTGTAATCGCAGTGATTTTATAACCGTTATTAACAAACTCATCAATTAGCTGTTTTTCTTGTAAAAACGCTTGATAGCTTGACAATGTGATCCCCCTAATCTAATCATTCTATTTTTTGCTGCTAAGATAGCATTTTCTAAATCCTATCTAGGGACTTTAAGTAAGAGCGATATCCCTTTCCTGAATACAATCCACCCTCTCTTCATTTTTTTGTAAATTAAAACTGAAAAGCTGCTCCATTATTTATTCATCAAGCAGCTACAGGAGATTTCATGAAGTTCATTTAAATGCTTTTAACTTTTTCTTCTTCATTCATTTGCACAGAATTAAATTTGGCTCGTTTTAAGAACTTCCCTGTCCCTGGTTTGGCTATTAATTCCTTGTCCTTGATGACATATTCTCCGCGAGATAGAACTGTTACGGGCTGACCAATTACCCTCATCCCTTCCAAGGCGCTATAATCAACGGCCGAATGATGTGTATCAACGGAAAACGTACGTTCCACATTTGGATCGAACAGGACGATGTCAGCATCTGTCCCAGGCGCAATCGTTCCTTTTTGCGGGAATAACCCAAACAATTTGGCAGCCTGCGTTGAGACCATGTCAACAAATTGATTAATAGAAATGCGCCCTTTTTTCACGCCTTCAGAGAATAGAACGCTAAAACGATCTTCGACAAATGGCCCACCATTTGGAATCTTAGTAAAGTCACCTTTTCCTAAATCCTTTTGTCCATCAAAGTCGAAGGAACAATGGTCGGAACCAATCGTTTGCAGTTCTCCACTTTTCAAGGCATTCCACAATACTTCCTGGTTAGATTTATCGCGTAATGGCGGAGACCATACATATTTTGCACCTTCAAAATTAGCTTTTTCCAGATAGGTTTGATCAAGTACTAAATATTGGGGGCAAGTTTCTCCGTAAACAGAGAATCCTTTGCTTCTAGCTTCAGCAATTTGTTCCACTGCTTCTTTACAAGTGACGTGCACTACATATAATTGAGAATTAGCTAATGCCGTTAACTTCGCAGCACGGCCTGTTGCTTCACCTTCCAGTTCTGGTGGGCGAGTTAAGGCGTGATAGATTGGATCTGTCTTGCCTGCTTTTAACGCTTCTTGTGTCAAGTGTTCGATAACATCCCCATTTTCTGCATGTACCATAACTAATCCACCATGGTCTTTTGCAGTAATTAGGGTTTGGAAAAGTGTTTCATCATCTGCTTGTAAAACATTTTTGTAAGCCATAAATACTTTAAAGGAAGTCACTCCTTCTTCAATTATAGAAGGTATCTCCTGTAAGACATTTTCATTTGCTTCTACGATTTGTAAATGAAATCCATAGTCAATCACTGCTCTGCCTTCTGATTTAGCATGCCATTTTTCCAAAGCACTTTTCAGCGGTTTTCCTTTTTCTGTTAAACAGAAGTCTATAACCGTCGTTGTTCCACCGTATGCAGCTGCAATGGTCCCGCTTTCAAAATCATCTTTTGTTACAGTTCCACCAAATGGCATCTCCATATGAGTATGCGGATCAATGCCTCCAGGGAAAACATAAAGTCCTGTTGCATCAATAACTTCTGCATAGACATCACTTAAATCCTGACCAATCGCTTTTACTTTTTCATCTTCAATTAATACGTCCGCTTGATACGTGTCTGTTGCTGTGACAATCGTTCCATTTTTAATAATTTTTTTCATCTATGATTCCTCCCTCATATAAAATTCTATCGACAGTAATTAGCGTCTTTCCAGTATCTCAATTGCTGCTTGACGGTCATTCCAGGACATCGGGGCTTCAGTTGGAATTAAATCAATCATGTCAATCGCGCCATCCACCGGACAAACGATGGAGCATAGATTACAGCCAACACAATCATCTTCTCTTACCCTCAGAATATCATTTCCATTTTCATCTGTAAGCATATCAATACATTGATGGGATGTATCTTCACAGGCTATATGACATTTATTACAATTAATGCAGACATCATTATTTATACGGGCAACCACCTTATGATTTAAATCCAGGTTACTCCAGTCCGTATACTTTTCAACAGATTTTCCTATTATGTCACTTAGGGAATCAATTCCCTTTTCATCCAGATAATTTTCCAAGCCCTCTGTTAAATCATCAATAATCCGGAATCCGTGATGCATCGCTGCTGTACATACTTGTACACCACCAGCACCCATCAGCATAAATTCCACGGTATCTCGCCACGTAGAAATTCCACCAATTCCCGATATCGGGATATTCACTTCCGGATTTCTTGCGCACTCTCCAACCATATTTAATGCAATTGGTTTCACTGCTGGTCCGCAATAACCACCGTGTGCCCCTTTTCCATTCACATTTGGAAGCGTGTTCCATGTATCCAAATCTACACCTATTAAACTATTAATCGTGTTAATCAAACTGATGGCGTCTGCCCCACCTCGAGCAGCAGCTTTTGCTGTTGCTGTTATATCTGTAATGTTTGGAGTCAGTTTCGTGATAACTGGAACCTCAGCAGCTTCCTTGGCATACATTGTCGTCATTTCTACTAAATCTGGATGCTGACCAATAGCTGAACCCATTCCTCTTTCAGACATGCCATGTGGACAGCCAAGATTTAGCTCAAACCCATCAACTCCGACGTCCTGAACTCTTTTTACAATCTCATGCCATTTTTCACGCTTAGGCTCTACCATCAAGGAAGCGATAATGACACGTTCAGGAAAAAGTTTCTTCGTTTCATAGATTTCTTTCAAATTAACATCTAGTGGTCGATCTGAGATTAATTCTATATTGTTAAAACCAGCAACTCGCTGTCCGTTAAAATGAGAGGCACCAAATCGAGAGGTGACATTTAATACTGGTTCTCCTAATGTTTTCCATACAGCCCCTCCCCATCCTGCTTCAAAAGCACGCTGTACTTGATATCCGGTATTCGTCGGGGGTGCAGATGCCAGCCAGTACGGATTAGGTGATTTGATTCCAGCAAAATTAATACTTATATCAGCCATTTACATCCTCCTTATATTTAATTAACTCTATTATGCATATCTGTTACAGATTCTTTAAAGCGTTCGTGAATTGCTAATGCCGTATCTTTTCCTTGTTGAGCAGCAGTTACGACCATTGCTTCTCCAAGCCCTTTGCCAAAAATCATATCTCCTGCAGCATACACTTTTGGATTAGATGTGATAAAAGTTTCTGGGTCAACTTTTACAACTCCGCCATTATGATTCAAACCAAAAGCCTCAATCATTTTCATATGTCTTGTTTGACCAATGGCTTTGACAACGATATCTACATCCATCAAGAATTCGGATCCTTCTTTTTCCACTGGTCGAGGGCGTCCATCTCCTTCAGCTTCATGTAACTCCATCTTCACGCATTCCATTTGTTTTACATGCCCATTTTCATCACTGATAAGACGTTTTGGATTGGTCAACCATCTAAATTCCACACCATCCTGTTTGGCAAACTCATATTCAAAATCATAAGCAGTCATTTCAGCTTCCGTTCTACGGTAAAGAATTTTCACATTGTCAGCACCAAGTCTCACAGACGTTGTCGCACCATCAACTGCGGTATTCCCTGCACCGATAACAGCAACACATTTTCCAATAAACTCCTCTGCATAATCACCATTTTTCGTTCTTTCTACCAAGTCAATAGCGTCGTATATTCCTTCTAGTTCCTCGCCTTCAATTCCAAGCATTG
Source organism: Oceanobacillus profundus (assembly GCF_003515705.1). Lineage (GTDB taxonomy): Bacteria > Bacillota > Bacilli > Bacillales > Amphibacillaceae > Oceanobacillus > Oceanobacillus profundus. Next base: position 41,544 of record NZ_QWEH01000011.1, read on the forward strand.
GAACTTTGGACATTCCAATAGCTAGTACTATCGCATCATATTGTTCTACAAGATCATCCGCAAGAATATCCTTGCCGATTTCGGTATTCGTTCGAATTTCCACTCCTAAATTTTCCACTTGTTCCACTTCCCAAAGTGAAATATCTTTCGGTAGACGGAAAGGAACAATTCCAAATGTATCTAACCCACCAGCTTCACTTTTGGCTTCAAATATAGTTACTTCATAACCTAATCGAGCCAATTCACGTGCCGTTGATAAGCCAGCAGGTCCACTGCCGACAATAGCAACCGTTTTTCCATTCTTTTCACCTGCCTTAAATAATACTTCTTCATTCTTAATGGCCCAATCTGTAGCAAATCGTTGCAAATCCCCAATTGGAATAGGTTTGGTAGATTGATTTAGTACACAGGCTCCTTCACAAAGTTCTTCTGTAGGACAAACTCGTGCACAACTAGCCCCGACAGGATTTGAATTCATAATCGTTGTTGCAGACCCCTTCAAGTTCCCAGAAGCAATCTTTTTAATGAACCCCGGTATATCAATCCCTGTTGGGCATGCTGTGATACAAGGTGCGTCATAACAATATAAACACCGATTCGCTTCATCCAGTGCTTCCTCGGTGTTAAAACTTGTTTTAGATTCCTCAAAGTTTGCTGCAAGCACCTCACCTGATATAAGATTTTTTAATAAATCACTCAATGATAAACCTCCCTTTATAACTCTTTTTAAAAATGAAATAGAAGATTACTATATACTTATGCGGTAACCTATTAGCAAATCACCATTTTAACTATAGCAATCTTCTTCATTAAAGCTTATTTGCTTATATTGCTGGAAATAATTATATAAATTCACTAGTGGTGTAAGAGAAGATCGAGAAAAGTGTGATGCCAAAAATTTAATTAGTATGACGTGAATTTAATAGAGGGTATCTTTCATCCGTTTCACAATATATCGAATATTACATTAATTAATTTTAATAATTTAATCTTAACAACGGCCGACAATTTCGAAGAATTTTCTTCCTTTTTTTTGACATTAGAAAAATTTATATTTTACTTATGTCAAGCTAATTATACGGGGGCCAGATCGAATATTTTCTGTAACCGATCCCCCAAACAGATTAAATTTATTTTATCCTTCCTTCGCTATTCCTTGAACTTTACTTCAAAACTTAACAGAGCTTACCATTAACAATTCTGATAAGCTCCGTTATATGTTACCTAGGTGTTAAACCCACTTCGTCGTAATAACTTTCTTCCTCGTATAAAAATGCAATCCATCTTTTCCGTTCGCATGAAGGTCGCCATAAAACGAATCTTTCCATCCAGAGAATGGGAAGAATGCCATTGGTGCAGGTACTCCGATATTGACACCAAGCATACCTGCATCAATTGTCTCTCGGAACCGACGAACACTTCCACCATCCTTGGTGAAAATACAAGCACCGTTCGCAAAACGGGATTGATTGGATAAATCAATTGCATCATCCAAATCCTTCACACGCGCGATTGATAATACTGGTGCGAAGATTTCATCCTGCCAGATTTTCATTTCTGAGGTTACGTTATCGAAAATGGTTGGTCCAACAAAGTAGCCTTTTTGCTGAACTGCTTCATCATTTCGACCATCACGCACAAGTTTTGCTCCTTCTTGTTCTCCTGTTTCAATATAGTTCAGTGTTCGCTCTTTATGTTGCTCTCGAATCACTGGTCCTAGGAATACACCATCATCTAGCCCATTGCCAATTTCGATTTCATTGGCTTTTTGCGTTAACAGAGAAATAAATTCATCCGCAACGGAATCTTCAACCGCAACGACTGATGCTGCCATACAACGTTCACCAGCGGAACCAAATGCTGCATTCATGATTTGTGTTGTTGCATTATCCAAGTTAGCATCTGCCAGAACGATCGAATGGTTTTTAGCCCCAGCTAAAGCCTGCACGCGCTTCAGGTTATCCGTTCCGCGTTTGTATACATATTCTGCCACAGGCTGCGATCCAACAAAAGAGATTGCTGCTACTTTTTTATGATCCAGTAAACCATTAACGACGTCATGTGCTCCATGCACAATATTAAACACACCTTCTGGTAAACCTGCTTCCTCTAGTAACTCTGCTAAACGATTTGCTAAAAGCGGGGTACGTTCAGATGGCTTTAAAACAAACGTATTTCCAGTTGCGATTGCCATCGGGAACATCCAGCAAGGCACCATCATTGGAAAGTTAAATGGCGTAATCCCACCAATAACACCGATTGGATAGCGGTATACACCAGACTCTAATTCTGTTGCAATCGATGGAAGCTGTTCTCCCATCATTAAGGACGGGGCACCTGCAGCAAACTCTACATTCTCAATTCCACGTTGCACTTCACCATATGCTTCCGCGTAACTTTTTCCATTTTCAATCGTAATGATTTTCGCTAATTCTTCCCAATTGTCTACGAGCAACTGCTGATATTTAAATAGAATACGGGCACGTTTTGGGACCGCTACTTCTTTCCATGATTGGAACGCCTCAGCGGCTACCTGTACTGCATGATCAACATCCTCTTTCGTTGAGACAGGTACGTTTGCAATCACCTCACCTGTTGCTGGATTGTACACGGCTTCCGTTTTATCTGTATTCGCTTCTACCCATTTTCCACCGATATAGTTTTTAACTTCTTTTACTGCTGTTTGTGTCAATTGAAATCCTCCTAGCTTCATCTTTTAGAAATATAGATTTCTTCTAGTCTAGCATTTTTATCCCAATAGGTTGACTAATCTGCACCTACAGATTTTTCCGAACACTTAACTGTTAATTTCCCTGGTTATGCATTTTGTTTGTTATCAGCATTCTCACTAAAAACTTTTTGTAAAACAGAAATAATAAAATCAATATCTTCATCTGTAGATGATAATGGAGGGCTTAGCGTCAAAATATTGTTATAACCCGCAACTGTATCTCCATTCTTACCAATTATCAATCCCCTGTCTTTACAATCCGCAATCAGCTTTCCTACACGTTCCTTTGAGCCTGGTTCCTTCGTCAGCTTATCTTCAACAATTTCGATTCCAGCGACTAAACCTAAGCCACGTATATCCCCAACATAATCATAAGCTTTCAATTCATCTAATCCATTTAGCAAACGTTCTCCTAATTCTACAGATCGGTCAACTAAATTTTCTCTCTCCATAATTTCAATATTTTTTAATGCTACTGCACAAGCAGCTGGATTTCCACCAAATGTATTTACATGACGAAAATGGCTATTCTCTTCATTGCTTTTAAATGCTTCGTAAATATCCTTTCGAACTGCTGTTACCGATAGTGGTAAATAGGCACTCGTTAAGCCTTTTGCCATCGTTATCATATCTGGCTTAATATTAAAATGTTTATGTCCGAAAGATTTACCCGTTCTTCCAAACCCGCAAATTACTTCATCAATGATAAGAAGAACACCATGGCGCTTACAAATTCTCTCAACCTCTTCCACGTAAACAGAATGTGGTATTAATACACCGCCGCCAGTAATTAATGGTTCCATAATAACCGCGGCAATCGTTTCCTTTTGTTCCCAAATAATTGTTTCTTCTATTTCTTTCGCTTTTTGTAAATTATATTCCTCAATTGATACTCCTTCTGGTTTCCGGTAGTTATCCGGTGGTGCAACATGTAAAAACCCAGAAGTCAGCGGTTCATATTTATATTTCCTTAATGCCTGGCCTGTTGCAGATAAAGCTCCCATCGAGCTTCCATGATAAGCACGATAACGAGAAAGAATTTTGTAGCGGTTTGTATCGCCATTCTGTTGATGATATTGACGAGCGATCTTAAATGCTACCTCATTCGCATCTGAACCGCTGTTGGAATAAAAGATCATATAATCATCGTCAAGCAATTCATTTATTTTCTCTGCTAACTGAATTGCTGGAAGATGGCTTTGTGTCATTGGAGTGTATGCCATTTTTTTAACCTGTTCATAAGCAGCTTTAGCTAATTCCTCGCGTCCATAGCCAACATTGACACACCATAATCCAGACATTCCATCAAGGTACCTGTTTCCTTCATGATCTGTAATCCAAGAACCTTTCCCTTCCTCTACAATCATTGGCGCATTTTCTTTACTATAGGGTGAAATATGATGCCACACATTTTGACGATCTTTTTCAACTAATGTTTGTTTTTGAAGCGTTTCCATTTTACCTTCTCCTTCCATGTTTAGATTTTCCTTTTAACGAAATGTCCATTTTGCTCATCATGTTGTATTTAGTTTCCTTTTACAGAATTCTTAATTATTAAGTTTGACACAACTTTCTTTCTATTACATAATTATTTTATATCGTTTATTTTAAAAAAGCATTTTACATAAAGTAAAATAAATCATTTTTTTATTTTACAATTTGGAGGGCAGTCCATGGAAAATTGGAAAGTAACTATAAATGATATATTAGGCAGAGACATATTTAAAAATGCGAAATTAATTGCTGGGGAAAAGGGAAAAGATCGGGAAATAAAATGGTCACATATTTTAGAGATGGAAGCGTTTGATTCATTTATAAATGGAGGAGAATTAATTCTTACTACAGGATCTAACATCGAATTTGACTCACCAGCAGGAATACCTAAGCTAAATAAACTAATTGAAAAAGATGTCGCTGGAATTTGCATTGAACTTGGAACACATGTGAAAGCAATAGCACCAGAAATTATAGCATTCGCTAACGAACACCATTTTCCCATCATAGCTTTTTCACAAATTGTTAAATTTGTAGATATCACCCAGGATTTACATACGATTATTATCAATAGACATCATCAAATGCTCAACCACCTACATGTTCTCTCGAATCAATTTAATGAATTATCTTTAGAACCAAACGGTATTTTAAAAATCCTAAAAAAACTGTACGATCTATTTCATGCTACTGCTTTACTCATAACCGATGATAAAAAAGCATTTTACTACCCGCTTAAACTTAAAGAGCGTACTGAATTTATGAACTTGATAATGAATAATTCTATAAAATTGGAACCATATAGAGATCATCTATTGGATAATGAATATTACACTACTTTTCCAATTAAAGGACTTGGTCATTCATGGGGAAATCTCTGTTTACAAAAGAAATCAAATGATTTGGATGAGTTTTCATTTTCCGTGATGGATCGTGCTTCATTAGCCATTGCGCAAATCCTGCTTCGAAATCGAACGATTGAAGAAAGAAAGCAAAACCAAGAAGAGGAAATTGTTCAAAAATTACTGCACGGCGAGGAATTTGAATCATCAATAGCACATAAATTCCTGCCTGCTCCTGCTAATAATAGTTATTACAGACTGATTCTTATTGAAAATAATTCCATTGAAGAAAACTTGAAAGAAGAAGATTGGGAAGAGATAAAGCTCCAACAGTCTATCATTCTAAGATCATTATTAAAGAAAAATGGCTTCTTCCCAGCTATGTCTGTTACCAAAAATAAAATTGCAGTAATCGCCTCTTTCTATAATAAGAGTAATACAATAAGAGATATCGACAGTTTTACTATTCTAGCAAAGGAAATTCGCAACATTCATGAGAATCATATTTTTCACGGTGATCATTATGGCATTGGGATAAGCAGTCTTCAAAAAGATTATAAAAAAATAGCTGCATGCTGTCATGAAGCAAACGAAGTACTTTTTATTCAGAAAAAGAAACTCTTGGATACGCTATTCTATGAAGAGATAGGGGTTTATCGTCTTTTATCGAAGCTTAACCAAAATGAATTAAAAGCTTATGTATCAGAGTATTTAGGTCCTTTATTAGAATATGAGGAAAAAATAAAGGGTAACCTGCTTTTAACCCTTTCTATATTTCTCGATACCATGGGATCCAAAAAAGAGACTTCTGACCGGCTTTATATTGTACGGCAAACGCTTTATCACCGTTTGGAAAAAATAGAAGAGTTACTTGGTGATGACTTTATGGAACCAACTAAAAGACAGGCGATTGAATTGGCAGTCAGCGCCTATAAAATGCTAAATAATACGGAATTCTAAAACCGAAAGAAAATAAAGGAAAACTCAAAAAATAAGTGTGGTACCTATCACACATCATCTTAATTTGCAGAAGGTATCACGCTTATTTTTAAAATAATTGCTCTCCTATTTACTCGTTATATAGACGTTACGTGGACTGCAGGACGCTGACCCTGATTCCATTTCCCATCCAATGCTCGTTCAATCTGTGCTCCTAGTTGCAGAAGCAATCCATCATTTCCTTGACGTGCAAGGGCGTGAATTCCTAATGGAAGCCCGTTTTTAAGCTTAGCCATCGGTAACGAAATACCCGGAAGCCCACAAAGGTTAGCAATCGAAGTATAAGCAAATATGCTCCATAGATTCTCAAACCAATCGTACACAGATGGGTTATCACTAGTAGTCAAATATTCCTTCGTTCCAATTTTCGGTGTAGGTAATGCCATTGTTGGAGTTAGAATGATATCCCAATCTTCAAAAAAGCTGCCTAGACTACGGGAGGTTTGATTAAAGGCAGCTTGCATTTTCGCGCGGTCCGTATAGGAAGCAATACGCCCTTCTTCCCATACTTTAATACACATTGATTCAATCAGTTTGACAGGTGGCCGTTCTAAGTTTTTTTGCTCCAGCAACTCTGCAATCACTTGTGAAAAATTCATGATATAGCATGAAGTCTGCGCTTCGTAAGCAGTATGGAAATCAATATCAGGAATAACCCACTCGACGTGATGACCGAGTTTCTCAAGAAAACGTGCTGTCCGCTCCAATTCAGCAACAATTTCCGGTGTAGCCCGGTAATCTCCCCACTCATGCGAAACCGCGATACGCAACTTCTCTGGATCCCGATGAATAAGCTCAGAGTACGGTTCTTTCGGCATCCAATAAGGCATAAACTCGCCAGGTGCCCCACCCCTGCAATTATCTACAAACGCAGCAGTATCACGAATCGTACGTGAAATGCATCCTTGAGCAGAGACAACTCCCATTAAATCCGAACCAGCAGGTCCTACCGAAAAGACCCCACGAGATGGCTTTAAACCAATATTTCCGTTTACACCAGCAGGTATTCGAATCGAGCCACCACCATCAGTCGCATGTGAGAGTGGAACGATACCAGCAGCAACCGAAGCTGCCGTGCCAGCAGAAGAACCACAGGTCGTATATTCAAGATTCCAAGGATTTCGTGTTACGTAGACTTCTGGATTCTCTGCTGAACTGCAGAGCCCAAACTCAGGTGTTGTCGTTCTACCTATAATATTAAGACCCGCTTTACGGATCTGCTCGGTCAGGAAGCTGTCAGCTTGAGAACGATTTCCTTGCATAAAAAGAGAGCCCATCTCTTGCAGACGCCCTTTGACAGTGGGGCCTAAATCTTTCATTAAAAAAGGTACTCCCGCGAATACCCCATCCGGATTTGTTCCATCTTTCGTAGGTTCATTAATCGCATCATCAAAAACTTCAATAACAGCGTTAATTTCGGGATTTAAGGCTTTGATAGCAACGGTAACCTGCTTGGCCACCTCTTGCGAAGAAATTTGTCCATTCTTTACTAATTCAGCAAGACCGATGGCATCAAGATCAGCCCATTCATCCCAGTTCATCACTTTTCCCATAAAATTTCTCCCCTTTAAACCCGCTCTGATTTGATAGTTGTACATGGTTAGAATTAATCTTCATTATATAAAGCGCTTTCATTAAAAAATTAGTACAAATCTATTGTTATTCCTATCCTACAAGAGATTCATTTGATTTGCATTTTACAATGTGTCTAATAATTTCCATATTTTCATACAAATTGTACAGATCACTGTATTATTTGCAGCTTAACCTTTTAATAAATAAAAAGTAACAATAAAGATGCATAACCAGAAGATCGATTATGCATCCTCCTTCATATTATTTAATACGATTACATGGTTTCCCTTTTATCCAGGATAACTTATTATCTGTTAAATTCATAACGATACTAAACACGGTTTCCATCCCGGTTAGGGCAGATTCTTCGTCTGTATCGTTCGTAACATGACTACAAATAGAATTCGGATAATTATCATGATTGGATAGGAAGTGAAATAGATCTTCGGCTTCTAAAGCTTTTTCTTTTAAATCTTTTACTTGGTTACGAATTGTATCAAATCGACTGTAAGAGTTTGGTACTACCTCTTCCCTGATGAAGTCTCTCATTTCCGTTGAACAGAGATGATTGGTATGGACAAGCGTCCCATTTGTTGCCTCAATTCTTGCAGTATGAATTGGTGATACTTCCAAGCTTGCTGCATCTCCCGGCTTCGATGCGATTAAAAAGTGTGCAGGAGATGCCATTTGATTACGATCAACTTTAGAGATAGCTTCTTCAAATGATTCCGATTCTAAAATAGCTCTTAGCCCTAAATGAATAGGAACTTTAGGCTGCCATGTATTGGTTACTAATGCATTGAGACATACACCAACACCTGAACTGTTGCAGCCGATTTTTCCAATAATACCAGCCTCTGTAATCATCTGTACTGTTGGCAAAGTGTCCTGCTGAATTTCAAGGTGAACTAAAGAGTCTATTTGTGCACCTTTCCAATCCCAGTTTTGTGCTAACCATGTTTTAGATGTTTTCGGTTTCATTAATGCAAAGGAAGTACAACCATCTGGTGCGGTGCTTAATGCAATCTCACTTCTAGCGTTCAGTGCAAGTATATCTTCAAATTGTACTGCTGCTCCTTTAGCTAATCCTTCCATCTCCTTCATGTAATTTGCATTATATTTTTCAACTGCGGAAACATGTAATAGTGCTTTATTGCATGCTTCCTTCCAGGAGATTCCAGATGTTTCTTTAAAGAGCTTTTCATACGTTTGTAAGCTGCTGTGCACCTGCTCTTTTGCAAGGCTGCCATGTTTAAATCCTATTTCATATGATGTTCCTGATAGAGTAAGAACGGTATCTACATTTGGCAGCAATCTACTCATGCTTGGACGCCAACCTTAGAATTTCTATATACGATATCTCCGTCAATCATCGTCCATTCTACTTGAACATCTGGTATGTCATCAATATCTGCATTTAAAATCGAACGATCGAGTAATACTAAATCAGCAAGTTTACCAGTTTCAATACTTCCTTTAGTGTCTTCCTCAAATGATGCGTAGGCACCGTTTAATGTATACATACGAATTGCTTGGAGTAGAGACACTGTTTTATCTTCCCCGATCACTTGACCTGAGTTTGATTTCCGGGTCATAGCAGCATGGATACCACGCATTGGATTAAAGTCCGTTACTGGACAATCAGAAGCGATTGCTGCAGGAATTTCTGCCTTTTGATAATCACCCATTGGGTACATCGAATTGGCTCTTTCACCATAATTTTTTACATAACCATCACCATATTCAAATAGAAAAGCTGGATTAGGAATTGGTACAACATTTTGTTTTCTCATTCGTTCAATTAAGTCAGGTGTTGCAATTCCTGCATGTTCAATCCGATGTCTCGTATTTTCTCGTGGATGTAATGCATTTGCTTTTTCAATCGTTTTTAAGAGCAAATCGATTGCAGCATCCCCTTGCGCATGGGCAGTAATTTGCCATCCTTTTTCGTGAGCAGGTATAAATAAATCGTCTACTTCTTCTTGCGAGAAATATTGTATTCCATAATTTTTTGAATCACTTGTGTAGCCTTCTCGAGTCCAAACGGTTGGCCCACTGCTGCTACCGTCAAGGAAAAGCTTCACAGGCCCAATTCGGAACTTGTCATCTCCTAACCCAGTATAAATTCCAGCATCAACCATATGCTTAACAACCTCTTGGGCATCATTTAGAGCACCAACCATAGCATAAACTCTTTGTTTTATCAGTCCATTTTTACTATCAGCTTGCAGAGATCTGAGATTATCCAGACCATATCCAGTAGCATCGTGAATGGATGTAATTCCTTTTTCTGCAAAATGTTCAGAAGCGACTTTATGTGCATTCGATAGTTCTTCCTCTGAAAAGGATGCAATCGAAAACATCTTCATATGTGCATTTTCAAGTAATAGTCCAGTAAGTTCACCATCGGCTTTGCGATCAAACTTTCCCCCATCAGGATCAGGTGTATTTTTATCAAACTTAGCAATCTGAAGTGCTTGGCTATTAACAACTGAAATATGACCACATGTCCTTGTAATCATGATAGGATGCTCAGTCGTAATAGCATCTAGTTCTTCCTTCGTTGGAAAACGTTTATCCGTAATTGTTTGCTCATTATATCCCCACGCTCTAATCCATTGTCCCTGTGGTGTTTTACTAACCTTTGCTTTGATTTCCCTCAGCAGGTCATCAATTGTTTGAACACTATCGCTTTTACACGAAATCGATAAGCTGTTTGTTCCGTACATAGATATATGCAAATGAGAATCTATAAGTCCAGGAATAAGTGTTTTTCCCTTTAAATCGATAATCTCACTGTCGTCATCTTTTAATTGTAATATTGTTTCATTCGAGCCAGCTGCAATAATTTTATTCTCCTTTACAGCAATCGCTTCAGCTATTTGATTTCTCTCGTTTACTGTAATAATTTCCCCGTTAGTAAAAAGATATTGCTTTTCCATGTAAAGACCCTCCTGTAGTATTTATTTTATTTCAACACGTAATGATGGTGATGCTTCATCCTCGTAGAGTTCATCAACCATGTCAGGAAAGAAACGTTCAATTGTCTCTTTAGATACGGGTTGAGTCATAAATGAAGCAACAACAAAGATTACAGCGTTTGCAGCTAATCCCCAAATACCAGCATGTATATCTAATGGATGAGGAATTACAAATGAAAAGATAACAGTTATAATGAAACCTGCTAATATCCCCCAGAAAGCACCGTGTTTGGTCGCTCTTGGCCATAGAAAAATACCAATAATTGCTGGGAATGCCTGTGCGATAAATCCATATCCAATTAGTAGAATATATACTAGACTTGCAGGTTCCAGAATAGAAATTGGCGCAATAATAAATGCCATAATTGGGAAAATTAATCGTCTTGTCCATTTCCCTGTTGTTTTCTCATCCCATTTAAAAAGGGGTTGCAATACATCTTTACTATAACTAAGTGCAGTTGCATGAACACAAGGTTCACTAGAGGACATTGCAGCAGCAAGCGTTCCAGCACCTAATAGACCGGCTACAACTGCAGGCATTGTATCAACTGCAAGTTGAATAGCAACTTGATCTGGTGTGCCGATATTAGGATACATGAAGACCCCAATAAAGCCTACAACGATCATTGGAACTAGTACAACATAAAATGTCGGTAGTAAAGTTGCAGATCTTCTGATAGATTTTTTTGAATCAGCTCCCATCCACTGGATCCAATGTGTTTGCCAAATGGAAAAGAAAGATATTAAAATCGATGTTGTCCAAAAAGTAGCATTCATATCACCCAACGCCCCAGGAAGTGTTAGAAACTGTGGAATATCCTCTTTTACACGCTCAAAAATTGGTGCAAATGAATAACCACCAGTGAATTGCTTGGTTGCCCATAATCCAACAAAGAAGGACACGAACAACATTAACGCCCCTTGAAATGCGTTTGTTACACCGATTGCTTTAAGCCCACTTTTATATAGATAGATTGAAATTGCACCTAGTGATAAAAAGACACCAACCCAAGTAGGAATTAATCCATAACTCATGACATTTAAAATATAAGCTGCACCAGTTGTTTGAATTACTGCATATGCTAAGACACCAATTGAAGTAACAATAGATGCTATACCACCTAATACTTTACTTTCATAACGATCGGATATGGCAGTGGATTGGGTGACATGATTGTATTTTTTACCTAATTCCCAAACTTTCGGCCCAAAATACCAAGCAAGTATTGCCATATACGTTAAATAAACGACAACATATAGCGCAGGGACTCCCTTTGAATATGCCCACCCAGGAGAACCCATAAACGTATAAGCACTTACTCCACCTGCCCCGATTAATAGGTACATCATGATTGGGCCCATACTCCTGCTGCCAACACCCCACTCTTCCACGTTATCCATATTTTTCCCTTTTCCAGCAAAAAAACCCAAAATAACAGCTATGAATATATAAGCAACGGTTATTATGAAGGGTATGTATTCAATCATCAATCTACCCCTCCAATCTTATTAATGAATGCCATGGAGAAAGTTGTTAAGAAGATAATCAAAATAGACCAGACCATAATTAAAGGAAGCCCAAATACAATAATTTCTTGATTAAATATATTTATAATTGGCCAGCCTCCTAACAGAATAATAATAGCTATTAGACTTACACCAAACCAACCTTTTTTTGTTTTTGGAAGTTTAAATGTAGCTTTCATAGTAGTACCTCCTTGGATTGAAATTTAATTAAGATCTAACTAGATGAAGGGTGCCAGAAGTACAAAACAGCATATTGTTCATTGTTCTATCATCCTACAACGTTACCGTATAATTCAATTAGAAGATAGATATTCTATTACTTCGTCTATATTTTTATCTGGAGGAAAAACAGGATAAAATACTTTTTCAATTGTTCCATCTTGAATGATAATTGTAACTCTTTTATTAAGTGACATAGAATCCACCTCAAATAGTGGCAGGTTTAGAGAATTTGATAAGGTCAATTTTGAATCACTTAATAGTTCGAAAGGTAAATGAAGCCGTTCAACTGCTTCCTTTTGATATTCTGAACTCTGCGTACTTACACCAAATACTTGTGTATTAAGTTCTTGTAATTCCTTATGGTGATCTCGAAAGGAACAAGCTTGTGGTGTACACCCTCTTGCCCCTGGGATTTGATCCCATCCATTTGGGAGACTTTCCCGTGGATTACCTGTCATTGGATAAAAATATAAAACAAGTTTCCCCCTAATTTCTGATAGGTCTACAATGTGACCAGTTGTAGAGGTTAATTCAACTGATGGTATCTTTTTACCTTTTAAATCATTACATGCACCATCATCAAGTGGTACCGGAAGGTTGGTAGGAAGTTCATTATAATTATTCGTTGTCATTATTTACACTCCTTCGTTCTTTTGGATCAAGGTTTTCTATACCTTCTTAGAACCAGCCCAGATCAAAGGTCTTTATACTTGCGATACACTTTCTGGTCTTTCCTCCTTTCATTTTGTTCTAATTAATAGAATATTTATAATTATAGTTTTTGTTGTAAGCGATTGCATTAATCACATTGTAAAAATTATTAGTTGGTTATGTTACAATCTGTCCAATCCCTTTCATCTAAATCACAGAAAATATACTATACCTTGCTAAAAATATTAATAAATTATTATTCGACATTTATTGATTATGCATTTAGTAATAATATTCCATATTTATTAGCCAAACCGTCCAATGTATCTAAAAAACAAAATAGTTGAACGTTTCATAATGAATTCAATGATAGCTAGCAAATCAAAAAGGCATGGAATCCAAATTGATTCCACACCTTTTGTGCCAACAAAATCTAATCCTCTAATACCGTCTTCGAAATTGTATTATCCAATTCTTCGAAATCATCGTAGGAAATGGTTTTATAGAGCTCTTTTCTGGTTTGCATATTAAACACACCATCTGCTTGGGAGCCTTGCTCTTTAATTAAGTTAAAGATTCGTTCATATGCTTTCGCTGCTACTCTTAAAGATGTAACTGGGTAGATTACCATCCGAAAGCCCATGTTTTGAAACTCCTCTGCTGTAATAAATGGAGTTTTACCAAACTCTGTCATGTTTGCAAGCAATGGAACGTCTAATTTTTTCGCAAAAAGACGAAATTCTTCATCGGTTTGTAATGCCTCCGGGAATATTGCATCTGCACCAGCTTGTATATAACTCTGGGAACGCTCTACAGCAGCATCTATTCCCTCTACTGCTCTTGCATCTGTTCTTGCAACAATGATTAACGAAGGTGCTACTTCTTTAATAGCTTTGATTTTTTGTACCATTTCTTCCGTCGTTACAAGCTGCTTTCCATTTAAATGACCGCATTTCTTCGGTAACTGTTGATCTTCAATTTGCACTGCGGCAACATTCGCTTCTACCATTTCGCGAGCAGTTCGAGCAACATTTAACACACCGCCAAAGCCTGTATCGATATCAACTAAGACGGGTAAATTTGTTGCCCTGACAAGGTCTCTTGCACGTTCTGCCACTTCTGTTGATGTAACAATTCCGAGATCAGGTAATCCTCTGCTTGCTGTGTAAGCTCCACCAGATAAATATAAAACGGAAAATCCTGCATCTTTTGCGATTAATGCTGCCATTGCATCATGCGCACCAGGTATTTGTAAAATGTTATCGGTAAGCATCTGTTCTTTAAACCGATCAGCTAATTCCTTCTGAGTCGATTGTTGGTCTACAATCCATGCCATAAACGTTCCTCCCTCTCGTTAAATATAAGCAGAAATTCACAGGATGTTTATCCCATCTTGCCTTATTCTTTTCCTTACGCATATTGTTTTAGGGGATTACAGCCCTTTATTGCGCAATAAATAACTCTACAAATTCATTGACATTCATTTTTGCTAGCTTGTTGTAGTCATAGCTAACTTCTTCAATTTTCTTACGCTGTTTTTCCGTGTAATGTGTAGCAAGGTTTGCTGCATACTTTTCAATGATTTTAGGTATTGCTTCATCTCTGCGGAACCGATGTCCTAATGGATATTCTCGCTCTACATTTTCCGTCACTGTGCCATCCGTAAAATGTACCTGCACCGCATTTGCAATCGAGCGCTTGCTCGGATCAAGATAATCCTCTGTATAGGATTTATTTTCTACAACGACCATTTTATCGCGCAACCCGTCAATAATTGGATTTGCAGCAAAATTATCCTCATAGTGCTCAGCGCGAATATCTCCTTCTAAAAGTCCAATTGCTGTAATATACTGCAAGCAGTGATCACGATCGGCCGGGTTATTGAGCGGACCCTTTTTATCAATAATCCGAATCGCTGATTCATGCGTTGTAATTGTAATTTTATCAATCTCACCTATACGATTGACTACTTCAGGATGAAGCTTTACCGCTGCTTCGGCTGCTGTTTGTGCATGGAATTCAGCTGGGAAGGAAACTTTAAACAACACATTTTCCATTACGTAACTGTCGAGCGGCTGACTAAGAACTAATTCCTGCTTGTTAAATAGTACGTCTTGGAATCCCCAGCCAGGTGCGCTTAATGCTGTCGGATAGCCCATTTCTCCTTTCATTGCCATCAGAGCTAAGCGTACTGCCCTGCTTGTCGCGTCTCCAGCAGCCCAAGATTTTCGTGAACCAGTATTCGGAGCGTGACGATACGTGCGTAAGCTTGAATTATCAATCCAGGCATTTGTCAATGCATTCGTGATTTCTTCACGTCCACCACCAAGCATTTTCGTTACAACAGCTGTTGTTGCTATTTTTACATATAGAACGTGATCAAGTCCTACACGATTCAAGCTATTTTCTAACGCAAGCACACCTTGAATTTCATGTGCCTTAATCATCATTTCCAGTACATCTTCCACCTTTAGCGGCTCTTTCCCCTTCTGAATTCTAACTTGACTGAGATAATCAGCAACTGCTAAAATTCCACCTAAGTTGTCTGAGGGGTGTCCCCACTCTGCAGCAAGCCACGTATCGTTATAGTCAAGCCAGCGAATCATTGTTCCAATATTAAATGCTCCCTGAATTGGATCAAGTACATGAGATGTCCCAGGCACGCGCACACCATTTGGAACAACTGTACCAGGAACGACTGGTCCGAGCAGCTTCGTACACTCTGGATAATCAAGTGCAAGAATTCCGCATCCTAATGTATCGATTAGCACATGGTGGGCTGTTGAATAAGCTTCTTCACTCGTTATATCTTTATTCAAAACGTAATCTACAATTTCCTCTATTAATGCATCTGTCTTTTTATAAGTATCCGTTTGTAACATGATAAGCATCCTTTCCCTTACATTCTTTTTTTCGTTTATCAAACATGCCGTGCGCCAGTGTAATTAACTCGCGGCCGGAACAATCGATTATTTTCATGCTGTTCAATGACATGTGCTGCCAGTCCTGCTGTTCTCGCACTAAAAAAGATTGGCGTATATAGTGGGATTGGGATTCCCAGCTTCCAATAAACAGGTGCAGCATAGTAGTCAAGATTTGGATAAAGTCCTTTTTCTTTTTCCATAACCTTTTCGCCTGCCTCACACATTTCAAGCAACAGATAATCCCCGTCTTTTTCACATAGCTGCCTTAATGCTTCTTTCGTAATCAATGCTCTTGGATCCATTTTTTTCATATATACACGATGACCGAACCCCATAATCTTTTCTTTCTTTTGTAATTTCTTCAGTAGCAGTTCTTCAAATTCTGATACGGTTTTTACTTCATTTAACATATACATCACAGCTTCGTTTGCCCCGCCATGTAAATTTCCTTTTAAAGAAGCAATTGCCCCGGTTAACGCTCCATAGATATCCGAATTCGTGGACGCAATCACACGTGCAGCAAATGTAGAATTCGGCATTTCATGCTCACTATACAATAGAAGCAAACGGTCAAAAATTTCTACTTCTAACTCAGAAGGCTTTTCACCAGTAATCATGTACAAAAAATTTGCGCTGTAGGATAAATCCTGAAGTGGATAAACCGGCTCTTGTCCATTTATTATCCGGTGACTATTCACAGTTATCGTCGGAAGCTGACCCAGCAATTGATAAGCTCGTTTTTTATTAGCTGTCAATGTTCGATCTTCAATCGCCTCATCGAATCCTGCTAAAACAGACAGACCAGTACGCATCCCATCCATTGGATGTGTTTGCTCCGGCAATAATCGAAGTACATCCATCACATTTGAAGGCACATCATAATAATCCTTCAATATCTCTTCTAACTTCGCTTTCTCAGCTGCTGTTGGCAGTTCCCCTTCTAATAAGAGATGCACGATTTCAGCATAATCTTTACGTTTCGATAGCTCAATCAGATCATAGCCTTGAATAATGATTTGTTCCTTCTCCACATCAAGAAACGAAATGGACGTCTCTGCTGCAATTACCCCTTCCAGACCTGGCACATATTTTGCTTTTGTTTCCATGAATATCCCCCTAGCTTTTTTAAAATCTCAGAAAATACTATGACGAACAATTCGGCTCACTACATCACCAAACAGACAGCGCTTTCAAACCATTTCCAATTTCATTATAATATTGAATTGAAAATTATAAAAATATATAATATTAATAATTAGCCATTGATTTTTTCTATAGCTCATAAAAGTGAGGCGATTAAGGATGAACTATCAAGATTGGGAAATGCTGGCTGCACTATATTCTACTGAAAATATTACAAAAGCAGCAGAGCATCTTTTTTTATCACAGCCCACATTAACATCAAGGATTCAAAAATTAGAAGAGCACTACGGTGTACAGCTCATTCTCCGAAAGCGCAGAGGTGTTACATTCACACCTGAAGGAGAGCATTTAGCACAGCATGCACAAAATATGCTTCGGGAACAACGGAAGATTGAAGAGAAAATTAATAACATGAAAAATCAAGTAACAGGTACGTTACGAGTTGGTGTTTCGAATTTTTTTGCATTAAATAAGATGCCGAAATTATTACGTCTTTTTAAAAAAGAATATCCAAATGTTGAGTGTCAAATGGTAACCGGGTGGAGTAGTGAAATGCATCGACTAATTTTAAACAATGAGGTGCATATTAGCTTTATTAAAGGGGACTATCCATGGAAAGAAAACAAAGAGCTTTTATACGAAGAAGAAGTATGTATTGCATCTCCATGGGATTTCAAGTGGGAGGAACTGCCGCGCATGCCACGGATTGATTACCGCACTGACGAGCATATGAAAAGCATGGTGGATGAATGGTGGTTCCATAACTATTCACAAAGGGCTAATATTACCATTCAAGTTAATCAAGTAGAAACCTGTAAAGAAATGATTGTAAACGGACTAGGCTACGCGATTATCGCAAATTTAGTTGTTCGTCCTTATACAGAACTTTTTATAAAACCAATTATGCTACCATCTGGAGAGCCAATGACAAGAAAAACATGGATGTATTATCATGAAGATGCATTACAAATGAACATTGTACGAGCTTTTATTCGATTTATTCAAACGTTGGATGTGAAATCTTTATAACTCTCTTAAAGCCGAAACAAGAAATAGCTTATATCCGTGCATAAATAATATTATTAGTCAGAAACTAACGGAAGAAAATGAGCGAACACTTTATGAGAGGAATAAATACGTATGGGAAATCATGATAACATTAAATTAACGGCTCCAGAGATTTCAACTTTATGGGCTGGCTATCAAAGTAATTCAATGGCCATATGTGGTTTAAAGTATTTTTTAATGCATGTCGACAATGAAGATATTCGCAGCATAATTGAAAATGCACTCACATTATCAGAACAGCAGCTCGAAAAAACAACCGACTTTTTCAGGAAAGAGGGTTATCCAGTTCCACAGGGATTTACAGAGAAAGACGTAAATTTAAATGCACCCCGTCTATTCTCTGATAAGCTTTATCTTGCTTTTGTATTCAATATGACCGTTGTCAATTTAGCTAGTCATGTCGCCTCTTTGACGACTGCTGTCAGAAGTGATTTACTGCAATTCTACGCTGATTGTTTATCAGACTCTGAAGAACTGCACATGAAAACAAAAGAATTTTCAAAAGAGATAGGTATCCATATCCGTGCGCCACACATACCGACTCCCAGTCAAATTGACTTTGTTAAAAAGGAAAGCTTCACTGCAGGATGGCTGACAGACAGACGCCCATTATTAGGGTCCGAAATAACAAATCTAGTGTTCAATGCACGAAGAAATTCACTGGGGCAAGCTGTTATAACTGGATTTAGTCAAGTTGCCCAGTCAAAGGATGTACGAAAGTATTTTGAAAGAGGCCGTGAAATATCCAAAAAACATATAGAAGTTTTTAACTCTATTTTAAGCAATAGCTATTTATCAGACGGTACAATCTTGCTGACTCCAGAAGTAACTGAATCTACTGACCCCCCTTTTTCAGATAAATTCATGATGGTTTTAACATCGTCATTAATTGCAAGTGGTATTGGACAGTATGGAATGTCTTTGTCCTTAAGTCCCAGACACGATATAGCGGTACAATACAGCCGTTTAATGGTGGAAATAGCTAATTATGCAAATGACGGTGCTTCTATTATGATTGAAAATGGCTGGATGGAGCAACCACCAATGGCAGCTGATCGAAAAGGGTTAGCTAAATAGGTTAAAAATGGAAAAAAGGGCAGATTTAAAAAGTAAAAAACTTGAAGTACTTCTGTGGAGTATTGCTTTACCAGGATTCGGTCAACTTTTAAATCGTAAATATATGAAAGGTTTCGTACTAATTGGATTAGAGTTTTTAGTTAATGTAATGGGGAATTTTAACACCATTATTGTACTTAGCTTTAATATGAAAATCGAAGAGGCCATTGCACAGACAAATTATTTATGGCTGATGTTTTACCCCTGTTTATATTTCTTTGCTATCTGGGATGCTTATAAAGATGCCGGAGGTGGTGAAAAACCTTTCGCTTACCTCCCCCTTGTATTTTCAGCCTATTTTGTTACAGTAGGCTTAATTTTTTCTCCCACATTTACAATATTTGGTGTATACATTGGACCGATGTGGCTGCCTATATTATTTCTTCCAATTGGGTTAGGTGTTGGGGCACTGATTCGAAAGGTGTTGTTTAAAATTTATGTTAAAAGCTCTGGATAAATTCTTTCTGCTGCCGGTTTTAAGTATTTTATACGAAACCGGCTAATGCAAAGAAATATCCACTTTTTATTTTGTGCTATACTTTCCAGAAGTTAAGCTCTTTTTACTCCTGTTCATAAATCCACAAAGCAACCTGTAATATTAATGCATCATTAAACTTCCTCGGATCATAACCTGTCTCATTAGCAATCTTATTTATCCGATAAATTAACGTATTACGATGCAAAAATAACGCATCAGCCGTTTTTTGGATATTCAAATCATTTGTGAAAAATGCCTCTAACGTTCCTGCTTTTGTTTTGTCCACACATTGCAATATTCTGTTAGAGAACCTTTTTCCAACAGACTTATCAATCTGATACAATAATGCCCTCACTTCTAATTGAGCAAATGAAATAATCTCTGTTTTAGGATCGCCTATCCTTAAAGCAAGCTTACAATCAGAGTAGGCTTTGTTTAATTGTTGCAATTCGTGAAACATTAAGCTATAAGACATTCTAAATTTTATTTTTAGCTTCTTTAAAAGCCGTGCAAGTGATTGGATGTTAGTAAGCAGGTCCCTCTCTTCAAGTCCCGTTGTTGCAATAAAGATTTGATTAAGACTGATAAATCCTGTTATTACATACGTTTCGCCAAATACCTTCTCCAAACTCTGAATAAAATCCTGCTTGGGAATCTTAAGTTCATCTATTCGAATGACAATAGCTGTGAAAGGTGGAATAAGTTCTAATTTCAGCATACTTAGTCCTCGATTCATTACATCATAGGAAGGAGAACGTTTTAGCAGTTGTTCAATTATCATTTCTTTTGTACGTTGTTTCCATTCAAGCTGTGAAGCAATAAACTCTTGGTTAATCATAAGCTCTGTCGCCATCTTTACTAATTCTGCAATATCTCCCATTTCATCTGGATTGCCTGTTATCCCAATCACTCCGATAATTCTCTCTTTGAAAACAATTGGTAAATTAATACCCGGTTGCGCTCCTTCCCATGCTTCATCCTGATGTGAATAGATTGTAAGGGATTTCCCGTTTTTTAATACCTCAACTGCTCCTTCATGAACCGTATGTAATCTTTTTTCATCCTTTGTGGCAATAATAGTTCCATCCATATCCATAATATTAACGTTACGACCTAAACGTAAAGAAGTTTCTCTAACGATTGTCTTTGCAATTTCTTTTGTTATCATTTCCATGATTCATCATCCCCTTTAGTCGATACGTACAAAAAATGTCGGATTCACTTCCTATTTTTCATATGGTATAACCATATACATTTTTAGTCAAGATTCGTATAATTTAATCTACAGATAATGAAAACGTTTACCAGGATGTGATTGTGTGAAAATTATTATAGCACCAGACTCATTTAAAGGGAGTTTACGTGCGGTTGATGCTGCTAATTCAATCGATAGAGGAATCAAAAAGGCTTTTCCAAAAGCGGAAACAGTGATGCTACCTGTTGCAGATGGTGGCGAGGGGACATTAGAAACACTTGTCACTGCGACAAAAGGCGAGATACGAAACGTCACAGTGATCGGACCTTTAGGGGATGAAGTGAAGTCATCCTATGGTGTTTTAGGAGATAAGAAAACCTGTGTCATTGAAATGGCAACAGCATCAGGACTTACACTTCTTACGGATGAACAGCTTTCTCCTTTAAAAGCAACAACATATGGAACTGGCCAGTTGATAAAACAAGCGTTGGATGATGGATTTACTTCGTTTATCATTGCCATCGGTGGATCAGCAACCAATGATGGCGGGGCTGGAATGCTCCAAGCACTTGGATTAAAGTTATGCACTAAAGATGGTAATGAAATCGGATATGGTGGTGGTGAATTAAATAAGATCGCTTTAATAGAGGATGATTCTTTCGATTCGCGTATTAAAGCTTGCAACTTTTTAATTGCTTCTGATGTAGAAAATCCGCTTATCGGTCCAAACGGTGCCTCCTTTGTTTTTGGTCCACAAAAAGGGGCAACTCCAGAAATGGTTGAAACGCTTGACCAACATCTTACACATTGGGCCGATCATGTTGCCAAGCTTACAGGAATCCACTTACACAACCTGCCTGGTGCAGGGGCAGCAGGAGGAATTGGAGGAGCCTTTCAAGCTTTCTTCCCCTGTGAGGTAAAACGAGGCATTGATGTTGTTTTAGAGCATAGTAAATTTGCTGAACTGTTGCCAAATACCGATTTAGTCATTACTGGTGAAGGTAAAGTGGATGGACAAACTGCATCAGGCAAAACTCCGCTCGGCGTTGCTCAGACCGCTAAAAGTGAGGATGTTCCGACTATTATTATAGCTGGCTCAATTGGGGATGGAATTGAAGTACTTCATGAATTTGGAGTTGTAAGCATCCATAGTATTATCAGTCAACCGATGACACTAAAGGAATCGATAACAAATGCAGCTAAATTATTAGAACAAAGTGCTGAACAGGTTGTTCGAACTTACTTTTATTCTAATCATCAAAACAATAAAGCAAGTAGCGACATTACTACGAATAGACTTCCTACAACATAACTATAATGGTTCGGCGTGTTAATTGATTCATCGAAGTCATTAATTTAGTCCTGTTCTTTTTAAACATCAAAAGGAGATGGAAACTGTTTCTAAAACAATATTTATTACGCTTTTAAATTATTGAAAGTTATTATTCTCTTTGTTCAAAAATACTAGTAACACGAACAAGCGTTTGGTATAATTTTATTACGAATCAAATGTTCGTGGGAGGGTTTTACATGTCAAAAAGAACCATACAGCTAGTAATTGACCGAACGGAAGATTTAACGGAATTGAGAAAGTTAAGCACTATTTTTGGTTCAGCTACACGGTATGCTTTTAATCGCCTTCTAGAAGGTGAAAAGCCTTCTGATTTGATTAAAAAAGTAAATATCAAATTTGATTTAAACAAACGGTATGCAGAAGATGCCGTCTTGAAGGCACAGAGCATTATTTCAAGTCAAAAAGCACTGTTGCCCCTACGAATCGAAGAAATACAAAGAAAAATAGCAAAAACAGAACGTAAGCTAGAGGATTACCGAGCAGGTAAGAAAACACCCAATAAAGTTTCTCTAGAAACCTGTATAAAAGGATTAGATAGCCGTTTAGAAACGCTACGTAAAAAAGAAAACAATCTTTTGCTTCATCAAAAAAATGAAACGATTCCTAAGGTTATCTTCGGAGGACGGAAAAATTTTTTCAGGCGAATGCAAGGGAAAATCACCAATGAGGGGTGGAAAGAGCTTCGTTCCAATACGCTTTATTCTCGTGGAGATAAATCTAAAAAAGGCAATTTAAATACACGTATTGTGTGGGATGAAGAACAAGCGTACTTCCTATTAGAAGTAGCAAACCCATTGAATAAGAAAAATAACCGTTCTGAACGTCTGCGATATAAATTACACACTTCAGATAAACGATTTAGTGATGTAGTCAATATTGTTTTACCTCAAGAAACATCTTTTCAAGATTCTAATGGGAACATAAAAACGAATGAAGCTTACCAGCCTTATACCGTCGAACTAAAATATAAAAACGGAAAATGGTATGTATTCCTAAGCTACGACATTCAAACAGTTGGAGAAGAGTTGACATCTAAAGATAAAATCGATGCAGATATCATTGCTGGAATTGACATTAACATTGATAGAATAACGGTTTCTATTATAACCAAACAAGGTCGCCTTTTAGAAACGAAAACATTTTATTGTCACGAGATGGAGTATGTAAGAGGTAACAAGCGCTCCAATATTGCTGGTGAAATCGCAAAAGAAGTCATCGATTATTTCTTAAGCTGGAATGTTGGAGGATTTGTATTAGAAGATTTAACATTTCAACAAATCCACGATACGAATAAAATGTTGAATCGTCTTACAGCTAATTTCGCCTATAGAAAACTACATCATGCGCTAATGACTAGGGGACTAAAATACGGTTTTAAAATGAAACAAGTAAACCCAGCATATACGTCCGTCATCGGTCGTTTTAAATATAGTAAGATGTATGGATTATCTGCTCACGAAGCAGCATCTTATGTTATTGGAAGAAGAGGACTAGGATTTGATGAAAAAATTCCGAGAGAATTGATTAAAACACTAAAAGAAAAAGTTAAATCGCATTTACTTCAAATGATCAGGTCGATGGAAGAATCTGAGAAATTAGGTGAAACGCAAACACAAAAACGTAACGATTTAGTTGTATTACGAAACAACATTCAAAAGTTTAAAGAAAAGCCTAACTGGATGTTGTGGAATGTTATACAGAAAACATTACGTATGAAGAACCAGGAAATTTTACTTTTAAAGGAGGTGTAACCTGGATTCTAAAATCGCCTTTGCGGTTAGCTGATCTAGAAGAAATGGTTAATCGCAATATGCCGGCTCTAACAGAGCACCACAGGTTATCTTATACATTAGGTGTATGATAGAGACTAGTCTGGCTAGTACTCTCCTGACGGAATGGAGTGAGAATCTCCACGGTAGCCTTCTTACCTGGTTCGATGGCGTGGTAATATTTAATAGATTTTATACACTATTAAAAGATTTTGGAAACCAGGAACGATTTTATGAGCATAAAAGATACGATAGAAAAAGTACCCGGGGGACTTATGGTCGTTCCGCTTTTATTAGGAGCTTTTTTAAATACAATTGACCAAATGCATATACCTGCAGTAATGAACGTTTTAAAATTCCTCGGTGCACCCCAAACGGAGGAAGGCTATTACGAGTTTTTACAAATCGGTGGTTTCTCTCAGGAGCTGTTTAAGGATAGCGCACTTGTATTAATTGCTTTATTTCTATTTTGTGTTGGAAGCCAAATGAATTTAAAAGTTGGTGGAAAGGCATTAAAAAAAGGTGTCCTCCTAACTGGATCGAAATATTTTGCTGGCGTGGCAGTCGGCATGGCTTTCGGATACTTTTTCGATCCGATGAGTGGATTGTTCGGACTTTCGACGCTTGCATTAATTGCTGGGATGACAAATAGTAATAGTGGAATGTATGCAGCATTAACAGGTAAATTTGGAAACAGGTCTGATGTCGGCGGGCTTTCTATCCTTGCAATCAATGATGGACCGTTCTTCACGTTAGTTGCACTTGGTGTATTAGGTACTGCTTTCCCAATGATATCATTTATAGCTGTTTTATTACCTATCGGAATTGGTATGCTTTTAGGAAACTTGGATCCGAAAATACGAGAGTTTTTAAAACCTGGGGAATCGATTACAATCCCATTTTTTGCATTTGCACTAGGAGCAGGTATGGATTTGGCAAACTTCTTTAATCCAACAGTTCTTGCAGGTGGTTTGATACTTGCGATACTTACTTTCGTTTGCTCAGCTGGGATGGGAATTCTTATGTTTAAATTATTTAAAGAAAAAAGCTTTATTGCACCCATTTCAGAAGCTTCTACAGCAGGAAATGCGGCTGCAACACCGGCCGCCATTGCAGCCGCAGCAGCTGTAGCTGTTGGCGCAGGAGCAATGACACAAGCAGAGCTAGAAGCAATCCAAAACATTGTCCCTATTGCTACTGCTCAGATTTCGATATCCACAATCACTACTTCCTTACTCTGTCCAATAGGTGTTATTTTAATGGATAAATATCAACGAAAAAGAGGAATTGATGGTACACGGGAAGATCTTGGTCTGAATAATGCTGAAAGCACTTCGGGCACCCAAGAGAGGCATGCAGTCAACGATTAACATCAAAGAAAGCGCTATCCTATAGTGATATTTAGTCGTATATGATTTAATATGAGTAGATCCTGTTGCCCGTCAGCACAAATAAGAAAAAAATTATTAATGAAATGAGGTATGCATCATGAAGACAGAACTGTTATATGGAAAGCATGGTATTTCATTAGAATTGCCGGACAACGCTTTCCTTATTGAGCCAACAAATTTGCCAAAACTTGAGAATGAAAAAGAAGCAATCCGAAAAGCATTGCGAAATCCAATTGGTTCTGGATCTTTAAAAGAGTCCGTTAAATCAACGGATACGGTATCCATTGTAATAAGTGATATTACAAGACCAACACCAAATCATATACTCGTCCCCCTGCTGATTGAGGAATTAAATCATGTCCCATTAGAAAACTTTGTCATTATTAATGGAACCGGAACCCATCGTGACCAAACAAGAGAAGAGTTTGTTCAGATGCTGGGAGATTGGGTAGTAGACAATATTCGAATCATAAATAATCAATGTCATGATAAGGATACACTTGTTAACCTTGGAAGAAGCAAATTTGGTTGTGATGTCTACCTTAATAAAGAATATGTTGAATCAGATTTTCGAATTGTAACAGGTTTTATTGAACCACATTTCTTTGCTGGGTTTTCTGGAGGTCCAAAAGGTATCATGCCAGGGATCGCGGGTATTGAAACAATTTTGACATTTCATAATGCCCGAATGATTGGTGACCCTCTTTCTACGTGGGGCAACATGGAGAATAATCCAGTCCAAGATATGACTCGTGAAATTAATAGTCTATGTAAACCAGATTTCATGTTAAACGTTACATTGAACCGAGAAAAAGAGATTACAAATGTGTTTGCAGGGGAATTGTACGAATCACATGATCTCGGGTGTGCATTTGCAAAAGAGCATGCAATGTTCCGTTGTGATGAACGCTTTGATGTTGTCATAACATCCAATTCTGGCTACCCGCTTGATCAGAATTTATATCAAGCTGTAAAAGGAATGAGTGCTGCACATAAAATTGTGAAGGAAGGCGGCTCTATTATTGTCGCATCCGAATGTTCGGATGGTTTGCCTGATCACGGCAACTATGCAAAAATATTTGACATGGCTGAAAGTCCACAAAAATTGCTGGATATGATTAATGATCCAGAATTTAAAATGTTTGATCAGTGGCAGGTTCAGAAGCAAGCCGTTATCCAAGTTTGGGCTGATGTTTACGTTTATTCTAAACTATCCGATCAACAAGTAATAAATGCAATGCTAAAGCCTACGAATAACATTGAACAAACTATAGAAGATTTGAAGAAAAAGCATGGTGACACGATGACAATTGCTGTTCTTCCACTTGGTCCACTAACAATTCCATACGTTGAAGAAAAAGTAAGTATAAAATAAGAAGGCCATCATTTCTGGTCTTCTTATTTAGTACGTCATCAATTATTGTAAAGTAATTATACCCCCTTCCCTTACTACAAATGCCTCTTTTATTCCATATCTGAATATGGTAATCTATAGTGAGGCAATTTTATAATTTTCCTACAATAAGCTAAATGAATATGGAGAAGGTGAGCTGAATTTGAAAAGGTCTTACATTTACATAGCATTTTTTGTCTTACTGATCTTTCTTGCAGGCTGCAAAGATACTACAAATGAGGAACCGAATTCATCCAAAGCAAAAGAGAATGGTTCTGGTGAGGAACAAAGCAAATCCAAAGAAACGGAAGGTCAGAAAGAACCTAAAGAAAGTCCAATAGATTATAAAGAAGATATTGGCAACCTAAAGGTTTGGATCGGGGGCGAAATGATAGTAGAGGATGATCAAATCATTGTAGAAGGTCAAAGCAACCTATTGCCAGGCTCGATTATTAGCTCTTCCGGAAATAGTACATTACCGATTGCAGCTTTTATGAAGAATGCTGAGGTACAAAAGGATGGCTCTTTCCGTTTTGAATATCCCGGCTATGAAGGAAATGCGATAATCGATTTCCGATTATCTTCTCTGGGTGAGGATACGACAAAACATTATGGTGTATACTTCAACCAAGTTACAGGACCCCAACGTTATAAAACATCACAAAGCGAGCAATATGAGGTTAGGGCTAGCATTTTATTAGATGCAAACAAGGACATCCCGTACACACTCCCAATCGAAACGCCCAAATGGAGTGAACTCCCTGCGGATTATGGAGAATCGAATATATGGATGAATGTTGATGTAACTACTGATCATAAATTCATCTATATACACGGAAAAAGTAATCTACTTGAAGGAACATGGTTAGGTGGCGATTTAATGAACGCGACCGATGTTATTGTTCCATTTTCTTATGATTATACGAATGTAAATCCAGATGGTTCCTTCGCACTTAAAATACCTTATCTATCATTGCGCCCAGGCATGTATATCCCAATTCAAGTCCATGCCGATCAAAATTCTTGGGATGATGTTCTAGCAGCCTATGGTGAAGACTTTGGGAAGTTAGAAGGAGACCTTTTGCAAACCACTGATGATGGAAAACGTTATCTTGAAAAGACTATTGAATTAGATATACCAGACATGGAACCACCAGAAAAAGTGGATTTAACTGTGGCAGATGAAGAAATTAAGATGCAAGTTCCTGATGATCTGTTGTTTGATTTTGATGAAAGCACATTAAAAGATAGTTCGCAAGAGACATTAGATGGGATTCTTGCTGAATTAGAAGAATTAGAGCCTGAGACAACTGTTCATATCAATGGCCATACGGACAATCAAGGTGAGACATCGTATAATCTGAATTTATCTTTAGAACGAGCTGAATCTGTCTTTCATTATTTGGAGGAGCATGGTGATATTAGCCATTTAACGATTCATACAGAAGGATATGGCGAGACAGCTCCAATTGAATCAAATGAAGATGAAGATGGCAGAAGTAAAAATCGCCGCGTAGAGATGGTCATCAATCCAGAAGATTAAGTATAAAGGGATTTTCCACGAACTCTTTTTAGTGGGAAATCCCTTTTTCCTATCCGTTTATACATAGTAGGTATGCTTCACACTATCCCAACTATCCGTAATATTTGCGATTAAAATTGAAGAGATTTATTTATTCTTAACGTGGATTTTCATCCATATGAGCAAATCCAGAGCTAGTATCTATCTCCCCAAAGATTTTACTCCGTTCTAGATTTTTGCCACTCAACCAGGATTCAAAATCAATTTTTACTGGCTCCTGATCTCCTCCAAGTGCAATCCATGCCTGTTTTTCTTTTGGAAAATATGCCGATGTATGTAATGTACCTGACCAGCTTTTGTAGTTGCTTACAAACACCCCTTTATCCGTATCATTCAACAGTCGAAATGCTTTATACGCATCTGTTGCTTGCGCTTTCTGGTTGTTGATTGCATTGAGTCGTTCTTGTGACTCTGCGATAAAACGACGATTTTCATGCTGGAGCACCTCAAAGTGATTCGTACAGACATTCGATTGATGTACTTGAACAGACCTTGGCGTTGCTTCAATTACATAGGTTTCTTCCTTTTCATCTAACACAATGTAACTAAACGAAGTCCGGTGTGGTATCTCCTTCACAAGCTCAATTGCTTCTTCTGTAGTCGCACACATCTCTAAAATAATTCTACCAATCATATGACAAATAAATCCATCGCCTGGATCTTTACGATGCATGAAGTTGTACCCCATTACGAGTCCTTTTTCATTCATGCCATCCATCCGACCAGTAACACGTTGAGAAGGTCCGATGACAGCATATCCACCATCGGTCGGCTGGAATAGGTTGTAGCGCCCTTCATAGGTTTTCGGATGATAATCATAATTTCGGATCATATAGTCCTTCCCTGTCAAAATCGAACAGCCACTATAGACTGGTTGAACACGATAATTGCCGAAATCGCGAAGAATTATCGACATCGGCTGTTGAAGAGCATCTCGTAGACCAAGCAGTTCTTCCCATATTCCTGGTGCAAACCGCATAAATGCTTGTTTGGCTTCAGCTTCGTCAATCGTAAACCGTGGTCTTCTCAATCTCCAATCGCGATGTCTGTTTTTAATAATTAAAGAATTCTTCAGATGCTCACCTTGCATATAGCCATAATCGTAATGTCTCCCGCGAAATTGAATAATATCACTATGAACGCTTCTCACCTGTAACCACCCTTTGTTCTTCAATTTGATAACATGAATTTTATAATTACTGACGTTTACTATATAGCTTACCATCTTTCAATGAATAAAAGTGCAGTAATGATTCAGCCATACAATTGTCTCGTTACAAACTGCATATTACAAGCAAAGCCGTTTTATAGTATGTATTCATACAAAGGAAATCACTTTTCTCTAGCTTCAACATTCACGAGGTTGATTACTATTTAATTCCTCAATAACTTCTATTACACATTCAAATGATTAAAAGTTCTGAAACTTATTGATTATTAAAACACGACATGCTTTAATTTATATAGCTTAATTGATAACGCTTACAATTTGGAAGGAGAATGAAATATGGAAGAACGTCAGCAATTAAACAAAACATTGAAACCACATTGGGTTTGGGCAATTGCATTTGGGTCAGCTATTGGTTGGGGAGCTTTTGTGCTTCCAGTAGACTGGCTATCCATGGCTGGGCCACTTGGGGTAATTATTGGATTTTCAATTGGTGCGATTCTTATGATTATTATCGGAGTGAGCTTTAGTTCTCTTATCGAAAAGCTGCCAGTAACTGGAGGAGGGTTCGCATACGCTTATTATGGTCTAGGCAGATATCATGCTTTTATTTGTGGATGGTTTCTAACGTTAGGATATGTTGCAATTGTTGCGCTTAATGCTTCTGCTCTAGCACTTCTAGGAAAATTCGTTTTCCCAAGGGTTGTAGAACAAGGTTACATGTATACAATTGCCGGTTGGGAGGTTTACACCGGAGAAGTTATTGTAGCCTGTGCTGCATTAGCTATTTTCGCCCTTGTCAATATCCGGGGTGCAAGTTCTTCTGCATTTAGTCAGTTTGTGTTTTGCGTCTGCTTATTTGGCGGAGTTTTGTTATTAACCATCGCTATGATTATTCATCCTACAAGTTCCTTTTCCAATTTACAACCTCTCTTTCAGCCCGGAGTCGGTTCTATTGCATCGATAGCAGCAATAATTGCAATTGCACCATGGGCTTATATTGGTTTTGACAACATACCACAGGCTGCAGAAGAGTTTAACTTTTCCCCCAAAAAAGCTTTTCGTATTATCGTTATTGCCTTAGTTTTTGCAGCTCTTACTTACTCAATGACTGTTATTGCAACTGGAATTGGTCAACCATGGATGGAAGCTGTTCAAGCCGGGTCAGTGTGGGGAACAGCTATGATTGTTGAAAATGCTTACGGAACAATTGGTGTTATTTTATTATCGTTTGCATTAATTATGGGTATTCTGACAGGACTGAATGGGTTTTACATGTCTGCTAGCCGTTTATTGTTTGCCATGGGCAGAGCGAAAGTTATTCCTGCAGCTTTTGGAAAATTGCACCGCTCCCATAAAACACCTCATGCTGGTATTTTGTTCACATTAGCATTCACGCTTTTTGCCCCTTTCTTTGGGCGAGAAGCATTATTATGGGTTGTTGATATGTCCGCCCTTGGAGTCACCATCGCATACTTCTATACTTGCTTTATAGCATATCGATTATTCAAGTGGTCAGACAGTAATAATAAAAGGAACAATAAACGTGCTACTGTCTCCCCTGGAAGAAAGTTTCTATGTCTATTAGGTATCCTAAGCAGTGCCGGATTCCTACTATTGTTAATCGTACCAGGTTCACCTGGATTTTTGAGCACCCCTTCATGGATTGCTTTATTTGTTTGGCTAATTCTAGGAGCCCTCTTTTTCCTAGTTAAATTTAAACATATTCGAGCAATCCCTAAGGCAGAGCTAGATCATTTGATTTTAGGAGACTTTAAGGATAAACAAGAAGCAGCTGATATGGAAGACGATTTGGAAAATGTATCATCATAGTTCTTTCAAACCAAGCCATCCTTAAATCTAATAGCTTCAATACTTAGACCTAGAATATCCTAACCTATAAAAACCACCGTATCAGAGAAATCTGTTACGGTGGTTTACAATTTTATTGTAATAATAAAAAGCTCGATAATGCGTTTTATCCCAACAAAGCGCCCTGTTTTTCGTATACTTTTTTTCCGTCAATTAGTGTTGCTTCCACTGTGATATCTTTGATTTCAAGTGGATCCACGTTTGTTGGATCTTTATCTAATACAGCAAAGTCTGCACGTTTTCCTATTTCAATACTTCCCACAGTATCTTCACTAAAATTCATATATGCCCCATAAATGGTCATTGATTTTAATGCCGTTACGACATCGATTTTTTGTTCTGGTCCCAGCACTTCCCCTTCTTTCGTTAGGCGGTTTACAGCTGCCCAAACAGAAAATAGCGGTGAAATCGGAGTGACTGGACAATCGGAATGTAACGTAAATAAAATATCTCGTTTTACAATATCCGCTAACGGACTTATTCTTCTAGAACGTTCTGGACCAAGGAAAAGCCGCTTATGACGGTCTCCCCAGTAATAGACATGATTAATAAAGACCGAACCAGCTACACGGAGTTTCTGCATATTGTCAAGATCATCAATTGTTGCCGTTTGCACATGCTCTATCCGGTGACGATGGTCATCTCTTGGTGACTTTTCTTGAGCGAAAGCATATCCTTCTAAAATGGATCCTATTGCTCGATCTCCATTGCCATGAATGGTCACACGGAATCCTCGCTTGTGTAAGTCTAATATTTCTTCGTTAAACGCTTCCTGAAAATGAAGTAATTCTCCAACAACATCTGCATTATTATAATAAGGTTCTCTTAGAGCACCAGTTAAGCCTTGGATGGATCCATCCTGAAACATTTTCGCACTGTCCAGGCATGCTTTACCGTTAGATGCATTCATTATTTCTTCATTTAATTGTTCTGCTGTGTAATTACCAAACTTCTCTCCCTCTCGTAGAAGTGTGTGTATAATCATTAATTGTGAATGCATTGGATTGATACCTTTTTGTGCTGCTATCAGATGTGCTTCTAATTCTGATTCACCAAGGAACAAACCTACTCCGGCATCCGCATTTGTTGTAATCCCTTGGGCTAAATAATCCTTTGAGCCTTCTCCCAGTGCCGCTACTATCTCATCTACCGTGGGAACTGGAATTACTTTTTGAACATATTCCAACGCAGGTATTTCATGAAGCACTCCATCTAAACGTCCGTTTTTATCACGCCCAAAAAAGCCTCCCTGGGGGTTCTTTATTTGTTCATCAACACCAGCTAGTTCCAAAGCCTTTGAATTGACAGCTGCGAAATGACTCGAAATATGCGTAATAAATACTGGGTGATCAGGTGCAATCTGGTCTAGCTCTTCCCTTGTTGGATGTCTCTGTTCTTTTAAAAGTGTATCATCATAACCGTATCCTTCCAACCATTGTCCTTTTGGAGTAGAATTTGCTTTCACTTTAATTCGTTGTAATATATCATCAATACTTTCATTCGGTGGTGTACTGCAATTAACCTTATTTTTATTCAGTGAGTACATTAGAATGTGGTTATGTGTGTCGATGAAACCAGGAATTAATGTTTTTCCTTTTAAGTTAAGAACTTCAGTATTTGACGTTATTCGGACTGAAGCTGGTGGTTCTGATTCTTGCCATATTTCAATAATTCGACCATCAGTAATAGCTAATGAATGAGCAATACTATTTTGCTCATCAAGTGTTAGTATATTGGCATTTGTAATTAAGGTATCTATCTTATCCATTGTTTTTTCTCCTTTTTAGAAATTTTTGCAACACAGTCAGATTTACCTTATGAACTTATGATTTTATCAACTGGTTCTTGTTCTGTAGGATCCTTCACTGCTTTTAATGAGAAGAAATAGGCAGTCACGTCTTCGTCAGCTGAATGTTTTGTTTTAAGACTAACTATGATTAATAATAGAAAAGACATGATTAAGCCTGGCAGAATTTCATGCACTCCATAAGGTGTTCCAGCCAGCTTCCATAAAGAACAAACAATAATACTGCCAACCATACTTACAATTACTCCTGTTTTTGTAGCACGTTTCCAGAACATTGCGGCCATTACAGGCGCAACAAGCGTTACAGCTGTATAGGAAAGGGCAAATTGATAGATGGTTATAATATCTGTAATATATAATGCAATAACAAGTCCCAATACAGCCATACCTAATACAGAAATCCGGGATGTTTTTAACAACTGAGCATCTTCTGCACCAGGTGAAATCCACTCTTGGTAAATATCTTTGGCAATATTAATTGCTCCACTGAGCAAGAAAGATGTTGCACCGGTTAACAGTGCTGCTAATAGTGATACCATAAATAACCCACCTAATGGTGCTGGAAATATGTCTACTAAAAATTGGGTGTACACTTGATCAGGAGGTGTACTTGTATTTAGTATTTGTACGGCCATAATTCCAATTAATATTGCTAGTAAACCAATAAAACCAGAAATGATAAAACCAGTTGTAACAGACCATTTTGCAATTTTAGTAGATTTAGCTGCTGATAAGCGTTGCCATGTTGTTTGCCAAACCATATAGAATGGTCCGAACACAAGGAACCAGTTTAATAATTCTTTACCGCCAATACTGAAAAAGTTAAACAGATGCTTCGGGGTTTCATTTGCCAATACCTCGACCCCACCTATATGGTTAAGCCCGAGGAAAAACAATAAAATAACCCCAGCTAGAATTACGATGGTTTGCACCGTATCTGTCCAAGCAACACTAAACATTCCTCCCATAAGTGTAAAAATGAGACTGATTATAAAACCGATAACAATTCCCCATGTTACGGTAAGTGCTGTAGTAGAGGCTAATATAGAACCCATTCCTACTAACTGCATCGCAAATGTAGGGGTCATATAAAGTAATCCAATAATTAATGCTGGAAGTAATGCAGACGCTTTTCCAAAACGTTTTATAAATAAATCTGGTATTGTATATAATTTAAGTTTACGTATGGTTGGAGTTAGAATAGCGACAAATAGAATAGTAAAAGAAACGAAACTAATAGAAGTAATAAAATAGGAAATACCGATTTCAAAACCTTTTCCAGCTCCACCGATAAGTGCTGCAGATCCAGTAACTGTTGCTATAACTGTTCCTGTGATAGGAAAGAACCCAAGACTAAAGTTGGCCATTAAAAAGTCATCTGAGGTTTTAATTTTTCGTGAGGAAATAATACTTATACCAAAAATTACAATTAAAAAAACTACAATCCAAACTAACCACCAATTCATACGATCTCCCCCTTAGTAATTCAATTGATTGCTATTTACTGAAAATAAACTTAATATTCACACATATATAGAGGCATCAAGGGTGACATTACATAAATATCAGATAATAACTCGGTAGTATATGTAACTATTTAAAATAGATTATTTATACTTTATCATTAGGTATAAACGGAGTCAATGTATTCTAAAGAAATGAAATTATCGGATTTTACGATATAATTTATAGATATTCTTTATAAAACTTAAAGTCTAATACCTTCTCCCAATATTGACATTCCTCATATTGAAAGTTACGTTTAAAATGATAGAAAAACAACCATCAACAAACTGAAAGATTACTTGAAGGAGCTTATGAAGATGAAGAAAAAAATTATTGTTTATGAGCGGCTTGAAAAACCCGTACTTAAAAGTCTACAAGAAAAGTACGATGTGAAATTTTTAAAAAATATTGATACCCAAACTAATGAAGAATTTATGAACCATCTGAAAGAGGCAGAAGGTATTATTGGACTGGCTTTAGAAGTGAATAAAACATTATTAGACAATGCCCCTAATTTAAAAATCGTGAGTAATGTCTCTGTTGGTTATAATAATTTGGATATCGAAGAATTAACAAAGCGGCACATTATGGCAACAAATACACCGGACGTATTAACAGATACCGTTGCTGATACCGTGTTTGGTATTTTACTCGCAGCTGCCAGACGCATTCCAGAGCTAGACAATTTGGTTAAGTCTAAACAATGGGTAGAAGCATTAGGGCCAGACTATTATGGAGTCGATGTTCATCATAAAACGATAGGTATTATTGGAATGGGAAGAATTGGGCAAGCAATTGCACAGCGTGCTAAGTTTGGATTTGATATGAATATTTTGTATCATAGCCGGACAAGGAAACAAGACGCAGAAACAAAGTTTGATGCTACATATTGCAGTTTAGATGATTTATTATCCAAATCTGATTTTCCTGTTTTAATTACCCCGCTTACCCCAGAAACAAGAGGTCTTATTAGTAAAAGAGAATTTCAGCTTATGAAGCCTTCAGCAATTTTTATTAATGCTTCACGTGGAAAAACAGTTGTAGAAAAGGATTTAATCGCAGCATTACAAACTGGGGAAATTGCAGCTGCAGGACTGGATGTATTTGAACAAGAACCCGTCAGTCCAAACAATCCATTATTAGAAATGAAAAACGTTGTTACCCTGCCACATGTTGGGTCTTCCACATATGAAACCGAGTTGAAAATGTCGGAATTAGCAGCTAGAAACCTTGAAGCTGGTCTTAATGGAGAGAAACCACCTACCATGATCAATCCAAAAGTTTGGGAGCTTTTAACTAAATAACGAGGCACAGACAAGTATATAAATAAAGAACCTCTATACAACATATTGCGTAGTATAGAGGTTTCTTCATAATGGATTTAGTTTTTATCAGAACCCCATGTCTCATAATCCAAGTGTTTATATTTATCTAGCAATCTTGTCGGCAACTGCAATGCATCTCTTCTAAATGGAGGAGCAAGTTGTGTCCCATCCACATAAATGTTTAAAACTGCTGGCTTACGCTTCTCTAATACTTCTTTCACAACAGGTCCTATGTCTTCTGGCTTTTCAATCGTATAACCTAAAGCACCCATTGATTTAGCAACCTCGGCAAACTCTGGCGCTTGGATGTTCGAACCGATAAATCGGTTATCATAATAATCTACTTGGTTTTTCTTTTCAGCGGCCCATGATTTATTATTGAATACGCAGGCGATAACCGGAATATCTTGCTCTACAGCTGTACTTACCTCATGTAAACTCATTCCCCAAGCTCCATCCCCAATAATTGCAACGACTGGTGAATCTGGCTCTGCAAGCTGAGCTCCGAGTGCTGCTGGGTATGCAAAACCAGTATTTCCAAAAGTTAATGCAGCTATATGACGTCTCGTTTGATTAAATCTTAAATAAGCATTTGCAGTAGATGAGACATTCCCAATATCAGTTGAAATGATTGTATTGTCCGGCAACACTTTTGTTAGTTCTAAGAGTGCTCGTCTCGGATTAATTGGAGATCCATCCTCCATCGCAAGGTCTACTAACTCTTTTTCCCATGCTGTTTTTTCTTTGCTTACTTCCTCTAATCGATATTGTTTTTTGTCTGGACTAGGAACTGCCTCTTTCAGTAATCTATAAATTTCGTCACTTGTTGCTTTGGCATCCCCAATAATTCCTACTTCAACCGGGTGTGTTCTAGCTATATTTCTTGGGTTAATATCCACTTGAATAATTTTTGCAGCTTTCGGGAAATAATCGATATCGTAACAAGGCAATGTGCCAAAGACTGACAGCCTCGTTCCAATCGCTAGTACTACGTCAGCATTCTTTAACGTATTCATTGCAGATTTAGCTCCCATATAACCAATTGGGCCGACTGCTAGTGGGTGATCAGCTGGAAATGCGTCATTATGCATATAAGACACTGCTACCGGAATTGTCAGGTGTTCTGCAATTTTAACAACGGTGTCCACCCCATCTGCATCAACTGCACCACGTCCTGAAATAATTACTGGATTTTTTGCGTGCTTTAAAAGCTCTACTGCTTGTTTTGTTAAGGCAGGATCTCCACTTCCTCTAGAATCTGCACGATATTGATGTGGCTGAAGGATCTGATCCTCAAGCTCCCCATAAAATAAATCTCTCGGAATATCGTAAAGGACCGGGCCACGCTCAGCATAAGCGATCCGGAAAGCTGTTCTTAAACAATCAGCTACACGACTCTTATGCGTGACGCGCACTGTTTCTTTTGTAATTGCACTGAAAATCGAAACCTGATCAGCTTCTTGGAATCCGTCCCACCCGATTGTCGGCGTGCCTGCAGAAGGCGATATAACTACCATTGGCGTATGTGCTTGGTTTGCAGCTGCTACAGACGTCACCATATTTGTAATCCCAGGACCATTTTGACCAATAACAACTCCCGCAACACCGGATACTCGTGTATAAGCATCAGCCATATGTGCTGCACTTTGTTCATGTCTTACCGGTAAGAAGCGAATACCGGCAGTTGGGAATAAATCAAGCATATCCATAAATGCGGAACCAACAATTCCATATACTTCTTTTACCCCTTCTGCGACGAGCGTTTCAACAATTGCTTCACTTGGTGTCATTTTTACTTTTTTAACGACACCCTTTTTCATTTCTGCTTGCTGTTTCACCATTAGAAATTCCTCCTTTTTTTATAACCTTTAAAATCGAGTAAGTGGATTAAATGACTTGTATGGTTTGGTCAGTTGCATTTTTTTTCAATTCATTCAAAAACAAATCTGCAGTTGATTTTAAAACCTGATCTTTACGCATTGCAATATAGAAGTAACGATAGAATGCTATATTTTTAATCGGATATGATGTCAGCAACCCTAGCTTTTTCTCTTTTGAAATCGTTGCTCTAGAAATAATAGACACACCTAATCCGGCTTCAACTGCTGCTTTAACAGACTCTGTACTCCCTAATTCCATCACGATGTTTAATTCACTTTCTACTATACCAACCATCTGTAGATAGTGATTCACTACTGCCCTTGTGCCAGATCCTTTCTCTCTCATGATGAGCGGGATCGTCTTCAAGCTTTCAGCGGAAATTTTACCATCATTTTCTTTTAAAAAATCAGGAGCTGCTATCAGCAACAGTTCATCTGTTAAAAATGGCTCCAATATAATTTGTGGATCATCAATTGGGGTTTCAATTAACCCGACATCTATAGCGTGATTTTTTATACTGGAAATAATTGTATCCGAATTAGAAATATCTGCACGAATCTGCACCATTGGAAAATTGTCTTTGAAACGCTTCAAAAATATTGGAAGAATGTATTCACCAATTGTAAAACTACACCCTATCTCTAAATCCCCATGTATGTTACTGCCAATTTCCTGTATTTTCTCCTGTGCGGCATCACTCAGCTGGATAATCTCCCTAGCGTATTTTATTAAAATCAACGCAGCCTCTGTCATTTCAACCCTTTTTGTCGTTCGCTCAAATAGTTTGGTATGAAGCTCCTCTTCCAATGCTTTGATCTGCGAGGTAATGGTTGGCTGTGAAACAAATAATACTTTAGCGGCCTCGGAAAAGCTCTTCTTTTCGGCAACAGCTACAAATGTTTTCAGTCTTTCATAATTCACGTAAACTCCATCCCCTCGGATTCCCTTTCTCTCTTATAGGAACAGACTTATTTAAAGACTTCGAATTGCTGACGTTAAAGTATCAATTAAAAAATCTAAATCTTCTACAGTACTTGTTAATGGCGGCGCAACAATAATGACATTGTTTTGTTCTGGAACGGTATCTCCATTTTTACCAATGATTAATCCTTTTTCTTTACACAAACCTATTATTTTTGCCAGTTTTTCATCAGACATCGGCAGCTTAGACTGTTTATCTTCTACCATCTCAATCCCTAAAAGAAAACCAATTTGCCGAACCTCTCCCACGTTTTTGTGATCTATTAAATGATGCAGCTCCGATAATTTAGTCCCGGCAAGTGTGCGAACTCGTTCAACAATGTTCTCACGCTCAATGATATCAATATTTTTTAATGCAACTGCACATGCGGCTGGATGTCCTCCATAGGTAGATACATGACGAAAATGTGAATCCTTGCCAGCCTCTCGAAATACATCATATATTTCAGATTTAACAGCAGTAGCTCCTAATGGTAAGTACCCACTTGTCAGCCCTTTTGCCATTGTCACAATATCAGGCTGTACCCCCGCCGCATGCTTAAATCCAAACATTTTTCCGGTACGTCCATAACCGGATACTACTTCATCCATAATCAGAAGCACATTGTATTTCTTACAAATTTCCGCAACTCGTTGAATATATTTCATTGATGGAACAATAACACCGCCCCCAGAAATAAATGGCTCCATGATAAATGCTGCAACTGTTTCTTCTCCTTCCCAGTTAATCATTTCTTCCAACAGCTGTGCTGCCTTCAGATCTGACTCTTCTGGACTTCCATCAAAAATAGAACGGTAGCTGTATGGCGGATAAACATGTAGAAATCCTGGGACACCCGGATCATATTTTACTCGCCTATTTGCTTGTGCTGTTGCACTTAATGCACCTAATGTTGAACCATGATATCCACGATAACGAGAAATCACTTTATACTTCTGCGGATTACCAGTTTGATTATGGTATTGTCTCGCAATTTTAAATGCAGTTTCATTAGCTTCAGAACCACTATTAGAAAAAAATGTCTGGTATTTCCCACCGAGCAATTCACTAATCTTTGCAGCTAGTTTAATTGCAGGCTGATGGTTCATTGTTAATGGAAAATAGGAAAGGTTTTTCATTTGCTCAGCAGCGGCTTCGACTATTTCTTCACGGCCATGACCTAGATTTAAGCACCATAATCCAGAAACCCCGTCCAAATAACGTTTACCAGATTCATCGGTAAACCAGGATCCTTCCCCCTTAACAGCGACTACTTGTTCCGCTTCTGGATTGTAACGATGCATGGCATTCCATAATAGCGATGCTTCTTTCCCAACCACCTGATTCATTTCGCTTTCCGTCTTCATTCAACCTACCTCCATTCATTTAGTTAGATTCTTTATGAAGCAATACATAATCAATCGAAACCTGATTTTGAAAGATTGATTTAGATGGTATTTCATGCACATTAGCACCCTGGATGGTTATCCATTAATTTCGTTTCCTACATCAGAAACCGCTTACATTTATTAGATAATATTTTTAAAAAACTTCCTAGGATCGAGAAGATATCACAATACTAAGCTCATTCGTTTTAACTCATTTGAAATCTAAACAATCGTCATTCAATCCTCCTTACATGAATTTGCAAAACGATAAGTCTGACCTATCATGATGATACTGACGTCCGAACCAGTTGTGATGTGATGGTCTGCTATCAGTATAAAACAGTCCGATTTTAAATTCAATATATTATATAAATTCAGTTATTTAAAATGATAATAAGTCTTATTATGCCTGCTAATAATCTTATTCCAAATACGTGATACAACTTTTGATGAACCCTGTTAGCCAAACTTACGAGACAAGTTTATTTTAAATGTATATAGGTCATTCCGATAAAAGGCTTTTTCGAATTCAATGATTTCACGATTTCGATCTCTAATAATTCGTTCGGCAATTAACGCGTTCGTTCCATTCGGCATTTTCATAAATTCCCTATCTTCATCTAAAAAAATTCCACCGCTAATTGTCTGCTCGGCTTCTGCTAGTCTAATTCCTAAATGATTTTCCAGCAAATCATATAATGTTGCATCATTGAGGTCGTATTTAATTAATTTTACTCCTATTTCGATTGGATAATAATGTCGCTCCACACCAATTGGCATATCGTCAGCAAAGCGAATTCGTTTTATAAAGTAAGCATCTTTGAGACCAGTTTTTTCTTGAATATATGGTGTGGTTTCCGTCAAATAATGCGTAACTAACTGTGCTCCTGGCTTCTTCCCCATTTGCATAATCGTATCAGTTGTACTGCTTAGATTACCGAGCCAATCTTGAATTGGTTTTAAGGAAACAAATGTACCTTTTCCATGCTTTTTCTCTAATACTCCTTCACGAACTAAAAGGTTAATAGCTTCCCTAACCGTACTTCTACTAACATGATATTCCTCCATAAATTGCCTTTCACTTGGTATTTGCCCGGTAAATATTCCTTCTTCAATTTTCTTTTCAATAATATTCTTCAATTGAATATGCAACGCTATCGAATTATTATAATCAAGCATGTTAAAGGCTCCTTTTTGTTTTACATAAATCATAGCAGAGATTAGATTATTCGGAAAGATATAGATAAAGGATGTACTCAATAATAATTTGATAACCATTTTCCAAGTTTAAAAACTTACCAAATATACTGTCTATTGGTACGCTTTACTATATAACGGGTCTGGTACCTTATCTCAAAAATTCTCTTTGAAGAATGTATTAAAGAGTCTTTGTTTAATTGGTCATGTCCAGTGTTGGTAGATTTTGAGGAATCTTCTTTAATTAGTAGCGGAATGGTTGCCATGCTATCGCGTCTTAGAGAGTTTTGAGTAGATATTCTTGAGGTGAAAAATCTGATTATAATATAGCATAATTTTATTCAGCGAGGCAAAAGGTTTAAATACTATATATGAGCTAAAGGGCTGACCCTTTTTTCCGTCTATTTTTTCATTTGGAGCATACAATGTTTTCGAGGTGGAAAAATTGAGAGAAGTAACCGCAGACAAATTACACATTTTTGTCATTATGTTTTTAATCAGCCTGATCATGAGTATTCAAGCACCGATTTTCACTCCTTATGCTGCAATGATTGGAGCGTCCAGTGTATTGATTGGAATTATGCTTAGTGCCGCTCAGTTCGCTAATCTAGTAGGAAATTTAATTGCAGGTCCACTTGTTGACAGGTTTGGGAAGCGAATATTTATTACGCTTCCATTGCTTGTATCGGGTAGTTTGTTTATTTTTCATGGCTTAGTGGCTAACACTGCAGAATTATTACTACTGCGGGCATTAAATGGATTTTCATTAGCCTTTTTGATTCCAGCAGCAATGGCACTACTTTCAGGATATGCAGGAAATAGCCGACAGCAAGGGAAAAACATGGCTGTGAATGGGATTCTCGGTACAATCGCAAGTATTATTGCTCCACTGATTGGTGGAAAGCTTGGAGTTATGTTCGGATACGCCAATTCTTATTTTGTTATTGGGGCAGCACTGATTATAACGGCTGTGTATACCATGTTTTTTCTAAAAGATAGACAAGCAGTCACAGTGAATAAAAGAAATCAGTCATTGAGTCTTATTCAGGTTTTGGCAAATCCGGGTTTGCATGTTGTTTTTCTGACAGGCTTTGCTGTGATGTACATTCATGGTGTGATCATCTATGAAATTCCTTATTTATCGGTGGAAAAAGGACTATCTACCGTCACAACAGGTAAAATGTTCAGTTTTATGGGTATTGGAACATTTTTTTCCTTATCTCTGTTTTTTATTAATCGATTTGCTCCTGTGAAAAGGCTGATTTTCGGTTTATTTGGGATGTGTATGACTCTGTTTGCACTTTTAAATGAGTGGACTACAGCCTTAACGCTTTTGTTATTTTTAATGGGATTCTTTTTTGGGGTGATAATGCCGGCAATGGCCACAGCAGTAACAGATGCTGTCGCAAGGGAAGGACATGGCCGTGCTTTTGGGGTGATGTCGGCGGTCTATTCATTGGGAATGATTTTCAGTTCATTTGTAACCGGGCTTATTCGTGAAGTGATTTCTCCATATTTTATTGCGTTTTTAATAGGTATGCTAGTTTTGTCTTTTGTCGGCTATATGAAACTACGGCTACCGCGATCTGCACATACAAAAGCTACTCCTTTACGGTAAGAAGGAAGCGATGACGATACCATGATTTCTGCGACTACAATCCAGAACTGATTTCCGTCCAGGGTGTAAAGAAATCCCGTGGAAAATCATTGGATAAAAAGTTTGAACCGAAATACGGAAAAGATGCAGTTGCTCGAGCCATGCTCTATTTTCCACTAAAATATACGGATGAAATTGAAGCTTCGCATAAAAAAGAAATAGATGTATCCCTGCTTCTA
Source organism: Oceanobacillus profundus (assembly GCF_003515705.1). Lineage (GTDB taxonomy): Bacteria > Bacillota > Bacilli > Bacillales > Amphibacillaceae > Oceanobacillus > Oceanobacillus profundus. The sequence continues at coordinate 84,920 of NZ_QWEH01000011.1, forward strand.
AAATGGCATGAAAATTTTATTTTCCACCCGACATTTATAAAAGTCATCACAACCTTGCTATCTATGAAATTCAAGGCAGTCGCAATCCATGGATCGATTATCCAGTTAATCTGATGTGTATTTCTCAATAAAATGAAGAAGAGGCTGGGAGAAAAGCGTCTAGAAAAATCCGAACATAATTCAAAAATTTTCCTATTAGATTTTGAATTCGCTCGGATTTTTCTTTTTATACCTTTTTAATCATTCGTCGGTTCGCTCCAAATAATTACTTGCCAATTGAAATAGTGCTGCAATTCCATAAACAAAAGCCTGTTCATCCACATCGAAGCGTGAATTATGATTGGAATATGCTGTTTCAGCATTACCCCCGTTTGTCCCTAAGTTAAAGAAGACAGCTGGAATCTCATGTGAATAATAAGCGAAGTCTTCTCCACCCATGGATGGATTTTTGTATACGATAGCATCGCTTGTAAATAGCTCCGTAATCGTTTCTTCAAATAATCCACGTAAATCCTTATCAATTTTAATCGATGGCGTTACAAAACGGTAATTCACATCACATTCGCCGCCAAGCCCCTCCGTAATAGTCGTTGCAATTGAACGGACTTTTTTAGCAACCGCTTCTCTTGTTACAGGGTTCAATGTCCGGACAGTTCCACTAAGTGTTACTGAATCTGGTATGATGGTTGATTTCGTCCCGCCATGGATTTGGCCAATACTAACAACTACAGAATCAAGTGGATCCGTATTTCGGCTGACGATTTGCTGAAGTGCTGTAATAACTTGCGCCGCAATTGCAACAGGATCGATTGTGCGGTGCGGATGTGCTGCATGTCCGCCATTTCCTTTTATTTCCAGTTCAAATAGATCCATTGCTGCACAGCTGAATTCCGTTTCTGTGATTCCAAATTGTCCTGTTTCTATGGTTGGATGTACATGCAGACCAGCCATCATATCCACTTTTGGATTTTCCAGTACACCATCTGCAATCATTGCAGCTGCACCTTCACCAATTTCCTCAGCTGGTTGAAAAACTAATTTTAACGTCCCTTTTTTCAAGCCTCGTTCCGCAAAAATCTTTGCAACGCCTAATAGAATCGATGTATGAGCATCATGCCCACATGTATGTGCAACATGATCTGTTAAACTTCGGTAATCAGCTGTAATTTCATCCATCATTGGAAGTGCATCCATATCCGCACGGAGTCCCACAACAGGTCCTTCTTTTTCACCTTTAAGGATGCCAACCACACCAGTCTTTCCAACACCTTCCGTTACCTGATAGCCCCAATCACGCAGTTTTGTTGCCACAATCTGAGCTGTACGGGTTTCTTCAAAGGCAAGCTCTGGATGCTTTCGAAAGTCTCTTCTTAATGCAATAACTTCTTTTATAATAGAATTAATCTGATTATATAAATCTGGATAAGACGTTTTTAAATTTTCAAAGGATGACAATGCTTCATATGTTTCCATGCTGAATGCTCCCTCCTAACTTATTCTTCAATATAAACATCTTTGAGCAGCAAGGTTTTACCTGGTGTCATCGATAAACCTTTAACTTCTTTACGTACACCTAATAAATATTCTGGGTGCACTAAGTAAACCATTGGTGTCTTTTCAGTTAAAAACTCCTGTGCTTCTGTATACAGAGAAAGGCGCTCTTCTTCTACTACCGTTTGTCTTGCTTTTTCTAGAGTTTCGTCCAATTCATCATATCGAGTAAACATCTTGTTTCCACCTGTACCCGCATTACTGGAATGAAATAATGGGAATAGACCATTATCCGCATCTGCTGTTCCGTTATTCCATGACATCACATACATTTCATGCCCGCCATCGCTTGTTTCAGCTAAATAAGCACCCCATTCAAATACCTCTATTTCCAAATCAACTCCAATTTCAGCGAGCTGTGATTGAATGTTGGTTACAATATCAATGCGTTCACGGCTATCATTTGTCCAAACTGTGGCTGATAAACCATCTTCGAATCCGGCATCTGCCAACAATTCTTTGGCACCTTCAGGATCGTAATCAGTCGTTGAAATGGAATCATCATAGCCAAACACATTTGGTGATAACGGACTTTTTGCCGGCGTCCCAATATTGTCATAAATTCCTTCTAAGATTTGTTCCTTATCAATCCCCATTGCAATCGCACGTCGAACACGTTCATCATCGAACGGCGCTTTCTCAACATTGAATCCGAGAAACTCAATTCCTAAGCTGTCCTGCCGTACGACAGTTAATTCTTCATTCCCCTCTACCTGGGCAATATCAGAAGGACTCAACGGATTTGTAACATGCGAATCCCCTGTCTCTAACTCTGCAAGTCTCGTTAAATCTTCAGGCACAACTTTAAATGTGACGGAATCAAGTTTAGCCGCTTCCTCTCCCCAATAATCTTCATTATTAACAAGGACAACATGCTGACCTGGTGCCCATTCATCAAATTTAAAATAACCTGTTCCAATTGGATGCTGATTCACAACACTTCCTGGATCTTCTCCTGCTTCCATTGCTTCGTAGTCTTCTTTAATTTGCTCTAACGAAACGATTCCAGCACTGCCATGAGCTAAATTCGATGGCAATGGTGAGAACGGATACTCCGTTATAATTCGTACAGTGTAATCATCGACCACCTCTACTTCGGATATCATTTCAAATCTACTATAGGAAGATGAACCAACTTCCGGATCTTGCAAACGATCAATATTTGCTTTTACCACTTCTGCATTAAAAGCTGAACCATCATGGAATGTTACATTTTCACGTAATTGAAACTCCCATGTTGTCTCATCAATCGCTTCCCAGCTGACTGCAAGCCCTGGCTCCAATTCCATTTGTTCATTCTGATTAATCAGTCGCTCAAAGATATTAAATTGTATATCACGTGATGGAACATCATTCGAACCTGCTGGATCCAGTGTCACTGCATCAGATATAGTGGCAATAACAAAATCTCCTCCAGCACCTTCCTGCTCATCTCCTGATGTTCCATTTGCGTCACCTGGTTCATCCGCACAAGCAACTAGCACGCCCATCATACAAATTACGATGAAAAGTAAAAATCCTTTTTTATAATTTCTCATTTCTAACTCCCCCCCAGTTACATGTCGACAATTTTTACACTATTTCAAAGAAATGCTAATTTAAAATATAACTGATTTCCATTTCAATCACAAGTATTTTGGTTGGAATTATATAATTAATCTCATGAATTTTAAAAAGAACCCGTAATCAATTAGACTGATTACGGGTTAAAGTTTATAAAAACCAAGCTCCCCAAAATCCGAAGAGTAGAATTCCAGGAAGAATAAGATCACGCTTTGTTACAAAAAACTGACGGTAAAAGGTTCGATTTCGATCACCTGTAAATCCTTTTGATTCCATGGCAACAGCTGTTCTTTCCGCTTTTCGAATCGCACTCGCCAGCAACGGAATTGCAAAGCGTTTATATTTTGAAAATTTATCTTTTAATGATTTGCCTTGGCTAACACCACGGACTTGATGGGCAGCATGGATTATTTTAATTTCATCCTTCATCATTGGTAAAAATCGATATCCCGCTAAAACTCCATAAGCAATTTTAGGTGGAAGTTTTAACTGCTGGATCAAGCTTAAAATAAAATCAACCATATTGGTTGTAAAAATAAACATTAAGGATAGTGCCGCAACATTTAATATTCGCAGCGAAAGAGCCAAAGCAACGAGAAATGAATCAAGTGGCAACGTTAGTCCGAGCATGTTGATAACCTTATTTGTATGCTCCGAAGTATCTGCAAACGCAATTGTTGTCCAGAGCATTCCGATTGCAAAAATAAAAAAGGGAAGAAAATAGAGAACATATTTTTTCCAATTTACCTTACCGAAAATAAAGGTTGCCGCAATTGTCCAAATCAAAAATAAAAACACGGTCATCGGCTCAAATACAAATGCCAAATGTACAACTAATATACAAACTGTTAGTGCTTTTATGCTTGGATTAAGATGATTGAGCAGCATAATCACCTTCCTTTTTTAAGCAGTTCTGAATCTGAACTTGAATTGGTAATGCAAGCTGCCAATCATGCAATTTTTCTATTGGCTGCGCCCATAGTTCCGCTGGTGCGAGATCTGCAACAAGTCTGCCTTTGTGGAGAACTAGAACCCTCGTTGCATAATCATGAATCAATTCCATATCATGTGTAACCATCGCAATTGTTGCTCCCGATTTATATCTTCCTTGTAATAGTCCCATCAACTGAGCATTGGAAGATGCATCTTGTCCGAAAGTTGGTTCATCCAGCAATAGAAATGGCTGATCATCAACAATCATTGTTGCTACACTCAAACGTCTCTTTTGTCCTTGGCTCAATGTATAGGGATGCTCATGTTGTAAGTGCAATAATCCACATGTTTCTAATACTGCCTGTACTTTCTCTTTGACTGTTGCTTCCGTTTCCATTTTTAAGCGAAGACTAAATGCAATTTCTTCATAAACCGTGTTTGCAATAAATTGATGCTCAGGATTCTGGAAAACATAGCCGATTTCTTCCCGTAACTGTGACTCCTTCCAACTTCCAATCTTTCTATCTTTTATAGAAACGCTTCCTTTTGTAGGCCGCTGAATACCTGCTAGAATTCTAGAAAAAGAAGTTTTCCCACTGCCATTTGCCCCAACAATTGCAATAAATTCACCATGGTAAAGCGTTAGCGATATATCGTGAATAATTGGTTGCTGTTCTACCTTCCATGATATATGAGAAGCTTTTACATAGGGCAAACCTGCTTCAGAGGGAATACTTGCTGTATTCACGCTTTTACTCTCGAATAATGAAAAAGGGTTTATCTCTCCTACGGTAAGTGGTAATTCCCGCTCTGTTTGCGGTCTGTTTTTCAAGAAATATTGCGTTACTTTCGGTAGCCAAATACCTTGTTCTTCCAACTCTTCTAGCCTGCACGCAATGGCATTTCTTAAATCACCATCATAAAATATCTCACCGTTCCGATTCAATAAAAGACAGCGATTTGTTAGCTCTGTCCAGCCATCCAGCTGGTGTTCAATAATAATAAGAGAGCAATTTGTTTTTTCTTGTATCGATTGGATGGTCTGAATCACATCCTTTGTTGCAATCGGGTCTAGATTAGCTGTTGGTTCATCTAAAATTAATAAAGAAGGCTCTAATGCAAGAATACATGCAAGTGCTAATCTTTGCTTCTGCCCTCCTGAAAGTGAGCTTATTGCAGACTTTTTAAACGCAAGCAACTGTACTAATTCTAGAACATGGTTAATTTTTTCTTCCATATATTCATGCGGAATGCCGATATTCTCTAATCCAAAGGCAACTTCATCTTCAACAGTCAGCATACAAAATTGTGTCTCTGGATCCTGAAAAACAACTCCGACTTGCTGACTAATTTCGCCCGGACGATATGCTGTCGCTGTTTTTCCATTAATGACAATTTCTCCATGTACTTCTCCATCTAATTCGCGAGGATATAGTCCGTTCAGACAATACGTTAATGTGCTTTTTCCGCAGCCACTAGGACCTAATAGCAATAAGCTTTCACCATGATTTAGACGAAAATTCAAATTGGACAGGGTGTCCCCCTTTGGATTCGATTCAAATTTTAAAGTGAATTGCTTTACTTCTACCATTAAACTCATGCCGCATTTTTCCTCCGATATTCTTTTCCTAAAGCAAAGCTTGATAACACACCTGTTTTAGCTAGTCCATCACTCAATGCCTTTCCTAATAATCCAGCAATCAATGCTCCGCTAATTAGTCGAATAATGAACATTGCTAGAACATAGCCTGTAGCTAAAGCAGCATAGCCACTCATGAAATAACCATAAATAAAACTGGTGATAGCTGATCCCATTCCCGCTGCCATTAATACCCAAGTCGAATAATTCTTCCATTTAGTTGCTGCAAATACAGCTTCCGCACCGATACCTTGAATCATTCCAGTAACAATGAGCATTGGTCCAACAGCATTTCCGATTAACACTTCGACCATAGCTGCTATCGTTTCAGATAAAAATGCGGCCCCAGGCTTCCGTATAATGTAGGCTGCAATAATCGAAACAATAAACCAAATACCAAAAATAAAGTCATAGCCAATTGGTCCAAAGAAACCAACTAAGACTGCTCCAACTGGCAAAAAAGCTAAATAGACGACTGCGAACACAACGGACAAGGCTGCTAATACAACAATTTCTTTAAAGCGCCAATTATTCATTTTGATTCGTTCCTCTATGGGATGGACTGTTCGCTGACATCGAAACGGTCATTACCGTATGACTTGAGCCGCCTTCAACGGTTGCTTTAAACACTTTTTCCAATCCATCAAATATTGCAATCGCTTCACCATCTAATCGTGTAGCATAATGGGCGTGACTAACATCTACGTATTGCTTCATTGCCTCAATTTGACTGTAAATTACATCCATATAATTACCGCCGCCCAATGGATACAAGGAAAATTTTGCTGCAACCCGCTGCTTTATATGTTTAACATGCTCTGCATTCAGAGGAATCTCATCTTCTGCCAAATAAGCCTCCCCCTTTGAATCCCCAGGACATCCTAATGAATACGTAGCTTCAAATGCAACATGTTTCCCACTTTTTGCTGCATGAGCAAATATCGCCTTTGTCACATCAAAAACATGTGTCAGCTTGCCCCTTACAGTTGTTGTTACATCGTCTGTATCCATATGAACTTTCGATGTATCTGCCTCCTCTAAAGCACCTTTAATAATCTCGATAAACTGGTCACTCATCGGATGAATTGAAAAACTAGCTCCTGCAATATCACTTTCCGTACAAGTTTGATGTACCATTGTAAATTCCTCCTTGTTATATATATTTCCAAACAAAAAAACTACATCCCTGGGGAATGCAGTCTACATGTATATATCGATATCAATAGAAAGATATACAGATCGACTACACTTCCCCACGCTAGTATTATCTAGTTCGGGTGCAAAGGGTCAGAACAATCCAGTTCTTCTCAGCCGCTTTCACAGCTCCCCTAGCGTAAAAATAATGATGAAGTTTTCTGTCTTCAAGATACCACAGGCTTGATTTATTGTAAAGCACTTATTATTTTTAAAATTTAGTAATTCAATACGTTACCCACTAGACTATATATCCTTTTACTAACATCTAGCGACTCCACATTTTAACTTCCTCCTAGCCTCTTTTCCCCAGCTTTTTACAGCCTCAATCGAAACACCTTCTTGTTCAGCAATTTCTTTAACAGACATGTTCTCGATAATAAAATAATTTACCCATTTCCATTGATTTCCGGTAAGTTGTTTTTTCACATGTCCCCAAAAAATCTCATCAGTTATCGGCTTTTCAGCTATCATCATTGGATAGGAAATAACATGACTACGATAACAATTTCCATTATGGAGAAGTCTTTTCTGTTCAATATTCAAAAGTATCTGCTTTTCCTTCTCTCTATTTGTCTTACGTATTAAATCTATCAAACGGTTGCGAATTATATAGTTGAAGTATGTTGCGAATGGGCCTTTATCTGGTTGATGCTTCTCGTATGCATTCCACATCGCCACTAAACCCTCTTGAAAAAACTCCTGTTCGGTGTCTCTAATATTTAATCGATGGATATGATAGTGAATTCTTCGCTCATTTTGTTCAACAATCTCTTCAAATGTTACGTTGTTATTGGTCATTCAATCCCTCCTCGTCTAAAATACACATTGGCTTTTAGACTTTTTCGTTCGATTTACAACCCTGTTCACTTTGATGGTACAAAGATAAAACGATTAACGAATGCTAGTCCGTTATTTCTTCTTTTTCTAATCACCTTCATTATAGAACAAATGTTCCTATTAATAAAGTGTTTTCCTTTAAGTAATTAATAGAAATGTGGGAGAGTTATTATTGAAAAAGTGCGATAGAACGCACAATTCTCACTGGAGCGCTCACTGACTGCGTGTCAATAGTATTGCAATTTAGTAACTTATAGAGAATACAATAGACAAAAATAAGGACCTCTATTGAGATCCTGGCTTTGAATTCCTTTATTTTTTTATTAAACCCTAATAAATTTTTCAGAGGTAACTAATTATTATGTCGTTTGTTAACTTCAATCGTAATGAACTCCGGCAAATAGCTGGGAGTACATCCTTTTGCTACTATTTCATCTTTGTAAAGACCCGTTTTCTCACCTAGTTTAATACAACGTGCACGATTCTTTTCATCATAAACACCTATCCAGCCTGCGGTGAAATTCATAGCCCATTGAACTTCCGGTTCTTCCTGCGCAATATTAGCTTCTAATGCAGATAGCAAGTCTGCGGTGTTATCAGGTGGTGTTTGTCCAGTCCATCTCAATCGCCCTTGATAATACCAGAAAGCTCGCCTTTGAAGAGCAGAGGGGCTATTTTCCCATGACTCCATCAATGCAATTTTCTTCTTGTCTTTGGTGAGCTGATTAGCCATTAACCAATCCATTAAGTTATTTCGCTCATCAAAAGTGTGAGTCTGCATATCCTTATCAAGCTTATTTAGCACATCTTGTGAAAGAAGTTTTTTGTCCATAATTAAGATTGCTAATAGTCTGGGCAAAAACGCTTCGGTTGACCAAAGTTCCATAGCTAGTTCGTGATCTTTTTTAATATCCTTCGCGATTTTCCGTAAGTCGCCTAGCTTCGTTTTACTATTAATCTGAGCTAGAATATTTTCTGCCTTTGAAGAGCGTTTTATTTCTGTATCTTTTGTTTCATCCATTGTATACAACTCCTTTATTAAAGCACTGTTTCATAATATGTCCTTGACGGGATATATCAAGAACCTAACTTCGTTATAAGTCTTATTGCAGTGGTGTGTCTCCAAAGTTTACCTTTTTTAATATTGTAGCATATATCGTATTAAAGCTTTCTACACCTATTATAGAAGAGCAACCATCTTTAATATAATAATATCCTTTACTTCCTTTTAATTGGATACGAAAAGAGCATTCCATTTAAAGAAGCACACCAGATAGTTTAAGTTAAAAAAATTCACAGTATTTCAACCTTATAAAATCTAATCCCTTTATGTGTAGCCCATATCAAAAAGACGCCTTCTTATTCAAGAAAAGCGCCTTTTAGTTGAATAGTTATGGCTTGAAAATTAAATGCTTTTTAATATTTCTGCTAAAAGCGTTCAAAGAATTAAATTTTCAAAACGATTCAAGCGATAGCACACTCTCGTTGCTTGCCTTACAACCCTATTTCTCCTAAAAGTTAACGGTTCATTTCAAGTTGCAGTATTTCAAAAAATATCGTCACATGATAGCCATCTACTGTTGCATGATGAACCTTAATATTCACTGGCATTAGCAACTGTGAACCAACTTTTTCGTACTTCCCAATGGTAATCATTGGTGTTAAATTATTTTTGATAGCTCCTGGATGAGATGAAAAATGTTCAAAATGCATCCAAGGAATTGATGAAATATTCACCACATTTTGCGGAACATTTCCCATTGGTGCGATATCTGTTGTGTTTGCATAGTCTTTTATAAGCTTTTTGTAATCACGGTCAACTGATTTATAATCTGTTAATCCTTCCAGCCATAAACTATAAAATAACTCTGTTTCTTGATTAAAGTTCGTAAACGTTGGCGCTAATTCTTGCCATTCTACTAATTGCTTATCTATGTGGGCATATCTCATATTCGGAATCTTGTTAACCGATTTAGTCAAATTAAAAATGGAGTAAGCATAAAAACTTATAGATTCGTCTTTGCATTTTTTAACTGCTCGCGTAACATCAATTTTTACTGTCATTTCAAACGTTGTGTCTATCCCCATAAAATACTCATAATAGTTTCTTCTTGGAAAACTTTCTAAATCAATGACTTGATAATTCGTCATCTATTTCAACCTCTCATTTAATATATTCAATTATTATAGTATCAATACATTGTTAGTAAGACAGCATGTATATAACTTTCCATAATTACATCAAAATTTAATTTTGCCTTTTATGATAAACAAAGCCTTTATAAGGCATTTTAAGATACTTAAAATCAAAGTACGAAGTTAAAGTTTAAAGTGAATTAAACAATATCAATCAATACTGTCGGATTTTTAGACCTAATAACAAAGCAAATTGTATCGCTTGAGACGTTGATACTATACATCCTTTTAAGTTCTCTATTGAAACAGTTAAAGAATCAAAATCGGATGAGCTTATATCGATTCCTTTTAATGGTGTCTCTTCAAAGCTCGCGCCATTAAGATTGCATGAAAGAAATTCTACTTTCTTAAGCTTACAGTCAAAAAGGTCAGCGCTTTCTAACGCAGCATCATCAAAAATCACCTTTTCAAGTTTTGAGTTACCGAACGTAACCATATTAAGAATTGATTCCCTAAATCTTGTATTACCGATATAAGACTCTGTTAGGTTGCTGCCTAGCAACTTACAATTAAGAAACTCAACTCGATTCATGGATGCATTACCCAAATCAGCATTGGATAAATCACAATTCTTAAAAACCACATCGGTAAGATCAATTCGGTTAAAATCCGTATTTGTGAAATTACAATTCCTAATCACTGTTTTATATAGTCGCACTCGATCAAGTGCTTCGTTGGCAAATTCTGAATCGGTAACCATACACATTTCAAATTCAGGATCTTCTTCGTAAAAAATATCTGTAAATCTTCTCTCCGTTAGATCTTCAGGGATCTTGGGTGTGTCAATCTTCATTGTATACCTACCTACTTTCAAACGAATTTAATTCATTTATAAGCTCTATAGATACAAATATAAAGGAACGCACGTTCCTTTACAAGGCTTGACTTCTATGCATTTTCTGATACATGGGATTCATCAAGAAGCATATCTTAACTGAAATTGTTTTGAGTTCTAAGAAATCCCCTTATTAAGTTAAATGGTCCGATTGATGAACAAAAATCAATCGGGAATCTTTCACTAAACTGCGCCTTTAGTACAATAACTTCTATGTAAAATAGCGTTAATCCTTCTTGAATTAATGCACCATTTACTTTAAGTACACTAATTCACAATCCAAATTATAATTTTAACATAAATTTCCAATTCCTTAGCTATTTATCAGAGGAATTCGCTAAGTTATTAGGGAGTTGTTCTGCTAAATAATGAAGTTGACACAAAATTATGTCATCTTGGTAAAATAAGTGCCAAATAAGGAGCCATTTTTCTTTCTTTTTTGTAGATAGACATTGTTAAACCAACAAAAATTAGCAATCCATTTTATATGCTAATTGGATTGCTAAAAGGTTTGTTATTTTATGTTTTGTACTATTAAACTTAACCCGTTAGATGATGGCACGCTACTCTCTTATATTTATTCAGTATGAAGTAACAATTGATCTAAATCCATTATTTTAATTTTCTTTTTCGGTAACTGTTTAATCAATCCAAGTTCTTCTAGAGTAGTAAATTTACGGCTGATTGTTTCTGGTGTGGTACCAAGATACGAGGCTAAATCCTTTTTGGACATTGGTAAGATAATCGTTGGACTATTGCCACTTCCCTTTTCAACATTCTCAGCTAAAAAGGATATAATGCGGGTTTCTACATTTTCAATCGCTACTTGTGTGGTTTGTTTTTCAGAATCCTTCAAACGCATCGTTACTTCTGACAGTATTTTTAATGAGATCTGCGGATATTCCACCAAATACTCTTGTAAATCCTCTCGTTTAATTAAACAAATGGATGTATTTTGTAGTGCTTCCGCATAGTTCTCATGAATACTTCCAGGTTGGAAAATGGCGACTTCACCTGTAAAATCACCGGGATTTAAAATGCGAACAAGTTGTTCTTTTCCAGAATCCGATAAGCGGTAAATCCGAGCCTTACCTGAATTGATAATATATAAGGTATCATCTTTCTCACCTGCACGGAATAACATTTCCCCTTTTTGTAGATGAAGTGTCTTGGCAGATTCCGCAATCAAATCCATTTGTGAGTCTTCCAGATGGTTGAAAATGGGAACAATACGAATACATTCTGCATGTCCATGTTGGTGATGACAACATTGGTTTTGTTCCAAAATAACCTCTCCTTTTTATAAAAAGCCTAAGAGGGCATCTTAGGCTTCCTTTCTATTCACTCGATTAAGCAGGTTTTACCTTTGATTTGACAACAGGATATCCTAAGTCTTCAATTGCCTCTTCGATATCGTTAATAACGACTGCTTCTGAATCAAAATCTACTTTTACTTTACTAGCATTGAACATTACCTTCAAGCTATCTTGATTCACACCGTTTATTCCTTTCACCGCATTTTCAATCTTTTGGAGACAAGATGGGCAAGATAAGGTTTCTAATTGAATCGTTGCTTTTTGCATAAATCATTTCTCCCTTCATTTTTTAACGACCGTAAACCAATTTATTCTTTTGTTTTTGGGTTACTTTTAAGCCTGATATGCTTTGTCTACTTCTGATAACATTTCGTAGGTGCCTGCATATGTTTCACATACATCTCCAGGAATGGCGTAGTTGTCTGTGATTTTTCGTAACTGAGCAAATTCAACATCCAAGTCTGGTTTGTTTGCACCAGCATCTTTTACCTTTTTACTGAGTTTTTCAAATAGTTCACGTACTTCAAAGGCTTCTGGATGGTTCTTACCATGGGCCCGTGTAATCGCAGTAGTGTATAAATCCAGTTTTTCAAAATGGTTTGTTATTACTTCGTTAAATGTTTGTTCAGACATTATTATTTCCCTCTTTCTATATATAATTTTTGTTATGTGTGTTTGTCTTAGGCAGATTTTACTTTTGATTTAACAACGGGATATCCTAAGTCTTCAATTGCCTTTTTGATATCGTTAACGGTGATCGTTTCTGAATCAAAATCTACTTTTACTTTACTGGCATTGAATAATACTTTTAAGCTATCTTGATTAACCCCATTTAATCCTTTCACCGCATTTTCAATCTTTTGCATACAAGATGGACAAGATAATGTTTCTAATTGAATAACTGCTTTTTGCATGAATTATTTCTCCTTTCATCTTATCTTTGACTTTTTTGTTTTCCCTCTTCTTCTTTACAATTTAAGTATAGCTGCGGTTCAACGAAATGAAATTGACGCAAATCAAGTTTTAAGAAAAAAGTAGGGGAGTATTTTGTTCTTCCTACCTGAATACTTCCCCTTTATCATTCGTCAAGACCGCTTTCTATTAAATTTATCCTCTCAAACGGTATCGAAGCAATCTCATACCATTCAAGATGACTACTAAGATACTTGCTTCGTGAACCAACATCCCGATTGACATATTCATCCATTCACTAAATAGTAGGCTAGCAAGTAAGACTAATACCACACCAACTGCTATGGTGATGTTCTGTTTCATGTTTCTTGAAGTTAATTTTGTTAAGCCTAATGCGTGTGGTAAACGACTAAAGTCAGAATTCATTAAAACGACATCCGATGTTTCAATTGCAACATCTGTTCCACTTCCCATTGCGATTCCGATATCTGCTAAGGCTAATGAAGGACTATCATTCACTCCGTCACCGACAAAGGCAATGAGTTGGCCTTTTGCTTGCATTTTTTCAATATATGCGGATTTTCCTTCTGGAAGCATATGACCGTGTGCTTCTGTTAATCCAAGTTCTCGAGCAACTAAATCTACGGTTCCTTGGTTGTCCCCTGAAAGAACGACTAGGTTTTTGACTCCAAGTTTTTTTAGGTTTTGAAGATCTTTTTTAACACCTGGACGGATTTGATCCCGAATACCCATCAGAACTTTTAATTCTCCGTCAACCGCAGTTAACACAAGAGAATTCCCATTTTTCTCAAAGCGTTCGACGTCTTTTTTAGCTTTTTCGCTTAATTTCACATTTTCTTTTTCCATTAAAGCTACGTTACCAACGGCTATACGATGAACACCTATTTTTGCTACAATTCCGCCACCTTTAACGACTTCGGTTTCTTCAACAGTATAGAAAGTTGTCTCGCCAATATCCTGTAAGACAGCTTTTGCTAGTGGGTGGTCCGATTCGCGCTCCACACTTGCTAAGTATCCTAGAATTTCTTCAGTGTTGTTGCCGTAAAATTCTTTTTCGGCAACTTCAGGGTTTCCTACTGTCAATGTTCCCGTTTTATCAAAAACGATAGTATCTACTCTGCTAAAGTCATTGATAACTTCACTACCTTTTAGGAGGACACCATTACGTGCACCGTTTCCGATACCGGCAACGTTGGATACAGGAACCCCGATAACTAATGCACCTGGACATCCTAAAACAAGAATCGTGATAGCTAGTTCAATATCTTTTGAGAATAGCCAAACAATAAAACCAAGGACTAAAACAGCTGGTGTATAATATTTAGAGAATCGATCAATAAACCGCTCTGCTTCTGATTTGGAATCCTGTGCTTCTTCCACTAATTCGATAATTCTACCAAATGTTGTATCTTCCCCTACACGGTCAGATCGAATTTGAATCGTTCCATTTTCTAAGATTGTTCCCGCAAATACTTCAGAATCGACCCTTTTGCTTACTGGAACAGACTCTCCGGTAATACTTGCTTCATTGATGTGACCTTCACCTGTTAACACGGTTCCATCTACGGGGACTTTTGCACCCGTTTTGACTAATAAAATGTCACCTTCATCTACATCATCGACATCAACTTCTTCAAATTCTCCATTTTCCATTTGCTTTAAAGCACTTTCTGGTGCCAGCTCTGTTAATTCTTTAATGGCAGAACGTGTTTTGTTCAAGGTACGTTGCTCCAAGTAAGAACCAAATAAGAATAAGAAAGTAACGATGGCTGATTCCTCATAATTTTGAATCAATACTGCCCCAATTACTGCAATGGTAACTAAAACATCAATACTGACAACTTTTACTTTTAATGCCTGAAAGGCTTGAATCGCAATTGGTGCTACACCAAGAATAGATGCAATGATGAGCGACCAATTGAAAATGGCCATGTTGTCTAAGGAAAATCGTCCGAAGAATGCAAGTGCAATCAAAATTGCACTGATCAGTGTAATGGAATTCTTTTTACTTAATATATATCTTTGCATGTTGATTCCCTCCAATTTCATTTTCATTTGTATTCCTTGTTGATGACTCTAGTATAGGATGTTTCTATGAAATAAAAATTGATTAGGATCAAGTTCTATTGTAAAAGTGAAAAATTATAAAAGAACAGCAAAACAAATCCAACTGTTTTACTGAATAACTGAATAACTCTTATATATTATCGAACATACAATCAAAAAAAATCATTATATTGTACATTCTTTATTCAGCAGGCTTTAGAAAAGCATTATAAACTGCAAATCGAGTAGGAGGGGGTGACTAACCCCCGACCTCTCACACCACCGTACGTACGGTTCCGTATACGGCGGTTTCATTTAGGTCCAACGCATGGTCTGATATCGCTTGGATAGACTCTTCAACCCTTGCTCTAACCAATATTGGTTGCCAAGGGCTCTAGACAAGATGGGGCTCTTGGCTATACGCCAATATGCCTTCCTTGAATTTGCCCATTCCCACGCTTTTCCTTTCTTAATTCCAAGTTTCATGAGATTCTTGTATTTTGTTTTGACTTTCTTCCATTCCTTCCAGCGTATCATTCGAAGTCTTCTTCTTATCCAGCCATCTAGAGCTTCAAATATGGTAGGTGTTTCTGCTAGCTGATAATAACCAAGCCAGCCTACTAAATATCGATTTAGCTTTTCGATTCTATCCCTCATATTCATAGATCTCTTTCTGGAGGTTAGTTCTCTGACACGGTGTTTAAACCGTTTGATACTCTCTTTAGAGACCCGAATCTTTGGGTTCACCTTATGGAAAGTGAAAGAAAATCCAAGGAATTTACGTTTCCATGGGCGGTCTACTGCACTTTTCTGTTCATTTACTTTTAACTTTAGTTTTCCTTCGATAAATTCAGTAATACTTTTCATCACTCGTAAACCAGCTCTCCTGGAACGGACATAGATATTACAGTCATCCGCATAACGGACGAAGCGAAGTCCTCTTTTCTCTAATTCCTTGTCTAGTTCATCTAAAACAATATTAGAAAGTAGTGGACTTAATGGTCCACCTTGAGGTGCTCCTTCCATGTTCGGCTGTACAATCCCACCGTCCATAATACCAGCTTGGAGATATCTGCGAATCAGTTTAAGCACTCTCGCGTCTTTGACTCGTTGGCTCAACGTTCGCATTAATCTGTCGTGATGTACTTTATCAAAGAATTTCTCTAAATCCATATCGATAACCCACCGATAGCCATCTTTGATATAGCTTCTTGCTTCTCTTACTGCGTCGTGGCCTCGTCTATTTGGACGAAAACCATAACTGTGCTCTGAGAAGGTTGGGTCATAAATGGTTGTAAGAACCTGTGCGATTGCTTGTTGGATGAATCGGTCTAACACGGTAGGAATTCCTAGCTTCCTCATTCCGCCGTTTGGTTTCGGGATTTCGACACGACGAACGGGTTGAGGATAGTAGGTACCTTCTTCGAGTTGTCCTCGAATGGAAGTCCAGTGTTCCATGATATGCGCTCGTAGGTTTTGTACAGGCATCTCATCCACACCATGACTTCCTTTATTTCGCTCAACACGTTTAAGTGCGAGTATTAGGTTTTCCCGTGATAGAATTCTTTCCAACATGATATCTTACTCCTACGTGAATTGTTCCTTCTTCTTGTGTGGCAATAACTTTCAGCCCTTCTAATGTCCCCCGCGGGATTCACCGTTTCCTCCACTAGGAAGGTTTACATGTTTCTGCTTCATCAAGTTTTGCGTACGCAAAGCGACAATTCTTCTTAAATGATTCAGCCCTTCCTAGATATCCTAGAAATATCTAGTACTACGGCTTCGGCTGACTTCTGATAGTTCAGCGAACACTTACATGTTCGGTTACGGCGTGTGCACCGCATTTCTATCAGACCTCCCAGGGTAAGCACACATTCTTCCTCTCCATGTCCCCACTTCATTTACTTTGTATACCCTTTGGCAGTAAGGGTTTTAGTTTGTAATGCAACCTCACCCAAGTATACCTAGCCTGATGAAGTTCGTGTTCCTAAGGGCGGAGATTTGCCGCCGACTTCCTTCAGATTCTGGGTCGCCCCAGACACCCTTGTCTTAAGCTAACCACTACTACTGCCTTCGTGGCTCGGGACTTCAACCCTAAAGAATGTGTGCATGCCTGGCACACACTAAAACGCTCAGAAAATATTCTGAGCGTTTTTATCTTAATATTTAATTTTTCTTCTTCAACTAAACTGCCACTTACCTCAATGTCGCTTCTTTCGCTAATGCACCCATTAGTTTAAGTACATTTGTTCACAAGTTTAAAGTTTTTAGAACCTGCCTGTTATTTTTTGAGTATAAGTTTAAATGCCGTTACAAATAATACCCCTATAACAAATGAGGGGGTTAATAAAATGGAAGAAGCACCTACAAGTAATAATGGAATGAACACAAGCAATAATGGAATGAGTACATCTAATAAGATAAACCTTTCAGGTCTTGGTGTTGGAGCAATTGTACTAACCACTGTTTATACGGCGGTTTTGGCTTCACAGTTAATGGCTACCAAGCATAAAGTCGATTACCTTTATTACAAAGAATTAACACAAAATAAATAGCTAATTATAGACGGTGCGTTTTCACCGTCTTTTATTTATATAAAACAGAATTTGAACTAACCTGCCCGTTAGTTTAAGTGTATTTATTCACAATAACTTTCCAAAATAATCAAACAACTAATGTTATTATAACAAAAAACTCGTCTAAAATAAGACGAGTTTTATCAGTCAATTCATTAGTCAACTTTAATTCATTTGAGGTGTATTTTTTGAATTTACACCTCAAAATGGAACCCTATCAGAACTGGCCCTTTGATTAAAATACTATTGTTTTATTTTTATAGACAAGGATGCGGTCTTCGAGATGCCATTTTACTGCTCGAGCTAGTACACTTCGCTCAATGGATTGGCCAATTTTTTTCATATCATCTCCATTATCACGGTGATCGACTCTGCCAATATTCTGTTCGATAATTGGCCCCTCATCCAAATCATTCGTTACATAATGTGATGTCGCACCAATCATTTTCACTCCACGCTGATAAGCACGCTCATATGGTTTCGCCCCAATAAAAGCTGGTAAAAATGAATGATGGATATTAATAATACGGTTTTCATAATGCCCTACAAAATCTGGTGTCAAAATCTGCATATAACGTGCAAGCACAATTAAATCGACTTCATATTGTTCAAGCAATTGCTTCTGTTTTTCTTCCACCTGATGACGTATTTCCTTATTCGCTGGTATATAATAAAATGGAATGCCCAGCGATTCGACCATCTCACGAGCAGTCTCATGATTACTTATCACAAGTGCAATGTTTGCCATTAGATCGCCACTTTGCCATTCCCAAAGGAGCTCTAATAAGCAGTGCGGTTCATTCGAGACAAATATCGCCATGTTTTTAATATCACGAACATACATGATTTTCCATTCCATATTGAATTTCTCTGCAATTGGAAGAAACGTTGTCTCCAGTTTCCCCATTTGCCCTTTTAAATCAGGACATTCGAACTCGATCCGAATAAAAAATTCCCCACCTTCAGGGTTCATCGTAAACTGATCAGATGCGACAATATTGGCATTGTGCTCATAAAGGAACTTTGAAACTGCCGCCACAATACCAGGTTGATCTGGACATTTAATTAAAAACCGAGCACGATTGTCATTTTGTTTTTGAAACGCTTGTATTTTACCTTCCGAATAACTGTTCATTCCTATTCCCCTCATTTTTCGAATATCATTTTACTTTAGGCAATTGATTGGAAACAGTCAAGTATTATCTATATTTTGCAATTCAACAAAGACATCCTACGCTTTTTAACGTAAATCTGCATCAAAGACAATTTCTGCGTCTTTTCTCGCTGCCTCCAGTACTTCAACAACTGACTTTGTATAATCAAGCAACGCATAGCATTTTTCAAAATCCTTTGCAGCAAAAATTTTCTGCATCTCAGCCACCTCATAATAAAGGCGATTTTCATTTGTTTGTGTATTGAGCTTTATTTCGCGATTTTCCTTCATAATCATAACCTCTTGACAACCATTCGCACCGTTTACTACGTTCAAATATCCTTTTTCGCCTTGAATCATTGCAAAATTCATACTTTGTGTATCTTTCGCACCGACGCACTCTGCAATAAAGTTCGGATAGGACAGTACCGCAACACCAGATGTATCAATTCCATTTCCATGTTTATTTGCTGTGTAGCTAACTTTTTCCGGTTTTCCAAACAGATTCATTACAAAGTGCAGATTATATACATTGATATCTACCAAAGCACCTCCGGAAAATTTCGGACTAAAAATGTTTGGTGTTTCTCCATTTAATAATACTTCATATCTGCTTGAGAACTGACTGTAGTTACATTGAATGAACTTAATTGCACCAAGACTAGCGATATGCTCTTTCACTAATTTATAATTTGGCATATGGATCGTGGAAATTGCTTCAAAAAGCATCCGTTGTTTTTGTTTTGCCAGTTCAATTAATTGTTCGGTTTCACGTATGGTCGATGTAAAAGGTTTTTCACAGATTACGTGCTTACCGTGTTGTAATGCAAGATATGCCTGTTCAAAATGCAAGCTATTTGGTGATGCAATATAAACAAAATCAATAGCAGAATCACGCATCATTTCATTTAAATCAGTATAAATAGCAGAAACATCAAATTTATCTGCCAGAGCTTGTGCTGATTCTTCTTTCCTTGAATACACAGCAACACATCTAGCTCCATCAACTTCACGAACAGCGGATAGAAATAATTCCACGATCCTTCCCGTTCCGATTGTAGCAATGTTCATATGTAACACTCCCTCAAAATTCTATAGTCCAACCTATTTTAGCATGGAATGTTCGATACTTGCAGTTTCTCTCGCTAAATGAAATTTTTATCCTAAAAGAGATTGTTCAAAAAGTTCACCAGGATCACATATTAAAAAGACTGCTCCTAAATTTAATCAGGAACAGTCTTTTCTTTTTACAAATATTTATTTAAGCTAAAATACTCTTTTACCGCTTGAACCGTTTCTATACCCTGGTAGAAAAACACAGACAAAGCAGTTAGAGAAAAGAACCCTAATATGACAAATCGTATCCACATCATGAACATAGCCTCCTTTTAATTAAATTGATTCATTTAATTAAAAGAGGTCTGATCACATAATTAGATTGGTAAAATACTGGAGTTAGCACCATGAGTCTTCTCATGAGCTTTATACAAAAGTAAGACAGGTATGGTAAACATACAAACAGAAATAATAAAAATTCAAACTTAACAATTGAAATCTTTTGCTTTCCATCATCTGTAGGGTGAAACCCTGTTGAAGTATTGTTACTTAAGTTCTCACCTTGCTCCATAACAAAATGATTATGCAGCTGTCCATCTATGGCAAAATAGGAATACCCAAATATCGTCGTGAGATAAATGAAAAGGACGACGTATTTTTTCATAAATACACACCCTTTAGAATTGTTTATACAATTATACACTATTAATGTCTATGTTGAAAGTAAAAATTTGTGATGTACTATTTTAACATACTACGAGATTACAGTAAAGCTCACGCCATGATGGATGGAGTATATTTAATTTCCCGCTAAGTAAAGACCTAGACTAGCAATCAACGTACTTCCTAAATATGTTCCAGTAAAAACAAACATACCTACTATCGCAATTTTCCAAGATGTTTTTCTCAGATCAACAAGCCGATTTGCTACAGAAATTCCCGCAAATGTTAAAATAGGCGTGGTTATTGAAAGAAAATCAACAGCTTGAATCGCTGTAATAAAAAAGTCAAATAAAAGGCAAAGCACTAAAGAAGTAATCGAAACCCAACCTAATACAGGGAATTCCCTCATAAATTTGACTGGTGTCTTCTGCATTAGATCTGAAATACCAATTCCAATCATAGAAAAGAGCCATAACGTACTAAGACCAAGAAAAGTCATTGATGTGACTGGCATCGAATCTGGATTTTTTATATGTTTAATTTCTTGTGTAAAGACAATCAGGCTAACACTAAGAAGCAATATCAGGCCGTACTTTATATATTTATTCGTTAACATGTTAGCCATTATTCTTCACCTCTAACCAATAGTTTGTACATAAATTTCTGTAATGGCGCAGCTAAAAATACCATTGTAAATGTTCCAAGAAAGCTTGTTAATAATTGACTTGCAGAAGCATAGGCTAAAATCGTGCTTTCCATGTCAGGAACCTGTGCAACTAAACTTGCAGAAGATGCACTCATCATACTTCCAGATCCCACTCCTGATGCCATCGCCAGTGCTTCAACCGGAAAACCGAAACCGAGCAATATTGGTGCTAAAATACTGAAGAAAATCGTTCCAAATAATGTACCAATAATATACAAGGAAAGAACTCCTCTTCCCTCACTGGAATTAAGGGTATATTTTTCTGATATATACGCAAGCTCACCTTCACGCCCAATTCCTAACGTTGCACCAATCGCTTCACGTCTTAATCCAAGCAGAATTGCTATTGGCAGTCCAAATACAACTGTACCAAGGTTTCCAATTTCTTGGAATAAAAATACCCATCCAACCTGAAGTATTTCTCTTATTTGCGGGGCTACATCTGCTCCGTATCGAGCCATTAATGGCAGCATAATAAAAATTAAATACTTCCCGGCAAAATCAATGTTTGCTTTACTATAAACATGCCTCCAGAAACCTTTTCGAAACAGTTGCAACCCTAAAATCATCGTAATCACAATAGCAAATACTAAAGGTAATAATCCAATCGAGATACTTCCTATTGGTATACTCTGAAAACCAATCATTTCAGCTACTGTAATAATAATAAGCACAAAGATAATAAGAAATATAAAGTTTTTGTTCTTCATGTGATTGTCCTCTTCCCCAGATAGTTACTTAACAATTCCTTCAATTAATTCTATATACGATTCATAACTTCTTTTGTATAACTTAGCTTTATCAATTCGTCCGTTCATTTTTTTCAAAACGTCAGCTAAAAACCTTGGAAAAATCTCATAAATGTACTCAGGATCGATATCGATAAAGTCATCACCATGAATCGTGCCAGTAAAGCCACTGTAACCAATTTGGATACATGGCATCATATAGGATAAATCACCAATGTCCCCAGCAGCACTAATAAAGTTATTATTCTTTATCGCTTCAATTTCCTCGTTTTCCTCGAATGCCTCCAGCACAAATTCTGACAGATAACGATCTTGAACAAAAGGAAGATATCCCATTTGGGTAGTCCCTTCAACTTCTCCCTGTAAGGCATAAGCACTGCCTTTAGCAGCATCATCTAATTTCATTGCCGCTTCTTTCATATACTCCACCGATTTTGTACGCAAATCTGTACCTACCATAATGCGGTTTGGCACGACATTTGTAGACATGTCAGATTCCATTACAATTGGATTTATTCTGACTTGTTCTGAATCTTTTAATTGCTGACGACTCAAGCCAACAGCAACATTAAATAATGTCGACATATTGTATGCGTTTTTTGACGAAAACGGATCAAATCCAGCATGTGTTGCTTTTCCTTTGAATGTATATTTTTTATACAGAAAACCAGCTAGATCAGCATTTATTTCTGTAGACCGCTTATCAAATTCTCCACCCATTGCATGAACGCAAATGGCGAGATCAATATCATCAAATACCCCTAATCTCATTGCCTCAGGTTTACCACCATAATGTTCAATCGTTTTTTCTTTCATTAGCCCTTCGCGATAAGCTAAATCCAAGTACTCTTCTGCAGGAACAAAAACAAATGTAATTTGATAATCTAAGTCTCTGTATGCTTCTGTCTTGTACAAATAATGATATAGGCTAAGTGCTATTGCTACCTGTGTATAGTGCCCACAGTTATGCGCTGCACCTGTCTCTTTATTTGCATGCATATGTGTAGGCGCATATACAGCATCCAATTCAGCAATAAAAGCAAGGTGCAAGTCTTTCTTTTCATTTCCTAGTGTAACTCGGAATCCTGTTGTACTAAATTCATCAATTTGGATGGTTGAATTAACCTTTTTTAAATAATCAATTATTGTTTGCTTCGTCTGATGCTCTTTATATCCTAACTCTGGATGATAATATATTTGTTCAGCAATTTTTTTGATCTCTTCATAATGTTTTTTGAAATGCACAGTCAGATCTCCTTTTGCTTAAAGTATGATAATTAATATAAAAACAGTACTGAATAATACTATCACGATTGGATTATAACGTCAATAACAAACCTTTTATTATA
This sequence comes from Oceanobacillus profundus, assembly GCF_003515705.1. Taxonomy (GTDB): domain Bacteria; phylum Bacillota; class Bacilli; order Bacillales; family Amphibacillaceae; genus Oceanobacillus; species Oceanobacillus profundus. Next base: position 108,218 of record NZ_QWEH01000011.1, read on the forward strand.
TATTTTTAATAAACGTTCGGTTTTAGCTGCTAATGAATTATTCAACGATATCCATATTGGAAAACGTCTATTTACTGCTATCACACACTTTATATAGCTTTTTTTCTATTTTGAAATTATACTATTCTAGAACGAATAGATAAATTTCTTTTAAGGATAAGAAATGAGACAGTTATTGGCATCATTAGTATTAGCAATTATTATTGCTTTTCACCTCAAACAGCTTTGGCAATTGAAACTGATGAGCCCGAACTCGGGGCATTTTTAGAAGATATCAGTTGGGAAGCAAAGGATTATATTGATTACTTGGAAAGTTTTTCAGTAATGATTTTTCAATAATCAAAATGGGATATTATAATAAAGAAATAGGAGTAATCTAACGTTGAAATAATAGCTTAATCTTTTTGGGTAGGTTCCGTCTCGTATAACTCTTGAATGCTAGGTAAGCCACACTAACCAATTCAGAAGGGGGAATATGAAATTGGATTCAAACATGATTAAATTTCGAAGGCTTATATTAGAGGATTTACCACTTTTGTATAACTGGATTAGAAATGACCACTTTGTTAACCGTTTTTGGGCCTTCAACAAAAAGGAACCTTATGAGAAGGTAGCTAAGGAATTTTCTGATTATATCAAACGGGTTGAGCCAACTGATCCGTATCTAATTCTTTATGATGATACACCTATTGGTTATATACAAACATTTAATTGGAGTGATTATCCAGTATTTGAAAAGTACGTTGATCTAACTAACTCAGCTAGCTTAGACCTATTTATAGGAGAAGAGAAGTATAGAAATAAAGGACTTGGCACTAAAGTTCTTTCACTTTTCCTAAGTCAGTTTGTTTTTTCAGATGAAAGTGTAGACAGGTGTATTATTAATCCAGAGGTTAACAATCGTATAGCTATCCAAGCTTATGAAAAAGTTGGGTTTCAGATTATCAAAATGGTCCCAGATATCCCAGAAGAACCTGGACCTGTTTTTTTCATGAGCTTAGATCGTCATGAGTTCCAAGGATAAATACCATTACCGGAAAGAGTGAGCAGCCAAACGGAGTCCATTTTTAAAATACGATTAATCAAAATGGACTCTACTTCAAGGAACTAAATTTCAACTAATTTTATAAGGAAGCTGTATCTGACCGTGTTTCGCATTAATCACCGTAATAGACGTCAAAAAAGTCAAAATCGAGGCCACACTAAAAGATATATTTTTACTCGTTCATTATTTCGCTGGTACTATTCCTAATTCGAAGAAAAACAGTATATATTTCCTGGGAAATATTTATCGAAATTAATGTGCTGTTGTCATCCAGGCTCGATTTTTCTGCCATTCAACATTAACAGAGGTATTAAAGAAACGAGACAGGTTTCGATCTGTTAATACATTTACACTTTTACCTTTATCAAATATTGTGCCTTGACGAAGCAACAGTGTGTTTGAGAAAATCGGCAATATCTCTTCAATATGATGTGTTACAAAAATAATGGTTGGAGCCTCTTCTTCTAATGACAATTGATTGACGGCAGCTAATAATCCTTCTCTTGAAATAAAATCTAGTCCATTTGTTGGCTCATCTAAAATAAGCAATTCCGGTGATGCCATTAATCCCCTTGCAATTAATATTTTTTGCTTTTCTCCCTGTGAACAGGTTTGATAGGTACGACCTTGTAAATAATCGCAGCCTAATTGTTCCATGATTCGATTCGCTTTTTTATAGTCTCCCGTGGTAGGGTTATCGTACAGTCCAATTGAGGCAAAACTCCCGCTTACAACGATATCTTCTGTATAATTGCTTCCTTTTATTTTTTCCTGTAGAGATGAACTGACCCAGCCAATTGATTTCCGTAATTCTCTAATATCCGTCTTTCCAAAGACTTGATTTAATACACTGACTTGTCCAGTGGTTGGCCAAATATAGCCATTAATCATGTTTAATAGTGTCGTTTTTCCTGAACCATTTAATCCTAAAATTGCCCAATGCTCACCTTTTGAAACCTGCCAATTGATATTAGAGAGAATGTGCTCTCCCTCTCTTCTCCACGTTACATCCTGCATGTGAATTACATTTCCCAACATTGCCCACCTCTTTGTACCCTATTAATTTCCGTTTTGTATTTAATAGTAAGATTAATTCGATTATTATTATATTCTAACAGTTTATATTGAATTAAGGAATCATTAACATTTTTCGACAAAGATGCTTGAGGTTTCGATAATAGATCTAGATCTACTAGGTTGTCCAACGATCCACAATTATACCAACCAAGTACCAATCATCGTTCACTTCCTCAAAGGCAAGAATAAGATTTGCCCAATCCATTTCCTCATCTGTTCCAGGTACATAATAGCTTACAAACCTTGCTTCTGGATAAACTTCTCCCACATTCATCCTCATATTGCCACGCGGATCAATGTCATTTACTAGTATTTCGGTTGATTCCGTAAAATCACGAATATAGAGATAGTCATGATAATACGCATTAGGAGTTAACCGGATTGCATCTCCTGTCCCATCCTCTGTTCCCCATTCATATACTTCACTATCATTAGGGAATCCACGCACTTGTTCAGCCTCAAAAATAGGCTGCTCTTCTTCCTCTATAAATGCATATGGAGTAAATCGAATCCCTTTTTCCGGATGAACAAAAGTGGATAATTGTTCAAAATCTTTATTATCTAATGCGTCTACAATCAAATCTGCGTGTGCTCGTAATTGCTCTTTATCTGCAGCTGTTTCTTGAGCTTCTTTATTCGCATCTTGTGCATTACTTTCCTCAGTGGTCGTCTCAGAGCTGCTGCAAGAGATTAGAAACATAACACTACTAATACCCAAAATTATAATGAAACTTTTCATTGTTAGAACCGCCTTATTAGAGATTTTACAAATTACGTTTCCCGTACCGAAGCTTTATAAACTTTTAACATCCTCTCGTACTTTCTATAGTCAATGAAGAAAAAATTCAAAATTCCATTCGATTTATTGAGGAACAAAATGATAGACTATATAGGAGTAATAAATTCCGAAGATTAAGCTAGAATTTGTCAGTAAATTATATGGAAAGGATTGATGTTATGGTAAGTAAACTAATTGCAGATAAAACAATGGAACAATGGGTGAAGCAACATCCAATTCTTGAAGAAATAGTCTATGCAGATGAAGTTTTCTGGCCAAACCCTGCATATCGAATGGAGAACTCCAAAAACACACTAACAAATGCGGATATAGATGATGCAGCAGAACGACTAAAGCGTTTTGCACCCTATATAGCTAAAGTTTTCCCTGAAACTATGGAGACAGAAGGTATTATTGAGTCACCTATAAAACCAATACGTAGCATGCAGAGAGTAATGGAGCAAAAATATGATGTTGCATTTCAAAAAGACCTCCTATTAAAATGCGATAGTCATTTACCAATATCTGGATCCATTAAGGCTAGGGGTGGGATTTATGAAGTATTAAAGCATGCTGAAGAGGTTGCCTCAAAGCATCATTATATTTCTGTTGATCAAAACTATACCCAATTTGACAGCGATACATTTAGAACGTTGTTTTCAAACTATGAAATCTCAGTTGGTTCTACGGGCAATCTCGGCTTGAGCATTGGCATTATGAGTGCCCAACTTGGATTTAAAGTAACCGTACATATGTCTGCAGATGCAAAGCAATGGAAAAAAGACCTTCTGCGCAGCAAAGGTGTTCAGGTTATAGAATACGAATCTGATTATAGTAAAGCAGTGATTGAAGGGAGAAAGCAAGCCGAAAATAATCCTAGGTGTCATTTTATTGATGATGAAAACTCAAGAAATCTCTTTTTAGGCTATGCAGTTGCCGCCTCACGATTAAAAGAACAATTACATGTGATGAACATTGAAGTTAATGCAGATCAACCATTATTTGTATATCTTCCGTGTGGCGTTGGAGGCGGACCAGGCGGGGTTACTTTTGGTCTTCATGCTGAGTTTGGAGAACATGTCCATTGTTTTTTCGCAGAGCCTACAAATTCTCCATGCTTTTTACTGGGTCAGTTGACAGGGCTTCAAGACAAGATCTCTGTTCAGGACTTCGGCTTGAGTAACCAGACTGATGCAGATGGGCTTGCTGTAGGAAGGACTTCCAGTTTTGTAGGTGAAACGATTAGACATTTGCTAAGTGGCTGCTATACGATCCAAGATGCGAGACTGTATGCTTTGCTTCGTGATTTGGCTGATACAGAAGACATCTTCTTAGAACCATCTGCACTAGCTGGGTTTTATGGTCCTGTTCAGCTTATGTCACAGCAAAGTGGTCGAAACTATATCAAAAAACATAATCTGACAGATAAGATGAAACAGGCTCACCATCTAATATGGGCAACTGGCGGGAACATGGTACCGCAAGAAGTGATGCAAGGGTATTATGAAAAAGGTAAAAATATAAACATTTAGTTTTTAATATACACGCAACAAAAAACGCCTGTGGATTATTTATTGTCTCCACAGGCGTTCCTTTAATCATTTATTTATTTTCGTAAATTGTATCCTTTTTAAACCTTGAACCCTTAAATGCGTATTTCGAAATAATAATATAAGAAATACCTGCAACAATAAAGCCGATTATCCATGCTAGATCAACAAATGAGAAGGCTGCAGCTGCACCGATTAACATCGCAGTAAATGCTGCTGGGTTCGAGCCTGCAAATTGTCCATCTTTTTCATATAATTTCTTTATATTCACTTTTTGTTTTCTTAATAGGTAGTATTCAACTAATAGAATAGCAACTAAAGGTCCTAAAAATGCTGAATAAATAAGTACAAACATGTCGAGACCTTTTGCGGAAGAGTCTTGTACTAACAACCAAGGGAATGAAACCATTCCTAAAAGTCCAGTTATAATTACAGCAATTTTATAATCTAATTTTGTAAACAATTGAATTACATAGGTTGGTGATACAATATTCGCAACCATATTAACAGCAACCGATCCAAATACGATAAAAGCAGATATAAAGATCGTAATAAACGTATTATCAATTAATGCTGGTAATGCTCTTGCCGGGTTTGTGAATCCAGTTGCAGTCGCAAGCATTGCACCAACTACAATTACCGAACCATATGAAATAGCAATTGGCAAGAAGTAAAATAGCCCACGTTTTTTATCACTAATCCCTGATTTAAGTTCTCTTGAATAATCAGCAGCGCTTAAGAAAATCGCAGCATAGTTACCCATAAATACCATAATAAATCCAAAGAATGGAAGTCCCCATGATCCTTCTGCACGTACCCAGCTATCTGCGATAACAGCACTATGATCTTTCAGAAGTACTACAGCTACAAACGCTATAATTAGCATAAGCACCACAGATGCCACCGTTTCAACCCATTTAATTGCATGGAATCCAAACATAGAAAGCACAATTTGTAAAGATTGTAATATGATAAAACAAATTGCAACGTTATCGATCGAACCGCCTGAGGCAATCTTAACAATTTCATTTAAAGCCGTTGCCCCGATCCAGCTTTGAATACCATACCAGATAACTGCCGGTACTCCTCGTAGTAGTGAGGATATTATTGTACCTTTTTCACCGAAAGACATTCTAAGTTGTACAACGTAAGGTATTCCTGTTCGATAACCAAGTCTGTCATTTAATGCAAATATTATTGAAATAATTCCAATCGCTACCAAAGCTGCAGCAAAAGTTTGAACAGCATTTAATGTTGCCACACCAAGTACGATGATACTAGCACCTAGTGTCATATTACCCATGTTAACCCCGTCACCGACCCACATCGACATATAGCCAAATGGACCTAACGTCCTATCTTTTTCAGTATTCGGCTTTAATGAATCGTTTTCGTGACTCTGTAAATTCTTTTTATCATCAACAGTCAGTGTATCATTTTTTGTAGACATACTGGCTTTCAACCCCTTTTCATCAATCTATCTATTTTATAATTGTTAAGTCATCAAGTAGTTTATGATAACTCTTAAGCCCTTTTGATTATAAGCGCTTCCAGGTATAATGTCATTGTTCATAACGTACAAACTAAATCGTTTTTTATTATATAAAACCGACATAAAATATTGTGATTATGCTATTTTTGCTAATTTGTCTCTTTTTTTTATCACATTTGCACAAAATAACGACTTATTACATAAGAACCAGTTGGGTAAATAGCACTGAAAATTCGCTCTGCTAACTAATGCTTGCGTAAAAATTGATGGGTTATTCTGTATTTATTTCTCTTCATTTGGGTGCTCATCGCTCCCATGAGTTACCGTTTTCCTTTTGTTTCTCTTCATTCGGGTGCTCATCGCTCTCATGAGTTACCGTTTTCCTTTTGTTTCACTTCATTCGGGTGCTCATCGCCCCTATGAGTTACCGTTTTCCTTTTGTTTCTCTTCATTCGGGTGCTCATCGCCCCTATGAGTTACCGTTTCCCTTTTGTTTCACTTCATTCGGGTGCTCATCGCCACTATGAGTTACCGCTTTCCTTTTGTTTCACTTCATTCGGGTGCTCATCGCCCCTATGAGTTACCGTTTCTCTTTTATTTCTCTTCATTCGGGTGCTCATAACCCCTATGAGTTACCGTTTCCCTTTTGTTTCTCTTGATTTGGGTGCTCATCATCTATATTTTGCGTATTAAACAAAAATATATTATAGGATCGATAAATTTGGTCATATTTTCGCGGAAACATTGTAATTTTAAGTAAATAAAAAAACGGAATCAGATGAGTAACCTCTGATTCCGTACAATATCTATTAATTTCATCCATGTTAGTCGACTTTATCCCATGATATTAGATTTTCTAAAATTAATGCAAGTGTAATACCAACGATTAAGCCATTACTTAATAATGGACGAATGATTTCCGGTAATGAATTAAAATAATATGCCGGCATTGTCATAATGATGATACCTACAAGTAATGGAATCGCAGAACGATAAACATTTCTTGTATTCCATTTAACATACCTAAAGAAGTTCCTAGATGAAATGACAATCTGCAAATAAGATACAAATAAAACCGCACTACCAATACTTAATGGAAGCGTCGAGAAAAATGCTCCAACTGAAGGAATAATACCCATCATGAAGAACAGAAATCCACCAATAAGAAATGGTATCCTTTTAATGATTCCAGTTTGGTTTAGAAAACCAATCGATGACACATACGGTGAATATGGAACAAGCCCAAACATACCAGCAAAACCTGTCACAAATCCTGTGATTGTAAACGAATTACGGTATTGTTTGTTCGTTGCTTCTTTTCCATACATACTGTCAGTTCCTTTAAGTGCACCAAATGTATTAGCTGTATTTAACAAGCCGGTTAAAACAACCGTTAAAATAATACCAATATCCCATGCTGGTGCTCCAAACGGAAATAATTCAAAACTGAATGCCTTTGCTTGGGCACCTGCTACAGATTCTGTTTTGAAAATAATTGCATATGCAATCCAACCAATAATTATTCCAATTAATAAACCATACTTTCGAATTTCTAATGAACCCTTAATACTAATAATAATAACGATAAGTGCAATTACAATTGATAGTATGGAAATAGCTGGATCAATATAAACCTCGCCCTCAACATTTCCAAAAGGAATACCTAACATTCCTTTCAAAAAGATTCCAACCAATTGACATGCAAATAAAAACATAAAAACACCCATTACACCTGGGTTAAAAAGCTTGGCAAGTATTGGCCCAATTCCAGTTATACCAATCAAAATTGTTAGAACACCGGAAATGATAATACCAACCGTTAAACTACCACCTAGTACATCTAATGGCATTCCTTGTGCTACAGCAGTATTAACAAGTGTAAGGATAACTCCCCACCATAGCCCTGACTGCCCTTCCATAATTGCACGATGGTGACCAAGCAATGCTTGAATGATACATGCGAGCCCTGTCACAATGAAGGATAATTGAAGCATTGAAACAATTGTTTCTTGCGATAATTCAAATGCAGCTCCAACTGTTATCGGTATGACAACAATATTTGTAAAAATAAAAAAGAGCCATTGTAAGCCCGATACCCAGTTACTAGATTTTAGCAACTCTTTCATATTAACACCAACCTATAATAATATATTAACGTAATATTTCCATATGGATATTCCATATGTTCGTTCTTTCAAGCCAGTTACCCGACTTCAAAACAGAAGGCAAAAACGAAAAAGCATGTTAGTCAACGAGTCCAATTTTCATCCCCAATAACACACCAATTATTGTGTCTGTTCCAGATGTATGTCCTATAGCCCTCATTTCCTCTAAAACAGCTGATAAACTTGACTCCTGTTCTGTAAGCAAAGCCGAACAAAACTGAATTAAATGGGAATGATATTTATGCTGCGCTGCATAATAGAGGTATTCATAACCTACTTGTGTTGTACGTTGCAAACCATATTGTGTCACGTACCCTCTAAGCTGTAAATGGAAGCGATTCGATGTTCCCTGCAAAACAGAAAGACTTGCACATATCCCAGTAAGAAGATCGTCACCACTTGGTGTAAGACCTAATCCTCTACCAATCCAATAATCAAAGACATTTTGAACATCCGGACCGTAACAATTCTTCACAACACAATCCAACTCATCAAACTTACGAAACAGCGATTGATTTGCATCTGTAATTTTCCTCGATAAAAGATAATCGATAATATATTCCTTTTCTTCAACTGTCTGAGCTAATCCTGTTTGCCAAGATTCATGACGTAGTTTAGAAATTATCCAATCTAGATTGCGCTGAATACTTGTAGTATTAAACGATTGTTCAGACAGCAGATGATTTGTTCGGACCACCTGATTTAATGAAAGGAGATGTTTGTTTCCAATAATTAACTGCTTGTTAAAAGCATCCCATTGAACCGGTAGATTTCCTTTGATTTGTCTCGTTAGCAGTTGTGCATTCATGTGCTCCATCCCAATACCAAATGGGGCTACACCATTCTCTACGGAACCAATATGAATCATTCTTTCACCAAAAATCAAATTAAAGCTATTATTAAAAACGCTGTGAACGGTGCCATTTGAATGGTCATTAAGAATCTGGAAAACGATTTTACTTGTAGCGTTTGCTTCCCAGCTAGTTAACGAATTTCCACCTCGGATGGCCTTCTTATTAAAATCGTTCATGAATTAGTACCTCAAATCCTTCATTAAATTATCCGTAATTAACCGCTACCTATCTATTTTACACAAATCAATTAAAAATATCATTGTTTAAAATGACTAAAAGCCCTTTGCTTTTTTATTTACTTTAACCTTAAATAAGTATATAATTACAATGTATTTCACTTCATGGAAACAGCACGAAATAGAACAAATGCACAAGGGATGGTATTAAAGTGAAAACGTTAAATAATTTATTTATTTTAGAAGCAATGAAGGACTGTACCGTTATCGCTGGTCATCGCGGATTAACAAAAAACGTACAATCTGTCAATATTTCCGATACACCTGATGTTATTCAGTTTTTAGATAATAACCATTTATTACTTACTTCAGGATATGCCTTTAAAGACGATGCACAAGAACTCTGTAAACTAATTAGACAAATGCATGACTTAAATTGTACTGGCATCGTCATCAAGATCAATCGTTTTCTAAAGGAACTACCGGAAGAGGTTAAACTCCTAGCCAATGAATTAGCATTTCCTATCATCGACCTTCCAACAGACCTAACTTTAGGTGAATTATCCCGTCACATATTGAATTACTTAAATGATGATAAAGCAGAACAGCTTTATTATGCACTACATGTCCAAAAACAGTTTTCCGATATGATGTTTAAGGAGTATAGTTTAAATTCTCTTGTCGAGCAACTGGGGCATTTTCTAGATCGTCCTGTCATGCTATTGAATCATAGAGGAGAAAAAATCGCCCATAGTCATGATTTCCGAAAAGAATCCATGCAGACTGTGGAGGAAGAAATCGTTCATGCAATAAAAAGTGATTTACCGCGTGGACGGCAGGGGGGCACATTTAAAATCTCCACTGGTGAAGGGATATCGATTGCTACCTTTCCAGTACAGACAAAGAGGCAGCATAACAGTATGCTCGTCATGCTCGATGCATCTACTTTACCATATCCTTCATCACAAATGGCAATTGAACAAGCTGGTAATGTTATCTCATTTACGATTATAAAAGAACAAGCAATTGAGGAAAATACTCGATTATTGAAAAACAACTTTTTTGCAGACCTAATTGAAAGACGAATACACTCCAATGAGGAAATTTTAAGCCGCACACATTACTATGGCCTCGATGATAAACTGGATACGATTAGTATTATTTGTACAATTGATCCAGATGGTGATAACTATGAGGCATTGCAATTATATGAAAAAAAAATAGCTGAGCTTCATAATAGCATCTATGACCAGCTGGAAGACGAAATTGTAAATAATGATATGGATGCCATTTTATTTACAAAGGAAAAATATTTCGTCATGCTCTTACAATTTTCCAATTATAATGAAACAGAAATCAATCGCGTAACTGAATTTGTTGAAAATGTGCAAAGGAATTTACAAGATGGAAATCTCACAATTTCATTTGGCATTAGTAATTTAGTTCAATCACCCATTGATATTCCAAACGCATACTACGAAGCAGTGGATGCAATTATGAATGGCTATGATTTAAATAAGTCTGGCTTTATTAATTTTTACCGAACAAGAGAGATTGACGAATTGTTAACAACCTTGCCTCGAAAGGATTTAAAGGCTTTATACGAAAACACATTAAAAACACTCGCTTACCCAAATACGAAAGAGGAAATTGATTTAGTAAAAACCATGGAGACGTATTTGGACTGCCAATGTGAAATATCTGAAACATCCAGAAGATTATACGTTCATCGAAATACAGTGAAGTATCGGATTGAAAAGATGGAAGAGTTGCTTGGCTGTTCCTTCCGAGATCCAACAGATTCACTTCGAATTCGAGTTGCTTTACTAATCGGAACAATTTTGGAAAGCGAAGAATAGGTTAGAAAACTAGGCATTCACCAACCTTTCGGTGAATGCCTTCGTTGCATTTATGCAAATAGCTAGGTTTTTACTTTCTTATTTTCCTAAAACAAAAGCAAGAAGAAAAGTATTCCTTCTTGCTTTTGTTTTACTTCAAAAAACTATAAAATTTGTTGTTACTTAGTTGCCAAAATAGCCTTAAAATCGAACTTACTCTTTATAAGCCAATTCGTACAGTGCACCCATTAATGCTTTTACACCCTCAGCTAAGTCTGCTGGCTCTGTATATTCAGCAGGGTTGTGACTTATTCCATCACGACTTGGAACGAAAATCATTGCAGTCGGAATCTTAGGAGCAAAGATTTGGGAATCATGACCCGCACCGCTGTGCATTAATTTATAATTTAAGCCATTTTCTTCGCATTGCTTAATCATTAGATCAACGATATTCTTATCCATTGGCACTGGATCTTCATCCATCCACATGTCAATATTTAAGCCTACTTGGTGCTCTTGTGCTAAACGATTTAGTATTTCATATACTTCTTCTGTAAACTGAACTAAAGCGTCTTTCTCCGTATGTCTGATATCTAGTGTAAACAATGTATTTCCTGGAACAACATTGACAACATTAGGTGTTACTTCAATTTTACCAACAGTTGCTACTAATGGATCCCCATGCTTTCTTGCAGCAGTAATTATTTCGGATACCATTTGACTCGTAGCGAAAACTGTATCTTTACGGTAGCCCATTGGTGTTGTACCTGCATGGTTTGCTTGGCCGCTGATTTCAATATTGAATCGACGTTGACCAACGATACTGTGAACGACACCAACTGATTTTTCTTCCGTTTCTAATACATTTCCTTGCTCATTATGAATCTCAACAAATGCTTTAAAATCTTCACGCATTCCTTTTGTATCATCTCTGAAGTCAAATCCAGCCTTATGCATCGCTTCTACAAATGGAACACCATCAAAATCCGTAATGTTTCTTACATCATCGTTTTTGGCGATTCCGACAATGTTTTTTGAACCCCAGAATGAGTAAGGGAAACGGCTTCCTTCTTCTTCAGCCATTGAGACGACCTCAATATTACGTAAAGGCTGTCCATATTTTGCTTTTAGATGTTTGATCGCTATGAAAGCTGCTACGATACCAAATTGTCCATCATAATATCCGCCGTTTCCAACAGTGTCTACGTGAGAACCTGATAGGATAGTTTCATTAGGATATTTAGACCCTTTCAATGTACCAAATAAGTTTCCGATTTCGTCAAAATGTACATCTAAGCCTTCATCCACCATTTCTTTCTCTAAATACTTTTGTGCAGCAACCCATTCCTCTGTGTAAAGAAAGCGTGATACTCCGCCTGCAGGATCCTTGCCATGTGATCCTAGCGTTTCTAGCATATCTGTTAACTCTTTACTTAACTCAGTCATATTACATTTCCTTTCTATCACACACTATCTTTGTAAAAGATAGCGTTAAAATATAATTTCTATTAGCTCTATAACTTATTATACCTATCTCTAGCTACTGTTTCTATGCCATTTATGATAAAAAAATAAATCATTTTTATCCATATTAAACAATAACAAAATACAAATACAAAGCTTCAAAAGAAAGAAGCTGGAACGAAGTGTTTTTATCACCTGAAATTCAGACGTGATTGATGCAAACACTTCGATTTGAAAAATACCTTACGCATATTTCCTACACAAAGTTTATGCATTGTTCACAAATTAAACACCCTGGTTATGTTCCAATCTCTTTCCTTTATATGTTAGCTCGTTCAGCCTGTGTATTGAATCGATTGGGCAATGACTAATGCAATAATCGCGATTCCTGAAAAGATGAAAAACAGCGGCAAGAAGAATTTTACCCATTTTTGCCAAGTAACACCCGCAATTGCTAAAGCAGCCATAAAGTATCCTGATGTTGGATAAAGAATATGTGCAAATCCATCTCCGAGCTGGAAGGCAAGTACTGCCGTTTGTCTCGTCACACCGATAAGATCAGCTAAAGGTCCCATGATCGGCATTGTTACTAGTGCTTGTCCACTGCCAGACGGAATGATAAAGTTTATGGTTAATTGAACGAGGTACATTCCAACTGCACCGAAAACAGCAGGAAAATCGCCAACTACCGATCCTAAGCTATAGACAATTGTATCCATAATATGACCATCTTCTAGCGCGACCGAAACCCCACGAGCTAAGCCCATGATAATAGCTCCCATTAATACATCCCGGAAACCTTCTGTAAATCCTTCTGATATTTCTGTTGAGTTTAGTCCTGAAATTAAACCTACAATAATACCCATGAAGACAAATAGTCCAGCCATCTCGACCATGAACCAGCCATGATTAAGTACGCCATAGACTAAGATTCCCATAAATAGGAGCGCTGCAAAAGATGCATACTTTTGTCTCGCTGTCATTGTCCTAACTTCTAATTTATCCTGGTGTTGATATTGCTTTCTTTTCTCTACATCATCTTCATAGACAAAACTATTTAACGGATTGTTTTTAACTTTTTTAGCGTAGCGCATGATGTAAAGTGAGGCAACTGCTACAGTTAGAACAAAAATAATGATGCGAAAGCTCATCCCTGAAAACAGCGGAACACCGACAATTTGCTGTGATAATCCTACATTCACTGGATTAAGTACTCCCGCAGTAAAACCAACTACTGACCCAATTAAAGCAATAGCTGCCGCAACAATAGAGTCATATCCCAACGCAATCATCAGTGGCATGATGACAGGAATATACACAAGTGTTAACTCCGGTGTACCAATTAATGTAGCAACGATTGCAAAAACAGTTGTAAGTACAGGAATGATCAAAATACTTTTATTAGCAAAACGATTTGCTAAGCGATCAACTACTATTTCAATGATGCCTGTTTTTTTCAGCACCATGAACATTCCACCAATCATAAATGTGAAAAATATAATTTCCCCAGCTTCAATTAAGCCTCTTGGAATGATCGTCAAGAAGTCAACAATCCCTACAGGTGATGATTCAATTTGTGTAAAAGACTCAGGATTCACTGTTTCCCTTCCGTCCGGTCCTGGCACCCGCTCAAATTCACCTGCCGGTACGAAATAGGTAGCGATTGCAGCAAGTGCACTAAAAATGAATAAGATTACATAAATATGAGGCAATTGAAATTTTTTCTTTTTCTCTGTTTTCTCCATTCTTGTCCCATCCTTTATTATTAACTTGTACAGAAAACAAGTGAAACTTCTGACATGCATTTATGTAAAATACCCCTTATTGCTCACACTGCCATGTGAACAATTTAGAAATCCTCTAATTATATGCTATGTTGTATCCGCTCCCAACTCTGTACTGCATTTCATTGTAAAATTAATTGAATTACATGTAAATGTCGATTACAACTAAATTTATTAAGTATATTGTTCATACTAACCAACTTATATTCATCTTTTATGTACTCTAAATAGTCAATTGTTCAATTTGTACTGCAGATGAGAATTATTTAATAGTGTAATTTGTGATTTGTCCAATAAGACAAGAGAACAAGCTCTTATTAAACTCAGCTATTTTCTATGCAAAGATAACAATTGCCTTTTTTAATTTCTATCTATTAGGGTGATTTATTCCTCATTATTTTAAATATAATGTGCTGTCAGGATGAAGTAACTTTCGAAATATGCAATTTATACAAAAAGATGTCCCTCATAAGAAGGACACCTTTTGTAATACAAATCATATTAGTTATTCACAGTCATCAGCTTACCAATTGGTTCGCCTACAATGCCTTGTTCTAAATCATAAACAACATTTCCGCGTACAATCGTTTTCGTTACACGACAGTCAATGTTTCTTCCTTCATAAGCACTATGCTTATTTTTATAATAAAGGTCTTCTCTGTTTAGCGTGTAAGAGCTGTTCGGATCAACTAGAATGATATCTGCATCCTTGGAAACGGCAATTTCACCTTTATTTGGCAAGTTGAAACGCTCCGCTGGAGTTGTTGCGATTAAATCCACAAATTTTTGCACGGGTAACCCGCGTTTTTTAACAGCTAGATCAAACATAATATCTACATTATTTTGTGCACCACTGATTCCGCCCCATGCATCGAAAATATTTCCTTGTTTAAGGTCTTCTGTACATGGAGAATGATCGGAGGTTAACCAATCGATATTGCCTGCCATCAGCTCATCCCATAATCTTGCTTGGTCTTTTGCTTTTCTCAATGGCGGTTGGCATTTAGCTCTTGGTCCAATTTCTTCTACATCTTCTGCAGTAAGTGCAAAATAATGTGTACATGATTCAACTGTTACATCGACACCATCTCTGCGTGCTTCAAGGATTTTCTGAATTGCTTCAGAAGTACTAATGTGCACAAAATGCAGTTTGCATCCAGTTTCTTTCGCAAACAATAATGCACGCTGAACTGCTTCAACTTCCGTAAAAATTGGACGTGAATCAACATAATCTATTGCTGTTGTTCTGCCTTCACGCACCATTTCATCTGCCAGTTTCGCAGTAATCGTTGGGTTTTCAGCATGAATACATAGAATTTGATCCAATTCAGCTAATTTTTGCATGCCTTTATACAATGCATAGTCATCAACATTAACAAAGTCGCCAGGAACTTCTGCAGTTATTGCAGACATAAAGCATTTGAATGCTGGAACGCCTGCATCTACTAATTCTTCCAGCTGATTGATGTTTTCTGGAACAAGTCCACCATAGAATGCATAATCGACATAGTTCTGACTTTTAGCAGCTTCTAGCTTCAAGTCTAATGTTTCTTTATTGATGGTTGCTGGAATAGCATTAAGCGGCATTTCAACATAGCTTGTTGTTCCACCTGCTGCAAGTGCTTTAGAACCTGTTTCAAAGCCTTCCCACTCTGTACGGCCAGGTTCACTAATATGCACATGTGTATCAATCATTCCCGGCATAACATATTGACCTTTTGCATCAATTACTTCATTTGCTTGCTCTGTAATTTCCTCTGCAATGCTAGCAATTTTTCCATTTTTAATTCCGATATCCACATTATAGACACCATCACGAAGTACAACATTTCCATTTTTAATTACTGCATCAAATCCCATTTGAATACCCCTTTTCTAACTGAATGTTTATATAGTGATGCTTCATTAAGTGGAGATTTCCTTACCTCTCCCACTTAAATTAGAACAGAATCAGGAATTTACGGGCTGTTCCCTCACACTCAGAGGTGAGAGATTACAGCCAGTTAATGCTTGTTAAAGATTTATTTCTCTACTATTTCTCCATTTGTAAATACAACTTCTCCATTTACGATTGTTGTTTTTACATTTCCTTTAAATGTTTTACCAACATATGGAGAATGCTTGTGACGATATTTTAAATCTTCTGCTTTCAGTACAAACTCTTCATTAAGATCAACAAGTGTTATATCCGCATCGAAACCAGCAGCAATTGTACCTTTTGTTTCTAATCCGAATAATTCTGCTGGGTTTGTTGATGTTAATGCAACAATTTTTTCTAATGGAAGGTTACGTTTGAAATAACCTTCTGTTAGCATAATATTCAACGTAGATTGAGCTCCGGAGATTCCGCCCCATCCTTCAAAATAGTTATCCGTAATTGTTTTCATGGATGCTGGTGCTGGAGAATGGTCAGAAGCAATGACATTGATTTCTCCTGCTGCTACTGAAGCCCATAGATCTTCTACTTCATCCTCATCTCGAAGTGGTGGAGCACATTTTGCTATTGCTCCTTTTTCTTCTAAGTCTTTTACAGTTAAGGATAAATAATGTGGACATGTTTCAACTGTAATATCAACGCCTCTTTGTTTCGCATCATTGATTACTGCTACAACTTTACGGCTGCTTGCATGCACAATATGAAGCTTACATCCAGTTGCTTCTGCATAAGAAATAATTCTTCTAACCGCTTCGATTTCTGAAATAATTGGTCTTGATTCAACAAAGTCTCTGGCAGTTGTTTTTCCTTGCTCTTGTTTTTCTGCTGCTAATTGGTCACATATTACCGTGCTTTCCGCGTGAACAGCTAGCAGAGAACCAAGTGATGCAATTTCTTTCATCCCTTTAAAAATGGATTCATCATCTACATTATTAAAGTCAGCAATTCCACTTGGTGACATAAACGCCTTGAATCCAATAACACCGTTTTCATGAAGATCTTTTAAATCAGCGATGTTTTCAGGAACTAATCCACCCCAGTAGTATGGATTGACAATTGATTTCTCTTCAGCTCGTTCTTTTTTCAAATCTAGGTTTGCTTTGTTAATAGTAGGCGGTGTACTGTTTAATGGCATATCAAAGAATGATGTTGCGCCTCCAGCAGCTAGGCTTCGACTTCCTGTTTCTAGTCCTTCCCACTCTGTTCTTCCGGGTTCATTAAAATGTACATGTGAGTCAATTAAGCCAGGTAAGATATGTAATCCTTCTGCATTGATTTCTTTTACAGCAGTTCCTTCGATAGCCTTATCAGCGGAAACCTCAACTATTTTCCCTTCTTTAACTGCTATATCTCCTGAAACAATTGAATCTGCCGTTACAATCTTTCCATTTCTAATAATGAGATCAAATGTTGTCATCTGATAATTCCCCTTTCCTGTTTCACTTGCTTCATGAAGTTAAACCTTTATCTAATACCAATTCTATTGGTTAGATACAAATTTGTTTTAGCAGTAAAGAAATAGTTGCCTACATCTTTACTGCTTTTATATGGTAGGCCTTCCTTTATTAAATGGACGTACCAAATTGAACAACTTATTACAGTTATGCGCCTTTTTTATTTAACTCTTGAAACTGCTCTTTTTTTTTAGAAAGCTCCAATAGTATATAAATTACAATAGCAGATACAATTCCCACAAACCACGAGATATCATAAAGGGCTTTAAAGAACGGTACAAACTGACCAATCAAACTCAGAACAGCACCGATAATCGTAGCTACAATCGCATTCACATTATACCCGTTTTTATAATTATACTTACCATTTTTAGAGTATAACTCGTTTAAATCAATCTTCTTCTTTGAAACAATGAAGTAGTGTGCAAGCATTACCCCAGTAATTGGTGCTAATAAACCAGCAACAATGTTTAAAAATGTAAAAATACTTGTAGAATTTTCCATTAGCTTCCACGGCATAATAAGAATTCCGAGGATTGCAGCTAATGTTGCAGCTGATTTAAAGGTAAAGAGCTTCGGAAAAAGTGATGCAATTTGGTAGCCTGCAGGAACAATATTTCCGGTTACGTTAACAGACAAAGTTGTTAAACATAGTGTTAATACAGAAATAGCAATAGCAAATGTTCCATCAAAACGAGCAACCACATCAAGTACATTCCAAATTGGTGTTCCAAATGCAATTTCTGAACCAACAATAATCGAAATACTTGCAACTGCAAAAAGCAGGTAAGTTACAACTAATCCTAAAGTTTGACCGACTGCTTGATGTTTAGGTGTTTTGGCTAATCTTGTAAAGTCAGATACACTAACCATCGGTGCAGCCCAAGCTGCAATTATTGCAGTAACAGCAGCTAAAAAGACAATAATACTATTTCCTTCAAATCCAGCGTTTGTATAGGAAAGAATCGGTCCGATTCCACCAGCCAAGTTAATTGCCCAAATCGCCATTCCACCAAATACAATATAAATTAATGGGGAAAGAATATTTGTAAACTTCCCTAAGATATCCATTCCACCATAAATTAATGCTACATTAAACAGCCAAAAAATAAGGAATGAGATAAGAGCTGGCAATGTCAGTCCGAAGAAACTCCAGTCTCCGCCTAGTGTTAAAAAGCCTGGCCACAGCTTGCCTATTAGTATGGATAGTGCCTGGCTTCCTGCAAATGTTTGAAAACCAAACCACATAATTGCTGCGATAACCCCCCTGATTACACCGGGAAATAGGGCTCCTTTATTTCCATATGATGAACGAATCAACATAGCAAATGGTAAACCATATTTTGAACCAGCATGGCCATTAAATACGAGCACAGCTGCTATAATAAGTGCTGCCACCATAATTGCCGAAAAAACCTGCCCAACAGATAATCCAATAGCAAAAAGACCACCTATTGCAATATAGTTTGGAATATTATGCACACTACCCATCCAAACAGTAAAGAAATTTCCTGTATTCCATGTTCTATCCTTATCTTGTGACGGTAGAACATCATCACTGAAACCAGCTGCTTTAAGCTGGTCTCGTTTCAAGCTTTCCAAAAAAAAATCTCCTTTCACGATCAACAACGAATCCACACTACTTGTCCAAGCATAGGTCTTATTGTAATCATTTTACTCGAAAATAATTACGCCCCTAGTAAAAGGAGAAATAGTGCAAATTAGTAGGATGTTTCACAAATAAAGCTGAAGGTATATGTTATGTAACCTCATGTTTTGTATCTTCACATATATTAATAAGATGGAAGACGTCCACCTGATTCGCTTGAATTAAGTATATAACAGATGATTATTCAGGTCTTTATATTGAGTAAACAAAATAGTTAACTATTGTTGTATAACTTGATTCCTGAATTGTTCAAAGTAAACAACGAGTTGTTATTAATTAACATAAATACGTCAGCATAGTTTTGAAAACGGTATAGATAAAACCCTTATAAATAAAGAAAAAGTCACGCATTCCCTATCATTTCGATAGATGCAGTGACTTTTAAATCTATCTTTTACTTTGCAAATGGATCCTTGTTTCCATAGGAATCATTATGAACAACGTCAGACTCAAGATATTCATAAATATCATCAACAATTTCAATGCCTTTTTCCATATATGCAGCTTCTCGTTGTGCACTTCGTTGACCAGGATAAGACACCTGTTCAAACCCTGGAGCTGGTTTAATATTGTTTAAATCAGTCATGGTTGTCGTAATATTTTGCTTAAATGTTTCTAGATTTGTAAAGTATTCTGGGTTAATTACGATGTGTAATTGCCCTAGATTTCTTCCTTCACTTAAATCATGGTACATGGATGATACTTTGTTTCCAAAAGGAAGACCTAATAATATTCCAGAAAGTACATCGACCATCATCATCAAACCATACCCTTTTGGTCCTGCAATAGGCAGCAATGCGTTGACACTAAATGGATCTGTTGTTGCTTCTCCGTTTTTATCTACTGCCCATGTATCTGGAATGCTTTCATTTTTAGAACGAGCATGCAATATCTTGCCCCATGCTTGTACTGTTGTTGCCATATCAAATGTAATGATGTCATCTTCACCTGGTGCAGCAAAAGCAATTGGGTTTGTACCATAGTAAGGTTCTGCTCCCCCAAAAGGCACTACCATTGGATCTGATTGGCAGACAGAAATTCCGATAAGGTTTTCCTTAGCTGCTTGCTGTACAAAGTAAGATAAAGCGCCACTATGGCTTATTCTTCTTACCCCTACAACAGCTACTCCATTTTCTTTTGCCATTGCAATCGCTTCATCCATTGCCAATTTTGCTGCAACATGCCCTGCCCCATTGTCGCCATCAAACAAAGCTGTAGTTGGCCCTGTCTTTTCAAACTTGAAATCAGGGTTTGTATTAATTCCACCTTTGGCAATGCGCTCTGCGTAATATTCAACACGCATCGCACCATGTGAATGAACACCTCTTGCATCCGCGTGAACTAAAACATCAGCAACACCGTCAGCATGTTCTTCTGTTAAACCAGCTTTGTTAAGCTTGTTTTTTATTAGATTCTTCAATTCATCTCTCGTTACTCGCAAAATATCACCCCTAATGATTTATTGTAAATAGAACAACTTTTTAATGAACCACACATGTAAGGAAATAAAAACTATTCCACAGGTAATTTATCTCATAAAATCGAGTAAGGTAAGTTTTCCCTACTGAAAACTCACCCAATCGTATGAAATAGTACAGCTATAAACTAGTATGAATCGAAACAGCAGCCTATTTATTCTGCAAATGGATCTTGATTATCATATGCATTGTTGTGAATAACATCAGAAGCTAAATATTCATAGATATCATCGACAATTTCAATACCTTTTTCTTCGTATTCCTTTTGAATGAATTCAAGGTTTTGTCCTGGATAGAATACTTGGTCAAATCCTGGAGCAGGTTTAATCCCGTTCAAATCACTCATTGTTTGTGCAATATTTTCTTTAAATGAATCTAAGCCAGTAAATACCGCTGGATTAATCACGATATGTAACTGCCCTAAATCTCTGCCTTCACTTAAATCATGGTACATAGAAGACACTTTATTACCGAATGGCAAACCTAATAACACGCCTGAAAGTACATCTACCATCATCATGAGGCCATAGCCTTTTGGTCCGGCAACCGGCAGTAACGCTCGTACCTTGTGTGGGTCTGTTGTTGGCTCACCATTTTCATCAACTGCCCATGTATCAGGAATGCTTTCATTTTTAGAACGAGCATGCAGAATTTTACCCCATGCTTGTACAGTCGTTGCCATATCAAAGCTAATTAACTTACCATCTTTTCCTGGAACTGCGAATGCAATTGGGTTTGTACCATAATAAGCTTCAGCTCCACCAAATGGTACAACCATTGGATCTGATTGACATACAGAAAGAGCGATAAGATCTTGTTTTGCAGCATACTCTGTGAAATAAGATAATGCTCCACTATGTCCCATTTTCTTAACACCTACGACAGCAACACCACTCTCTTTCGCAATGCTGATTGCTTCATCCATTGCAAACTTTGCTGCAACATGTCCAGCTCCATTATCGCCATGGAAAATAGCTGAACTCGGTCCGGTTTTTTCGACTTTAAAGTCTGGATTAGCAGTAATTCCGCCTTTAGCAATTCGCTCTGCATAATATTCTACACGCATTGCACCGTGAGAATGGATACCTTTTGCGTCTGCAAATACAAGTACATCTGCCACTTGTTCCGCATGTTCTTCTGATAATCCTGCTTTGTGAATTTTATTTTTAATTAAATCCGTTAATTCCTGTTTTGTTAGTCTCACTTTATACACCCCTTAGCTTTCCTATGGAATTTCCTTCACGAAAAATTGTTGCACATATACAGGCAAAGGTAAAAGGCAAAATGCCTTTTACCTTTTCAGTAATGCTTTTGAACTTATAAATCGTGTTCCGTTCTTACAGTTC
Organism: Oceanobacillus profundus; assembly: GCF_003515705.1. Taxonomy (GTDB): domain Bacteria; phylum Bacillota; class Bacilli; order Bacillales; family Amphibacillaceae; genus Oceanobacillus; species Oceanobacillus profundus. The sequence continues at coordinate 130,324 of NZ_QWEH01000011.1, forward strand.
TTCGTCACGATTACAATCTTTAGAATACAAGTAAACAAGTGGTTCTCTGCCTACTGCGTATGTTGCTTGCAAGCAGTATGGAGCCATGTAAATGTAATCTTCTTTTTTAACTGTTTGCCATTTATTATCCAAGTTGTATACACCTTCACCAGATAATAAATATGCACCATGCTGTTGTACATGTGTTTCAATAAATGGATGGCTACCAGCTGGATCAAATGTTAGAATATGGAAGTTCATATCAAATGCAATATCCGTTGGAAGTAAGTCTTTAAGACGCATATTGTGCATGCCATCATAATCGATCTCTTCTAAATCATTTGTGTTTCCAGAAACAACCCAAGGTTTCTTACCTTCTAAAGGTTTATGTTTTTGTTTGTAAAGAAATAGTTTAGAATCTCCGTCTTGTAAGTTCTCCAAATACATGGTTACAGATGGAGGACAGTATAAATAGCCACCTGATTCAAGAATAAATTCTTCATCATCGGCTTTAGCTTTTACTTTACCATCTAAAACACATACAAATGTTTCAATGTTATCTTGTCCACCGAAACCTGCTGTATTTTTACCACCTTCATGGAAAGTTAAAATATAATCAACAAAAGTTGCACCTAATTTAGGTGATCCTAAAATAGTCATGGTGCAATTTTCAAATCCAGGTACTACGTTGTTTACTCTTCCTTCTGGAGGAATTACCGCGTATTTCCCTGGTTCAATAACTGCTCTGCTTGATAAAAGATCTGTTGGATATCCCATTTAAAAATCGCTCCTTTATGAATTGATTCTTCAAGGTTTTCATATGCATTTCATTTCAATATACATATCAATACACACTCTAATACATTGGAAATCATATAAAATGCCTATTCCCTACTTATTTAGAAATAATCGTTCCACTCTCACCACGGATTGCTTTATCAACTTGTTCTAATGAACAGATGATAGCTGTGCCAGTAGTTTTAGCAAATTGTAATGCAGATTCAACTTTAGGTCCCATGCTTCCTGCACTGAATTGACCTTCAGCAACATAGCCATCCATCTCGTCTACTTTGATTTGACCTAATGCTTTTTGTTCCGGTGTTCCATAATTAACGTAAACATTTTCAACATCTGTTAAAATCATGAAAACATCTGCTTCCATTTCTTGAGCAAGTTTAAAGCCACTGCGGTCTTTATCGATTACTGCTTCAACACCCTCAACCGTTCCGTTTTCTACTGTTACAACCGGAATTCCACCGCCGCCACAAGCTACAACTACATTACCCGCTTCTGCAAGTGTTTTAATTGTTTGTGCTTCATGGATTTTAAGTGGTTCTGGAGAAGGTACAACACGGCGATAGCCACGGCCTGAATCTTCTACCATTTTCCAGCCTTTTTCAGCTGCAAGCTGTTTTGATTCTTCTTCTGAATAGAAGGCACCAATTGGTTTAGAAGGATTTTGGAAATCCGCATCATCACGTGAAACTTCAACACGTGTTAACAAGTTAGTTACTGGTGCATCAATACCTAGTGCTTGGAATTCATTTACTAAACATTGAACCATCATATAACCGATAAAACCTTGGGATTGACCACTTAATGCGTCTAATGGAAGTTGAGGAACGACATCTGCAGCTACTTCATTTTGACGAAGGATATTTCCAACTTGTGGACCATTACCATGTGTAATAACTAGCTTATAGCCATCTTTAATTAATTTCGCTAAAAATTTAGCACTTGTACGAACATTGTTCATCTGGTTCTCAAACGTACCTTCTTGACCAGCTTGTAAAATTGCATTCCCACCTATTGCAGCAACTATTGTTTTACTCATCTATAAACCCTCCAACTAAAAATCATAACGGCATCGTTCATTAATGGCAGGATAGGATGGTATGCCTGCATACAGTACATACCATCCATCCACACATCTATCCTGTTGCCATTTTATATTATTTATAAGAAATTAAACTTCTACGCCGTATTTTTCAGCAAGTGCTTCTAAAGCTTTTTCGAAACATCCAAGTGGTACACGTACTGTACCAGCACCAATTTGTCCGTTTCCTGCTACTTTATGAGCAATACCAGTGTTGATTACTGGAGTAATTCCAGTTTCAACTACTTTACGGATATCGATACCTAAACAAGCACCTTGGAAATCCCAAGTAGGGATTTGCAAGTTATTGTTGTTAGCGATACAGATTTCACGCATTTCATCACTTGTGTTAACAGCATCGTTGAATCCGCCAGTACCTACGAAGCGAACAACACCTGGTGCAGCAACCATTGCCATACCACCAACACCGTAAGCTTCGGTGATTGCACTATCTCCCATATCCGGAGTTGCATCTTCAGAGCTGTAGCCACTGAAATACAAACCATCTGGAGTATTAACTGGTGCAGTAAACCATTGATCACCTAGTCCACTAACTTTGATTCCGAACTGGTCACCATTACGAGCAAGTGCAGTAACGATACTTCCTTCTGTTTCTGTAGCAGCAGTATCCATTACAGATTTAGCAGTTGCCATCATAATGTTCAAGAAGAACTGGTCATTATCTGCTAGGAATTTTGTAACTTCCTGTAATTCTTTTTCTGAGATACCAGAAGTGATTAAGTATGGAACGATTTGTCTTAAGAATAATGCAGATGCCGCAATATTTCTTTGGTGGAATTCGTCACCCATTGTAATAGCTTTTGCAACAAGTACGTTAACGTTCATTCCGCCATCGATTTGTTTTAATGATTTAGAAAGAGCAGGTCCTAATACATCTTTCATCCAGTTTAAGCGATTGATTACTTCTTCGTTATACGCACCGAAACGCAATACCGCACCAATACCTTCATTCAGGTTACAGTAAGCACGCTTTTCACTTGCTTTGTTTTCTACAACAACAACTGGCATATTTGCAGAAGTGATTCCGCCCATTGGTCCTACAGCACTCACAGAGTGAGCAGAAATAAATGTAACTTCACCGTTTTCAAGCATTTTTTGAGCTTCTTCTTCTGTTGCAGCCCATCCTTCAAATAATGCTGCACCGATACAAGAACCTTGCATTGGATGAGGCATTTTTCCCCAAACTGTTGGAGGTCCTGAGTGTAAAAGAGCCTTTCCGTTTAATTCAGAGATAACACTTTTTGCCGGAACGACATCAAGTAAGAATGGTTCTGATGCTGTAATATGTTGAATAACCGCCTGATTTGCTTCATCAATTGTTTTATATTGCATGATAATCCTCCTAATCTTATAACTTGCTTAGTTTGTCTAAAATTGCAGCTAAACGCTTATCTCCACCTGCGATAGGTGCCCATTGGTATTGAACCACTTGACCGCCATTTTCTTGAACGGTATCAGCGAATCCAGTCAGACCAACGTTGATTACTCTTGGTTTATCTGAAATCAGCTCAGAAGCTTTTGTAAGATCTGCAACTGCTGTTTTTTCTGCTTTTGTTTCTGCTGCCTCTTCTCCTTCAAGAGAATCAATAATTGCAGCAGCAAGTTTTGTTGCTTGTGCATTGCTTTCTGTAACGATAACACCAGCAGCTTCTAATTTATCTACTTGATCCTGGTATACTTGAGGATCTTGTGCAGTACCTGTTACAGATGCAATTGCGATAATTGCTCTACCTTGTTCAGCAGCTTCTTTCTTACCTTTTTCGACAACTGGTGCGAATACGCCAGCCATATCATCATGCGCTCCATATCCAATAACGTTATCTAATAAAAGTACTGCAGTTTTAGGGTTTGCAATAGCTTCTTTAACCTTTTCCACACGGAAAGTAGGGTCGATCATTGGATGCGCGCGACCTTGCGTATAAGCGTCATCACCTAAGTCAATCACTTCATGCTCGCCATGTTGTAGCATCATTCCTTCAGGATGTGCCGCATCTGGATCAAGATTGAATGCATCTTCAAGGATCATTGCTGCTTCAAGTGCTAATGTACCACCACAATAGTATCCTTTAATGAAGCGTTGATCTTTGTTTTCTTTGATTTTCTTCAAGTCTTCGTTATCTGCTAGGATACTATCTGCAGAAGTGTTGCTTGTTTGAGCTAATTCTAAAGCTTTTAGCGCTGTATCTTCTAAAGTCCATGCATAATGTACATTATCATGTTGCTCTTTTGGCTTATCACCCATAAAGATAGAAACAACAGGCTTGCTTAAAGTCTTGAATACTTCAACAACCTTTTCACGCACTTCTGGTGCAGGTGGCTTCGAAATATAAACAATTACATCTGTTTCAGGATCTGCATCCAACACACGTAATCCTTGAATTGTTGTTAATGCGCCGATCTCTAATGCTAAGTCACGCCCACCAGTACCGATAGCATGTGACACACCGCCGCCGTTTCTTCCAATGATTGTTGTAACTTCTTGAATACCAGTACCTGAAGCACCTACAACACCAATATTTCCTTTTTCAATTACGTTTGCAAAAGCAATCGGCACACCGTTGAGGATACCTGTACCACAGTCAGGACCCATTACCATTAATCCTTTTTCCGCAGCTCTTTGTTTTAGTTGTAATTCATCTTCGATACTAACGTTATCACTAAACAGGAAAACGTTCAGATCACGGTCAAGGGCTTTATTCGCTTCAGCTGCAGCGTGTTCACCTGCAATTGAAATAAGAGCTAAATCAGCATTCGGCAGTTTGTTTCCAGCCATTTCCCATGTACGAACTGTAGAATATGCAGTTGCTTCAGATGCTGCAGATTGGTTATTTAAGAAATCCTCTAACTCCTCAATAACACGATCAACATTTTCTGTTTCAGCAACAACACAAAGATCGTTCGGGCTTGCAGCTTCTAGCTCGTCAGTGTATAAACCTGACCCCTTCATAATATCTTTGTTTGATGGTGTACCCATCATAACTGAAATTCGCTCAACACCATCCATAGCGGATAAGTGATTCGTTAATAACATCAGGCTAACGGAGTCCTGATATAAGTTCTTCTTAATCACAGTATGAAGCATGTTTCTCACTCCCAGACCAATATTTATTGTTACATCTTCGAAGCCGTTTCACTTCTCTATCCTTAGGCAAATGAAAAGTCTTCTTTATATTAATTCCATACAGAGCGTGTAAAGGGCTTGTGCACGCTTTCACGAGTCGGCGCATTCTGAACACCTTCAAGTGATATCAGGTACCTTTCCAACATCATATTGGTTCTAATCAAAAATTCAAATGGTTTATATTTAGACATAAACACCTTTGTCTTTTAAAACATTTTATAAACCCATTTCAGTTGAAATGATTCTCTGTATGTCTTGCATTAAATCGTAAGTGGATTATTATATTGGCAAACTTTTAAATCCCATGTTCCTTTATTAAAAAAACTGAAAACTTATTCTTGTTCACACCAAATCACCAATTACGCAATTTTATTAATATCTTTTCCTAACAGCGCAATTAGTAAATACCTCATGGTACCTATCAGATATACCACTTACCAACAATTATTATAGCCGAGTACCCTTGAAATGTAATTAGTTACTTTTGATAAAATATAGTTCGGCTTTTGTATATAGTTAACAAGAGTAAAGATCCATAATAGTATACTCCTATTGTGTACAAAAACACTAATAGGATACATTGCTTCTCACTAGACGAACAGTAAAATTATCGTTAAACTAATGAAGGCTTTTGCTAAATCGCAGGAGCTGCAACTTATAAAAAAGTGAGTGATTCATAAGATGGGTTCAACATTTGTATACAAAAATGTCGGAAATTGTGCAATCAAAGGAGACTTTTACTCAACGGAAGCATCAAACGCACCTTTGCTTGTTTATATCCATGGTGGTGGGCTAATTTGGGGAAGCCGTGATGAACTTTCCGAAGAACAAATTAATCTTTATAACAATGCTGGCTTCAACATTTGTTCCATTGACTACCGCCTAGCTCCGGAATCAAAGTTACCAGATATCATTAGCGATATTCAAGATGCGCTCAGGTGGTTAAAAGACGAAGGGGTAAACACGTTTAACTTTGACCCAGATAAAATTGGTGTAATCGGCAGCTCTGGTGGAGGATATCTTGCCTTACTTACAGGTATATTTGAAGTAAAACCAAAAGCAATTGTATCCTTCTACGGTTACGGAAATATTACGGGTGACTGGTACACAAAACCAAGTCCCTATTTTACAAAAATGGCAAAAGTGCCAGAGGCATTACCAAAAATGCTCATTCAGCCAAGCATATTGTCAGAGGCTCCAATTGAAAAACGTTATGGCATATACTTATACTGTAGACAGCAAGGTGTATGGAATGATTACGTTATCGGCAGAAATCAAACCAAAGCTGAGCTGACAAAGTATTGCCCAATTGATAATATTCATTCCGATTATCCGGCAACATTGTTATTACATGGTGATAAAGACGACGATGTTCCCCACGAGGAATCCGTTAATATGAGCAGAGCTCTAGAAGATGCTGGTATTACAAATAAACTCATTACCATTCCTAATGGAAAGCATCAGTTTGACAAAGAAATGAATGATCCAAATGTAAAAGATGCATTTCACCAAGTCATTCAATTTTTGAAAGAAAACTTGGATGTTAATTAGCATGACCATATGTTAGAGGCATATAGCTGTGAGAACTTCAGCTTTTTATTTGTAAACATCAGTCAATTAACTGTGAAATTCAGCTTTTAGCATTAGAAATATTGATGCGTGCTTATAAATGAGAACAATCTTAGAAAACAAAGACATTCGCCAAGCTTTTAGGCGAATGTCTTTGTTGCATTTAAGCAAGTTGGAAGGTTTTATACCTTCTTATTTGCCAAATTCATTGTTGGATTTTTTCATTACTTAGATCGCTTTGCTACCATTTCAATTTCCACTTCAGCTCCGAGTGGAAGTGCCAAGACCGCAACACAGGTCCTAGCCGGATATGGTGCTGCAAATTGTTTTTCGTACACAGCATTCATTTCTGTGAAGTTATTCATATCTGTCAAATAGACATTTACTTTCACGACATCATCTGAATTAAGACTTGCATCCTTCATTACTTCAAATAAGTTTTCAAAGCACTGCTGTGTTTGCGCAGCGATATCACCAGTCATATCCTTAGCTGTAGGTGAATTTTTTGCAGTCTGACCGGAGAAATAAATAAATTCCCCTGCATCAACCGCATGTGAATAAGGCCCTGAAGGCTCCGTGCCTTTTGCGTCATATACTTTTCTCGTCATATTGATTCTCCTTTTTCAAAATCTACTATCCAATATAGCATCTTTTTGAAAAAATACTATTCTACAATCCCAGCACCGTTGAAATAATCCAGGCAGATCCGTAGAAAATCATGAACTGAACACCAACTCCGACCCCAAGAAAACGATTCAGCATTCCGCCAACCATTGCCATCGCAAACGTAACAACAATTCCGACCAATCCACCTTCATAGAACGCCAGTAAACACACGATTCCAATAAACATCCCAATGATTGCTTCCTGATTAATTCGCTTTAAAACAAAAACAGTAGCTTTACGGGCAAAATTCATTGAAAACGGATAAGCAATCACTGATGCAATCACTAAGCCAATCAATCCATAAATCAAAAAGTCTATTGGATCCATCATCGAATGTAAATTATTTACTGGATCCGCGGTGAAAATTGGCGGTGCATTAAATAAGGCTTGCGCAGGACCGATAGCGACAGGACTTAGCGGGATTCCAAATGCAACTAATGGAATGATTGTCTCTGCAACGTATGTAGATTCTGTTACCCCATTCATCGTAGACAAGCTGGTTGTCGTTTTCTTATATTGTCCTTTGACACGAGAACCAACGATTTCCCCCATTAATGCTGTCATTCCAACAGGACTGAGCGCAAAGGTTAACGATGACAGAAAAGAAGTGCCACCAACAGCAGCAGTTTGCTTTTTCGTCAACACCTTAAATGGATTTGGAAAGTACCCAGACCATGATTTCTGTTCAGGGGCAAGCTTGTATTCATTTGGTTTCGTCCGCTGAATCATCGGGCGAGCACTATTTGATGTTGCAATAAGAATATCCGTCAACATCGGTCCAATTGCGATACCGAGAAAGAAGCTAATGGATAGACTACTCCCCAAAATCGATGTACTAACTAAATTTAACCCTTGAATAACTAAAGCTAAAGGCAAGATAAGTAAAATACTCACCCATCGTCCTTTGGAAAAATAACCTATTAATACAGCAGCACCTGTAAAAATAATCCCTGCATTTTCTTGGAAGAATGTTCCAAACTGACTTAAAAACATCGCAAATAAAAGTGAAACAGGAAGTGCAATAAAAGCACCAATAATTCCACCTGAAATCATTTTTCTGAGCGCGATGTGCGGCAGTCCAATTCTCCGCATAAAGTTAGCATGCTCCAGCATCGGAGCTGCAAGTGTGTCTCCTGGAACTCCCATTAAAGCAGTTGGGATAGCGTGTGTTAAATGCTTGGCCAAAATAGCTGACATAAAAAATGCGAAAACCGCTTCAGGTGGTGCACCTAGCAAGACAACAATTAATGTAGTTGGAACTAGAATTGCCGTTTCATCTGAACCCGAAATCAAACCAAGCAATGTAAATACTACCCCGGCCAAGATTGCTAAGAGAATAGCGATTACCAATACACTCATTTTCGCTTATCCTCCCCATCTTGTATAAACATATCGTAGATTCCCTGTTCCTTCATTTCTTTTGTCGTAACAAGATCATTCAATATAGATTCTCGTTCTTCTTCTATATCAAATTGTAGTTTTTTATAAACCTCCGCCAATTCGTCATTCGTGCTTGGCATCTCATTCAATGTCCGTTTTGGCTTAAATAATAACGTATTCGTCACTAAAGCTACCAAACTTCCTGCAATTCCAAGCAGCAATGAATAAGATTGCACCATTTCTTCTGGAGCAATCTTCGGAAAGATACTTTTCCCAATAAAAAAGCCTGCTAAGCTTAGCGTAATACTTATTGCAATAGTACTTATTAAATGTTTCCCATAAACAGTATCCCCAATTATTTCAACATAGCTGTCTGTTCTTTCATCCTTTTCATTACCCGCAGACATGTAACACTTACCTCCTCATGATTTCACTGAAACTAAAAATTACCTTCTTTCTTTACGAAACCAAGGCTTACAAATTTCAGTAATCATTATACTACAATAAACATAAGGAGGCTTCTTTTATTTCCTCCATTCAACAAAGTTTCCTTAAGATAAACTTTGTTGAATGTTTATTCGTATCATAAACCACATGACATCTATTCTGTGAAATACAGCCACATATATTCTTTTAATGTAAAAACAATAAAAAACCATCCCATGTATGTAACGTACAAATGAGATGGTTTTAACAATAAACCCTATCCTATTGTTTTTTTATCGGCGTACAAACTGCGTATAGGCTTTCTGTTGAGTCAGATAAATTTACTTCAATGACTTTATATCCGCTATCAACTGAGTCCACATTTTTCAACTGCATGATTAAGCTTTTATCCATTGTTCCTCTTCCTTTCCTATAAATTTATCACACCGAAATCAATATATGCAGGGAGTTCGAAAGTGTGCATGCTTCATTAAAAATATTTGGCCCATTTACTTAAATTCAGGTACCACAGTAGGTTCGGTAAGGTGTTTCAGTTTTCACAGGCGGTCTTGTAAACTCAGATTGCTCGTCCGTATGTGCGTAAGGATCAGCTAGAACATGTAGTAACTTCTCCAACACATGATAATTTCCCTCTTCGACTGCGGCAGAAAGCGCTGCTTCCACTTGATGATTCCGTGGGATTACTGCAGGATTACTATCCCGCATTAATTGATGTGATGAAGCTTTTGAATCTTCCTGCCTATCTAATCTTTCCAGCCATGACTGATACCATTCCGTAAATCCCGGAGTATCAGCTAGTTCAAAATTCTTCTGCCAATTAAAAGTTAGTGCCAAAAATGTATTCGTATAATCCGCTCGGTGCTTCTGCATCATACGAAGAAGGTCTTCAACAAGAGCTACATCCTCTTGCTCTTCATTAAATATACCCAATTTTGCTCGCATTCCCTTCATCCAGTGAAAACGAAACAAATTCGAGAAACCAGATACAGCTTCCTGTGCAAGCTCCAATGCTTGTTCGTCATCTTCATGCAGTAATGGCAGCAAACTTTCCGCAAATCGCGCGAGATTCCAGCCAGCTATTTGCGGCTGATTGCCATAAGCGTAACGCCCGTTAATATCAATAGAGCTAAAAACCGTTTTCTGATGGTACGTATCCATAAATGCACAAGGACCGTAATCAATCGTTTCACCGCTGATCGTCATATTGTCGGTGTTCATTACACCATGAATAAAACCTGCCAGTTGCCATTTGGCTACAAGAATAGCTTGACGCCTTATTACTTCCTGAAGCAGGTATAGATAACGATTCTCTCCAAAATCACCACCTGAGAAATGTCGCTCTAATGCATAATCAGCTAAAGCGCGCAGTTCCTCCGTTGATCCCCAATTTGCAGCATACTCAAAAGTTCCGACACGAAGGTGACTGTCAGCAACACGGGTTAAAATCGCACCAGGCAGTTCAGTTTCACGCATAATAAATTCCCCAGTGGTTATAACTGCCAAGCTACGAGAAGTAGGGATGCCAAGTGCATGCATCGCCTCACTAATGATATATTCTCTTAACATCGGTCCAAGTGCAGCACGGCCATCACCGCCCCTAGAATACGGGGTCCTTCCCGCCCCCTTCAGCTGAATATCAAAACGTTCTTTATCAGGAGTTACCTGCTCTCCTAATAATATTGCTCTCCCATCTCCAAGCATGGTAAAATGCCCAAACTGATGTCCCGCATAGCTTTGCGCAAGCGGATTAGCTCCTTTTGGAATTCGATTACCAGCCAACAGTTCAACACCAGTTTCACTGATTAACTCCTCGATGTTTAGTCCAAGTGAAGTGCCTAACTTCTTATTAAAAATTACTAATCCTGGTAACTGGACAGGAGTTGGATTTAGATTTGTATAAAATAAATTTGGTAAACGAGAATAGCTATTCTCTAAATTCCAGCCAGCATCATTTCCATTCTCTTTTCGCATGATAGCACCCTTCCCTTCGTAAGTTTTAAATTTGTTTATAGCGTTTTCGTTTTGCCATTTGATTATCCATTCAATTAGCAACCTAAATTTCTAACTCAACTCGAATTTCCTACAATTTATAATTCCAGGCCATACGAAATCTATCAAAATCAGCGTGCATTCGCTAAAACTTGTACATGTTTGCACTTATAATCCGACAGCTATCTAAACAGCAATGCGCTAGAATAGGATATAGCAATCTACAATTCAACTATTTTACACAACGTGATAATATTTTTTTTAAAAAAATTGTCTCCCATTCATATTTCCCTGCAACATATACTAATAAAACAGTTTCAGCGATATTAGATTCTTGTAAAACAATGTATCCTTGGGGATTCTATATTTAAACTGGATTACATCTATTCTAAATGAAGTTATTGTTTAGCAGCAATTAATTGACAGTAGTTTCGTTTTCTCAATTCGTAAGTATAACCAAACTAGATAAGCTGTTATTTAACGACTTCAATTATTGACCAAAATACAAAAGGGAGAGTGCAATATGGCTACTGAAAACTTCCAACACAGCTACAGTTTAACTGAGATTGCAAAACAACTCGGCCGTCCACGGACAACCGTACAAGAATGGCGAAATCAATTTAAACCATACCTTCCGACTGTTCAGGGTACTCAAGGAAGAACTACAAGATATGAAGCTAGCGCATTAGCACTTTTTCAATTAATCGCCCATCTGAAAGAAGCAAACGAACCAATTAGCATTATCGAACAAGCATTAATAGAAAACAGTGCAACCACTTCGGACAATACAACTGCAAACATTCCATCTTTTCAGCCACAAGTTTACGAAGGGTTAAAACAATTAGCTGTTGCACTGGATGAACAGCGACAGCTTAACAAAGCAATCATGAAAGAACTGCAGGAGTTACGACAGCAGCAGACCACATACTATCACGAACTAATGGAGCTGCTAGATCGACAAAACAATGTAGAGGAAAATATTCGAACCCGAGACTTTCGCTTGTTAGAAACGATGCGTGATATGCAAGATAAGAAGAAAAAGGAGAAACAGCGTGGAGGTTTTTTTTCCATTGTATTTAATAGGTGAATTAACTACTAATTGGTCTAGCCAGCTCTAATCAATCTGTTGCATTCATCTTCTCTTACAACCTTTGAACCTATCTTCCGCTAACTTTTACACAAACCATCCAATGAAGCACCACATGGATGGTTTTTTATTCTTCTCTTTTACAGGCATCAAAATATATCTTTCCCTTAATCAAATAATAGAAGTTGTTCGTTTTGCACAAAATTAAACATAATAAATAGTGCAGAATGCTTAATGATATATCATCAAATTTTTAGTACAATATTAGAATCGTTAATTAATTTAAACAATAGCTTAACATTTCATATTTTACATCCTCCATTCCACACTAGTTAGTCTAGTTAATATATCCAGTAAATTTATAAAAACTGAATCTTTTATAAATTAATCGATAAAAAGGAGAAATTCAACTATGTACACAGAACTAAACACACCAGCTAGAACGATTATGACTCCAGGGCCGGTAGAAGCTGAGCCACGTGTGCTTCGGGCAATGGCTACTCCTATACTAGGTCAGTTTGATCCAGCTTTTACTGAAATCATGGATCGTGTAATGAACATGCTTCGAGAACTTTTTCAGACAAAAAATAAATGGGCTTTCCCGATTGATGGAACGTCAAGATCAGGTGCTGAAGCGCTGCTTTGCAGTATTATTGAACCAGGAGATAAAGTTTTCATTCCGATATATGGAAGATTTGGTTATTTATTAAATGAGATTTGCGAACGATACGGTGCAGAGGTTCACACGATGGAATGTGAATGGGGAGAAGTTTTTGACCCAGAAGCAGTAATCAAAGAAATGAAAAAAGTAAAACCGAAAATTACAGCAATCGTGCATGGTGAAACATCAACAGGTCAAATGCAGCCTTTAGAAGAAATTGGGAAAGCTTGCAGAGAACAAGATATACTGTTTGTCGTTGATGCTGTTGCATCCATCGGGGGTACTCCTGTAAAAGTAGATGAATGGTTTATTGATGGTATCGTTGGCGGTACACAAAAATGCTTATCTGTTCCGTCTGGGATGGCACCAATTACGTATAATGATAGAATTGAAAAAGTAATTCAAGCCAGAAAGAAAGTTGAAAAAGGGATTGAAACAGAAGATGACAGACAAAATCTTGGAAGCAATCCTTTTATAAAAAGCAATTACTTTGACGTCAGTATGCTTCAAGATTACTGGGGTCCGAGACGCTTAAATCACCATACAGAAGCAACTTCTATGATTTATGCTCTTCATGAAGGACTTCGGATTGTACTTGAAGAAGGATTAGAAGAACGTTTTGCTCGTCACAAGCATCACGAACAGGCTCTAATAGCTGGTATTGAAGCAATGGGATTAGATATATATGGGAATATTGACTCCAAACTCCCCGTAGTTACCTGTGTCACAATACCAGAAGGAATTGATGGTGAATCCGTACGGAAAATGCTGCTTGATGAATTTACAATTGAAATTGCAAGTTCATTTGGTCCTCTACAAGGAAAAATCTGGCGAATTGGCACAATGGGTTATAGCTGCCGGAAAGAAAATGTTCTGTTTGCATTAGCAGGATTAGAAGCAGTATTGATCCGTCACAATGCTCCTATTCAAGTTGGCAAAGCGTTGCAGGCAGCATTGGATGTTTACAATAACAACTAAAAATAAGCGGAAGATGAAATAGTATAATTTTCTGCATAAAACAAAAGCATCGCTACAAAGGGCGATGCTTTTCAATATTCATTAATAGTGAAGCGGTCCACCAGGTCCAAGCGGAATTCCGAACAGGAACCATATAATTAGCATGATTGTCCAGCCAATTAAGAAGAACATAGAGTATGGTACCATAACCGATACTAATGTCCCAATCCCCATTTTCTTATCATACTTCTGGGCAAATGCAATAATTATTGCAAAGTACGTCATTAACGGTGAAATAATGTTTGTTGACGAATCTGCAATCCGGTATGCCATTTGTGTCAGTTCCGGGGAATAGCCCATCTGCATCATAATTGGCACAAAGATTGGAGCCATCATTGCCCATTTTGCAGTGGCACTTCCAATAAATATGTTTATGACCGCTGTGATGAGAATAAATGTAACAATTAATGGTATTCCAGTTAGGTTAACACTATCCAAAAATTCTGCACCGTATACTCCGAGAACTAGTCCCATATTCGACTCGTTAAAGAATGCAACAAATTGACCTGCAGTAAAGGCCAGTACAATAAACATTCCCATGGAAGCCATCGTATCGGACATTTGCGCTGCAACATCTTTATCGTTTCGAATTGATTTCGTAACAATACCATAAACAAGTCCAGGAACAAAAAATAGAATCGCGATAATTGGAACTAATGAACTCATAAATGGTGATTGGATAATTTGTGCCATCAAATCTCCTTCTGTGCCACGCAATGGCGCATTTGGCGGCAACACAAGCAGTAATGCCAGTACTAAAGCGACAAACACCGCAACACCAGACCAGATAAGTCCTTTCTTCTCAATCGATTGAAGCCCGTCCAGTTTTTCCTTCTGATCCCCATTATATGCTCCAAGTCGAGGTTCAACAATTCGCTCGGTTACCCAAGCTCCGATAAACGTCAACACAAATACAGATGCTGCGATGAAAAACCAATTCATTGCAATATTCATGGTTTCTGCATACGCCGGGTCAATTATTGCTGCTCCCGCAATCGTCAACTCACCAAGCAGTACGTCCGTACCTGATAATAATAGATTCGCACTAAATCCACCTGAAACACCAGCAAATGCTGCTGCAAGTCCAGCTAGCGGGTGTCTGCCAAGTGCCGCAAAAATCATTGCACCAAGTGGTGGCAGTACAACATAGCCAGCATCAGATGCTACACTTGACATGATACCGGCAAAGACTAGCCCCAGTGTAATAAACCGCTTTGGTACGGATAATACAAATCCACGTAATAATGCACTTATCAAGCCTGTCCGTTCGGCAACACCGATACCAAGCATCGTTACGAGAACAACACCTAGTGGAGCGAAACCAATAAAGTTATCCGTCAAACTTGAAAATATATATTGGATGCCTTCCGCACTTAGTAAATTCTTGATTTCAACAGTTGTTCCTTCTTCTCCAGGATGTTCTACACTTATTCCCAATGGTTGGAAGGCTGCTGATAACAGTAATACAATCAGAGCTAAAATAGCAAATAATGTTACTGGATGCGGAAGTTTATTTCCGGACGCTTCAACAAAATCCAAGAAACGCTGAAAAAATCCCTTCTTTCCTTTTGCCATAAAGTAATCCTCCTATTAAATTTAAATGAATAATTTTCTGAAAAATATAACCAAATTTAGTCACGACATCCATTATACATACTTATAGACTTAATTTAAACCGCTCTAAAAATAGTAATAATAATAGATCATTTCCCAATTTATATGTTATTTAAAATCTTAGATCAACTATAATATCAATTACAATTAGCCCCATGTGTTCTTTGAACACATGGGGCTAATTGTAATGATAGCAGTATTTTATTATTATACATGCAAAATAAGTTATATGGAGTGCTGATTCACAATCTCTTTTCATGGTGCATTCATTGCTGTATTGATTATCCGTTCTGGATGTGTATATACATTCATTTTATTTCCTCTGGCAAAGCCAATCGTCGTAATGCCTAGATCAGCTGCTAGCTGCAACCCCAAATCTGTCGGTGCAGATTTAGAAAGGAGAATGCCAACACCTATTTTAGATATTTTCAGCAATACTTCCGATGAAATCCGACCACTAAAAACGATAAGTTTATCTGCCACTCTTATTTTTTCATGAATAATATGCCCATATATTTTATCCAATGCATTATGGCGTCCGATATCGGTCCTTATCGTAAGTATTCCTTCGCAAGTAGCAAGTGCTGCATTATGGACACCGCCTGTACGAATAAATTGCTCCGAATTCGTTTGCAGTTCTTTCATTAACTGAAAGCATTGATCGACTGTTATTGATAGCTTGCTCGTTATCGTTTTGGCCGTTTTTACATCACTTTTAAAATAAAACTGTCGGCTTTTCCCGCAGCAAGAACCGATAAAGCGTTTCGAGTGGTCAATTTGAGAAGGATCGATCTGTTTATACAGATCCACATAAGCAAAGCCGAGTTTCTCGTCTATTGAGATTCGCCTTATTTCATCCTTAAACCGAATTACCCCTTCTGAGGCAAGAAAGCCGATGACTAGATCACTTTGATTGGACGGTGAACATACAATCGTTGCAAATTCACTTCCATTAATCCTAATCGTGAGCGGTGCTTCGATTGCAACCTCTTCATGTAAAATGGACTGGGAATGCCCATTAAATCGGATTATTTCCCAGCCATCCTCTTTCACATCAGTCATCTTAGCCCCCCTAGCTAATATCTACTTCAAGCTCTTCTACTCTTTTTTCCACATATTTTGTATCTTTTTGAGCAAAATATGTTTCCGCCTTTTCAACGATTGCGGCTGCATTATATTCTGGAATTCCCGCAAATTCTTCATAAACACCCTTTGGAATAAGCATGTTTCCTTCTGGCCAATGTGCTTCAATATTTCCTCGTTTGACCGCTACAAATTTTGCACGGCCATGGAATGTTCCGTGCTGATTGTATACAACAATTGCATCGCCTTCTTTTATGCCGATCTCTGTCCCATCTGCTTCATTCATTAATACATCATATCGATCCGCATCATTAAACGGATCTTTTTCTCCATAGATCATCGAATTAAACTGTTTGCCACGACGTGTTGTGACATAAAAATGTCCTTCAGGCTTGCGAAGCTCTGGCAATTCTACAGTTATCAAGTTTCCTTTTCCATCTGGTGTCGGACATACTCCACCTTCACAAAGCCATGCCCCTCCCCACTGAAACACATCACCCCGATTTTTCAGATGCTGAATCCCTTCATAGTTTGGTGCTGCCTTGGCAATTTCTGCACGTATTTCATCCGCTGTATTAAAATCAATTAAATGCTGCTGATCAGGTTTTACCCGTTTAGCAAGATCAACGTATATTTCCCATTCCATCCGCGCTTCCTCAATACGTGGTCCCTTAATTTCCGGTGAATAATATACCATTCGTTCTGTAGAGGTAGAAGTACCACCACCAGGCTGCTCATATCTTGTCATCGCAGGTAAAACAATCACAGCTTCTCTCGCATCAGCAAATGTTGACGTATTAAAAATAATATCCTGGTGCACACGAATATCTATATTTTCCAAACATTGCT
Organism: Oceanobacillus profundus; assembly: GCF_003515705.1. Classification (GTDB taxonomy): domain Bacteria; phylum Bacillota; class Bacilli; order Bacillales; family Amphibacillaceae; genus Oceanobacillus; species Oceanobacillus profundus. The sequence goes on from NZ_QWEH01000011.1 coordinate 147,683, forward strand.
TGACAAAATCAGGATCTGGCATTGTTTCTAAGAAATTACCACCAGATAAATAGTAAAGATCTAATTTACGTTCATGTTCCTCAGGCAAGACCGCATTTTCTAACGATACCCCAACGATATCTCCTTGCCACTCTGGAATATCAAATCCCCAAACCTTTTCTACCCGTTCTCTATTTCCCTTTTCCATTCCGCCACCAGGTAGTACGAACGGGTCTGCTCCCATTTCTCCAGATCCTTGTACACCAGAATGACCACGGATTGGCATTAATCCGCAATGTTCTCTTCCTAAAAACCCTCTAAGTAATGCTAGGTTTGCAACTTGGGAGATATTATCTGTGCCAAATCGATGTTGCGTTAGCCCCATTGACCATACAAAGACAGCTGATTTCGATTTCGCAAGCAGTTCCGCTAGTTCAATCATCCGATGCTTCTGGATACCTGATGATGTGACAAGCTGATCCCAATCATAAGCAGTGACCTTTTCTCGTAATTCCTCAAGCCCATTTGCATGCTGGGAAACGAAATCATGATCGATTGCTGATCCATGCTCCATCTCTTCCATTTCAAACCAATGCTTCATGATGCCATGCATAAAGGCAATATCACCACCAATATTCACTTGGTACACATCATCCGCTATTTTTGTTCCGAATAATGCGGACTCTGCAATCGATGGTACCCAATAATTATCCATCGCTGGCTCGTGGTATGGATTAATAATAATGATTTTCGTGCCTTTGCGTTTTGCTGCATACATATACTTCGTTGAAACTGGTTGATTGTTAGCGGCAACAGATCCCCAGAAAATCAGGACATCCGTTCCAATCCAATCCTTATAATTACAAGTAGATGCGCCGACTCCGATCGAGCGATTTAGTGCCGTTTTCGAAGGAGAATGACAGATTCTCGATGCATTGTCGATATTATTTGTACCTAAAAAACGTGCAACCTTGCCAACCGTATAGTAAACTTCATTCGTAATCCCTCGTGAAGTTGTATAAAATGCATAACGTTTCGGGTCAAGCTCTCTCATTTTGGCCGCGATTTTACCCAGTGCATCATTCCAAGAAATACGACTAAACTTTCTCTCTCCTGCCTTACGAATAAGTGGATAAGGAATTCGACCGAGCTTCCGCAACTCCGTACTGCTCATTTTTCGTAAATCTTCTATATCCATATTTAATACACGCTCTTCAATCGCAGACATCGTATTTAAACGAAGGACATTTAATCGTGTTGTACATACATGCGGACCTGTTAATGTTTGATCATAAAGTCCAGAGACACCCAATGCGCAACCGTCACATACACCTTGTGTAAGAATTCTCGTAGCGTATGGTAAATTATCTTTATTCTCCCAAACAACCTTCATCGTATCACGGATATGATGTGGCTTAATTTTTCCTAAACCGAACGGAACCTTACTTGCCCATAGTGCTGGATCAGGCTTTTTCGGTAGCTTGATAGGCCCTGTGTGCTTTGTTTCTCCCAACATTTATCCCTCCAGTTTTCTTTTATTAATGTACATTCAGCTTACTTTGTTACAGCTACACCAAGCTTTTGATTTGTAGCTTGTTGTGCATTTCGTAAACGATTAATATCTGCCCGGATCCAGATAGAAATAGCAAATGCGATGATAAATAAGATACCAAAAATCATCATCGTTAAATTATAACTATTCGTAGAGTCGTAGATTAAGGATAGTAGAATTGGACCAACTACCCCAGCAACCGCCCATGCAGTTAAAATATATCCATGAATCGCTCCAAGCTGTTTGGTTCCAAAGAGATCACCAATATAAGCTGGTATTGATGCAAACCCTCCACCATAACAAGTTAATATCGTAAAAATAAGGATTTGAAAAACAATTCCATTCGACGCGAAGGGCAGCATGAAAAACGCGATAATTTGGAGGACAAAAAAAGTCGTATATACATTCGGCCTTCCAATATAATCGGATAATGATGCCCAGCCCAGTCTTCCGCCACCATTAAATAACCCCATTATTCCAACCATTGCAGCTGCAGCTATCGGTGTCATCCCAGCTATATCCTGTGCCATCGGCGAAGCTACAGCAATGACCGCAATTCCACAAGTAACATTTAAGAAAAGCATGCACCAAAGCATCCAGAAACGACGTGTTTTAATTGCCTCATTTGCTGTCAGCTGTGATAGATCCGCTTTAATTTTACGCGTACCATTCTGCCCGCTTTCTTTAAATCCCTTTGGTGCCCACCCCTCTGGTGGTGGAGATAAATATTGTGCTGCAAGTATCATCACAATAAAATAAACTGCACCAAGCACATAGAAAGTATTGGAAATACCGACCATATCAATCAGAGCTGCAGCTGCTGGTCCACTTAAAAGTGCTGCAAAACCAAATCCCATAATTGCTAATCCAGTAGCGAGGCCTCGGCGATCAGGAAACCATTTTACTAATGTTGATACAGGAGCAATATAACCAATTCCTAAACCGATTCCACCAATTACACCATAAAATACATACAATAAAAATAAGGACTCAAAAGCTGTTGCTAACCCAGATCCAGCTACACCAACACTAAAAAATATCGCAGCAAGCATGGCAGACTTCTTTGGTCCTTGCTTTTCCACAAACCTTCCCATAAAGGCAGCAGAAAAACCAAGCATAAAAATAGCAATACTAAAAGCAAGCGATATTTCCGTTGTTTCCCATCCATATTGAGCCACCATAGGGTTAGTAAAAACACTCCAAGCATAGGCAGAGCCAATTGAGATGTGAACCCCTACTGCAGATGCAGCAATTAACCAGCGATTTTTAACTTTTCCCATACACATCCTCCTAAATATGATTATGATATAAGGTTGCCAATACTATAAAACAACTGCATGGAAAGGCTTACATAATATACCTTATTAGCTTGGCTAACTAAATAGAAAGCCATGATTAATTTTTAATATATTTTAATTTTTGAAATTTTAACCCAAATTTATCATGTAAGTAAATTTTAGTCAATTACTTGCCCTTGAAAATATATATGATACGAAACTTCTTATTTTACTTACTCAATAACTTGAAATTCTACTCTTCAACATTAATAAGTCTTTTGTTCTAAAACTATTAGTCTGTGTGATTGTATCGAACAATAGTTTAAGACTATGTAAAATAATTAAAATATTTCAATTATTATTGAAACCAATACGATTTGATGTTATATTGAACATTAGAATCAAGCGCTTTCATAGACAAGCATCTCTAATATCATTTTATAAGGAGTGGTAGTATGAGTAACAAAGCAGTTGTATATGTTAAAGCTGGAGAAGTAGAAGTGCGGGATATTGGGTATCCTGATCTAATACTTCGTGATGGCCCAGGCGTTAATCCTTTAAACGTAGGAAGAAAATGTAATCATGGGGTCATTTTAAAGGTAATTTCCACTAATATCTGCGGTAGTGACCAACATATGGTAAGAGGTCGTACTACTGCTCCAAGCGGTTTAGTTCTTGGGCATGAAATTACAGGTGAAGTGATCGAGGTTGGAAGTGATGTGGAATTTATCCAAAAAGGAGACATCGTATCTGTTCCATTTAACATTGCCTGCGGACGCTGTCAAAATTGTAAGCAGCAGGATACACATATTTGTACGAATGTTAACCCTGATCGTCCTGGGTCGGCTTATGGCTATGTTGATATGGGCGGCTGGGTCGGCGGTCAATCAGAATATGTTATGGTCCCTTATGCGGATTTCCAATTATTAAAATTCCCTGACCGCGATCAAGCGTTAGAGAAGATTCTTGATTTAACGATGCTATCCGATATTTTCCCTACCGGATATCACGGTGCAGTTAGTGCAGGTGTCAAAACCGGATCAACGGTATATGTTGCCGGTGCAGGTCCTGTAGGCTTAGCCGCTGCACACTCCGCACAATTATTAGGTGCTTCTGCTGTTATCGTTGGCGATTTAAATGAAGAACGACTCGAACAAGCAAGAAGCTTCGGCTGTGAAACCGTAAACTTACGTGAGCATGATGATCTCGGTGAGCAAATCGAGCAAATTCTTGGTACGCCTGAAGTAGACTGTGCAGTTGATGCGGTAGGCTTTGAAGCAAGTGGTCACGGAAAAGACGCCGGCGAAGCTCCTGCTACTGTATTAAACTCAATTATGGGTGTAACTAGAGCTGGAGGGCGCTTAGGAATTCCAGGACTATATGTAACTGGGGATCCAGGGGCAGCTGATAACGATGCAAAAGAAGGAACATTAAAGATCCGCTTCGGACTTGGATTTGCAAAGGCACATACATTTGTAACTGGACAAACTCCAGTTATGCGATATAATCGTGATTTAATGAAAGCAATTTTAAGTGGCAGAGCACAAATTGCCAAAGCGGTTAATGCAACGGTTATTTCCATCGGTGAAGCTCCAGATGGTTATAAAGCATTTGACGGTGGTGTATCTCGTAAATTCGTTATCGACCCACATGGTATGATTAAGCAGAAATCTTATGGGGTTGCTGAGCAACAAGTTAATGGTTGATTGAGTGGTTGAGAGGAAAGTGAAAGACCTAATCGATGGGATTAGGTCTTTTTTGTATTTCTATGTAATGATATTACTTCCTTTTTTTATATAAACAGCTATACTGAAGTTAAGAAATAATATTTTCCAGTCTTTAGTTTCTCAATATTTCATTTTTTTAGCAATCTAATTTACCAAAAACTAATTTCATATGTTTATGCTTTAGTCATACATTAAATTTTAATAGAACAAAGATTACATATAATGCACTATATGTAATTTTTTTGGGAAATATATAGTTCTATATATCCATTTCAAAAGGATGGTTTCGGTTGATAGAAGCATTTATTGCACTTTTATTTTTGGCAGTGATGGGTTATTTATGGTTTCGATCGAAGGATAAAAAGGTATGGAAGAAGGTAGTTTACTCAATTTTAGGGATCTTTGCATTTTTAGCATTTATAGTCATTACTATAGGTGATTCTGAAGCGACCGTTCAACAAAACTTAGATGAAGAGTTAGAGAAAAACGAAAAATTAACTGCAAATATCTCAGAATTAGAGGAAAGTAATTCTAATTTACAGGATGAATTTGCTGACCTTGAAAGTACAATAATTGCACTAAACGAGGAAATTACCACTATAGAAAATGAACATGAAAAATTACAAAAGAATTATGAATCGCTACAAAAGAAAAAGAAAGAGCTAAAGGAAGATTATAAATCTGTTGAAGAAGAAAACGAATTACTTGCGGAGAATATCGAACAACTGAAGGATGAAAAAGCATCATTAAAGAAAAAATTAGAAGAAAAAGAAGCAAGTCCTACGAGCAGCGCTAGTACCCAAAATAAAAGTACTAGTGGGGCTAAATCAAGCGAGAATAATAATAATAGTACTAGCTCTAATTCAGCTCAAGCATCAAGCAGCTCTACGACTTCCAATGACTACTCAGAGGAATCAGAAACAGACAGCTGTGATATTAAAGGTAGTAACAGTGGAATTTATCATGTCCCAGGAAGTACATACTACAATCAAACAAAAAATGTAGCACAATGGTTTTGCTCAACTACCGACGCCGAAAATGCTGGTTATAGAGCCCCTAAGCGCTAATAAATCCTTATTATAAAATAAAGAGGCTGAGACATAACTAGCCTAAATTACTGAAAAATGGTTCCGATCATCGGTTTTTGATGATCGGAACCATTTTGCTTTGGATTATTTTTATTATCTACTGTTTGATTTCTGTTCATGGCGGTGTA
>NZ_QWEH01000012.1 GCF_003515705.1 Oceanobacillus profundus
TACACCGCCATGAACAGAAATCAAACAGTAGATAATAAAAATAATCCAAAGCAAAATGGTTCCGATCATCAAAAACCGATGATCGGAACCATTTTTCAGTAATTTAGGCTAGTTATGTCTCAGCCTCTTTTCGATAAGAATAATCTTAATTTATAAATTTAATATAAATTTTCTGACTACATACTTGACATTCAAAAACTAACTAACTAGAATAAAAATGAAAGCGATTACAAATGGTTTGTCAGGATGTGTGATGAATGTCTTTACGTGAAAGAAAGATAGCAAAGAAAAAGGAAGAGATTTTACGTTCTGCGGTTCATATTTTTGCAGAAAAAGGCTACCAAGGAACGACAATGGAAGATATCGCCGCAAACCTCCTCATGACGAAAGGTGCTGTTTATTATTATTTTAAAGATAAGCAGGACCTACTCTATCAAAGTCACCAAATGCTGCTGGAACGCAGTATTGAAAATGTGAAATATATCCAACAACAAGACATATCTATAGAAGAGAAGTTGAAACAATCCATGGTTGTTCATATTGAGCATGTTATTCATGAACAATCTGGGTTTGAACTCATGTTGAAGCTGGAACAATTCTTTTCAGAAGAACAGCAGGAAAAGTTACGCGAGCTTCAGGCAAAGTATAGTCATTGTTTTGACGAAATAATTCAACAAGGAATCCACACGCAAGTATTTCGCAACTTAGATAAGAAAATTGCTCGAAATATTCTTTTTGGCGCGATGAATTGGGTGACACAGTGGTATACAGCTGATGGAAAAAAAGATAAAAAAGAAATCGCTGCAGTTATTGCAGATTACGTAATGCTCATGCTGCTAAAAAATAAATAAAAGTAAGGGTGGGTGGACTCGATGAAACTAGTAAGTACTGTAGCTGTGATTACAGGAGGAGCATCAGGACTAGGTGAGGCGACAACTAGAAATATAATTAAAAATGGCGGAAAAGCAGCCATTCTTGATTTAAACGAAGAGAGAGGGAAGATTCTTGCAGAAGAGCTAGGGACAAGTAGTTTATTTGTTGAGACGGATGTTACAGATGAAAAAAGTGTAGAGCGAGCACTGAATGAAACGGAAAATCATTTTGGAAAAGTTAATGTAGTTGTCAATTGTGCTGGGATTGCAATTGCTGAAAAAACTTATGGAAGAAGGGGCGTGCATGATTTAGCAGCCTTTTCTAAGATTATTCAGATCAATTTGATTGGAACGTTTAATGTTATTCGTTTAGCAGCAGAGCGGATGGGTTCCAATGAACCGAATGAGCTTGATGAACGTGGTGTAATTATCAACACAGCTTCTGTTGCTGCATTTGAAGGACAGATTGGACAGGCTGCATATAGTGCTTCTAAAGGTGGCGTTGCTGGGATGACACTTCCGATTGCTCGTGATCTTGCTCCATATGGAATCAGAGTGATGTCAATAGCGCCAGGTCTTTTTCTAACTCCAATGTTTGAAACTTTACCTGAAAAAGCAAGAGAGGAACTCGGTAAAATGACACCATTCCCATCACGATTGGGTAAACCTAGTGAGTATGCGCTATTAGTGCAGAGTATTATCGAAAATCCAATGTTGAATGGAGAAACAATTCGGCTAGATGGTGCGATCCGGATGCAGCCGAAATAACAAGGAGAGAAGTTAACTATGAGAGAAGCAGTAATCGTCGCGGCAGTCAGAACTCCAGTTGGAAAACGGAACGGATCATTGAGTGGTATTCGAGCCGAAGAGTTAGCCGCAAAACCACTGGCAGAAGTAGTGAAGCGAGCAGGAATTTCACCGGGCTTGGTTGAGGATGTCATCATGGGCTGTGTTACCCAGGTGGGGGAACAGGCTTTTGATATTGCAAGACAAGCAGCTTTAATTGCTGGTTATCCAATCGAAGTACCAGGTACGACCATTGACAGACAGTGCGGTTCAAGTCAGCAGGCAGTTCATTTTGCAGCGCAAGCAATTATTAGCGGAGATATGGATGTAGTTGTTGCAGCAGGGATTGAAAATATGTCACGGGTACCGATGGGCTCCAATATGCAAGGGGTTAAACTGAGTAATGCATTAACAGGAAACTATGAAATTATTAATCAAGGTTTATCAGCAGGACGTATCGCGGAAAAATGGGGAATCACAAGACGAGAGATGGATGAATTTTCATTAAACAGTCATGAAAAAGCGGTGGCAGCTAGAAAGAAAGGTCATTTTGAAAAAGAGATCATGCCACTTGAGGTTACACATTCGGATGGAACAAAAACAATGTTAAAGGAAGATGAAGGTCCACGTGCTAACTCATCTATCGAGAAGCTAGCAAGTCTGGCTCCAGCTTTTAAAGAGGACGGAACGATAACGGCAGGGAATGCGAGCCAAATTAGTGATGGTGCAGCAGCAATCCTTTTAATGTCACGAGAGAAAGCGGAAGAGCTTGGGCTAAAGCCAAGATTCCGAGTTTTAGCAAGAACGGTAGTTGGTTCTGATCCGACATTGATGTTAACTGGACCAATACCTGCAACAGAGAAAGTATTAAAAAAAGCAGGACTGACGATTGAAGATATCGATGTTTTTGAAGTGAATGAGGCATTTGCTTCTGTTCCAATTGCCTGGCTGAAAGAAACTGGAGCAGACACTTCGAAGTTAAATCCAAATGGTGGTGCTATCGCACTCGGTCATCCGTTAGGTGCAAGCGGGGCAAGGTTGATGACGACGATGATACACGAGCTTGAGCGTACCGGAGGACGTTTCGGGTTACAGACGATGTGTGAAGGACATGGCATGGCAAATGCAACCATTATTGAAAGACTCGATTAAGCTTTGAAAGGGTGAGAGGTATGGTTTTACAAGCGATACGTGTACTTGATCTCACAAGACTGCTGCCAGGCCCATATTGTACATTAATGCTTGCTGATTTTGGTGCAGAGGTAATTAAAGTAGAGGATCCAGTGGCTGGAGATTATTTAAGAGACTTTGAACCAAAGCTTGATGCGGATAGCGCAGTCTTTCATTCTCTAAATCGCAATAAAAAAAGTATCTGTCTCGATTTAAAAACTGAAAAAGAACGAAGCCATTTTTTAAAGCTAGTAGAAACTGCGGATGTTGTTATGGAATCGTTTCGTCCAGGAGTAATGAAGAGGCTTGGACTTGACTATGAAACATTGAAACAAATAAATCCGAGACTGATTTATTGTGCTATTACTGGCTATGGACAGACCGGTCCATATAAAAACAAACCTGGACATGATATAAACTATCTTAGCTATGCGGGCTTATTACATGTGATGGGGGAAAAGGATCGCAAACCAGTTATCCCAGCTACACAAATTGCTGATATTGGTGGTGGAGCATATCCGGCAATTGCAGGGATTTTGCTAGCATTATTTGAACGGGAGAAAACAGGAAAAGGACAGCTTGTCGATGTATCGATGCTGGACGGGGTCGTATCTTGGATGCACATGCTATTGCCAAATGTTTTTGCTGAACGAGAAGTAACTCGGGGGGAAGAGCTTTTGAACGGAGGGTTTGCTTGTTACCAAGTATATGAAACGAAAGATAATCGGTTTCTATCGATGGGTGGCATTGAACAAAAGTTTTGGAAGGTTTTTTGCGAAGGAATCGAAAGACAGGATTTCATTGACTGTTTAGATGCTCCAAAGGAGAAACAAGAGCAGATGATACACGAAATCCAAACGAATATTGCCGGGAAAACCTTGGAGGAATGGTTGGATATCTTTTCTGAAAAGGAAGCATGTGTTACACCAGTGAAGATAATGGAAGAAACACTGGAAGATTCGCAGCTGCAGGCAAGAGAAATGATACAAACAATAGCTCACCCTGAATTAGGTAATATGAAGCAAATTGGCAACCCGATAAAATTGTCGGAAAGCCCTAAAGAAACTTTCTTGCCGGCACCAAAACGTGGTGAACACACGGAATTAATTCTTCGAGAAATAGGCGTATTAAATTAGTTATCTATATTTTAATTAATAGAGAAGGGGAAATGCCCAATGATGAACACGCAATTGACACTGCCTTTTATGATCAATCATACGGAAAAGTATTATGCGAAGAAAAAGGTTATTTCACGAACACTATCTGGAACCCATTCGTTTACGTATAAGAAAATCGTGAAAAGAATGCGATCGCTTGCTAGTGCGCTTGAATCTCTTGGGATAGAAAAGGGAGATCGAGTTGGAACGTTCGCTTGGAACCACCATCGTCATCTGGAAGCATATTTTGCTGTTCCAAGTATGGGAGCAGTTTTGCATACAATTAATATCCGGCTTTCAGAAGAGCATCTCATTTACATTATTAATCATGCAGCGGATAAGATTCTTTTAATTGACCCCGATTTACTGCCACTAATTGAAAGAATACAGGACAGGCTCCAAACAGTAGAGGCTTTTGTTGTAATGACAGATGAAGCATTTTTACCAGAGTCAAAGTTAACATCTTTATATTCATATGAAGCGCTCGTACAAGATGCTGATCCAACATATGAATTTCGGGAAGATTTAGATGAGAATGATCCAGCAGGATTGTGTTATACATCTGCCACAACTGGAAAGCCAAAGGGTGTGCTATATACGCACCGGGGAATCTACTTGCATAGTATGGCACTTGGAATGGCGAATACAGTTGGCTTGTCGGAAGCTGACATAGCTATGCCAGTTGTACCTATGTTTCATGTGAATGCTTGGGGGATACCTTTTGCAGCAGCTTGGCTTGGTGCAGATCAAGTGCTGCCCGGACCTTCGCCTACACCGCAAATATTAGCGTCTCTAATCGAAGAAAACCAAGTGTCAATAACGGCCGGAGTTCCTACAATTTGGCTCGGTTTATTAAAAGCACTTGAGCAGGGAAGCTACAACATGAAAAGCTTACGAGCTGTTTTATGTGGGGGATCGGCAGCGCCAAAAGGAATGATAAAGGCGTTTGAATCAACGTATGGTATTCCTTTTATCCATGCATATGGTATGACAGAAACGTCACCACTTGCAACGGTCTCCAGGTTGAAAAGTTATCAATCAGATTTATCGGAGGCAGATCGATTAGAATTCCGATCAAGACAAGGAATGATTGTTCCAGGTCTTGAGCTTAAGGTTGTAAATGAAAATGGTGAGGTTGCAGCAGATGGAGAGGAAATGGGGGAAATGTTGATTCGTGGCCCGTGGATAGCGGATCAATATTACAAGGATGAACGAACGGCGGATGCTTTTCGTGATGGTTGGTTACACACTGGAGATGTTGTCACGATAGATGAGGAAGGTGCGGTAAAAATCGTCGATCGTACAAAGGATCTTATTAAGAGTGGTGGCGAATGGATTTCGTCTGTTGATTTAGAGAATGCATTAATGGCACATGAAGCAATTTATGAAGCGGCTGTTGTTGCGATTCCAGATCCAAAATGGCAGGAACGACCGATAGCTTGTGTTGTACTTAAAGAAAACGCGAATGTCACAAAAGAGGAAATACTTGCGTTTTTAAAGACACAGTTTGCGAAATGGTGGTTACCGGATGAGGTTTTATTTTTAGAAGAAATTCCAAAGACGTCTGTCGGTAAATTCCTGAAAATGGCATTGCGTGATCAAGTCAAGAAACAATTAGCAATTTCCAATGAGTAATACATGATTATTTTATGGAAACAAAAAAGTAAAGGAGATTGAAGAAAATGGAATTAAACGAGTTAAAGCAGCAAATGACACTACCAGTCATTATGGCTCCAATGTTTTTAATTTCTAATCCAACCATGGTCATCGAAGCTTGTAACGCTGGAATCGTTGGTTCTTTTCCAGCCTTGAATGCCAGAACTACGGAAAAGCTGGATGCGTGGATGGGAGAAATAAAGTCGGAACTCACACAACGGAAAGAGCAAAATCCAGGCCGTAAAATTGCGCCATGGGCTATTAATTTTATTAGCCATAATTCTAATAAACGTTTTTTGGAAGACCTTCAACTAATTGAAAAGCACCAGCCACCAATTGTCATTACATCACTTGGAGATCCGAGTCCGGTAGTAAACATCGTTCACAATTATGGTGGGATCGTACTCTCCGATGTTATTAACATCAAATTCGCAAAAAAGGCGCTGGAAAAGGGAAGTGATGGTCTCATTCTAGTTTCCAGTGGTGCCGGAGGTCATGCTGGGATATTAAATCCAATTGCCTTCGTCCATGAAGTACGTAGCTTTTTTGACGGACCGCTCATACTTGCTGGGGCGATGTCTAAGGGCGAGGATATACTGGCAGCACAGGTTTTGGGAGTAGATTTTGCTTATTTTGGAACTCATTTTATTTCTGCAAAAGAGAGCGGGGCTAGTGAGGGTTACCAGAGTATGGCAATTGCATCAACAATCGATGATATTGTTTATACCCCTGCATTTAGTGGGATTCCAGCAAATTACTTGATTCCTAGTATTATAAATTCCGGTCTGGACCCGAAAAATCTACCTGAAAACAAAAAAATGGATTTTTCCGAGCTAGGGGATCCAACTATACGTGCATGGAAAGATATTTGGGGAGCTGGACAAGGTGTTGGTGGAATTGAGAAGGTACAGTCCATTGCAGAAATTACCGAAGAACTGAACAAGCAATATCAAGCCGCACAGGAAAAAGTAAGTCGGGAATATAATTCTATTGTTAAACAATAAGGGGGGCTCAACATGTCGGAAGTGGTACGAGTAAAAAAAGAAAACAAGATTGCTTATATTTCAATGAATCGACCAGATAAACGAAATGCGTTATCGATTGAAATGGCAGATGAGCTAGTAGCTGCTTTAGAGGAAGCAAATCAAGATGATGATGTGAAGGCAATAATTCTTTACGGAGAAGGGAAGGCGTTTTCCGCTGGTGGCGACCTCGAAACAATAAATAGCCTAAATAACTCAGTAGAAATTATGAAGTACATGAAGCGTGCTTTAGCAATCATCCAAACGATAAGGAAATTAGATAAATATGTTGTAAGTGCGGTTCATGGTTTTGCTGCTGGTGCTGGATTTAGTATTGCAGTTGCAGCAGACTTTGTTGTTGCACAAAAAGAAGCAAAATTCGTATGCAGTTTTACGAATGTCGGGATTATTCCAGATCTTGGCCTCATCAAGGCATTAGCAGAAAAGCTACCGTCTAATCTTGCAAAGGAGTGGATTTCTTCTGCTACTCCAATTTCAGCAACTGTTGCCCATGAAAATGGCATTATTAATCGTGTTTTAGAAGATGATTTATTAAAAGGAGCAGCAGAATTTGCTCAGTTTATCGTCGATGGTCCGCCACTTGCCAATCAGTTTGTTAAACAATTGGTTAATCATTCACAGGAGCTGACTTACGATACGAATGATATGCAAGAAACAGCTGTACAAACGCTGCTACTTCAGACAGAGGATAATGAAGAGGGAATTCGTGCTTTTTTTGAAAAAAGGAAACCTAGCTTCAAAGGTAAGTAGTTATCATGCATCACAAAGGGGAGGAGAAAATGCATCAGACATCTGAAGAGAAAGAGGAAATTAATCTGCTTAGTAAAAGCGCAACAGAATTTTGCAGAAAGGAAATTGCTGATCACTATGCTACTTGGGAAAAGCAAGGAAATATTCCAAGAGATTTATGGAATAAGCTTGGAAATCAAGGGTTTCTTTTACCAGAGGTACCTGAAGAATACGGTGGGCTTGGAACGACATTTTTATATTCGACAACGATTATTGAAACGTTTAGTAGATTAGGATATAACTCGATTGCCGCTAATTTATCGGTCCATGATACAATCATTGCACAATATCTATTAAACTACGGCACAGAAAAACAAAAGAAACACTACCTTCCGAAAATGGCGACCGGAGAATTGATTGGTGCAATTGCTATGACCGAACCAGCAGCAGGAAGCGATTTGCAAGGGATTAAAACGATCGCTAAGTATGATAGAAAACAAGCAGCTTATCAATTAAATGGTTCTAAAACATTTATTACAAATGGACAGCATTGTGATTTTGTTGTCGTTGTTGCAAAAACAAATTTGGATGTAAAGCCATCTCGAGGAATAACGTTGTTCATCGTGGATGTTCCTGTAGCTGGTTTTGAACGAGGAACGAATCTGGATAAAATTGGTCTGCATTCCTGTGATACATCAGAATTATACTTTGAAGATGTTCTTGTAACGGAAGCTGCTATCTTGGGAGAAAAGGATCAAGGCTTTAAGATTTTAATGAGCGAGTTACCGAGGGAACGATTAATTGTTGCAAACAATGCTGTAGCATCGATGGAAGGAATAATTGAGCAAACGGTTCAATACGTGAAAGAGCGTGAACTTTTTGGAACAACGCTCGCCTCCTTTCAAAATACCCAATTTGTTTTAGCAGAAGTGGCAACGAAGGCAAGGGTTCAACGCTCCTTTGCTAATGAATGTACAAATCTATTAATTAAGGGAGAATTAGATACAGTAACAGCAAGCATGGCTAAGTTAAGCTGTACCGAGGTTCAGGGAGAAGTGATGGATCATTGTTTACAGCTTTTTGGAGGTTATGGGTATATGACAGAATATCCCATCGCCCGAGCATATGCAGATGCACGGGTACAACGAATTTATGGCGGATCCTCGGAAGTAATGAAATTAATTATTGGTAAAAATCTACTCTTATAAACGATTAAAGACGAAGGAGTTGTTACGATGTTATCACCACTTACACCACTAGATTGGAAAAGACGTGCAATCAAATACTATCCAGAAAAAGTTGCTGTTATTGATGGAGAAAAGGAATTTACGTATAAAGAATTTGGCAATCGGGTGGATAGGCTCTCCCAAGCTTTAATCGAAACTGGGATCGGGGAAGGAGATCATGTTGCAGTGATGCTCCCGAATACGCATTACATGCTAGAGTGCTTCTATGGAATTTGTCAGTTAGGTGCTGTGATGGTGCCATTAAACTACCGCCTCACTGCAAACGATTTAGCGTATATTATTAACCATAGTGATGCTAAAATGCTGATCGTTGATGAGGAATTTGCTAAACCAATTGAGGAAATTCAAGAGAAGCTATCGTTGGAAACGATTATTGTTGTTGCTGTTGATGATCAAAAGACTTCTTTAACTGGAATCGATTACGAGAATTATCTAAGTGGCGTACAAGCAGACCTTATGCTTCCTTCGGTGAATTTTGATGAGAATCAGCTTTTAACACTTAATTATACAAGTGGAACGACTTCACATCCAAAAGGTGTGATGCTAACGCACAGGGGCAATTATATGAATGCGGCTAATTTTTTACATCATTTGCGTGTGGAGCATGATGATGTCTATCTACATACATTGCCAATGTTTCATGCAAATGGCTGGGGAGGCGTTTGGGCAATTACCGCAGCAGGTGCTACCCATGTATGTTTGCGAAAAGTAGACCCTCCACTTATTTTAGAACTGTTTGAAAATAGAAAGATTTCATTGTTATGCGGTGCGCCGACAGTGATTAATATGCTAGTGAACGAACCAAAGGCAAAGGATGTAACGATAACGACCAGTCCACGGATGGCAACAGCTGGTTCACCACCTGCAGCGGCACTTATCCATAAAGCCCAGGAGATTCTCGGTTTAAATATGATTCATGTCTATGGTTTAACAGAGACATCTCCATTTATCCTCTACTGTGAGTGGAAAAAAGCGTTTGATGGCAAATCAATGGATGAACAAGCAACGATAAAAGCGAGGCAAGGAATTGAGCTTGCCTTTAATGGCGAAACAAAGGTTGTCCATCAGGATGGCGAGGAAGTACGCTGGAATGGGGAAGAATTAGGTGAAATCATTACAAAAGGAAATGTAGTTATGAAGGGCTATTATAAAGATGAGGAAAAAACGAGTGCAGCAATTAAAGATGGCTGGTTCCACACGGGAGATCTTGCTGTAACCCACCCGGATGGATTTATAGAAATTCGTGACCGCGCCAAGGATTTGATTATCTCCGGTGGCGAAAATATATCTTCTACGGAGGTTGAAGGTATGTTGTACAAGCATTCAGATGTCCTTGAGGTGGCTGTGATTGCGATTCCAGATGAAAAATGGGGAGAGGTGCCGCTTGCCATCATCGTGCTTCAACCCGATGCGACGTTGACAGAAGATGAGGTAATTCGCTATTGTCGTGATAATATGGCACATTTTAAAGCACCAAAGGCTGTGAAATTTGTGGAAGCGTTACCCAAAACTGCAACGGGTAAATTACAAAAGTACCTGTTACGTGAAATGTTCTGGGAAGGAGAAAGGAAAGTTAACTAATAAGAAGTAGAAATAAGCTATGCTTAAGTGTGTTTTTAGAGAAGGAAGTGAATTGTTGTGTTAGAAGAATACGGAATCCAATTAGTGAAAATTGACCTTCCCTTTCGCCTAAACCATGTAAATTGTTTTCTGGCAGAGGGGGAAAATGGTTTTCAAGTAATTGATACAGGGCTGCATAATAAATCAACTGCAGAGCGATGGGAGAAAGAATTGGATGGTAAGACAGTAACAAATATTATCATTACACATTACCATCCAGATCATTTTGGTTATGCTGGAGGGTTGCAGAAAAAGACGGCTGCAAAAGTTTCGATGTCACGTATTGATGCTGAGGCAGGTCTGGTAGCATGGCAGGAACATTTTTTAAATGGTCTGCATGAAAACTATCAGCTGTCGGGAATTCCTGCAGATGTTGCAACTAAAATGAGCTCGAATACAAGGGAATTTGTACCGCTGGTAACACCATATCCAAATGTTTACCATTATTTTGAGGAAGGTGAATCGATTCCGATTGGAAAATATGAATATGAGGTGATTTTTACACCTGGACATTCAGATGGACTAGTAAGCTTTTATAACAAAGAAAAAAATATGCTGCTTTCAACCGATCATATTTTACCAAGCATCACACCGAACATTTCCTACTGGTTTCATGGTGATCCAAATCCTTTAAGAACGTATTTTACCTCATTAGCTAAAATAAGAAAATTGGATGCTGATTTAGTCGTACCATCACATGGAAACCCATTTAACGGTGCAAGTAAACGGATTGATGAAATTAGAGCACATCATGATGAACGATTAGGTGTACTTATAGGTATATTAAAAAATGGACGTACGATTTATGAGGCTACCGAAAAGCTTTTCAAAAGGCAGCTGACCATTCATGAAACAAGGTTTGCGGTTGGTGAAACACTCGCCCACTTGGAATATCTACGGTATAACGGGGAGTGTCAGCGGGAAATTAGAGATGGGAAGTATTGGTATACACTGTAAATTGGGTCCCAGATAAACGATTTAATTGTTTACCTGGGATTTATTTATGCCTACTAATATACATATAGATTAACAATGTCCATTAAAAAAGCTAAGATAAGATAGATGGAGAATGGAATAGGAGGGGTTCGATATGATTACACATTTGCAGGATACCGTTACATTAAATAATGATGTGAAAATGCCAGGGTTTGGACTTGGAGTTTATAAGGTTGAAGATGGAGAAACGGTGGTCAATGCTGTTAAAGCGGCATTAAAGTATGGGTATCGCAGTATTGATACTGCATCTTTTTACGATAATGAGGTCGGGGTTGGGCAGGCAATCAGTGAGTCTGGTATCCCTAGAGAAGAGCTTTTTATTACATCGAAAGTTTGGAATGATGAACAAGGCTACGAGAGCACGTTGGAAGCCTATGAAAGAAGTTTACAGAAATTAGGGCTTGAGTATTTAGATCTTTATCTCATTCATTGGCCAGTAAAAGGAAAGTATAAGGAAACGTGGCGAGCTATGGAAAAATTATATAATGAGGGCAGGGTTCGGGCAATTGGTGTTAGCAATTTTCATGTACATCATTTACAGAAATTATTAAAGGATAGTCATGTTCAACCTGTCATTAATCAAGTAGAATTTCACCCGCATTTAAGCCAAATGGAGCTGCGGGAATTTTGCGCAAATGAAAATATTAAGTTTGAGGCATGGTCACCATTAAAACGTGGCCAATTGTTTGATGATCCAATACTTATAGAAATTGCAAAAAAACATGGGAAAACAACAGCGCAGATCATTTTGCGCTGGGATATTCAGCATGAAGTTATTACCATTCCTAAATCGATTACAGATGAAAGGATTAAAGCGAATGCGGACATATTTGATTTCTCACTCACAAAAGAGGATATGGAAAAGTTGGATGCGATGAATAACAATGATCGGGCAGGGACAAATCCAGATAGCTATGATCTTTAGAAATGCAACATGCTACATTTGAATTCTAACTATGAAACAGTGTACATAGAATGAATTAGGTCAGAAAAAGAGTAAAAAGCAATTGCCAATTTGACCAATTCAAACAGGAGGTGTACGTATGACCGGTCGCAAACTGATTTGGATCGTCACCGTACTATCACTTCTCATTATTTCTGTTTTAATCATTGTTTCAGCGTTAAATAGCACTGAAGGTGCGGTGGATGATCAGTGGAACATTCACTCCCTTATGCATGAAAACCTTTTTCACTAAAAAAGAAAAATCTTACATCTATCATATCAATGATGCAAGGTTCAAATGAATCTGCATCATTTATGGAAGTAGGAAAGTAAAATAACTTTTCTACTTCCATAAGTGCAACTAGAGCATTCGCCTATAGCCGAATGCTCTGTTTTCTAATGTTTAGAGTTTAAATTTTTCTAGTAATAGCTTAGAATTTAATTGATGAAATTGCTAAGAGAGGTTATTTTATGAAACGACTGATAGCCGTAATGATATGTATACCAATGCTGTTATTGAGCGGATGTTTTAATGCAGTAGCTGTATCTGTAGTATCAGATATGTATGAAGCAGCTTTATTGGAAGATGATGAATTAGTAGAAACATATTTTTCCGAGGATTATCTAGCGAGGCACCCGCTAGAAGAGTTATCGGACGAGTTAGCGGAAGACGTTCACAATCGTGGTGGGATAAATTTACTAAATATGAAAGAGCTTCAAGAAAGAAATCTCCAGAAAGATATCTCCCAGGATCTGAATAATGTGTATGATGAGGACTGGCGTTTTATCGTGGTTCAAACAGGTGAAAACACCATTAAAACATGGGTAGTTTTAAGAGGTGAAACACAATATTACATTGTAGATGGTCAGGTGATGGATGTTAAGACGTATAATCGTGAAGTATTGAAATAGCTAGAAGCCATTATATAGGTTTAAGAAATAAGAAAGGTTCATCCTTTCTTGTTTTTATGCGATTCTATCAACAGTATAGAGATTGGCATGTATGTTCAATATTAGAAATTATAATAAGGTATATTATAATTTCTGATAATCCGAATTTACAGAATCTATTGACTTATAAAAAAGCAACTGTTTTAATAAAAGAAAATAATAGCTTAATCGTCAAGATGAGATTTCTGGTACGTACGACATGACATCACTACTAGTATACATGCAAAGGAGGATGTAGATGATTAATGCTGATTTACCGATTCCATTACACGCACAAATTAGTAATTTGCTGGAAAAGCAAATTCGAGTTGGGGCATATCAAGAAAAGATACCCAGTGAGCGAGAATTAATGGATATGTATGCTGTTAGCAGAACGACAGTCAGAGAAGCTGTTTCCAAATTAGTAAATGAAGGAAAACTTCAAAAGGTTCATGGAAAAGGTACATTTATTTCTGAACATCCCCCAATACAAGAGTGGTTAACCTCATTAAATAGCTTTACCGATACGGTAATAAGAACGGGAATGAATCCGAGCAGCAGGCTATTATATTCTGGAAAACTATTACAGCAAGATGGAGTGAAGATATTTGAATTCAACAAGGATGCTTATTTAATCGAGCGGTTGCGTTTTGCAGATAACATTCCAGTAGCAATTGAAAAGCACTTTTATCCATCCGAAATAGGAATAAAGCTTTCAGCATTTGACTTAAATACAGCAACAATTTACGATCTGTTAGAAAATGAACTATCTATCAATTTAAGTGAAGCAGAGCAATCAATTACAACCCATCAAGCTAATAAACAAGAAGCTGCACATTTAGAAATACCTGAATCCTCAACTGTACTTTGTACAGAAAGAGTTATTTATGATCAGTTTGGAAAAGCTGTTGAGTCTTACCAAGGCTTATATCGTCCGGATATGTATGTTTTCCGTATCAAAATAAAAAGAAAACTAACATAAATGTAAGCGTTATCAAATGAGAGGAGTTATTTGATGAAAAAAGTGAAATCCACTGTTATTATCCTCCTAGTTATTTTAGCCTTCTTAAGTTTTACGTTGATTGGAAATAATGTACTCAATCAAAATGCTATTGCTGGTCAATCTGAGGAAATAACACTGCGACTTGGTCAATCAAAAGCTGGTAGTCACCCAGTTTCAATCGGAATTAACAAATTTGCGGAACTAGTTGAGGAGAAGTCAAATGGAAAAATAACCGTGGATACATTTCACGATTCTCTGCTCGGAAGTGATAGAGAAGTAATCGAAAGTGCTCAGAGAGGAAGTCTGGAATTGGCCAGCTCCTCTACTCCAAATATGACTAGCTTCACAAATTATTTTACCGCTTGGGATCTTCCTTATATTTTTGAGAATAAAGAAGAAGTGTATAAAGCCGTGGATGGGAAGCCAGGAGAAATCATTCGAAAGGAAATGGAAAAGTCAGGATTCAAAGTTATATTCTTTCCTGACTATGGATTTCGTCAGGTTGTGAATAACGTAAGACCAGTTAAACTTCCAAAAGATATGGCCGGGCTTAAAATTAGAACAACAAATTCTAGAATTGAACAAGCTGATTTTAGTGAATTTGGTGCAAGTCCGACACCTGTAGCTTGGTCAGAGGTCTTTACTGCATTGCAGCAAGGTACAGTAGAAGGAGAAGGAAATAGCTATTCTTTGCTTTGGGATTCCAAACATCAAGAGGTGTTAAATTATGCTACTGAGGTGAATTATAATTACAGTTCGGACATCGTTGTTATGAATAAAGATAAATTTGATGCACTATCAAAGGAATATCAAGATATCATTATGGAGGCTGGCCTAGAGGCAACAGAATGGCAACGTGATCTTGCGAATGAAAGAGAAGACGAAGCAAAGCAGCAGTTTATTGATTATGGAATTGAAATCTATGAACCAACAGAAGAAGAAATGAAGATATGGAAGCAAACTGCAGAGCCAGTTTGGGATCAGTTTGTGAAAGAGGGAGTGGCAGAGCCTGAGTATGTCGACATCATTCTTGAAACACTTGGGAAGACAAGGGAAGACATCTTTAAATAATCTATTTCAGTTTTAAAAAATCCCTCAACTGGGTGGGAGGAGCTGAGAAAATATGGGGCGAGATTTATCTGCAATGGAAAATAGGCATCATAATTCACCACTAATGAAAAAAAACAGCGGATTACTAAAAACATTGAAATTTATGGATCAGCGATTTGAGGAAGTGCTAATTGTACTGGGCTTTCTGACGTTTATCATCTTAATTAATCTTCAAGTGATCAATCGATATATTTTACCATTTATTGAGTTTGCTAATATTACCACATGGACAGAAGAAGTTTCCCGCTACATTTTTATTTTTGTTTCATTTCTAGGTGCTAGTCTAGCTATTAAAAAGAGAGATTCAATCCAGGTTACTGCTTTAGTAGACAGGTTGCCTTCAGGATTACAAAAATCGATTCATATTGCCAACACAATTTTTATGCTTTACTTCAGCTACATGATTGTTAAATATGGATACACGTTAATTATGTTCCAGTTTGAAACAGGTCAGACTACACCAGCATTATCTCTGCCGATGGCAATCCCTTATAGCGCTGTACCACTTGGCTTCTTGCTTATGGCAATCCGCTTAATTCAAAATCTAATGCAGGATACAAAACATATGGATGTAAAGGCTGGACTAATTGGAACAATCCTTGCATTTATAATGATCCTTCCTGTCTTGACCTTAGGTGAATCAAGCATATCCTTGTTGCTATTTGGCTATTTTATATTGTTTATTGTTCTTGGTATGCCGATTGCTTTTGCACTCGGTGTTAGTACATTAGCAACGGTATTAGCTACCAATGCAATTCCTATAGATTTTTTTCCGCAGACCGCATTTACAAGTATTGATAATTTCCCAATCATGGCTGTTCCGTTTTTTATTGCTGCTGGAATTATTATGGGTGGTGGAAACATCATCAGAAAGCTATTGAATTTATCAGATGAGTTACTTGGTTACTTGCCAGGTGGTCTTGCACTCGTAGCAATTGTGACAAGTATGTTTTTCTCAGCGATTAGTGGGTCGGGTCCTGCAACGGTTGCAGCTATTGGAACATTATTAATACCAGCTATGATCAAGCAAGGATACTCACCAGGGTTTGCAACTGCGGTCGTAGCTGCTGCAGGAACAATTGGAGTTATTATTCCCCCTAGTAATCCTCTGGTGATTTATGGAGTTGTTTCCCAACAGTCGATTTCACAATTGTTCATTGCAGGAATAATTCCTGGAATTCTGACAGGCATTGCCTTAATAGTGGTGACCTACTTTATTGCAAAAAAGAATGATTGGCGAGGAGATAAAACTGCTTTCAGTTTAAAAAATACATTGTCTGCTGCGTGGGATGCCAAACTAGCTTTACTCGTTCCCATATTTATTTTAGGCGGTATCTATGGTGGATTCATGACCCCTACGGAAGCGGCAGCAGTTGCAGCTGGCTATGGAATTATTATAGGAATGTTTATCTATAAGGATATGGATTTTAAAGGTTTATATAGAAATCTAGCAAAAGCAGGCATTACATCCTCGGTCATTATTTACTAATTGTGATGGCAAGTATATTCGGGAGATTAATCACATTGGAAAGAGTTGCAGAAGTAGTAGCTAACTTTGTACTGGGTATTAGTGAAAATAAATGGGTCATTCTGCTGTTACTAAATGCTTTCTTATTACTCGTTGGTTTAATAATGGAGTCATTAGCGGCAATCGTTATTTTAACACCGATTTTGCTGCCAATGGCACTAGCAATTGGGGTAGACCCAGTTCATTTCGGTTTGATTATGATTTTCAATTTAGCAATTGGATTCATTACACCACCAGTAGGAGTGAATTTATTTGTTGCAGCTGGAGTAGCCAAATTGAAAATAGAGGAAGTGGTTAAAGGAATTGGAGTATTGTTAATTACGATGGTCGTTGTTCTGCTACTTGTCACCTATATACCAGATATCAGCTTATGGCTGGTTGAATATATGAGGTAATGGGTTTCGTTCATTTAATAATAGTGCTTTGAAGGGAGTGAGTAACTGCAAATACTGAAAAAATTATCAGATGGAAAATTACTGAAGGAGGTTTAATAATGGCTTCAACATATTTACCACGTCAAATTGAACTGGGATCAAATAGCTTAGAACACTTAGGGAAAATAGCAGTTGAAAATGGAGCAACGAAGTTATTTGTCGTAATGGATGCGTTTCTAGCTTCTGAAGGTCTAAATTATGATGTGAAAATCAAATCTATCGTACAAAAACAAAATCTTGCAGTTACGATTTTTTCTGATTACAGGGGAGAGCCTACAACTGATCACCTTCTTGCCGCATTGGATAGTCTGCTCAAATCTAATGCAGATTGTGTTGTCGCAATCGGGGGAGGAAGCGCTATAGACATTGCCAAAGCAGCTTCTGTGTTTGCGGTTAATCCAACTTTAGCGTGGGAGGATATAGCTGCTCAAAACCGGTTGAAAAGGCTTCCGCTGCTGGCTGTGCCTACTACAGCGGGTACAGGTTCTGAGGCGACAAAAGTAATGGTCGTAAAAAATATGAAGACAGAGATTAAAATGAATCCAGGACATAAAGACTTGGTACCAGATGTTGCTATTCTAGATCCGTTACTGACAAAAAGTCTACCAAGTCAATTCACAGCTTACACTGGTCTTGACGCACTGGCCCATGCAATGGAAGCATATGTATCAACGCTTGCCAGCGCAACAACAGATAATTATGCGCTAAACGCAATTCGTATGATTGGCAGGTCGTTACCTAAGGTTTATGAAAACGGAGCAAATGTGGAGGCTCGTGAAAAAATGCTGCTCGCAAGCTGTTATGCCGGAATTGCTTTCTCCAATGCATCTACAAATTTGGCACATGCTGCAGGGAGACCATTAGGTGCAAGGTTTAATATTCCACATGGATTAAGTGTTGCGCTGTTATTACCGTTTGTAGTCGAATTTGGCCTAGAAGCAGCAGCAGAGAAATATGCAGCTATTGCAGTAAATTTAGGAGAAGAAGATACTGGAGAAAGAGATCAATTAGCTAAACAGGCTCATAAGCTAATTAAATCATATAATGATAAATTTGCCATTTGGGAGGATGCGTTACGATATATTGACTTAGAGGAATTTAAAGATAGCATTCCGCTGCTTGTAGAAGATTCCTTTAGCGGTAATGGAATTGTGACTAATCCTAAAGTTCCAGAAGCTTGCGATGTGGAGCATATATTTCATTCCCTGCTAAAAAAATTAACGCAAATAGCACAAATCCAGACAGCTTAAATATTTACTTATTCTGGCTGGTAGTGACGTCCTAACAAGTGGGTTCAATATGTAATGGAATAAGTAACATGTATGGATTATGAAAGTGAAGGATTATTTATTCAGATATTAAAGCTTTTACAAGGCGATTATAAGTCATGGAAGAAATAATTAGAAAAATCTCCGAATGAATGGGGATTTTTTTAATTCTCCCTAAAGCCAGTCTGAAATATTAGGATTTTCATCGATTTCATGGGATAATATATACTTGTACAACAGATGCATAATAGATTGGAGACTAGAACATGAAATGTAAAATAAATCGTAATGCAGCAAAAATGCTAAAGGAAATGCTGGCAAAAGAAGAAGCAGAAGGCAAAATGATCCGAGTAAATATTTCTCATATGCACGGTGATCATGCACATTATGGTATTTCTTTAGATACACCAACAGAGCATGATGAAATTGTGAAAACAGATAAAGATGTTGATATATTGCTTGATACACGTGAGGAATTTTTAGATGGAATTTGGATTCAATACTTCTTTGTGAACAACGAAGGATTTGTGATTACCAACCCATCAAAAGGGCATAGCCATCATCATTAAAATTAGGAAAAGCTGTGACGGGAAGATTGGTCACAGCTTTTTTTTAGCAGATAAGAAAGTATAAACTTTCTTATCTTGCATAAGTGCAACTAAGACATTCGCCTAAAGGCTTGGCAATGTTGAGTTTATTAAGGTTTTTTAGGCGAATCCACCAGATTTATTTGAATGATTCTGATAATACCGATATAATTGAAAATAGGGAATACAACATGATTCTTCAGCATGTATTTGTAAATCATTACAATATAAGAGGAGGAATGGAGTATGAGGTATGCAAACCCAAATACAGAGGGTTCAATCGTCACATTCAAGGAGCGTTATGATAATTTTATTGGAGGGGAATACCGGCCACCGATGAATGGAAAGTATTTTGAAAACGTCAGTCCCGTAACGGGCAAGGTATTTTGTGAGATTGCTCGCTCTACAAAAGAAGACGTTCAGGCTGCAGTTGATGCGGCTAATGCAGCAAAAGACGCTTGGGGAAAGACTTCTGTTACAGAACGTTCAAATATATTAAATAAGATTGCCAATCGCATGGAAGAAAATATAGAAAAGCTGGCAGTCGCTGAAACCTGGGATAATGGAAAAGCGGTCCGAGAGCCGTTAGCTGCAGACATACCGCTTGCTATTGATCATTTTCGATATTTTGCAGGTGTTATCCGAGCACAAGAAGGTGGGATCAGTCAGATTGACGATGATACAGTAGCATACCACTTTCATGAGCCACTTGGTGTCGTCGGACAAATTATTCCTTGGAACTTTCCATTGCTGATGGCAACATGGAAGCTAGCGCCGGCACTTGCTGCTGGGAACTGTGTCGTACTGAAGCCAGCTGAACAAACACCGGCTTCCATCCATGTGTTCATGGAGCTTATTCAAGATCTGTTACCACCAGGTGTTGTTAATATTGTAAATGGATTTGGTGTTGAAGCAGGAAAACCACTTGCTACGAACCCTGGTATTTCCAAAGTAGCATTTACAGGGGAAACAACTACCGGAAGATTGATTATGCAATATGCATCTGAAAATATTATCCCTGTTACACTGGAACTTGGTGGCAAATCACCAAATATTTTCTTTGAGGATGTACTGGATGCAAATGATGGTTTCTTGGATAAAGCGGTGGAGGGCTTCGTTATGTTTGCACTCAACCAAGGTGAGGTTTGTACATGTCCGTCTCGTGCTCTGGTCCATGAATCGATCTATGATCAATTTATGGAACGTGTGATCGATCGCGTAAAACAAATTAAAATTGGTCATCCGCTAGATACGGAAACAATGATGGGGGCACAAGCTTCACACGAGCAATTGGAAAAAATCGCATCTTATCTGGATATCGGAAAACAGGAAGGTGCAGAGGTCCTGATTGGTGGCAATGTAAACAGGCTTGAAGATGAGCTTGAAAATGGTTATTATGTCGAGCCAACGATTTTTAAAGGGAATAATAAAATGCGTATTTTTCAAGAGGAAATTTTTGGACCTGTTCTTTCCGTGACAACGTTTAAAGATAAAGAGGAAGCTATGGAAATCGCTAATGACACATTATATGGATTAGGTGCAGGTGTTTGGACACGTAATATTAACATAGCTTACCGATTTGGCCGTGAAATTCAGGCTGGCCGTGTATGGACAAACTGCTACCACCAATACCCAGCACATGCAGCATTTGGCGGCTATAAGAAATCAGGTATCGGACGGGAAAATCATTTAATGATGCTTGGCCACTATCAGCAAACGAAAAACTTATTAATAAGCTATAGTGAAGGTCCAGCAGGATTATTCTAAATAGGGTCTGATAAAGGGAGGCGTTTACATGGTCGAACGTGTAACGGCTACAGAGGACGCATTACGTCTGATTAATACCTTGATCAACATTCACGGATCTTTAATGTTTCATCAATCAGGAGGGTGCTGTGATGGCAGTTCACCAATGTGCTATCAACTCGGAGAATTTCGAACTGGAGAATCAGATGTTTTACTAGGAGAGATAGGCGATACACCTTTCTACATGTCAAAAGATCAATACGAATACTGGAAGCATACCCAGCTCATTATTGATGCAATCGATGGTAGAGGTGGAATGTTTTCATTAGAAGGTCCGGAAGGGAAACGATTTATTACGAGATCTCGTGTATTTACAGAAGATGAAATGCGTCAGTTAGCAAACAGTTAATAAGAACGGGAAGAAGCTGGGACATAACAAAAGTGTTTAATGTTAAAGACGAACGATGCATAAGCTTAGCTTAGGAAATATACGTAGACTCCAGCCGTCTCTGGGTGCGCGAAGTATATTTCCGGAGCGAGTTATTTGTACCAATCATGTTCGGTTTTTATTTCATAAAAATACTTTTGTCTCAGCTTCTTCTTGTATCAATAAACTCCAAAAATTACCTGCTCGCAAATGTATGGTCGTAGAACATGATTCACATTCATTTGGGCAATACATAAACTAGGAAAAACGACCAAAAGGATGTGTTAACTTGTCTATTCATAACTATTATGTGAGTGGGAATACTGCAGTGGGATTAGTGAATTACTTACAGACAAACATAGAACAATTAGAGACAATTATTTATTTAAAGCATCCCTCTGAAACGTATAAAACAAATATTTTAAAAAAGCTCATTGACATCTATAATTCAACGGATAAGCTAGAAGCTTTAAAAAGCCCTCTGGGCAGAAACTATTTAGATGGTATAATCATTCGAGAAAAATCTGTAGCAATCGTTACCGACCGCATTGCATTAAATGAGACAAAGGGGATAGAACTTGATTTAGAGCAAATAACTGGGAAGCATCAACCAACAGCTGAAAAGAGGGAACTACAAGATAAGGTGAATCATTTTACAGAGAAAGCTTATGAAAACTTTGCAACAGGTCTAAAAATTCATGATGATTTAGAAGCCATTTATATTAATGAAATGAACTTCGAACGAGCGGATAAGTTAGCCGAAACTTTTATTCAAGGTTTATTGTCTTCAGCCACAACCTTGAATAGAGATGCGCAGGTATACCACCGCTTATTTGGTACGAATACACCGAATGGAGTTGTTAATGAGGTCCCGCATTTAATCGAAAACCTTTCTAATGTTTATTATATTAAAGGAAGAGCAGGTACTGGAAAATCAACCTTTATGAAAAAAATTGCAAAAGCATGTGAAGAGCGTGGGTATGATGTGGAGTTGTATCATTGTAGCTTTGACCCCAAAAGCTTAGATATGGTTCTCGTCCTTGAGCTTGGATTTTGTATATTTGATAGCACGGATCCACATGAATTTTTTCCAGCTCGTGATGGTGAAAAGGTAGTGGATTTGTATGTGGAAGCTGTTACTCCAGGTACTGATGAAAGGTTTGCAACGAAAATTGATACGGTGAATCGTAATTACAAATCGTATATGAAAAAAGGGATTCAGGATTTAGTGGAGGCAGGTAAAGCTTTTGAAGAATTGGAACAACATTATATCATTACAGATCGAGTTATCGAAAAAGCGGTCGAGTCTATACAAGACATAATTAAATAGTAAATGAAAAACAATCCAGATACAATCAGCTCTGGGTTGTTTTTTGTTCAATGTAAATGGGATTTAGTCAGTTATAAAAAGAAGACGGGCAACTGATTTGACATTTTCGACCTCATGCAGTCTGCCTGATTTATCTTGTGAATAGATAACGAGACGCATTGTATTGGAACAGATATTAATGATTGCATAGTAACTTCTTATCCTGCTAGTGCACCAGCCTTTATTAGATTATTTGCATTATATCATACCCTGGATTCCTATAGATTAACTTGCTTTTAAAGAGAAAATTACAATTCCCCGCCTTTTTAAGGGAAAACAAATATAATAATTAGCTTGATTTATTTTTCAAAGTAGAATAGCCAAGTCCAGCTCCAGCGCCCAACGACTAGCGAGACTTCCCTCACCTCATGACACGATAAAGAAGACTTGCCGATTGGCTGTGCCAGAGGCTTAGTCGCACTTATACCCTGGCGGTGAAAGTCAACACCGACTCTAGGTAAAAGGATGGCCGATTAAAATCAGGCTACGCCTAACATCGGCATACCCCTAAAGGGGCATGTTTCCTTTATCTCCTGCGTAGGAATGTTCGACTCGTCGAACCACCCCAGAGTTCGGGGCGCAGTCCGTACGTCGCTACCCGGGCGCTTCCGCTTTTGAATACAAAGCATGAAAAGATGTGTCCGTGCATAGGATATATAAACCGCTGCATAGATGGAGGGAGTAGCTGATGAATATATTAAATAAGGCGAGAGACTATAGGGAAGAAGAAAATCGTTTAAAATGGGAAGGTACATTTGAAGAATATTTAGAGATTGTTAAAGAGAGACCAGAAGTCGCACAGACAGCACATTCTCGTGTATATCATATGATTAAAAGCTCAGGAGTTACTGAAAAAGACGATAAGAAGATGTTCCACTTCTTTGGGGAAGGAATTTTTGGATTAGAGACGGCCATTGAACGATTAGTAGAAGAGTATTTTCATCCAGCGGCTAAAAGGTTAGATGTAAGAAAGCGGATATTATTATTAATGGGTCCAGTAAGTGGTGGGAAATCGACCATCGTCAGTATGTTAAAGCGAGGACTTGAGCAATATTCACGTACTGAAGAAGGGGCAGTATATGCGATAAAAGGCTGCCCAATGCATGAGGATCCGCTTCATTTAATTCCACAGCATTTGCGAGAAGATTTTTATGAAGAGTATGGTATCCGAATTGAAGGGAGTTTATCACCATTAAATACAATGCGACTTGATCAGGAGTATGGTGGCCGTATTGAAGATGTGAAGGTGGAGCGAATATTCTTCTCAGAGGATAAACGTGTTGGGATTGGAACGTTCAGTCCATCTGATCCGAAGTCGCAGGATATCGCTGATTTAACCGGGAGTATTGATTTCTCTACGATTGCAGAATATGGATCTGAATCCGATCCACGGGCATATCGTTTTGATGGAGAATTAAACAAGGCAAATCGAGGCATGATGGAGTTCCAAGAGATTTTGAAAAGTGATGAAAAGTTCCTTTGGCATTTATTATCTTTGACTCAAGAAGGAAATTTCAAGGCTGGGAGATTTGCGTTAATTTCCGCTGATGAGCTTATTGTGGCGCATACCAACGAATCGGAATATCGTTCCTTTATAGCAAATAAGAAAAATGAAGCATTGCATTCTCGAATTATTGTAATGCCGATTCCATATAATTTAAGAGTTAGTCAGGAAGAACGAATCTACGAGAAAATGATTAAAGAAAGTGATATTGCGGATGTTCATGTGGCACCACATGCACTTCGAGCTGCTGCGATATTTTCAATCCTGACAAGATTGAAGGAATCGAAGAAACAAGGAATTGACCTTGTGAAGAAGATGAGGCTTTATGATGGCGAAAGTGTTGAAGGGTTTAATCAAGTGGATACAGAAGAGTTAAAGAAGGAATTTCAGGATGAAGGAATGTCTGGAATTGACCCTCGTTATGTCATTAACCGGATATCCTCAACGATAATTCGTAAGGAAGTGCCATCGATTAATGCATTAGATGTATTGCGATCGTTAAAGGATGGACTTGATCAACATCCGTCTATTTCAAAGGATGACTTGGAAAAATATATGAATTACATTGCGGTAGCAAGAAGAGAATATGATGAGATTGCGAAGAAAGAAGTACAAAAAGCGTTTGTTTACTCGTATGAAGAATCAGCTAAAACGTTGATGGATAACTATTTGGATAACGTGGAAGCGTACTGCAATAAAAATAAATTACGTGATCCACTTACTGGAGAGGAAATGAGTCCAGACGAAAAGCTGATGCGATCGATTGAGGAACAAATTGGGATCTCAGAAAATGCGAAAAAAGCATTTCGTGAGGAAATTCTTATTCGACTTTCTGCTTATGCAAGAAAAGGAAAACGATTTGATTATAATTCACATGAACGTTTGCGTGAAGCAATTCAGAAGAAACTATTTGCAGACTTGAAGGATGTTGTAAAAATTACGACATCATCGAAAACACCA
Source organism: Oceanobacillus profundus (assembly GCF_003515705.1). Taxonomy (GTDB): domain Bacteria; phylum Bacillota; class Bacilli; order Bacillales; family Amphibacillaceae; genus Oceanobacillus; species Oceanobacillus profundus. The sequence goes on from NZ_QWEH01000012.1 coordinate 25,086, forward strand.
GATGAGTCACAATTGAAAAAGATAAATGAAGTCATTGCACGTCTCATCGATGAACATGGCTATAACTCTGTGTCTGCTAACGATTTATTACGCTATGTTGGTAGTTTGCTAAATCGATAATGTGTGAAGAAAAAATGCGAACAGGGCTGACTTAATGTTAGTCCTGTTTTCACTTTTTGGAGGGTTGATATGAGAGAGGCCGCACTTAGATAAACTTTATGAAAACTGCATATCTATAAATGAAATATTGATTATTCTTTTGTTTTTATACTAGATTTCTTGAATTAGTGGCAATAACTTGTTTCTCTCTGCATAGTATAAAGAAAGTATATTTTCATAATAAGAGATTGAAAATTCAAATAGGAGAGGATACAAATGACTGAAGAAAATGAGCATAACTTTGTTGTCTCCCAGGAAAACTGGTCTCTCCATCGGAAAGGTTATCAGGATCAGCAACGTCATATTGATAAAGTGAAAGATGCGATCAAAAATAACTTGCCAGACCTTATTAGTGAAGAGAATATTATTATGTCCAATGGGAAAGACGTCATTAAAATTCCGATTCGATCTTTAGATGAATATAAGATACGTTATAACTATGAAAAATCGAAACATGTAGGGCAAGGAAATGGCGATTCCGAAGTAGGAGATGTAATTGCTCGTGATCCGAATGCGGATGCGAACGGGCAAAAAGGTGCAGGAAATGGAAAGAAGGCAGGAGAAAATCCAGGAACCGATTATTACGAAACAGAGGTTTCAATTGCAGAAATAGAAAATGCGCTATTTCCAGATTTAGAACTTCCAAACCTAAAGCAGAAGGAATCGGCAGAAATCACAACAGAGAAAATTGAATTTAATGATGTTCGAAAAAAAGGGTTAATGGGAAATGTGGATAAAAAACGAACCATTTTAACAGCACTGAAACGCAATGCAAGAGATGGAGAAGCGAAAATCACACCAATTTATAATGAAGATTTACGTTTTAAGACATGGAACGAAGTGATTAATCGAGAATCAAAAGCAGTTGTCATTGCCATGATGGATACGAGTGCATCGATGGGAAATTTCGAAAAGTATATGGCGCGAAGCTTTTTCTTTTGGATGAATCGCTTTTTGCGAACAAAGTATGAAACAGTGGAATTTGCTTTTATTGCACATCATACGGAAGCAAAAGTAGTTTCAGAGGAAGCATTCTTTTCGAAGGGAGAGAGCGGTGGAACAATCTGCTCGTCTGCTTATAAAAAAGCGTTAGAGCTGATAGAAGACAAATTTAGTCCATCCCGTTATAATATCTATCCATTTCATTTTTCAGATGGAGAAAATATTAGCTCAGACAATGCAACATGCATCAAGCTCGTAAAAGAAATTATGGATGTTTCCAATATGTTTGGCTATGGAGAAGTAAATGGGTATAACCGTTACTCCACATTAATGAATGCATATAAAAATATTGATGATCCAAAATTTCGATATTACGTGTTAAAGGAAAAAGGCGATGTTTATCATGCGATGAAAAGCTTTTTCCTAAAAGGTGCAGCCACAGTTTAACAAAGTAAGAAATTCGTTGTTTATATCGATTGCAAAATATACAAACAGAGGAATTCACACAGCCAATGTGTGAATTCCTCTGTTTCTAACTATTATCATTACGAAACACTTAATGATAGTAGTTGCTGTTTGATTTATTGAATACAACCAAATAAATTACAAACCCTAGCACTAAAAATGCAAAACAACCTATAATATAAATTAGTCGGATTTCAAATAGTTCAGCAGCTATCCCAATAGTTGCTGTAAACAGAATGATTAAGAAAGCCTCTAAAATTCCTAACACACTTGAAAATCTTCCCATAATATCTACTGATACATTATTTTGATAAAAAGTTAAAAAGCCAGTGTTTGCAAATGACAGTGCAAATGTTAAAGTAAAAAATCCTATAGCGGCCCAGATGAAATTATGTGAAAAATCAAAGATTAAATAACCAGCTGGTGTAAAAAGGGAACCAAAACCAATTAGAATATTTAGCTTTAATTGTTTAGTGAATAAAGTGTTTATGAATGATCCTACAATAATTCCCATTCCTGCAACAGTTACAAGGAATCCATAGGAGCTTTCAGATAAAGAAAGTATTTCGGTTGCGAATGCGGCTTCTAAAGAATCTAAAGCAGTCATAAGTACTGTAATTCCACTAAAGAAAACATAAATCAAAGTCACATAACTATTTGATTTGCTAAAACGAAGAACTTTTTTCCAGTCATTTACAATTAAAGTAATGGTAACTTTTTCTGAAAGGTCATCCTGTTTTCTTCGTTCTAGATTTGGAAGTAAAAGAATAATGATTGCAGATAAACATAATGCTATAGCATTTAATTGAATGGCTAAATTTGGAGTCCCAAGTATAAAGAGGAACCCTGCAATGGAAGGGCCTAGTATAAAACCACAAGAATTTATAAAGTTTCTCAGTGCATTAAACCTTTGCCTATCGTCTTTGGGGATCACCCTTGTCATATAAATCATAGAAGCTGGCGCAAACATGGAGCTTGCTATATTAATGGCAAAAGCAAAAGTATAAATGAGAACTAGTGAATCGATATAAGCTAATGTAAATATAAATATTGCTCGAATTAAATCTAAGAATATCATTAAACTTCTTTGGTTTATTCGATCAATAAAACTTCCAGCCCAAAAATTAGTACATAAAGTTGCAACTGGAATGAGGATATAAAGAAATGATATGGCTAAGGGAGATCTTGTCATGTCCAATACAATTAAGTTCAATGAGATTAAATAAACCCATGCACCTAAATTTGAAACACCGATTCCTAACAAAAGTAAAAGAGGGTATTTCCACTTCACGAGATCAACTCCTAAATCTAGAATTATTTTGCGAACAAAAAAGTCTCACCCCCAAGGTTAATAACCTTGGGGGTGAGACTCTTTGAATTTAGAAGTTCGTGGTGCCACCCCAGTTTATTTCTGTATCTCCACAGAAACCTTTTCGAGTACGAAATATACTCTATCTCTATAACGGGAGAACCCGACACATCATCATAATCGATAAGAATAATCCTATGTGCAGCTCTAAGTTTTGGTTCAATGTGCTATTACATCCTCCATTTCCAGCTACTGGAGTTCTCTGTTATGCTTGAACACATTTACTCTTCTCTTCATTGCCTTTTAATATAGAGTTATTTTACTATAATTGACCGAATAAAAAAAGAATTATTAAAGGAACAAAAATCAAATGATTGATCCTTTAAAATTTATTACTATTTTTTCGATTGAAAGTGATAAATGTATATGCTGTCACATATAAAACTTCTTTAGATTCTTGCTTAATCGTATAAACTGTTTATCGGGGCTTACGATTTGTTGGACATTTTTCTTCTGACATATCATAAACTATATAAAGCACTTGTGGAGGGATGAAGTTGACACAATCAAAAGAGCTAAAGTTTGCAATTGAAGAAATTACAGAAATTGCAACTGGTTTTGGGCTTGATTTTTACCCGATGCGTTATGAAATTTGTCCAGCAGATATTATTTATACATTTGGTGCATATGGAATGCCAACACGGTTTACGCATTGGAGCTTTGGAAAGCAATTTCATAAAATGAAGCTTCAATACGATCTTGGGCTAAGTCAAATATATGAGCTAGTAATCAATTCTGACCCATGTTATGCCTTTCTGCTCGATACAAACAGCTTGATACAAAATAAACTAATTATCGCACACGTACTAGCTCATTGTGATTTTTTCAAAAACAATGTGCGCTTCTCAAATACGAGGAGAGATATGGTTGAGAGCATGACAGCTACTGCAGAACGAATTGCTGATTACGAGATGCTGTATGGGAAAGATGAGGTGGAGAGTTTCTTAGATGCAATTCTGTCGATTCAAGAACACATCGATCCATCGATTATTCGTTCGAAACTACCTATAGTAGACGAGGATGAAGTGGAAGAAGAGCAACGAACAAAAAGTCCATATGACGATTTATGGAGTTTAGACGAGAAACGAATCGACACAAAACCGAAAGTTAGAAAACGACTAAAAAAACTGCCGCCTAAGCCTGAAAAGGACCTATTACTATTTATTGAAGAGCACAGTCGTGAATTGGAGGATTGGCAACGTGATATTTTAACAATGATGCGTGAAGAAATGCTCTATTTCTGGCCACAGCTCGAAACGAAAATCATGAACGAAGGTTGGGCATCCTATTGGCATCAGAGAATTTTAAGAGAAATGGATTTAACAACCGATGAGACGATTGAATTTTCCAAGTTAAATGCTGGGGTCGTTCAGCCATCACGTACTTCGATTAATCCCTATTATCTAGGAATAAAAATATTCGAAGATATTGAAGAACGTTATAATAATCCGACTGAGGAAATGCAATACCGAGGTTACAAGCCGAATGCCGGCAGGGAGAAAATTTTTGAGGTTCGGGAGATTGAATCAGATATTTCATTTATCCGCAATTATTTAACGAAGGAACTTGTCGAACGGGAGGATATGTATTTATTTGAGAAAAAGGGAAGAGATTACCGAATAACGCAGAAGGATTATGAACAGGTAAGGGATCAGCTCATATCGATTCGGGTAAATGGTGGTTTTCCATATATCGTCGTGGAGGATGGAGATTATCTGCGTAACGGTGAATTATATCTCGTTCATGGGTATGAAGGAACAGAATTAGATATTCGTTATTTAGAGCATGTAATGCCATATGTTTATCAGCTATGGGGAAGACCAGTTCATATGGAGACAGTAATTGAAGGAAGGGAAACGGTGTTTACCTATGACGGAAGAGAAGTATCAAAACGAGGGAAATAGAATTGATAGATTGGCTTAAAAAATTATTAAAGGTTGGGCGAGCTAATGCAAGGTAAAAGAGACTTGACTGTTTAAGTCTCTTTTACTGTATATTTCATTATTGATTATCTCACTCTTTGTCTTCTCATCCATTGTGTGGCTATCCATTTTTCCCCTGCAATTACGGGCGCTCCACCATGTAAGGTCTGTTCATTTAAGGTGTGATTGGTATAGAAATATTCAAAGTACACTGCCATTCCCTTTTTTGGAGAAACAGTAAAATTCAACTCCGGAAAGTAGGTTTCTCCACCTTGTTCGACCTCATTTAAATACATGACCATTGTACTGATTCGGTTGTTTTCGGATGCTTTGCTTGTAGCTGAAAAGTAATCAAAATGAGCTTTATACTCTTGTCCAGGCGTATAATTTAGAATTTGAAGCCCTTCAGCATGTTCTACGGGGACGTTCATAATATTGGATACTCTTTTTTCAATAGTAGACAGAATGCTGTGTTCAGTGCCTTCGAAAAACATACCGCTGCTTGTCCGAATGTCATTTACTTCCCGTGAATAGCCGATTTTTGAACGATGCATGTTATCTTTTGATAATCGAATGAGTTCGTCGCACTCTTCATCGCTCAAAACATTCCCTAGTACTACCACGAGCGGTTCTTCTAGACGAGCTACGATATGAATCTCTCGATCTTCTGTTTGAAACCGATTTCCAATATGATGAAAAATAGTTTGTTCGTGTACCTTTGTCAACGTGCATCGACTCCTCAAATGAGCTTAATTTCGGAACAGAGTTTTCTAGATTAGTGCTCCAATATTATTATACTATAAATATCTGTTTCTTTTGTAAATTACCTTCTCTAATTATCGGTAATGGTCAGTTCAAGAAGAAAGTAAATTGATTATAAGAGGAAATTTAATAGGGAAAATAACGGTAATGAATTTATTGAGCTAGGAGTTTTTTTAAAACATGAGGGTAATTGAGGGATAGTTTAGAACTATGACAAAAATATAATCGTAATTCCTGATAAGAGGTTTTTCTCTTACTACTTGTTTTACATTGGCCTCTAAAATCTAAATCTATATAGTAATCTCTAGCAGCTAGCGCAATTGAGAAAACGGGACGGAGAGATCAAAGGGCCTAACCCTCTGTCCCCGTCATTCTAAAAATTTATTTCTGTAATGACTCAATGCTAACAAAGGAAAAATATATTGGTAACTATGATAATGAATGTAAAATCCTCCTGCCATTCCTTGCCCTGCTGGATAGGATAAGGTCCAACCCTTTTTATTTGAAGTGTCCAGCAAAAACTTTACTCCCGCCAATATTTCTGGTGTGACATTATCAGATGCCGCAATAAGCGTATCTAATGCCCAGGCAGTATGTATTAATGTGCTGACCCCAAGTGGTGTATAGGATTGATTGATATCACTATAACAAGATTCTCCCCATCCTCCATCTTGATTTTGAATGCTTATCAGCCATTTTAACGATCTTTGAACGGAAGAATTCTCGGTATCAACTCCAGTTGAAATCAACCCGGTTATGGCTGCCCATGTTCCATAAATATAACAAATTCCCCATCTTCCATACCAAGAACCATTTTTTTCTTGATTGTTCCTTAGCCAATTCACTCCATTTTTTATCGCGTTATGATTTTTAGACAAATTGGTGAAGTTGCCGAAAAACTCCAGGGTCCTACCTGTTAAATCTGCGGAAGAGGGATCTGTTAATAAATATTCAGCCCCTTCAATTGGAATAAGCTTTACAATCTTTTTATCCACATTTTTTTCGAAAGCAGCCCAGCCGCCATCATAATTCTGCATGGAAAAAATCCAGTTGATTCCTCTGTCCCAAGCCTGTCGGTAAACGACTTCATGTTGTACTAAATCAGTGATAGATCGTAATGAAGCCGTTGTATCGTCTATATCTGGGTTCAAGGTGTTCTTATCAGAAAATCCCCATCCGCCCGGGGTTTTCGTTGGATTATGAATCGCCCAGTCACCGTAACGATACTGTTGATGGGAAAGTAAGTAGTTATTTGCTTGCCCGATCATTGGATCGTCCCAGGCAATACCAGCGCCTTGTAATGCATAACTGATTAAGGATGTGTTCCAGACGTTTGCCGTTGTGTATTGCATATGCGTTTTGCCGTCAATTTGACAGGCCATGCCTTTCAATCCTTCTACTGCTTTTTTTATGATTGGGTCGTTTTTGGGAAATCTGAGAGCTAATAACGAAAAGATCATCAGAAAGGTAGAACTAAAATAATTGTAAAAGGTCCCATCCGATTCGATTCGGTCTAGCATATATTTTTTCGTCTGTTGTATGGCCATGTTATGGATGTATTCGGGGAACCCAAGGATATTTTTAATACCTTGTTCAATAAAGGAATAAAAGGAGCGCCAATCCCCAGATCGATTTAGGAAGAATTCATCATTTTCTGCATTTCCCCTTGAAAGGAATAAGTCAGAAAGATCGGGGCTTCTATTCGTTTTCATCACAAATTTTTGATCGGCTAAGATTAATATCGGAGCAATGTTGGTTCTTCCATAAACGGAAAAATCGAAAAAGTTAATAGGGAATGACAATGGCAAAAGAATAAATTCAACCGGCATGGGAAAGAAACTAGGCCATTTATATTGGCCGGTTAGAGCGAGCATGATTTTGGCAAGCATATGACTTTTTTCAATACCGCCCCATGCCAAAATACACCTTCTTGCATCTTCCAATTCTTTATCATTCTTATTTCGGTAACCAGAATATAAAAGTGCATAATAGGCTTCAACGGTAGCAGTTAAATTTCCGTTTTTTTCATCATAAAAAAGTTTCCAGGATCCGTTTTTCTCCTGTCTGCTAAGTATTCTTTCGACTAAAGCCTGGATGAGCTTTTCATCATTTATTTCCAAGGTGCGCAGCAAAATAATCATATAGGCATCCGTAGAGACGCCTGTTTCAAAAGGATAATCCCAGGATCCATCAGAGGATTGATCATTTTTTAATACCTCGATGATTCGATTGATTTCATCTGTTATTTGGCTTTTCACAATGACACCTCCAAACAGCTATATCATTTTATTCCATCCCTATTGTAAAAATTCCAAAATCCTAGAACACAGCTTGTTGCTTTTTTAACTTTTCATCATTTATTCTTATCCACATCCATAACATAGTTAGTAAAGGAGTGATGCTCCATCATTGGATTTTTAACAAAGAAATTGGCCAGTCAACCAATTACTCCTGAACTAGCAGCAATAAAAAAGGAATTAACGAAGAAGTCGAGACCCACGATTCATGAAAATAAATTAAATGCTGTGGAACATGAATTATTCGAATACATTCATCGTGAAACGAAAAAACGAAATGTAAATAATGTGACCAGAACGAATGCCTACTTAGAATTTTATATGAGGTTCCCTGAAATCCACTGGGCCTTTCTAGGACATATGGTTTCTCGAAATGGTGGATGGAACATGACCGATTTAAAAGGAAGTCTATTATCCAGGCTATTATCTGAGGAGGAAAAGGAGGATTTTTTTACTTTTTTAGAGCGAGGCAATTGGTTAATCTTTCAGGACATTTATCCGCAATTACTGCTCTATGAAGAAAGTGTAAAAAGAAACACCAATCTTTTTTACCTTTTACCATTGTTTCATGTCTCCTTTTTCATGAGAGTAGTTTGGGATTATTTCTACCAAATCAAAGATCGATATCTTTTGACCGCCGCACTTATTGTCAATGAACAAAGCTATTTGGAGAAAAGAGTCATCCAAAATCCTTATTATCAATCCACTGTACTGGAAACACTGGAATATAAACTGCATGAGTTATTGGATTTAAACCAAATCATTTTTCCATCAATCGATGAAAAGGAGATAAGAATTATTGGTCAAACCATTCACCAATTTGCCTCTTTACATAACCGAATTTTGTTGGGAAAACGTTTGTATCAATTACTTTTTGATAAAGAAAACTATCTATCTATTTATAAGTGGGCGATTCAACACCCCCACACTGGATCAAGAAAAGATTTTTGGCCTCATTTATTTAATGATCTTGATGAATCCGTACCTGGGGGATCTTACCAGCGAAGAATAAAAAGCTGCTGCATCAAACCAAACGCCCCAAAATTGTATAGTCCCATATTAAAGTTCGCATGGAATAATATAGAACAGAAAGAAGCTGAGAAAGGGGACTGGTATTTGAATTGGAAAGTAGTTCATTATTTAAAAATGGATATGTTTAAAGGAAATGGAGCTATTTATCATGAATATTGTAAAACACTTGAGAAAATCGAATTTTCAATCCTTGCGAAAGAAGCATTATTACCGAAGAAATCACAGAATTAAAGCCTATTTATCTGCTATTATTTTTGCATCACTTATTGGAACGTATTTAGATCTTATGCTGGTGGGGGCAGGTCTGTATTCTTTTCCAAGGCGTCCGTTTTCCGAGATATTTACAATAAATATCTTATTCACGCTTTGTATTCTTCCGTTATTTTCCCTTACCATTATTTTTGTATTGAAGAGGTTACATAAATTACCCAGGTACATTTTTCTTTTCCTTTGCAGTTTATTTGTATACATCGCAGAACAAACAGCAGAGCAATATGGTTTATTTATTCATTCTGTATATTGGAAACATGAATTTTCTCTTTTGGGTTACTTTCTCTTCCTTATCGTTATTTGGAGGTTTTATAGATGGTTAGAAAATTGACAGAGGGGGCCGGTCCTTCTAATTGATTTTAAAGGTAAATGAGGATACAAGGGTATGAGTAATTATTAAAAATTGTTTAGACACCAAGTCTACCACGAACCGCACAAAGTTATTATAAAGGATATTAGGAAAACATCCATAACGAAAGGCAGCTTTCTGGCTGCCCTTTTGTTATGAATTAATCTTGTCCTTTTTCCGGAAATACTCGTATAACGATTTTAAGCTATTCGCATCTAATTCAATATCATTCTCATATGCATATTTAACAGCATATCCGAGAGCGAGCGTCATTCCTCCGGCAATGCTTCCGCCTGCCACAGATCCAGCTCCAGGAATGAATTTAATGACTTGACGGAATAGCGTTTTTCCGATATTCCCCGTGATGGTTGCTATCGTTAGCTCTTTAGCGCGCTCTTTAGATAGTGGTTTTTCATAAAGCGTTGCTAGCTTAACCAATAGTGCAACCTGAATTCCGGTTAATGGAATAAAGTCTGAACCTGGTATTGGAGCAGCCCCAACAGCAGTTGCGGAGCCTGAAGCAGCTACAATCCACCTGTTAGCCGTAGAAGATTTTTCTTTTACAAGCCTCGCAAATTGTATTTCTTTATGTTTTTTTTTCAAAATAGCCATTATTTCATTTCGAAGCTTATCAATGTTTTCTCCTGTTCGAGAAGAAATAGGAACGACATTATATTTATTTTTCGTGTGCTGTTTTACATATTGGATAAGGCTTGGTATGTCATCTGCTGCATCGATTTTATTTAAAACAAAAAGGATGTTTTTATTTTCCTTTGAAATCATATCAAATGATCTCTTTTCACCTTCAGAAAAAACCGTTCCGGCTGCATTTAGAAAGAATAGGATGACATCTGCATTTTTATAAAATTTCATTGTTTCTTCCGAGTTATGACGATTAATATCATCCAGACCAGGTGTATCTGCGAAAATGATTTTGTCACGATATATATAGCGATCGATTCCTGTGGTCTCGCCTGGCTTCGCTCCAACCAAGGCAACCTCTTCACCGATTATCTGATTAATCGTTGATGATTTTCCAGTGTTTACATCCCCAATCATGGCAAATAATATCTCTTTATCCAACTGGGCATTGATTCGATCTGTTTCTTGTTTATATGCATTCTCAAATTCTTCATCGTTAAATTGTGTCAAGATATCACATCCTTAATCATTATTTTACCAGATTAGTGAAGTGTAGACACGTAAAAATTAAACTTGCTAATATATTAGGCTCAAACAGTTTCTTGTATTGACGATGCGATTTTTTGTTTGCTGCAGATAAGATAAAATGCGAACTAACTTCTGTTTTTTTAAGTTTGAGCAGTTTCCGCCGTCCGGGATTGTTCCGAGCAGTCGCTTTCCGCGACCAGTGAGGCACCTTGAACTCGTTCTTCGGAGTTTCAATCTGGCAAACGGGTAAAAAATAGGAAAAATTCAATGATAGAAAGGCTGTCACGGCCGATTTGAGAATAAAAAAATAAGAAGAATCGACCGAGATAAGGCTTATCACGGCTGATTAGAAACCAAAACGGTGAAAAATCTACTTAGTAAAACATTTTAGGCAGAGATGAAAGTCAAGTTGGCAACCCCAGCTACGGAAATTCAATTAGCAGAGCTCCAACCATAATTGCACGCTACTTCGCTTTCTCTTTCCAATAAACACAAAAAGCTGTCGTAAATAGTAAGTCTTCACAACAGCTTCATGTTAAATCTCTATTCTTTTAGTCCTTCTAATATCGAAAGGTTAATCATCCCATCAATGTTATTGCTTGAAACATATTCAGCTTCTAAGCTGATGTCTGCCATTTCTTGAATCACTTGCTCATTAACAGAGGTTGTAACTTCCAAGTTATTAAATGCTGCTTCTACTTCATCGGCATTAAGCTCTTGTCCTGTGAGTTCTTTCAAATGCTCAATAACTAATGCTTGGCTTTCCTCTGGGTTTTTCTGGATAAATTCTACTGCGCGAAGGTGAGCTTTTAAATAAGACTCGGTCAATGCGTCATTTTCCATAAAATTCTCCGAAGCAGCAACTACTGTATTCGTAGATTCTTTCCCCCATGCGAATTCATCCCAGTCAAGCAGTTTTTGTCCATTCGCTTGTGTTTCCAGCACATACCCCCATGGTTCCTGTGTTGCTGCAGCGTGTACGGAATCCTGTGAAAAAAGGGTGGTTGTGTCTGCGGGGGCAGCTGCATATAACTCAACAGTTCCACCACTTGTAGTCGGTGATAAATCAACCTCTTGCAGTGCTTTACGGAGCATCACATCCTGTGTGCTTCCAATAACAGGAATTGCAACGCGTTTTCCGTCTAAATCAGCAAGTTCAGTAACACCGCTGTCGTTATCGGCAACTAAGACAGCACCGCCATTTACAGCACCAGATATAATGTGATAGCTTGGATCCTTTACATAGATGTTTAATAGTGGGCCAGGACCAACGGTACCAACATCAATTGTTTCTGTAGCCATTGCTTCCATAAATAACCCGCCATTTGTTACTGTCTTCGTTTTTAACGTAATATCCTCACCAAATTCTTCTTCAAAATAACCGTTCTCTAAACCAACAATTGTTGCAATATGTGTCAAATTCGGGAAGTAGCCAATGGTTACTTCATTCGTCTCATTTTCTTCTGAAGATCCGCCACACGCTGATAAGAATACCAACATAGCTGTAAAAGCCATGCCCAGAATCGAATATCTACTCAATTTTTTACCCCTCCAAATGAAATACACAGTTTCATAGATTCAGAAGTTTTAGGAAGACAATCCCCATTTTTTCTGAATACTTCGATCAAGCTTTGTGAAAACAACATTGTCAATAATTGTTCCAATAATTGCGATGATAATCATCACAGATATAACTAAATCCATTTGACCTAACGAACGTCCTGTTTCAAGTAAATGACCAAGTCCACCACCAGCACCAAGTAATTCCCCGGCCATTAACGCACGCCAGGAAAACGCCCAAGCTAACCGCATGCCAGAAATAATTTGTGGGACGGATGCAGGGATAATCACAGTTCGCAATAAATGAAATCCACTAGAACCAAACGTTTTCGCAACCCGTTGATAGAGGGTAGGTACATTTTTAAATCCGCTCGTCGTATTCATGGTCATCGTCCACGTTGCACCAATTGTGACAACAAACAGGATCGCTGTTTCTCCAAGACCGAACCAGACAATTGCAAGTGGCAGCCACACAATACTAGGAATGGACTGTAATGCAACGACTAGAAATCCTAGTGTCTCATCAACAATTTTAAAACGCCATATTAAATAACCAAGGAATAGTCCAAGCGTTGATGCGATAATAAATCCAAAGAGCAGTCGCCCAATACTGCGAAACATGGCTTCTGTGATTTGTCCACCAGTAATTCCTGTGAAAAGTGTTTCGAGCACCTGGAGTACTCCGGGAAACATAAAGTCCGGAACGGATGAAAGTCTAGATGCCACTTCCCATATCACCGCTAGAATCCCGATGAACAGAACCCGTCTTAAAGCTGTAATCATCTCCAAGCTCCTCCCTTAGCACTTTTTCCATTTCTTCTTCTAATGCAGCAAGAATCTTTTGTTCCAAATCAAGTGTAATACTATCTGGGGTTACTCCGTCTTGCGTGGTTTGAACAGTAAACGCTGTTTTAATTTTTCCCGGTCGCGTCCCCATTACAATAACTTTTTGAGATAAAAGCACTGCTTCACGTATATTATGCGTAACAAATAAAACAGTCACTTTCGTTCTTCTCCATATCTCAAGTAATTCGTGATGAAGCGTCATTCTTGTTTGTTCATCCAATGCAGCGAATGGTTCATCCATTAATAAAATATCAGGATCCATAACAAGAGCTCTTGCAATTGACACACGATGCTTCATTCCGCCAGATAGTTGATGCGGATAGGCACCAGCATAGTTGCTTAAATGAACAAGCTTCAGCATTTCTTTTGCCTTTTGTTCCGCCTCTTTTTTCGGTGTTTTTTTCAAAAGTAATCCATACATTACATTGTCCAGCACGGTTGCCCAAGGAAAAAGCCCATCCTCTTGAAACACAACAACACGATCTGGACCTGGATTATTTACAGGTTCTCCAGCCACTTCAATTTTGCCCTTTGTCGCTTTATCCAGACCGGAAATTAAATAAAGTAATGTAGACTTTCCACAACCAGAAGGACCGACAATCGAAACAAACTGGCCTTTTTCAATATCAAAGCTTATATCATCCAAAACCTTCAATTTATCGTTTGTATTATGTTGAAAACTTTTTTCAACACCCTTTAAAGTGAGATACACTATATTCACCGCCTTTATATAATTCATAGTAATATTATAGGTTTTATTTATAATATGTAGCCAACGCTTAAATTTGTCAACTAAATATTATTAAGCGATTTCATTGACAGTGTTTTGTTTGGACGATAAACTAATAGTGAAAGAATTGTTTATGTTATAATGGTTTTAACTATATACAAAGTGAGGCGAAGCAAATGAGTAATTCAATGGATCAAAAAAACAGTCAGCTTGGTCAAATCCTTACTGATATGGGCCGTGTAATGGTTGCGTTTTCAGGTGGAGTGGACAGTTCATTTCTATTAAAGCGTGCCCAGCAGGAATTAGGTGACGATGTGCTAGCAGTAGTAGTAGCATCTGAGCTTTTCCGACAAGAGGAATTCGATGGAGCAGTAGAGCTTGCTGAAAAAATGGGTGTACGTGTCCTAAAAACAGAAATGAAAGAATTAGATAATCCAGCAATTGTAGCAAATACACCAGACAGCTGGTACCATAGTAAAAAAATGCTTTACGTGCGGCTGAATGAATTAGCTGAAGAGCTAGGTTACCCGTATGTATTGGATGGCATGATAATGGATGATATGGATGATTTTCGGCCAGGCCTGAAAGCGAGAACGGAAGAAGGCGCACGCAGTGTCTTACAAGAAGTTGGCCTTTATAAAAACGAAATTCGAGAGCTATCAAAGCAATTGGAAGTACCTGTTTGGAATAAGCCTGCGTCTTGCAGTCTAGCATCTCGATTCCCATATGGAACAGAAATTAATCGTCAAAAAATTAACCAAGTTAATGAGGCGGAGCTTTTCCTGATTAAGCTTGGATTTGATATGGTACGTGTACGTTATCATGAAAATGTTGCAAGAATTGAAGTTACAGAAGATTCAATAGTAGATTTACTCAACCAACGCGAGCAAATCCAATTAAAACTTGTATCATTAGGTTTTGATTATGTATCTGTTGATTTAAAAGGCTATCGAACAGGAAGCATGAATGAAGTATTGCCGAAAGAGCAATTAGAAACTGAGGTAGGTTAAAAAAGAAGAGAGCCGTTCGTTACCTAATAGGTGCGGACGGTTCTCTTCTTTTTAATCAAATACGAGTATTTCCAGTTTCTGATTATCGATTCATCTGTAGAAATAACTGTTGGTATGCGGTAGCTTCTTCTTGTTGCCCGAGCTGATTATAAATTTTTGATAAGTACGACACTGGCTTTGGATTATTTGGATGCATTTCCATTTCCCATTTGAAGCAGTCGATCGATTTTTCTAATTGCTGAAAATGAACATAGAGTTCGCCCAGCGCAAATTGCTGATCGGGGTCTTCTGTCATTGTTTGCATCTTTCTTAGCTTTTGTTCGATAGGTAAATGGAAATTGGCTTTACGAAAAGCCTCGGTCCAGTCTAAAATATCATGAAGAGAATAATGGTTAAAAAATGCAGTAACGAATGGTGTGACTAACTTATCTAATATACGGGCATCGAAGCTGCATAATGTAAGCAATCTTGTTTTAGACAATTGATAGTGAGAAGAGAGCACATCGGAATCAGCTTGCTCAAATCGGGTGATAATAGCGTCCATTTGTTCAGGGGTTGGTTGGAAATCAGTCTTAAATAGGAAGTGAACGAAGTCATTTGCCTTTCCAGTGGATAAAAGCAGTTGCATACTCTTTTCTCGAATGGCAGCGTGCTGCTTTAGTTGTTGTAAAATTAAAAGCTGATCGTCTAAAGAGAAGTTTTCTAATAGAAATATGACGGTGGAGTTGTTTTCTTCTGAATCATGTAATTGGAGCAATTCACTTCTTACTGCAAGTTCATCAAGAAGGCGGTTTTGCTCACGATATAATTGAAAGAGTAATTTTAGGAAGGTTTGATTACCTTTAAAACTTTCGAAAGAAGCTTCGAAATAAATTGGGTCCTTTTCGTAAAGGGTTGTCATGTTTTGATAGATTGGTTTATAAGTTTGAAATTGCAAGTTGTGCAGCATATCATGAGCAAATTTATTATTTGGATATGCAAGGCTGTAGCAATTCAACAGTTTATAGGCAGCGAAATGTTGGCCATTTCTGCGATATTCATAAAATGTTTGTCTAAATAATTTATGGGTGGATTCCAATTTTATAAATGAATCGAAATAGGAAAAGATAAGCGCAGTTTCAAGCGTTGTGTATTTTTTTTGAATGCTTTTATAAAGCTGATTAAATGAAATGAGGTGGAAGGATTTCTGTTTTTTGATTAGAGTCCTAGTAATTGGATGCTCACCCAGGTAGCGAATACCATTCTTAAATGCTTGATGAACATGAGAGTTAAT
This sequence comes from Oceanobacillus profundus, assembly GCF_003515705.1. Taxonomy (GTDB): domain Bacteria; phylum Bacillota; class Bacilli; order Bacillales; family Amphibacillaceae; genus Oceanobacillus; species Oceanobacillus profundus. The sequence continues at coordinate 41,242 of NZ_QWEH01000012.1, forward strand.
TTTAATTTGATTACGTTTTGCCCCGTTAATAAAATTATTTTTATAAAAAATCAAATAATAATAGTTGCTATTTTTATCGGTGGCTTCTAACACTTTGCTCTGTTTGTAGAAAACAAGCTGGGTTGCTGTTAGGTGTATTTTTTTCTTGTTCAACTGGACTTGAAATTGCATTTTCGTCATCGTAGAACCTCCTCCTAGTTAATTCTATCTTACCATACTTAATCGATATCCTCGAATTTTGATATTTCTAATCCTATTCTGATATAATGATTAGGAGTTAGTATCAGGTTCTAAATGGAGGTTATAAAATGAAAAAGGAACATTTAATTGCACCGGAAATGTATAATATTGTGATGGAAATAGAAAAATACGCCAATGAATCAGATCGAAAGGCAATTATATGGGAAGATGAACAGGGGAACAGAAAAGAAATTACATATCAAGTACTTATGCGAAATGCAAACCGGATTGGAAATACTTTTCTTGAACATGGGCTTAAGAAAGGTGATAAATTATTGGTCATGATGCCCCGGATTATCGAGACCTATGAAGTGTATCTTGCTGCATTAAAGGCAGGAATTATAATTATCCCTTCTTCAGAAATGCTGCGGACAAAAGATTTGCAATACCGGATTACGCACGGAGAAGTACGGGCTATTGTAAGTTATGCTGATTATGTAGATCAATTCAAAGCTATAGAAGAGTATCCAACACTTATGAAGTTTTCTGTTGGTGAAAAAGCTGAAGATTGGAGTCTGCTTGATGAAATAAAAGAAAATGCATCAGATGAGCTAGAAATGGTAGCAACTACAAGAGATGATATCGCATTTTTACCTTACACTTCTGGAACAACAGGTAATCCTAAGGCAGTTATGCATTCTCATGGTTGGGGGTATGCACATATGCAAACAGCTCCAGCAAACTGGTTGAGTATACAAAACGGTGATACTGTTTGGGCAACTGCAGCTCCAGGTTGGCAAAAATGGGTATGGAGTCCGTTTTTATCTGTACTCGGTTCTGGTGCGACAGGCTTTGTCTATAACGGGAAATTTAGTCCAAAAAAATACCTAACCTTATTAGAGGATAATCAAGTCAACGTATTCTGCTGTACACCGACAGAATATAGACTAATGGCGAAGTTGGATAACCTTTCTGAATACAGCCTTTCAGCATTACATAGTGCAGTTTCTGCTGGAGAACCATTGAATCGTGAAGTGATTGACAAGTTCGAAAAATATTTTGGCGTTACCGTTCGTGATGGCTACGGTCAAACGGAGAATACACTGCTCCTTGGATTTTTAAAAGGAATGAAAGTAAAGCCTGGATCGATGGGAAAACCAACACCGGGAAATGGTGTGCAGCTAATTGATGAGGACTGTAATCCAGTTTCTGTTGGAAAAGTTGGAGATATTGCAATTCCGCTAGATACACCAGCATTATTTAAATCATATTATAAGGATCCAGAGCGTACCAAAAAATCGCAACGAGGTAATTTTTACATTACAGGAGACCAAGCCAAAATAGATGAGGAAGGCTATTTCTGGTTTGAGGGTAGAAACGACGATATTATCGTGAGCTCTGGTTATACAATTGGACCGTTTGAGGTAGAAGATGCATTGACAAAGCATCCAGCGGTAAAGGAATGTGCAGTAGTTGCAAGCCCAGATGAAATTCGGGGGAATGTAGTAAAAGCATTTATTGTTTTGCAAGATCGTGAAGATGCGAATAACCCAAATCTAATAAAAGAATTACAAAACCATGTGAAGCAGTCAACTGCACCATATAAATATCCAAGGAAAATTGAATTTATTGAGGAACTTCCCAAAACTTCTTCCGGAAAAATTCGCCGGGTGGAATTGAGACAATATGAAAAAAATAATGCATAAAAACAATAAGACGAAGAGATGATCAATCTCTTCGTTTTGTTCATTTCATTGAATTAGTCATGATAAAATAGAAAAAGGAGTGTGAAAAAATGAAAATAGTTGATACACATTGTGACGCGCTTTTAAAGTTGCAGCTTTCGAAAAGAGGGCAATATGGAAACCAGTTATCTCTGGATTTTCGTACAGCCCCTGAATTACAAACGAATTTATTCCGTTTAACTAAGGGAAATGTCATGCTTCAATTTTTTGCTGTCTTTATTCCACCGCATGTACCATCAGATGAAAAGTGGCAGCATGCTTTAGAACAAATTGATCTATTTCATACGGAGATTATCAATAAAAACCCGAAGATGAAGCATATTAAAAAATGGAACGAACTAGCTTCCCTGAAGCCAGGGGAAATTGGTGCAGTCTTGACATTAGAAGGAGCCGATGCATTTGGCAATGATTTAATGAAGCTTCGGCAGCTATATCGCTTTGGTGTTCTATCTATTGGGTTAACGTGGAATAATGCCAATCTTTGCGCGGATGGTGCAGAAGAGCCTCGTGGCGGTGGATTAACATTGTTCGGTAAAGAGGTCGTTCAATTGAACAATGCTCAAAAGGTGTTTACAGACGTTGCACATTCAACAGTGAACGGATTTTGGGATATTATTGAGCATGCTGATTATCCAATTGCCAGTCATTGCAATGCAAGAGCGATTTGCAATCACCCTAGGAATTTGGATGATGAACAAATCAAAGCATTGATTACCAATAATGGACTTATTCATGTTGTCTTTTATCCTCCCTTTATTCATAAAGATAAAGAGGAAGCTCAAATAGATGATTTATTGAAACATATTGAGCATATTTGCGCACTTGGTGGTGTACAGAATATTGGGTTTGGATCGGACTTCGATGGGATATCAAACTTTGTTACAGGATTAGAGGATGCTTCGTCATATCCAACTCTTATTGAAAAACTTCTACATTATTATTCAGAGGATGAGGTTAAGGGTTTTAGTTATCAAAACTTTTTAGAACATCATATGGTTAAAGAATCAGTTCAATAAGTGACAAAAGTTTGAAATTAAAGATTAATTTCGATATATTAAATGAGTTAAACTACATAAACGAATAAGGAGAAAACAGCACATGAGAATGCGGAAGAAATCTTATATTTTAATCTTTTTAATTGGCTTTCTAAGCATCGCGCTTGTTGCTTGTGCAAGCGAACCTAATGATGTAGATGATGCAGATGAAGGAAACCCAGATGGACAAACAACACAAGGTGGCGATTTAATTATTGCCAAGCAATCTGATGTGGTGTCACTTGATCCAGCTGCATCAAATGATACGCCATCTAGTGATGTACAGCGCAATATCTTTGAAACACTCGTAACACAAGATGAAAATATGGAGAACCAGCCATTGCTTGCCGAAAGCTGGGAGCAAATTGATGATACAACATGGGTATTTAAGCTTCGCGAGGGAATCACATTCCATGATGGTTCTGATTTTAACGCGGAGGCAGTGAAAGCAAATATCGATCGTACACTTGACCCGGAAGTTGGATCACCAAGAGCGATTATGTACAACATGATTACGGAAGTAGAAGTAATCGATAATTATATCGTTCAATTTAAAACAGCGTATCCATTCGCACCACTTCCAGCACATCTTGCACATCCTGGTGGAGTGATGATTTCAAAAGAACAAATTGAAGAAGATTATGCTGCGATGGAAAATGGCGAAAATCCTGGAACTGTCATTAGTGCAAACCCACAAGGAACAGGGCCATTTGTCTATGATGAGTGGCAGCCAGGCCAATTTGTACGCTTGTTAAAAAATGAAGATTATTGGGGTGAGCCTGCAGTACTAGATTCGGTAACATTTAAAGTTGTTGCGGAAGATTTAACTCGTATCGCAGAACTTGAAACTGGTGATGCGGATATTACAAATCCACTGAGTCCATCAGATGTTAGCCAAATCGAAGCAACAGATGGCTTATCCGTTCAACGCCAAGAAAGCTCTGCATTATCTTATTTGGGATTTAATATGGCAAAGGAACCATTTGATGATGCACGTGTAAGAAAAGCAATCTCAATGGCAATTGATAAAGAGCAAATTATTGAGGGGATTTATGATGGTATAGGAATACCTGCAAAAGGTCCAATCGCTCCGAATGTATTTGGTTATAGTGAAGAGGTTACGGGTCTTGATTATAATGTGGAAGCTGCGAGGGATTTGCTAACTGAAGCTGGGTTCGAAGACGGCTTCTCAACAACTATCTGGACGAACGATGATCGCCAGCGGATAGATACTGCAACAAATATTCAGGCTCAGCTTAGGGAAATTGGAATTACTGCTGAAGTGGAAATCCTGGAGTGGGGAGCAATGCTTGAGCAAACAGCTAATGGCGAACACGATATGTTTGTCTTCGGCTGGACAACGGTTACTGGTGATGCAGATAATGGACTATATCCGTTACTCCATTCAGATAACCTGGGTAATGCTGGGAATCGTACGTTTACCGAAGATGAAGAGCTTGATGAACTATTAGAACAAGCCCGCCAAACTGTTGATCCCAATGAGCGGTTGGAACTCTATCGTCAAGTACAGGAACTATTAGTTGAAATTGCACCAATGGTTTACATCCATCATCAGGAATATTTAATGGGCGTAAATGAAGACGTGAATGGTCTAACGCAAATGCCGACACAGCTTTTAAACCTGAAAGATGTATATATGAAACAATAACATAACTCCTTCTAAGGTGATATATCTTAGAAGGAAGTTTTTTATTTACGAGAAAGTACTATTATGGAACAAAAATAACGCAAAACAAATGGTATTTAATTCCCTGATTCATTAATCTTTCTTAACGTTGACACAAATACTGAAAAGTATAATACTAATAAACGTATGCTCTTTATTCTGAAAAGAAATTCAATTGATTTGAGATACAAAACGTATAGAGCACCTATACGCATAGCTTCCCAATTATAATAAAATTGATAAATCATAGAAGAATGCTTTTTTGTTATGACATACATCAAAATTGGGTCACTATCTCTAGCTTAAACACCATTTCATATAATTTGTATACAGTATTTAAAGGAGTGCGTGACAGATGAAGCAACTATGGGGAAAAGTTTCATTAAAAGGCCAAGTGATGTTATTTACTAGTCTTATAGTTATACTATCGCTCCTAATATTGAGTTTGTTTGTGGCTTATAACCAATCCAAAAATACAAAGGATAATCTAGCCGAAAAGGTTCAAATTAGCGCAAGCCACATTGCTTATAATACACTTATTCAAGATTCACTACTTGTTGGAGAAACCAATCAAGAATTAATTGATTACGTTGAGCTGGTTCGTGAAGAAAATGACTTTCTATATATTGTCGTAATGGATAACCAAAAAATTCGTTTTACCCATCCTGACCGTGAAAAAATTGGACAAACCTTTGTTGGGTCAGATGCTGAAGAAGTCTTGGAGGGCGAAAAGTATACATCAGAAGATATAGGCACATTAGGCCCGTCCATGAGGGCTTTTCATCCTGTTTGGGATCAACAAGGCAATCAAATTGGAGCTGTTTCTGTCGGGATTGCAACGAAATCGATTCAAGAAGCTGTCTTAGAAAATCAAATTATCTTAATTATGATTACTGCGATAAGTTTAATCCTTGGTCTTATTGGTGCTTGGTATCTCGCTAACCGAATGAAGAAAACATTGAATGGCATGGAGCCAAAAGAAATCGCTTTAGCTGTTCAAGAAAGAAATTCCATGCTTGAGGCTGTTAATGATGGGATGTTAGCGATAAATAATACGGGAGAAGTTCTTTTAGCCAACGATACAGCCCAGCAATTTTTAAGGCGGACTGGCTACCAAGGACAATTCGAACATACTCCTATTGATCTTATTTGGCCAGAGTTAAAACTTCAAGAGGCGATAAAGACAAAATCTACTGCCCTCCATGAGCTAATCAAAAGAGGCGATGTTGAAACAATCGTCACTCGAGTTCCTATCTATGTCAATAATCAATGTGTCGGTGCACTGGCAACCTTTAATGAACGAAGCCAACTCAATGACTTAATGAGACAACTTATTGGAGCAGAAGTGTATGCACATAGCTTAAGAAGTGAAACACATGAATTTATGAATAAACTTCATATCATTCAGGCGATGGTTGAAACAGAATCCTATGAAGAATTAAAAGATTATATTGCAGATATATCTGAGCGTTACCATCTGAAAACAGCAAGTGCTGCAAGCCAAGTCGGCCAGCTAGTTGAAGATGTGAGTATTGCTCATTATCTAGCTAAAAGAATTGGCTGGATGGAACAAATGGGGGTTAACGTTCATGTCCAAAGTGGAATACCTTGGCCAAGCATGAATACGGAGTTCATTGATACTTGGGTTACGGTGATCGGTAATACTTGTGATAATGCATGGGAAGCGATGAAGCATAAGGAGCATAAAAACCTGACACTCACATTAAAACAAGTCGGTGGAGTGCTGCGTTATGTGATTGAAGATAATGGCATTGGGTTTTCGGCAAGCGAGCAACAAGTTTTAATAAGTTCAAAAAAAGGTGATCATGGATATGGAATAGCCAATATCAAAAAGAAAATTCAGCTGCTTAATGGAACATTAGACATTTTATCTGAAAAAGATAAAGGGACTATTATTACGGTTCACATTCCTTATACAGAAAGGAGCTAAGCAAATGATTAAGGTTGCAATGATTGAAGATGATGTAGATGTTAGTAGATTTCACCGTCTATTTTTAAATAAAATAGACGGTTTTGAACTTATATTTGATACACATACGCTCGAAGATGGATTGAAAAAACTTAAGCAACATCAACCTGATCTACTTCTGCTTGATGTTTATATCGGCACGACGAATGGTCTCGACCTACTGAAAAAAATTCGAGCAGAAGGAATAGATTTGGATGTGATCCTAATTACTTCAGCTAATGATGCGAAAACGGTTCAAACGGGACACCGCTTTGGTGTTGTCGATTATTTAATCAAACCATTTTCTTTTAAACGTTTTCAAAAAGCTTTAAATCGATACCGTTTGAACAAGCTAGATAAAAGTGAAGTTTTTTCGCAGCAAGAAGTTGACCGATTATTTCATAAGGGCGGACAAAATAAAGTCTATACGCTGCCTAAAGGAATTACGAAAGAAACTGCCTTTCGTATCATGCAATGTTTGATTGAAATCGATGACTGGCTTACTGCAACGGAGCTTGCTGAAAAATGTTCCATATCACACGTATCTTTACGTAAATACCTGCGTTTTTTTGAGGAAGAAAAATTAATCGAAACACAATTAATTTACCAAGTTTTAGGTCGGCCTTTACAAAAATATAAAGCTACAATTGACGCACCTCTTTTTTTAGAAGCTGGTTTCATTTAATTAAATAAACTAGACGTAGCTTCTGGTTTCATGAATAATGTAGTAAACGCTTTCAAATATTTGAAAAAGAGGTGGATATGATGAAACAAGACTTTGCCCTTGTTTGGAACAAAATGTGGCAGCAGCATAAGAAAACAAAAGATGCACTTAACGTGTTTGCTTATGCTAAAAAAGACAGTCAAGCCTTAAAAAAGGAGTCAGGTGATTATGAACAACTGAATCAAAAAGATGCTAAGCCAAATAAACCAAATGAGAAAAAACCTTACTCAAAAGGTCAACAGGTTGGATTAATATTAGGACCGATGTTATTTGTGCTAACACTAATTTTCTTCTTTCCAGAAGGTCTATCAACAGAAGGAAGGTTTGTATTAGCTTCTACTCTATGGATTGCTACGTGGTGGATTACAGAAGCGATTCCGATTCCGGTGACGTCCTTAATGCCCCTTATTTTACTGCCACTGACAGGAAGTATGGAAGGTTCAGCGGTTGCTTCTGCTTACGGAAATGATATTATTTTCTTGTTTTTAGGTGGTTTCTTTATTGCGACGGCGATGGAAAAATGGGATTTACATAGAAGAATCGCCCTGTTCATTATAGCTGTTATTGGAACGAGTACACAACGGATTTTACTCGGATTCATGTCGGCTACTGCCTTTTTATCGATGTGGGTTTCTAATACAGCGGCGGTAATGATGATGATTCCAATGGCTCTTGCAATAACTGCACAAGTAGCTGCTACACTTAAAGGTCAAAAAGATGGATCAGATTTGCCAAAATTTGAAAAGTCAATGCTTTTTGGAGTTGGTTATGCTGGGACGATTGGCGGTTTTGCGACCTTAATCGGAACACCTCCAACTATAATACTTGCCGGACAGGTTAGAGAACTATTTGGCATCGAAATTTCCTTTGCATCATGGATGTTGTTTGCAACACCACTCATGATCATAGTCCTGCTTAGTACTTGGTATTATTTAGCAAAAATTGCTTTTAAGATTAATCTTAAACACATACCGGGTGGAAAAGAATTGATCCAAGATGAGAGAAAAAAGCTTGGGAAAATTTCCTATGAAGAAGGCGTTGTTTCAGCCGTCTTTGTTTTTGCCGCTTTTATGTGGATTTCAAAAGACTTTTTCTGGAGTGGAGAAAGTGCACTGATTTACCAATTACCAGGAATTTCAGATGGGATGATTGCCATGATGGCAACTGTTCTATTATTTTTAATCCCCGCAAAAGCGAGTCCGCGTGTACTCGAGTGGGCTGATTCGAAAGACATTCCTTGGGGTGTGTTGTTATTATTTGGTGGAGGACTTGCAATTGCAGCAGGTTTCCAATCAAGTGGCTTATCTAGTTGGCTAGGAGAACAGCTTACAATACTCGATGGTCTCCATATCTTTATCATTATTGCTGGTGCAACTTTATTAATTATGATGTTAACAGAAATCACGTCTAATACAGCTACAGCGACTATGATTATGCCAATTTTAGGTGCTTTAGCAGTTGCGATTGATGTCCACCCGCTTGCTTTAATGGCTCCATGTGCCATTGCGGCTAACTGTGCATTTATGCTGCCGGTTGGAACGCCGCCAAATGCGATTATATTCGGGACTGGAAAACTAAAAATTATCGAAATGGTAAAAACAGGATTTGCTTTAAATGTGTTCTCAACGATACTCATTGTTTTATTTGCTTATTTTATGCTGCCGCTTATATTTAATATTGATTTAACAACCTTCCCAGAGGGGTTATTAAAATAATAGTATTCAAAGAAGTAATACAAGCATGGTGTAACTTAAGAAAATCCTTCTAAGATAGTAGAAATCTTAGAAGGATTTTTTATGCATTCATTTGTCTTAGGACAATATATTATCAAATACAGAGTTTGCTAGTTTCTAGGGGAGGTTTCTGTAAAATTGATTATGATGGAAATGGTAATTTTATCCAATCAATAAGTAAATACAAATTTTGGATTTTTTTTAAAATATTAGTTGTTTTTCTGGTGTATTACGAATATAATACATTTATATTACAAAAATAATACAATTAAATAGAATGAGGTGAGAGTTAGCTTCCAAGGGAGCCTTGAATAACATCTATCATACATATATTTATTAAGTGGATTTATTGGCAAAAGTGGAATTATTTTAGTGAGGGGGTTTGGAATGAATTTTATTAAACGTGGGTTTTTAGGTATTACAAGAAAAAAAGGGAAATCATTAATTTTATTAGCAGTTATTTTTATTTTAGGGAATTTAATATCAGGAGCAATTTCTATTCAACAGGCAACTGGTAATGTAGAAACGAATATTAAAGATAGACTGGGAACTGCCGCAACGCTCGAGCTCGATCATGAAGCAGTGGAAGATCTAAGCGAGGAAGAGTGGCTAGAGATTGAAAACATAGACATTGATTTGATAAAACAAATTGGTGCGCTTTCCTATGTGAAATACTTTGATTATAATACGTCTACCTATCTAGGGTCAGAGAGCATTGAGAGCTATCAGGGTGAAGAGACGGAAGATGAAGTAGTTATGATGGGCCCCAGCATGGACTTTAAGCTGAATGGAATTAACTATGCTCCCGTGATTGATTTTGAAGAACAGAAGGGTAAATTAGTTGATGGTCGCGTTTTTACCCAAGATGAAGTGGACAATGGCACTTCTGTAGCTATCATCTCAACTAAATTGGCAGAAAAAAATGATCTAAATATAGGTGATACTTTTACATTAGAGAATGCAGTCTATACGTATGATGAAGAAACAGGTGAAGAGGATGTAGTCACTTCTCGAGATGTCGTATTGGAAGTAATTGGCTTATTTGAACCGCAGTCAATTAAAGAAGATATAGAAGTAGACTCAGATACCGGTATGATAGATTGGATGGACATAGAGTATCAAAATACAGTATATGTTCCAAATGAGATTGTCGCCAGCGAAAATAGATATCATATGGAAGAATATATGAAAGAGGATGAAGAATTTGCAAAAATGATGGAAGAAGAAGGGGACTCTTTCGAATATTACACACCGATGTTTTATTTAAACAGCCCTGAAGATAGTGAAGCATTTGAAGAAGAGGTAGCTCCATTGCTGCCCGAATTTTATACTGTAATCAATGCTACGGATCAATACGATAGCATCGCAGGACCAATGGAGTCGATGTCCAAACTAGCAAAATATGTTTTGCTTGTTGCAGTAATTGCAACGGTGCTGATAACTGGATTAGTAGTTTTACTATTCCTCCGGGACCGGAAACGCGAACTGGGCATTTACTTATCCTTAGGAGAACGACGGATCCGTGTGGTAGGGCAAATTCTAATTGAAGTGATGGTGGTTGCAGTAATTGGTATCACATTATCCTTGTTTAGCGGGAATCTCTTAGCTGGACAGGTATCTGATATGATGATGAAAGCTAATGAGAATCAAGATGAGTATTATGAAGAGTATATTTATTTTGGTGATACACAAATAGATTTGACAACAGAGGATGTCATAGACTCTTATGAGGTAAATCTTAACTCAAGCTATGTTCTGGGCTTCTATGGAATTGGTCTGTTAACTATTTTAATTTCAACGGTTATCCCGCTAATTTATATTGTAAGGCTAAATCCGAAGAAAATACTGATGTAATAGAGGGGTTACGCTCATTAATAGAGAGGTGAGAATATGATATTAGAAGCGAAAGATTTAAATTATTATTATCAAGATGGCGAACAGCGTCGTTATATCTTAAAGGATACATCTGTCTCTTTTGAAAAAGGGAAGTTTTATACGATTTTAGGGCAGTCCGGTTCAGGGAAAACCACCTTGTTATCATTACTCAGTGCCTTGGATTCGCCCCATAGCGGAGAAGTATTATTTAATGAAGAAGACATTAAGAAAATTGGCTATGAAAAGTACCGTCGTAATAATGTCGGGATTATTTTTCAAAGCTATAATTTAATACCGACCTTTACAGCTGTGGAAAATGTACTGGTTCCTATGACGATTACGGAAAATGAAATTCCAGAAGATGCAAAGACAGTAGCTTATAATTTACTAGATTATATTGGTATTGTAAAAAGTAAAGCAGATCGTTTCGTTAATAAGCTTTCTGGGGGGGAGCAGCAACGTGTGGCTATTGCCCGAGCTCTCGCGACCAATGTGGAATTAATTCTTGCTGATGAGCCTACAGGAAACCTTGATGAAGAGATGGAACAGGAAATTATTGATATTTTTAAAAAATTGGCACATGAACACGGGAAATGTGTCATTGTGGTAACGCACTCCAATGAAATTGCTTTACAGTCTGATCAGGCTTTCCATTTGAGGAAGGGTGCACTGTCTTCCTATGAGTGATTTTTTATCAAAGTTTAATAAAGACAAGTATGATGATCTGGTAAATGAAAAAGAAGACAAAGAAATAAAAGATAAGAAAGAAGAGAAAAGTGTTAAGCAGGAAAAAATAGAAACGCAGCGGAAGCAGGAAGAACAAGCTTCTGCTGCGGAAAGTGAAGAAACAGTACCTGAGCGTGATACCCCGCTTAAGTCAGAGTCTAATTCTTCCAGAAGCAGTCGCCGTCAAGACGCAGAAGAAGAAGTAGAAATTGATCAGGATTATCGAAAGAAAAAAAGACGCCGGATGTGGCTGATTATTTCTGGAACTGTCTTAGCTTGTGTTTTGATATTCTTCATTTACTATATGCTTGTTCATGTGAAAGTTGAAAATTTTGTGGACAAGCCTGTTTCAGAAGCACGTTCTTGGGCAAGTGAAAATGATGTAGAGGTTGAATTAGCGCAGGAATATAGTATGGAGTATGATGCAAACCAGATTATTTCGCAAAGTGTATCTCCTGGAGAAAAGATTAGAAAAGGAAAAACGCTTCAATTAACTAGCAGCTTAGGAGCTGACCCAGAAGAGGTTATTCCGCTTGTTGATTTTTCGGAGATGACACATGAGGAAGCGCAAACCTGGATTGATGAAAATAAAGCAGAAAATTTGCAGATGGTCACAGAATATAGCGATGATATCGAAGAAGGTGGCTTTATTCAGTTTTCCATCAGGGATAGCAACATTGATGAATCAGAATACAAGCGTAAAGATAGTGCTGCTGTCTATTATTCAAAAGGAAAAGAAGTTTTCGAGAAGAATATCAACATACCTGATTTTGCTGGGGTAGCCAAAGAAGAAGTAGAAAAATGGGCAGAAACCAATGAAATTGAAATGACATATGAAGAATCGGATTCCGACACGATTGAAGCCGGGAATATTATTAGTCAGAGTGAAGCACCAGATGAAAAAATTGCTAAAAGGGATAAAATGAAAGTTGTTGTCTCATTGGGAGAAGCTACTGAAGTTCCGAACTTTGGGGAGCTGACTCCAGAAGAAGCTGTGGCAAATTATCCTGATCTACTCGTGACAGTAAAACATAAATTTAGCACAGATGTTTCATACGGAACACTTATTTCACAGTCCGTTGAGGCAGGAACAAAGCTGACAGATAAAGATAATAAGAATATTACCGTTACTTATTCAGAAGGAAGTCCTTATTTACGTGATTTTCGAGGTCAGTTAGAAGGCGATCTGCCAAGATTGTTTTATGAAGAATATCACTCGAAAGGTGCCGATATTAACTATATTGTGAAATATGTTGATTCCCCTGAAGTGAAAGGTACCGTCGTGGACATGGGTGTATTTAATGAATTTGTTCGGATGACTTATACGGTTGAAATCCGTATAAGCAATAATGCTTCGGCAGCACCGAATCCGTCCGATTACTTTGAGGATGCACCGGAAGATTATGTAGTCGGTGGCGGACCGGAACAATCTGTGGAAAGTGATGAGAGCGATGAGGTTTATGAGAAATAAAAGCAATATTATTTTAGACTGAGAAGCCTTTAAAGTTATAATGGGAGTACTATCATTTATAGGGATAGTGCTCCTGTTTTTAATTTCCATACAAGAGAATTGAATCTAAATGTATATTTTCATAAAAAACGGCAGAAATTATTTAATGACTTTAAATTAGTGGGTGAATTGATGAAAAAATTGATTTTTGCAGTGGTTCTTCTCCAAGTAATTGTCCTAGCAGTGTCATATAATACAGTGAATGCAGAAGTAATAGAGCATGAGAGTAATGATAAGGAATCATCACATCATAATTGGGTAGAATATAGTACGGATACAACTGTATTGGAAGTAGGTTCTCATGAGGGTTCGTATATGAAAAACCTCCTTAGATATTCATATGTATGTGATATTTCTCATAAAATAAAAACAGTTGTTTATTACTGTGATGAACATGATCATACGAAATCTGAAACATTTTTGGAAGAAGTAATACATAGTGAGGAGCACAGACATTGAATGGTAAACTCACCAGTAAAAAAGCATGCCTATAATGAAATGGCATGCTTTCCTTTTTAGTTATTACTACTTTACAAGCAAGTGTTTTTTCCTTCCAGGATGCGTGTCAAGGAGCTTATCGCCTTTTCCAAATAAGTTATCTCTTAAAGTACTTCCTTCATATTCGGTTTGAACAAGTCCTCTTTCTTGTAAAACAGGTATAACGAGCTCAACGAAATCTTTAAAAGACCCTGGAGTAATGGCATATGCGATGTTAAATCCGTCTATACCAGCTTCGTTGACCCATCGCTCCATCTCATCTGCAATCTGTTCGGGAGCGCCAATTGCCGTTGCTCCCATTCCACCAATACCAATTGTTTGGATAACATCCTCTACTGTTGATGGTCGATCAGGATGGATTTTTGTGAAATTTTCAAGTGCGGACCGAATCGAATCATTTTCGATATAACTGATTTCTTGATCCTTTGCGTACTGGGATAAATCGACTCCAGTCCACCCACCGAATAGTGCTAGTGCACCTTCTGCACTTATATATTGTTGATAGTCTTTATATTTTTCTTTAGCCTCTGCTTCTGTTTTGCCAACAATCGGTACAAACATCGTAAGAATTTTTATTTCTTCTTTGGATCTTCCTGCCCGTTCGATATCTTCTTGCAGTTTATCCACGGTTGCTTTTGCTGTTGCAATCGTTGGTGCGCCAATGAAAACAAGCTCCGCATTATTAGCAGCAAAAGCACGCCCCTTTTTGGATGCGCCCGCCTGATAAAGAACAGGGGTCCGTTGGGGAGAAGGCTCACATAGATGAGCACCAGGGACCCGGTAATATTTTCCTTGATGGTTAATATCATGAACTTTACTTGGATCTGTAAAAACGCGATTTTCTTTGTCAAGCTTTACCGCATCATCTTCCCAGCTTTCTTCCCAAAGCTTATAGCAAACTTCCAAATATTCCTCCGCAATATTATAGCGTTCATCATGATTAATCTGATCTTCTAATCCCATATTAACAGCTGCGCTTTTTAAATAAGAGGTAACGATGTTCCAGCCAATACGTCCATTTGTTAAATGATCTAACGTACTGATTTTACGAGCAAATGTGTATGGATGCTCATGTGTCACAGAAGCAGTAATTCCAAAACCGAGATGCTTTGTCACTGCTGCCATGTATGGAACAATTAGAAATGGATCATTAACTGGTGATTGCACACCATTTCTTACTGCTGCATCACGGGATTCACCATATACATCATAGGTCCCTAATACATCTGCAATAAAGACTGCATCGAATCTTCCATTTTCTAATGTTTTTGCAAGCTCAGTCCAATAGGCACTATCTTTGTATCGATGCGACTGATCATCTGGATGTGTCCATAGTCCAGGTGATTGATGTCCCGGAGTATTCATATCGAAAGCATTTAAAAAAATACGCTTTTTTGTCATATTATTTCTCCCTTTTTATTATTGAATAGCATCTTTAGTACGTAACAACTTCTCTAGCAACTGGATTATTTATAAGCTGAACAAAGTAAAAGAGTTGTTTTTTTGTTCGTTGTAAAATATCTTCATCAATAATTGGAAGGGAATTTTGCTTATCAATCTGTCTATCCAATAGGTAAAGACCTTTTAAATTATGTGCTTTTAATGTAGCAAGAACCGGCTTTAACGTATATTCGACAGCAAGTAAATGGGAGGGACTTCCACCTGTCATAAGCGGTAGTACTGGCTTATGTTTCAAAATATCCTGTGGCAATATATCAATCAAAGCTTTTAGCACACCGGAATATGCTCCTTTATATACTGGTGATCCGACGATTAGTCCTTTGGCATGTTGGATTTTGACTGCAATTTCTTTAACAGCAGTACTATTGAAATTTCCTTGAAATAAATCTTCATATGGTACATCTTTTACAGAAATATGCGTTACTGAGAATTGCTCACCTTCTAATAAAGTACCCAAATATTTAAGCACCTGCTCAGATCTTGAAAACTCAGAAGGACTTCCGGATAGAATTACAATCTCGCTCATGTAAACATTCTCCTTTAGCTTTTTATTTGTACTCTACGAAACACTGATTAATATTAGACTTTTGAGAAACTGCACTAATCTGTAATGATGGATTGGTACGTATACTCGCTACGGAAACACACTACGCTTTATTCGGGGGACCCGTGAACCTTTTTGAACTGTCGTTTTTGAAGTCTCACTATGGCTCCGTCCCCCGGCAGAAGTCACTGTTTGTTTCCACCGCTAGTGCTAGATCATTGTGTATATTTAGCGGAATTCCTCATACCACAGCAGTTAGTTCACAGTTTAAATTTAGTTGACAGGTACTAAATATTTAATACGAGTAAAAAACCCCCTTTTCTTCTAAAAAGAGAAAAGAGGGTACACTACATCATTTATCAGCTCTTATCTCTCAAGAAAAAATCTTGCTGGAAGTAGCACCTTTCTAAAATAATTAGTGGTTGCTGAAGCGTCATAGGGCCAGTTCCCTCAGCTTCTCTTGATAAGAATTTTCAATTGTTGGATATATTCTAATATATCAAATCATATAAGTCAACTAAGAATTATAAGAATTAATTGATTGACATTTCTTAAGTTTTATATTATTATTCAACCAACAACTTCATTATTTGATTTATCTTATCACGAGAGGTGGAGGGACATGGCCCAAAGAATCCTCGGCAACAGGTTCATTTAAGAATACTGTGCTAATTCCATCAAGCAGACTGCTTGGAAGATAAGAAGAGCATACATACATAATATGTAAAACCTCTATTCTTATCCTAGAATAGAGGTTTTTTGTTGAACAGAAGTTAGGAGGAGATGGAACAATGAAATATGGGTTTTGGTTACCGATTTTTGGTGGATGGCTAAGGAATGTAGAGGATGAAAATATGCCACCAACATTTGATTACGCAAAGAAAGTCATTCAACACGCTGAAACGTGGGGTTATGATACAACGTTAATAGCTGAATTATATTTGAATGATATTAAAGGGATTGAAGCCGATTCTATTGAAGCATGGACAACTGCCGCAGCACTGGCAGCTGTTACCGAGAAAATGGAAATTATGACCGCTGTCCGACCGGTATTCCATAACCCGGCGGTAACTGCTAAAATGGCCGCAAATATTGACCAAATTAGCAATGGTCGATTCACTTTAAATGTTGTCTCTGGTTGGTGGGAGGAAGAGGCCAAACAGTATGGTGGAGAATTTACAGAGCATAATGATCGCTATGATCGTACAAGTGAATTTTTAGAAGTTTTAAAAGGATTATGGACGGAAGAGACATTTTCTTATGATGGAAAGTTTTATAACATTAAAAATACAAATTTATCACCAAAGCCAGTTCAACGGCCAAATCCAATTTTATATGCTGGTGGTGAGAGTGAAAAAGGAAAGCAAGTTATTACAGCTTATTGTGACGCATATGTGATGCATGGCGGAACGGTGGAAGAAGTTAGGAATAAAATTGAAGATATGAAGAGACGTAGAAAGAAGGCTGAAAAAGAAGCATTGCAATCATTTAGTATGGCTGCCTATGTTATTTGCAGAGATACGGAGGAAGAGGCACAGGAAGAATTACACCGTATTACGACAGTTAAAGATGCAGCAGGCTATGCAGGTATGAAAGATTTTACAACGAAATCAGAGCTTGAGCAACAGCTTAAATTGCAAGATTACTCAGTATCAAACCGGGGATTGCGTCCGAATCTTGTTGGCACACCGGAACAAATTGCAAAGCGAATTTTAGCTTATGAAGCAGCCGGAGTAGATCAACTATTATTACAATGCTCTCCACAGCTTGAAGAATTGGAACGCTTTGCAAAGCAAGTAATGCCTAAGGTTGAAGAATTACGTAATACATTAACGAATATCTAAGTTAGGGGAGAATTATAAATGAGTAAAATATACGTTATCCATGAAAATAATGAGTGGACAGAGCATTTAATTAATCGATTAAAAGAGCTTAATTTACCTTATGAAGATTGGTTGCTTGATAATGGTACGGTTGATCTTAGTGCAGCACCTCCAGAAGGGGTTTTTTACAATCGGATGAGTGCTTCGTCACATACCCGTGGAAATCGGTTTGCACCAGAATTAACGAATGCTGTACTCGCGTGGTTAGAGCATCATGGAAGAACTGTAATAAACGGCAGTCGTGCACTGCAGCTTGAAGTAAGCAAGGTTCTGCAATATCTTGAGCTTGAAAAGTATGGTGTTAAGACACCAAAGACAATTGCAGCTGTAGGGAAAGAAAATATTTTACAAGCAGCAGAAGCATTTAAAGGGAAGAAGTTTATAACGAAGCATAATCGTGCAGGTAAAGGCTTGGGCGTTCAATTATTTACTTCCATAAACGCACTGCAAAATTATGTGGAAGGGGAGTCGTTTGAAGAGCCGGTTGATGGCGTTACGTTACTTCAAGAGTATATTGAATCTCCGGAGTCCTATATTACGCGATGTGAGTTTGTTAATGGAAAGTTCCTTTATGCTATGCGTGTGGATACATCAGAGGGATTTGAATTATGTCCGGCAGATGCTTGCACAATCGATGATCTTTTTTGCCCGGTGGGTGAAGAAAGTGCCCAGCCAGCTAAGTTTCAAATTCGTGAGGGATTTAATCATCCAGTATTAGAAAAATATGAGCGTGTCCTAGCGGCGAATAATATTCGTATTGCAGGAATCGAATTTATTGAGGATAAGGATGGGAATATTTACACGTACGATATTAACACAAATACGAACTACAATAGCGAAGCAGAAGCAAAAAGCGGAAAATACGGTATGCTGGAAGTAGCGAGGTTTTTAGGGAGTGAACTGGAGAAATTGAGAGAACATGTAGGGAGTTCCCCCAGTGCAAAATAAGTTGACCCATAAAAAATCCTTATCTAGAGTCTGGGGAAGAATCTGGTCTACTGATCCTGCGGCAGCAATTATGTCATAAGTTGAGTAGCAAGGTGCCAATTCTTAATTCCACTGAAAATAAGGAGGGTGTATGTGATAATTCAAAGAGGCTGCGAGATATCTAAAGTATTTAAATAAATGAAGAACGATAGACAAACTTAGCGCAGAAAATATACGTAGACGGAAGGGGCATGGGTGAGACATTGGGGTACATATCACAAGGGTGCTCACCATCTGTCGCTTGATGCTCTAAGTGTATTTCCGAATCGGATATTTTTGTCAATCATGTTTGAATGTTTACTGATAAAAACACTTTCAGCCTCTTTGTTATTGAAAAATAGTTATTAAAAGCGATGTTTTTTTATCCATTAAACCAAGTTAACCTATCTGTTTAATTAAATTAGTTTTGCTGCCATTAAATAATGAAAAGGAGATATAAAAAATGACGAATGAACATGATGGTATTTTAAATTTTAATACTATTGCACAGCACGGGGGGCAAGAACTTGATGCGGTAACACATTCTAGGGCTGTACCTATCTATCAAACAACATCCTATGGATTTGAAAGCACAGATCATGCTGCGTCCCTATTTCAAATGCAGGGGGAAGGATATATTTATTCACGTAATGCGAACCCAACTAACCGGGTCCTTGAAAAACGCCTAGCAGGGTTAGAGGGTGGTGTGGATGCATTTGCAGTTTCTTCTGGACAGTCAGCCATCACAATCGCTTTATTAACACTTGCAAAAGTAGGAGATGAGATTGTGACAACAAATGCATTATACGGTGGAACGTACAATCTTTTCTCTGAAACGTTTAAACGTTTTGGTGTAACGGTTCGTTTCGTTGATGGAACAAATTTCTCAGAAATAACCAATGCGATTAATGCAAATACAAAGGCAATTTTTACGGAGACAATTGGGAATCCTGGGCTGCAAATAGCTGATATCGAAAAATTAAGCCAAATAGCTGATGAACACGGTATACCTTTAGTTGTAGATTCTACTTTCACGACACCGTATCTCCAATGCCCGATCGCATTTGGAGCAGATATTGTTATTCATTCGACAACGAAATTTATTGGTGGGCATGGAACATCGATTGGCGGAATCATTATCGATGCAGGAAAGTTTAACTGGGCAAATGGTAACTTTCCAGAATTTACAACACCCAAAGGTTCACTAAATAACCAATCATATGTGGAACTGACTAGTGAAAGTGCTTTTATTTCAAAAGCTAGATTTGAGTTAGGGCATGATCTTGGAACAGCCTTATCTCCTTTTAATGGTTGGTTATTTATTCAAGGGCTTCAATCACTGCCGCTTCGAATGAAACAGCATGTCGAAAATACGAAACAGATTGCTGCGTATTTAAATGAGCATGAACTGGTAACATGGGTAAACTACCCTAGTTTAAAAGGAGATGGCCAATTTGAGCTTGCGGAAACTTATTTACCTCATGGAGCAGGAGCAATCTTTACATTTGGCATAAAAGGAGGACTTGAAGCGGCAAAAACGTTTATCCAATCGGTAAAGCTTTTATCACATGTCGCTAATGTAGGTGATTCAAAAACACTTGTTATCCATCCGGCAAGTACTACTCACTCTAGATTATCACCAGAAGAGCAGCGAATTACCGGTGTTACACCAGAATTAATTCGAATATCGGTCGGATTAGAAGATGCTGAGGATATAAAAGCTGATATTAATTCCGCTTTACGGAAAAGCCTGGGAGCTAGTTTTGTAGAATAAAGAAAAATACAAAGAAGTGAGGAGAGAAAAGTATGATTATTGCTGCAGTACTGGATGAAAGGAAGTTTATCGTACCAATTGTGGAAGGAAAGGTTTTACGGATTTATAATTCAAAAACTAAACAGGTTGCAGACTATGAAAATCCAGCTGTACATTTAAAAGAAGGAAGGCGGGGTGCAGCATTAAAATTTGCTGAAAAGCAAGGTGTGGAGGCATTCGTTGCCCCACCACAGACATTCTGTGAACTGTCATATGAAAAAGCTAGAAATGATGGTATTCAGTTTTTTCAGTTAAGCAATTCAATCTCATTTGACCAATTTGAAGATAGAATTAAGACCAATTTACTTTTGCATCAATCAGAGTTGCCAGAAAATGAAATTGCTCCTAGTTTTTAAAAATGAATGAGAAGGAGGCTCTCTCTAGAATGACAAATTTAGGTGTCGAATTGGAAATCAACCAACTCGAAAAATCCTTTGGACATTTAGAAGTATTGCGTGAAGTTGATCTACGTATCAATCCTGGTGAATTTATTGCAATTGTTGGAAAGAGTGGATGCGGAAAAAGTACCTTGCTTAGACATATTGCTGGCCTTGAGAAAGCAACCACTGGAGAGGTTAAGCAGGATGATATCCTATTAGATGGTTTAAATAAACAGGCACGAATTATGTTTCAAGATGCTCGGTTATTGCCTTGGTTAACAGTTCTGGAGAATGTTGGAGTTGGATTAGGTTTAAAGAAAGAATGGATGGAACAAGCGAAGTGGGCTTTACAACAAGTCGGCTTAGAAGAGAGGGCAAAAGAGTGGCCAGCCGTTTTATCAGGAGGACAAAAGCAACGGATTGCTTTAGCTAGAGCATTGGCATCAAAACCAAAATTGATGCTTCTTGATGAACCATTGGGAGCGCTTGATGCGTTGACTAGGTTAGAAATGCAGTTACTTATTGAGGAACTTTGGTTGAAACAGAAATTTACAACGATTCTGGTTACTCATGATATGAGTGAGGCAATTAAGCTTGCGGACCGTGTTATTTTAATTGAAAACGGTTCGGTGAAACTGGATTTGCGAATAGATCTCCCAAGACCAAGAACTCGATCAAATCCAAAATTTGCAAAGTTAGAAGAAGAACTTTTATCGAGTGTACTTGGAAAACAAAAGCTTGATTTACAGGAACACAGGATGAGAAAAGTTGGAAATGAATAACTTTACTATGTGATTGATTGCAGTTTTATTCTTATATCAACGGCTTTGAAAAAAGAAGTTAAATATATAACATTGTGGAGGTTTTAACATGGTTGAATTTATTACAATGGCACCAACATCAGGCGATGGGGAGTTTGTTGGCGCATCCAGCAATAATGCTTCACGCAGAAAAGTGAACCCTTGGACAGGGACAGATGAAAGTTCGGAAAGACTGCCTACATTTGAATATATTAGGGATATTGCACAAGCAGCAGAAAAAGGAGGATTCTCAACATTGTTATTGCCAACAGGTGGAGGGTGCCTGGATTCCCTAGTTGTTGCAGCTAATTTGATCGGTCAGACAGATCGCTTAAAATTTCTTTTTGCGATTCGCCCGGGTTCGATTCAACCATCTATATTTGCTAAACAGTTTGCTACAGTAGATTATTGGTCAAGAGGAAGAGCGCTCGTTAATGTGGTAACAGGAGGTTCTCCAGTGGATTTAGCTGCTGATGGTGATTTTTTGGATCATGGAACAAGATACCGGAGAACTCGGGAGTATATTCAAGTATTGAAACGACTATTTACAGAAGAAACCGTTAATCATGAAGGTGAATTTTATAAACTTCAAGGATCAACATTATTTCCAAAGCCTGAAGCTATACCAAAAATATATTTTGGTGGCGCATCAAATGTTGGTAAGGACGTAGCAGCAGCGGAGTCTGATGTTTATATGTTATGGGGGGAAACACTGGAAAATACGAAAGAACGAATTAACGAAATGAAGAAACGGACAGCAGCTTACAATCGGGAATTGAGTTATAGTGTTTCTTTTCAAGTTGTATTAGGTCAGACAGAAGAAGAAGCTTATAAGAATGCTGATAGACTGCTCACAAAGGCTGAAATTGATTTGTTAAACGAGAAAAAGCAGGCAACAGCAAAAGGTGATTCCGTTGGTGTAAAAAGGCTGCACCAATTAATGGAAGAAGGGCGAGAAAATAATTTTAAGATTGGCCCTAATTTGTGGGCGGGACTGACCCAGGTATTGTCTGGAAATTCGATTGCACTCGTTGGAACGCCAGATCAGGTTGCAGCACGGATTGTGGAATTTGCTGATTTAGGATTCGATAAAGTATTGTTACGGGGTTTCCCGCATTTAGAAACAATACAAGAAATAGGTGAAAAGGTTATACCCAAGGTGCATGAGATTATTAGCATACGGCAAACAGTATAGGTGAGAGGAGTATATAAAATGGATTATTTTTCGAAAAGGAACATGTTCATTTTGTTCAGTATATTATTGCTATCCGTTCTATTTGCAGGGTGCAGTGCGATTGCAGGTTCCTCGGATGAAATTAAAATCGGTTATCAGAAAAATGGCACAACACTGACTCTAAAGAATGATGGGGAGCTTCAAAAAGAACTTGAAGATCTAGGTTATACAGTTACTTGGTCGGAGTTTAATACTGGTAGCTCAATTCTTGAAGCATTAAATTCTGGAAGTATTGACTTTGCAGGAGCCGGGGATATTCCGTCTATTTTTGCTTTAGATAAAGGAAGTGACTTTAAATATATTGCTAGTGAACCATCTGCCCCAACATCGGAGGGGATTTTAGTAAGCGAAAATTCCGATATACAGTCTCTTGAAGATTTAAAAGGGAAGAAGGTTGCTTATAATAACGCATCGATTGCTCAATATTTATTAACGAAATCGCTTCACGCTGTCGATTTATCGATTGATGATATTGAATCTGTCATTCTTAATCCACCAGATGCTAGTCTTGCTTTTGAAAAAGGAGAGGTAGATGCATGGGTTGTTTGGGATCCATATTTAGCTGATGCTGAATCTAGAGGGAATGTGGTTTTACAGACAGCAGAAGATATTGTTCCATACAGATCATTTTACTTTGCGACTTCTGAGATAACCGAGGAAGCTACTGAGGTAGTCGAATTATTCATTGAACACTTATCACAAGTTGGCAAGAGTATTGATGCGGATCCTACTGAAGCAGCTGAGCTATTAGAAGAAGCGACCAAAATTCCTTCGGCCACATGGGGAACGGTCTTAGCAAGAAAACAATCCAATGTACAGTTTATAGACAATCAAGCAATAGAAGATTTACAAGTCGAAGCAAAAGATTTATTAGACATTGGGTTAATTAATAATGAAATAGACTTCACAGAGAACATTTGGTATCCAGAAAATGAATAATTAAAATCAGTTAATTAATGGCTAGCTTAGCAGATAGGAAAGTATAGACCTTCCTATCTGCATAAGTGAAATCTAGGTGTGTACCACCAAACATTCTATTCATAGTTCATAAGTTCACGGATGAATTATGTAAGTAAAAGGAAGTGAAAAAAGTGAAAGAAAAAACTAGTAGTTTTTATGACCGAATAGCCCCGTGGATAATTCCGGTAGCATTGTTATTGGGTTGGCAGTTATTTACAATGAACAGGTCAATTTCAGGCAGCATATTGCCTCCCCCTTTGGAAGTTGTTCAAGCGGGTGCTCAAATGGCTGTGAATGGAGATCTGTGGACTCATATTTTTATTAGCTTTAACCGTGCATTAACCGGTTTTGTAATCGGTGGTGGATTAGGGTTAATTTTTGGTTTATTAAATGGAATATATCCGATTGCGGAGAAACATTTAGACACTACCGTTCAAATGTTCCGTAATATCCCACATTTAGCTTTAATTCCACTTATTATATTATGGTTTGGGGTTGGTGAAGAGCCCAAAGTTATTTTGGTAGCTATTGGTGTCTTTTTTCCAATTTATATAAACACGTATCACGGCATTCGTTCGGTTGATAAGGGGCTAATTGAAATGGGGAATGTTTATCGATTATCAAGGCAGAAGCTTTTTTCAAAAATTGTACTGAGGGGAGCACTGCCATCTATTTTAGTTGGAATTCGATATGCACTGGGAACAATGTGGGTAACGTTAATCGTAGCAGAAACAGTAGCAGCTTCCTCTGGAATTGGTTACATGTCAAATAATGCCCGAGAATTTATGCAACTTGATATCGTTGTTCTAGCGATATTACTATACGCACTTTTAGGGAAGCTGGCAGATTCTCTTGCAAAGCTATTAGAGAGCAGACTCCTAAAGTGGAATCCAGTTTATCAAAAGAAATAGTATGAAAGGATTGAAAACAGTGGAGAAAAAACAGATAGCTTTAGGTGTTTTTCTTATGGGAACAGGTCATCATATGGCCTCATGGAGACACCCAGATGTTCCAGCCGATGGATTTGAGGATTTTAACTTTTATCGTGAAGTTGCTGAAATTGCTGAGAAAGGAAAGCTAGATATGATTTTTTTAAGTGATGGTCTTTCTTTTCATCGATTATCACACCCTGCAGAATTAGTAAGGCTAGATCCGCTTACACTTCTTCCTGCATTAGCTGCTGTTACAAAAAAAATTGGTCTTGCAGCTACAGCATCAACAACATACAATGAGCCATTTCATCTAGCTAGAAAATTTGCTTCACTAGATCATATAAGCAATGGAAGATCAGCATGGAATGTGGTGACGTCCTATTATGAGCACGAAGCAAGCAATTTTAGTAAGAAGGAACATTTAGCGCATGACCTACGCTATGAACGAGCAGGTGAATTTGTCGAAGTCGTGAAAGGTTTATGGGATAGTTGGGAAGACGGAGTACTTATTCGTGATAAAGAATCTGGTGTTTACTTTAATTCTGATAAGTTGCATTCATTGAATCATGAAGGAAAGCATTTTTCTGTAAAAGGACCATTAAATGCATCGCGTTCACCGCAAGGTCATCCAGTTATCGTTCAGGCGGGGTCTTCAGAAGATGGCACAACGCTTGCGGCCCAGACAGCGGATGTTATTTTCACAGCACAGCAGACGCTTGAAGGGGCACAACAATTTTATAAAAAAGTAAAGAAAAAGGTAATTGCCTCTGGAAGAAAACCGGATGAAGTAAAAATTATGCCAGGTGTTTCCCCTTTTATAGGCAGGACAGAGGCTGAGGCTAAAGAGAAATATGAGCAA
The DNA here is from genome assembly GCF_003515705.1 of Oceanobacillus profundus. GTDB lineage: Bacteria > Bacillota > Bacilli > Bacillales > Amphibacillaceae > Oceanobacillus > Oceanobacillus profundus. The sequence continues at coordinate 66,755 of NZ_QWEH01000012.1, forward strand.
TTACAAGACCTGATTGTTTCAGAGATTGGACTTGATTTCTTATCCGATTATCTTGGTGGTATGGATTTCTCAAATCTTTCACTTGATGATCAACTTCCGGATGAAATCCCGAAAACGAATGGAAACCAAAGCAGAAGAGAATTAATAATTGAACTGGCGAGGCGAGAAAACTTAACAATTAGGGAGCTTTATAAACGAATTGCTGGTGCAAGAGGACATTTCACGATATTCGGTACACCGGAACAGATTGCAGACCAATTAGAAGCTTGGATTGTAGCTGAAGGTGCGGATGGTTTTAATTTGATGCCTCAATATTTACCTGGTGGCTTAAGCGAATTTGTTGAACAAGTTATTCCAATACTTCAACAGCGCGGGCTATTTAGAAAGGAATATGATTACAGTACACTTCGGGGCCATTTAGGTTTGTTAATGCCGGAGTCTAAATATTCAGCATTAAAAACCAGATAATATGTAGAGGCATGTCTGCTGCATGCCTCTATAATTTCCGTTCATAATAACATTCAAACACGAGGTTAAATTATAAAAGCTACTGCGAATCAGTTTAAGTATTCTTATCATTCTTCAACAATTGCATCCGATTGTTAAATAGACTTGGATAGGATAAGAATCCTAGCATGGCACTTGTAACGACAGCAGAAGTTAAAACTAGAAAAAGAATAAGTAATTGAAATTGTACAGCTTGTATAGGATCTGCACCCGCAATGATTTGTCCACTCATCATTCCAGGAAGCTGAACGAGCCCAATTGTTTTCTGGCTTTCAATTGTCGGTATTGTACTTGCTTGAATCGATGTAATAAGTTGTTTATGAATTGCTTGCTTTGGTGTTCCGCCAAGGGATAGAATTAGCTCTGCTTTATCTTGATGGGTATCAATTTCAGCTGTAAACCGATTAAGAAATAGAATCGAAAGCACCATCGAATTCCCGATCATCATACCACTAATGGGAATAATATATTGAGCCGTGGGTGGTATAATGTGGAACCCGAGTAAAATACTTTGAGTTAATACTTCGATGAAAACATATGTCGAAACGAGTTTCCATGTAATCCCTTTTATCGTAACACCTTTTTTCCTTGCATTATGTGTTGCAGCAAAAATCATCAACATAATCATGAGTATGATAAAGATCATACTTTCTGAGTCAAATACGAATTGTAGAACATAGCCAACTGCTAATAATTGTATCGTTGAGCGAATCACTGCGACAATGGTATCTTTTTCTAATCCTAGATTAAGCGTTTTTGATAATAAAATTGGTATCAAGACGAAAATAAGAGCTAAGGCTAATGTCAAATAGCTCATACATTAACCCCCTCTACAAATTGTTTTACTCTTTCATCTTGAGGGTTATCCAGAAGGCTAGTTTCTCCAGTTTCAACAACTTCTCCGTTCATCATCACCCATGTATAATCCCCAACTGATAAGGCCTGCTGTAAATTGTGGGTAATCCATATAATTGTTGTACGATATTTCTGGTTAATTTTCACAATCAATTCCTCAATATCTTGTTGTGAAACACGGTCAAGTGAAGAAGTAATCTCATCAAGCAATAAAACTTTTGGTCGATTTACAAGCGTCCTCGCTACTGAAACTTTTTGTCGCTGTCCACCAGATAAATCCTTGACATTTCGATATAAAAATTCTTCATCTAAGCGAACATCGCGCAGTAATTCCTTTGCTTTTTCCTCTTTTAACTGTTTACCTTGTAATGATAAAGGCAGGGCTAAGTTTGAAAAAACCGTACCACTTATCATAGTTGCACTTTGTAATGCTAACCCGATATTGCGACGTAATGTGGTTGGTTCATAATCCGTAATCGGTTTATTTTTAATATAAATTTCACCGGATTTTGGTGATATAAGTCCATTACATAATCTAAATAATGTTGTTTTACCAGCGCCTGAAGGTCCAACCAATGTTGTTATTTTCCCTTCAGGAAAGGAGCCGGTAATATCCTTTAAAATATGTACGTCTCCATCAAAATAATTCACATGGTTTAACTGAATTACTGTATTGTTGCTTGCTGTCATTGTGCTCCACCTTTTTTCATAATAGAGGCCGGTCTTAATTTTCTTTTAAACACGCTTAATAAATCGTTCCCTAATAACAAGGTTTATAATTGTGACAATACTTATTATCGTTTATTTTTAATAATGATGCTAAAATTATGCACATAAAAGAGAAGTGAACTTAAAGAAGGCACGCTACAGTGCATGCCACTAGAAACCTTATAATTTTTGACCATAATAACGATCTAGAGAAAAACCGCGGCCTAAAATTTCAGATGCATTAATAAAAATAACAAAAGTTGAAGGAGCTTCTTTTTGCAACAGTTTTTTCAGCTGCACGGCCTCTTGTTGTTCAGTTACACAGAGAATCATTGTCTTATCAAGGTTAGAATAGCCGCCGACAGATCGAACTTTCGTTAAACCACGGTCGATTCCTTCATGAATAAGAGTTTGAATTTTTTCTTCTTCATCGGTAATGATTAAAATTAACTTTGTCGCTGTTGTTCGTAATTGAACAAAATCAATTGCTTTTCCACTAATGTAGATAGCTAATAGCGCAAATAAAGTGAGTTCTAAACTAAATACGATGATGGAGGCAATTACGACAAGCCCGTCCACAATAAATTGAGAATACCCGCTTGATATACCGGTGAACTTCTTTACGATTTGTGCGATTGCTGCCGTTCCACCTGTTGATCCATTTCCTTTATAAACAATACCTAGTCCAATACCGAGTAAGATTCCACCGTAAAGAGCTCCTAGCAGTGGATTCGTAATTTCAATCGGAATATCCGCTGAAAGATAAATAATCAAAGGAACCCAAAATGTACCTAGCAGTGTTTTGAAGCTGAAGTCTTTACCTAACGCAAACCAGCCAATAAAGAAGATTGGTATGTTAATCACGAGTTGAACAAGTGCTGGACTTAGTGCGTATATTTCAAATAGGATGGTGCTAATTCCTGATATACCACCTGCCGCAAGCTTTGCTGGCAGAAAAAATGTGTTATAAGAAAGTCCGACAAGTGTGGCGCCAAGGATAATATAGATATATTCCATCATTGATTTATTCTGTTTTAATTTTTTCATTCGCTTATTTCCTTTCCGTTTCAACCTAACCTTATTTACTTTATCATTTGCGAGCATTAGAGTAAATAGCATATAACTAAGCGTTGGTCAAAAGGAAAGGGTATATAAAAACACGGATTCAAGTTGAACCCGTGTAAGCTATCTTATTATACAGTTGCTGTCATTTTTTCCGTTTCAGCGATTTTTGCCGCAACTTTCTCTGTGAATTCTTTGCCGATTTTTGGTAAGACTGTTTTTAATACGGGATTGATCATCGCTCCCATCATGCCTTTAACCGTAATATTTAAGCTTCCGGTTATTTGTGTTTTTGCTTGGGATAAGGGAGTTGCTTTAAAATATCCGTCACCTACCCAGCTTTCGCTTGAACCACTTAATTCAAATATAATGTGTGATGGTTCTGTCCATTCAGTAATCCGGACTTTCACACGTACATCTTTTTGAACTACTCCAATATCACCGTGTAATTTCCATGTTGATTGACGCTCATTAATAATTTCATGTTCCGTATATCCTGGAACAAGGGGCGCCCAGTTATTCATGTCACTAACAAAATTCCAAATCCTTTTACTTGGCATATCTAATTCGACATGATGGATGCTTTGTGCCATGCGTACTGACCTCCTTTGCCTATGTAATGAATACATGCAAATTTAATATATGATGCAAATGCCATTTTTAGACTAAGTAGTATAGAAATAACCTTAACTATTCATAATAAAATGGAGCAGTTTAATTCTGTTCAACTACACCGAGGAGTGATCGATGATGGCTCGTAACAACAGAAATCAATTGTTAGTGCCTGGTGCGGAAAATGCAGTGGACAACATGAAGGAAGAAATTGCAAATGAGTTCAAAGTAGAACTTGGAGCTGATACAACTGCACGTGAAAACGGTTCGGTGGGTGGCGAGATGGTCAAACGAATGATCAAAATCGCTGAGGAAAGTATGGTTAATAAACGTAATTAGTTGGTAGTAATTGAGGATACCCGGTTATATAGTTGGGTATCCTTTTTTAGCATAGGTATAGGATAGTTTTTTTCAAAAAGAAACCGGCAGAATGCCGATTTCTTTTTGAAATTATTGTTTTACAGCGCTTTTTGCTTCAACTTTCTCAATCCAGTTAAACGGATCCTCTAATTTTCCATATTGGATGCCAGTTATTGTGTCATAAACCTTTTGGGAAACTTCCCCAGTTTTTCCTCCGTTAATTACCATATCCTTACCTTCCCATGACAATTGCGCGATAGGGGAGATAACAGCGGCAGTTCCGGAACCAAATGCTTCTTCTAATAAACCTTCTTGATGCGCCTGATATAGTTCATCCATAGAAATTCGACGTTCTGATACTGGTATATTCCAATGTTTAAGAAGTTCAATTACAGAATCTCTAGTTATGCCAGCAAGAATACTTCCGTTAAGCTTTGGTGTTACAACTTCTCCATTGATTTTGAAGAATACGTTCATGCTACCAACTTCCTCAATATACTTTTGTTCGACACCATCTAACCAAAGTACCTGGGCGAACCCGCCTTTAGCAACATCCTCCTGTGCTTTTAAGCTAGCAGCATAGTTTCCACCGGTTTTTGCTTCACCAGTACCGCCTTTAACCGCACGAACGTACTTGTTTTCAACAGCAATCTTAACAGGGTTAATCCCTTCTTTGTAGTAAGCGCCAACTGGGGATAGAATAACGATAAATTTATAATTGCGTGATGGTGCAACACCAAGATAGGGCTCTGTTGAAATAATAAATGGTCGAATATAAAGCGATGTTCCATCAGCGTCAGGAACCCAGTCTTTATCCATTGCTACAAGCTGTTTAATTGCCTTTAATCCGAATTCCTCATCAATAGGCGGAATGCAAAGTCGGTCACTTGAACGGTTTAATCGTTCCAAATTCTTTTCTGGTCTAAACAATTGTACATCTCCGTCTTCCGTGCGAAATGCTTTTAATCCCTCGAAAACGGATTGCCCGTAATGGAATATCATGGAAGAAGGATCGATCATTAGAGGTTGATATGGTACAATGCTCGCATTATGCCACCCTAATGGATCAGAATAATCCATCACAAACATATGATCTGTAAAAGCTCTGCCGAAAATAAGCTGATCAGAATTGGGCTTCTCTTTTTTTGTTTCACTTAGTTGTAAGCGAATTGTTTTGTCTTCCATATCAATTATCTCCTTGTTCTAAAAGTTTCTATATATCATAATAGATATTTAGAATTTGTGCAAGACTTAATTTTTAATTAATTTTGTTAAGTTAGTTTTATTTCGATATGTTAAAATGAAAAAAAGGTTTAAAGGAGATGAAAAATGATTAAAGCAGTAATTTTTGACTTAGATGATACATTGCTTTGGGATGAAAAAAGTGTTAAACACGCTTTTGAAAGGACTTGTGAGCTGGCAGTTAAGAAATATGGTCTCAACCCAGATGAGCTGGAAGCTGCTGTTAGAGAGCATGCTAGAAAGCTTTATGCTTCGTACGATACATATGAATTTACACAAATGATCGGAATTAATCCATTTGAGGGACTTTGGGCGAATTTCTTGGATGAAGGGGAGGACTTTGCTAAATTGAAGGAAATTGCTCCCCTGTATCGTAGGGAAGCATGGACAGCAGGGCTAAAATCGCTAGGTGTTGATGATCCTGAATTTGGCTTGGAGCTAGCAGAAGCTTTCCCGCGGGAGCGAAAGAAAACAGCACTTTTATTTGATGATACGATTCAAGTACTGGATAAATTGAAAGGGCACTATCAACTGCTCATGTTAACGAATGGATCTCCAGAGTTACAAAATACAAAACTGACACTAACACCGGAATTAGTTGCCTATTTTGATCAAATCGTGATCTCTGGTGACTTTGGAAAAGGAAAACCGGATCCAACGATTTTTGAGCATACTTTAAAATTGCTTTCGCTCGATAAAGGTGAAGTAGTCATGGTCGGTGACAACCTGAATACTGATATACTTGGAGCAAAAAGGGCTGGGATAACATCTGTATGGTTAAATCGACATGACAGAAAACCAGTAGATGTTAAACCAACGTATGAAATCACAAACTTATTAGAGCTTTTGCCAATTCTTGAAGATTAGGTAATACACAAAAGCACACCGTCCAAAAATAGAGGTGTGCTTTTAATCTGCTATAAATCAATCGATGTTACTTCTTTAATCTCCTCAAGACTCTTTAATTCTTCCATTGCTTCTGTTTCTAAATGTTTATCGATCGTCAGTACCATGATTGCATTCCCGCCGATATCTGAACGGTCTACTTGCATCGTAGCAATATTTATTTGATGCTTTGCAATGGTGCTTCCCATTCGACCAATAACACCAGGCTGGTCAACATGCTGGATAACAACAAGGTGACCTTCTGGAGTAACGTCAATACTATATTCGTCGACTTTCACAATCCGCGGTCCAAATCCATTCAGCAAGGTACCGGCAACTTTACGTGTTCCTGATTTGCTCTTTACTTCTACTGTGATTAAATTCGTAAATCCTTTTGTTGAAGAGGTTTTATTTTCATTAACGATAATTCCTTTTTTATTTGCAAGATATAATGCATTGACGTCATTTACGTGATCACCTAAGTGACGTTTTAAAATCCCTTTAATTGTGTTGCGTGTTAATGGTGCTACTTCCATATCGGATAGGTCACCAGAATAGGAGATATTAATTTCTTCTGCTACATCCTTCGTCAAATCAATTAAGAAAACTCCTAATTTCTCAGCTAAATGGAAATAAGGTTCAATTTTATGCATCAGCTCACTTGGAACAGAGGGAAGGTTGACTGGATTTTTCACGACATCTCCATTCAAAAAGCTGAGCACGTCGTGACTGACATCAACAGCTACAATTTCCTGTGCTTCAATGGTGCTTGCACCTAAATGTGGTGTCGCTACTACTTCTGGCAGTTCTAATAATTTATGATCGATAAAAGGCTCTTCTTCAAAGACATCTAATGCGGCCCCAGCCACTTTTTTTGAAATAATTGCATCATATAATGCATCTTCATCAATAATTCCACCGCGTGCACAATTTATAATGTGAACCCCTGGCTTCATGCGTTCAAAGGCTTCAGCGTTAATAAGATGTCTTGTCTCTTTCATCAATGGCGTATGAACTGTAATAAAGTCAGCTTGCTCAATAACCTCTTCTAGTGTCCCATAACCAATACCCATTTTATCTGCTTTTTCTTTTGTTAAAAATGGGTCATAGGCAATGACGTTCATACGCTGACCTTTTGCACGGAAAGCAACTTCTGCACCAATTCTACCTAGACCAACTACACCAAGTGTCTTATTTTTTAGTTCTACACCGACATATTTTTTACGGTCCCACTTTTTATGTTTTAATGCATGGTACGCTTGTGGAATATTTCTTGATAGTGACATAAGCATCGCAATTGTATGCTCTGCTGCTGAATTGGTATTTCCATTTGGCGCATTGACAACGATAATACCATTCTCAGTAGCAGCATCGAGGTCAATATTGTCAACTCCAACACCAGCACGACCAATGATTTTTAACTTTTTAGCTTTATTAATTAATTCACGCGTTACCTGTGTTTGACTTCGAACGAGCAAAGCATCAAATTCGCCGATTCGATCTTCCAGTTCTTCTTTACTTAAATGTGTTTCGATGACAAGATTCATATTCGGCGCTTCACGTAGTGGTCCGATACCATCCTCACTTAGCGGATCACTGATTAAAATGTTAAACATTATGCTAGTACCCCCTGTTGTAAATAAACTTCCTGAGCGGCGCGTATGCCTTGTCCCAACTCAATCTGCTTGCCGATTTTTCTTAAGCTGATTTCTACGATACCGATAATTTGCAGCACATCTGCAGGAGAACAATAGCCCATATGGCCAATTCGGAAAATTTTACCCTGTAGATGCTGCTGCCCGCCAGCAACTGATAAATTAAATTCTTGCTTCATTACTTTTCTTAAATCCTCTGCAGCAAAATCATTCGGTCTAATTGCAGTAACCGTCGGTGAAGCTGCATCATCCGCTGTCAGCAAAGGAATTCCCATTGCTTTAAATGCTGAACGTGTCATTTTTTTCATTAATTCATGTCTTGTATAGACATTTTGCAGACCTTCCTCTTCTACAAGATTCAACACTTGATCTAATCCAAACAATAAGGATAGTGCAGGTGTGAATGGCGTAGAATCATCGGCAAGACTCTTGCGATATTTTCGCAAATCGAGGTAGAAACGGGCTTGTTTGTTTTGCTCAATGATTTTCCATGCTTCTTCACTCACTGTAATAAAAGTTAATCCTGCTGGAAGCATCATTGCTTTTTGTGAGCCTGTAACGAGTACATCAATTCCCCATGCATCTACTTCTGTATCGACTCCGCCAACACAAGAGACACCATCAACAATCACAAGTGCATTCGAATTTTCGTGAACAATTGTACACAATTCTTGAATCGGATTTAATATACCTGTGGAAGTTTCACAATAAGTAGCAAAAACGGCTTTTATATTCGGATGATCCTTTAAGTATGTTTTTATGTATGCTGGATCAAATGCTGCACCCCATTCTACATCGTAGCGCTGTACGGCAACATCATATGCCTGACAAATTTTCACAAAACGATCACCGAAAGCTCCAGTAACAATAACGAGTACCTCATCACCAGGTTTAACTGTATTAACAACAGCAGTTTCAAGTCCTGCTGTACCACTTCCAGAAACAATTAATACGTCTTGTTCTGTTCCGAAAATCGGTTTTAATCTTGGTTTGATTCGCTGGATTAAATCTTTTGTTTCTTTTCCACGATGTCCAATCATCGTTTGGTTCATAGCCCGCTGCACACTTGGTGGAATTGGGCTTGGTCCGGGTATTCTTAATAAATGCTGATCTGCTAGCATGTTGCACTGCTCCTTTTTTTGAGTTTATATGATTCATTTACTCTTGTACGGATGTCATTTTTTGAGAAACGAATTCATTCATATAGCAACCCATATTAGTTATTCAATATAACAAGTATACAACTGTTGTCAACAAATTTTGCGAAGTAATATTTTTCAGTAAAAATAACTGCAATAAATGTAATCGCTTTATGTATGTATGTGGTTGGATCCGTAATTAATTTAACATTGTCCATTTTAATATTTTCATGCTATGAACATTCTGTTTATTTTTACAATTTGATTGAAGTATAGATTGATTAATCATATAATAGTGCGAAAGAAAGGTGGTATCCTCAAATGAGTAAGGATTTGCGAATCAAAAGTAATGCTTTTGACGGAACTATGCGAGCCCCAAATCGTGCAATGCTGCGGGCTGTTGGTGTTTCAGATGAAGATTTTAAAAAACCAATGGTAGGTGTAGCAAGTACTTGGGCGGAAGTAACACCGTGTAATATCCATATTGATGAACTGGCTGTTCGTGCTAAAAAAGGAGTGCGAGAAGCTGGTGGTGTTCCATTGATTTTTAATACGATAACAGTATCTGATGGAATTTCGATGGGGACACAAGGAATGCGATATTCATTACCAAGTCGTGACATAATTGCTGATTCGATTGAAACGGTTGTCGGAGCAGAAAACTTAGATGGACTTGTGGCAATTGGTGCTTGTGATAAAAATATCCCAGGATGCATGATTGCAATCGCGAATTCGAATGTCCCATCCGTTTTTGTTTATGGGGGAACTATCGCACCTGGAACACATCGTGGAAAAGACATTGACATCGTTTCCGTGTTTGAAGGCGTTGGTAAGCATAACAATGGTGATATTGATGATAACGAATTAAAAGCGATTGAATGCAGTGCATGCCCTGGTGCTGGTGCATGTGGAGGAATGTATACTGCTAATACAATGGCTTCGGCCGTAGAAGCAATGGGAATGAGTCTCCCAGGAAGCTCTTCCAATCCAGCAGAATCTAAAGAGAAAGAGGAAGATGTAAAAGCTGCTGGACAAGCTGTTTATTCCATGCTGGAAAACGATATTTATCCTAAAGATATTATGACAAGAGAAGCATTTGAAAATGCGATTACAGTTGTGATGGCACTTGGAGGATCGACCAATGCAATTCTTCACTTGCTTGCAATTGCTCATGCAGCAGAAGTAGATTTAACAATTGATGACTTTAATCGAATGCAGGATAAAGTACCGCATCTTGCAGATTTGAAACCTAGTGGACGTTTTGTGATGCAAGACTTGCATCGAGCAGGCGGGGTGCAAGCAGTTATGAAGCTGCTTCTTGAAAATGGCTATCTGCATGGAGATTGTCTAACGGTGACAGGAAAAACAATCGCTGAAAACCTTGCGGACGCACCATCACTTGCAGATGGTCAGGAAATCATAATGCCTTTTGATAGTCCAAAACGTAAAGATGGACCATTAATTGTTTTAAAAGGGAACTTATCGCCAACAGGAGCTGTTGCTAAAGTATCCGGGGTGAAAGTCACACGTCATACAGGACCGGCACGTGTATTCGATACCGAAAAAGAAGCGACTGCAGCCGTTATGGCGAATGAAATCAAGGATGGAGATGTTCTTGTAATTCGTTATGTGGGGCCTAAAGGCGGACCTGGTATGCCTGAAATGCTCTCCATTTCTAGTATTCTTGTAGGTAAAGGAATGGGTGAATCGGTTGCGCTATTAACCGATGGGCGATTTTCTGGTGGTACACATGGTCTTGTAGTTGGTCATATTTCACCAGAAGCACAAGCAGGTGGTCCAATTGCACTCTTACAAGAAGGTGACATGGTAACTATTGATTCGGGTGAAAAATTAATTTCTGTCGATCTTTCTGAAGCTGATCTGGAGAAACGTCGTAAAGACTGGATAGCCCCACCGTTATACAGTAAAGGGATACTAGGCAAGTACGCACATAATGTTTCCTGTTCATCCAAAGGTGCTGTTACAGATTATTTGAATAGATAACATTCATTGCGAGCGTCTGTTTGAAGACGCTCGTTTTTTAGTAGGTAGAAAACAGATGAAAATATTTTTATCTGCATTAGTGAAAGAAAATTATTTTCCTAAAGGATATGAAAATCCCAAATCTGCTAAGAAAAATTTACAAATCTAAGAGAGCATGAGGCTTCAATGTTGTAAACGCATACAAAAAGACGAACTAAATAAAATTATCTAAAAACTTCTGAAAAACTCTTGACTCTTCCCGGAAAACATTATATGATTGACCGCAATATCAAGAATTCAATTAACAAACCTATTTTTCTGAATAACGAATTATAGTTGTTACTATGAATTTTCAAAATCTTATAACTGTTAGTTTAAAACTAAATACAATAACTCGATGACGAGAAAAAAAGAACATGCCACGTGTATTCACAGAGAGCTGGGGTTGCTGGAAGCCCAGAAATACATATTGTTCTGACATCTTCTCTGAGTGCCGTTTTGAACGGAGCGTAAGAACGATGCTTTTATTAGATTCGGTCAGGTGCAGTTTTTGTGTACCTGTTATCCAAGTAGGCTGATTATCAGCCTGCCGAGGTAGTATTCGTGAGGATGCTATGAACATGGGTGGTACCGTGAAAAGAAGACTCTTTTCTCCCCAATAATTCTGATGTTATGCAGATTATAGGGGAGAGAAGGGTCTTTTTTTACTGGAAGGAAAACCCACAATTTCCTTACTGCATAAGTGCAACATACTGAATGCCAAGTTTTCTAAAATTAATATGAACCTAAGGAGGTAGCAGTAGTGAAAGTTGAGGCTAGTCACGAAGTGGAAATGAAGGGGAATTTGATAACAGGTGCTGATTTATTAATTAAAACATTAGTGGACGCCAAAGTGGACACCATATTCGGTTATCCGGGTGGCGCGGTATTACCGATCTACGATGCGTTGTATCGTAACGAGACACCATTTGAGCATGTCCTATCGCGTCATGAGCAAGGCTCCATTCATGCAGCAGAAGGATATGCTCGTGTGACAGGTAAGCCTGGAGTAGTTCTAGCAACATCAGGTCCTGGTGCAACAAACTTAATTACTGGGATTACGGATGCCATGATGGATTCTATACCACTTGTTATCTTCACTGGTCAGGTAGCTAAAAATGTTATCGGGACCGATGCCTTTCAAGAAGCAGATGTAATGGGGATAACAACACCGATTACCAAGTACAATTATCAGGTAAGTGACGTTGCGGATTTGCCGAGAATTGTTAAAGAGGCATTTCATATAGCGACAACAGGTAGACCTGGCCCAGTCGTAATTGATATACCGAAGAATATTTCAGCGAACATCACGATAAATGATTTTGAAGATGACTTTTATCTACCAGGTTATCAACCGACAATTAACCCGAATCCATTACAGATTGTTAAACTTGCAGAAGCCCTAAGTCGTGCAAAGCGTCCACTGCTGCTAGCAGGAGCAGGTACATTGTTTGCAAATGCTTCAGAGGAACTGAAGCAATTTGCTGAAAAATATAAGCTTCCTGTCACGACCACGTTGCTTGGTCTAGGGACTTTTCCGGGTACGAATGAGCTTTCGCTAGGTATGGCAGGGATGCACGGAACATATGCAGCAAACATGGCAATTTATGAATGCGATTTGTTAATCAATATTGGTGCAAGGTTTGATGATCGATTAACTGGGAAGATTGCTGACTTTGCACCAAACGCTAAAGTTGCACATATCGATATCGATCCGGCAGAGATCGGAAAAAATATCAAAACGGATATTCCGGTTGTAGCTGATGCGAAGAAAACCTTGATTGCATTATTAGATAGTAAAATTGATATGCAAAATAATATCCAATGGCTTGAGGAGCTATCCAAAAATAAGCAGGATTATCCACTGTGGTACGAACGCACAGATTCACCAATATCACCACAATGGCTGATTGAGCAAATTTATAACATATCAAGTGGGAAAGCGATTGTTACTACTGATGTAGGTCAGCACCAAATGTGGGCAGCACAGTTCTATAAATTTGATAAGCCAAATAATTGGGTAACTTCAGGTGGGCTTGGTACGATGGGCTTTGGTTTTCCAGCAGCAGTTGGTGCACAGTTAGGAAGACCAGATGATTTAGTTATTTCGATCGTTGGTGACGGTGGATTCCAAATGACGTTACAGGAATTATCCGTAATCAAGGAACGAAATCTCCCGGTGAAAGTAATTATCGTTAATAACGAGGCATTAGGTATGGTTCGACAATGGCAGGAAAGCTTTTATGAAGAACGTTATTCAGAATCACTGTTTTCAGAAAACCCGGACTTCGTAAAATTGGCAGAAAGCTATGGTGTCCGCGGTGTGAAAGTTGACAAGGAAGCAGATGTAATCCAAACATTACAAGACATCTTTGCTTATGATGGTCCTGTGGTTGCTGATTTCCGAGTTGTACGAAAAACCTGTGTCTATCCGATGATCGCACCAGGAAAAGGAATTCATGAGATGGTTGGGGTGACAAAATGAAACGAATTATAACAGCTACGGTTCAAGACCGTGGCGGGGTTCTGAATCGGATTACGGGTATGTTACACAAACGTCAATTCAACATTGAAAGTATATCTGTCGGAGCATCGGAGGTAGAGGGTGTCTCTAAGATGACATTTGTAGTAGAAGTCAGTGATGATCAGAAATTAGAACAGCTGACAAAGCAATTAAACAAACAAATTGATGTGTTAAAAGTATCCGACATAACGGATAGAGCAATGGTCGCGAGAGAATTAGCACTCATTAAGGTTGTTAGTACTGGGCAGACACGTGCTGAAATACAGGGGATTATCACTCCGTTTAGAGCATCTGTCATTGATGTAAGCAAGGACAGCTTAATCATACAAGTTACAGGGCGTCCTGATAAAGTGGATGCACTTATCGCATTACTCAGACCATATGGCATAAAGGAATTAACGAAAACTGGTGTTACAGCATTTTTAAGAGGACAGCAGCCAGAACAGGTAACAGAACTAAATTCGTTGTCCATCTAAATTGAATGCAAAATATAATTAACTGATTTTTGTAACAATTCAGGTTTGAAACAAATAAATTGCGAGTTAAGTATTTATACTTTACTAATAAAAAACTACTAATTAATGAGAGGAAGATATTAATGGCTAAAGTACTTTATGAAAAAGACATCCAAAAAGAGGTATTACAAGGAAAGAAAATTGCGGTAGTAGGATATGGTTCACAAGGGCATGCGCATGCATTGAATCTCCGTGAAAGTGGTTATGATGTTGTTATTGGTTTAAGACCAGGAAAATCTCAAGCTAAAGCAGAGGAAGATGGTTTTAATGTATATTCAGTAGCTGAAGCTGTTGAACAATCGGACGTTGTCATGATTCTTCTTCCAGATGAAATGCAGCAAAAGGTTTATGAAGAAAGCATTAAACCAAATCTTAAGGCTGGAAATGCGCTTGTTTTTGCACACGGGTTCAATATTCACTTTTCACAAATTGTACCTCCATCTGATGTAGATGTATTTCTAGTAGCTCCAAAAGGACCTGGTCACCTTGTAAGAAGAACGTATGAAGAAGGTGCAGGAGTACCAGCTCTATATGGTGTGTATCAAGATGTAACAGGTAATGCAAAAGAGCTTGCATTAGCATATGCACAAGGAATTGGAGCAGCAAGAGCAGGAGTTTTGGAAACTTCTTTCCAAGAGGAAACAGAAACAGATTTGTTCGGTGAGCAAGCAGTACTATGTGGCGGGGTTACAAGCTTAATCAAATCTGGCTTCGAAACATTAGTGGAAGCTGGATACCAGCCAGAAGTTGCTTACTTCGAATGTATGCATGAAATGAAATTAATCGTTGATCTTCTATATGAAGGTGGACTAGAAAACATGCGTTATTCCATCTCAGACACAGCACAATGGGGTGACTTCGTATCTGGACCACGTGTTGTAAATGAAGATACAAAGGCACGTATGAAAGATGTTCTAACAGATATTCAAGATGGTAAATTTGCAAAAGGTTGGATTCTTGAGAACCAGGCAGGTCGTCCACAATTTAATGCAATCAATAACCAAGAAAATAAACATCAAATTGAGACTGTTGGAAGGGAGCTCCGTGACTTAATGCCTTTTGTTAAACAATCCGTTAAATCAAAACAGAAGGATGTGAAGGAACATGTCACTAATTAAGATTTTTGACACGACTCTAAGAGATGGCGAACAATCACCAGGGGTTAACTTGAATAAGCAAGAAAAGCTGGAAATTGCAAGACAGCTTGAACGTTTTGGAGTTGATCGGATGGAAGCAGGATTTCCTGCTTCCTCCAAAGGTGACTTTGAGGCAGTAAAAGCGATCGCCGATACGATTAAAAATACATCCGTTATTGCACTTGCAAGAGCTGTTAAATCCGATATTGACATTGCTTGGGATGCATTAAAGGGGGCGGAGAAGCCTGCGATTCATGTATTTCTTGCAACATCACCAATTCATATGACTTATAAATTGAAGAAGACTCCCGAAGAAGTAATGGAGACAGCAGTCAGTATGGTCACCTACGCAAAAGAAAGGTTTTCTGAGGTCGAATGGTCTGCTGAAGATGCTACACGTTCGGACTGGAACTTTCTAGCCCAAATAATTGAAAAGGTTATTGATGCTGGTGCAACGGTCATAAATTTACCGGATACGGTTGGCTATACGACACCAAAAGAATATGGTGAACTATTCCGATTTATCCGTGAAACCGTCCCGAACATTGATCAAGTTGCATTATCCTGTCATTGTCATAATGATCTTGGATTGGCAGTAGCAAACTCCATTGCAGCTGTTGAAAATGGGGCCACTCAGGTCGAAGGAACAATTAATGGTATTGGAGAGCGTGCTGGAAATGTATCCTTAGAGGAACTTGCAGTTGCATTCAAAATTCGTTCGGATTTTTATTCCTTTGAAACAGGCTTGAAATTAAATGAGATAAAGCGTACGAGTGACCTTGTTTCCAAACTTACTGGTATGTACGTTCAAGCAAATAAAGCAATTGTAGGAAGAAATGCATTTGCCCATGAATCTGGAATTCATCAAGATGGCGTGCTGAAAAATGCTGAAACCTATGAAATTATTACACCAGAAATGGTTGGCGTTAGCTCAAACAATCTGTTTTTAGGTAAACACTCTGGTCGCCATGCGTTTAAAGATCGTGTAAAAGAATTTGGAATCGAATTTACAGAGGATGAATTGAAGCAAGCCTTTGATCAATTCAAAAAGCTTACGGATCATAAAAAAGAAGTTACAGATGATGATTTATATACAATTGCAATGGAAGTCAAGACAGATTCTTCAGCAGTGAGTAAGTATCAATTAGAAAACTTCCAAGTACAGTATGGAACAGAGAATGTTCCAACAGCTACTGTCATTTTAAAAACACCAGCAGGAGATGTTGTAGAGAATTCTTGCTCTGCTCCAGGTAGTGTTGAAGCTTTGTATCAAACCATTGATAGTTTAGTGGAAGAAGATGTAAAGCTAGTAGACTACCAATTGAACTCAGTTGGTGGAGGGAAGGATGCTTTAGCAGAATCACATGTTCAACTAGTTGTAAATGGTGAAACCGTAAATGGAAGAGGTTCAGCACAAGATGTGCTTCAAGCATCTGCATCAGCATTTTTGAATGCAGTAAATCGTTATATTATCAAAGTAAAAACAATAGAAAAGAAAGAACTTGTGAAATAACCAAGAGCGCAAGCGCCCGTTTAGCGACGTACTGACTGCGCCCCGTATTTTGGGGTGGTTCGGCTTGCCGAACATTCTTACGCAGGAGATAAAGGAAACATGCCCCTTTAGGGGTATGCCGACGTTAGGCTTTAGCCTGATTTTAGTCGGCCATCCTTTACCTAGAGTCGATGTTGACTTATTGTACGGAGGTGAGGGAAGTCTCGCTAGTCGCTGGGCGCTGAAGCTGGACGTAATAACCAAGAGCGCAAGCGCCCGGAGCTAGTTATAAAATCGGGCGTGAGCTTTCTTAAAAATACTTTGAAAAAGGAGGACCCCGAGTATGGAAAAGCAAATCATATTACTTCCTGGTGATGGTATTGGGAAAGAAATTATGGATTCTGCTAAGGCTGTGTTACTAGCAATTGCAGCTGAGTATAACCATCATTTTACTTTCGAGGAACATGCAATTGGTGGAAGTGCGATTGATACGCACAATAACCCGTTACCGGAGGATACAATACAGGCTTGTAAGAGCGCAGATGCGGTTTTGCTTGGTGCTGTTGGAGGTCCAAAATGGGATTCTAATCCGGCTCATTTAAGGCCAGAAAAAGGTTTATTAGGTATCCGTAAAGCCCTTGGATTATTCGCAAATATTCGTCCTGTAAAAGGATTTTCCCCTCTGTTGCATGCTTCTCCATTAAAGGAAGAAATCATAAAAGACAGTGATATTTTGATCATACGTGAATTAACCGGTGGGTTATATTTTGGTGAACCGAGTGAAAGAAGAGAGAATGGTAATGCTGTCGTCGATACACTCTATTATAAGCGGGCAGAGATGGAACGAATTATTGATAAAGGTTTCCAAAGTGCAAGGATTAGGAATAAGCACTTAACCTCTGTAGATAAAGCAAATGTTTTAGAATCCAGTCGTATGTGGCGAGAAATTGTTGAGGAAAAAATGCAGGAATATCCAGATGTTACGGTTGAGCACGTATTAGTAGATGCAGCCGCAATGAAATTGATTACACAACCAAATCGATTTGATGTTCTTGTAACGGAAAATCTATTTGGAGATATTTTAAGTGATGAAGCATCCGTATTAACTGGATCACTTGGCATGTTACCGTCTGCTAGTCTCAGGACAGATGGTGTTGGAATGTATGAGCCAGTTCACGGATCTGCACCTGATATTGCAGGTAAGGGGATTGCGAATCCATTTGGGATGATTTTATCTGCTGCATTGATGCTGCGTTTCTCTTTTGGATTGGAGGAGGAAGCTTCTGAAATTGAAAGAGCAGTAAATGAATGTCTTGAACAAGGCTACCATACGGCTGATTTGCAGATACAAAACGGAAAACAGGTTGGAACTAAGAAAATAACAGAAATCGTACTAGAGAATTTAACTACGAAGAGTATTTCAGATTCAATTTGCAATATGTACGTGTAAAAGATTCATACGTATTTTAAAGAGTGAGGTGTTAGGAAATGGGAAAACCGGAAACAATCATTGATAAAATATGGAAGAAGCATGTGGTACACCAAGAAGAGGGAAAACCAGACCTTCTATATATTGACCAGCACCTTGTTCATGAAGTAACTTCGCCACAAGCCTTTGAAGGTTTACGGATGAACAATCGAAAGGTTCGTCGCCCTGATTTGACATTTGCGACGATGGATCACAATGTGCCAACTATAAATCGACAAGTTGTCAAAGATGAGATTTCAAAAAAGCAAATGGAGACATTAAAGCAGAATTGTGCCGATTTTGGAATTAAACTTGCAGATATGTTTCACCCAGACCAAGGTATTGTTCATGTAATCGGACCACAGCTAGGGTTGACACAGCCAGGAAAGACAATCGTATGCGGGGATAGTCATACTTCTACGCATGGAGCATTCGGTGCGTTAGCTTTTGGGATTGGCACGAGTGAGGTGGAGCATGTACTTGCAACTCAAACGATCTGGCAAGAACGCCCAAAATCATTGAATGTTAAAGTTATTGGTGATCTCGGTCCAGGTGTAACTGCAAAGGATTTGATTCTAGCTATTATAGGGAAATTTGGAGTTCGCTTTGGTACAGGGTATGTCATGGAATATACAGGTGAAGCAATTCGTAACTTATCCATGGAAGGAAGAATGACTGTTTGTAATATGTCAATTGAAGCAGGTGCGAGGGCAGGATTGATCAGCCCGGATCAGAAAACGATTGATTATTTAGAAGGAAGAGAATATGTTCCTAATGGAGAAGCATTCTATAAAGCAGCAGAAGAATGGCTTGCTTTAGCAACAGACGAAGGTGCTACGTATGATCACACCGTGACCATTCAAGCTGATGAAATTGAACCACAGGTTACATGGGGGACAAATCCAGGAATGTGTGTACCTATTGGTGGGAATACACCGGTTGTTGCAGATTCGGACCATAAAGAAGATGTGAAGCGAGCTCTTGAATATATGGGTCTGGAAGAAAATCAGCCAATTACTTCTATTGAAATTGATCATGTGTTTATTGGTTCATGTACAAATTCAAGATTAAGTGACCTAGAAAAAGCAGCGGCAATTGTTAAAGGTAGAAAAGTGAAGGATCATATTAAAGCAATCGTCGTTCCTGGTTCCTTTAGTGTAAAATTACAAGCTGAAGCAGCTGGCTTGGATAAAGTTTTTACGGAAGCAGGATTTGAATGGCGAGAATCAGGGTGCAGTATGTGTCTTGGAATGAATGATGATATTGTTCCAGCTGGAGGACGTTGTGCTTCCACTTCGAATCGTAATTTTGAAGGAAGGCAAGGAAATGGAGCACGTACGCATCTTGTCAGTCCCGAAATGGCAGCAGCCGCAGCGATTGAAGGGCGATTTGTAGATGTACGTAACTTTGCAGGAGTACTTAGCTAGGAGATGACGAACAATGGAAGCAATT
Source organism: Oceanobacillus profundus (assembly GCF_003515705.1). Classification (GTDB taxonomy): domain Bacteria; phylum Bacillota; class Bacilli; order Bacillales; family Amphibacillaceae; genus Oceanobacillus; species Oceanobacillus profundus. The sequence goes on from NZ_QWEH01000012.1 coordinate 86,389, forward strand.
CAAGAGCATAAAGGATTAGTATACCCATTAGATCGCTCAAATGTGGATACGGATCAAATTATTCCTAAGCAGTTTTTGAAAAGAATTGAGCGTACAGGTTTTGGAGAATTTTTATTTTATAACTGGCGATTTGATGATGACGGTAACCCAAGAGAAGACTTTACGTTAAATCAACAGCAATACAAAAACGCATCGATTTTAATAGCAGGTGAGAATTTTGGCTGTGGCTCTTCAAGAGAACACGCGCCGTGGGCACTGACAGACTTTGGTTTTAAGGTGATTCTTGCACCAAGCTTTGCTGATATCTTCTATAATAATGCATTGAAAAATGGAATTATTCCGATTAAGATGGAAGAAGAGCAACTTCATGAATGGATGCAAGATGCTGCAGATTCACAATTTGTTTTGCATGTTGATTTACGGAACCAACAAATTTCTGATGAGAAGGGGAATGTCATAACCTTTGATATCCCTGAATATCATAAGGAAAAGCTGTTGAATGGTTGGGATGATATTGCATTAACCTTGCTTCAAGAAAATAAAATATTAGCATATGAAGCCAACAGAAATTAAATGAATTTTGAACGAGAAGAAGGAGTGAATGGTCTTGGGGATTTCTTAAACGGTGATAAGGTCTACCATGCAATGAAGCGGCTGACCCCCATTGTTCATCGTACACCATTATTAACATCACATACGACAGATAATATAGTAGGAAAACACGTCTATTGCAAAATGGAAAATCAGCAAAAAACAGGAGCATTTAAGTTTCGTGGAGCAAGCTTTAAGCTGATGCAGCTGTCAAAAGAACAGCTTGCTAAAGGTGTGCTTACTGCCTCTGCAGGAAATCATGCACAAGGGGTTGCGCATGCAGCAGCGAAGCTTGGCGTGAAAGCAACCATCTTTATGGCAGAAGGTACGCCACTTGCGAAAGTGAATGCTACACGAAACTATGGTGCTGAAGTAGTATTAATTGGTGAGAGCTTCCAGGAAGCATATCAGGCATCCATCGAACATCAATCGGTATCTGGGGCAGTTTATATCCATCCTTTTGATGACTATGATATTATGGCAGGACAGGGAACCATTGCAATGGAGATGCTTCGGCAAGAAGACAGAATGGATACGATCCTCGTCCCAATCGGTGGGGGAGGATTAATTAGCGGTATTGCTGTTGCTGCGAAGCATGTGAACCGGAATATTAGAATAATCGGTGTTCAAGCAGAAGGGGCCCCGGCAATATATGAGAGCTACCATGCTAATTCGGTGATGAAATCGAATAAGGTTTCAACTATAGCAGAAGGAATTGCTGTTAAAGAACCAGGAAGTCTAACCTTACCAGTTATCAGGGAGTATGTAGACGATATAGTTACAGTGACAGATGAGCAAATTGCTTCAGCCATTGTGTATATGCTCGAACGAAATAAAACACTAATGGAAGGAGCGGGAGCAGCTGCCTTGGCAGCCTTATTCGCCCATAATGATAAAATAAAATCAAGGCACTGTGGTGTGATTGTAAGTGGAGGAAATTTGGATATTGGTGCAATGTCCAATATTCAGCAGCTTGCCGAACAAAAAACCCCAAAAAAAGAAAAAGCTTACATGGCATTATAAGAAAAAGCTTCTTGGCATTTATTTTCCAAGAGGCTTTTTTTCTGTTTTCAGGAAAAATGGTAAGCGGATACATCCGTTGATTTGTCAGAGTTTGTCAGATTTTAGGCGAAAAAAATTGATTTAGTCAATTAAATTTATCTGCAAAATTAGATATTAAGATTTAAAATTTTCATATAATGCGAAAAAAATTAATTAAAAAAATATTTATATGTTTACTTGTTAAACCCTTAATAGTAAAGACTTTATAAAGAGAATTCTTATTAATAACGAAAATTATCAGAATTTATTACTGTTAAATTTTATCAAAAGATATTGCTTTTATAAAAATATTCACTTATAATCTTCTAATATATTAAGAAATATTTACGATTTGATTTCGGATAATACAAAATGTTTAAAAAACAAATATAAGTTTCCGAATAAGTCGATAAAGAAATACAACCTTTTTGTCTTTGTATTGACTCAGGATGTGAATTATTAGAAAAATCACAAAAGCTAATATGCTGAAAATAATTACAAAATAGTTATAAGTCTATTATATTTATTAGTTAGGAAGACTTTTTATTTTTTAATAATTATCAGAACCTTCTGTTTAGAGGGGGTGCAGTAGATTAAATTTTTTAAGTACCATGTAGCTCTTTTATATCAATCATACTTCATAGTAGAGGTAAATTAATACTTTAGGGGGATTAATTTGAGTAATAAATTATTGGAAATTAAAAACCTATCAACCTCATTCCGCATCGGTGATGATTATTATGCTGCAGTGGATGATGTTACATTAACGCTAAATAAAAACGAAGTATTAGGTATTGTTGGAGAATCGGGTTCGGGAAAAAGTGCACTTGCATTCTCCATAATGAGACTCCACAATCGGGCAAAAATAGAAGGAAGTATTCTGCTCAATGATCAGGATATTGTAGACATGTCTGCTGCTAATTTAAATAAATTACGTGGTGACGATATGGCAATGATTTTCCAAGATCCACTGACAGCATTAAATCCGCTAATGGAAATTGGAGAACAGATTAGTGAAGCATTACTTTTACATAATCCTAGAATGACACAGAAACAACGTAAGCAAAGAGTTATAGAATTATTAAATTTAGTAGGAATTCCACGTCCGGAATTTGTATATGAGCAATTCCCGCATGAATTATCTGGGGGGATGCGACAACGAGTTGTTATAGCGATTGCAATTTCGAATAAACCAGAATTATTAATTGCAGATGAGCCGACTACAGCACTAGATGTAACGATTCAGGCGCAAATACTGGATTTAATTCGCAAGCTAAAAGAAGAAATGAATGCCGGAATTATTCTAATTACGCATGATCTAGGTGTTGTTGCTGAAATGGCTGACCGGGTAGCTGTTATGTATGCTGGACAAATTGTAGAAATTGCTGAAGTACATACATTGTTCGAAAATCCATTACATCCTTATACCAAATCATTACTGAATTCAGTACCAACGGAAGGACAAGACAAGCTTCACGTCATTCAAGGGATTGTCCCATCGTTAAAAAATTTACCGCGTAAAGGGTGCCGTTTTGCATCAAGAATACCTTGGATTGACGCCTCTGTCCACGAAGAAAATCCTGTATTGCATGAGGTTAAACCAGGTCATTTTGTAAGGTGCAGTTGTCACACGCATTTTTACTTCTCTGAAGAAAGTAAGGAGGCTGAGAAGAATGGCATTTCTTGAGGTTAAGGATTTACAAATATATTTTCCGATTAAAGGCGGAGTTTTCAATCGCACCGTTGGCCATATCAAAGCCGTTGATGGTGTTTCTTTTTCTCTGGAACAAGGTAAAACATACGGGCTAGTTGGAGAATCAGGTTCAGGGAAGTCAACCACTGGAAGAGCAATTATTGGTTTAGAAAATGTAACTTCTGGACAGATATTATTTGAAGGTAAAGATATTACATCAATGAAAAGTAAGACAAAAGATTTGAGAAAAGATATTCAAATGATCTTTCAAGATCCGTATTCGTCTTTGAATCCTAAAAAGCGTGTTCTCGATATTATTGCAGAACCATTGCGAAATTTCGAAATGCATTCTAAACAGGAGGAAAAAAAGAAAGTACAAGACTTATTGGAACTTGTAGGATTGAGTCCAGAGAGTATATTGAAATATCCCCATCAATTCTCTGGTGGACAGAGGCAACGGATTGGTGTTGCAAGAGCACTAGCTTTAAAACCAAAGTTAATTATTGCTGATGAGCCTGTTTCAGCATTAGATGTTTCTGTTCAAGCCCAGGTACTCAATTTCATGCGAGAAATTCAAGATCAGCTAAACTTGACATACCTATTAATTAGTCATGATTTAGGTATCATTAAACATATGTGTGATCACATAGGAATTATGTATAAGGGACGTTATGTGGAAGAAGGGACAAAAGAAGAGATTTTTACGAAACCTCATCATATTTATTCGAAACGTCTCGTTGCTGCAATTCCTGATATTAATCCGCGAATGCGTGAAAAGCAATATCGATATCGTCAAGAGGTACAAGAAGAATACAACAGTTCCTATAATGATTATTTTGATCATGAAGGATTAGCGTACAGCTTGCAATCGATATCGGATACACATAAAGTTGCTTTGCCGAAGAGAGGTTGATTCTATGTGGAAATTTATTGTTAGACGACTTTTTGTAACTTTTCCTCAAATTGTAATACTTAGTGTAATTATTTTTATTCTAGCGCAAATGATGCCGGGAGATGCACTTACTGGCTTAATCGATCCAAATATTGATCCGGCTGCAATCGAAGAGCAGCGTGAACGGCTAGGTCTCAACAATCCATGGTATGTTCAATATAGTGACTGGGTTAAAGGCGTCGTACAAGGGGATCTTGGACAATCATTTCGATATAAGATGCCCGTATCTGATCTGATTGAACAACGGATGATTAACACATTTTGGTTGTCACTTCTTACACTAATTTTTACATATGCAATGGCGATTCCGTTGGGCATTATTAGCGGACGCTGGAACGATACGTGGTTAGACCGTGCAATTACAGGCTATACCTATATTGGATTTGCAGCCCCACTGTTTATTACCGCCTTATTGATGGTTTGGGTTTTCGGTTTTCATTTTGGTTGGTTTCCAACAGGTGGAAGTGTTGCACCAGGACTAACACCAGGAACATTTGAGTATTTTATAAGTAAGTTACAACATTTATTATTACCTGCATTTTCAATGGCAGTAATTACCACAGTTTCTACGGTTCAATATTTGCGAAGTGAAATAATTGATACGAAACAGAAAGACTTTATTGTAACTGCGAGGGCTAAGGGAGCTCCTGAATCGAGAGTATATAATCGACATATTTTCAGGAATTCATTATTGCCCATTGCTGCTTTTTTTGGCTATGAAATTTCAGGGTTAATCGGAGGATCTATATTTATTGAAAGTATATTTTCTTTTCCAGGAATGGGGCAATTATTCCTTGATTCGGTACTTTTACGAGATTATAGTGTCGTAACTTCAGTTGTATTAATTTTTGGTATTGCTGCCATATTAGGTGCTTTGCTTTCTGATATTATTTTAAGTATCGTTGATCCAAGGATACGCATCAAGTAGAATCCGAGAGACACTGAGGTGAATTAAAATGGAAATGAACAAGGTTAATGCAGACGTTCAAGCGTCTGATCAAGTAAGAAGTCCCTCCGGATTTTCAATTTTATGGAGGGAAATTGTCCGAGATAAAGTTGCGTTAATATCTTTAATCCTGTTGATACTTACATGCATGTTTGTATATGGTATTTCTTTATTTTTAGATCAAGGGGAAATTGTAAAAGTTGATTTATTTGCAATACATGAACCTCCAAATGATCAATTTATATTAGGTACGGATTATGGTGGTCGTGATGTGTTTGGCCAATTAATTATTGGAACGAGAAACTCGTTATCTATTGGAATATTAGTTACTTTAATATCAGGAACAGTTGGGATTTTGCTCGGCTTAATTTCTGGGTATTTTGGAGGCCATATTGATAACGCTGCTATGCGGTTAGTTGACTTTTTCATGGTTTTGCCAACATTAATGATCGTTATTGTTTTTGTAACCATTGTATCTGATTATAGCATTTGGTCTTTCTCTCTTATTATGTCCGCCTTTTTATGGATGGGGATTGCTAGGCTTATTCGTTCGAAAGCATTACAGGAAAGGGAGCTCGATTATGTTCAAGCTTCGAAGACTTTGGGTTCGTCCAATTTTAAAATTATGTTTGCACAAGTTCTGCCTAACTTAAGTTCTATAATTATTGTTACAATGACATTAAACTTAGCAGCGAATATTGGAATTGAATCTGGTCTTTCTTTCCTTGGATTTGGCTTCCCGGAAAGTACACCAAGCCTTGGAACACTTATCAGTTATGCTAGAAATCCGCAAACGCTTGAATTTAGATGGTGGATTTGGCTACCGGCAGCAATACTCATTCTAATTTTGATGCTTGCTATAAATAATGTTGGCCAGGCATTAAAACGCGCTACTGATGCAAGGCAGCGAAGAGGTTAATAAAGGATGGTTGTGTACACATCTTACTTTGGTACCTACATTAATACCTTTATTCAAATCGTATTAATGTTAGATATATAATTTCAGTCATTAAAAACTGAAATTAAGAAAAAGCTTTTAAAAAAAGGGGAGGTTAGAGTTATGGGTAAGACAAAACTTATGAAGGCGCTGTTAGCACTAATGTTGGTTCTTTTAGTTGCATTAGCTGCTTGTAGCGGGGACTCTGATGATGGTCAAAGTGAAGGGACTGATAGTGGTTCTGATTCTGGGGATTCAGCAGAGGCTGATGATGAAGGAGAAAGTGATAGTGAAAGTGAACTTTATTCAATTGATGATTTTAATCAAATTAAGACAAATGAAGGGGAAGCAATTGATGGAGGAACACTTACATTTGGTTTAGTTTCGGATACTGCATTTGAAGGAACGCTAAACTGGAATTTCTACTCAGGAGACCCAGATGCTCAAATCTTAGATTGGTTTGATGAGGCTTTGTTAACTTGGGATGAAAACTATGTGTATACAAATGATGGAGCAGCTACGTATGAAATCAGTGAAGATGGGCATGTCTTTACGTTCACGATTGGTGATAATGTAAACTGGCATGATGGTGAGCCAGTCACTGCTGAAGATTGGTTGTTCGCGCATGAAGTAATTGGCCATCCAGACTATGATGGTCCACGATATGGTTCAGATTTTACTAATATTGAAGGAATGGAAGAGTACCATGCAGGTGAAGCGGATACAATTTCAGGTATCAAAGTGATTGACGATAAAACATTAGAGATCACCTATATTCAAGCAACACCATCACTAGTAACTGGTAGTATTTGGACATATCCATTAGCGAAGCATATTTTTGGTGATATGGAAGTAGCAGAAATGTCTGCATCACCAGAAGTACGTGAAAACCCAATTGGATTTGGTCCGTTTAAGGTAGAAAGCATTGTACCGGGGGAATCTGTAACCATGGTTAAAAATGAAGACTACTGGAGAGGCGAGCCAAATTTAGATGGTGTTACTGTAAAAGTAATTAACCCGAATGTGGTTGTACAAGAGCTTGAATCCGGTGGTGTTGATACCGTGAGTGCATTCCAGGTGGATCAATACCCTGACAATGCAGATATGTCCAATGTTGAATATTTAGGAAGAATTGATAGGTCATATTCGTATATTGGATTTAAATTAGGTACTTGGGACAAAGAAAATGGTGAAGTTGTGACAGATCCTGAAGCAAAAATGGCAGATGTTAATCTACGTAAAGCAATGTGGCATGCAGTAGATAACACGACTGTTGGTGAACGTTTCTATAACGGTCTACGTTGGAATGCAACAACACTCATTCCACCGTCACATCCAGAATTCCATGATGATTCAAACGCTGGAGTTTCATATGATCCAGAAGCAGCAAAACAACTTTTGGATGAGGCTGGTTATGTAGATGTAGATGGAGATAACTTCCGCGAAAATCCTGATGGCGAAGAGCTTGTTATTAATTTTGCTTCTATGTCTGGAGGAGAAGTGGCAGAACCATTAGCTCAATACTATATCCAGGCTTGGGAACAAGTTGGTTTAAATGTGCAGCTTTTAGATGGACGTTTACAAGAATTTAATTCATTCTACGATCGTGTAGGTCAAAATGGTGATGATGACCCAGCGGTTGATATTTACTCAGCAGCTTGGGGCGTTGGAATCGACGTAGATCCTAGAGGATTGTATGGCCGAGACGCGATCTTCAACTTCTCTCGTTATTCAAGTGACAAAAACGATGAATTACTGGCTGCTGGAGTTTCGGAGGATGCCTTTGAACTAGAGAATCGTCAAAAAGTATACAATGAGTGGCAGCAATTCATGATTGATGAAGTTCCTGTATTCCCAACATTATACCGTTCAGAGCTTGTACCTGTAAATAATCGAGTTCATAATTACTATATCGGTGATGGAACAAACATGTATCGTTATGATATTGCAGTTACGCAAGAAGAACCAATTGTAGCTGAATAAATAGTAAATGAAAAGAAGGCTCGTTTTGTGAGTCTTCTTTTTGTGCGGTTACGTATCTAATATAAATTTATCAAACTTGCGATTTGAGTGTATTTATAAAATTTCTCCTGATTTTGCTGGACGGGTCGAATAAGCTATAATAATTAATAGCTATATAATCAAGGAGGCGTAAGTAATGCTAACGGAACAAGATCAAATGAAAAAAGCAGTTGGAGAAAAAGCTGCGACTTTTGTAAAAGATGGTATGAAAATAGGTCTTGGATCGGGATCAACTGTATATTGGATGGTACGGAAGCTAGGTGAGCTTGTTGATGCTGGTGTAAATATTGAGGGAATTCCATCATCAAAACAAACAGAGAAATGGGCGCAGGAATTTGGCGTACCACTTACTGATTTTCGGGAAGTAAAGGAATTGGATATTACAATTGATGGTGCGGATGAAGTAGATGAAAATCATCAACTCATCAAAGGTGGAGGTGCAGCGTTATTTCGTGAGAAAATTATTGCACAGGCTGCTAAGGAACTGATTATTATTGTGGATGAATCAAAAATGGTTTCACATTTGGGAGAGTATCCACTGCCTGTCGAAGTGCTTCCATTTGCTTGGGAACGAACAGCAAATGAAATTTCGAAACTTGGCTGTGTGCCAAAGCTGCGTACGCTTGATGGAGAAATATTAGTTACCGATAATGGGAATTACATATTGGATTGTCCGTTCAATAAAATACCAGATCCAGATCAATTAAATAAACAATTGAAGCAAATTGTTGGAGTAATAGAAACTGGCTTATTTATCGATATGACAACGAAAGTAATTATTGGAAATAAAGAAACGGTTACTGTTGTCGAGTAAAATGATGTAATAGAAGAGACACCCTAGAAGAGATTCTTTGGGTGTTTTTACCACGCATTAACGAGCTGTGATATCTCGACCTCCAATCCTGAAGAAAATCAAAATGTTGAGGATAGGGGATAAAACAGCCCGTAAATTCCTGATTCTGTTCAAGGGCCTTTAGGTCATACCCTTGTGGTACTAATATTTAGTTGGAAGGAGTCTCCCCGCTAAATGAAGTCTCACTTTATCACTTTATCCGACTTTTTTGCATACGATGAGAAGTAGACTTAAAAATGTGGGTGGAAAGGGTGGCATCATTTGTGTGGAATAACTGGATTTGTTGACTGGAAGAGGCATGCGCATACACGACTAGCGGTTTTGGAGAAAATGACAGATACGTTATCATTACGGGGACCTGATGAAACAAATCATTGGATCTATGAACATACTGGGTTTGGACATAAGCGGCTGTCGGTTGTTGATTTAGAAGGCGGAAAACAACCAATGCGTAAGAAAAAGAATGATTTTACTTATACGATTGTTTATAATGGAGAGCTTTACAATACGGAGGAATTACGCCAAACGCTTCTTCAAAAAGGTTATGTATTCCAGACCTCATCTGATACAGAGGTTTTGCTGACAGCTTACTTGGAGTGGAAAGAAGATTGCGTCAATTATCTCAATGGCATTTATGCATTTGGTGTCTGGGATGAAGAAAAAGAACAGCTTTTTATGTCGAGAGACCGTTTAGGTGTAAAACCGTTGTTTTTTTATGAGGAACAAGAGCAGTTCATTTTTGGCTCTGAATTGAAAGCAATTCTAGCTCATGATGCTGTTGATGCAGCAATAGATCATGAAGGTTTATCGGAAATCTTTGGTCTAGGGCCGTCGAGAACACCTGGGCACGGATTATTTAAAGGTATACGTGAACTTCGTGCAGCGCATTCATTAATCTTTTCCAAAAATGGGTTAAAAGTTTGGCGTTATTGGAACATGGTCAGTAAGCCACATATTGATTCACTGGAAGATACTGCGCAAAAGGTAAGAGAACTAGTTGTAGATGCAGTGCAACGGCAGCTTGTAGCAGATGTACCTGTATCTACTTTGTTATCTGGTGGATTAGACTCTAGCGCGATTACAGCTATAGCTGCAGACTATTTTAAGGAAAAAGGAAAGGGAACATTAACGACTTTTTCAGTAGATTATGCTGGAAATGAGCAACATTTTCAGTCAAGTACCTTCCAGCCCTCTAGTGATAAGCCTTGGATTGAACAGATGGTTAATGTATTTTCGACAGATCATCATGATGAAATTATCTCTGGACTTGAGCTTGCTGCTTTACTGAAGGAAGCGGTAGATGTTCGAGATCAGCCAGGGCAAGCGGATATTGATTCATCTTTATTATGGTTTTGTCGTCGGATTAAAGAAAAAACAACGGTGGCATTGTCCGGTGAGTGTGCTGATGAAATCTTTGGTGGCTATCCATGGTTTCATGATCCGTCGGCCATTCAAGATGGTTTTCCTTGGATGCGTTCTTTAGATGCGCGAATCGACTTGCTTCATTCCCAATGGCAAAAGAAATTAGATTTAAAAAGCTATGTTCAAAATCGTTATCAGGAAACTATTCTGGAAACGCCAAGGCTGGATGGTGAATCACCTGAAGAAGCCAAGCGCAGAGAGCTTTTTTATTTAAATATGCAATGGTTTATGGCGCAGCTGCTTGACCGGAAGGATCGGATGAGTATGGGAGCCAGTCTAGAAGTACGTGTCCCTTATGCAGATCATCGTATTGTGGAATATGTTTGGAATATCCCATGGGAAATGAAAAATCTCGATGGACGTGAAAAAGGAATTTTACGCAAGGCGCTGGAAGGTATTGTACCAGATGATGTTTTATATCGAAAAAAGAGTCCATATCCGAGGACCTTTCAACCAGAATATACGAAGCAGGTAATAGCGTGGATGGAAACAATTTTAGCAGATCCGAATGCTCGTTTATTTGAATTTATGAAGCATGAAAAAGTGGAAGCTATTGTAAACAGTGAAGGGAAGGAATTTAAGGAGCCATGGTATGGTCAGTTAATGCGCGGCCCCCAATTAATTGCACACTTATGTCAAATTGATTATTGGCTACGTAAATATGATGTGAAGATTCAAGTTTGATAGAAAGGTTCTCTTAAAAGGATTGGCTCCCTTTTAAAAGAACCTTTTATTATGTAACTCTTTGAAAATTGCGATATAATAATGCTAGTTTCAATTAGGAGGGGGATACATATGAAGTATTATGCTGCATTTTCACCAATGAAGAATGCTGAAAAAAGCAGGCAGTACCGTCAAGATCATTTAGACTATTTAGGCAAGTTAGCCGAACAGAGGAAAGTTTTTGCTAAAGGTCGTTTTACGGATAGTACTGGTGGACTTGTTATTTACATCGCGGAAAGCTTTGAAGAGGTTGAAGAAATTGTGAAAAACGATCCATATGTTGTTTATGGAGCAAGAGGGTATGATATTCATGAATGGGAAATGACTACGGAAGCAGTTTTACCAGAAAAGTAGATTACATGTAAAGTCAGGGCCCTTTTTCAAAGGAGAGTCCTGACTTTTTGTTATGCATTTAAAATTTGTATTGCATTTTGAACGCGTGCATCTGTTGGCGGTTCGACAGCGTCAAGCGGATATTCTAACCCTAGTGCTTCCCACTTATATACGCCCATTTTATGATAAGGTAATACTTCGATTTTCTTGATATTAGTTAGTGTATGAATAAAATGAGATAAATCCTTTAAATCCTCTTCATTATCACTATGTCCAGGAACAAGCACATGACGGATCCAGACAGGAATATTTTTTTTATCTAAATAACGAGCAAGTAGGAGAATATGATCGTTAGACATGCCAGTTAGTATTTTATGCTTCACTGGATTAATCTGTTTGATATCCATTAACACTAGATCAGTTAGTTCCAAGAGTTCGTCAAGCTGCTTCAGAAATGCAGGAGATTTGGAGAAACAGCCACCGGCAGTATCAATTGCTGTATGGATACCTAATTCTTTTAGTTCTTTAAAAAGGGCTATCAGAAACTTAACATGGAGCAATGGTTCTCCGCCACTTACGGTAACGCCTCCACCAGATGCTTGGAAAAAGGGGAGGTAATCCTTGATGTCCGTGACGAGTTCATTTACCGTCATTTCCTTGCCATCGCCCATTTTCCATGTGTCTGGATTATGGCAAAACTGGCAGCGGAGCGGGCAGCCTTGCATAAAAATTATATAGCGCAAACCTGGACCATCGACGGTTCCACATGTTTCGATAGAATGAATTCGACCTTTCACTTGAAAAACCTCCCCATTAAAATTGTTGACGTAATAGGGTGCTCCCCTTAAACAGGGAAGCGAGACCTATATCATCTAACTATTGCATGCTTTTTTCCTTACAAGTGGTTTGCTTACATCCCTTTATGGAATGTTCGATTAATAACATCTAATTGTTGTTCTCTCGTTAATTTAATAAAGTTTACCGCATATCCAGATACACGGATGGTTAGCTGTGGATATTGTTCTGGATGCTCCATTGCATCGAGCAATGTTTCGCGATCAAACACATTGACGTTTAAATGATGTCCACCTTTTATCGTATATCCGTCTAGCATTCCTGCTAGATTTTGAATTCGTGTACTTTCTTCTCTCCCTAATGCTTTTGGTACAATGGAAAAGGTGTTGCTTATTCCGTCTAATGCGTATTCGTAAGGCAATTTTGCGACAGAGCTGAGGGATGCAAGTGCTCCTTTTTCGTCACGTCCATGCAATGGGTTCGCTCCAGGAGCAAAGGGCTCTCCAGCTTTTCGTCCATCTGGTGTAATTCCAGTTTTCTTCCCATAAACGACATTGGAAGTAATTGTTAATACAGAAAGTGTTGGTACAGAATTTCTGTATGTTTGATGCTTTTTGATTTTATTCATGAAGGCTGTGACAAGTTCGACTGCAATAGCGTCAACTCGGTCATCATTGTTTCCGTATTTCGGGAAATCTCCTTCTATTTTGTAGTCGATGGCATAGCCAGCTTCATTGCGGATTACTTTTACCTTTGCGTGCTTAATTGCACTTAGTGAATCAGCTGCAACTGATAATCCTGCAATCCCAGTTGCCATTGTCCGGAGAATGTCTCTATCATGTAATGCCATTTCAATTCGTTCATAGCTATATTTGTCATGCATGTAGTGAATCACATTTAGTGTATTAATATATAATCCGGCAAGCCATTCTAGCATTTGGTCATATTTTTCCATTACTTCCTCATAGTGTAGATATTCGGAAGTAATTGGTTCATAGTTCGGTCCTACTTGAGTGAACGATTGTTCATCTACCCCGCCATTAATTGCATATAGCAATGCTTTGGCTAAGTTAGCTCTTGCACCGAAGAACTGCATTTGCTTGCCAATTTCCATTGCAGAAACACAGCATGCAATTCCATAATCATCTCCAAATTGTTTCCTCATGAGGTCATCATTTTCATATTGAATTGAACTTGTTTTAATGGACATAGATGCACAGTATTCCTTAAAAGGGCGTGGTAATTGATCAGACCATAAAACCGTTAAGTTTGGTTCGGGTGCAGGCCCAAGATTGTCTAATGTGTGTAAAAATCGGAACGAATTCTTTGTCACAAGCGGTGTACCATCTTTAGCAATACCACCAATTGATTCTGTAACCCAAGTTGGATCTCCACTAAATAATTCATTGTAATCTGGAGTTCTTGCAAATTTTACAAGTCGTAGTTTCATTACAAAATGATCGACAAGCTCTTGTGCTGTTTCTTCTGTAATGACACCATTTTGAATGTCACGCTCAATATAAATATCTAAGAAGGTAGAAACCCTGCCAAGACTCATAGCTGCGCCGTTTTGCTCCTTGATAGCTGCTAAATAACCAAAATATAACCATTGGAACGCTTCGATTGCATTAGTAGCAGGATTGGAAATATCAAATCCATAATCTGAACCGAGCTGTTTTAACTCTTGTAAGGCACGAATTTGTTCAGAAAGCTCTTCGCGGTCACGAATGATTTTCTCGGACATCACACCATTAACTCCCGTTGCTGCAAGTTCTTTTTGTTTATCTGCGATTAGCCTGTCAACACCATATAAAGCAACTCTTCGGTAATCGCCAATGATCCGTCCACGTCCATAAGCATCAGGAAGACCTGTAATAATTCCAGCTTTTCTTGCTGCTCGCATTTCAGGTGTGTATGCATCAAAAACACCTTGGTTATGTGTCTTCCGATAATTGTTGAAGACATGCTTTACTTCTTCATCCAACTCATATCCGTATGCATGTAGAGCATCTTCTGCCATTCTAATACCACCAAATGGTTGAAGAGAGCGCTTAAAAGGTTGGTCTGTTTGGACACCAACAATTTTTTCAATACCTTTATTTAAATAGCCTGCTCCATGTGACGTAATGGTTGATACAATTGATGTGTCCATATCCAATACGCCACCATTTTCTCGTTCTTGCTTTGTTAAATCCATCACTTGTTCCCATAAAATTGTCGTGTTCCTTGTCGATCCTGCTAAAAAGCTTTCATCACCAGTATAGACAGTAATGTTTTGCATAATAAAGTCGCGAACATTAATTTCCTCTTGCCATTTTCCACTTTTAAAATCCATTTTGTTTTGAGCAGTTACAACCATAATAACCCTCCTAAAAAGATATTGTGAAACATTGAGCATTCTTTATATATTTATCATATCACATATTTTTAGATGAAGTTATTTAAAATGTTAAAGAAGTGTGTCAGAATTGTAACTATATCGTGTCGATGAAGAAGGAATGAAATATTTAAAAATATGTTTCATTCACGTATAATGGTATAAATGATTTGAACGTCATATTAAAGGAAATCATAAATGGATGAGTGCCCGAATGAGAAGAGAGTAAGTATATTTGGTCATTCATAGAAGTGATGAGTGCCCGAATGAGAAGAGAATAAGTTTATTTGGTCGTTCATAGAAGTGATGAGAGTCCTAATGGGAAGAGAGTAGGCTCCTTTGATTGGTCAAAGATGAGTTACCAATCAAAGGAATGATAAGTTCATTCTGTAAGTTATGTAGGCTATGAGCTTCTTGGCGCAGTGAGTTATTTGATTACCTAAAGCGAATGGGGTTCCATCATTAAGAGAGCATCAACATTTGGGGCCTATTTACTGGATTCACGGGCTTACTCGAAAGCTCATCACTGGATAGGCTGGCAACATACTAAAAATAGATAAAGGTTTGTGACAAATGAAAACACATTGGAATTTATTTATTGCTTTTTTTCGTGTTGGTATACTCGGATTTGGGGGAGGACCTGCTTCGATACCGCTTATTCAAAAGGAAGTAGTTGATCACTATAAATGGATGGATAACGAGGAATTTGGTGATATTCTTGCTTTAGCAAACACATTACCGGGTCCAATTGCAACAAAGCTACCTGGTTATATTGGTTATCGGGTTGCCCGTACACTAGGAATGATAAATGCCGTTCTTGCTACGATTGTACCTACGATTTTATTAATGATTGTTTTACTCACTACACTTTCACAAGTTAAAGAATTTGATTGGGTGCAAGGAATGACGGCAGCAGTCGTTCCAGTAGTGGGGATGATGATGGCTGTCTTGACATGGCAATTTGCCCAAAAAGCTGCTATTGGCTTGGGATGGGTAAAGACATGTATATTTCTTGCCATTTTCTTTATCACTTTGCAAATTCTTCAGGTGCATCCAGGAATTTTGATTGCTGTTCTACTCATCCTGGCGCTGTCTCTGCCAGTCCACAAGAAGCAAAAAAAGAATAAAGAAGGTGAAGATGTATGATCTATATTGATATTTTTGTCGCCTTTTTTATTCCGGGTATTCTGGGCTATGGGGGAGGACCTGCTTCCATTCCCCTTATTGAAAATGAAGTGGTATTACGATATGGTTGGATGTCAGTGCAGGAATTTAGTGAGATTTTAGCGCTTGGAAACTCTTTACCAGGTCCAATTGCAACGAAGATGGCAGGGTACATAGGCTATGAAGTAGGAGGGGTTATTGGGTCGATTGTAGGCGTATTTGCTACTGTGGCTCCATCTCTAATTTTATTAATATTCCTTGGTGGACTGTTGTTAAAATATAAGGACTCTCCTAAAGTAAAGCGGTTAACGCTTTTTGTTCAGCCGGTCATTGCTATATTGCTCGGTGTTATGGCATGGAGGTTTTTCAGTGAATCTTATATAGGAATTGGAATTTGGCAGACGGTACTACTGGTTGGCGTTAGTTTTCTATTAATCGAGCGTTTTAAAATACACCCTGCATTTGTAATTGCCGGAGCTCTTATTTACGGTGGCTTTCTTTTATAAATAGATCTAGCCCTTATCGACTCCATAAGCCTCAACTTATGAAAAAAAGCAAAACCCCTTGATTGTTGGGTTTTGCTTTTTATATTCCCATTACTCGATAACCCCGAGCTTTTTTAAGCCGTTATAGATACCAGAATCACTAACAGATGTGGTACGGTGCTTTGCGTAAGTAAATAGTTCTGGATGTGCATTATCCATTGCGAATCCTTCGCCTACAGCTTGCAGCATTTCACAATCATTCATTCCATCTCCAAAAGCGATAGCTTGCTCCATTGGTATACCGATGCGCTGAAGAATTTTTGTAACGGCTTCTCCTTTATTGACGTTCTTTCGAATAATATCAAAGGCCTTTGTTGCCCCTTCTACATTTACTTGTGACAAGCGAATATTTTCTTCTATTTCATAAAGTGATGCATCTCCTGGTTCAATATTCAATACGGTAGCACCTATGATTTGATCTGCAACTTCCTCAGTAAATAACGCATTTTGTTTCAACTGGAAAATGTCATTGAATTTTTTAACAAATGGATGGTTAAGATCTGTGAAGTAGTTTTTTTCCTTTGTATAAAGAACAAGTTCATGATTATGCTGTTTAGCGATTTCGATGAATTCTTTTACAATCGTTGGATCCATTGGTTCATTGACCACGGTTTGATCTTGATAGATTGCATATCCGCCGTTATAAGCAATAAATGAATCAATAGTTAATTCTTCAGCAAGATCCTGAATTTCAATATATGGTCTGCCGGTTGCAATAAAAACTTCAACCCCATTTTGCTTTGCTTGTTCAATAGCATCTTTTGTTGAATCTGTGTATGTGTGATCTGGTTTTAGGATGGTACCGTCGATATCTAGAAAAAGTACTTTATAACTCATAATGTTCTCCTTTATGTATGCTTTGTAGTCTATTCTAGCATAAAGGAAATTTGGATTGTACTAATACCAATTACGTTTACATAATATTAACTTTTGGGTTTTAGATACACTAAAAAAAGCAGTACCCAATTCGGAATACTGCTTTAAAATAATATTATAATGATTTATCGTCCACAGAATCGAGCCAATCTTCAATTGTTTGAATAACTGCTTGGACTGTTCCTGCCTCGAACGGAGAATTCAGTTTTGCTGTCTTTACAAGATTAAGGAAGGACTGTGAGCCGCCTTGTTTACAGAGGTTTAGATAGTCTTTCCATGTATCCTCATGGTTTTCACGCGACTTTTTCCAAAATTGGAAAGCGCAAATTTGAGCAAGCGTGTAATCAATATAATAGAAAGGTATATCATAGATATGTCCTTGACGATGCCAATACCCACCAGAAGCTAGATATGCATTGCCGTCGTAATCACGGTGTGGTAAATAGATTTCTTCAAGTTTTCTCCAAGCATCTTTACGTTGTTCTGGTGTCCAGTCTGGATTGTCGTATACAAGATGCTGGAATTCATCAACAGCAACCCCGTAAGGAAGAAATTGTAGGCCATCAGTTAAATGGGAGTACTTATATTTATCGGTATCTTCCTTGAAGAAAAGCTCCATCCATGGCCATGTTAAAAATTCCATGCTCATGGAATGAATTTCTGCAGCTTCACTTGTAGGAAAAACGTATTCTGGCACTTTCAGATTCCGACTAGTATAAACTTGGAAAGCATGTCCTGCTTCATGTGTTAGCACATCAATATCACCAGAGGTTCCATTGAAATTGGCGAAGATAAATGGAGCCTCGTAATCCTCAATGAATGTACAGTATCCGCCGGCTTCTTTTCCTTTTTTTGCTTCAAGATCCATCAGATTACGATCAAGCATAAAATGGAAAAATTCATTTGTTTCATTGGATAATTCCTTGTACATTTTTTGGCCGTTTTCAATAATCCATTCTGGGGAACCTTTTGGTTTAGCATTTCCACTTTTAAATTGAAAGCTTTCATCATAAAATTTTAATGTATCAACACCGATGCGTGCTGCCTGTTTCTCATATAGCTTTGTAGCAAGTGGAACGATGTAGTCCCGAACTTGCTTACGGAATGCGGCAACCATTTCAGCATTATAACCAATTCGCTGCATTCGTAAGTAACCAACTTCCACAAAATTTTTGTAACCAAGCTTCCCGGCAATCTCATGTCGCACTTTTACGAGCTGATCATAAATGGAATTAAATTGATCCTCATGGCTCGCGAAAAAGCCTGCATATGCAGTGACTGCTTGCCTCCGAACTTCTCTATCTTCGTTTTGTGCAAATGGGGCAAGCTGTGCCAATGTATAGGTTTCACCTTGAAAGGCTACTTCTGCTGAGGCTACAAGCTTTGAGTATTCTGAAGAAAGCTTGTTTTCCTTTTGTAATAAGCTAATTATTTCAGGTGAAAAAGCTTTAATTTCGTTATCGACAAGCTGAAAGAGCTGAGAACCGAACTGCTTTTCTAAATTCTTGCGATAGGGAGAGTTAACCAGTTCTTTATAAAATTCGGTGGTCATTTCTTTTAGGTTTGGTTGAATCTCATCGAAATAGTCACGTTCCTTTTGATAAAACTCATCTTTTGTATCGATTGATGCACGTATATAGACCAAATTAAATAAAGTTGATAGTCTGTTACGAAAAGCATTGATGCTTTCTGTGCCAGCAATTGCTTCTTCAGCTGATTGTGCATCTGTAAATTTCTTTAATAGCACTTTAAATGTCGCCTGTTCCTCATGGAGTATAGGTCTTTCATAAACATATTCTTCAAATTTTAGCATGGTGGACCCCCTCAAATATATATCATTTAATAATTCGACTTCTTGTGTAAAGAAACCTCTAAATTTAAGTAATCCTTTTTAAAATTTATGATTACATAAAATTCTAAAATTATGATATATAACGTTTTCATAAGTATTTGATTATGATATATAACCAAATTCGCATTGTTATTTAGAAGGATTACTATGCTATAATTCTTTTAACTGAGATTAAAAAAAGCTTTCTACTACATAGTAAAATGGAAGCTCTCTCATCCGAAATGGGTGAGAGTTTCTTTGTAGTGCTTTTGAATGGGTAATTAATTCCTTTCATAAGCAACCAAATCAAATATTATCAGTCTATTTACTGGGGGTTATATGATGGAAGAATCAGAGAAATATGGACTTGACGAGAAGGGGTCTTCAAGGCGTAAATTCCTTAGAAATTCTGGAGTAGCAGCTGGCGGGGTAGTAGTTGGTAGTGTGCTTGGAGGCTTAATTGGTTTTGGTGGTGAAAAACAGCACCAAGCACCAAAAACTGAGCACGAACATGCCGCTCCTGCAGCAAATCCAAATGCTGCATTAATGTTTTTCACACCTGATCAGTACCAAACTACAATTGCTGCAACAGAGCGGATTTTCCCTGCAGATGAGAATGGACCAGGTGCAGCTGATTTAAATGTAGCTATTTATATTGACCATCAATTGGCGAGTCCTTGGGGAATTAATGCAAAGGACTATATGTTAGGTGCATTTTATAAAGCAGAGGCCACTCAACAGGAACAAGTACGTATTTTACGGAAAGATTTATTCTTATTGGGGTTAAAGGGACTGGATGACTATAGTGGGAATAAATTTGACAGTAAATTTACTTCATTAGAAGGCGAACAGCAGGATGAGATTTTGACCGAGTTTGAAAATGGGGAATACAAACTTTCCGGTGTATCGAGCAGTATTTTCTTTGACTTGCTTCGTATATTAACGATCGAAGGTGCGTACGCAGATCCAATGTATGGCGGGAACAAAGACATGGAAGGCTGGGCAATGCGCAAATTCCCGGGTTCTCGAATGAACTATAACAATGAAGTGGTAAGCAAAGAATTTATTGAATTGGAACCTGAAAGTTTACAAAGCCATATGGGGCACTAAATTGAAGAGGGACTTGAAGAAAGGAATTGACAAACATGAGCACAAAACTACCTAAAGTGCCTGCGGTTATTGTTGGAATGGGATGGGCAGGAGGCATTATTGCTTCTGAACTGACAAAAGCAGGAATTAAAGTTGTAGGCATTGAGCGTGGGAAAGAGCGAACTACAAATGACTATTTAATGGGACATGATGAGCTTCGCTTTCAACATCGAACAGAATTAATGCAAGACTTATCGAAAGAAACCATTACACATCGTAATGATCCCAATATGCGTGCACTTCCAATGCGCAGTTACGGAACATTTATTGTTGGAGATGGTGTTGGTGGAGCAGGAAGTCACTGGAATGGTCAAACCTATCGATTTCTTCCATATGATTTTGAAATTAAATCCTTGACTGAAGAGAAATATGGCACAAATAAACTAGGTTCAGAGTATACATTACAGGACTGGGGAATTACATACGATGAAATTGAGCCATATTATGATACATTCGAAAAAATGGCTGGGATTTCTGGTGAAACGGTAGAAATGTATGGACACCGTTCAAATCCTTATCCAACAGGACCAATGGTGAAGACACCTACTTTTGAATTGTTTGAGGAAGCAACGAAAAAATTAGGCTATCATCCGTATATGTTGCCATCAGCTAACCTATCGGAAAACTATACGAATCCTGATGGTATCTCACGATCAGCATGTCAATACTGTGCATTCTGTGAAAACTTTGGGTGTGAGTATGGAGCGAAGGCCGATCCAGTAGTTACGGTTATCCCGGTTGCTAAGGAAACAGGTAACCTCGATCTTCGAACACATTCCAATGTAACGCGCATTTTAAATGATGGAACAAAAGCAACAGGAGTTGTTTATGTAAATACAATTACTGGTGAAGAATTTGAACAGCCAGCTGATGTTGTTATTGTAACAAGCTATGTATTTAATAATGTTCGTTTACTATTAAACTCTAACTTAGGTACACCATATAACCCAGAGACTGGGGAAGGATCAATTGGCAAAAACTATTGCTATCAAGTAAGTGCAGGTGCTACTACGTTATTCTATGAGGATAAAGCGTTTAATAACTATGCTGGGGCTGGGGCCTTAGGAATTGAAATTCCTGATTTCGCTGGAGATAACTTTGACCATTCAGATGTAAACTTTATTCATGGTTCAGGGATTCGCATGACGCAATATGGCAACCGACCAATTGCCATTAATCAAGTACCAAGCGGAACACCGTCATGGGGAGCAGAGTTTAAAAAGCAATCGATTAAATACGCAAATAGTACGTTACAGGTGAAATCACAAGGTGCAAGCATGCCACATAAAGACAATTATCTTGATCTTGATCCTGAGTATAAAGATGCATATGGCATGCCATTATTACGCATGACATATGACTATACCGAACAAGATAAAGAATTAGTAAAATATATGTCTAAAGTAACTCGTAAAATTGCGGAGAAAATTGGCGCGGATCATTATGAAACTACTGAAGAACAAGCAACCTTTAATGTGAATGTGGATACAAATACTCATAACACTGGTGGCGTAATTATGGGGGCTGATTCGAAAACATCGGCAGTAAACTCTTATTTACAAATGTGGGAAGCCGAGAATGTATTTGTTATTGGTGCTTCCGCATTTCCGCATAACAGTTCATTTAACCCGACAGGTACGATTGGTGCGCTATCTTACAGAGCTTCAGAAGGCATTATAAAATATCTTAAAGATGGTGGCGGATCACTCGTTTAATTGTTCATTAGAATATATTCCCCAAAATATTTCACTGTGTGACAGCTGTTGAAGTGCAAGTATTAATATATTAGAATTAAAAGCACTTTCTTTTTTTGTGAAAAAAGAAAGTGCTTTTGCCTTATCCATATTAGAATGCAGCAGTCCAGCCGCCATCAACTGTAAGAACTGTTCCATTTACAAAGCTCGCTTCATCTGTAGCAAGGAAAAGTGCAGCATTTGCAATCTCTTCTGGTTCCCCAACTTTCGGAATAACACCTTGAACTGTTTTGGTTCGCTCCATCCCAAACGGATTAATATTTTTCATGGAAGCAGAAATATTTGTATTTACTGCACCAGGAGCGATTGCATTGCAGCGGATACCCTTTTGTGCGTACATATAACCTGTGTTCTTCGTTAAACCAACAACTGCATGCTTGGAAGCACCATAGGTTGCTCCCGCATGTGCCCCATTTAAGCCACCTGTTGATGCGATATTCACAATGACACCAGCGCCTTGCTTAAGGAATAACGGAATTGCTTTACGCATCGAACGCATAACACCTTTCGTATTTACATCGAATATTAAATCCCAGCGTTCGTCCGTAATGTCAGCAACTGGCTCAAACCCATCCATAATTCCTGCATTATTTACTAAAATATCTAATTTACCGTATTCATTAACAGCTGTATCAATCATGTGATCAATATCTTCTTGGTTTGCCACATTAACCTGAACGGCCACAGCAACCCCATTATCTGCAATGATTTCTTTTACAACTTCTTCAGCACCTGCAAAATTAAGGTCAGCTACAACTACTTTAGCACCTTCCTTAGCATATAACTTCGCAATTGCTTTTCCCATACCTGAAGCAGCACCAGTTACAATCGCAACTTTTTCTTGTAATTTCATTTAATTTCCTCCTTCATATTGATGAAGATAATGAACACCTGTACAATAAAAGTATATATGGTCTAATAAGAAAGCGCAATCAACAGAAAATCGAGAAATGCTGATTAATATACGCTTATTAAGAAATATGTTGATTAAAGGTGGAGAAAAAGTGAAAAAAGATTTACGTATTATAAAGACTGAGGAAAGCTTGCGAAAGGCACTGCTCACACTATTAAAAACAAAGACTTTAGAAACAATAAGCATTTCAGAGCTATGTAGGTTGGCGCAAATTAATCGAGGGACCTTTTATCTGCATTATCGTGATGTCCATGATGTGTTTCGTCATTACTTTGAAGTGATTGTGGAAGATTTTAGAAAGGCATATGAGAAACCATATTTGAATACAAATTTTAATATAAATAATATGACACCTGATATGATTGATATTTTTAATCATGTAAAAAAATATAAAGCTTTTTATCAGATTATATTTGATGGAAAATCTCCAATGACTTATTATTATCTCGTCTTTGATACAATTCGTAAATTTATGGAAGAATCCTTGAGCATAGATAATAATGCAGTGTATTTGGATGTTGACTTCGATTACCTCATAAGCTACCACGCCAATGCAATAATCGGAATTATCATTGAGTGGCATAAACAAAACTATACAACACCGATAGAGATACTGAATGAGCAGCTAATCAAGCTCATAACAAACACTAGGTCATATAGGTGATCATCTTGAACCTTTAATAGGATTGAGGAGGTATGAAGAAGTATAAGCATTGTGACTTCTATAAAAAAAGGCCCCCGTGGAGAAGGGGGGAGGCTTGTTCTTTCAGTAACGTGCATTTTGTTCTTAATTGACCTGTTCCTTCACAATGTCAATAAACAGCTTGGTCGCTCGCGAAACGTGCTGTAGTGAAATAGCAGCTAATGCGATATTTCGACGATAATCGGTCAAAATTGGACGAGCGTATTTCCACATTTCCGTATCTTTTATAGCAAGTTCAGGGAGTATGGATAAACCAAGCCTTTCCTGAATCATTCCGAGCATTGTATTTAAGTTTGAAACGGTATATTTTTGATGATAGGGAAGTCCTTTATCGATAAATAGTTGTTCAATCGCTTTTGGATCTCCCCACTTACCAACAATCAATGATTCATTTGATAGATCTGACAACGTAATTAATGACTTTTTAAGTAAATGATGTTCAGGAGGAAATACTGCCATATATTTATCTTCCACTAATGGAATAATATCCAGGCTGCTATGTGGAGAGTAAATAAATCCAATATCAACCATACGTGATGTGATCCAGTTAAAAACTTCTTCGACAGACCCTTCAAATAATTCGATGGTTATATTCGGATATTTTTGCTGGATTGCCTGAATAATCTTAGGCAGAAAACGTGCGGATACATCGGGAAAACCAGCGACTTTGATTGTGCCAGTTTCAAGGCCTTTTTCTGCCGCAACCTCCTGATCAATTATTTTAAGGCTGTTTTCAATCGTACGGATTTGCAGAAGAATCTTTTCACCGATGTCTGTCAGAATGAGTCCCCTTGATTTATCTCGGATCAATAGTGACACACCAAGTTCAGCCTCAAGACTGGAAACAGCCTGACTGACAGCTGGTTGTGTCATTTTTAAGGCTTGACCTGCCTTCGTGAAATTGCCGATTTCAATAACTTTTGAAAAAATATGAAGCTGTGTAATAGTGGCCATATGTCTTGTTTATTCCCTTCATCAATTTCTAGTGCATTATATTGTATACTAAAAGCAGAAAGTTTTACGAAAATAGTCATACACGCTATGAATGATAACCGTGCATTTTTCTTTATTTTAGTATATTATGGCTAACGGTAGAAGTAAATGAGATGCTTAAAATCAGATTTTTGTTAAAGAAATGAAGTTAGGGGAGGGAATAGCAAGATGATAGTTGATGGAAGATATCGAAAAAATATTTATCCTGGGCAAAAAGCAGAAATCGTATTGAAGCAAAATCAACGCACAGGAAAAACAACGGCAGGAGTTGTGAAAGATCTTTTGACAAAATCAGAATTTCATCCACATGGAATTAAAGTTAGATTAGAGGACGGTCAAGTTGGACGAATCCATGTAAAATAGGGATGACTTAACCAGAGGAACCGCTTCCAAAAAGATGACACGATCTACCTGAAAAGCGATATTCTAATTGACTTTGATTTCTTTCAATTGTAGACTATAGGTAATGTCATTTAATATTTATGGGGTGAAAGTTATGATTTTGGCAGTTTTTACAATCGGGGGAATTTTAACAATCGTAACACTTCTTGCAAACGTTCTACTTGTTAAAATGACCGCAAAAGAATCAAGGTCTTGCTATTATCCAAATATCTTCTTAGTGATTGTTGGATTATTACTACTAGGAGTAGCATCGATTGCTCCTAAAGTAGACATACTAGGAGCAGGATTTGGTGGTTGGGGAATTGCAGCATTATTCTCAGCAGCAATTGGATTTATTATTACATCAATTATTGACGCTTACCAAAATGTAACTGCATAAAAAACACAGCATCTTTTGAAAGATGCTGTGTTTTTTACTTTAAATAAGTCATTCCATCACGTTGTTCCACTTTACCTTCTTTTAAAAGTCTGCCTAAAGCCCGTTTAAATGCTGCCTTGCTGATACGAAATGTTCCACGGATGTCTTCTGGATCACTCTTATCGTTAAAGGGAATAACACCATTGTTTTCTTCCAAATGTGCTAAAATGCTCGTAGCATCTTCTCCGATACTATCCTGTTTTAATGGGCGAAGGGAAACATTTAATGTCCCATCTTCCTTCACATCAATCACACGCCCATGAACGAATTCACCGAGTCTTGGCTCTTCTTTACGTTCTGTATGATGAATGAATCCGCGATAATCATCTTCGGTTATAATAGCGGATCCTTCTTTGCTTGTATGATAAACGGTTCCGCTTATCGGCTGATTGTATAGTTCTTCTGGTGCTAGTTCGATTTCTCTAGCAATGACACCCTCCGTAGCAGGTATTGCAAGCAGACGTCCATTTTGATCTTTACCTAGAGTAATAAAAAGTTTATCTCCTGGATTTGGCCAAACAGCTTCGAATAATGGAAGGTCGTCAACAGATACTAGCATTTCCTTTGCGATACCAATGTTAACAAAAGCTCCTAATTTAGGAATAACTTCTACTACTTCAGCCCAATCATAGACATCCATTTGAACGGATGGCAATGTCGCTGTAGCTGCAATGTTTCCTTTTTTGTCATTATAGAGAAAAACATCAATTTCTCTTCCTTCGTCGTAAGTATGATTGGCTTCATTATGATGTAAAAGCGCCTCTTGTCCGTTTTTTTCTAATACATAGCCGGTGTCAATTTTTCGAGAAACAGTCATTGTTTGTACCTTGCCTATTGGTAATGTATGCATATATTTACCTACTTTCATTCTTTTCTAAAGTGTCCTAAATGTGCGCAATCCTAGTATGTATTGGAAAAGGAGTACCCTCATTATTAAGAGTACCCCTTTGATTTAAAAGTAACACATAAGTTTAATTTTATTTTATTATCCCGATTGTTTCGGGTGGGAAATTCTTGTTCATCAGCTATTAATTGATAGCGTGAGAAAGTGTATTACTTGTTTTATTCAATAAAGTTATTTTTCAAAAACGTAGTATTTACCAAGTCTTCTATGCAAATATTCATTGCAATATACAGATAGCAGCATTTATTCTTTTCTATCTGCCAAGAATTTCACTTAACCGCGGTACGTGTTCCACTGGATGTCCTCTAACTTAAGCAACGTAGCCCTACCTGCTCTACGTCCTTGCGACCCCTAAGTCGCGCCAGTGTGAATAAGCATCTTCAAAAACATTGTAGAATGCCAGAATTACTTATTTGTTACTAGATGAGTAATCATACCATGCATGAGTACTTCTGTCAAATCATAATTTTACACCTGAACGAGGGGGCAAGGAGCTTACGATAAAAAAAGGGAGACACAATGAAATATTAGATGCTAGAAAATATGATAAATAGTCTTTCATTCTAGAAGTGCCAAAAATTGTGATAAACTAGTGAATAGTTCTAATAAAATGGAGATGTCATGGATGAGTTTATTTCTGAATATTATTGTACCGATTATGGCAGTTTTTGCTTCAGGTTTTATATTGCAACGAATTCGTATTCTAGATGTAAGGTCGATATCAGCTATTTCGCTTTACATATTGTCACCAGCACTTATATTTGTAACCTTATATGATACTGAGTTTAATAGTGGCTATATGGTGATTGTAGTTTACATGCTTGTATTATTTTACATAATGGTTGCCATCAATAAAATATTGGCAAAAATATTCAAATGGGATCCAAACACAGAAAGTGCTTCGATTCTAGCTTCAGGTTTTATGAATTCAGGTAATTATGGTTTGCCTGTTGTACTGTATACAGTAGGAAACGCTGCATTACCGTATGCTATTTTCATAATGGTTGTTCAAGCATTACAAAATAACTTTTTTGGTGTTTATTATGCTTCCAGAAGTAAAAGTGGTTTTCGACGCGCGTTTGAGAATGTATTGAAAATGCCTACTACTTATGCGGCGGTTTTGGCATTTGTTTTCCAGTTTTTTTCTGTTGAAATTCCTGATTCGGTTCATTCGACATTAGACATGGTTGGAAGTGCGGCTATTCCGGTAATGATGATTATGCTTGGAATGCAGTTAGCTTCGATAACAGCACTGAAACTTAATTGGCAGGTTGTTATTTCTGCAGTGACATTGAAGATGATTGCTGCTCCGATAATTGGGATAATCTTTGTTTCAATTCTTGATGTAGATCCAGTAATTGCCGCTGTTATCATTATCATTTCTGCAATGCCAACGGCTGCTACAACAACAATGTACGCCATTGAGTTTGATACAGAACCAGACCTAGTTTCAAGTATTACATTCATTGCAACATTAGTTAGTATTGTAACACTTAGTATTCTGTTAAATATCATTGTTTAATTTAGATGTTTGGTATGGAATTATAAGGGGAAACTTCTTATTAAGCTCAGGCATTCCAGAAAAGGGAGATTAATATGATTCGAACAATACTAATGATAATTGGAGCAATAGTAGTAATCGGGTTTATTATTTCATTGCTTTAATGAAAAAAGAATAAACACGTGACTTGCCCGAAGACAATTTGTCTCGGGCATTTTCGCGTTGTGTTCATGTTAAGGATTAAGTGATTAAGTTTACTCGTATTCATTATGATTTTTGCTATAATTGAAAAAAAGGTAAATAGGGAGGTTGTTCCGGATGGATTTAGAATTAAAAGGAAAGTCAGTGATTATAACAGCAGGAAGCAAAGGACTCGGGAGGGCAATTGCAAAAGAGTTTGCAAAGGAAGGTGCTCATGTTTTATTAAGTAGCAGGGATGAAGAAGCATTGCATCTTGCAGTTCAGGAAATTAAGCAGGAAACAGGAAATGAACAGGTTGATTATACTGTTTGCGATATGAAGGATTCAGAGGCAATTGATCGACTTGTTGAAAAAGCATTGTCCTGGAATGGTACGATTGATGTGCTCATTAATAATGCAGGAGGACCACCAGCGGGTTCATTCATGGATATGTCTGATGATGATTGGTATCACGCATTTGAATTAAATCTGCTCAGCTTTGTCCGAACAATAAGAGCAGTCGTTCCATTCATGCAAAAACAAAACCGTGGTCATATTGTAAATCTTGCATCATCATCTATTAAACAAAGCCTAGACCAATTAGTACTATCGAATACAATGCGTCCAGGTATTGTTGGGCTTTCTAAAACATTGGCACAGGAATTAAGTGCTGATAATATTTTAGTCAATACAGTTGGTCCGGGAACGGTTGAAACGGATCGGATACTTGAGCTATACAAGGTGAGAGCGGAAAAGCGTCAAGTAAGTGTTGAAACAATCATAGAAGAGACGGAGAATCAGATTCCAATGAAGCGATTCGGCCAGCCAGAGGAGTTTGCGAAAGCAGTTGTCTTCTTAGCATCTGGTGCAAATACATACATTACAGGACAATCTCTCATTATTGACGGTGGACAAGTGAAAGCATTATAAATGGACGTCAAAGAGGATCAGGTGATTGAGCCTGATCCATCTTTGGCAGATAAGAAAGTTTAAACTTTTTTATCCGCAACTAAGGCATTCGATGAAAAGGCTTGGCAAATGCCTTGGTTTTCTAATGATTGCACGTTTATCAGGCATTTGGAATGACCCTTAAAAAATATTAAAAATCCCGATCGCAATTAAAATAACGGGTGGCAGAAAGGTTAGGCGCTGCAGTTTCTCTTGCTGTGATAAAAAAATTCCTAGCTTCATACCGAAAAATAAAAAGAAACCACTCATACACGCTGTAAGAACGGCAGTCAGTGCAGGGGAATACCCAAGCATTGATGCGCCAATTCCAGCACCAAATGCATCAAGTGCAAGTGCTAAGCCAAGCAGGAATGCTTCTCCGGCTGAAATGGACCCGGATTGATCTAAATCAGCTTTATCAGGTGTTGTCATTACGGTTTTAATATCTTCTATTCTAGTCGTGTGAGCCTTATTAGTAGAAGTCGCATTTATTAATTTTGCTCGGATAACCTTACTGAATGAAAATAAACCGATCGCGATTAAGATAATACCTCCAAGGATCTTTGCCACTTCTTTTGAGATAAAAAAGCTAAGCAAATCGCCAACCAGCATGGATGTATAAACTATAATACCTGAACAGAGCATGATGATGATTAATGCAATCACAGGTACTTTAATTTTTCGCAGTCCATAAGTGATTCCTACGCCGAATCCATCTAAACTAACTGCTGTAACTAATAAGAGTAATCCAGTATAATAAAGCATCTAACCATATCCTTTACAAGGTTCTAGATTATAGTATGGAAAGGATGGTTACGTTGTGCTTGCGGCAGTTATGCCTGCACGAAAGAGTTAATTTGTGATAAAGTATCTTTAGATGTTTCCTTCATTTCATAACGAAACAAGTAAGTGAAATCCGAATGGATCGTTCATATAGAGAGGATTTTTTGATGAGTAAAATAGTTGTATTAGCAGAGAAACCATCCGTTGGTCGTGACATTGCAAGGGTGCTTGGATGTACGAAAAAGGGGAATGGTTATTTTGAAGGTTCAAGGTATATTGTAACATGGGCGCTTGGTCATCTGGTTACATTGGCAGATCCAGAAGTCTATGATGATAAATATAAAACGTGGCGTATGGAAGATTTGCCAATGCTCCCGCCGAAATTAAAGCCAGTCGTTATTAAGAAGACAGGTAAACAATTTCAGGTTGTCAAATCCCAATTAACACGCAAGGACGTCAGTGAAGTCGTTATTGCTACTGATGCCGGACGTGAAGGTGAACTGGTGGCCCGCTGGATTTTGGAGAAAGCCCGAATTAAAAAGCCGACTAAACGTTTATGGATTTCCTCGGTTACTGATAAAGCGATACGTGAAGGTTTTAAAAATCTCAAGCCTGGTGCAAAGTATGTGCATCTGTATGAATCGGCAGTTGCAAGGTCTGAAGCTGATTGGTATGTTGGTCTGAATGCAACACGTGCATTAACGACAAAGCATAATGCCCAATTGTCCAGTGGGCGAGTTCAAACGCCAACACTAGCGATGATTGCTGCAAGAGAGCAGGAAATCAAAGAGTTTAAGCCGAGGGCATTCTACGGTATCGAAGCAAAAACAGACAAAGGATTTAAATTAACTTGGCTGGATGAAAAAAATAATTCGCGTATTTTTTCTGAAGATAAAGCAAACCTTTTGCTTAATCAATTGAAAAATGAGTCCGCAACTGTTGTCCAAGTTGATAGGCAGCATAAGAAAAAATTTGCCCCACAGCTTTATGATTTGACGGAATTACAGCGAGAAGCCAATCGGATTTTTAATTTCTCTGGAAAACAGACGTTGTCGATTATGCAAAAGCTTTATGAGCAGCATAAGGTTTTGACATATCCACGGACCGATTCACGCGTTATTTCTTCAGATATTGTTCCTACATTAAAGGATCGCGTAAAAGCTTGTGGCGTAGATGAGTACGCAAAATCAGCTGCGAAAATTTTAAAAAAGGATTTGAAGCTTTCCAAGGCAGTTGTCGATAATGCGAAGGTATCGGATCACCACGCGATTATCCCCACGGAACAGCCGGTTCTGTTAGCGGATTTAGATGATAAGGAAATTAAAATCTATGATCTTGTTGTGAAACGTTTTTTAGCGGTGCTTTCAGATGCCTATGAATATGAACAAACAACAATTACAGCTGAAATTGGACCAGAGCGTTTTACTGCGAAAGGAAAAGTGATTAAAAAGCTCGGTTGGAAAGAAGTCTACAATAACCGAAGAAGTGAAGATGATCTTCAAGATGACCAACGTTTACCAGTTATGCATAAAGGTGATAAGCTAACGGATATCCGTATTTCTCGTACGGAAGGAGAAACGAAGCCGCCAGAACGATTTACAGAGGGTGCCTTATTACAGGCGATGGAAAATCCAGTTCGTTATATGAGCTCGGATGAAAAACATTTGGCAAAAACAATTAATCAAACAGGCGGTATTGGAACGGTAGCGACAAGAGCGGATATTATTGAGAAGTTATTTAATAATATGTACATGGAGCTAAAAGGAAAATATATTTATTTAACTCCTACAGGTCGTCAGCTGCTTGATCTTGTGCCAGAAGATTTGCGTTCTCCGGCCTTGACTGCGGAATGGGAGCAGAAGCTAGCCTTAATTGCAGAAGGCAAGCTTGCAAAGGATAAATTTATTTCTGAAATAAAAACCTATACGAAACAAGCTGTTCAGGAGATTAAAAATACTGGGGACACGTTCAAGCATGATAATATGACGGGAACGAAATGCCCTAGTTGTGGAAAGCTCATGTTGGAAATTAAGAATAAGCATGGACGTAAACTCGTTTGCCAAGATCGTTCTTGTGGGCATAAGAAAAATATTGCCAAACAAACGAATGCCCGCTGTCCAAACTGCCATAAACGTATGGAACTTCGCGGTGAAGGAGAAGGGCAAATGTTTATATGCAAATGTGGACACAGAGAAAAACTTTCCACATTTAATGCACGTAAACAAGAAGAGAAAAAACATAAAGTATCGAAAAAAGATGTAAATAAGTATTTGAAAAAGCAGGATGATGGCTTTAAGAACAATGCACTCGCTGATGCGTTGGCAAAGCTGAAGAAATAGAGGTTTAGGGATAGCTTACAGTAGATAAGCTATCCCTTTTTTTTGTGTTGTGATTTAATACTTCTTTTCTTCCAAAACATTATGATATTCATCTTGTATTTCGACAATGCTTGGTGTGTTTTCCTGTGCCAATTGTTCTGCTGCCTCAATGGCTTCTGACTTAGTGTCGTAGACTTCCTCTGGTGCAACGTCCTCCAATTTTACAAACCAAGCACTTGCATCTACATTTGGTGTGACACTATACGTTTTCAATTAAAAAACTCCTTTATTTCTTAAGTTATAATTTATTTTCCCATTTGTATTGAAACTAAAACATCATCAACTTTATATAAACAAAATATATACAACAGGTTAAAAATTCTGTATAATCCATTTTAACGGAATATTAAAGGTAATTTTCCGTAAATGAGTTATATTTTTGGAGGTAGATTAATGCAACGAAAGTTAGACACATATTTGAAGCAAGTGGAACAGGAAATTATCGCTAACCGACGTCATTTGCATCAATATCCAGAGCTTAGTAATCAAGAGGTCAAAACATCCCACTATATTCAACAGAAGCTAACAGATTATGGAATTCCCTTTAAAACTGGCTTTGCCGAACATGGGGTTTTGGGGATTATTAAAGGTAAAGATTCCGATAACATCGTTGCGTTACGTGCAGACATCGACGCATTACCAATACAGGAATTAAATGAAGATGATTTTGTATCTAAACACCCAAATGTGATGCATGCCTGTGGACATGATGCTCATACAGCTATGTTACTTGGTGCAGGATATGTTCTTCAGCAACTAAAGGAGGAGATTAACGGAACAGTGCTGCTTGTTTTTCAACCGGCAGAAGAAGCATCACCAAAAGGTGGAGCGCAGGTCATGATGGAGGATGGTGTATTTGATACATACAAGCCGGATGTAATTTTTGGCCAGCATGTGTGGCCATATATGCCAACGGGTACTGTCGGTGTGCATGACCGGGAAGTAATGGGAGCGTCAGATCGTTTTAAAATAATTTTAGAAGGGCGAGGTGGTCATGCAAGCATGCCGCATCAAGCAAATGATGCTGTTATAGCAGCAGGGCATTTGATTACTGCATTGCAGACAATCGTTAGTAGAAACCTAGATCCTATGGAGTCTTCTGTTGTTACAATTAGTATGCTGGATGCTGGCAGTGTACCGAACATTATTCCGCGAGAAGTGACGCTGCAAGGATCTGTTCGAACGTATCATTCAGAAATTAGAGAGCGATTAAAAGAGCGCTTTTACCAGATTACAAACCAGATTGCGGAAGCCTTTAATACAAAAGCATATATTGAATACACGGATGGGTATCCAGCAACAATTAATACACCACAATGGGCTAAACTTGCCAGAAGTTCTGCACAGAAGATCCTTGGAGAGAATGCAACACCTGCACAAAAGCCGTCTTTAGCAGGAGAAGATTTTGGAAGATTCCTACATAAATACCCTGGTGCATTTATTTGGCTTGGAACACAATTGGAAGATAAGGAAAAGCAGACACCACTTCATGATGCGAATTTTAAATTGAATGAACGTGCCTTGCCACAGGGAACTAAGCTATTTGTCCAATTTGCAATCGATGCATTACAAAAATTAAATGAGGAGTGAGTATATGTCTGATTTTGTAAGCCATATGGAACCAAAGTTGATTAGTTGGAGACAATCCTTTCATTCATACCCTGAACTTGGTTTTATGGAATATGTAACAACGTACCGTCTTGGAAAAGTTCTAGAGGGACTTGGATTTACGATTCATTTAGGAGAAGAAGCACTAGAGCGTGATGCGAGATTAGGAGTTCCAAATAAAACTGAATTGGATAAACATGAACTCCAAGCAAAAGCAAAAGGAGTGGAAGAGTCCTGGCTTGCTAAAATGCGTGGAGGTCTTACAGGACTTGTAGCAACATGGGATACTGAAAGACCTGGAGACCATGTGGCATTCAGATTTGATATCGATGCCTTACCAATTACGGAAACAAAGGATACGAATCATATACCTGCAAAAGAAGGTTTTCATTCTATGATCGACCAAACCATGCATGCTTGTGGCCATGATGGCCATATGACAATTGGTTTAGGGGTTGCCTCCTACATTGCTGCCTATCAATCAATATTAAAAGGAAAATTTACGTTATTGTTTCAGCCAGCTGAAGAAGGTGGACGAGGTGCTAAAGCAATGACTGAAAAAGGGTGGTTAGATAATGTCGATTATTTTTATAGCGGACATATTGGCATCCAGTCCTTGCCAATTGGAACCATTGCTGCAACGGTAGATGGATTTCTAGCATCCTCAAAGTTCAATGTCACATTTTCTGGTGTTGCTTCTCATGCAGGAATGCACCCGGAGTTAGGAAAGAATGCTTTGCTCGCTGCTGCAGTATCAGCAACAAATCTTTATACAATTCCTAGGCATAGTGATGGCATTACTCGAATTAATGTTGGGAAAATGGTTGCTGGTAGTGGTAGAAATATAATTCCAAGTGACGCCTTTCTGGAAATGGAGACGAGAGGAGAAACTAAAAAAATTAATGAATATATGCTAACAGAAGCAACCCGAATCATAAAAGCAGCAGCAGGCATGCATGACGTGACTTGTGAGATCACTCCTGTCGGTATTACAGAGGAAATGATTTGCAGTGAAGCATTAATACCAACAATAATAGAGGCATGTAAATCAAGTGATTATATAAAGGAAGTTCTTCCGGTAGCGAAGGTTTCGGGTTCAGAGGATGCAAGCTTTATGATGAATCGTGTACAGCAACAGGGTGGGAAAGCAACTTATTTGTTATTTGGAACAGAGTTGAATTACCCGCATCACCATCAAGCTTTTGATTTTCAAGAAGATGTTCTTCCTATTGCATTGGATGCATTTATCAAAATCATTGAAGGAGGGTCAGGAATTGAGTAATTTGACTAAATGGCTAGAGGACAAACTGCTAGCCCTCAATGTGACGGATACAATGGCACGTCCAGATGGGTTTACGAGGCTTAGCTTTACAAAGGAAGAAAAAGCAGCGCATATCCAATTTGAACAAATCGCTGCTGAACTCGGTTTGAAAACATATCAAGATCAAGCAGGGAACTGCTGGGCTGTTTGGGAGGTTGATCCGTCTGCATCAACAATTGCAATGGGATCGCATTTAGACACCGTTGATTGTGGTGGTGGCTATGATGGGGTTGCAGGTGTGTTAACAGCATTAACTGCTGTTAAAGGATTACAGGACATAGGATTTCACCCGATAAAAAACATCGCTGTCATCTGTTTTATTGCTGAAGAATCTGCCCGATTTGGTGTGTCGACGATTGGAAGCAAAGCAATCACGGGTCAACTAAAACTAAAGGAAATGGAAGCAATTAAAGATCGTAATGGAATTAAAATGAAACAAGCAATGACAGATTATGGACTTGACTGGGAATCTATCGAAGCGGCTGTCCTCTCACTTGATTCATTGGAAAGCTTTATTGAGCTGCACATTGAGCAAGGAATGGAGTTGCAAGAAACAGGTGCAGAAATTGGTATTGTAAAGGGGATCGCGTGCCCAGTAAGACTTGTAATTACTGCAAAGGGAATGGCCAACCACACTGGTACTACCCGGATGCATCAAAGGCAGGATGCTTTTGTAGCTATTGCACCACTCGTAAATTTTGTGCAGGAGGAAGCACTAAAAGTAAATGAAAAAAGTGAAGTTCCACTTGTAGCTACAGTAAGTACAATCCGTTTACATCCAAACGCAATGAATGTAATCCCTGGAGAAGTTGAACTTGGTATTGATATACGAAGTGTTGACGATAGATTAAAACGGGATTTCGCTGAAAATATTCGTACTTTTGTTTCTGAGCTTGAAGTGAAAAAGCAAATTAGGATTGGCGTAAAGACGCTTGTAGATAATGATTCAGTCAAGATGGATAACATAATGCATGCAAAATTAACCCAAGCAAGTAAAACAATTGGGTATGAAACATTGTCAATGAATAGCGGGGCTGGTCATGATGTAATGAATATGGCGGCGAACTGGCCAGCAGGTTTAATTTTTATTCCGTGTAAAGATGGATTAAGTCATCATCCACGTGAATTTGCATCGATAGAAAGTCTTGAAAAAGGAACAAAGGTTATGATGACATTTTTACAACAGGAAGCAGGAGAACCAATATGAAAGTAAGAATTGGGGTCATCGGTCCTGCTGATTCTGTAAATCAAATTATGACTGTTGCAAAGGAATTTAGCGATACATCAATTGTCCCATTTACCTATGAATCGCTCGAAGAAATAGACGAAATATTGAGGAATAATAAAAATCAATTTGATCAATGGTTCTTTTCGGGAATAATGAATTTTTCTTATGCAATGGA
This sequence comes from Oceanobacillus profundus, assembly GCF_003515705.1. Taxonomy (GTDB): domain Bacteria; phylum Bacillota; class Bacilli; order Bacillales; family Amphibacillaceae; genus Oceanobacillus; species Oceanobacillus profundus. Next base: position 122,848 of record NZ_QWEH01000012.1, read on the forward strand.
GCATACGCTTTTGCCAATGGATCATGCAATCTATCCAGATATGAATGGATCAGCTTTTTTAGGGACATTGCTTGAGGCGCAGCTTGATGAGGATAAGGTCTATAAAAAAATAAGCATTGATACGATTGAAAATGAAGAAATAGACAAGTTATTATCCTTTTATCAGTTACACTCCATGATTTATAATAATATTCCTTTCCAAGGATATGAACATAACGAAAAGCAAATTGCTTTTCATGAGGAACTATATGAAAAAGGTAAATCGGAAGTTGCTATTACATTTATTCGTTCTACTTATATCGCTTTGAAAGAGAAAGGAATTCCTGTTTACAGGGTTATGCCATCCTATTTATCGATCGAACAATCGTTTAGACTATTAATTCAACGGGCGCTATCCAGTCGCTATAAAAATGCCCAATTGGCTGTAATCGGGTGCAATGTAGTGTTTAATACGAATGAAGAAGCGATGTATTATTCGTTCAAAATGAAACATAAAGAACTCGAATTGCGGAAAACATTGCTTTTTTTAACAGAAAAAATAAATGGATCATTAATGCAGCTAGGTGATGGATTATTTTTTATATTTACAACCCGGGGAGAAATTGATGATCAATTCGAAGTGGCGATATTTGAAATAATGGAGGATGTTAAAGTCCAGGAGAATATTCAATTGACTATCTCGATTGGATTTGGTGAAACAGTATCCCAAGCAGAAGACCATGTAAGACTAGGATTCCACCAACTGGAAACAGAGAAATCAACATCCATTATTATTGTCGATGAAGACCAGTCAATCACAAAAAAGAATGCAGATAATGAAACAATTGCATTTAAAACGATGGAGTTAGATGAGGAATGGCAAGAAAAAATTAGACACAGTGGTGTAAGTCCAAGTATCGTTTCAAAGATAAGAGCTTATTCAAGAAAATATAATCGATATGAATTTACAGCTAGTGATGTGGCCAGGTGGCTGAAAAGCACAGAAAGAAATGGGAGAAGGATTGTCAGCCTGCTAGAAAAGGCTGCAATTACAGAGCAATGTGGAGAGGTGCAATCAAATGTACGAGGCAGGCCCAAAAAAGTATTTCGTTTTTGTGCATTGAAATAAGATAAAATAGAAGGGATGGATTTGATGGCAAGAGGACAAAAAAGGTTTGGCATGCAAAGTTTTTTGAACGGAATTGAAAGAGTGGGGAATAAATTACCGGATCCATTTATGTTGTTTGTCATTCTTGCAGGTATCGTTATCGTATTATCATGGGTAATCTCACTATTTAATGTCACGTTCACATTACCAGGTGAGTCTGAGGTGCTCGCTATAAAAAGCTTGATCACAGCTGAAGGGCTGCAATATATTTTAACATCGATGCTGGACAATTTTGTTGGTTTTACACCATTAGGGATTGTTTTAGCGATGATGCTGGGAATTGGCCTGGCTGATAAGGTAGGGCTTTTAGAGACTGGAATAAAGAGTACGATTCTAAAGGCACCAAAATCATTGGTTACATATGCGGTGGTTTTCACTGGTATTTTGGGGAATATCGCATCTGATGCTGCGTTTGTTATTATTCCACCACTGGCTGCAATGGTTTTCTATAATATTGGCAGACACCCTCTCGCAGGACTTGCTGCAGGATTTGCTGGTGTGGGCTCCGGTTTTACAGCTAATTTAATGATTACTGGCACGGATGCATTGCTATCTGGAATTTCAACGGAAGCGATTCGTACTGTAAATCCAGATCTCTATGTAACACCTGTCGATAATTGGTATTTTATGTTGACATGTGTGTTTATTTTAACTTTTGTTGGCGGATTTGTTACGGAAAAGATAGTAGAGCCACGCTTAGGTACCTATGCAGGTGGAGCAGCCAAAGAAGTAAAGGGAACAACTTCCTTGGAAATAAAGGGATTGCGTAATGCTGTGCTTGCGGGTGTTGCATATGTTGCATTAATTGTTACAGTAATTCTTATTCCTAGTTCCCCACTGACGAATGAGGAAGGCGGAATCATCCCTTCACCATTTTTATCTGGAATTGTGCCATTAATTTTGTTTTTGTTTATTCTAGTTGGTACGGTCTATGGGGTAACAGTAAAAAAGATTAAAAGCTCGAAGGATATCGGGACCTATATGGGAAATGCAATAAAAGACATGTCCGGATTTATCGTACTCGTATTTGCGGCAGCTCAATTTATCTCCTATTTCGAATGGACAAACATGGGAGCTTGGATTGCTATTAGTGGAGCGAACATGCTGGAATCCATTGGTTTAACAGGAATTGCTGTTATATTAGGGTTTGTTCTTTTAACAACACTATTGAACTTGTTTATATTTAGTGGATCTGCACAATGGGCGTTAGAAGCACCTATTTTTATACCGATGTTTTACTTTTTAGGATACAGTCCAGCATTTGTTCAAGCGGCATATCGAATTGCAGACTCATCCACAAACGTAATCACACCGATGAACCCGTATTTGATTATCGTGCTTGGATTTATGAAGGAGTATGATAAGAAAGCAGGAATTGGTACATTGATTGCATTAATGTTACCATATACGATTTTCTTTTTGATTACATTTACGATTCTTCTGTTAATTTTCTTCTACTTTGGAATTCCGTTTGGCCCAGGAGTAAGTGTTTATGTATAATGTTGTCGGAATTTCGAGTCAAATGGTTTACTTCAAGACGTTTAAGCATTATCATTTAATAGAGAGAAAGTGATGTATGTAAGGAGGTAAATCATAAATGGCTTTTGTAATATTGGATCCATGTGGACCGGAAAAGGCAGCAGAATGTGTGAGTGTCTGTCCGGTTGATTGTATAGAAGAGGGACCAGATCAATTTTATATTGATCCTGACATTTGCATTGACTGTGGTGCGTGCAAAGCAGTTTGTCCTGTTTCAGCGATCGAGGAGGAATACGATTTGACTCCTGATCAAGAAGTATTTTTAGAAAAGGCGGAAGAATTCTTCGCGAATAGATAGATTTATTGGATAGTAGACGAAATGTTCTAGAAGAAACGTCTATTTGTTCAACTAGCAGTGCTGTTAGATTGGCAGTGCTAAAAATATGCATTATAAATAGTCAACCCCGCTATTCACAGTAAAGAGTCACGAAGTGTATCCAGCTGGGTTGACATTTGTATTTAGTGGGAAAAAATCGGGTAGCAATATGCGAGGTTTGTACTGTATTACAGTTGCGTTTAGAAGATTGAATCTCATTAAGCTTCCTGGTATACCTATTTCGCGCTCATGCTTATTGCTTTTCCCAAAGAAGATTGTTATCTACTCTAATAATGTTTACTGCGTCTATAACCTCATGATGCCAGGTGTTATTCTTTTCTTTCATCGATGTGATATCCCAGCCCGCTTCAGTTTGTTATTCGATGTCTGATCCAACAGTTTTAACTAAAGAAGTAAGCATTTTTTCCATACAATTTAACTGTTCTGGACGCATCAATTGCGGAAGGTTATAGCTTACTTTTCATTTTTAACTTCTTCTGCCAAATTACTAGCAATCCACCGCTTTGCTGTCGTTTCATCAATTTCATATACTTTGCCTGCTCGCAGCAATTCACCATGATATGCTGTCTGTACGTTCATTTTTACTTTCATTATTTGAGACCTCTTTCTATTTTTTCTAGTTTTAGTATACATGAAAATGGTATTTTTTTGGTTCGAAAATAAAAAAGCTGTGTGAAATCTAGCCTACAACTCGTCTTTAAACTGTATTATTTGAAAAATCCAGACTTTGCAAATTTTTCTATTTGTGGTAAAGTAATGATAAGTAAATACGTAGCGTTATTCACTAGGGGAACCCTTGATAAGGGCTGAGAAAAAAGTAGTTACTTTGAAACCCTCAAAACCTGAACAGGCTAGCACCTGCGTAGGAATGTGGCAAGGGCAAATTGTATTGTTAGTTTCATTATACAAATACGATACCACTTTCTGTGTGCAGGAAAGTGGTTTTTTTGTGTGCATAAAAACTGTAATTGCATTATTAGGTAATGATTCTTGATGAAACCTGAAAGAAAGGGGCGGGAGTTTGATGAAGCTAATTGCTGTAACCGCAGATAGCATGACTGTTGAAAAGCTAACAGATACCATTATTGACATCATCGACGAGATTGATTTTCTCCAAATTCGTGAAAAGTCAAAAACAGCCCGTGAAATTTTGCAGCTACTAGATTATCTGCAAATGAATGGGGTTGATAAAGAAAAAGTAATTCTAAATGATCGGCTTGATATCGTACTGCTTAGTGACATCCCAAATCTTCACCTGCCAGAACATGGCTTACCAGTAAAAACAGTGAAGAAGCAATATCCGCATCTAAGGGTTGGTTGCAGTGTACATTCATTCGAAAAAGCGAAAGAAGCTGAAGCGGATGGGGCGGATTATATAATATTTGGTCATTGTTTTGAGACAAGCAGTAAAAGGGGAATACCTCCAAATGGAATTTTGCCAATTGAACGAATGAAAAGAGAAATTCACATCCCAGTTTATGGTATCGGAGGAATTTCATTGGAAGAGGTGCCGTTAATGAAACAGACAAAAGCAGATGGAATTGCAATCATGTCCGGTATTTTCCATGCCGATGCACCAAACGTGATGATAAAAAAATATAGGGAGGCAATTTCAAAGTGAAACAGCATTATGAAGTAGTCGTAATAGGTGGTGGTATTATTGGTTGTTCGATTGCCTACTACTTAGCGAAAGAAAAGGTTGATGTTGCGTTATTTGAAAAAGGACAAATTGGTTTGATGACTACAAGTGCTGCGGCTGGTATGCTCGGTGCTCATTCTGAAAGCAATGGCGAGGATACGATATTTTCGTTTGCCAGATCGAGTCAACAAGCATATCTCAGGTTGAAGGATGAGCTTTATCAATTAAGCGGCATTGATATTGGATACAAAGAAGGTGGAATATTAAAGCTTGTATTTTCAGATACAGATAAGCATCAGCTTACTCCGCTTCTGAAGCAACCAACTGCAGAATGGTTGGATAAAGAAGAAGTAAAGAAAAGGGAGCCATTGATTGCTCCAAATATATTAGGAGCAGCATATATAAAGGATGATGTGAGTGTTATACCAGATCAAACCTGTGAAAGCTTTGCTAAAAGTGCTCGAGCCCTTGGTGCATCCATTATGGAAAGCAACGGTGTTTATCAAGTGGAAAAGAAAGATGGCAACTATCTTGTCCGAACAATGCATGGTGATGTCGAAGCAAATTATGTTGTCTTTGCTACAGGTGTATATGGTAATGGGCTATTTAGGCAAATTGGATTAGATGAAGAGCTCATACCAATTAAAGGTGAAAGTTTAATCGTTCATAGTGAACAGCATGTATTAGAGTATACCCTATTTCATGAAAGCTGTTATATCGTTCCTAGAAATAATGGAAAGCTTGTTATTGGTGCAACCATGATCAAGAAGGATTGGAGTGATACTGTAAGCCTTGAAGGAATCAAGTTTTTAATTGAAAAGGCAAAAGCCATGATTCCATCTGCAATCGAATGGAAAATCGATCACGTTCAGGCAGGATTGCGACCAGGCACGTTTGATGGCAACCCATTTATCGGAAGGCATCCAGAGGAAGAAAGAATACTCATTGCTTGTGGGCATTACCGAAATGGAATTTTACTTGCTCCAGCAACAGGGGAAATGATTCGTGATTTTGTTGTTGGAAAAGACATAAATAACGGATGGATGCAGACATTTCGTGTAGATCGTCGTCAAAGCATAGTAGTTTAGGAGGTGATAAAAATGAAATTTCAGCTGAATGGGAAACAGGTGGAACTTCCAGAGGTAGTGGATTCAGTCGGAGAGTTGCTGGCACACTATCAATTACAATCTCGGATTGCTGTCGTAGAGGTAAATAAGGAAATTGTTATGAAGGAAGAATACGAAACAAAAAGGCTTTTCAATGGGGATATCGTAGAAATTATTCATTTTGTAGGAGGCGGATGATTATGTTAACCATTGCTAATCGTACTTTCCAATCTCGTTTATTATTAGGCACAGGGAAGTACCCATCATTTGAGGTTCAAAAAGAAGCAGTAGCAGTATCGGAAACAGAAATTTTAACGTTTGCTGTTAGAAGGATGAATATTTTTGAAGCAAGTCAGCCAAACTTCTTGGAACAATTGGACTTAACTAAATATACGTTACTTCCGAATACAGCTGGAGCAAGTACGGCCGAAGAGGCTGTTCGTATAGCGAAACTTGCAAAAGCGTCTGGTTTATGTGACATGATTAAGGTGGAGATCATTGGGGATAAGCGCACGCTTTTGCCAGATCCAATAGAAACTTTAAAAGCATCCGAAATGCTCCTTGAGGAAGGGTTTATCGTGCTGCCATATACGTCAGATGATGTTGTTTTGGCGAAACGTCTGGAAGATTTGGGAGTTCATGCTGTTATGCCAGGTGCAAGTCCTATTGGTTCGGGAAAAGGAATCATTAATCCTTTAAATCTAGCATTTATTATTGAACAATCCAATGTACCCGTAATTGTTGATGCGGGAATTGGATCTCCTAGGGATGTGGCATATGCAATGGAGCTTGGAGCAGATGGAGTGCTTTTAAATACTGCGGTTTCTGGAGCAAAAGATCCAATCAAGATGGCGAAAGCTGTAAAATATGCGCTGGAAGCTGGCAGGCTGGGGTATGAAGCGGGAAGAATAGAAGAAAAAGACTATGCAGTGGCAAGCAGTCCGACAACAGGGATGGTAGGAACGTGAAGACACGCTACTCTCGCCAAGAATTATTTTTAGGAAAGGAATCGCAAAAGAAAGTAGAATCTGGAAGTGTTATTATCATCGGAGCAGGTGCATTGGGTTCCAGCAGTGCAGAAATGCTTGCAAGAGCAGGTGTTGGTAAACTAACAATTGTTGATAGGGATTATGTTGAATGGAGTAATCTACAACGACAGCAATTATATAGCGAGGCGGATGTCCGGGATAAGCTTCCTAAAGCATTCGCTGCAAAGAAGAGGCTTGAGCAAATCAATAGTGGGATAGATATTAACAGTCTTATTGAAGATGTCCACGGTTTAAATATTGAAGAAATGATAAAGGGTCATGATGTTATTCTCGATGCTACGGATAATTTTGAAACGCGTCTAATCGTAAATGATGCAGCTGTAAAACATGACATTCCATTTATCATGGGGGCATGTGTTTCGAGTTACGGTTCCACATTTCCAGTTATTCCAAATGTCACACCTTGTTTGCATTGTTTACTAAATCATTTACCGGTGGATGGCATGACGTGTGAGACGGTAGGGGTGATCAGTCCAATTGTTCAAATGGTTACTGCAACACAAGTAACCTATGCTTTAAAAATTTTAACTGGAGCCCAGATATCGCCGGTGCTCAGGTCGCTTGATATGTGGAAGGATGAAAAGGCTGAAATAGATTTGACACGTCTTAAAAATAGCCATTGTCCAACATGTGGGGAGCAACCAACGTATCCTTACTTGAAATTTGAGAATCAAATGAAATCTGATGTGTTATGTGGAAGAGATGCGGTGCAAATTCGGCCTGCTACTTCAAGAGTGTTTGAATTAAACGTCTTCATGGATAGGTTAAAAGGAAATGCAACAAACCTATTAATCAATCCTTTCTTACTTTCCTGTGTTTTTGGGGAATTTAGGATTGTTTTCTTTCGGGACGGACGTGCAATTGTACATGGAACACATGATAAAAGAATAGCCCGTTCCGTTTACTCTCGACTTTTGCAGTATTATTCAGCGTAAAATAAGCGTTTCTTATAGCCTTGGACTTGACCGTGTGTTTAAAGTCCAGGGCTATTCAGTGTAAGTTCATTTTAATGTTCGTAAAGCTTTCGCTAGCCTCCAATATTTCACCCACCATTGATTAATTTTTCTATAAATGTGCAATCGTTTTCCTGTAATACTCCCTTATTTAAATGACATCTTTTTTTAGGTAATCTTGCTAAATAGCAATATTTAATCTAGATACTATTTAAAAACAATTGCCCTTTTATATTTATCGTGCTACTATTGTAATCGAAGCAATTAGTGCAAACGTTTTCGCTGGTGTTGCACAGTTGCAATAACTAGCTTTTTAATATTGTATGTGAAAGCACTTGAATTCATTGAGCACGTTAGTGAATTGAGTTGAAGGTTAAGAGCCCGGCAAAATCTATCAGAAATTACCATACGTCAGCTAATAGAAGGTATACGCTATGATAGAAGAGGTTTACCATTTTCTGCATTTTATCGACATGTGGAAACTTAAAAAATCATTTGAATCAGCAATAGAAAAAGGGGGATAAAAATGAAGAAGATATGGTGGAAAGAAGCAACCGCTTACCAAGTATATCCGCGAAGTTTTATGGACTCAAACGGAGATGGCATCGGAGATATCCAGGGAGTTATTTCTAAGCTTGATTACTTGAGGGAGCTTGGTATTGATGTGATTTGGATAAGTCCAATCTATCAATCTCCAAATGATGATAATGGTTATGATATTAGTGACTATCAGGCAATCATGGATGAATTCGGGACAATGGCAGACTTTGATCAACTACTTGAAGCCGCTCATCATCGTGGAATGAAGCTAATTATGGATTTGGTTATTAATCATACATCTGATGAGCATTCCTGGTTTATTGAATCACGTGCTTCTAAAGGTAATTCGTATCGAGATTATTATATTTGGCATCCAGGTAAAAATGGTAAAGAGCCGAATAATTGGGAATCTATCTTTGGTGGTTCAGCATGGGAATACGATAAAGAAACAAAGGAATATTATTTACATGTGTTCTCCAAAAAACAGCCAGACTTAAATTGGGAGAACCCAATTGTCCGTGAAGAGCTGTACACAATGGTAAATTGGTGGCTCGATAAAGGAATTGATGGGTTTCGAGTAGATGCGATTTCCCATATAAAAAAGGTTGCTGGATTCCCAGACTTGCCGAATCCGAAAAAGATGAAATATGTTCCTTCCTATAAAGGTCATATGAATCGACCGGGCATTCAAGTTTTTTTAGAGGAATTGAAGGAAAAAACCTTTTCTAATTATGACATTATGACTGTTGGGGAGGCAAATGGTGTACGTATGGACGAAGCGGAAGAGTGGGTCGGAGTGGAAAAAGGTAAATTCGATATGATTTTCCAATTTGAACATTTAGACCTTTGGGGTAAGCATACCGATACAGGCTTGGATATACATGCCTTAAAGAAAACATTGACTAAATGGCAAAAAGGATTGGAAGGTATTGGATGGAATGCATTATTCTTAGAAAATCATGACCAGCCTCGTTCCATTTCAACATGGGGGAATAGTAGGGAATATCGTGTGGAATCTGCCAAAAGCTTAGCGACAATGTATTTTCTTATGCAAGGAACGCCATTTATATATCAAGGGCAGGAAATTGGGATGACGAATGTTCAGTTTCCATCCATTGATGATTATGATGATGTTGGGATGAGAAACTATTATCATGAAGAGCTGAGTAAGGGAACCCCCATTGAAAAAATCATGAAGGTAATTTGGAAAACTGGTCGTGATAACTCAAGAACTCCAATGCAGTGGACACATGAAAAGCATGCCGGTTTTACAAATGGAACTCCATGGATGAAAGTGAATCCGAACTATACGGAAATAAATGTGGAACAAGAAATTCAAAATCCAGATTCAATCTATCATTATTATAAAAAAATAATTAAGTTGAGAAAAGAGAATAGTGTTTTTATTTATGGCAACTACGAACTGATTTTAGAGAATCATGATCATGTTTATGCGTATACGAGAACATTGGATGATGAGGTTGTTATCGTAATAACCAACTTATTTGCGAAAAAGGTAGAAATAGAACTTCCAGCAGAGTTAAAGTCTATTAAGAAAGAATTACTTCTATGTAATTATAATAAATTAGAAGAAAATGTAATGTGGCCATATGAGGCGAGGGTTTATCGGTTGTTGTAGCTTTTTGTACCAGAGGGGGACAAAAAGCTGTATGATTGTCTTCTTTCAATAAATCTTAATGAATAACGTTTGCACAATATAAGCAAAAAATAGGTGAGCAGATAAAATTATGAATATGTTCATATTATTTTTGTAACCGGTAACAAGAGCGATAATTAATTATATTTTGATATTGATATTTTCATAAAACAATGTATAATAAATACCATATAGTTGCGCAAACGTTTTCATTAAAAAGGTGAAAACGCTGCAAATTATAATTTTGGGGAGGGAAATTAGATGAAAAAGTGGTTGAGCATTAGTGTTTTATTTTTACTTATTATGGGAATTTTAGCAGCTTGTGGTCCAGATGATGCAGAACCATCAAATACAGATGGTGGGACGAATACGGATGCAGAAGCAGAGGGCGAAATGCCGGAAAAACCGGAAGCGCTTACGCTATGGGTTAATGCAGAGGAAAAACAGGAGGAAGCTGTAAAAGAAATAACTGATAAATACACAGAGGAGACAGGCATAAAGGTTAATATGGTTCCTGTTGATATGCTCGAACAAGTTGAAAAACTTGATGTGGAAGGGCCAGCTGGAAATGGACCAGACGTTATCTTTCAGCCACATGATCGAATTGGAGACCTCGTATTACGCGGGTTAGTTGACCCAGTCAATCTAGGAGATAAAGAAACAGAGTATACACAAACTGCATTGGATGCTGTTCAATATGATGGAGAATATTGGGGATATCCGGCAGTAATTGAGACATATGCCATGTATTATAATAAATCATTGGTTGATGAAGAAATTGAAACAATGGAAGATTTGATGGCAATTGCTGAACGGGATACGAATGCAAGTAATGATGAATTTGGTTTTTTAATGGAAGCAGCAAATTTCTATTTTGTCTATCCTTTCTTCTCTGGTAATGGTGCATATGTATTTGCAAACGACGCAGGAAATTATGATATTGCTGATATTGGAATAGCTAATGAAGGATCGATTGAAGGTGGTAACTTAGTCCAATCCTGGTTTGATAATGGTTATATACCACAAGATCTTACACCAGACATTATGAATGGATTATTCCAAGAAGGCAAAGTTTCATCTGTAATTAATGGACCATGGATGGTTCGTGATTATTCAGAGGCTTTAGGTGATGACTTAGCAGCAGCACCACTGCCAATACTCGATAATGGTGAAAACCCGAAATCATTTGTTGGAGTAAAATCGTATATGCTTTCCTACTACTCTGAGAATAAAGAGTGGGCTGAAGACCTGATGGCTTATATTACAAACTTTGATAATTCAATGACATACTATGATGTTGCTGGTGAAATTCCAGCACGTGACGATGCCATGGAGGACTCAATCATTGCGGATGATCCAATATTCTCTGCATTCGCTGAGCAAACAACATATGGAGAACCAATGCCTAGTGTTCCAGCAATGCAGCAAGTATGGGATCCAATTAATAATGCACTTAGTTTTATTTCTAAAGGTGAGCCTGTTGATGAAGTGTTAGAGGAAGCAGTACAAACGATCCAAGATCAAATTGCAGCTTCTGGAGCAAATTAATTAGAAAATAAATATATGGGAAGGGTTCTTCCCATATATTTATTTATGCCTTTTGCATGAGGGGGAAGACAAATGGCGAATAGTCAATCCAACAAAACTAGTAGAAATGTTGCTACATTGTTATCGATAGTTATTCCAGGTTTAGGTCAAATCTATAACCGGCGCTTTCTAAAAGGAATATTATTTTTACTTGTGGCTATCTCGTTTTTAATCACAACATGGGACCTTATTGATATAGGTATTTGGGGATTGTTTACATTAGGAACCATTCCACGAGAACACCACTCCATTCAATTGTTAATCCAAGGATTAATAGCTTTAATCGTACTCGCATTCGGCATCGCAATCTATGTTTATAACATTATGGATGCTAGAAAGGATGCGATTGCCCGTGCAGATGGAAAACCAATTCCAACACTATTAAAAGGAATCAAAAACTTTTATGATAATGGATTTCCGTACTTTATGATTTTGCCAGGACTATTGATGCTATTATTTGTTGTAGTTTTGCCATTATTATTCATGGTTAGCTTGGCATTTACCGATTATAATCAATACAATTCACCACCTCGGAATCTATTGAATTGGGTAGGGTTAGATAATTTTGCAGCATTAGGAAGTGTGAATATATGGAAGGATACCTTTTTAAGTGTATTCACATGGACAATTGTTTGGACTGTTGTTGCTACGACATTACAAATTGGTCTTGGTTTATTTCTTGCACTACTCGTTAATGACAAACGAGTTAAATTTAAACGTACTATTCGCACGGTACTGATTTTACCTTGGGCAGTACCTGCATTCGTATCCATTTTAATCTTTTCTGCATTATTTAATCCGACATTTGGGGCAATTAACCGCGATTTACTTAGTCAATTTGAAATCATGATTCCATGGCTATCTGACCCATTTTGGGCAAAAGTTGCCTTAATTATGATTCAAACCTGGCTAGGTTTCCCATTTGTATTTGCCCTGTTTACTGGTGTTTTACAAAGTGTGCCGCAGGATATGTATGAAGCCGCTGATGTTGATGGGGGAACGAGGTTCCAAAAGTTTCGACATATTACATGGCCGCATCTATTATTTGCAACTGCTCCACTTTTGATCATGCAATATGCGGGTAACTTTAATAATTTCAATATCATTTACTTATTTAATGAAGGAGAACCAGCAGTTCGTGGTCAAAATGCTGGAGGTACGGATATTTTAATTTCATGGGTTTATAAACTGACATTTGTAACGAATAATTATAATATGGCTGCAGCGATAACAATTATCATGGGATTACTTATCTCAATATTTGCCTTCTTTCAATTTAGAAAAACAGCAGCATTTAAAGAGGAGGGACGTTACTAATGGCTATGTCTACTAAGAAAAAATCAAAAATCGAAGTAGCGTTCATCTATCTGTTCTTACTAATTATGTTTATTATTATAGGCTATCCATTATTTTGGGCATTAATGATGAGTGTGAATCCTGGGTCGAATATGCTTGTAACCGAATTATTCCCAAGTAATCCAACATGGGAACATTATGCCTGGTTATTTACAAGCCCGAATAGTGATTACCTACTTTGGTATAAAAATAGTATGTATATTGCAGTTGTGAATTCTGTCGGTTCGGTGATTATAACGTCATTAATCGCCTATGCATTTTCACGCTATCAATTTATTGGTCGCAAATATGGTTTATATATGTTCTTGTTACTGCAAATGTTCCCAGCATTAATGGGAATGGTGGCTCTTTATATTTTATTAAATACAATTGGGTTAACAGATTCTCTTTATGGGCTGATGATCATCTATCTGGGAGGGCAAATTCCATTTAATGCTTGGCTTGTGAAAGGGTATTTGGATACCATTCCAAAAGAGCTGGATGAGGCAGCAAAGATAGATGGGGCGGGTCATTTGAAAATATTTTGGACCATTATATTGCCGTTAGCGAAGCCGATACTTGCAGTGGTTGCATTGTTTAATTTTATGGCGCCATTTATGGACTTTCTATTACCGCGTATTGTGTTAACAAGTCCAAGTAATTTCACATTGGCACTTGGATTATACAACTTTATTAATGACCAATTTTCAACAAACTTCACTCGATTTGCAGCTGGATCCATTTTGATTGCAGTTCCAATTGCTCTTGTATTTTTATTATTGCAACGATATCTTATATCTGGCTTGACATCTGGGGCAACAAAAGGATAATAATGATATAAATTCAATCTTTGAGATGAGGGTGGGAATAATGGTAACGATAAAAGATGTAGCAAAAGCAACTGGAGTAGCACCCTCTACTGTATCGAGAGTAATTGCTGATAATCCGAGGATAAGTGTAGAAACAAAGAAAAAAGTTCGTAAAGCGATGAAAGATTTAGGATACCATCCGAATATAAATGCTCGGAACTTAGTGGCCAAATCGACGAAAGCAATCGGGGTAATCATGCCATCATCTGCTGACAAAGCGTTGCAAAATCCATTCTTTCCCGAAATTTTACGAGGCATTGGTTCCGTTACACATCGTATGCAATACTCTATGACGCTTTCCAGCGGACAAACAGAGGAAGAAATTTTTGAGGAAGTACAGCGATTGGTCCACGGCAGCTATGTTGATGGTGTGATTTTACTTTATTCGCGATTAGAAGACCGTGTAACAAGTTTCCTGAAAGAGATGAAATTTCCATTTGTCATTGTTGGAAAGCCATACGAAAATATGAACGAAATTACACATGTAGACAATGACAATTTTATTGCTGGAAAGGAAATAACACAGCATTTAATTGAAAACGGTCATGAGAAAATTGCATTTATTGGAGGCTCAAGGGATCTATTTGTTACAATAGATCGTGAAGCAGGTTATAAAGCTGCATTGCAAGAAGCTGATTTAGAAGTTAGTGATCGTTATAAAATCCATACGGAATTCCTCAAATCTGGTGGGAGAGAAGCTGTGGAGACTTTACTATCACTAGACGAACCACCAACAGGGATAGTCGTAACAGATGATTTAATGAGTGTCGGGGTGCTTAGTTTGTTAGAAGAATCTGGTGTCCGAGTTCCGCAGGATATTTCATTAGTCAGTTTTAATAATGTGTACTTATCTGAAATTATTCGTCCAGCACTAACGACAGTTGATATACAAATACATGAACTTGGAGTCCAATCAGCTAAGGCTTTAATTGAAAAAACCGTTAATAAATCAGAACCAGTTAAACGAATCAGTATTCAGCACCAGATTGTTTATCGCGATTCGGTGAGTAAACAATGAAAAAGTGATCAGTTTTATATAGAGATACTTAATCCTATTGGACTAAGCATCTCTATTTTATTTGAAAAAAATGTATAAATGTAGTACATATGAACATTGATAAGTATTCTTAAACTATAATTGAAAATGATTATCATTATCGATTATAATAAAGGTGAAATAAAAAGGAAATACATGGAGGGAGTAGCATGAATAAGATTCTTGTAATTTGTTCTAGTTGTACAGGTAATACAGAAATGATGGCAAAAGCCATTGTTCATTATATACAGAAACAAGAACATCACGTTGTATACAAGTCATTTGAATTTGATGTAATTGACGTGAAGGAGCTGCTTGAATATGATTTGGTACTGATTGGAACACATTCTGCAGATGACGGTCAGATTCCATATGAAGCAGAGGACTTCTATAATGAACTGAATGAAGTCGATTTTACCGGTCGTTTAATTGGAGTATTCGGTTCAGGAGAATCTTTTTATGATGTGTTTTGTGAATCGATTGAACTGATGGGAAATCATCTGGAGCACCTTGGAGCAAAGCTTGTCCCTGATCGATTAAAGGTCGAGCTTGAACCAGATGATGACGATTTAATCCGATGTGAAGCTTTTGCTGAAAAAGCATGTTCCATGATTGATGAGGTTCTGTAATGATAAAAAATCAACCAATATATAATATTAGATAACTATTTTTCAATAATGAACTATATTCGGTCGCGATTGAAGATATATTCATTTCGTGACCGGCATATTCCTACAAATAGATAATCTAATTCATCACATCATTTTAATTAACTAGCGAAATGCCCACTTACTAATCCAAAAGCTGCAAATAAACTTCATAATTAATTGATTTTGCACATATCCCTAACATGATAAGAAATTTTATGTTTCATATGAAGAATTTAAGGTAAAGGTTATGATAAAGGTCTATGACCAATAGGATAAAGTCACAGATATGAAATAGGTTAGGAGAGATAGAGTGAGGAATAATAAAATCTATGGGAATACTCCTTGTTATTTAGGTGGAGAAAAAGTTAGTTTAGGGGATAATAGTTTTAAAGACAAAGATGTTCTTGTTTACGGTGTACCATGGGAAGGAGCGGTTACATGGGGAGATTACACTGGATGCGAACTTGGTCCAAAGGCGATACGAATAAATTCAGCACGCTATTCAGGCTACTTACCTGAATTGAATCATATCGATGTATTAAGTCATTATAAAATTGGTGATTTAGGTGATGTAGATGTTGTCCCGGCAGATACAGCAGAAACGATGAATCGAATTGAAAGTTTTGCAAAAAAGGTATGGAAGACGGAAAAGTTCCCAGTTGTTTTTGGTGGAGACCATGGGATTACGTATCCAATTGTAAAAGCTTTAAGTGAGGAAGTAGATGGCGAAGTCGGAATCATACATCTTGATGCGCATTATGATAATTATCCCGATTATAATGGTGACTTATATGCAAGAAGTACACCATTTCACCGAATTTATGAAAGTGAAAGTGTACGAAATGAAAGTATTGTTCATATGGGGATTCATGGCCCGAGAAACCAACCAGAGACAGGTAAATATGCAAAGGAAGTCGGTGCAGCAACGATTTCTGTAAGAGAAATTCGACAGGCTGGAAATCAGTTAACCGATTTAGCAAAGCAAGCATACGACATTGCAAGTAAGGAGACAGATGCAGTTTATTTAAGTATTTGCAGTGATGTACTTGACTTTGCCTTTAACCCTGGTGGTCCAGTTGATGGTAATGGGCTTACTTCTTTTGAACTATTAGAACTCATTCATGAATTTGCCAAACTTGGAGTCAGAGGAATGGACTATGTGGAGGTCTACCCACAGCAAGATCCAAATGATAACTCCTCCCACTTTGTAACGTATGCCGTGCTATATGCGTTGGCAGGGAAGATACTAGGTGGTGACGGTCAAACTTAATACAACAGTATCAATCGCTTCTTACTTTGTGAGAGGCGATTTTTATTTCCGATTATTAGATTAAACATCAATGGTTTTGTATCCGATATAAAGGATAAGTTTAAAAGCATGGGTAGAAAGTAGGGGGCAACATGTTTGTTAAAAGAAAACAAAGAAATGATGCTGTTTTAGTCGAATGGAGTAAGCAAATGGACCCTAAGCTACAAATAGAAACAGGGTCTGATTTAGAGAAGCAATTAAAAATGTTGGATTTTTCAAGGGAAGATTTTGCAATTGCACAGGTGTTAAAGCCTTATATAGAGGCTGAAAATCAGTTCGTTGTTGAGGGATTTTATAAAAATCTAGAATACAACCAAGATTTAATTAAAATCATTGAAAAGAACAGCTCAATTGAAAGACTGAAGAAAACATTACGTACCCATATCGTTGAGATGTTTTCTGGTGAGATGAATGATTCCTTTATTAAGAGAAGAAAGATAATCGCCCATATCCACGTAAGAATCGGACTTACACAGAAATGGTATATTGCATCCTTTCAAAAGCTCTTTGATGGGTTAATCGATATCGTACAAAAAAACTTCGAAAATACGGCAGATCAAATTTTAGCAATTAAGGTTATCAATAAGTTGCTGAATTTGGAACAGCAGATTGTTTTAGAGGCGTACGATGAGGAAGTAATGCGAATCAAGGATCAAGATGTACAAACAAAAATGAACATAGTTCAAACATTAGAGGAAAACTCTACGGAACTTGCAACATTGGCTGAAGAAACAACAGCTTCCATTGAAGAAATGATTGCACAAGTAAATGTCATTACTTCTAATTCGAAAGCGGGTACACAATTTGCAGAGGAAGCAAAAGAAGCAGCCGCAGAAGGAAAATCTCGTTTAACAGTCATGAATCAATCTTTGGAAAATATGCAGCAGAGTACTACAAAGGTAAATGAAGATATGGCAAACTTAGAAAACACATCCACACAGATTAAGGACATTATTGAAATTGTGAAGTCGATTGCAGACCAAACAAATCTTTTAGCATTGAATGCGTCCATAGAGGCAGCGAGAGCTGGAGAGCATGGACGCGGCTTTGCAGTTGTTGCTGAAGAAGTAAGGAAGCTTGCAGAGCAAACTGGAAATTCTGTTACAAACGTGACAGAACTTGTTACGTTAACGAATGAACAGATCTTTAATAGTGCTTCTTCTTTACAGGAAGTTCAACAATTTCTAACCAATGTAAAGGGGCAGATGGCAAATACTGAAGCCGCGTTCCAAAAAATTGATAACACTATGGATAAAACGAAAAACAGTAATGAAACAATTCAAACTGATCTTGAAGTATTTGAACAGGGCATAGAAGCAATTGAACAATCGGCAGTTACAATTTCCGGGTCCGCAGATAACTTAAATAAAATGATGGAAGAATGTTTACTTTAGAAGGCTCTGGGGTTCCTATGTTCTTTAGGGGAATCCTTTTTCCTTTGACTGTACTGTACATATTTTAGCTTCACTGTCTCAAAATTGTACAGATAATAATACCTATTTAATTATCTTAAATTCATACTAATTACACTTGTGAAATGGTGCACGAAAAGCGTAAACTAGCAGTATAGGAGGGGGATGTGTTGACCCAGGAAATGATTAACGAGTTGTTAGCGGCCATCACATTGTTATTAGAGGATTTGAAAGATATACAAGAAAATAGCTATCATATGGATCAATTATTTAATCAATTAGAATCTGATATAAATGATGTTGAGATAACAATCCTTGGCTTAGAACAAAATGCGCAGAATCTGGATGAAAGACTTGCTCAAGTACTTCAATGTATGATGAGCAAAGCAAGAGACAACACAACAAACTTTAAAGCAATTAGCTAAAAGCGTGCAACTGCAGGCTTATTTTTTTTTGCGAAAATACGATGCGGGGACATTTTCCTTGGTTCTACCCACTGTCTCTGCTAGCATAAGCTGTAAGAATTATTCGAAATGGGGAACAATGGTGGGGAAATTTTTAAATCGGATACAGGAAAATAAATTTGTTTTGTGGAGCTTAATACTAACGATAACAGTTATTTGGGGATACGCATGGGTGCTCATGAAGGAGTCTCTTAATTTTATGGGACCCTTTGTATTTTCTTCTTTTCGATTTGGGATAGGGGCTGTAACGCTCTTGTTAATGGTAGTTTTTCTAAAAGTTGGTTTTCCTTCAAGAGAATCATGGAAGCACCTCCTTGTAGTTGGCTTATTACAGACAGCAATTGTGTTTCTGCTTGTTATGTTTGCTTTGAAATTTGTCGATGCTGGAAAATCGTCTGTACTCCTTTATTCCATGCCGATTTGGAGCAGTATCCTGGCGACAAAATTTTTGCATGAAAAAATCACGCCGGCCAAGCTAACTGGTTTGTTTCTAGGGATGCTAGGACTGTTAGCAATTCTCGGTGGGGACATTTGGATGGGGCAAGATATCGGGGTCATATTTGGAGAACTATTAATAATTATTGCTGCTATATCGTGGGGGATATCGAATGTTTATTATCGTCTTCATGTCCAGCACCTATCGAAAATACAAGCGACAGCATTTCAGATGCTGTTTGGGGCAATCGTCATTCTCATAGTAACGCTTTTTATGGAATGGGGGGAACCTATCCAATTTAATGCAGTAAGTGTTTATTATATTCTATTCACAGGTATACTGGCATCCGCACTTTGTTTCTTCGTTTGGTTTGTTATAATTAGTGTGGTGGATATCGTAACTGCAACACTATCAACCTTGCTTGTCCCATTATTTGGGCTCTTGTTTAGCAGTTTCTTCTTAAATGAAACGATGAGTTTTAGTATGATTATTGGATTTATCTTCATTATTTTTGGTATTGCCGTAGCACAAATAAGGAAACCCCGGCGTGTATAACGTCTCGGGGTTTCCTTATTAAAATAGTAAAAGGCCAAGTGCAATTGGAATAAAACTAAACATTAAAATCATTACACAGAACCCCATAATATCTCGGATTTTTAGTCCTGCAATAGCAAGAACCGGCAGAGCCCAGAATGGCTGAATCATATTTGTCCATGCGTCTCCCCAAGCAACTGCCATAGCAGTCTTTGCTGTATCCGCACCGATTTCAAGTGCTGCTTGAATCATTATTGGTCCTTGCACAGCCCATTGTCCACCACCAGAAGGAACGAAAACATTCACAATACCAGCGCTGATAAATGTGAAAATTGGCAATGTGGCTGCTGTAGAAAAGCTGACAAACCATAATGAAATCTGTTCGGATAATCCAGATGAATCCATCATTCCCATGATTCCTGCATAAAAAGGAAATTGTACGATAATACCTCCCGCATTTTTAACTCCATCACTAACAGTATCGAGAAAACGGCGGGGAGTTCCGTGTAGAATAATCCCTAAGAAAAGAAAAATAAAATTAACTATATTTATATTTAAGTCAAATCCATTCATCACAAAATGATAACCTACAAATAGCAGTCCCATTAAACCGATTAAGAGTGAGAGGACCCGGCTATTCTCCATTCGTTCAGCAGGTGTTGTTGGTTGCGCAACCGCTGCGTTCACGATTTCTTTCGATTCTTCTTTCCATAATGACGTATTTGTTGGACTTATCGGATCGGCACCTTTTAATAAATATCGATTAAAAAATGGCAATGTAATTAATAGTGTAATAACAATAAATATATTAAATGGACTAAACAATGTATCTACGACTGGGATTATACCCATTGTATCTTCTAAAAAGTGTCCAGGGGTAGCTATGAGAAGTGGTACCGATCCTGAAAAACCACCATGCCAGATAAGCATTCCACTGTATGCGCTTGCGATTAAGATCCGATAATCGACTGCAGGAACTCGTTTTGCGACGTGAACAGCAAATAATGCCCCTACAACTAGCCCAAATCCATAGTTTATTAGACAAGCTACTAAAGCAACAAATGTAACAAGCATAACCGCCTGACCTGGAGTTTTTGCTAAATCACTAAGCTTAGCTAAAAAGCGTTTCACAACCGGTGTACTTGCTAAAATAAATCCGGTCACAACAACGAGGGACATTTGCATGCCAAAAGCAAGGAGATCCCAAAAACCATTTCCCCAATGGGTAACCATTTCCATTGGACCATTGTCCGTTAAGATAACCCCTAAAAAATAAACGAAAATGGTTAAAATAATTGCAAATAAAAATGCATCTGGTAAGTAACGCTGAACTAATCTGTCAAAAAATGACGTTAAAAATCTCAATAGAATTCCTCCCTTTGCAAACATTTTTTAAAATAATAGTACCATAAATACAAAAATTATCATGCTGAAATATATGCTCGTCCTTAGGGAAATAGTATGATTTTGCAAGATAAGATAATCAAAAATATGGTTAAACGTGTCGATTTTGTTTGTATAACACACATAACTTGTTATTTTTGTGTAAAATAGAGCTTGGTGTTTTGGAGGATAGGAAAGCATAAAAACTTTACTATCTGTATAAGTGCAACGAATGCATTCGTCTAAAGTCTTGCATTTTAACGTATAAGTTCTACTAAGAATGCTTTCTACGAATCCCATCTACAAGTACCAGGTTTTCTAAAAATACCACATTAATTTGGAAAGAGATGATATATCATATGAATGGAACAGCACATGTTGCAATTGGAGCGGCTGCAGGCTTTGTCGTTGCGAATCAATTTGCATCGTCTCCTACGACAACATTACTTTTCGTTGGACTAGGAGGTGTTTCAGGCTTAATGCCTGATTTGGATATCGATGGAAAACTTCGAAGCAAAATAACATTCTCCCATAAAGTAATTCAATCAGCGGCTCAGTTAATTGGTGCATTGATGATTATGTACAGTCTTTATGAAGGAACAGCAACAGAACGACTTTTTGGGATGGGGATCGGCATAGCGATGATGGCATTATCAGCTTTGCTTAAACAAAAACATATGTTAATTATTACGGGGATAGGTATACTTGCTGGCAGTATTACGTTACAAGAAAAATGGCTAATGTTGCTTGGAGTTTACATATTAATAGCATCTTTCGTTTCTCATCGGAGTTACACACACTCCATTATAGGTACTATATTCTTCGGAATTATTGCTTTTCATTTACAGGAGTCTCTTGGAATCGAAGGTGTCTTCTATGCTTGTTTAGCTGGTTATATTAGCCATCTAGTTGCCGATAGCAAGTTTCTTCCGGTTAATAAGCGGGGAATTAAATTGTTTCTGCCTTTTTCCTCAAAGGAGTTTTAGCATGTGAAGTAGATTGTTGAATACTTCCAAACGGTTTGGAAACTTCCCTATAATTAGTAGTCGAATCTATGGATTTGGCTACTAGTTTATTAGCTTCATTTTTGTCCAGATATTCCATTGAATAAATATTGAAATTTTTCTGAAATAATATATAATTAGTGTAAGGATTGGCTAACATTGGAAATCTACATAGTATTTAAGAATATCCGAAAAGTAAACATGATAAGGGGTTGATGGTGTGTTCAAAAGAATATTTTTGTTAACGCTTACATCTATTTTATGCTTATTTTTACTTATAGCCTGTGGTGGGGGAGGAGCAAATATTGCAATTGGTCCGCCTGCAAGTGAAACAAATGCGGTATCCAAATTAATTTTGGATGCCTATGGTATTGAAGATAGTGATTATAGTGCCTATCAAGAAGGCTTTGGAGACGCAGCAGATGGTGTACAAGACGGAAACATCGATGTTTCTATTGGTATTCTAGGTTTGCCTGCCGGTAATATTGAAAGTTTGCAAGCGTCTGTTGGTGATGTGAAAATGATTGGGTTATCAGATGATGCGATAGCATATATGGAAGAAAACAGTGGATACATGCGATACACGATTCCACAGGATACGTATGATTTTATGGATGAAGATATTGAGACCGTTACGGCATTTGCTGTTTTAGTAGCAAATACAGATTCAATTGATGAAGAGCTTGGATATGAGCTTGCGAAAAGTATGGTGGAAAATGCAAACGAAAATACACATGCACAGTCCGTGCATATGACGTTGGAAAATGCACTGCAAGGAGCAGAAGGCTTACCGATTCATCCTGGTGCTAAGCGTTATTACGAAGAGCAAGGGTTGGCGGTAGATAATGAAGTTGCAGTACTAGGCGCAACGGAACGAAAGAATGATTTAATTTTGGGAACGGGAAGTCAGGGCGGTACCTATTATCCACTCGGTGGAGAAATAGCGACGATTTGGAATAAGAATATTGAAGGATTAAATGTGACGAATACAGAAACGGGTGCTTCCATTGAAAACTTAGCCAGTATACGTGATGGGAATATGGATCTTGGTATGACAGTTCATGTACCGGCACTGGATGCAGTGCATGGAGAAGGTGACTTTGCAGAAAATGAAGTTACAAATGCAGCATTTATCGGTCATATTTACCCTGAAGTCGTTCAAATTGTTACACGGGAAAACACAGACATCACGAGCCTGGACGATTTAGAGTAAGTTATATAGAGGTACTTGGTTCCATATTTTAATTGCTATATAAGAATACAAAGAAGAGGATCTAGTAATTAAACCGGGATCCTTTTCTTACTATTTTATAAAGGTGTGATCGAATGAAAGAAAACTCCCAACTAGATGCTAAACAAATTTTAGAAAAATATGATCGCGAGAGCAATTACCGTGTAAACATTGGAAAGTGGGCTTGGGTCGTTTCATTTCTAGGTGTAGCTCTTACGCTATTCCATTTATATACAGGTTATTTTGGTACACTTCCATCACAGCAGCAAGGAGCAATTCACTTAGGAACAGCGCTTGGTCTTATGTTTTTACTGTTTCCTGCAAAAAAAGGATTACAAAAAAAACAAAAAACCGTTCCATGGTATGATGTGCTTTTAGCATTTACTGCAATTTATGTAACGTACCATAAGATTATTTTCTTTGAATCGATTCTTCAAAGTCGTATTTCTGGATATGGTACGTTAGATGTTATTATTTCTATTCTTGGAATTTTATTATTACTGGAAGCAACTCGTCGAACAGTAGGACTTCCTATTGTCATTGTAGCGAGTGTTGCGATTTTGTATGCTGTTTTTGGTAACTTTATGCCGACACAAATACTGTCACATCCAGGATTCGCCGTGGATCGGATTACAACAGATTTATGGTATAAGGAGATCGGTATTTTTGGTACGCCGATTCAAATATCAGCCAAGTTTATTTTCTTATTTCTTTTCTTTGGCGTTATTTTAGTGCACACGAAAATCGGTCAGTTTTTTAATGATATTGCACTTGCTTTAACGGGAAGATTTACGGGTGGTACTGCTAAAACAGCTGTAGTAGCAAGTGCACTGCAAGGTATGGTATCTGGAAGTTCGGTTGGGAATACAGTTGCTTCTGGATCGTTTACCATTCCAATGATGAAAAAGTCAGGGTTTAAGCCAGAATTTGCTGCAGCGACAGAAGCTTCTGCGTCTACTGGGGGACAAATTATGCCACCAATTATGGGAGCCGCGGCATTTATTATGATGGAATATTTAGGTGTGTCCTACGGAACAATTATGTTAGCAGCAATCGTTCCTGCTGTATTATATTTTACAGGTATCTTTATTGGAACTCATTTTGAAGCAAAGAAAATAGGTGTTATCGGATTACCGAAGGCTCAGCTGCCAGTTTTCAAGGAGTTAATGGTGAAAAATGGGTACATGCTTCTGCCGCTATTCATTATTATTGGAACGATTATGGTTGGTTTTACTCCACAACGAGCAGCATTAATGGGGATTTTCACTGCTTTTCTTGTTAGCTTAATTCGAAAAGACACACGAATGAGCGTTAAAAAAGTGTTTCTTGTTCTGGAGGAAGGTGCTCGGGTAGCACTGCCGGTAATTGCAGCAGTTGGAACGGCAGGGATTATTGCTGGAGTTGTAAGTATTACAGGCTTGGGAGCTAAATTTGCCGCAAGTATCATTGCGTTATCAGGTGGCATACTATTTTTCTCCTTAATTTTTACCATGATTGCTTGTATTATTTTGGGCATGGGACTTCCAACAACCGCTAACTATGTCGTGACAGCGACCATTGCAGCGCCTGTTCTAATTAATGATTTTGGGGTTTTACCGATAGCAGCTCATATGTTTGTCTTTTACTTCGGAATTGTTGCAGATATTACACCACCTGTTTGCTTGGCTGCATATGCTGGGGCTGGCATCGCTCGAGCAAATCCATTTAAATCGGGGGTAACAGCTGTGAAATTAGCCATAGCTGCATTCATTATACCGTATATATTCATTTACAATCCAATATTGTTGTTACAGGATATTACACCAATAAGACTCATTATTTCCTTATTAACTGCAATTATCGGAATGACCGCAGTTAGTAGCGCTGTGATTGGATTTTTCATAAGAAGTTCCTATTCATGGGAGCGTCTGATTCTGTTTATTGCAGGTGTTATGCTTATTGTACCTGATTTGGTTATTAGTTTAATTGGATTATTACTCCTTCTCGGGGTTTGGTATATACAGAAACAGCGCAAGGATGACTCTGGAGAAATGAAAGCACGTTTATCTGTGTGAATTATTGAGTCCTATATAAGAGCTTTGTAAATGGAGAGTTGCGCTTTAATGTAACTCTCCATTTTATTTTAAGCTACACTTTCGTTATATAAGAAAATTTCGAGTTGAGTTTAAATAATGATAGCGAATACATGACGAAATTCGACAAAAATTTCAGATATTGTATTGATTTTTGAGAGGAAATGGGTTTATAATATCTAAAATTGCTCTAAACATTGGTTGCTATTATATAAAGGACCTGCTTGCATGGAGTGAATTTTCATAATAATAAAACTTTACATCTTAGATACGGAGGTCTTTTTATGCTAAGCAATCCACTTATAGCTACAACGCTTATTTTTGCATTGATTGCACTTGGAGAGTGGCTTTCGATCATCTCCAAAGCAAGAATTCCAATGCTTCTTACCGCGATGGTAGGTTATTTGATTTGTATTTGGACGGGAATATTCCCTAAAGATATTCTTGCAACATCACAATTCGCTGCATTAGGGGCGATGTTAGTTGGACCTGCTATTTTACACATGGGCACAATGATTCCTTTTTCACTCTTGAAAACCCAGTATAAAGCTGTATTAATTTCATTAGGAGGGATTATAGTTTCTGGTGTACTCATATTGGTTATTGTCTCATTTCTCTTTGACTATCCAACTGCGGTAGCGGGAATTGGGCCGCTCAGTGGAGGAGTTGTAGCACTAATTATTACTTCTGAAAAGTTAACAGAGATTGGGCTGACAAGCTTAGTAGTTATTCCAGCATTGATCGTTGCGTTTCAAGGATTATTGGGAATGCCGCTCGCGCAATATTTTCTAAGAAAATATGCGTTTACGATTCAAGAGCAGATAGATAATGGAACATTTAAGCCGATGGAAGATACTAAGCTTACAGCTACAAAGGAAACAGCTGCGAAGAGTCCAATTAAATCGAGTATGACATTAAAATTATTCTTTGTATTTGTAGGTGCAGCAATTGGTACGGCACTAGGTGAGGTAACACCAATCCATTACAGTCTTTGGTGTCTTGCATTTGGTGTAACAGGATTGAAGCTCGGTATCTTTGAACATAAATCACTGGAAAAAGCGAATTCATTTAACTTAACGATGATTGCAATTATATTTGTTGTTATTGGTACAATGGCTGATGTTAGTCCACAGGATGTATTAAACAACCTGCCTAGTATCATTGTTTTGCTTTTGCTTGGTACACTCGGTATTTCATTAGGTGGATTTATCGTTTCGAAGCTGCTGAAGTGGCACCCATATAAGGGAATGCCTGTTGCTTTAACAGCATTATTTGGGTTTCCGGCTGACTATATTCTTTGTGAAGAAGTAAGCAGAAGTATTGCAAGGAATAAAGAGGAAGAGGAAACCATTTTTAATGAAATGCTGACACCGATGCTAATTGGCGGGTTTACGACCGTTACCATTGCATCAGTAGTCATCGCGGGAATATTAGTTCAAACATTATAGGAATCGTTGGAGGAAAATAAAATGGGAAAAACAATAATTAAAAATGGATTGTTGATAGATGGAAATGGTGGAGAAATTCAACAAGGTGCAATTGTTGTTGTAGAAGGTAATTGTATACAATACGTTGGTCCCGAAAGTATGTATACTGCAGACGGTAATGAAGCAGTTTTGGATGCGCAGGGTGGAACGATTATGCCAGGTTTAATAGATACACATGTTCATATGATGCTCGAGTTTTCACCGGTTGCAAAAAGGCTGACAACTCCATTTTCTTTTATGTATTACCAAGCAGCAAAATACCTGGAAGCAACATTACACGCAGGCATTACTTCTGTTCGCGATGCACTTGGAGCAGATCTAGGTGTGAAAAAAGCAATTGAAGAGGGGCTTATTACAGGACCAAGAATGCAATTAAGTATTAACGCACTGACGATCACTGGCGGGCATGGGGATGGTTATACAGTCTCGGGTATAGAAATGGATCTTTTACCATCGGGTTATCCAGGAATGCCAAGTGGAAAATGTGATGGAGTAGAAGAGGTTCGCAAAAAAGCACGTGAAATGCTGCGTGCAGGTGCAGAAGTTATAAAGGTGCACGCAACTGGTGGTGTAACAAGTGCAACAGACCACCCGGAATTCACGCAATTTTCTCAAGCAGAATTAGAAGCGATTGTTGAGGAAGGAAAGTTTAGAAAAGGTGTCAAGGTAATGGCACATGCACAAGGTGCAGAAGGTATTAAAAATGCAGTAAGGGCTGGAGTACATTCGATTGAGCATGGAATCTTTCTGGATGATGAGGCAATTGAGTTGATGCTTGAAAAAGGTACATATCTCGTACCAACATTACTTGCTCCTGTTGGTGTTTTAGAAACAGCAGAGGAAGCAGGTATGCCTGATACTGCTGTAGAAAAATCAAAGGAAGTTATTGAAATTCATAAAGCAAGTATTGCAAAAGCTTATCAAGCCGGTGTGAAAATTGCTATGGGAACAGATGCAGGAGTTGTGAAACATGGAATCAACTTACGTGAGCTAGGTTTAATGACGGAGATTGGAATGTCACCGATGGAGTCCATTGTAGCTTCTACAAAAACTGCTGCAGAATGTCTCGGATGGGAAAATAAAGTTGGGACAATTGAAGCTGGAAAATTAGCAGATATTATTATCGTAAAAGGCAACCCGCTGGAGGATATTTCCTCTCTTGCTGACAATGATACGATTCAGATTGTAATGAAAGATGGAAAAGTAGAGAAGAACCTACTAAACTAATAAAAATGAGGCTGGGACAAAACCCCAGTAATTAAAAAGAGTGGTACTCGCCAATAAGTTGGTGAGTACCGCTCTTTTTATGCATACAAAAAGGACACCTTTTGATAAAATTAAAGTTACCAGACAATAATTTT
>NZ_QWEH01000013.1 GCF_003515705.1 Oceanobacillus profundus
AAAATTATTGTCTGGTAACTTTAATTTTATCAAAAGGTGTCCTTTTTGTATGCATAAAAAGAGCGGTACTCACCAACTTATTGGCGAGTACCACTCTTTTTAATTACTGGGGTTTTGTCCCAGCCTCTTTTGGTGGAACAAATGTTATAAATATTGTTTATGCACCACCTGTTCAAAAAAGGATACAACTTTATCACTATACCCAACAGACCTTAAAAGTAATGTTATAATAAAAATAGAAACACTTGAGGAGGTATAGTGTGTCAGAACGTGCTTACAGCTTAGAATTAAATAGAAATATAAGTGCAAAACAAGCGAGTAATTTTTCGATCAAGGGACGATTACACGACAGGCGGGCATTTCAATGTAGTAATCCAAACTGTCAAATTAATATGACTTGCACAAACTGGAACAAAAAAGGAATACGATATTTTTTTACACCATCATCTCAAGACGAGCTTCATGTCATTGGATGTAGTGAATTGTCGGAGGAGGAAATTAAAGAACAAGAAAAACTTGAAAGCAATCTTGCCAAGGAATCTATTCAAAAAAATGGATTAATTAAGATGACAAAATCGATTGGTAAAGCAAAAAGTAATGATAAAACTAATTTAAAAACTGAATTCTCCAGTGAGGAAACTAATCAAACAACTAATTCGAATAATAAAGTGAAAAGCGAAGCAAGACACGTCTACCCTATTGCCAGTTTTATTAATTTATTTGAAGATCCTGGACTAGACAAAGATTCACAAATCATCGCTATCGAAAATGAAAAAATTTCATTGAACGAATTATTTTTGGAAAGTAAAAATAACTTTGTTCCGTATGACTGTACACGAATAATCTACGGGGAAGCATTAATTAGAACCGCTAAGTTTGGTGATAATATGTTAGAAATTGAATTCATTAATAGTAAATTACCAAAAATTTTTTCAAATATAAAATCGGTATCTGAGAATAAGTCTACGTCTGATTTAAAAAAATTCTTAGACACAAACAAAAAAGTAGTTGTCTATTATCGAGGTAAACTAATCAAAAATGGTACTAAGTTTGAATCATTCAATGATCATGTATTTAAAGATATTTACTTTTAAGGAATCAAAACAAATCTATGATCCTTCTCCTAAAATAATTTAATGTAGATTACTTGTAGAATAAAAAAAGAATCTAAATTCTTTGATATACAAAGATTTCTAGCCCCGCTATTACTACTCTACTCCCAGTCTGTTGTAAACGTACATCATATAAAGAAAAACACAGTAGTATCATGGAGTTTGGGAGCATATGAAAACAATTAAGCCGCATAGAAAAAAGTAAAAAATGCCAGTTGTTCCAAATCGGAATTTCTATTTACTATCTGGAAATAGAGCCTAAACTTAAATATTCTTAATAGGGCGTTCAAGTCTTTGAACATCTTTTCATTTGTCTAGTCACTTAACTTTTTTCCAAGTGAGTCTAACAGTTTCAAACCCACGTCAAAAACCCAGTCAAAAGTTTCACTGTTATACTCACCCAATTGGCTGTGAACAGCACGATTTAAAACACTTGAAATATCATATATCAATGAACTTTCACCGCTAGTAATGATATTGTTTTTTGATAAAATATTAGTCATTTTATTTAGACCAAATCGTTGACCATCGAGAGAGTTCTTTTCAACTAATTTAATCAATGTGCTTTCTAATTCAATTCTTAAACCTGCAAGGGCAAGTTTTGGATCTTCATATCTTAAATTGTAAAATGTATAATTATTACTTATTTCATTCTCTTTAGTACCAGTAAAATTCCTGCTTCATCAGCATTCTTCTGGATTGCTTGCTTTTGGTCTTCTGTAATTAACTCAACTTTACCAAGACCATTTATTTCTAAAGACTTTATGTATTGAATAAACCAAGGTACTAACGCTAATACAATTAGCATTACCGAAATCGAATCGATATTTAACTCTGGTTTCAATATTCTTAACAGAAAAATTCCAATAAATAATATTGAGGCTGATAGTTTAAATTTCATTTAAGGTACCTCCAAAGACATATATATTGATTATATTAATTATTAGCAAGAAAAACATTACGAATAATGATGAAGCATTTATTTAGTGAATAATTTAATTTGAATTATTAGATTGTTTATTACCTTTAATATACAATGAAATTAAAACTGTTGCTAGAAAGGGAAAATATTATGGTCTATACTGTCTCCTCCTCGGAAAAATTAAGAAAATCCGCAGCAGATTCGGAAACGAAAGCGCTACTTTATTTAATGAATTTTCATGAAAACAATGATGATATTCACTATTTTGTTGTGGATTTTTTTAATGATTTAACTGGAATGGATCGAATGGCAGATAGACTTTGGGATATTCAATCTAAAGGAGCAAAAAACAACTCCCCAAAAGCACTAGGAAGAGAACTTGTAACATTATATAAAAACTTTGTTAGTTATTTTGAATTTGACAGTTATATTTTGTTTGTTGGGGGCGTGTCATCCACTGTTCGTATTGATTCAACAAAAAACATCTTTAAAATCGATAACATTCAAGTGAATGCACGTGAAAAATTAAAAGAGGGATTAGTCGAAGAGGCTCAATCAAAAAATTATATTAATTCTTCTGATATTTCCGTTGAAAGAATTGAGGAATTTTTGAACAACGTTCTTTTCGTGATAGATGATAAAGAACCCAGTGATTACGTAAAATCTATTATTAAAGATCATATTGCTCTAATACCAAAAAATGACGAACTAACAGCAATTTTTAATGAAATTCGGAAAATTCAATCGGATAAGAAAAATACAGACCCAGTGGAAGGCGTTACCATTACTTCTATCGATCAATCCTTATACTACTATCGACATTTAACTAGTGGTCAAATAAAAACACTTGTAATAGGTAGATTAATTAATAAGAACCCATTTGAAAAAGGGTGTCCTGTTCCTTTTATAGATATCTACACTTCTTTTCCTCCTGAATCAAGAAAAGATGCATTAGAGGAGTGTAAAATTGCATTCTCAAGAGCTCTTTTCAATAAAAACTGTGCTGAAGAATTTTGGGTATTATTTAACGAAACATATAATAAAATACTTGATTATCCAAATAAAAGTGTAGAAGAAATATTTAATTTACTAGATAAAAACACAAAGCAAAACTGTCCTGACTTTGATAACTTGTCTTTAAAATACTTTATTGCAACTGTAAAAGAGGGTTTACAAAATGATAATTAAAAAGATTGCTGTGGGAAATTCACATGAAGCATATATAGAAAAAAGGTTAACAAAAGAACTAAACGTTATTTCAAGTGATGACAACAACAAAGGAAAAACTATTATTATACAGTCTTTGATGTATTGTCTTGGTAGCGAACCAGTTTTTCCATCATCTTTCAAATTTGAAGAATATTATTATATTATTGAGTTTGAATTTAATAGCACTACGTACATTATCTCAAGAAAAAAAGACACTTTTGTATTGTATGTAGAAAAATCAATATTAATATTTGATAATGTTTCCGAACTAAAAAGATACTGGACAAAAAACATATATCCACTGCCTGAAATTATAAAAAATGGAGTCCAAAGAATTGTAGATCCTGATTTATTTAATCAAATTTTCTTTGTTGGTCAGGATAAAAAGGATTCTTCAAATATTTCAAATAAAGGGTTTTATACAAAAAAGGACTTTTATAATGTCCTCTATTCTTTTGCTAGTCTAGGGGGAAAGACACTAAGTTTGGCAGAAATTTCACTTGAAAAAGCTAAATTAAAAAGCTTGAAAGAAGAAAAAAAGATTCTTTTGGAAAAAAATAAAATTTTAAATTCAAAGGATCAGTCTATGACTTATATAAGTAAACATAGCGATAGAGTAGCCTTTGAAGATAAAATAAAACAGATTGAAAATGTGAGGAAAAATTTAGTACTCTCAAAAAATGACAGGAATCGAACATTAAATCGTCGTATAAAATATGAAAATACTTTAAAAGAACTCAACTCTTTGAATAGAACAATATCAACAGGTGAATTACAATGCTTAGATTGTCATTCTACTCATATAGGGTACTCTTCTAGCATCAAAAAAAGTTTTACTTTTGATGTTTCAACTAAAGAGGTTAGAAACCAAATTATTGAATCTATCACTGAAAAAATAGATTCATATACTGAAGAACTAGATAAACAAACTAGTGAAATAAATATCTATCAACAACAGCTTCAAGAACTATTATCTGATGAAGACATTTCTTTAGAATCAATCATTCTTTACAAAGAAGATGTAACTGACATTGATAAAATTGAAGTAAAGTTAGAATCTTTAGAAAAACAAATTTCGGGGATAAACTCATCTATTAAAGAGAGTGAATCGAATAGTAAAGAAACTATTAATAAACAAAATTTACTCATGAAAGATATATTAAAGGTAATGAATGATGTATATAAACAAATTGATCCTAATGGAAATTTGATTTTTGACGATATATTTACTAAGAAAAGTCAAGTTTTTTCCGGAAGTGAAGCGACTCAATTTCATTTAGCTAAAACTTATGCTCTTGCTAAAGTTCTGAAACATCCCTATCCAATTGTTATTGATTCTTTTCGAGCTGAAGATTTATCAACAGATAGAGAACAAATTGTAATTGATTTATTTAACCAGCTAGATAATCAAGTAATATTTACAACGACATTAAAAAAGGAGGAAATTGGAAAGTATAATAATGTTTCAGAGATAAACCATATTGATTACAGTTCTCACATTCCCAGCAAAATCCTTCGAAAAGAATATGTAGATGAATTTACTATACTAACGAAAAAATTGATGGTAGATATTTTGAATTAAAATTTAATATCTTTAAAATTTCTAAAAGTATTTTAATTAGACACTTCTCATTCCGAAGTGTCTTTTTTATTTTAAAGTGAGTTGATTAAAATGAAAAATTTAACACTTGGTAGCCTTTTTGATGGAATCGGTGTCTTCCCCCTCTCTGCTTCCCGTTTTGGAATTAGTCCAACATGGGCAAGTGAGATTGAAAAAGCACCTATATCTATTACAAAACGACACTTTCCTAACATGATTCATTTTGGAGATATTACTAAAGTAAATGGTGGGGAAATTCCACCTGTTCATATCATTACATTTGGGTCACCTTGTCAGAACCTATCCAATATTGGTAAACGAGAAGGTCTTACTGGAAGTCAATCCAGTTTATTTTATCATGCAATACGAATTATAGAAGAAATGAGGTGCGCAACGAATGGAACATATCCAGTTATCGCTGTTTGGGAAAACGTCATGGGAGCTTTTTCATCAAATAACAGGCTGGATTTTAAGGCCGTGCTTGAATCGTTCACAAATACCGAAATTTCAATGCCTACTTCTGGAGTCTGGGCAAACGCTGGAATGGTCCGAGGGAATGATGTTGATATCGCTTGGCGATTGTTGGATGCCCAATATTGGGGAAAGCCCACACTCGCTCAAAGAAGAAGACGTATCTTCCTCGTGGCAGATTTTGGAGGAACACGTGCCACAGAAATACTATTTAAAGCCCGCGATTTGCAATCGATTTTTACGTCTTGCAGAGAAAGCAGGCTGTCCTCCCCCACTACCAGTAGAATATCTTCTCAAAAAGCAGGGGGGAAAATACCCATCGTCCGCCCCTTTCAAGAAAGACGCATGCGAAGTACAGCTAAAGAAAGAAACAAAAAAGGATTTCATGGAAGTTTCGGAAAAACAAACGATCCCTTCCCTACTTTGTTAGCGGGCTCTGTCAATAACTTTTCTTTTTGGTACGAAGGGAAAGAAAATGAAGGCTATATTCGGCAGCTTACTCCATTGGAATGCGAACGTTTAATGGGTTTACCAGAGGGTTGGACAGCCTAAGGGAACAAAGGTGAAGCGATTAGTGATTATGCTAGATATAAGGCAATTGGAAATGCGATTGCTGTACCATGTGCGGAATATATTATGGCTGGTATTGCTGAAGTTTTATAGATAATAAAACCAACGTATGACAAATTCTATCTGTCATGCTTTTTTTATTGCCCAAAATAAGGTGGTGTGATTTATATGGAAGAAATTGAAACGAAAGTAATGGATTGGATTGAAGACCATTTTGTTTTAAATGAGATAAAGATTGAAGACTTTCCGTTTTTTCCTCATGGAAAATTGATACGTGATAAAAATGAAGAAACGATGGTTGTTTTTTGGTGTGTATTTATGGACGTGTGGATTATCGACTACAAGAAGCATAGGAGTGATTGACAAATGAAAGAGTATTTTCCCCGTTCCCCTCCCTTCTCCCCTTGCTTACTAATAAATAACAAAAATTAAAACAAGAAGAGAGGTCTATATAATGGAGTTAAAACATGTCATTCCAAATATGGAAAAAACGTTTGGAAATTTAGAATATGCTGGTGAAGGTAAGGTGGAACAACGCCGTATTAATGGGCGCATGACAACATTGTCACGTAGTTATAATTTGTACTCCGATATTCAACGTGCAGATGATATTGAGGTAATCTTGCCTCAAGAAGCCGGAGAGAAATTCTTTGAACATGAAGAAAAAGTGAAATTGGTCAATGCAAAAATTACCGCAGAAGGTTATAAAATTGGTGATCGCGGTTTTACAAAATACATTTTACATGCTGACGATATGGTCAAAGCATAAGGAGGAAAAAACATGAGGTTAGCAGAAGGAATTGTCATTGATAAAGAAAAGACATTCGGATTATTAAAGTTTTCGTCATTACGTCGGGAAGTGTTTTTGCAAAATGAAGATGGAACGGTATCAACAGAAGTAAAAGAACGCACGTATGATTTAAAGTCTCGTGAACAAGGACGTATGATTCAAGTAAGTATTCCTGCATCCGTTCCATTAAAAGACTTTGATTATAATGCAGAAGTGGAACTGATTAATCCTGTCGCAGATACAGTCGCAAATGCAACTTTTCGTGGTGCGGATGTGGATTGGTATATCAAGGCAGATGACTTGGTTTTAAAAGGGAAAACAGCGTCGCCAGGCACTAACACTCAAAAATCCACTCCATCCAAAGATAAATAATGAAATTTTACAAAAAAAGAGGGAAGCGAATTCGACCGAGTGACGCCTCTCTCTTTTTTCAATTTATCTTTTTTGGGTTGTTTGGTGTATGGCTCGTTTTCTTTATCCCTTTTCATATAAAGTTTTTACTTTCGACAACGTGGGAAGTTGATCCATTTCAAACTCACTTTATAAGTACGTATGGATTCAGTTCCCTAATTATTAGTTTGCTATTGATGGCAATCTGTGCATTTGTTTATTATCGGTATCGTTATAACCATCTAAAACAGTTGATGCATCGTCAAAAGCTCGCAAAGATGATTTTAGACAATCAGTGGTATGAAACAAAACAAGTGATAAATGAAGGATTTTTCAAAGATATCCCATCTAGTAAGGCGAAGGAAAAAATGACTCATTTTCCAAAGATGTATTATCGGTATGAAAAAGGCATGATTCATATTCAAGTAGAAATAACACTTGGTAAATATCAAGAGCCACTTTTAAATTTGGAAAAAAAGTTAGAAAGTGGCTTGTATTGTGAGTTAGTGACAAAGGAATTACATGATTCCTATGTGGAGTATGTGCTTTTTTATGATATGATTTCGAACCGTATTTCAATTGATGAAGTCATTGCGCAAAACGGTCGTTTAAAGCTCATGAAATCAATGGATTGGGAATACAATCAGCTGCCACATATGTTGATTGCTGGCGGAACAGGTGGCGGAAAAACGTATTTTATTCTTACATTGATTGAAGCGTTGTTAAAAACGAATGCGAAGTTATATATTTTAGATCCGAAAAATGCAGATTTAGCCGATCTAACTACTGTCATGCCTGGAGTATATTATAAAAAAGAAGACATGATGGCATGTATTAACCAATTTTATGAAGATATGATGGCTCGAAGTGAAGAAATGAAACAAATGCAAGGATATAAAACAGGGGAAAATTATGCTTACTTGGGTTTACCTCCCCATTTTCTAGTGTTTGACGAATACGTAGCTTTTATGGAAATGCTTGCTTCTAAAGAAAGTACAGCTGTATTAACGAAACTAAAACAAATTGTAATGTTAGGTCGTCAAGCCGGTTTCTTTCTTATTCTCGCCTGTCAGCGGCCAGATGCAAAGTATTTAGGCGATGGGATTCGTGATCAATTTAATTTTCGCGTTGCTTTAGGCAGAATGTCCGAACTAGGATATGGCATGATGTTCGGATCGGATGTCCAAAAACAATTTTTCCTAAAACAAATTAAAGGACGCGGGTATGTCGATAAAGGTGATGGTGTCATTTCTGAATTTTACACACCTCTTGTCCCCAAAGGACATGATTTTCTAAAAGAAATTGGAAAGTTAGTGTCATAAAGGCTGCCCAGTGCGGCGGCGTGCGAAGCGAAAGCCGACGTGCTGGGCTAAGCCTGCGTGGCGACAGCCACGCCTTAACCCCCCAATTCTAACAGGGGGGTAGAAAAACAATAAGAAACTGTTCCAAAAGCCAATAACACCTGATGGCGCAACGGTTTGGAGCATATCAAGAAGATGTCAGCTTTTAACCTTTAGTTGACATCTTTTTTTAGTTTGGAGGAATGCACATGAATCAAGTACCTTGGTATCAACGGTTAAAAGAAAAACGATTGGAATACGGTGTATCGCAAAATAAACTAGCTACTCATATTGGGATTTCAAGACAATATATGAGTGAAATTGAAACGGGAAAAGTAACACCTTCCGATTCACTACAAGCTACCTTGTTCGATATTTTAGAGCAATTTAATCCAGACGCTCCATTAGAAATCTTGTTTGACTATGTACGAATTCGATTTTTAACGATAAACCCGAAGCCTGTCATTGAAGAGATTTTGAAACTCAAAATGGAGTACATGTTACATGAGGATTATGCGTTTTATTCCTATATGGAACAATATGTTTTTGGTGATATTGTGGTGATGGTTTCACCTGATGAGGACAAAGGCTGTTTACTTGAACTTAAAGGAAAGGGATGCAGACAATTTGAGAATTTCTTACTAGCACAGCAACGAACATGGTTCGATTTTTTTATGGACGTGTTTCGTGTTGGCGGAGTTTTCAAACGAATTGATCTTGCGATAAACGATAAAACAGGGATATTGGATATTCCATTTCTGACTAACAAATGTCGTAATGAAGAATGTATCTCTGTTTTCCGTAGTTTTAAAAGCTATCGTTCTGGTGAACTTGTGCAGAGTGAAGACAAGCCTGACATGGGAAATACGTTATATATTGGCTCTTTAAAAAGTGACGTGTACTTTTGTGCGTATGAAAAGGATTATGAACAATACGTGAAATTTGGAACATCACTCGAAGATACGGACGTGAAAAATCGCTTTGAAATTCGATTAAAGAATGATCGTGCTTACCATGCGGTTGTCGATCTAATGATGTATGAAGACGCTGGACGGACTGCCTTTTCGATCATTAATCGGTATATTCGTTTTGTCGATAAGGACGAGGAAAAACGTCGCAGTAGTTGGAAAATGAATAAGGAATGGCAACGATTTTTGGATTTGGGTGTGAATAGAAAAATTTCATTAACGACAAAGCCCGAACCTTACACTTTTGATAAGACACTCAGATGGCTAGCTCATCAAGTCGCCCCCACTTGGAAACTAGCGACAAAGATAGATGAACTCAATCAAACGAGTGTAATTAAGGATATGTTGGAACAGACAGAGTTATCCAAGCGCCATCAAAAAATACTCATGCAACAAACCATTCCTATAGAGAAAGTGATTCAACCATCATCAGATAACGAATGATTAACTTTTGAAGGGAGAAAATCCAAATGAATTTTGGGCAGAATTTATACAACTGGTTTCTAAGTAATGCACAATCGTTAGTATTAATGGCAATTGTCGTGATTGGAATTTATTTAGGCTTTAAACGAGAGTTTTCCAAATTGATAGGCTTTTTAATTATTGCTTTGGTTGCGGTTGGATTAGTCTTTAATGCGGCCGGAGTGAAAGATGTGTTGTTAAACCTCTTTAATCGAATCATAGGGGCTTAAATTATACCGTTTTTTTGTGGAAGATAAGTGGTCTTCTTATGTTCTGCAAAAAAATGGTGGACCAAACGGTAGTGCGGTAGGGATTAACAAGCCTCATTTGTGTATCAACAGATAAAACGCTGCTGCTTTTTTTATGGCTATTTTTAATAAAAAGGATGTGATAACCAATGGAAATGCAGGTCTATATAGCTAACCTCGGAAAATATAATGAGGGTGAATTGGTTGGTGCTTGGTTTACCCCACCCATTGATATGGAAGATGTGAAAGAACGTATTGGTTTAAATGACGAATATGAAGAATATGCAATTCATGATTTCGAGTTGCCCTTTGAGGTGGATGAATATACGCCGATTTCTGAAATCAATCGGTTATGTGCAATGGTTCAAGAAATCGAAGGCTCTCCTTTATATGATGCACTATCAGAAGTGCAAGGCTATTGGTTTGATAGTTTGGAAGAATTACTGGAACATCAGGATGACATCATTTGTTATTCTGATTGTGAAGATATGGAAGATGTTGCGAGATACTTGATAGAAGAAACAGGCGTACTTGGAGAAGTCCCTGCTAACTTACAGAATTATATTGATTACAGAGCTTTTGGACGTGACCTTGAAATTGAAGGCAGCTTTCTCGTGACGTCACATGGTGTATTTGAATATGTTCAATAGATGAAGAAGCAGCTTGTTCTCGTACAGGCTGCTTTTTCTATGTACGAAAGGATGATTTTATATGAAAAAACTCAAAAGTTATACTCGTATTTGGTCAGTCGAAAAAGTGATTTATGCCATTAATGATTTTCGTTTACCTTTTCCCGTAACATTCAATCAAATGTCATGGTTTGTACTTTCGCTCTTAGTTGTCATGTTGTTAGGAAATCTTCCCCCGTTATCTTTGATTAATGGTGCATTATTAAAATATGTCGGAATACCAGTTGGTTTGACATGGTTTATGAGCCAGAAAACATTTGATGGCAAAAAACCGTACAGCTTTCTCAAGTCTGCATTGACCTATTGGTTTCGACCTAAAGTTACGTATGCAGGAAAACCTATCAAACTACAACATGTAAAGGTAAATGAAAGCTTAACGGCTGTTAGGAGTGAAATCCATGCGTTATCCGATTAAATATCTTGAAAACAATCTTGTTTTCAATCATGACGGCGAATGTTTTGCGTATTATGAGCTGTTGCCATATAATTATTCCTTTTTATCGGAGGATGAGAAAATACAGGTTCATGACCATTTCCGTCAATTGATTGCACAAAATCAAGACGGGAAAATACATGCTTTACAGATTAGTACCGCAAGTAGTATTCGCTCGGTACAAGAACGAAGCAAAGACTTAGTCACAGGGCGATTACAAGAGGTTGCTTATGAACGGATTGACGACCAAACGGAAGCCCTTGTTTCCATGATTGGTGAACATCAAGTAGATTATCGTTTCTTTATTGGGTTTAAGCTGTTACTGAATGAAGAAGAAGTCAGTATGAAATCAATGGGGAAAAACATTAAAAATTCACTATCTTCATTTGTCCGTGATGTGAATCATCATCTGATGGGAGATTTTGTTTCCATGCCTCATGATGAAATTAGACGTTTCTCTAAAATGGAATCGTTATTACAAAACAAAATTT
Source organism: Oceanobacillus profundus (assembly GCF_003515705.1). Lineage (GTDB taxonomy): Bacteria > Bacillota > Bacilli > Bacillales > Amphibacillaceae > Oceanobacillus > Oceanobacillus profundus. The sequence goes on from NZ_QWEH01000013.1 coordinate 11,696, forward strand.
CGAGACGTTTTAAGGTACGCCCATTAGATAAAAATGACTTTGGCTATCTAATTGAACATCTTCACGGCCAAACTGGAATGGCTTATGACGAGTATGATTATGCTCTTCCCCTAAAGAAGTTAAAAAGGGAAACGTTAGTGAAACGATATGATCTGATTAAACCGTCCCGTTGTTTAATTGAGGAAAACCAACGCTATTTAAAAATCGAACAGGAAGAACAAACAACATATGTGGCCTACTTTACGATTAATTCCATTGTCGGTGATCTTGAGTTTCCATCGGATGAAATCTTTTATTATCAACAACAACAATTTGATTTTCCAATCGATACTTCCATGAACGTAGAAATTGTAACGAATAAAAAAGCATTGTCTACCGTTCGGAATAAGAAAAAGGAACTCAAAGACCTGGATAACCATGCCTGGGAATCCGATAACGAAACAGGTAGCAATGTCATCGACGCGCTGGAACAGGTCAATGAACTAGAAGATGTGCTCGACCAAAGTAAAGAATCAATGTATAAGTTAAGCTATGTCATTCGAGTATCTGCCCCTAACTTGGATGAACTCAAACAGCGTTGTAATGAGGTGAAAGATTTTTATGATGATTTGAACGTAAAACTTGTTCGTCCATTTGGAGATATGATCGGTTTACACAGTGAATTTATCCCAGCCAGTAAACGGTATATGAATGATTATATCCAGTACGTAACTTCTGACTTTTTAGCAGGACTCGGATTTGGAGCTACACAAATGCTGGGAGAAACAGAAGGAATATATTTTGGTTACAACTTAGATACGGGAAGAAATGTATACCTAAATCCAAGCTTAGCCAGTCAAGGTGTAAAAGGTTCCGTCACCAATGCGTTAGCTTCCGCTTTTCTAGGTTCACTGGGTGGTGGAAAATCATTCTCGAACAACTTACTTGTTTATTACTCGGTTCTCTTTGGTGGTCAAGCTCTCATTGTTGATCCCAAGGCGGAACGAGGAAACTGGAAAGAAACATTGCCCGAAATTGCTCATGAAATAAATACTGTCAATTTAACGAGTGAGGAAAGCAATAAAGGATTACTTGATCCTTTTGTCATTATGAAAAAGAAAAAAGACTCGGAAAGTCTTGCAATTGATATTCTTACCTTTCTCACGGGTATATCGAGTCGAGATGGAGATAAATTCCCGGTATTACGACGAGCGATTCGAGCCGTCGGCCAACAGGAAGAACGTGGTTTACTTCTTGTGATCCATGAACTAAGAAGTGATCCCAATCCTTTAGCAGGCCCTATTGCTGACCATATCGAAAGTTTTACGGATTATGACTTCGCCCACCTTCTGTTTTCAGATGGAGCAGTGAAAAACTCGATTAGCTTAGAAAAACAATTAAATATCATCCAAGTGGCAGACTTAGTATTACCAGATGCAGAAACAAATTTTGAAGAGTATACGACGATGGAGTTACTTAGTGTCGCTATGCTCATTGTCATTTCTACATTTGCATTAGATTTTATCCATTCGGATCGCAGTGTATTCAAAATTGTAGATTTAGACGAAGCTTGGTCATTCTTGCAAGTAGCACAAGGAAAGACATTATCTAACAAACTAGTGCGAGCGGGGCGTGCGATGAATGCGGGTGTGTACTTCGTCACGCAAAATGCGGCTGATCTAACCGATGAAAAACTAAAAAATAACATTGGTGTGAAGTTTGCTTTTCGCTCTAGGGATATAAATGAAATAAAAAAGACACTTGAATTTTTTGGAGTAGATAAAGAAGATGAAGGGAATCAAAGGAAACTTCGGGAACTGGAGAACGGTCAATGTTTAATTCAAGATTTGTATGGACGTGTGGGGATTATTCAAGTCCACCCTGTCTTTGAAGATTTATTTTATGCTTTTGACACGCGTCCACCTTCACAGGAGAAGAAAGGTGGCGATTAATTTGAACAAACAAAAATGGAAAAAGATTGTCTTAACGGTGGTACTTATTGGTACTGCCGTTTTTCTATACCTTCTTTTACTTGGAACATTTGCCCAAGCTGCTGGGTTGGTTGATGATACGATATCGGAAGACAATCTGTATTCTAAATATCCGCTTGATCATTACCAACTCGATTTTTACGTAGACACAGGTTGGGATTGGCTGCCATGGAATTGGAATGATGGCATTGGAAAACAAGTGATGTATGGACTATACACAATCACGAATTTCATTTGGATTATTAGCCTGTATTTATCAAATGCGACAGGCTACTTAATCCAACAAGCTTATTCTCTCGACTTCATTTCCCAAACAGCAGACGCTATCGGGAAAAACATGCAAACATTAGCTGGAATTACAGCAAGTGGGTTCAGTAGTTCTGGATTTTATGTAGGTTTTTTGCTTCTTTTCATTTTAGTGATTGGGATTTACGTGGCATATACAGGATTAATGAAACGGGAAACGACGAAAGCGATTCGGGCAATCCTAAACTTTTTAGTCGTGTTTATTTTGTCAGCTTCTTTTATCGCTTACGCTCCAACATATATTGCTAAAATCAATGATTTTTCAGCAGATATTAGTCAAGCAAGTTTAGATTTAGGAACTAAAATTTTGATGCCTAACTCTACAAGTCAAGGAAAAGACAGCGTTGATCTGATACGGAATAACCTCTTTTCCATTCAAGTGGAACAGCCTTGGATGTTATTACAATTTGGTGATTCGGATAAAGAAACAATTGGCGAAGAACGTGTCGAAACCTTAGTTTCTATCAATCCTGATACGAATAACGGGAAAGATCGTGAAGATGCTGTCAAAGCAGAAATTGAAGACCATGACAATAAAAACTTAACGATTACGAAAACGACCACTCGCTTAGGAATGGTCTTCTTTTTATTTCTATTCAATATTGGGATTTCAATTTTTGTGTTTCTTCTTTCGGGAATTATGATCTTCTCGCAAATTCTGTTTATTATCTATGCGATGTTTTTACCCATCAGTTTTTTACTGTCGATGATACCGACTTTTGAAAACATGGGAAAACAGGCGATTATGAAACTATTTAATGTGATTATGCTTCGGGCTGGTATTACGCTCATTATTACAGTTGCTTTTAGTGTTTCATCCATGCTTTACAGCTTAACAACAAGTTATCCATTTTTCTTGATTGCCTTTTTGCAGATTGTGACGTTTGCAGGCATTTACATGAAACTTGGTGACATTATGAGCATGTTTAAACTGCAAAGTAGTGACTCGCAACAAGTTGGACGTCAAGTTATGCGTCGCCCTTACCGAATGTTTAATCGTGGCAGCCGGCGATTACAGCGAACAATCGGACGCACCCTTGCAGGAGCAACAGCTGGAGCAACGGTCGGGGCAATGGTTGGAAAATCAAAGCAAACAAAAGGGGCCTTCCCCCCTATTCGACCGTTACAGCGGTTGACATCAACTGCAAATAACAATAAAGAACGCTCAAATGGCAATACAAAACAAACAACTTTGAGCCAGAAAGTAGGTCAAGTCACAGGAAAAATGCTTGGTGCGAAAAGTCAGTTCCGTGCAAATATAGTTCATCGTAAAGAACAACTGCATGATTTACCTACTACTGCTCAATATGCGGTGATGCAAGGAAAAGAAAAGCTTACAAAGCCTACCCGTAATTTTAAAGAAGGCATGAAGCAAGCAAAGGAAAAGAGACAAAAAACACATGCAGACCGTCAAGCAAAACATCGTCAAACCATTGCAGATAGACGGCAAGCATTGGATAAAAAACGTACCCCTTCTCTAAAGACTGCTAGTTATGAACGACCAGTCACGCATGATGTCAATGAATCAGCACATCAAGACAGATTAAAGAACCCAACTGTTCAACAAAAAGAAAAGATAAGACCTGTCGCAAAAAGCGAGCATATGAAGCAATTCAAATTACAACGACAGTTATCGAGTCCAGACAGAAAAGTGTATTTTACAGATAATCCCAAACAACCAGTAAAAAAAGAAAACCGATCTCCCAATGAAGAACGTTCTCGATCAAAAAATAGTCGGACAATCATCGAGCGTCCTTCTAAACCGTTGAAACGTACAAACCAGAAACAAATCACTAAGCGTCCAATCCATGCAACTAGGAGGAAACGCTAATGAAAGTCATGAAATTAAAAATCATGTTCATTGCTTTGGGATTAGGCTTTCTTGCCTTTTTAGGATTATTGGCCTTTGTAGCGATTTTTATATCGAATGAAGAACACTCATTAGATAGTGATGACTCCATTGATGAGATAGGCGGTATATCTGTTTCTGCGGATGTGCTAAAACATCAAGCAATGGTAGAAAAATATGCGAAAGAATATGGCATTCTTGAGTATGTTTCTACTCTACTTGCCATTATTGAAGTAGAAAGCGGCGGCAAGTTAAAAGATGTGATGCAAAGTAGTGAATCATTGGGATTACCACCAAACACATTGGATACCGAAGCATCGATTCAACAAGGGACAAAATACTTTGCGGATTTATTACGTTCCGCAAAAGCAAGCGGTGTCGATGAGAATACAGTCATTCAAGCATATAACTATGGCGGTGCTTTTATTGATTACGTTGCAAAAAGAGACACACAATATAGTTTTGGACTAGCCGAAAGTTTTGCGAAAGAACGTTCAGGCGGTAGCAGAGTCATTTATTCAAATCCAATAACCAAAAAGAAAAATGGTGGTTGGCGTTACCGTTATGGCAATATGTTTTATGTCGATTTAGTCAGTCAATATTTTATATCGCCTCACTTCGATGATGAAATGGTTCAGATCGTGATGAATGAAGCTTTAAAGTATGAAGGGTTTCCTTATGTTTTTGGGGGAGATAATCCAAATACTTCTTTTGATTGTAGCGGATTAACACAATGGAGTTATCGAAAGGCGGGTATTAACTTGCCCCGAACAGCGCAGGAACAGTATGACGTGACCGAGCATATACCCTTGTCTGAAGCAAAACCTGGTGATTTAGTATTCTTTCATTCCACATATAATGCAGGAACCTATGTCACTCACGTTGGGATCTATGTTGGGAACAACCAAATGTATAATGCTGGAGATCCAATCGGTTATGCAGATTTAACTACTGCCTACTGGCAAAAACACTTAATTGGAGCTGGACGTATTAAACAATAGAAAGGTTTGAATCAAATGAGAAGATTTTTTAAAAGAAAAGAAAAACAAACGACCGAAACAAAATCCAGAAAAATGAAAGTACGGACTGTCGGTACACGTAAAAAAACAGTAACTCTTTTATGGATATTACTTATTGGTAGCCTAGCCTTTGGAATCTATAAAAACTTTACAGCAATTGATCAACATACCGTTCATGAAAGAGAAATCATTGAAACCAAGATCATGGATATGAATGCGATTGAAAGCTTTACGAAAAACTTTGTGAAAGATTACTACACATGGCAAAATGAAAAAGATTCCATTGAACAACGGGTGGAAAAGATCAGTCACTATTTGACAGAGGAATTACAAGCATTAAATACCGATACCGTAAGAGATGATATTCCTACTAGTTCCAACGTAGGTAATATTGATATCTGGTCAGTGTCACCAGAAAATGATAATACCTATGCGGTTGTTTATTCGGTAGATCAAAAAATTATGGAAGATAAAAATAGCGAAATGGTCCGATCCACCTATCGAATCTTATTACATCAAGATAATGTAGGAAACTTAGTAATTATACAAAGCCCTACCTTGTGGAGCTTACCGAATAAATCAGATTATGAGCCACAACAACCTGAAAGTAATGGAACAGTTGACTCTGATACGGTGCAAGAAGTGACAGAGTTTTTGGAGACATTCTTTACATTTTATCCGACTGCAACAGAACAGGAACTTGATTATTATGTGAAAAATAATGCTTTACCACCGATTGGTAAGGATTATCTATTTTCAGGGCTAGTCAAGCCAGTATTCCAGACAATAGAGAACCAAATAAAAGTATGGGTTACTGTTAAATATATTGACGAAGCAACAAAAGCCACACAGTATTCGCAATATATACTCACGTTAGAAAAAGATACAAATTGGATGATTGTCGAGTAAAAATGATTTAGTTTATTTACTGTAGCTTTAGAATAAAGGTTTGATCAATTGCTCCGGTAGGCATTCCAGCTTCAGATGCAATTCTTCGGATAGATGCTTTTTCAATGCCTTCCGTTTCAATAATTTTCCAAGCTGTTTCAGCGATCATTTTTCTTTTGTGATCATGATCAACTATTTTCGGCACTCAAATCACCTCTTGCTTTTATTTAGCACACTGTGTTATTATCATTTCATCACAGTGTGTGGAATAAATAAAGGGGGATGTTTAAATTATTGAAATCACTTATTGGAACATTAAAGAGGATGGGCATTATAAAAGTGGTGAAATAGGACCTTCTTGAGCAATTAAATCATTTGTAATGGTACATTAAACTTCCTTTTTAACCGAACAAGTTTATTAAATGGTTTTGTGAACAGTTTAGGAGATAATAAGAAAAGGAATCTTAGAAATGAAACGAAGATAGTCATGGGCAATGCCTACATTTTTCAGGGAAAGGAGATTGAAATAGATGGATCTTCATTACGAAATTAAAGGAAGAGGAAAGCCAGTTATACTACTTCATAGTGGAGCTATGGATTCACGTGACTGGGAATTCATCACACCACATCTTTCAAAGTCGTTCAAAGTAATCACTCTTGATGTCCGGGGTGCAGGAAGGTCACCCATTCCGAATGAACCCATTGATTATGTTGAGGATCTTAGAAAACTTTTGGACCATCTTAAAATTAAGAAAGGTGCCCTCGTTGGACATTCCCTAGGTGGACAAATTGCAACTGATTTTACTCTGACCTATCCAAAAAGGGTGTCTCAACTGGTATTGGTCGCTCCAGGCCTGTCGGGGTTTAAATTTTCTTCCGAACATGCGGAATTAGAGAGCCGAGTTTCTAAAGTTGCACCAGATGTCGAGAAAATGACTAATATAATATTAAGCGAGCCTTCCTGGAGCGTTTCTTTTGGAAAAGCATACGATTTATTGCGCGAAATGATGATACACAATATTCAAAAGACTTTTGATTGGAAAACATTCGAAACTGTTTCCTCCAATTCAGCGATGGAAAGATTGGGAGAAATTAAAACGAAGACACTTTTTATCATAGGCGAGAAGGACTCAGGAGATCTCTTTAAAATCGCACAATTATATAAGGAAGTTCCCAATATTAACTTTGTGCGTATACCTGGTGCTAATCATATCATAACTTTGACCCACCCTGAGGAAGTTTCCGACCATATCAGTCTTTTTTTGAGCTTACCAGAATGGTAATCAGAAATGACATCTTATCACCATAGACAAATAATTCTAAACCACTTGCGCCAAAACTAGCAAAATCTAAGGTTTTCCATTCACCTGGTTCTGTATTTTCATTAAGTATATCTATGATTTTTATATTTTCTTCATTGAAGTTTTTAAAATTTTTATCATACTCAATAAAATAGAGTGCCATGTTACCCCTGTTCCAGTCAATGAATCCATGGGGCTGTCTCCACCTAAAGAATATTGATAACTTATGACACCTTCACGTCTTTATATCAGTTGGTGAGAAATTAAATGACAAAAGTAATGGCTATTCTCAAACAGCATGACTAGAGCCAGTGGTACCACTGTTTCTTTTTTATACATTAAAAGAGATTAAAGGATTTCCTATTAATAAGGAGTGTTTATGAATGCTCGAAACTATCACGGTTTTCATGCTGTTGGAATAAAGAAAATTATTGAGGAAGCAAATGTAGCTACTATGACGTTATACAAAACCACTTTACATCGAAGGAACAACTAATCGAAAATGATGCTTTTATTAGAAGGGCAACTTCGATGGCAGAAACCGTTGGATCCTAAAAAGCAGAAACATGCCATTCATATGTTGAAATCACTTTTAAAAACATGGGACAAGTAGTTGCAGGTCTATGTAAATATCATATATTACCAGAAAAGCCAGTCAATTATTAAGGAGGTGAAAATTAAGTCATATTATTACAAAAAGGAAGGTGAGGTTCAAGCGGAAAAAGTTAAAGAATATCGTGTTGTGGATTTAAAATAAAGTTTAACCGTTTTGAAAAAAGTTGCACTACAATAGATTGACTTTTAATTTAAGAGGAGGAACTTTGATGAAAAGAAAATTGATTCGTAATCTGTCTTTAGCTTTAATAGCCCTAGTAGGATTTTTCTCTTTAGTTTTTAGTTTTGAAGGTAGAACAAATGCAGCTAGTTTAACATCGAATCCAGATCAGGATCTAAAAGTTGACACAGTAGATGGAATAAAATATACACCAGATAAACATAAAAAAATTGTTGGAATGGTAGTTGAAGCAACTGATCAAGGAGAAAAGGTACATGGCTTCTCTACTCCAGAAAAATATGAAGCATATCATCAAAAAGTTACAGAGGGATTATCTAGTCAGTCAATAGGTATAATGGCAAGACCAACTTATTTATATGAACATACTTCGGGTCATGGATATGGAAGATCATTAATTGCGTATCCTGGAACTCAGGTCACTTCTCTGAGTACTGCATGGGATAACAGAATATCTGCTGTATCTGTAGCTCCTGGTTCTTGGATTAGGCTCTATCAAAATCGTTATTATGGTGGTCATTATTTAACTCTTGTAAGTTATCCAAACAAATACTTTACCACCAATTTAACTTCTTGGGGAATGTCTGGTACTACTTCTTGGAACGACCAAGTCTCATCTTATCGACTTAGATGAGAAAAACGGTAATGTCCACGAAAAAAAGGGAATCTTAAAACAACCATTCAACATTTCTGTGTTTGGATGGTATCACAAACTCACAGTCCTAATTATTGATCTTAGTTCAAAAAACAGGCTACTTTGTGAATAATCAGTCACCTAAAACTTCTAGAGTAAATTATTATTTGTTTATTTAACCAGAGCAAAGAGGAATATGAAGTTTAGAAAAACCTGGGACATTATGCATCATGATCGAAAGGGTTTAATGTCCTTCTATGAGCCTAATTTCTCAATTTTAAAGTTGAGAAATTAGGCTTTTATATTTACTTAATGCAAAATAGCGTTTAAATGGTGTGCAATATATCTCCTAAAGTGACATTCTAATGTTCCTGGTCCACCTGGCAAAGCGACAAAGCCATCTACAAGCTCTTCCAATTTAGCCTTTCTCTCATGCATAGATTCGACAACTATCAGCTTGGATAATCTTTTATGCGATATTTCTCTCTGCTCTAAAAAACTAGGCATAATTCCAATAACTTGTCTATCTTCATCTAAGACAGCATCCGCAACTGCTCCCATAACACCAACACTTGCTCCACAGTGTTCGCATGATGTGGCTAGTGCAGGGTTACGAACTAAGCTATCGCACGATTAATCGCTTTCGTTCCGATCCCCTCATTGAGAATATTCTACAGGAAGTTTTGTAAGAATGATGAGAAAATTGACATTTACGCGATATTAAAGAGAGTTTTATTTATACCGGAAAAACTTATCATAATCATCAATTTGATCCGGACTTATTCCAGTTTTATTAATCGCTTCTTGTTGAAATGAATTATTGCAACTTTTACATATATAATATTTATTTTCTCCTTTTTTGATTTTATAATATTGTGAATCAGAATGATTAATCGTAAATTTATTTTTGCAGAAAAAACATATAGTATCCAACATATTTTCACACTTCCTATCAGATTTTTATTGAAAAGTAACTATTTTTTAAACCTATGATTAAAAATGTGAATTTTTCATCTAATTTACTGCCATTCTAAAATAATTTATTTTTAACTTAGTTACAAGCTTATCCGTGAACTGTATTTTCACTAAAAATATGACGGCTATGCCTGTAATGGAAGGAAAAGCTGTAATATACTAAAGCCTACTTCATGCAACTGTTCAACAAAATGCCCCTTTAAAGTGCATCTCGTTATAACACAAATGGACTATAACTTCAGATACATGATCAATTAACTCAATTTACTTTCATCGCAGAGTGTTTCTAAATGATAACGGATTACTTCCTTCACCTTTTCTGGAGAGTAGACATCAGGTCTTAACAGAGCATGAATGGACAATCCATCAATTAATGCCGCTAGCCTACTCTTTTCTAATTTTACATTAGTTGAATCAGATAAAATCCCTTGTAGAACTAATATCTCGATCATTGAACTTGCTAATTCATACATACCGTTAGTCATCTCATCTTTTTTTTCTTTTAAAGTATCACTTGTAAGTGACTGAAGTGCAAGGATCCACCAAACACTCGTTTCGATTTTCTTTTCTTCATCAATTGGTATAAGCTCTAATAAAACTTCCGCAACCGCCTGCAATGGATTGTCTGACCAACTTTTACTTTGAGAACGTTTTTTCCCTTCTTCCAGATAATAATCCATGATAAATAATAACATTTCATCCTTAGTTGAAAAATAATGTCTTAACGCTCCAGCAGACATACCTGCTTCAATAGCAACTCTTCTTATAGATGCTTTTTCGATTCCCTCTTTCTTAATAATACTCCAAGCGGCCTCAGCAATTGACTTCCTCTTTTTTTCATGATTAACAATCCTTGGCATAAAAAATCACTTCCTTTTCTTAACACAGTGTGTTATTATAACTTTAACACACTGTGTTATTTAAATTATAACATATAAAAAGGAGGGACTCTATATTTGATTGAAAGTATTGAAGCATTGATGCCTTCTTCATCAATAGACACATCGATAGCTTTGCTAATTATTTCTATTTGCGCATTAATTGATATATTAAGTCCTGGTGTACTTGCTGTAACAGCTTATTTATTATTGACACAGCCTAATCAATTATCTTCTCGCTTGCTTGTTTTTTTGTTTATTACGCAGTTTGGCTACTTCGTAGTGGGCTTATTCCTATACTTTGGTGGAGATTCACTATTGAAAGGAATCGGAGAATTATCTGAATTTGACTTTATCAATTGGTTTTATCTCCTTTTTGGAGCAGTTATGGCTCTAATTAGCTTCTGTAAACCAAATGATAATACAAAAAAACGTTTAATTTCATTTATACCCCAAAAACAACGATGAAAGGGATGATCATGTTAGGTATCATTGTTTTTCTAATTGAATTTGTAACTGCTTTGCCTTACTTTTATTCCATTTTGTTAATGAATCACCTAACAATTGAGCCTTCCTCTTCTATCTTTATTATAATTGGCTACAATCTTGTAATGGTGCTTCCTTCTCTTCTTTTGTTAGGGGTTAATATTATGTTTAAAGAGAGACTGCAACAATTTTTAAATAAAATTAGATCAAAATTAAATGAAGCTCCGATTTCCTCACTCTTGGTAGCGATAGGAGTCGTAGGTGCGGTTTTTTTCAACATCGGTCTTAGAGGCATATTAAATTAAAAAATTATTAATGAGGTGTTCATCATGAAAGAAATTATCAGTGGACTTGGTCTACTTTTCGTTATACAGGGAGTAGGCGGATTAATCAATCATTTGACTAATGGTGGAAAAAGTTGGTTTTTGGTAAATTATATTAATGCGTTTCAGGGATTTGAAATTGTTATGGACATTATTTTTATTGTAGTTGGTGGGGTCATAAGTTTAGCCTCTTGGAAAATAGGCGGAACAACTAAAGGAGAAAATTAAAATATAGAGTAAATAGGACGGTTTATACATAGCCGTCCAGTTTGGCGGATGCTCCGTTGAAATAAATTTTTAAATGTTTATAGAGAGGAACGTAAGAATTATTATGAATTTAAGACATATAGGGAGCTTGTCTCCCCAAAAGGAAGAACGATTATATTTTATTGATAACCTAAGAGGAGCTCTTACAGTGTTGGTTGTGCTTCATCATTTGGTGTATTTTTCCATTTATAACGAGGTATTAACACAAGGTTCTATTGGGGTTGTAATGGGTCTTCTATTCCTTGCTTTTAACCAGACTTTCTTTATGGGGACATTTTTTCTTATTTCTGGTTACTTTGTCCCTTTATCTATTGAACGAAATGGGACAACTCGGTTTATCAAAGATAGATCTATCCGATTCCTAATCCCATTTATCTTCTATATTTTCATTCTTAGCCAAGTTCAAGCAATTGAAGCCTATATACTTAACGAAGAGCCATTTACATGGCAAACCTATTTTTCACATTTAACTTACGGGCCGATGTGGTATGTCGAACTACTTTTCGTATTCGTTTGTTTATACGCAGTCTGGGCGAAGTTTATGAGTAAAAATAAGCTATCAGTAGTTCGGCAGAGTACACCACCCACCTACAGGATGTTTACAGTCTTTGTAATGATATTAGCAGCAGGATACTTCACCATAAGACTGTGGGTTCCTGCTCTTGATTTACCCGGTGGATCTCCCAAGGTTCAATCATTTGTTGGACTTTTTACAGCAAGTGGCTATGATCTCCCGCAATATGTCGGGCTATTCATTTTGGGTATCATCGCTTACCAACGTAATTGGTTTCGAAATACTCCTGATTCTATGGGGAGGGCGGGTTTTGGAATTGCAATTGGAGCATCGATTCTTCTTCTTCCCTTAGTCTTGTTATTTGGGGTAGACGGATTACAGTTTTCTGGTGGCTGGAACTGGACATCTTTGGTTTATTCTCTGTGGGAAGCTCTATTTTCTGTTGGCGTCATTCTCGGATTAATCATATTCTTTCGGAAAAGAGTTTTTCATCAAGGAAAAGGTTGGAGCTTCTTGTCAGCCCATTCTTTCGTGATTTACATCATTCATATACCGATTATCGCTATTGTTATTGCTGGATTGAAGGTCATCCACTTTCCACCATCCTTCATGTTTCTAGCTATGATTCTGATCACGATACCACTTTGCTTCTTGTTAAGTTATATAATTAAGCAGATTCCCTTTGCGTCAAAGATTCTTTAGGATGGTGAATATTAAAGAAGAAAAGAGGATACGACGATAACCATATCTGCCCTTATGCTTCTCAAAAATAGAACTAATGAGCCTTTTTCACTTTGAATTTTTATCTGAGTGCTCAAAAGTATTAATTTTATAATAATAAGTGTTACGTGGAATACCGGAAATTTTGAGTAATGTCTTCACAGGATAATCGCGCTTTTGCTCTTATACTACTTTTACTTTTTTGTTTTGTCGTAATTTGTTTTCTTCTTGAACTAAGGCTTTCAACTTTTTGAAATAGAATTTTCCATTTAATAATATGTATAAATTTTTACTCCCACCTGGCTTATGTTCAGTTGGGCTTTTTTGTATTTAATGAATATTTTTTAAAATATTGCTCTTATTTTTGGCATTTCATAAAAAATCTTGTTGAAGGTTATGAAAGGGGAAATCATCACCCACCTTTGCAGTTGCGAAGGGAGAGGAAATGCATGATAGAACCAGATCGTACCGAGTGGCAAGTTCGCTGTGCATTTAATGCTTTTTGTAAACGTGTATTGAAGAATGAAGCAATCAATATTTTCAACGAAAGACAACAACGACAAGCAAAGGAGATGACATTTTCTGATCTCACACCACAAGTAGAAAATCAACTCTATACCTTAGATCAGCAATATGAAGGAGAAGAAGGACAAAGTTTTCAAGTGGCTGGAAAGAAAATCACTCCGAAATTACTCGCTGAAGCGTTGCGTACTTTGCCAATAGAAAAGCGTAAGACAGTCCTACTATACTATTTTTTTGATAAATCAGATGTAGAAATAGCCGAACTACTAGAGATTCCTCGTAGTACGGTTCAGTATAGACGGACAAGCTCTTTTAAAAGATTAAAGCGATTTTTGGAGGAACATGCAGATGACTGGGATGATTGATGCTAACACAAAAGACAACGAATGTGGCTTATTACCGTATCCAATTATTTTAGCTGCAAATAAGGGTGATCCAGAAGCGATGAATTACGTTATTTTGCATTACGGAAGCTATATGGCAAGTTTGTCTATGCGTAAACTTTATGATGAGCGTGGTAATACGTATTGGGGCATTGATGTAGACACACATGATCGTTTACGTTCGAAGCTTATGCAGGGCATTTTAGCTTTCAAGATTTGATTACATGGTTAAGTTTTCCCTTTCACATATATTGTTCTTTTACAAAGAAAGCACGGAAGATAACCCCGTGCAGTATAGACCAAAAATCAGATACGTTCTACTGATGATGAGCCACTTGATTCATACGCCATGACTTTCGATAGAAACGAGCGATTATCTATGAGTCTAATGCAATCGTGGTGGATTGCTGGCGATAACCCATCAGCTAGGATAATGATACTCCTCTACCGTCATGGTTCGAGCGTTCAAAGCGTCGCAGGCTATGAGTAGTGCTGGAAGAAATACTTGCAGGGGTGAAATTCCCGTGGAGCTGTACCAACAGCCGTCTGATTTTAATTGATTAATTAAAAGGGGGGGCTTTTTGAAACAGAACTTGATTACTTATGGTATGCAAATTACTATATTAAAACAACTGCTAACCCGTACATAATTACCGAGTAAGAATATTACATGGTTAAAAATAAATTAATGAAAGAATATGGCATCATTTCTGATATTACAGGCTGAATTGTGTTTCTATTGGCGATACATTTTGTATGGGAGTTATCATATTTCCAATCATTCGATTTTTTGTTGTTAGAAGATTTAAGGATGTTCAATTTGAACTTCAATAATATAATCGGTCTAGATTCCAGAGTAATGAGGATTTTTTTAACAAAGGAATACATGACAAAACACCTCTCGAACCGAACATTCGAGAGATGTTTCGCTCTTATTTGTTTACAATGCGATTGTACGTATTAACAGTTAATACGTAATAGACTGCATAGATGATAACAAAGAAGACTATAGCCATTAGAATAGGGAAGATAAGATTGATTCCAATTAGATTAGAAATAAAGTTGCTAGTAAAGTACAATGTCACACAACTGTGCAATATTCCTACGGTTAGTGGCAATCCGAACACAAATAATGACTGTCTTTTGATTGATTTACGTATATCCTTTTTATTGACACCGATTTTTCTAAGGATTTCATATTGTCCTTTCGCCTCATTCGCTTCTGTTAACTGTTTGAAATAAATGATACTTCCACTTGCCGCTAAAAATACAAGTCCCAAAAAACCAAAAATAAAGAGAGTAATTGCGTTTCCTTCTTTACCTTGCTTATACTCCGTATAAAATGATGAAGAAACTTGAAAATCGTTTCCAACCAGTTTATTTACTTTCCTTGAAGTGGCTTGTGCCGTTACTTCATTTTCCACTTCATACACTTTATAAGTTAATGGTGCCTCTTTTTTGGCTATCTTGGCAAACATTTCGTTACTGACTACGAGAAAGAAATCGGGATAATCGAAAGGTAGCACATTACTTTCAACCATATGGACAAATGGCAGTTCGCTGCTTCCTTGAGGCAATTGAATCGTTATATTTTCTCCTTTAAAAACCGACTTCGTATATTCAGTAAACCTTGGCTGGATTACTGCTGCTTGATTTCCTGATAGTGAGACTGTTTCATCCTTATTTAAAGCATTAGCTACTTTATTAAATGTACTTTCTGAGATTAATTTCACAGGATTTATGTCATAATCCAGTTGAAATGAGAGTATTCCTTTTACCTGAATGACGGGTATGTCTAGTTTGGCTTTTATTGGATGTCGATGATCTGCTTTTATTATGCTCTCCACCTGCGAATCAAATTCTGGACCTTTTGACAAATGCGAATAGCTGAACGGAACAACTTCCTTAGCTCTTTTTTCGTTGCTGTAATACCCACTGTAAGTTGCACCTAAGAAACAGATCGTAGCAGCACTCAACAATGCAATGACTGTAAAGGTACGTGCATTCCCTCTAATACGAAACAGTAAACGAGATGTTTCAATTATTCTAGTTCCTCTGTAATAACGCGACTTATTTTTTTGTGATAATCTTAATAAATAGACCGTTACAGATCGAAAAAATAAATGGGTGCCAATGACGAGAGCAACAAAAGCAATCCCATAATTTTTTATTAAATATTCCGTAGTAAATTCGTCAGGAAATGGTTTTAATATCAGCCAGTAACTAACGACAAGCAATATAACTCCGATAACAGCCGAAATAAGTGAAACCTTTGGAATTTGTTCTCCTTTTTTCTCATCATAGAATAATTCGATTAATGTAAAACGATAAATCAAACGGTAACCTTGAACGGAAGTGAATAAAATAATGACCATAAAGACTATGACTGTTTGGGTAATCGCTAAAATGGAAATACCGACGTCCACCTCGGCAATTGAACCCATAAGTTTTATTAAAATCATTGCAAATAATTTGGAAAGTAAGGTTCCAAGAATAATTCCAATAACTATTGCAATGATTCCCATAATCAAATTTTCATAAAACAACATTTTTGCAATGGTTTTCTTGCGTAAACCAAGTATGGCGTACAATCCGACTTCTTTCTTCCTTTTTCTTGTGAAGAATGAATTGGAGTACAAAATAAAGATTGCTACGAATAAAATTAAGATAATTGATGATACCCCAAACATGAAACTCATTGTATCCGACAATTCAATGCTTTCCTGAATTTTTTCGCTATATTGCAAGGAAGTGAACGTATAATAAATAACCATGCTGAAGACGAGTGTAACAAAATAGACAAAATAATTATTGAAATTACCTTTAATATTTTTCCTTGCTAAACTAAATAACGTCATTTGCTCCACCCCCCAGTGCGGATAGAACATCCAACACCTTGTTGAAAAATTCTTTGCGGGATCTTTTCCCTTTTACAAGTTCTGTGAAGATTTTACCGTCTTTAATAAATAGGACGCGATTACAATAACTTGCCGCATAAGCATCATGGGTAACCATTAAAATTGTTGCCTTGTCTTGTTCATTAAGATCCTTTAAACTTTCTAATAAGTCTGTTGCTGATTTCGAATCCAACGCACCTGTTGGTTCATCTGCCAATATTATGTTTGGCTTTGAAATAATCGCGCGTGATGCTGCCGTACGTTGCTTTTGTCCCCCAGAAATTTGGTACGGGTACTTATTTAAAATGTCGCGAATGCCAAACTTATCTGCCACTTCATCTGCTCTTCGTTCCAATTCCTCAACGTTCAATTTTGCCAAGGCTAACGGCAAGATAATATTTTCTTTCACAGTTAGAGTATCTAATAAATTATAGTCTTGGAAAAGGAAACCAAGTTTGTCACGGCGAAAGGCAGATAATTGCTCTTCATTCATCTTTGTCAAATTGATTCCATCAACCACGATGTCACCAGCAGTCGGCTCGTCAATTGTTGCCAATATATTTAGTAAAGTTGATTTACCAGAACCCGAGGGACCCATAATACCGACGAATTCACCTTCCATGACGGTTAAGTCTATATCCTCCAAAGCTGAAAATACATTTCCCTTTGCACCATAGACTTTTTTTATTTGTTTTGCTTCGACTACAATATTCATATATAAATCCTCCATTCAGAGCTGTTTTTTCTACAATTTAATTGTACAATAGGAAACCTTAATATAAACTTACAGCTTGATCTCGTAACCTTACATTTTCGTCACATTGATAAAAAGTATCTTTAAACACGATGTTTTCTTTGTATATTGGTCGATATTCAATTAATATGATGTTACAGAAGGATGATTGTTTGGAGGGAAGAGGAATGAAAATCATGATTGTGGAAGATGATTTGACCATTCGTGATATGGTAGGGGAAACATTAGAAAAGTGGGGTTTTGAAACCGTTAAGATTGAAGACTTTGACCAAATCATGCAGGTATTTCTTAATCATGATCCTCACCTAGTCATCATGGATATCAATTTGCCATCGTTTGACGGATTTTACTGGTGTAATAAAATCAGAGAAATTTCAAAGGTCCCTATGATCTTTCTCTCTTCCCGTGATACACCAATGGATATAGTGATGTCGATGAACATGGGAGGAGATGATTATATTCAAAAACCTTTCCATATGGATGTATTGATTGCAAAAATTAATGCACTCCTTCGCAGAACGTATTCCTATATGGAAACACAGTCTCAGACAATGGAACATGATGGAATTATATTAAATCTTGAAAACGGAGAGGTCTTACATGGAGATCGAAAATCGGAACTCACGAAAACAGAATTTCTTATTTTAAAAATTCTTATGAAAAATAAAGGAATCATCGTCAGTCGTACGAAAATGATGCGTAGCCTTTGGAAGAATGAAAATTTCGTGGACGAAAATACATTGACGGTTAATATTGCTCGCCTGCGTAAAAAACTTGTTGAACTTGGAAAAGAACACTTTATTACAACTAAGAAAGGACAAGGTTATATAATTCAATGAATTTCTTTCATTACTTAAAAGATAAACGGAATTTCTTTATATTAAACATGATCATTATGTTCTTTGTTTCTTTGATGATGATTGTGAGCACAGATTCCAGAAACGCTGTAAGTAATATCGTATATACCAATATGGTTATCTTTTTTATTGTAGCTATATACGTAATCATCGAATACTATTACAATAGAGAATTTTATCGGGAATTAAATGATTTGGTTGAAAGTAATCATGAAGAATTTCTCGCAACTCTGCCTAAACCGCGAAACGATGAACAACTGTTATATCTTGAGTTATTAAAAAAAGTAAATAGTGTGCATGGCGATCAATTACAAAAGTTGTATAACGAAAAAATGGATCATCAAGACTTTATTACATCTTGGATTCATGAAGTCAAGGTTCCGATTGCGGCAGGTCGCTTGCTTATGGAAAACAGTAATGGAAGAACTGTTGAATACCTTGTGGACAAGTTTGAAGATGAGTTGGATAGAATAGAAAATTACGTAGAGCAGGCTCTTTATTATTCTCGCATCGATTCTTTTTCCAAAGATTATTTTATTTCCGAGGTAGTGTTGGATCAAGTCGCTAAAAACAGTGTAAAGAAATATGCTAAATCTTTTATTAACAAGCAAATTCGTTTTCATATGGACAATATTGAACAGGTTGTCCATACCGACAGTAAATGGCTTGGTTTTATTATCGATCAAGTTTTTTCAAATTCTTTAAAATATACAGGTGAAGGCGGTGAAATCTCCGTACAATTTGAGGAAGATCGAAAAGAAAAGCGGCTACAGATTCAAGATACAGGCATTGGAATTAAGCCAGAGGATATCAGCCGCGTATTTGAAAAAGGATTTACAGGATTTATTGGGAGAAGTCATGCCAAATCTACCGGTTTAGGTCTCTACCTTGCAAAAGAAATGGCTCTTAAATTAGGCCATGACCTTTCCATTCATTCAGAAGATGGGAAATATACGAAGGTCATCATCCACTTTCCAAAAATCAGAAATTATTATCATCTATAAGTATAATGGTGGGGTTAAAGAAATTGGTTAATCGGAAAATAGTATCAAATTAAAGGTGTTCAAGTAGAATAATGTTTATCGTAAGGCTTAAGAAATATTAAATAATATAGCCAATAGTAAGTGCATTAATTGAAAATAGCTATAACCAGGTTTTTATTATATTTTGATCGATTTTTTCAAAAATTGTTCTATTAATACCACGATTTAAAAAACTTTATTTTGTATTATTCATTATTATGTTCGATCAGTTTTTATGTGAATTGTAATAAAATAGAGTTTGACATTTAAAGTATTTCTTGTTTTGGTCCTTAATATTAAATATTAAAAATGATTCTACCTAACTGTTAATATTCAGTTGGGTTATTGTTTTTTAAAAACTTTTTCTCTGATTTTTGGCATTTTACAAAAAAACTTGTTGAAGGTAATGAAAGGGGAAATCATCAAGACGTTTTTTGGAGGAGCATGCAGATGAATGGGATGATTAATACTAATACGGAAATCAATGAGCGTGGCTTTTTGCCGTATCCAATCATTTTAGCTGCAAATAAGGGTGAGCTAGAAGCAATGAAAGTAGTTGTTCTACATTATAGAAGCTATATGACAAGTTTATCCATGCGTAAGCTCCGTGATGAACAAGGTAACACTTATTGAGGCATCGATGAAGATACACGCGAACGCTTACGAGCGAAGCTTATGCAATCTGTTTTAACTTTCAAAATTTGAATACAGAATGGTTAGGTTTTCCCTTTCATTCATCATATATTTGTTCTTTGACAAAGAAAGCACGGAAGATTACGCCGTGCAGTATAAGCAAAAAATCAGATACGTTCTACTGATGATGAGCCAATTGATTCATACGCCATGACTTTCGTTAGAAACGAGCGATAATCTATGAATCTAATGTAATCGTGGTGGATTGCTGGCGATAACCCATCAGTTAGGATAATGATACTCCCCTATCGTCATGGTTCGAGCGTTTGAACCGTCGCAAGCTATGAGTAGGGCTGGAAGAAATACTTGCAGGGGTGAAATTCCCGTGGAGCTGCACCAGCAGCCGTCTGATTTTTTATATTCAATTTAGCAAGATAGGTTAAAGTAACTATCAAGTTATGACATTAAATCCTTTTTATTTTAGTGCAAGAGCCAAATTCACGCAACATATTAGAATTAGTTTTATAGAAGCGATATAATAATAGACAGATATCAAATAGCATATCCTAGTCTATGGAAAGGAGTTCATATGGTTACCGTCACTAAAAAAGACTTGATAGCGCTAGGTTATGGTCCCTCTTTTTCAGCTGATATTATTAGAGAGTGTAAAAAATTAATGATATCAAAAGGGCACACGTATTATCAATCTAAAAAGTTAGATCGTGTTCCTAAAGAAGCTGTAGAGGAAGTATTAGGGATAACTTTAGATGTGTGATTTGTACTTCTTGCACTAATTGCGTAAGGAGTGAAATCATGACTAAAGATATCGTCAAAAAAGCAAAGAACGGAACTTATTATTTTAGGGCAAATTTAGGATATCACCCCATCACTGGCAAGCAAATTCAGAAGTACCGCAGTGGTTTTAAAACTAAAAAAGAAGCAAGGGAAGAATATTCAAGGTTACTACTTACAAAACCAGATGCACTAGAAGAAAAGCAAGATGACGTTTTATTCCAACATTTTATTGAAGATATTTTCTTACCTTGGTATAAAACACAAGTAAAAAGAAGAACGTACGATAATCGATTACCGACTGTAAGAAAACATTTCACTTTTTTTAATAACTTAATCACAACGGAAATTACCCCGATCCATGTTCAAAAATGGCAATTAGCATTATCTAAAAAGAAGTATCGTTCTTCTTATATTAGAAATGTTCAAGGGTTGTTTTCTATGGCAATGGATCGAGCTGTTGTTTTAGGACTAGCTGAAAATAATCCATCGAAAATTGTAGGTAATGTGAAGAAAACAAAGACCAAAATAGACTTTTGGACAAAAGAAGAATTTGAAAAGGTCATCTCTCTTTTCTATAAAGAAGATTATTATCAACATTTTTTATTTATTTCATTGTGGTTTTTATTTATGACAGGCATGCGAATTGGAGAAGCCACTGCGATTCAATGGGAAGATATTGACTTTGACAAAGGTCTGTTATCTATCGATAAAACACTTTACTATAAGAATTTGGATAACTATTCTTTTGTAGAACCAAAAACAAAGGCTAGTGTTCGTCATATTGCATTAGATGGAGATACACTAACGTTACTCAGCGAATGGAAGGACGTGCAGCAATCTGTCGTTCAAACCAATTTTGTAATGAGCTATAATGGTATCCCCACACAAAAGCATACGTTAGCGAATGCCATTACACGTTTTTCAAAAAAAGCTGGGGTTCATCGAATTAGATTACATGCTTTAAGACATTCTCACGCTTCTTTGCTTATTAGTATGGGCGAAAACCCATTAATCATTAAAGACCGCCTAGGACATGAAGATATTGAAACGACACTTGGCACCTACGGACATTTGTATCCTAACAGTAACTTTGAAGTAGCCCATAAATTAGAAGGTATTATGTCTTACCAAACAGCAACAGAAAATGAAGATACTTCACCCAAGAATCAATTCACTGCTCGTTACCTGCGTAAAGGTTTAAAAACAAATAATGCAATAACAATGCAATGAAAATAGAGTAAAGAGCCGAAACCCTTATAAACAAAGGGGTTTCAGCTCTCCGACAACTACTCCCACTCAATCGTAGCGGGCGGCTTGCTCGTTACATCATACACAACACGGTTAATATGCTGCACATCATTCACAATACGAGTTGAAATTTTTTCTAAAACATCCCATGGGATACGTGCCCAGTCAGATGTCATTCCATCAATGGATGTAACGGCACGAATACCGATTGTATGATCATATGTCCGGGCATCGCCCATCACTCCAACACTCTTAATATTCGGTAGTACGGTGAAATACTGCCAAATATCGCGGTCTAATCCTGCGTTTGCTATTTCTTCACGTAAAATCGCATCGGACTCACGCACGATTTCCAGCTTTTCTTCCGTTACTTCACCTAATACACGGATTGCTAAGCCTGGACCTGGGAATGGTTGACGCCATACGATATGATCAGGAATACCAAGCTGTGTACCTAATTCACGTACTTCATCTTTGAATAATGTGTTTAGTGGTTCAATTAATTCAAATTGCATGTCCTCAGGCAGTCCGCCAACATTATGGTGTGACTTAATGGTTTGTGCTGTTTCGGTACCACTTTCAATCACGTCCGTATATAGAGTACCTTGTGCAAGGAAGTCCATATCCTTTAATTTTGCCGCTTCATCGTCGAATACATAGATGAATTCATTTCCGATGATTTTACGTTTTTTCTCTGGATCATCGACACCAGCTAATTTAGATAGGAAGCGATCTTTTGCATCTACTTTTATAATGTTCATATGGAAATCGTCAGCAAAGACTTTCATCACATCGTCTGCCTCATTTTTCCTTAGTAGACCGTGATCAACGAAAATACAAGTCAGTTGATCTCCAATTGCTTTATGAATTAACGCTGCAACTACAGATGAATCAACCCCACCACTTAATGCACATAGCACATTGCGGTCGCCAACCTTTTTCTGGATTGCCTCCACTTCCATGTCAATAAAGTTTTCGATTGTCCAATCACCCTTACATTTGCACACATCAAATACAAATTGATTTAACAAATCGTTTCCATACTCTGAATGACGAACCTCTGGATGGAACTGTACGCCGTATAATTTGTTTTCGGGATCACTCATTGCTGCAATTGGCGTTGATGGGCTTGTTGCATCAATTTGGAATGTAGGAGGAACCTCTGTTACCTTGTCTCCATGACTCATCCACACCGTTTGCTTTGTTGGTGTATCTTTGAAAAGAATTGGATCATGGTTAAGATCGATAAGTGCTTTTCCATACTCACGGTTTTTGGATTTCTCCACTTTTCCTTTATAATGCAGTGCCATAAGCTGCATGCCATAGCAAATTCCTAATACTGGAATGTCTAAGTCGAATATTGCTTCATCACAACGGAAGCTGTTTTCATCATAAACACTGTGTGGTCCACCAGATAAAATGATTCCCTTTGGGTTAATTGCTTTAATTTCTTCTGCTGTCAGCTTATGTGAATGTAGTTCACTATACACCCCGAACTCTCTGATTCGACGTGTAATCAGCTGATTGTATTGACTTCCAAAGTCAAGTACAAGTATCATTTCGTTGTTTTCCATTGATTCCGCTCCTATCTGCTGTAAGGTGTCTCCATTGAATAAGGTAACCATTAGGTTTTAAGTAAGTGGTTTAATAAAACCATGCTGAGTCGCGATAAACCCAGACATGCACACTGCAACACTTACATTTTTCCTGCTGAAAAAACCTGCATTTCTACTTTCCGCAAGCTATATAAATACTCATATAGCTACAAAAAGACAGAAATCCAGGTTCATGATATAAACTACATCATCTAGATTCTGCCTTCATAGTCAGAGCATTTACGGTGCCCCGGTAGAAACTTTTGACCCATATTGTCAAGGATATACGAACGCATTATATTTTAATTTTTAGAGGTTGTCCAAAATAGTCCGGTAAAAATGACACTTCGAATTTCTTCGTTGGCTTGCTTTTCCGTTCCTCACGTATCAACTGCATACGTTCCGGTACGGGAAGCTGCGCCGCCTCGAACTTCTTGGTCCTTTTTATCCTCCTATTGAACACACGCTTATAGAGGTTGTCCTTCTAAGCCCTCACTTTTGCATGTATTTATTCTACTAATCAACCCACACCAGGTCAACCCATTATGCGTTTAATTAAATTTTTCCATAATTGAGTTAGTTCATTTAGTTGTGATTCATTTAGCTCATTTTTATATAACAGCCGCTCATAGTAGCTAGTTAGCTGCCCCATCTCATCTGTAGAATAATGGATATCAATACGGTTTGCGAATTCACGCAATGTCTGATCAGGGTCTTTTGTATATCCATAATGCCGCAACAATTTAATTAAATGATGATAGGCTTCTTGGAAAGATTTAGCATCCTGCCCGTTTTTCATTTTCACCGCTAGTGCCTTTGTTTGCCAACGGAATCTTGTTTTATAGATACCGATTCCGATAATAACGATTAAAGCCACCAAAATTGCTGCGTACCACCACTTAAATGTAAAATTCGTTCCATCGGTTTGATCAGATTCTTGCTCAGCAGCTTCATCCGTTGGTACATCTGACTCCGGCTGTTCCGGGAGATCATTCCTCTCTGGAGCTTCTAATGCATCATCCTCTGTTTGCGGTAAGTCTGTATTACTAGCATTATCAATATCCACATGAAAATCAGATAAATTAGAGAACCCTTGTGTCGGCTCAAATGGCACCCAGCCCGTTTCCGGGAAGTACACTTCTACCCACGAATGGGCATTTCCATTCGTCACTTCATACAGTTCTGTTGCATTCTCTCCTCCAATTAGTTGGCCGCTAGTAAATCCCTTCACCCATCTTGCTGGAATATCGATAGCACGAAGCAGAACAACCATCGAAGTTGAGAAGTTATCACAATAGCCTATCCTGGAATCAAATAAAAATTGGTCCACATAATCTTGATCTCCCCTTGGAACAGGGACATCTGTTGTACGGTATTCAAAATCATTGCTTGCGAAATACCGTTCGACCGCTTTTACCTTTTCATACCTTGTTTCATGTGGATTGGTTATTTCCTCGGCTAAATCAACTACCCGTTCAGGTAATGTATCCGGCAATTGCGTATAGTGTTCTAACAGTTCATCTCTGTACGGCTCACTGCTTTCACGCAGCTCATTCAACTCAAAGGACGGATGGTCATACGTTAATTGATACGTTGTTAAATTAGTAACCTCTCCACTTCTTCTAGCCTCTATTGCATCTGATTGTTGGTCGAGAAAGACTGCCTCTTCCCCCTCTAACCCCTCTACTTGACTGATCCCATAAGGATAAACGAGCTTATTAATCGATTCATTTTCTTGAAATTCAACCAAAGCATCCCGTCTCTCTGTCTCAACATTCGAAGAAAATGTCTCTAAATCGATGGAACCATTTGGCTGTAATTCATACTCTGAGTCAGAAGAAGACACCCAACCTTTCCCTGTATATTCATCTTTTGTTTCAATTCGCCAATAATGTCTTTCTGGAGTACTGGCATAAAACACTGGTGTATCATCTTGAATAAATGATCCACCTAGTCTAGAGTCATCCTCTCCATAGCCCACTTTCTGCACCGGTCCGCTACCATTACTGCCAACGTTTTCAGCAGCGCTTTGA
Organism: Oceanobacillus profundus; assembly: GCF_003515705.1. Classification (GTDB taxonomy): domain Bacteria; phylum Bacillota; class Bacilli; order Bacillales; family Amphibacillaceae; genus Oceanobacillus; species Oceanobacillus profundus. The sequence continues at coordinate 37,358 of NZ_QWEH01000013.1, forward strand.
ATAAATGGAACAGGATCCGGCCAAATTGGTTCTGCCTTCGGTGCGGCAAAACCAATCAGGCTGGAGATAAACACAACAACAACTAGCGGCATGAGCCATACTGGTGATTTCTTTACCCATGCAAAATGAATAGACTCTTGACTCAATTCTTTCATTAGGTTAGCTATACCAAGTGCAATAAATGAAACTATAAAAGTTCTTACAATTGACATAGCACCATCGTATACGGTAAATGTATCAAGAATCGTGATATAGATGAATGTCAGCAAGACAAACAGAAAAATCCGTTTCATCTGCACGAACCAATAATGCAATAAATAACTCATTAGCCAAATTAATAATAAGAATAGAAAGCTGCGGAACAACGGTGTTAAATAATACCATTGCTGTGAGAACAATGCCTGTATGTTGAAGACAAATTCGACTTGTACTTGCTCTATCCACATAGCACTAACAATTGGTACGTTAAAATAGAGACCATTTAGAATGAAAAGCAAGCCGAATCCTTTTAATAAAAAACCAATCCACCATTTCAGTTGCAATGCTGAAATAATAAAGCAAAACATCGTATAAATAATAAAAATAAAAATATTATTTGTATCCGATATATCTTTTAATGGATAGAGCCATTCAAGGAACAAAAAGAATCCACAAAAGTAAAGAATCGTGGCATATAAGATTGCTGCTTTATTTTGCTGTTTGTTCATCTTATATTCACCTCAATCGGATTATGAACCAATTGTTGTTCTGTCATGATTTGCACACCAATACCTGCATAGCGAAGCTGCAGAACAGCATGATTTTCCGCTTCTGAAATCAAATCAGTTGCTTGAATGAATATTACAGCAATACGCTTCGTTCGCTGCTTCACTTGTAGCATCGATTGTTTAAAAAAGTCATCGATCCTTGTTGTAATTACAATTGCCATTTGTCCCGCCTTAATTTGCTTCATTTCTTCCTTTACACTTATCGAAAACGACCGCTCTCCATTTGGCTGAATTCGTGCCAAAAAATGATTGATACGCGCTTGAGCCCCTGCATTTTGTTCAGATTGGAAATAGACCGCTTCTGCCCCAATCGAAAGCAATCCTGCTTGATTCCCCTGTTTCCGAAAAACATTCATTAAAGAAAGGCTAAGCTCTACAGAAGCTTCAAAAGCTAATGCATTCATACCTTCATAATGACAACTATCTAAAATCAGTAGAATATCCGTACTTTTTTCTTGTTCAAATTCCTTTGTCATCACATTATTTCGTCTAGCAGTTTGTTTCCAATCAATTCGAGAAAAACGATCACCTGGCACATATTCACGAACACCAATTGCGACGTTGGTATTCATTAATTGATGTGAGCTAGAAGAAACAGAGCCCTGTTCAAAATTTTGATATTGCTCTTGCATCGTGATAGGACGAATGGTCGGGTAAGCAATCAGTTCATTTGATACATGGAATAAATGCTCTCGTTTTACAAAACCAAATATATCACTAAGCTTCACACGAATTCCTTTTAGCTGATGCTCCCCTCGTGGAACTTGTTCAATTGTATAGGGTAAAGCTAAGCTTCGCTTAAATCCGGGGAAAACTACCTTTTTAATTTTTCGTTCTACAAATCGTTTCTCAGGGTGATCCATATGGCGATATTTTTCCGTACTACTGTCAGCTTTCATTAAGCTCACTGGAAAAACTTCCTCAACAATACAATAATAAATCGGAAATGGGATATTCCGCTTTATCCTTAGCATGACATCTATCTTGTCACCAGCTTGGATAATAGGTCGCGTTACCTCTCTCGTTACATTCCACTTCTTCATCGGATAAAATAAGAACACAAGAAGATAGAAGAAAATTGGAAGAAAACTAAAAAAGAGAAACCAGCTGACAAATCCCCCTTGAAACATTGCATAGGAGAATAATACGACAAAAAGTGTAGCAATTATTGCAGCATTGCCAAATACCCTGAACCGGCCTCTCATTAATGAAATTCCTTTCGAATCGGGATATGCGTGGTTTTTACAATAGCTGCAATCGTCTCCTCATTAGTAACCCCTTCATACCTCGCCTCTGAATTTAAAATAATCCGATGCGATAAAACAAATGGTGCAAGGTATTTTACATCATCAGGCAATACATAGTCTCTTCCATATATGTAAGCATAGGCCTTCGCTGCTTTCATTAAGGCAATTGACCCTCTTGGGCTTACTCCGAGATAGATAGCATCATTTTCTCTTGTACGTGTTACAAGATTAATAATGTACTGCTGTACATTGCGATCGATATAGACGTCCTTTACCTCTTCTTGAATTTCTACTAACTGATCTCTATCAATTACTGCCTCTATTGATTCAATTGGGTGATTACTAGAGGTTCGGTCTAGCATTTCAAGTTCTTCACTAAAGGTAGGGTAGCCCATTTTCAATTTCAGAATAAATCGGTCTAGCTGTGCTTCTGGTAATGGATAAGTGCCTTCATATTCAATTGGATTTTGAGTTGCCATAACAAAGAAAGGTTGCTTAAGAGGTTTCGTTATTCCATCAATGGTCACGTTTTGTTCTTCCATTGCTTCGAGAAGTGATGATTGTGTCTTTGGTGAAGTACGATTAATTTCATCTGCGAGAATAATATTCCCAAAGATTGGTCCATCGCGAAATTCAAATGCTAGTTCTTTCGGATTATAAATCGAAACGCCAGTTACATCTGATGGTAATAAATCCGGAGTAAACTGAATTCTTTTGAAATCACAGTCTAGTGACTTGGCAAGTGTACGAACAAGCATTGTTTTCCCAACACCAGGAACGTCCTCCAATAACACATGACCCTGTGCTAATAAAGCAACTAAACTTAGTGTTGCAACATCCTCTTTACCAATCATTACTTTATTTATATTATTGATTACACGTTCAATTCTATCATTATATATACTTGTCCCATGTATCAAGCTGTATTCCCTCCTTTAATAAAACTATTTAAATAATTCGTCTACTTCAACTATATCAAGAAAAGAAGTTGAAGTAAAAGTAGAAGTTAATCATCTTTATAAACCTCATCTATATAACTAACATTACCAGAAAATGATAATTATATACTAGACTTATGCAAAACATATCAAGCACCACTTCGCTTTAGAATTAAGTGGTGCTTTTGTAGGTGAATGGACTATTTTACACGATTAAATTTTTACCTCTACTTCCGATTACTCAGACTCTCTTCAAAATATGGATTTCCCTTCATCCCCACCCATAAGTCAGATTTCTCAAGTTGAACTGCTAGCTGTAATAGCCGGTGTTCTTCGCCTTTTGGTGCCATAACTTGTACCCCTAATGGAAGCCCCTCGCTTGAAAGGTATACAGGCACAGACATCGCTGGCTGACCAGTTAAATTAGCTAGCTGGGTAAACGGGGTATAGGTGAGGCTAGGTAAAAACATCTCATAGATAAGATCTTGTTGTTTTTCTTTGTTTGCTTCCCTTACTTGTAATCGCAGGTTTTCCTGGCTTGCTTTTGAATGGGTTAGCTCGCCAACCTCCGGTGCAGTGCTCGCTGTAGCTGGCGTAATATAAAAATCGTATATTTGATGGAACGATGCCATCTGAGCAGCGGCTACATCCCATGATGCAAGACTTGCAGAAAAATCTGCCGCTGAAAGGGACTTCCCTGCTTCACGAAGCACCCATGTTTCAATCTCTACATCATCAGCAGTAATTGCGCGACCAATTGCTTTTTCCAGTTCTTGAACAGTAAGGCTCATTTCGCCACTGTTCATCATAAAGTAATCCCTCATTAACTGGATACCATCAACACCGTTATCCTTTTCTTCTACATCATGTCCCTGTGCTTCCAGCCACTTTACCGTGTTTTCCACTGCAAGCTTTGCATCCGCACTTACTGGGGTGCCCACAGGAGATTTCGTCGTATAAGCAATCCGCAGCGGCCTACTCAAATCTTCCAGCATCGTTTGATGATAGCTTCCTGGGAATAATGGTGTCTGAAATGCCGCCTCTGGCTGCACAACTTGAAGTAAATCCAACATGCTTGCACTATCTCGGACACTTCTGCTTAAAACAAAATCAATCGATGCACCATGCCATTGCCTGCCAACTCCTGGACCAACTGGCGTCCTTCCTCGTGTAGGCTTTAGACCAAATAGACTAGAAAACGAAGCTGGAATCCGTATGGAGCCACCACCATCACTCGCACCCGCAAGTGGTACAACGCCTGAGGCGATTGCTGCTGCAGCCCCACCACTAGAACCGCCTGGCGAATAACTGGTATTCCATGGATTTCTTGTGGAACCGTAAATTTCAGGCTCTGTAATGTTTTTCAGGCCAAACTCCGGTGCATTTGTATGACCCATGAAATGAAAACCAGCATCGCGAAGCTTTTTCACAAAATAGGAATCATGTTTCGAGCGATTCCCTTTGAGCAGTTTATTACCTGCTGTCATCAGCTCTCCTTCTAGACTTTGAGAGATATTTTTCAGCAAAATAGGGACACCGTTAAACGGAGCATCTTCTATCGATATGCGCTCTGCTTCTTCTAAGGCCTTTTCCATTCTTGAGTGTGCGACAATATTCAAGATAGGATGAACCTCGTTTAATCGTTCGAAGGCAACCGTCATCAATTCTTTTGCGGTAACCTCTTTCATTTGAATCAACTGCGCCATTTCCATGGCATCTAATTTTAAGTATGTTTCCAAATCCATATGTACACTCCTCACAGAAGCATTTTACCCTAGTCTACCATACCTGTTGATTGGTTCCAGTACTATGATTCGGAAGCATTTTTTTGTTTATTCGATTCCTTTGCTTGATTCTTCTCTTGCCATGGTTCAAATGAAAAAGGAATACCTAGCATCTCACTCGTTAATTTGTCATAAGATACTAGGTCTTTTAACGTCATTTCCTTTAACGAACGTTTCCCCATTGCTCTTAGACCTACCTTCATCTCTTCTATGCTTGCCGTTAAAAATTTTGTTGCTGATTGTGCGCCATCTTCTCTATTAAATTTATTTTTAAATTTGCCTTCATTCCATACAACCTGTGTAGGTGGTTCAAACGGTATAGCGTCAAGCGTTTGGCTATGTGCTACTGCAAAAAGCATCGCTGATCCTAGATAAACGGCATCTGCCCCAAGTGCGATCGTTTTTAAAAATTCAGATGGTGTAAATAGACCACCAGATACGATGAGGCTGACCTCCTTTCTTTTGTTACGTTTTTTCAAGTGATTGTTCGCACGTACAACTGCATGCAGGGTCGGTATTCCAAAATCATCTGATAATACTGGAGGCGCTCCGTGGGTTGCAGCTTGCCCGCCATCTACTGCAATATAATCAACTCCCATTTCTATTAATTGATCGATGTCCTGCTCTATTTTTCCGCCAGCACCTAGCTTGGCTCCAATTGGAACTCCACCCGTTAAGTTTCTTAATTCCTCAACTAATTCTTTTAAATCCTTTAACGTTTGATTATCAAAAAAATGCTCATAAATTACTGCCACTTCATCTTCCTTTAACCCCATTACGCTCCGTGCGCGCCCTGTTAAATTTTCAGGCGAAATTCTCCCGCCTACTCCGACAAGCGCTCCTTGGCCGAACTTGATTTCAATCATATTAGCACGCTTTAATAGGCTCTCATCCTTTGACCACTCCGTTTTGGAGAACTGTAAAATATACTTATCAGCTGCATCTAGTTCCTCTGGTAAAACCCCTCCTTCACCAGAATTAATCGCCGTACCTGTCTGCTTTGCTGCATCCGCTAATGCCAGTCGAACTTCTTCACTTAAAGCAATACCATAAGCCATACCGCTAATAAGTAACGGGATTTCAATTTCGAGTGGCTTTTTAGCGTTTGGACCGATAGTAACTTTTATATCAACATCTTCATCACCATCTATGGGAAATGAAGCCACCTGTGCTGGTATAAATGTTAACGTATCCATATGTGGCCAGCTTTTAGACGACCCTAATGGCCGGTGTAAGACATCCCCTGTTTCTGCACGTAAATTGTTTTCAAGAACATTTTGTAATCCCATATGTTTAATACCTGGAATCAATTCGATTAAATTCTCCTGATAGCTATCTGTAAAGAGAATCTTCCCCATTTTCTTCGTCATCCGCTTTAGCAGACCTCTCCAACCTAGCAAGAATATTAATAAGATACTAAGCAGTAAAACAAGTAATATAAGATTAACTACTGAAATGATCATCATTTACAATCACTACCTTCTTTCGTCCTTCTTCCAAGGAGGATCGGCATATTTGTGCAACTTCTGATTAATCTTATAAATGAGATATGGTATTAAAAAAGACAATACGGTACAGAGAAGGATTAACTTTTCAGGTAATCTTCCTATTAGATTTTCCCACATATAATCGTCACTCACTTCCTTGATCCTTGACCCGATCAGTAGCACCTGTTGTTCGAATAATAGCATCTGCTTTTACTTTTACCGTGCTATTCGCAAAAATATTATCGCCTTCGTCCCAGTTTTCCTTTACTTCATTCCATATCTCATAATGTTTTCGCTTTAAAATTTCACTAAAACCAAAAAAATCTAATTTTAGATCCTCCTGTGCTTTTTTAATGGTATTGTTTACTACCTGTTCAATTCTTTCGCTTACTTTTCGTTCTATTTTTGAAAGATACGCTTTATCTAAAAGGCTTTTCTGCCCAAACATCTCACCAATATTACCTTCTGCATCAATTGTTATTTCTATATTAATATCCTCTGGGTCGTTTGCATTGATTTCTATATTACTTTTTACCCTCTTCAACTCATAAACCATTAATTTATTATCCACTTCAATTTTGAAATATCCACCCTCTATTTTATTTTTTATTAGATTCAATCCTGCTGCTTCCTCAAGATTTATTGTTCCAACCAGTCTATTACTTTCCCCATGAAAGACGGCTCCCCCGTTGAAAATTATTTTATCATCAGAAGAAAAGACCCTTGGGATAACATAACTTTGCGGCTCCAATAAATGCTCATGTATCTCTCCAATTCTGGCAGGATCAATTAACCCCGCTAATTTAGTAGTGTTTTCCATAACATTCGTAATATACATGACAGGAAGATTTTCAGTTTCGGGCTCTATCTCAAGTATCTTTTGAGCCTTATCCTCGGAAATAACTACCCTCATTTCTCTCCGCATTTCCTGATCACGAATAAATAAATCCATTATGCCTGCAAATAAATCAGGTTGGCGTGCCACTTCCTCAGAAACAACAATTAATTTTAGATGCTCATAATAAGGTGCACGGCCTACTGCCGTAGACATCAAACGGATGATCTCAAACAAACTTTCACCGGTTTTTGATAAATTGGTAAATGCTTTTTTTTCACTACCAGCTCCAGTGGGCAGGCCTATTCCCGCTGGCACGACGAACTGATTGGTCATTTTCAGCGTAGGATTGTCATTTGCTTGCTGATCTTCAACTAAGTCAATAGCGGTACCAATCACAAATCCACGCTCTTCTATATCGTTTTCATCCCAGCACCCTGAAAGCAAAAGCATCATCCAACATAAATGGATAAGTAATCGTTTATTCATCCCGCTTCACTCCCCTGACTTTAGCGATAACAAACAACAGAGCAAAAACAAGTACACTATAAAATAACATGGATATGCTCATCGCCGCTCCAAATGAATTCACTTCAACTATCTCTTGAGGTAACATACTGATGATATATACAATTGGAACTAAAATAAAAAGTATCTTTGCCTTCAGCATCTTGCTAAAGATAGAGTTAATAGCTAGAACTGCTACATCTAAAGCCATCGATGCCGTATTAAAAATAGCCATAATCCAAATGACAAAAAAAATGGATTCAAATCGTTCAAAAAAACCACCCGGAATATCGACCACTTTCGCCAATTCTACCGTTGGGTAAAGCAAATTTGCTGTTACTTCACGACCAAACACCCCAATGCACAGGAGATACAGCATGATATATAATACAACTGGTATACACATGCCAATTGCAGCCATTTTCGGTGCCTTCTTTGGTTTATCTACTAATGCTATGTAGAACCATAGAATACTAAAGCCAAGGTATGAAGTAACACTTGTATTTAATCCCTTTACATAATCATTAAAGCCCGTCTTGAATACTGGAAATAATTTCTCATAATCAAACCAACCTAAATTAAATACAAAAACGGAAAGCGCTATAAAGAGAATAATCGGCAGAAACATCACATTTAAACGAAACAAACCTGCTCTCGATCCCGAAACCGCATACATCACAACAAGTAGAAATGCGAGTGAGATGATTTCTAGTGGCGTACGATCAAATAAATATTGCTTGGATATATCCGCAATTTGCCGAACTTGAAATGCAGTTATCAATAAGAATAGAATGGCAAATAGAAACGTTAGAACGATTGCTACAGGTCTAGTTGCTATACTGGATGCATAGGTAAGAAATGTTTGATTAACAAAACCCGATGCAAATTTAGCTACTAGCCATGTCATAAGTATTGCAATGAAACCACCGATTATTAAAGGTATCCATCCATCAGAAGCTACTGTAGCTGAAGCCAGATCTTTGGGCAGAGAAAGAATTCCTACACCAATTACCATGGATGGTACAGCAATCATAATCTCCTTCTCACCGATTTTTTCATCTGCATATTTAAAACTTTTCACTGTCAGGAGTCTCCTTTATTCAATGACTTTTTATCCAATGGCTGCATATAAGTTGGACGTCTCTTTATTGTAGTAATTGGTGCACGTAGTATAAGATCCTTCCAGTCACTTAAGAAATTTGGTGCAAAAGGAGTAGTGTACGGAACCCCAAAGCTTTTCAAATTCACAAGATGGACATTGAGCATAATATAACTGAGAATAATTCCATAAAGTCCAAATGTTGCAGCAGCAAGCATCATACCAAATAAAAGAATTCGAAACGAAATAGCAACACTATAGGATGGTAGTGAAAATGATGCAATAGCATTAAGTGCAACAACAATTACCATGGCAGGACTTACTAATCCAGCAGATACCGCAGCTTCTCCTATTACCAGACCACCAACAATACCAATTGTTTGTCCAATTGGTGTTGGTAATCTTGTTCCAGCTTCACGCAAAAGCTCCATTGTTAACGCCATTAGCAATGCTTCAACATATGCAGGAAAAGGAACCCCCTCTCTTGAAGCAGCAATAGAAAAGGCCAAATCTGATGGGATCATTCCCGGATGAAAAGAAACGAGTGCAATATATAATGCGGGCAAAAACATGGCAATAAAAGCAGCAAGATAACGTAAAGCTCGAAGCAAGGTTCCAATTGTCCAGCGTTCATAATAATCCTCAGGCGATTGCAAGGTATTTCCCAAGGTTGCTGGTGCTATTAATACAAATGGAGTACCATCCAATAAGATTGCAACTTTTCCCTCTAACAGTGCTGCAGCTACTTTATCTGGTCTTTCTGTATTTAAGACTTGTGGAAATGGAGATAAAAAACTGTCTTCAATCCATTCTTCAATATAGCCTGATTCTGGTGCATCATCCATATCAATCGTTTCCAGCCTTCGATTAACCTCTTTTACAATATCTGGATTTACAATTCCGTCTATATACGATAGAACAAGATCTTTTTTCGAGCGTCTTCCTACCTGATATGTCTTAAAACGCAAATTAGGATCTCGAATATACCGACGAATCATAACCATATTTGTACGTATATTTTCAATAAACCCTTCTCTTGATCCTCGAATAACCGTTTCTGTAATCGGTTCTTCAATTGAGCGGGTCTTCCAGCCTTTCGTATCCATTATAATTACTTTATCAATGCCATCTAGATAGAAAATTGTGCTCCCACTGAGAATTGCATATGAAATATCGTCTAGTGTAGACCCTTTTTTAATACTGGTGACTGAGAGTATTTCCTGATAAATTTCCTCAAACAGCTCAGATTCTGCTTTAGGCAACGAATCTCTGCCTGTAATTAGCTGCACATTTTTCATTATATTGTTATGTACTAAATTACTATCGACCATTCCGTCAATATAAGCAATTGCACACTTATGTTTAGATCCTTTGATTGTAAACTCTCGAATAACAAGGTCGTTTGGTTTATCCAGTATTTCCTTTAAATTATCCAGATTATTCTCTATTTTTTTTGCAATCTTTTTCACAGAAAAGTTTTCTTCTTTATTCTTCCTTTCCTGTTTCTCTTTTTTTCTAAAAAAATACCGACTTACCATTTAATCCCCTCAAGTCATTTAAATAGTCACTCCTTTTCTTTTTCCCAAATCAGTATTTTTCTATACATCTGGGGATACCAGGCAATAGGATTAGATCCTGCTGAAATAGGGAAAAGACACTATACAGCATAAAAAAGGAGTGTTTTTGTGAAAGCAATTATCTTAAATTGTTCTCTAAAATCATCTGATGAAGTTTCCAATACAAACGCTTTGTTACAAGAATTCATCGATGTCTTCAATCAAAAGAAAGTAGTTACAGAGACCATTCGGGTGGCTGATTACAACATAGCGTTCGGTGTTGAAGGAGATATGGGGAATGGTGATGAGTGGCCAGTAATAGCAGATAAGATAAAAGAGGCAGATATCCTGCTCGTTGGCACACCTTTATGGATTGGTGAAAAGAGCAGTGTGGCTAAAATGGTCATGGAACGAATTAGTGGATCGGGTTCAGAAACGAACGATAAAGGCCAACCGATCTACTACAATAAAGTAGCCGGAGCCGTGGTAACCGGAAATGAGGATGGTGCCAAACATGCAGCTAGAGATATTCTCTTTAGCTTAGGGCACTTTGGTTTCTCCTTACCACCTAACCCTCTATCTTATTGGGTCGGTGAGGCAGGTCCAGGAGCTTCCTATATTGAGGCAGAGGGACAAAACAATGAATTCACCCAAAAAAATGCACAAATTGCCAGCCATAACCTTGTACACCTAGCAAGGATTCTAGCGGATAATCCGATTCCTGCAGAGGGCAATGTCAGTGAATAAAGGAAGGCAATAAATTCATGAACAAAAGCGCAAGCGCCCGGTTAGCGACGTACGGACTGGACTGATCCGGAGGAGATAAAGGAAACACGGCGACCGCAGGGAGCCGATGTTGACTTATCGTACGGAGGTGAGGGAAGTCTCGCTAGTCGCTGGGCGCTGGAGCTGGACGTAGCCGTTTAGGTAACTAAGTTATCCACAGCATTCAAATTTTATAGTTTCCTATGCATGAATAAAGGCATTCGCCAGAAGAATTGGCGAATGCCTTCATATTCATTGGAGGTTATTTTTTCCTTACAACTATATTTTTACTCCCAGAATATAGTCCGCTTGCAGAAAGCCCCAATATCAGTCCGATTATTATACCGCTTTTCAAATCGCCAGGGCTCACATAAAAGATACCTCCAGCTAAACCGAATAGGACAGACGCAATAGGAAGCCACCTCTTAGGCAGACCAGCAGTTTTTAAAATCTCTACTAGACCTACAATAAGAGCGATCAAAGCAACATCATAGACTTCAAACATTGGTAACACCTCCTCACCATAGCTTATGAATGCCTTGTCCTCCCAGTAACGGCAGGATAGCCATTTTTTTATGATGAGGTATATGTTCTACGTTTCCTATAACATTAAGATAAACAAAGCCCTACCAAAGCAGATAGGGCAACAATTTCATGTTAAGAATACGGCTTAATAATAAATGCATTTTGTGTCACTTCTGCATACATACAAAGCTCTGTGTCTGTATCAATTTCCAATATTCTTCTAAATTCGGCTGGTATATTAACCATCCCTCTTGAAGATATAAAGCGCTGGTTCTCGTAATTTTCATTCGTTCCATGAAATATCCATATTTCGTTTCTTAACATTCGTATTTCTACGCGCTCCCCATCCTGAAATCCTAATGCAGCACGCCATTTTTTTGGTAGATTTACCATTCCTAATTTATTAATAGACTTATAATTCACAAGGAAATACATGCCACTCTCCTCCTACATGTGTATTCCTTTTCAGATTCATAGAATAGAATTAAATTTTTTATTAAACCAAGCTTAAGGTAAATTTTTCAAGTTCTATTGCTTAAACAAGTTGGGTTATCGATTATGAAAAACTTCAGCCATGTAATAGTACCATCTTAACAAATTACTTCTTCTTATTAAACCTGTATGAAGAATACTCACCTTCGCATACTAAACTTAAGATTATGTTGGGGGAAGTGACAAATTTGTATCAAGCTATTTTAAAAAGCACAAAGCATCGGGAGTTCCCGCTCCCTAATCGATCTTGGATTTTGACACAGCGGTGGCATCATTTGCTTTTCATTCACCTGCCATTCCCTAAAGACGCAATCAAAGCCCACCTTCCAGAAGGATTGGAATTAGATACGTACGACGGAATGGCATGGATTAGTATTATTCCATTCAAGGTAACTGGAATGCGTCTGCGCAATATGCCAGCCATTCCTTATTTAAGCGCGTATTTAGAATTAAATGTTCGAACATATGTAAAGCGAGAAGGAACATCAGGTGTTTACTTTTTTAGCTTGGATGCTGATAAACTGCTTCCGGTTCTTGGTGCCAGAATGATTACGTTACCGTATTTTCACGCAAATATGAAAATGAAAAAACAGAAAGATCTTTTTTATTTTGAATCCAATCGAAAAAGTCATTCTGAATATAGTTTTAATGGAAGTTACCAACCTATTTCCAAGCCCTATTATCCGGAAAAACACAGTCTTAGTAACTGGCTGCTCGAACGCTATGCCTTATGGACATACAAATACGGGGTGCTTTTCAGAGGTGATATTCATCATACACCATTGGAAGTTCATGACGCAGAAGTCATAATTGAAAAGAATACTATGTTACCCTTCCCTTTTGATGATAATGGTGAAATACAACTATTTCATTACGCTTCATGCAAGCGTGTTTTGATTTGGCCAATTCGGAGGGTTGAATAGCTTTTCTGTCCCCCAGACATGACCCTATTTACGATATCCCTATTTTTCAGCTGGTTAAAGTTTGAAGATTATCGTACCTCCCCACCCTCAAACTCCTTCAGCTAAATCCATGGATTTGGAAACGAATTATATATTGCAGCCGCTTATTTACACTAATTTATACCTCTCCCTCCATCTATCTTCAATTAACAGAACTTCTTCATATAACGCATGCATAACGAAAGATTTTCTTTACACAATATATGATAAGTACACCATTCCGCGGAGGTATCATGAAAAATCCTATTAGCGTTTCCCAGTTCTTTTTTATTTTCCTAATCAGTACTGGTCTGAGCAATCATGTACTAGTCATCCCTTTACTAATCGATGCTGCTGGACGTGATGCTTGGATCAGTGTTTTCGTTGGATATTTTATTAGTATCCCAATCCTTCTTTTAATGGTATATGTTACAAAACACTTCAAAAGCATATCCATTTTTGAATGGCTTGAAACAAATTATAATAAAGCATTTCGTCGTATAATTGCCGTTCTCATTAGTATTTTCCTATTTATCACTGGGTTTATTACATTAAAAGAAACCGTTACCTGGACGCATGAGACCTATTTGCAAGATACTCCTATGCTTGTCGTGGGGATTTCCATTCTTGCAACCTCACTATATATTTCTTATGGAAAATTAAATGTTATTGCCATATGTGCTGGTGTCCTACTTCCGTTTGTCGTTTTATTTGGTTTGCTTGTCACGATTGGTACGATACCAAATAAAAATTACTCACTCATTACACCTGTACTTGTTGAAAATGGCTGGGTCGATATCATAAACGGCTCTATATTTGTTTTTGGTTCATTACTAGAAATATTTCTGCTAATTATGATCCAGCATGAAATCGCAAGAAGAGTAACATTCAAGCACATTTTACTGCTTTCCTTTTTTCTGTTCATTTTAACATTAGGACCACTAATAGGAAGTATTGCTGTTTTTGGAGCGGATGAGGCTGGAAGACTTCGCTATCCAGCATTTCTGCAATGGCGAATCCTTAATATTGGTCAGTACTTTAATCATGTCGACTTTTTATCTATTTATCAATGGCTGTCTGGATCATTTATTCGTTTAGCTCTTATTTTGTATTTAATCACACGAGCTTTCCCATTCAAAAAAAAGAAACAGCGAATTATCGCTCAAGCTGTCATTTGTATCCTTTATTTAATGCTAGTTTTAGCTCCTATATCAGATGAACATTTTTCCTTATTTTTAAAAGACTATTTTTATCCAGGAACTGGCGCTTTTGCCGTAGTCATGATTCTATTTTTAACACTGCTTATCAAAACTTCAAAGAATGGAATGGAAACAGATGAAAAATAATAATGTAGCATTAAAAGAAACATATTTTAAACATCTATTTCAACACTCTTCTGATATAAAAGTTCAAAGATATCCGTTAACACGTGAAAAAAAAGATAAAGAAATTGTCATTACCTATTGCGAAGGCCTAATTAATAGTGATTTATTAGTAGAAAGCATCCTTCCGGAAATTCGAAAATGCCACCATACTAATGACCTTAATGAATTAAGTGATTCAATTTCAATCCCTTGGAATCCGGACAACCCTTCTTTTAAGAACTCTATAAAAGATATGATTTTTAATGGGTACACAGCCATTGTAATAGCAAAAACAGTATACTTTTTTAATACATCTAGTCCTCCAAAAAGGTCTCCTGAGGAATCGACTACGGAAGTCTCCGTGAAGGGACCTCGCGATGCTTTTATCGAGGATATTAGCTCCAATATCGCATTAGTTCGTAAACGGCTGAAAACAGATTCCTTCGTTACAAAGTCATTTACAATTGGAAAACGCAGTAATACAAAGGTTAGTCTCGTTTATATGACGGATATCCAAAGTAAAGAGATAATTAATGAGGTAACTGCACGATTAAATAACATTGATTTAGACGCTTTAAACAGTGACAATCAATTAGCAGAGCTATTAACAGACTCCCGTTACTCCATATTTCCATTACTAAAAAGTGTTTCTCGTCCTGATGGCGTTGTCAGCGGTTTGGTACGTGGACGATTTGCAATATTTATCGATAATGTCCCTAACGTCATTGTGGGACCTGCTAATTTAGGGTATCTATTAAAGTCGTCAGAGGATACACATATGCCATTTTATTATGCTTCATTTGAAATTCTTCTTCGGGTGATCGGATTGGGAATATCTATTTTCCTCCCAGCATTTTGGGTTGCCTTATCTGCATATAATGTAGATCAAATCCCTTTTTCACTACTTGCAACAATTGGAGCTTCACGCTTAGGAATCCCGTTTAACACTACTGTTGAATTATTATTAATGATTGGTCTTTTTGAGCTCTTTCGTGAAGCAGGTGTCCGATTGCCTAAGGCTGTCGGACAGACTGTTGCTGTAGTAGGTGGATTAATTGTGGGTGATGCTGCTATTCGAGCTGGTTTGACATCTCCTACGATGCTAGTGATTTCTTCCATTACCGCCGTTGCAACGTTTACCTTAGGTAATCAATCATTATTTGGAACGGTAACGATTTTACGAATCTTTTCCATCCTTTGTGCGAGCGTGCTGGGGATGTATGGATTTTTCCTTAGTCTATTTTTAATCGTAGGCTATTTAGCAAAGCTTGAGTCATTTGGAATTCCATATTTAAGTCCTGTCTCTCCATTTGTTAAAGGAGATTTTGCTAAATCACTTTTAAAGATTCCTGTTGTACAGCAAGATGAACGTGCTAAAATTCTCAAAACAGAGGACGATGATAGGCAGGAGGACAAATAAATTGAAGGTATGTCATGCTTTATCGTTAGGGATTATACTATTACTCCTATTAAGCGGGTGCTGGGATGAAAAGGAAATTGGGGAAGTTAATTTCGCTACCGCTATTGGAATCGATTTTGTTGATGAAAACTATGTACTTTATGTGCAAATGATGGACTTTTCCAATGTAGCCAAACAAGAGGGAGCGAAACAATCTGCAGATGCACCATTGTTTGTCGGACAAAGTTCAGGAAAAACCTTTAATGAAGCAATGAATAATTTATATAAAACTGCTCAAGCACCCATTAATTGGGGGCAGGTTGGATCTATTATTTATTCAGAATCAGTCTTAGAACAAGGCATCAAAAAGGTTGATCAAGCAATCCGAAGAAATGGAGAGTTTCGATACACACCTTGGGTATACGGAACAAAGGAATCCATTGAGAAAATATTTGGCGTTTCTGGATTCTTCCATTTACCACCAATCTACACAATTTTATTTCAGCCCGAGCAAATTTATAACGTATATTCCTATATTAAGCCTTTGCGGATGCATCGGTTTATTTCAACATATAATGAGCCCGGTGGCACCGCTCTGCTCCCTTCTATATCGATTGA
Organism: Oceanobacillus profundus; assembly: GCF_003515705.1. Lineage (GTDB taxonomy): Bacteria > Bacillota > Bacilli > Bacillales > Amphibacillaceae > Oceanobacillus > Oceanobacillus profundus. The sequence continues at coordinate 53,682 of NZ_QWEH01000013.1, forward strand.
TACACATGCTTGGCAGGAGATAGCTGCAAAAGAAGATCAAAAAGAAACATTAAGAATAAATGGGAGCTTCCCTATAGACCAAGGTAAACTTACGGAATGGATGTCCTATGAAGAACTAATAGGTCTAAGATGGATGGATGCTAAAGTCAAAAATACACCGGTTGATATTATCGTGGATGGTGAGCACATAGGAGTAGTGCAAATTACAAGTCCAAAGGCAACCATAAAACAAGTAAATGATGGGGAAGAGGCAATGTTTCAATTCCAGTTAAAAATGAGAGGACATGTTGCAGATCTCGAGGAAAAGATGTCTTCAGAACAAATAGAAAAAATAATCTCGCAACAAGTTAAAGATGATATTATGCAGACATTTCAAGCTAGTGTAGATAAGGATATTGATGTATATAATTTAAAGCATTGGTTATTTCGTAACGGGATGACTCTTGAAGAAGTCAACAATTATCAACTTTCAATGGATAGTCTTAATGAGATTTCGGTTACAGTTCATGTGGAAAGTAAGGGCGTATATGATTGAAAAGTTTGATACTAACGAAATTCAAAAGAAGCAAGAGAATGTCCCTTGCTTCTAATTTTAGATAAACTTATGCCCACAGTTCGGACAGAAGTTTGTTCCAGTTGTTTTTTGTCCGCAATTCGGACAGAAATTTGGTATTTGCTTATTGCTGGAGTCTTGTTGATTAGATGAATTTGATTGGTTATTCTGATTGAAATTGTTGCTTTGATTTGGCTGTTGCTGCTGCCCGGACTGCTGCCCTGTATTCTGATTCATGTTTTGCATCATTTGATTTGCCATATTCATTCCCATCATCATCCCAGCCATATCAGAGGCTGTACCAGATCCAGAAACCTTACCAGAAGCCATTCCATCTGTCATTTTTATTTGCTGATACTTCGCTACATCGCCAACCATTCCATGAGAGGCGCTTTTCGTAACCATGTCCTGCACTTCTTTCGGATAATTAAAGCTCATAATATTGAATCCGGTAATTCTCATGCCGTTATCCATAATCTGCATGTCAAGGTCTTCTTTGATTCCTTGTGAAATCTCAAATGCATTCGCCTGCAGGTTGAAGATATCCTTTCCTTCTCGTGTTATCCATTTCATCAGAAGCTGATCAAGGATTGCCGTAATTCTTATTTTTATATCTTCAACCAGATAGCTTTGCTTCACACCAGCAATCTTATCAATCAAAGCCATATAATCATTTACTTTAAAGTTGAACGTCCCATTTGCTCGAATCGGGATGCCTCCTGGAAGTGTGGGGGTAGGGATATTAATTGCATTTTTCGTTCCCCATTTAACGGTGAACTCTTTCGTATTGACGAATAGTACTTCCACACGCATGCCACTATTAAAACCAAATTTAAACCCTTTTAACGTTGATAGAAAAGGAATAATTTGGGATTCAATATCATAATCTCCATCATCTTCAAAAATTCCTTCAATTCGACCACTATTTAAAAAGATAGCATCCTGACCAGGGCGAATAATAAGCTTACTGCCCTTTTTTATTTCACGATTGCTCCATTTCCAAAAAATCATATCATCTCTAAATTCTTCCCATTCCACTACATCTGAGAGCTGACTTCTAAAAAAAGACATTTGATCATTCCTTTCTCTAAACTTACTCTATAAAACTTAATTAAAAACTGCGGCCACCGCCACTAAATGAACTACCTCCTCCGGTAATTCCTCCGCCACCACCTCTTCCACCTCTACTTTTATTATTATTGGAAGGCTTTCGACGTTTCGTAACGGTTTTATTAACAAACATATCCCTTTTGCTGTTTACTCTTGTATTGTTCTCGTTAAAATACGTGCGGGAGGTAACTGTGACGCGCCCTCCTGAATTATAAACCATGGTACCAACTATAATACCACCAACAGCTAGAGCAACCACGAGTTGAAACCACGTTTTTAACAGTACACTTTCTGGATTTACTCCAGGTCTATACTCCATATAATCATTAGACGTACTTATTGCTTGTTGGAATGCCTGATAAAAATTCTTATCCGAGAGATGGGGAGTAATCTTATCAAGTACTAGCTCGATTCTTTCATTATCTAAGTACTCCTCCCCCCTCTCGAATCCTGCCAGAAAAACCTCTCTCTTGGTTGGATCCACGCTTACAGTTAACAAAATCGTATTCCCTTTAGGTTGGTCATAGCCGAAAGCATGTTCATCATAAAAATCACCCATATACGTTTTGATACTTTTTCCACTTGTATCATTCGTAGTATGAATAATAAAATCGGTTTCTTGTTTTTCACCAAATTCTTTTATGCTACCTTCCAATTCCATGACTTGTTCTTCTGATAAAAGTTCAGCTGAATCATAAATATATTGTTTCGAACTTGCTTCCACTACTTGTAATGAAAATGATGTGAAAATAAATAAACTCGTAAATAAAATTGATAATGTAAGAAAGCGTCTGCTCACCAAAGAACACCTCCAACAGCATAGGAGATAATTTTCAAGGTGACGAATGCAGCTGCAGCAATTCCACCAAACCAGCTAGCTACTTTTCCTAGACTAATTGGTGGTTTCCCAACTATCTTTCCTGTCTGACCGTTCATCGCAAAGGTATGTTCTTGCTTATCAAAATCATAATAAACCATCCAAACAGGTAAAAGAACATAATGTGCTTTTGTTTTTTTCGTACGGATATTTTTACTTTTATAATTTACCGAAGAATATCCACTGATGGTTGAACGAATATAGGAGTCTATGTAGGGCTGCACTTTTGTTTTTACCCGAGAAAACAATTCTTCATCACTAAAATTATATTTTTCTGCAATGTACCCAGCAAGATATGGGGTCTTGAAATCTTTAAACTTTTGATAATCATATGGTTCTAATTTATCCATTAACGTATCATCCAGCTTTTCAGACGCGTCTACAGGTACTTTTACATAGCTTAAATCAATATCACGGTACACATCATAAAATTTCTTCTCCGTATAGATGTAATTTCCCCGCGTATACGTCCTCACCCTTGTTCCGACAGCTTTTACATCTGCTTTACTATCTAAATCATACAACCAAAATGGGACATATAGTCCGGTAATTCCCTTAACTCGATCCGCCGTCATAAATCCTTTAGGCGTCAGACGACCGTTGCGACACCATTTACGGAATGCAGCCATTGCTTCTTCCTTACTGATTGTAAAGGGAATAACCTTTGCTGGGGCCAAATCACCTGAAAGTCGATCTCCAAGAACGACACCCGCTCCACAGAAACTGCAATTGGTTGCTGTAGTGTCTGCTTCTGTAATGATAACTGCTCCACAGTTATTACAATTATACTGCTTCGCTTCATCTTCAGAAAATGTTGTGGTGATAAATTCCTCAGAGAAGTCTTCAATATTATCTTTTCTTCCACAGCTACCACAGGATAACATTCCCGATACAGCATCAAACTCCATATCAGATCCGCAGTTCGGACATTTATAATGAATAACCAATGTTATCCCCTCCTTCCGATGTATAGGCAGGCTACAGTTTATACTGTAGCCTGCAATTTATTGTTCTTCAGTTTTTACTTGTTCCTTTTTGTTTTGAAGCTGTTCTTCACTTTGTACTGGTTCTTGACCATGTAATTGTGCTTTCAACTCTTCCAGTTCATCATCAACATTTAGCTGTGCCTTTAATGCAGAAAGTTCATTCTCAACTTGAGCATTCGAATCATATTTAGCAGTTAGATCATTGATATCTTCACCAGTTCCTTTGTTCAGCTCTGCCATCGCATTTGCTTCATCAAGTGACTGATTGATTTTTGCCTCCATTCGATCAAAGGCTGACATCGAGCGATTTGCTCCGCCCATTGAAGTAGCAAATTCATTTACTTTCTTCTGTGATCTTGCAACAGCTGCTTTTCCTTTTAAAATATTCTTTCTTGCTTCAAGCTCGCCAATATCTGAAACAAGCTTATCATGCATTTGTCTCATCTGCAGGGCGTTTGCAGAAGCTAGCTCATGGGAGGTTCTCAAATCTGCTTCTTTCGCTGTAAGCTCTGCTTTCTTCCCAAGGAACTTTCTTGCATCATCTTCATTTCCTGCTTCTAATGCTTTAACAGCGTATTTCTGCATATTTACAATATCTGACTGACACTCCTCAAGTTCACGTTGTGCCCGCTTTTCAGCTGCCATAATGGATGCAGTCTCAGATTTTACTTTTCCTAAATCTCGATTCAAATCTCGTAAGTACTGATCAATCATCTTCTCCGGATTTTCGGCCTTATCCAACAATGCATTGATGTTACTTGACATAATGTCCCTGAACCTTCTTAAAATCTCCATTCCACATTCTCCTCCATTTTTTATGTTAATTTTATTATCTAACAATCTTTCAGACTAATAAAGCGATATCTTAAAAATAAACGCTTTATTAATATACGAGTGTCTTGGAGAAAAGTTTCATATTCAGAGAAAATTTTTAGAAAACTCGGCATTCGTTAAAGGGATTCTTACGAAAGCGTTCTTTGCTTTCTTAGAAGCCCTTATACTTTGGAGTGCAAGCTTTTAGGCGAATGCCTTAGTTGCATTTATGCAAATTGGTAAGTTTTATACTTTCTTATTTGCCGAGAAGAATGATTAAGGAGATTTTGATGGAGGTGATTCTGAAGTAAAAAAATTGAGCTAGTTACGAATCTTGACTAGCTCAATATACAATGTAAAAGAGAAAGTTTATTAAAGCTTATTACCGAAACATAGGAAGTGTAGTTACCATGCCTAATAAGAAAATAATCATTAGATAGTTAACCGAATAGAGAAAATTCCAATGTGCCCATTTCAAATCATCTTTCACAAAAAATCCAGCGATGGCAAGCACAATCCAACCAATATTAAGAAGCATTGCAATCACAACAAACACCGTTCCTAAAGTTGTTAAAAAAAGCGGAAGCGGTAATAATGCAGCAATATAAATAAACATCTGTCTTTTTGTCATCGTAAAACCATAAACAACTGGTAGCATAGGAACTCCAGCTGCCCGATATTCTTCACATTTTTTCATGGCGATTGCAAATGTGTGCGGTATTTGCCAAATGAATAGTAAAAGAAACAGCGTTAGTGGAACGATATGTATTGCATGATCGACTGCAGCCCAGCCAATCAATGGTGTTACCGCCCCTGAAACACTGCCGATGACCGTATTTAAGGTGTATCTGCGTTTGGACCATATCGTATATAAAAATACATACGTAAACCAACCAATAAAGGCATACAACGTTGTTTCCAGATTGATAAAAACGAGCATTATAAATCCGAATACGGTCGTTACAATCCCAATCGTCAGCACTTGTTTTAATGTAAAGCTTCCCGTAACGGTTGGCCGTTTTTTCGTGCGATCCATAACAGAATCAATATCCGTGTCATACCAATTATTTAATATTAATGCTCCTGCCATAACAAGTGTGGAACCGAAGCTTACAAGCACAAAATCCAGCCACTGAAAATCCTGCCCCGTAAAATGTAATGCTAAAATATATCCTGCAAGAACAGGTAAAAAATTAGCAACCAACACACTAAATTTAACCAATAATTTAAGATCCTCTAAAAGAGAATTTTTAACAGCATGCGAATTTACTTTTTCCTTCATCCAATCACCTCTTACCATACTGCTGCTTTTTAGATTTTGCCGTCCATTGAATTTACTGGATACTTGCTTTAAACTGATTACAGTAGAAGACTTATAAGATTGATATCACTATCTATCATATAACAACTAATTTCTTGTGAACAGCGTTAAAAATATCCTAAAGTCAGGTGACTAAAATGACAAACTTTACACACTTTAATGAACATGGACGAGCAAAAATGGTGGATATCTCTGCCAAAGAGGAATCTGCTCGTAAAGCAATCGCACGATCCAGTGTGCAAATGAAACAAGAAGTTTATGAGAATATTACCGAGCAAAAGAATAAAAAAGGGGATGTCCTATCGGTTGCACAAGTAGCTGGTATCATGGCTGCCAAACAAACCTCAAGCCTCATACCAATGTGCCATCCTATTCCAATCAGTGGAGTGGATTTATCCTTCGAATGGAATGCACTTGAAGACAAGATGTATGAACTTATTATTGATGCGGAAGTAAAAACGGTGGGTGCCACTGGAGTTGAAATGGAAGCACTGACTGCGGCATCCGTAACTGCGCTTACAGTTTACGATATGTGTAAAGCAGTTGATAAAGGCATGATTATCGGTCAAACTTATTTGTTGGAGAAAAGTGGCGGGAAAAGCGGTGATTTTAAAAGGGCTGAGTCTTAGAATCGGTATTACTACCGATTCTCCTCCATTAAGGCTTCGTTTTATACATCCGTACGCATACGGTTAATTACGAATAATAAGACAAAGGAAAAACCAATACTTATTAATACATAATACCAAGCAATTGTTGTTGCATCTGTTTCAATTGCCAAATAAATTGCCGTTGGAATCGTCTGTGTTTTCCCTGGGATGTTTCCAGCAAACATTAGCGTCGCACCAAATTCACCCAATCCACGGGTGAACCCAAGAACAACTCCTGTTAATATCGAACGGATACTTAGGGGAATGACTACCTTCACCAGGGCCATCCACTCTGTTGCGCCATCAACTTGTGCCGCGCCAATAATATTCGTGTCAACAGATAGAAAACCTGTTTTAATGGATTGATACATTAAAGGAAACGCAACTGTCATTGCTGCGATTATTGCAGCAGTTGATGTAAATAAAATACTATTTCCAGTTACACTTTCTACCGCTTGTCCAATCCAGCTGTTTTTTCCAAATATAATAATAAGCAGAAATCCAATGACAGTTGGAGGAAGAACTAGCGGCAAAAAAAAGATTGTTTCCAGGACTGCATTTATTTTTCGCTCTTTTCGAACCATCCAATACGCTAAAACAACTGCCAATAAAAAGGTAAAGACCGTTGCAATGGTGGAAACATAAAAAGATAATTGAACTGGATGCCATGACCATTCCATTTGAATTCACCTACTCCATAATTAGAAAGCCGTATTTACGGAAAATATCTTTTGCCTCATTCTCTAACACATACTGATAAAAGGCTTCGCGTGCTTGCATAACCTCAGATTGTTGTTCTTCACTTTCAATAATTGCTGCATAATATTCAATCGTAGCGTGAAGACTCGGGTCAAATCGATCAATTACTGTCACATCATCCCGAGCAATTACATCACTAGCATAGACAATACCAACGTCAACCGCTCCTTGGCTCACTAATGTAACAACTTGACTAACATCTTTTGTAAATACAAGCATTTGTCTGTCTTGCAGTTCTTCCCAAACACCTATATTTTCCAATACCTCTTTTGCGTATGTACCCGCTGGAACTGCATCAGGTGTACCGACTGCTATACTTCCACCTTGCTGCATTAAATCATCTCTAGAATTTAAATCCGTTTGATTCGATTTGATAAGTACAAGCTCATTTTGAAAGATAGCAGTTCCATCTTGTACCATATCCTGCTTCACTAGTTTATCATAATCTGTTTTCGAAGCAGAAAAAAATAAATCAATTGGTGCCCCCTGTTCGATTTGCTTTCTTAGTGCTCCGGATCCTCCAAAATTATAAGAAATCTTAATTGCAGGATGCTCTTTTTCAAAGGCTTCCTTAACTTCCAATAAACTATCGGTCATGCTAGCTGCAGCAGAAACCGTTAATTCTGCAGTCTTTTCAGATTCTGAATCATTGGCACAACCAGCTAAAACTAACAGGAATAATAAAGTCAATTTAATCGTCATTTTTTTCATCTGTCATCATCCTAAATCCTTCTTAATTTCCTTCACCATATGTCCGATTTCAGGCAAAATCAAGCGCTCCATTGCTAATGTTACAGCACCTGTTGAACCAGGAATGGAAAAAATCAAGCGATGATTGGCAACCCCACAGGTTGCTCGGGATAAAATACTGGCAGTACCAATATCATATTGATAGCTCAAATAGCGAAAAAGCTCTCCAAATCCTGGGAGATGCTTGTCAAATAAAGGTTCAATTGACTCAATCGTGACATCACGATAGGATATACCAGTTCCGCCATTTACAATTACAGCATCAATTCTATTACTATAAATAGCCTTTTCAACTGTCATACGAATTTGCTCCCGCTCATCCGGGATGATTTTATACAAAGAAACTTGATGGTTTGCTTCCTTTAATAGTTCCATAATCTTTTTGCCGCTTTTATCTGTATCCTTTGTTCGTGTATCACTGACTGTAATAACTGCAATCGAAATATTGTGTGCAGCATCTTTTTTATGGTTCACTAACATTCCGCTCACTTCCCTATTTATTTATCCTCTTGCTTTTTTACCCATTTTTGATAATCTGCCTGATGATTAATATTTATAAAAGACTGTTCTTCTTCCATATCTACATACTTTACATTACATTTATCCAAAAGCTTTCTTAATGAGCGATGCTCGTGGTCTAATTGGTACTTAATTAATCCCTTGACTGAATTACGATAAATAGCAATCAGGGGCTGGAGTTTTCCTTTAGCGATTGGGATAATAGCGTCAACGTCTTGATCCATATGCTTCATTAGTGTTCTAAATATAGATTGATTCATAAACGGAACATCAATCGGAATAACAAGATACCATTCGGCTTTCATTTGTTCCATAGCAGTCAAAATACCTGCTAATGGTCCATGTCCCTGATATTCCTCCCTATCCTGAATAATCGTCATTTTTGTTTCACTGGACTGGAAACGATGCTTCAGTTCAGGACTTGTCACCATAACCATTTTTTCCACTATTGGGGTTAAAGCATCCATTGAATGTTGATAAAATGCTTTTCCATCCTTCGTCGCAAAGGCCTTTGGTTGCCCAAACCTCATCGACTTTCCACCTGCTAATATAATGCCTGCTATTTTTTCATTCACATTAAAAACTCCTTTGTAATAGAAGTTTGTACAAATTTCACAATGTTGTAACCACGCTTACATCATCTCTAATGGTAAAATAGATATGATATGGTTTGCATTCAACAAGGAGGCTACTGATATGCGAACAAGTTTATTATTAAGTGCACGTCAGAACGAAGATACGATTTCTCCTGAACTGAGAACATTGATGGATTCAATCAGCACGCTTAAAGAAATGAATCAAGACACCTTCCTATTTCACGAAGGTGCAGATGCACATGATATTTATATTATTAAATCAGGACTTGTACAAGTTTCTAAATTAACAGCAGATGGAAAAGAAATGATTTTAAGAATTTGTAAGGATAACGATATCATTGGTGAGTTAACTCTGTTTAGTGATCATCCCAAATATTTACTTAGCGCAAAGGTTTTACAAGCTGGAGAAGTATTTGTTATTAATAAAAATCAACTGGAAAAAGCTTTAATGACGAATAGCCAACTAACCTTTGAATTTATGAAATGGACGAGTAACCACATGCGTAAATTCCAGTCTAAAATAAGAGATTTATTGTTAAATGGAAAAAAAGGTGCACTGTATTCGACACTCATCCGTTTATCCAATAGCTACGGAACGAAGCAGGTTGATGGCATTTTAATTAATTTAACCTTAACAAATCAAGAATTGGCTAAGTTTATTGCAGCCACGAGAGAAAGTGTCAATCGTATGCTTGTCGAACTTAGAAAGCTCAACGTCATTTCCATTGATAAGTCTGGCAAAATACTCATTAAGGATATTGACTATTTACGCGAACAAATTGGATGTGAAAATTGTCCGGTTGATATATGCAATATTAATTAGGAAATATTTTAATATCTCAGCTTTGCAGCTTGAATATGGCAAGTAAACCTTGCTCTAATTAAGCTATGATGCTCTTAGTCCTTCATCTTGTAGATGAGGGATTTTTTCTCTAAAATGATGATTATCTTTCGCAGCCTTTTTCTTCCCATCGTGGTAAGCTCTCTCGGTTGATCGCTTATACTTTTCACTCTTATCTACCCTGACTGCTTGTTTCTCGGGTGATTTCTAACCCTCTGTCATACTCTAGCCCTTGAAAACGATCTAGAACACAAGAATTTAGATATCCTTATCCTATCTTTTTAAAAAATTTCGTTTCATCCATTCATAAAATTCATCTATCTTTGACGTTTTAAAAACAGGATACATCACCGGGGTGTCGAATGATAAGGAGGTGATTACTGCTTGGATATTTTTTACTTGTTCCAGCAACGAAAAATCTTCTTCTCGATTAATAAGAACTACTTTTGGAAAAGGTTCTTTTTTAAAACCTTCCATAACAAGCACATCGACACCCATCAGTTGATAAATAGCGATTAATTGTTCAACATCCCAAGATGCAGCTGAAAGCTGTAAGATTCCTTCCCCTTCAACCCCTGAGATGACAGCGCCTGCTTGCTTATGTTTTGCGCTGTCCGTATTTTCTAATCCGATCGGAGCACCACCATGACCATGGTGTTTAAGAGATGCCACAGTATGCCCCGATTCACTTAACATCGCTATCATTTTGGAAGCGAGTGTCGTTTTCCCACTATTTTTAAAGCCAACAATTTGAATGATTTCCATTCATGTTTCTCCTTCACCATTTATGCTGTATTTTCTATTACCCACCACTTACTGGTGGAATAAAAGCAACCGTATCACCAGCTTTAGCAATTTCATCATCCATTACATATTCTTCATTTACTGCTGTCATGACTTGATCTAATTCAATAAGCTGATACGTCTCTTTAAGGATATTTTTTAAATCACGAATCGTCGTTTGCTCTTTGTCTATCGTTAATTGATCGCTTCCTGCCTTTTCTTGTAAATGGGCAAATAATAGAATCTTAATCATGCTTCTCATCCTTTACATCTGGTTTTCCATTGGGATAAGGAACCTTTTCCAATTGATCACCAATCCAGGTCTCGCCATCTTCCCAATGTTCTTTTTTCCAAATCGGAACGATCTGTTTAATTCTTTCAATTGCATATTCATTCGCTTCATAAGCAGCTTTGCGATGTGGTGAGGAAACAGCGATAACAACCGCGATATCCGAAATATCTAAATGCCCAATTCGGTGAGAAATAGCTACTTCTGTATTTGGCCACTTCTCATTTATTTCCTCTCCAATTTTAGCAAGCATTTTTACCGCCATCGGAACGTAGGCTTGATACTTCAAATAAACCGTTCTTCTTCCTCTTGTCCATTCTCTGACAGTTCCAATAAATGTGGTGATAGCACCTGCTTCTCTTCGCTCTACTTTTTTTATTACAGCTTCTACTTCAATAGGTTCTTCAACAATCTCAAATAATTCATTCATAGGTGCGCTGGCTCCTTCTTGAATTCACATCTGCTGTCGTAAAGTTTTCAAACGTTGTACCTTCTTGATCTTCCAAGAGAATAATAGAAACCTCCATGCCCGTTTCATACCCTCTTGTGCCTCCAGGCAGTACAATAAGAATATTTGCTTCAGCCAAGGAAGTAACAACATTTGATTTATCTAAGCCAACCGGGGTTGCTACTAACCTTCCAGTTTCATAGGATAAATGTCCACGAACAAAGCGGTCAAACGGATTCGGCTTTGGAAAATCTGCGCCAAGGATGGCTACTTCTTTCTTTAAAAAAGCTGCTTTTGTCTGTAAAAATGTACGAATGATTGGTCTTGTGTAAAGCTCAAATCCAACATAGCAGGCAGAAGGATTTCCGGATAAACCAAACAATAATTTCCCGTCGTTCTCCGCAACTGTTGTCACACTTCCTGGCCTCATACCAATTTTATTAAATAAAACAGCAGCTCCTAATTGGTCATAAATTGCTGGCAAGAAATCAAAGTCACCAACGGATACCCCGCCTGTTGTAATTAAAACATCTACCTTTTCCAGGCTTTCCTTCACTTTATGATAGCAAGTTTCAAAATCATCATTGAATTGGCCGAAATAAATTGGCTCGCCACCCGCTCTAATAACCTGAGCGTATACCATATAAGCATTACTATTTCTGATTTTCCCAGGCCTTAACGGTTCATCGACACCTAATAATTCACTGCCTGTAGCAATGATACCGATTTTAGGTTTTACACTAACCGGAACTTTCTTATAGCCAAATGTTGCTAAGACGGCAACAATTCCCGGGGTTATAAAGGTGCCTTTGGAGACAAGCACCGTTCCTTTTGTTGTATCCTCACCAGCAAAGGAAATATTGTCACCAGCATTTAATTTTCGTTTTAACTGGAAATAATCCTTTCCATCTTGTATATATTCCTTCACGGACTCAAACATGATTACTGCATCACAATCGTTTGGAATTTGGGCACCTGTCATGATTCGAACCGCTTCATTGTCACCAACATGCTCGTTAAACACACTCCCTGCCCCAATTTCACCAATGACTTCAAATGATATAGCATTTTTACTGGAAGCCATTTTTGTGTCCGCTGATTTTACAGCAAACCCATCATATGGAGACCTGTCAAATGGAGGTACATGGTGATCTGCAATAACATCTTCAGCAAGATAACGACCATAACTTTCCTCTATCGATACGAATTCGCCCTTGCCATGCTGGGCAAAATCCATTACCTTTTCAATGGCTTCATTTACTTTAATCGGTTTCCGTCTTTCTACCATGTGTCATCACCTTCATCCTGCTAATTGATTGTAAATTGTTTTCGCTTTTTCGATCGAATCAGTACCGTGTATTAATGTTCTGCCATCCTGGAAGAAAACGAGACGATAGGATTCGTATTCCAATGACAATAAAAAATGGTTATGTCTGACTGGGGCGATTTTTTGCAATCGATGTGCTAATTCATCTAGATTTAATTTCTGAGGTGTTCGTATTTGTACCGTATTCCTTCCACAAAGCACTTCCGATTTTGTACGTGATTCATAGTTTAAATGCGGATAGCTTGGATTTTCACCACATGTCGGACAATCTGCTTTTTTAGCACGATCTACTTTCATCATATGATAATGATTATTCCATAAATCAAATGTCACAAGCTTTGTTCGGCAGGCATTGTTGTCACCAACAAGCAGTTTTAAGGCTTCTGCCGTTTGATGGGCAACAACCATTTGGACTGCTGGTGAAATAATTCCAACAGAGTCACAAGTCGCTCCTGAGACTGGCATCGTATCCATTAAGCAACCGAGGCAAGGGGTCTCATCTGGCAAAACCGTAAAACTCATGCCTGTACTTCCAACACAAGATCCATAAATCCACGGTATTTGTTCTTTATGCGCTAAATCGTTCAGGATAAATCGCGTTTCAAAATTATCCGTTGCATCGATTAGGATATCCACATTTTTTAATAAAGGAAGTAGTGTCACTGGTGTGGCATCCATAACATAAGCATCGATAACAACCGAAGAATTAATTTGCTGCAGGCGCTGTTTAGCCGCCATTGCTTTTGGAAGTTGCTCCGTGACCTCTTTTTCGGTATACAATTGCTGCCTTTGTAAATTACTTAATTCGACATAATCTCGATCAATAATCGTCAGCTTCCCTATTCCAGCACGAACTAGGTTTTCCGCATTAGCAGACCCCAATGCACCACAGCCTAAAATGAGTATATGCTTATTTTGTATCTTCTCTTGCCCAGCTTCACCAATCGGTTTAAAAAGTATTTGCCGTGAATATCGATTTCCCATCATTTTTTCTCCTACCCACCTATATAAGACATCTCAATTTTCTTCTTATGTTTAGCTGATTCTGCTGTCCGCTCATCTGAATATCGATCGGTCCGGCTACTCCATATGTTCCTAATTTCTTCTTTTATTTCTTCATCTGTTTTCTCAGAACGTAGCAGTTCACGGAAATCAAAACCATTCCCAGCAAACAGACAGGTGTACATTTTTCCATCTGCAGCAATCCTTGCCCTTGTGCAACTGGAACAGAATGATTCGGATACCGATGTGATAAACCCAACTTCCGTGTTTGTGCCACTATAGCGATAACGTTTTGCTACCTCTCCTACGTATGCAGGATCAACAGCTTCCATTTCGAAATGTTTCGAAAGCTCCTTGAAAATTTCCTTTTTCGTTATCACTTTGCTGAAGTTCCAGCCATTTGACTGTCCAACATCCATAAATTCAATATATCTTAACTGAATTCCTTGTTCCTTAAAATAGGCTGCCATTGGAACAATTTCTCCATCATTCATTCCTTTTTTTACGACCATGTTTACTTTTACTTCCAAGCCTGCTTCTTTCGCTTTTTGGATGCCTTTCAATACACGGTCTGGACCCACGCCACTATCGTTAATCGATTTAAATAACGTCTCATCCAGTGCATCTAAACTTACATTGACACGTTTTAGACCTGCATCTTTCAGTTTTTGTGCCATGTGAGAAAGCAAGGACCCATTTGTTGTCAGCCCAATATCCTCTAACCCTTCGATGCGCGCCAGCTTTTCAATTAATACAGGCAAGTCTCTCCTCAGTAAAGGTTCCCCACCAGTTAATCGGATTTTTTTTATGCCTAATGCTACAAATAGCTTTGCAATACGTTCTATTTCTTCAAAGCTTAATAGTTGCTCTCTAGGCATGAACGCAAAGTCTCTGCCAAAGATTTCTTTTGGCATACAATACGTACACCTAAAATTACAACGATCGATGACAGAGATACGAAGATCCTTCATTGGCCGACCAAATTTATCTGTTAGTACTGTCATTCGGATCATCTCTCCTTCTAAGAACATTATATCTACTATTTATAGTTCGGGTCTGTAACAAATATCACTTTCTTTGAAGAACTTACAGCTTTAAACCGTTGCTTTCTTCGTTTGCAGCTTCACAAATTTATCTTCATAAATCCTTCGCTTTTGCGGATTATGATTCCTTGTAAAGAATTCTATGATACCTGCCAATGCTTCTTCAACTAACTCCGGCTGCTGGACTTTTTCAATGATTTTAAACCCTTTCTCATAACAGATTTCTGCTTTTTTTACATCTTCCTCATTTTTATTTTCATAACAATATGCTAAGCGAATCAGGGTTAGCCCTTTTTCTTCCTTGCAGCTAGGCAGCGTTTCATAGATTGCTAGTGCTTCCTTATAATAAGAAAAAGCATCTTCTATTTTTTCCTGCTGCACATAATTAAAAGCAATAGCCTGTAATGTATTCCCATAAGCAATGGATTTTTTCCGCCCCTCTTGTTCCAGTCGTGCCAGAAACTCCTTGAACATCATGAATGCTTTGTCATAGTTTTTTTCATCGGAATAAATCTTCCCAAGTGCATACAGATATTGCTGCCGGATCTTTGGAAATTGAGTGGCTAATTCCAATCCCTTCTCTAAATATTTCTTCGCCTCGTTTAATTTAAATATCTTCATCGAAATCGTGCCTATTTTAGAGTAGACATAAACAATCATAAAATGAGTGTCATCATAAAAAGTCGTTAGCTGTGCCAGCGCTTGTTTATAATAATTGATAGCACGAGGGAAGTTACTCATGTTTTCATCTATTTCCGCAAGCATCAGAACAGCTTTAGCAATATCTAAATGATTCCCCTGATACAAATCATCCATATGCTTGATTGCCTGTGTAAGCGTTTTTCGAGCGTCCTTTAAATCAATATAAAATTGGATTTCACCAATTTTTAGTAATGTTCGTGCTGTTGTTTCTTTATCTTTTTCCTCTTGGTATGCTTTTAACAATTGCCGATAATATTCCAGTGCTTTCGTGTAATTTTCCACCTTGATATATGCATCGGACAATGTATCAATAGTTTGAGCAATAATGGGATGTGTAAATGGAACTGCCTTCTGAAAATAGCTTAATGCTTTCTCAAGCTGAGTTAAGCCACTTTCCATATTTTCTTCAGCAAGAGCAACTTTTCCTAAATGGCTAAAAATAACTCCATATGCATAGGTATCCTGATAATTCTTAGAATCTAACAATGCCAATAATTTAGCTAACTCTATCCTTGCATTGGATAGCTGTCCGTAATCACTCTCTAATGCAGCATAATCAAGGTACGTGTCAATCACCATTTCAATATAATTGTCACCGAGATCCTTCGTTAAACGAATAGCTTGCCGACTATAATTACCGCCTTTATCATAGTTACTTGCTTTTCTGTAATACTTTGCCACGGTACTTAACATAAAAAAACGCTCTTTGGTGCTATATTCGCCTCTAGAAGCCAAAAGTCCTTCCATTTCCTTAATTTTCTCTTTTATTCCACTCGTTGAATCTTTTATTATTTGTTCCCTCACTTTCATACAAAGCGAAAGTATTCCATCTGTTTGTTGTCTAATCAAATCCAGATTCGTTATCAAATCTTCCACATCCTTTCTGTTGGGCACGAACTATAAAAGTAAATGGATTGCAATCAGGAAAAACAATGCTATTCCCAATCGCAAATGTGTTCTTCTCAATTTTCCTGTTGGTTTTATCAATCTCCACCACCCTGTTATCACCATGAGGATTAAATTAAGGAGGGCAAGCAGGCCTGCTACCATCTTGCTGTTGTGAAAGGAAAACCCATACAAATGAAGAATCGAAATAGCATGCAATACAATAAAAACCAATGCTAAAGTTCCTGTCCAGCGATGGAAGGGCATTACTCTTTTCGATATGTTCACGAATTTAATTTTCATTTTTCGATCAGGAGTGTTGCGAATAGTAGAAAATACAGCGTTCCTTGTCCAATTAAACAAAAATAATAAAAAGCCAATAAGCCCAAATAAAATAGGGGTGCTTAAAGCTGGAAAAGAAAAGTGATTTACAACTTGCCAAACTGAAAGTATTAATAGGATGATATTGAAATAAAACCATTTACTCATTATGACTCTCCTCATATAAATGAAGAGAGCCAGTGTTTAAAAGCTACTCTCTTCTGTTGGTTTACCTTGCAGCCCTGCGTTTGTAAATCACATAGCTCCTGCTTAGGTATCTAATCGGGAAACTAAACGCATGGACCAATCTTGTAAATGGCCAAACGGCATATAAAGAGAATGTGCAATAAATATGGATTTTAAACCAGATTGGAACGCTTGCCATTAACTCTGGCTGGACATTAAAAATAAATAATCCCCGCAGCCATGGTGCGATAGTTGTCCGGTAATCAAAACCTTGTGCATCCACATTAAAAGAAGTTGCAAGTAATCCTGAACCAATCGCAAGGATGATAAAAATTAAGGAAACCCAGTCACTCGCAGACGTTGTAGCCAGAATCCGTTTGACACTAATTCGACGATAGGTTAACAAGATAATCCCAATAAATGCAGCAATACCTGCTGGCAGTCCAAAAGCAATGGCCACAATATGGTATGTGTGCTCGCTTATTCCCAGAGAATTATAAAACTCAACAGGTATAATCAAACCTAATACATGACCACCGAATACAAATATGATCCCCACATGGAATAAAAGCGAACCAATTCTTAACTGTTTTTTTTCAAGAAATTCACTCGATTTTGTCGTCCAGCCGAATTGGTCCTTTTGATAACGATAAATAAGACCGCCAATAAATACAGTTAACACGATATAAGGGAAGATCCCCCACAGTAATAAATCCATTTTAGCTCCCTCCTAGGCTTCTTCTAGAGCCACAGCTGTTACTCCGTTTTCTTCCATGTAAAGAAAGAGTGCATCAAATAATAAACTGTAATAACTATTGTTCTCTTGTAATTTCCCATGAATTTCGCCAATAGCCTGTTGATGCATGGAGAGCAGCTCATTACTTGCCTCTACGGAAACATTCGCACAGAATTCTAGAATAACAGGAAGATAGTCTGGTAATTCTTTGTCAGTTACTTCAAACCCATGCGCCTCATAATACTTTTTAAGTTTAAGTAATTCCAAACCTCGTTCACGTTGCTCACCTAGTTTCAAATAGGTTACATAGAGATTCGTTAATCTTCCAAAATCAAAATGCTCAATATAGTGTGTAATCCAATCGTCTAAGGACATCTCTTTTGATTGTTGAATAAACTGCTTGATATTTCCTGTGATTTGACTGTTTGACTGTTCTTCTATTTCCCTTTCTATTTCTGGTAAGATGTCTATCATTTCTTCCGTTGGATAGTTAAGGAGAAAGGATATTAGCTGATAGATATGTTGATTCATAAACCACGACCTCCTTCATTGTTAGAAATCAGGATTGGTAAAACGGCTTTACCAATCCTCCATTGGGGTGTTCATCGCCTCTATCAGTGACCGCTTCTCTTTGATTTTCCTCTGTTCGGGCACTCATCGCCTCTATCAGTGACCGCTTCTCTTTGACTTCCCTCTGTTCGCGCACTCATCATCTTCATGAGTGACCGTATATCTTATTATTGCAGCACGCCGCAGCTTCCTGGGCCTCCGGCAAAGTCTAAGCCGCAAGCTCCTTGTTCTTCATACAAATCAGCAACTTCTTCTTTGTGGCTATGCGGAATCACAAATCTGTCTTCATATTTAGCAATCGCTAAGAGGCGATACATTTCTTTGATTGCTTTTTCAGTTAAACCGAGATCGGAAAGGACATCAGAATCAAATTCTTTTCCAGTTTGTTCAGCTCGCATAAAGTTACGCATGACTGCCATTTTCTTTAGAACCGTACGAATATGCCCGGTATCTCCAGCAGTTAATAGATTTGCAAGGTATTCAATTGGAATCCGCATGTTATCAATTGCAGGGAAAATGTCTTCTGTATCTGCAGTACTTCCTTTTCCTTCAATCATGTTCATAACCGGGCTTAGTGGCGGAATGTACCATACCATTGGCATTGTTCTGTATTCCGGATGTAATGGCAGAGCAATCTTCCAGTCTATTATCATTTTATAAAGTGGAGATTTTTGAGCTGCTTCAATCCAGTCCATTGGAATTCCATCTTTTTTCGCTTGCTTGATAACTTCCGGGTCATTTGGATCAAGGAAAATACCAAGCTGTGCATGATATAATTCCTTTTCATCCTCTACAGATGCTGCTTCCAGCACACGGTCTGCATCATATAACATGATTCCGATATAACGAATCCGTCCAACACATGTTTCTGCACAAATCGTTGGCTGGCCATTTTCGATTCTCGGGAAACACATCGTACATTTTTCAGCTTTGTTTGTTTTCCAGTTAAAATACACTTTTTTATACGGACAAGAAGTCACACAATGTCTCCATGCACGACATGCATTTTGGTCCACTAGTACGATTCCATCTTCATCCCGTTTATACATTGCTCCAGATGGACAGGAGGATACACATGGTGCGTTAATGCAATGCTCACAAATACGTGGCAGATACATCATGAATACATCTTCGAATTCCGTTTTAATGGATTCTTCCATCTGCACGACGTTTGGATCACGCAGTCCTGTAATATGGCCACCCGCTAAGTCATCCTCCCAGTTTGGTCCCCATTCCAAATCCATGAATTCTCCTGTCACCGCAGATTTGGCTCTAGCAACAGGCTGATGCTTGCGTTCCTTACTATTTGTTAATGTTTCATAATCATAGTTCCACGGTTCAAAATAATCGTCCATTTCTGGCTGGTTTGGGTTGTAAAACAAGTTTAGTAGCCGATTCGTTTTTGAGCCTGATTTTAACCTTAACTCATGGTTGTGAAGCTCCCAGCCACCTTTATATTTTTCTTGATCTTCCCACTGCTTTGGGTAGCCAATTCCAGGCTTTGTTTCTACATTATTAAAATACATGTATTCGGCACCTGGGCGGTTTGTCCATGTGTTCTTGCATGTCACACTACATGTATGACAGCCAATACACTTATCGAGGTTCATTACCATCCCGACCTGTGCTTTAATTTTCAAGCCAATCTACCTCCTTCATTTTCCGAATCACAACATTCAAGTCACGTTGGTTTCCTGTTGGCCCATAGTAATTAAATCCATAGCTTAATTGGGCATATCCACCAATCATATGGGTTGGTTTTACATGGATTCTCGTTGGACTATTATGCGTACCACCACGATTTTTCGTAAGGCTTGTTCCAGGTGTATGAATATGACGATCTTGAGCATGATGCATAAATGCCATTGTTCTTGGGATACGATGGGAAACAACCGCTCTTGCTACTACGACTCCATTACGGTTGAAGCATTCAATCCAATCATTATCCTCTACATCAATTTCCGCTGCATCATCTTTATTTAGCCAAACCGTTGGACCACCTCGGAATAGAGTTAACATTGGCTGTGCATCAAAGTACATGCTATGAATCGACCATTTATTATGCGGGGTAAGATAATTCAGCGTAATTTCTTTTCCTTCCACTTCTGGTCTTTTTGAACGGAATGGCTTATGGTTCAAAATTGGCTTGAATACGGCAAATGATTCCCCAAATTCCTTCATCATTTCATGATCCAGGAAGTAGGATTGCCTTCCTGTAATGGTTCGAAATGGAATCAATCGTTCAATATTTGTTGTAAAAGGGGAATACCTTCTGCCGCCTTTTTCGGAGCCGCTAAAAGCTGGTGACGTAATAACCGTCATTGGTTGTGCCGTTATTTTTTCAAATGTAAATAACTCTTCTTCTCTTTCCTCTGCTAAATCTTTTAACTCAAGTTCTGTTACTTCTTCTAATGCTTCCCATGCTTTTACAGCTACTTTTCCATTCGTTGTAGAGGAAAGCATTAAGATTGCTTCACATGCATCTTTAGCATGTGTAATATCTGGACAGCCATCGGCAATCGTTCCATTATCCACCGTTCCAAGTGTATGTTTCACTTGTTCGTACTCTTTTTCCATATTCCAGTTGATACCTTTTCCACCATAAGGCTGTGTTGCAACATTTGGTCCAAGTGCTGTCATCTTGTTATAAATTTGTTTGTAATCACGTTCCACCACATGAATTTGTGGCATTGTTTTACCCGGAATAGGTTCACATTCACCTTTGGACCAGTCTTTAATTCGACCTAATGGCTGGGCCATTTCTGCTTTTGTATCGTGCAGCAATGGTGTTGCTACGATTTCCTTGATTGTCTCCATATCAATTTCCTCAGCTAAATCAGAAACACCCTTGGCTAAAGCTTTAAAGATATCCCAGTCCGATTTCGCTTCCCATGGTGATGCTATTGCTGGATTAAATGGATGTACAAATGGATGCATATCCGTACTGGATAAGTCGTGTTTTTCATACCAAGTTGATGCAGGTAGGATGACATCTGAGTAAAGTGCCGTTCCAGCCATCCGGAAGTCAAGGTTAATTAATAAATCAAGTTTCCCTTCCGGTGCTTCTTCCCGCCATTTAATTTCCTCAGGACGAATGCTCTCTTCATCATCGTTTAAAAGACCATGGGATGTTCCCAGTAGATGTTTAAGGAAGTACTCATGCCCTTTTCCTGAACTGGAGATTAAGTTGGCACGCCACACAAATAAGTTTCTTGGGAAATTGACCGGGTTATCTGGATCTTCAATTGCAAATTGCAGCTCTTTTTCTTTTAATTGCTTAGCCACATATTTCCCAATATCTTCCGTTGTTTCATAGCCACTTGCTACTGCTTCCTTATAGAGATCGATTCCGTTTTTATTGAATGTTGGATAAGATGGCAGCCAGCCAAGGCGAGCAGCTAACACATTGTAGTCCCCGTGATGTTCGTATCTTGCCTTTTCATTTGCAGCGGTAAGGTCACTAACTGGTGTTTCCTCAAAGCGCCATTGGTCGGTTGCAAAGTAGAAAAAGGATGTACCGTTTTGCAGTTTAGCTGGGCCGCCCCAATCTTTAGCAGTTGCAATCGTATTCCAGCCTTCTGCAGGCCGTAATTTTTCTTGTCCAACATAGTGGGCCCAGCCTCCGCCATTTACACCTTGTGCGCCTACCATTAGAACAAGGTTGACAACTGCACGGTAAATCGTATCTGAGTTAAACCAATGGTTAATTCCGGCACCAACGATAATCATGGAACGACCTTTTGTATCCACCGCATTTTGTGCAAATTCACGTGCAATTTTAATGACGAGGTTGCGGTCAACACCCGTTATCTCTTCTTGCCATGCTGGTGAGAATGGTGCAATCTCATCATAAGAGCTTGCCACTTCTCCACCAAGACCACGGTCAATACCATAGTTGGCAAGCATCAAGTCATAGACGGTCGCAATGTATTCGGTTTTTCCATTTAACTCTACTTTTTTCACTGGAACCGCACGTGGCAAAACTTTTCTAGTTTCCGCATCAAAATATGGCATATTGACATGTACCACCTCGTCTTCTATTCCTAGAAAACTCAATACAGGTTCAATTTTTTCATTTGTGTTTTCATCAATAAGCTTTAAGTTCCAGTTTCCTTTATCATCCCAACGAGAACCCATCGTTCCATGCGGAATAGAGAATTTACCTGTTGCTTGATTATACATAGCAGGCTTCCATTCATTATTCTCTGAAGCAGTGCCAAGATCAGCTTCATTTAGGAATCTGTCTGCCACAAACATTCCATTATCTTCTTTTAAACGAACAGAGAATGGAAAATCGGTATATTGCTTTGCATAATCCTCAAAGTATGGTGTCATATTTTTATCATAAAATTCATTTAAGATTACATGCCCCATTGCCATTGCAACTGCACCATCAGTTCCCTGCCTTACTGATAACCAGTCATCAGAGAAGGTCGTTGATTCAGCATAGTCCGGACTAACGGATACAACTTTCGTTCCTTTATAACGAGCTTCCACTAAAAAGTGAGCGTCTGGTGTACGTGTCATCGGCACATTCGAACCCCATGTGATAATATAGCTTGAGTTAAACCAGTCTGAGCTCTCTGGTACATCTGTTTGATCTCCCCAAATTTGCGGAGAGGCTGGTGGCAAGTCGGCATACCAATCATAGAAGCTAAGCATTGGACCGCCCATTAATTGCATAAAGCGACTTCCAGCTGCATGGCTGATCATGGACATCGCAGGAATTGGAGAAAAACCAACATTTCGATCTGGTCCATATTTCACGATCGTATATAAGGAAGATGCAGCTACAAGCTTTGTTACCTCTTCCCAGTCTGCTCGGGCTAGTCCGCCCTTCCCTCTTGCTTGTTTATAGGAATTCGCTTTTTCTTTGTCCTCGACAATGCTCTTCCAAGCTTCCAAAGGATTATCATAAGTTGCTAATGCTTCTCTCCATAATGTCAATAATCTTTTCCGTACATATGGATATTTCACACGTAATGGACTGTAAATATACCAAGAGAAGCTCGCTCCCCTTGGACAGCCGCGGGGTTCAAATTCCGGCATATCTGGACCTGTTGTTGGATAGTCCAATTGTTGGCCTTCCCATGTGACAATCCCGTCTTTCACATAAATATTCCAGCTGCATGATCCGGTACAGTTAACCCCATGTGTTGATCGAATAACCTTATCATGCTGCCATCTTCTCCGATATACATTTTCCCAGTCACGGTTACCTTCTTGTAATTGACTATGATTATTGGAATATGTTTCTTTTGGTTTTAAATAGTTCAATCGTTGCCAAAGTGGAGATGGTTTCTTCTTCATCATTGTCCCTCCATGTAAATTGCTTTGTTCTAACTCCAATGTTAAACATCCCACCCCATACATGTTGTGAAATACATCACACCTTTATGAGATGTCAAATTTTAGACATAAATAATATTTAAATGGTTGTGTGTGAATTTATTCAAAAATCGGTCACAGATTATGTGATGTTTTTCACTACTAATTCCGGCAAGCCTCGTTAAACTTATAACCAATTACAGAAGTAAATTAAAGATTATCCAGAGAAAGGTATGATTTATTTTGAAGAAACCGGGTTTACAGCTTTCATTACAAACATCCAGTTTAGTCGTTGGGTTTATGGTGTGGGTACTCATTTCGTCGCTAATGCCATATATCACAGCAGATATTCCGCTGACTTCTGGGCAAGCGTCAATTATAACGGCTATTCCAGTTATTTTGGGCTCCCTCATGCGCATACCAATTGGTTTTTATGCTGATCGATTTGGCGCAAGAATTATTTTCTTAATTAGCTTTCTCATTCTTTTATTTCCTGTTTTTTACCTAAGTGCAGCGAGTTCCTTTACCGATCTTGTAATTGGAGGACTCATACTAGGTATTGGTGGAGCAACCTTTTCCATCGGAGTTACATCACTGCCGAAATATTACCCAAAGGAAAAACACGGCTTTATTAATGGGGTGTACGGTGTTGGTAATATTGGTACCGCCATTACAACGTTTGGAGCTCCAATTATAGCTGGTTCCATTGGCTGGCAGGGAACGATACGGATATTCCTAGTTATTTTGGTCGTATTTTCAGCATTGGTTTTTATTTTTGGTGATCGTAAAGAAGCAAAAGTAAGAAAATCCATGGTTGAACAAATTCGAGGTGTTTATAAAAATACGACATTGTGGTTCCTAAGCTTATTTTATTTCATTACATTCGGGGCCTTTGTAGCCTTCACTATGTTTTTACCAAGTTTTCTGGTTGATAATTTTGGATTAGACCCAGTGGATGCTGGGATTCGAACAGCAGTATTTATTATTATTGCCACCCTGCTTCGTCCAGTTGGAGGATTGCTTGCAGATAAGTTTAATCCATTTATTATTTTAATGTTTGTTTTTATCGGTGTTGCCTTTTCGGGCATCCTATTATCCTTCTCACCTGATATTATTTGGTATACCGTTGGTGCACTGGCTGTAGGAGTTACGGTTGGTATTGGAAATGGTACTGTCTTTAAATTAGTACCGTTGTATTTTTCCAAACAAGCTGGCATTGTAAATGGTATTGTATCCGCTATGGGAGGCCTAGGCGGTTTCTTCCCGCCACTGCTTTTGACTGCTGTTGCAAATATTACTGGTCATCATGCGATTGCTTTCATGTTAATGTCAGAATTTGCCTTCGTAAGTTTTGTTATTGTTATTTTTATGTATTATCAGGAACGAGTGAGTGTTGAAGGTAAAATTATCGAAAGTGCTGCGGAAGGAATTATGGTAACGAATAAAAAACGCATCATTCAAAATGTTAATCCAGCCTTTGAGCGAATCACTGGTTATACAAAAGAGGAAGTACTCGGAAAGACACCTGCAATTCTAAAATCCGGTAAACAGGACGCAGGCTTTTATGATGGAATGTGGAATTCGATTAATGAAAATGGCTTTTGGGAAGGTGAAATATGGAACAAACGAAAAAATGGAGAGATGTATCCGGAGTTACTTACCATTAGTCCAGTGAAGA
This sequence comes from Oceanobacillus profundus, assembly GCF_003515705.1. Classification (GTDB taxonomy): domain Bacteria; phylum Bacillota; class Bacilli; order Bacillales; family Amphibacillaceae; genus Oceanobacillus; species Oceanobacillus profundus. Next base: position 78,755 of record NZ_QWEH01000013.1, read on the forward strand.
ATAATGTTGGCGAGATTAAGTACTATGTTGGTGTATTTAATGATATAACACATTAACAAAAGCGGAAGCGCCCGGTTAGCGACGTACGGACTGGACTGAACCGAAGGAGATAAAGGAAACACGGCGACCGTAGGGAGTCGATGTTGACTTATCGTACGGAGGTGAGGGAAGTCTCGCTAGTCGTTGGGCGCTGGAGCTGGACGTGGCTACTTAGGTAACTAAGTTATATACATCATTCAAAATTTTATAGTTTTCTAGCTGAAAAAATCCTGAGTTGATATTACTCAGGATTTTTATTGGCTAGCGCACTAATGCTGCGGACAACTTCGTTACTTTAACACCATGGCCAGATCCATCGCCCAAAGACTAGCGAATTTTTCTCACGATAACGGACGTTTGCACTTTTGTTCTTTATACTTTTCTTTTTTTACGCATTGCTCTTGGAATATAAACACAATACGGTTCACTTTCCATATAATCTCCCGTTACATTGTATGCGCGTGATCTTGATCCTCCGCAAACATGGCGAAATTCACATACCCCGCATTTTCCTTTGTAGTTATCCGGATTACGCAAATTTTGAAAGACCTCTGATTCTCTGTAGATTTCTGCAAGTGGCGTGCGTCTGATATTTCCAGCACGAATTGGCAGTAATCCGCTTGGATACACATCTCCTGTATGGGAAATGAACACAAAGCCATTTCCATCATTAACACCCTTTGGTGCACGTCCAAGTCCATCAATCTGTCCTGTTTTTCCTTGGTTCATCGCATCTTCATAGAAAATTTGGTCTTTGTCACTCACACCTGTATGTTCTCGCATTTTTTGCTGAATAACGACACGTCGATAATGCTGGCCAGCGGTTGTCTTAATATCAAATGGAACTCGTTTGGATAATTTGTACAACCATCGGAATACCTTTTCATGTTCAGCAGGTGTAATCATGTCTGATTCTTTCCCTCGTCCTGTCGGCACAAGGAAAAACACACTCCATAATACACAGTTCAGGTTTTCAACCATCTCTGCCATTTCATCTAAGTATTCATAATTATATCGGGATATTACGGTATTAATTTGCAGCGGCATATCCAATTCATGTAAATACTTAATCGCATTCATCGTTAAGTCAAAGGAGCCTTCTGTTCCTCGAAAATGGTCATGCACTTCCTTACAATGTCCATCAATACTAAATGCCCATCTGGCAAGTCCAATATCTTTAGCCTTTTGCATCGCCTCTTTGGTTACATTTGGTGTGGCTGATGGTGTCATAGACACACGGACACCTTTTTGGATTGCGTATTCAGCAATATTAAACACATCTGGACGTTCTAGCGGATCCCCCCCTGTAAAAACAAGCATGGGATTGTCCATATCATATATGTCATCGATTAATTTCTTTCCTTCATCAAACGTTAATTCTAATGGGTGTCTATGATACTGAGCTTCTGCACGACAATGCAGACAATGCAGCTGACAAGCACGGGTTAGTTCCCATATAACAATAAACGGGTTTTCATTATAATCTCGATTAAACATCGCTTTCGTCCCTTTCAGGTAGTTTAGCTTCAGTGTAGACTAATTCGATAACTATTTATGTGAGGTTTATCACTTATCTTCATAAATAAGAAACCCCTGACCATCAAAGACAGGGGCTACTTTAATTATTATCTCTTTTCTATCTCTACTCTCCAAACCTCCGGGCCTTCTTCAACATATTCCCAATGAAAAGTACCTTCTCGTTCAATTAAAAATTGATAGTATAACAGTTTAGGATCATGCGTATTCGAAAGGTGCATCATTTCTCCAGACTTTAAACGATCAAATGTTTCTAGAATCCTTACATGACGGATCTTTGGTCTAATATCTGGTGCATGTAAGGTTGCAGCATATTGCTTTTCGTTCATTTAATGACCCCCGATAACCTTATAATCGAACTTCCTCTTATAGAACAACTAATGTTGCAACCATCTCTGCGTGACCTTCCCCACAGAAAATATTACAGTATATTTCATATTCACCTGGATCCTCCGGAATGATAACTGCTTCCCCATCCCCCTCAATTTTAACCCCAAGTTCATTAATTGCAATTCCATGGTGTCCTTCTTCATTTGTTAATGTAATCGTTACTTCCTCTCCAGATTGAACGACAAATTTATCCTGGTTAAACTCAAAGTCCGTTGCAACGATATTGACTTCATTTGTTACTTCCACCGATTCATCAGAAGCACTGGTTTCGTTAGACTGCTCTGCTGTCGTTTTCGTATTGTCAGCTTCTTCACTTGCTGAACCATTTTCATCCCCTCCGCAAGCAACGAGCGAAAATAGTAATCCGATAAATAGGATAGCTAATAATCCTTTTTTCATGATGACGCCTCCTTAATTTTTATTACATTTTAAGTATACGCTCACTGTATTTACTAGACTGTGAGGTACAGCACTTGTTTTCTGTGATTTTAATCACAATCAACGGATATGCAGTGACATTTTTCACATGCATATTGAAAAAGAATGGTATGATATGCTTTATAGAAGGTAATTGGAGGAGGTATCCTAATGTACCCAGATTCAGTGAAAAATCTATTACAGCGTTTTCCACTTTTCAAAAGTTTAACGGATTATGAAATTGCTCCGATTTTAAATATTGCTCAAAATCGAACATATAGACAGGGTACTCATGTCTTTATGCAAGATGAACCACTGACCAATGTATACTTTATCCATCAAGGAAAAATGAAAATATATCGAACGGATATCCACGGCAAAGAACAAATCATCAATGTTTTGAATGGTGGAGATATGTTTCCGCATCAAGGGTTTTTCCGCAACGATAATTACCCAGCACATGCCGAAGTAATGGAAGAAGCGGTGCTTACTTTCATTCCGATTCCATTATTTGAAGACTTTTTAATTAACAACCCTGAGGTAAGCATTAAAATTTTCCGGGTTCTAGGAGATAAAATTGTTGATTTGCAAAACCGTCTTGAGGAAAAAATACTGCGTAACACCTATGAACAAATTATTCTATTATTACTTCGACTTGGGAAAAAACACGGATTAGAAACTGCGGCAGGAAGGCTTACACTAACGACGCATTTTACCAATAAGGATTTAGCAAACATGATTGGTTCAAGCAGAGAAACCGTTAGCAGAACTCTCACCCAACTAAAGAAAAAACAACTCATATCAACAGATAGCAGTGGAAATACGGTGTTAAATACAAAACAATTAAAAGAAGAATTATTTTAAACCTTACAGTGCCTTTCCACTATATCCAAAAGATACTAGAAAGGCACTGTTTGATTATTCTCCAGTAATCTTAATTACACTAAGCTGACTTTGATTAAGGAAACGGATGGGTGCAACACTTGTGCCAAGACCACTATCAATATAAAGAAACTGGTTCGTACCAAATTCATATATCCCCTTCTCAAGCTTAGGGAAAAACCCTTGGTCTGGGGCAACTAAAGCGCCGATAAACGGGATTCTCACTTGTCCTCCATGGGTATGTCCGCTTAAAATTAAATCTGCTGGAATATCATTATGCTTATCCAACATACTGGGTGTATGGGATAGTAAAACCGTATAGTTTTCTTGATCCAAATTTTCAAACGCACTATCAAGATTTTCATGATTAGTTGATGCATCATCAACCCCTGCTAGATTAAGTGTTGTATTGCCTATTGCAAGCTCAGTATGTTGATTGTTTAATAGCTTTACATTCCTTTTTTCAAGGCCCTCCAAGAGAGATTTTCGATTCGGATTGTCCCATTCATGGTTACCGGAGACAAAGTAGACATGCTGATTCAGTGCTGTCAGTCTCTCAACCAATGAAAAGACATAATCGAAACTAGTTGTCCGTCTGTCTACAAGATCACCCGTCAATACGATAATATCAGCATCTATTCCTTCTACGGTATCTAACAACTTTTCATTGTTATCACCAAAAACTTTATTATGTACATCACTAAGTTGAACAATGGTGAAGCCAGAACCAGCTGGTATTTTATTCGTCTGAAAATGGACGCGATTCACTTTAAATATGTTGGTATCCATAAATGCTTTTGTTGAGAATAACAGGATACATAAAGCCCCAATAATGAGCGCTAATCTTTTTCGCTTTTTGCGATTTTTTACTTTAGCCGTTTTTTCTTCCTGTTGAATTATTTGCTTTGACATGTGCTGTTTCAATCCCCTCAGGTAATGATCTACCTTTAGTTTAATCGAAATGACAGGCAATAACACGAAAAAAGAACGCATTTCTATTTTAAGAATGCGTTCCTTTTCATTGCCTCATGTTTCACCATATTCTTCTTTATCAATAAACAACGTTTGAATAAAATAAATCACGATACATAGTCCGGTTAATAAAAACGTCCAACCTAGTGCCTTTTGTTCTTTTATTAAGTAGCTATTACAAATTTGATTCGGGGATAAGATATAAATCCAAGCCATGATTCCAAAAAGGATACTTAGAAGAATAAAGATGCTGTTTTTACCTTTTATTGTTAATTTACTCCAACTATCACGCAGTGGGACTCCAGCTAAGAATGGCAGACTAATAAACTTGAAAATTTCTGCGGCAGAAACGGTTAATGCTTCATCCATCGTACGCGGGATCATCCAGTAGCTTATGATAATCATAAATAACACAATTCCAGGCACACCGTTTTCATTCCATTTTTCAAAAAACGCTGGGAAGGTTTGTTGGAGGAATGGGGTGAACAGCATCCCCACCATCACGAGTAATGGCATTTGCATATGCATATGAACAACCATTATCGATTCCAATAGTGTAACTACAGGTGGAAGCATTAAGAATAGATAGATACCTAATCCATAGATTGCTTGTTTCATGACTTATCCCCCACTTCAGTTCGCAGGATAGCATTAACTTTACTTGCTGCTTGATCAATATTTTCGTAATCCATCACATCTACAAGCTTTCCTTCTGGGTTGACTAAATAAAATGCAGCATTATGAGCGAAGTGACCATTATTATCTGGAATGACGATTACACCAAAACGATCCAATAGTCCATCTAGTTCTTGCTGGTCAGGTATTCTTGCCATCCGCCATGTTTCCCCATCACTATTAAAATAGTTGCGATAATGTTCTAATGTTGCTGGATCATCATTTTCAGGATCAAAACTAATACTCATAAATACAATATCCTCACCGATATATTGTTCTGGAATTTGGTTGTAAACTTGTGCAAGATTCATTTCAAGCAACAAACAAACATCCGTGCATGCTGTATAAATAAAGGTTAACATGACGTATTTCCCTTGAAATTCAGAAAGTGAGTATACCCTTTCCTTGCTATCCTCTAATGTTACCTTAGGAAACTCTGGCTTTTCTTCAACCAGCTTCATTGTTCTTGCCTGTTCAGCTGTATAAGCTGTAAATCCGTCTGTACCAATTAAAAACAGCCCAAAACCAAACATGATAACAATGATGAGTGCGAATGTACTCCGCTTTTTGATCATACAATCACGTCCTACAATGATTTTTTAATCATGAGGCTGGGGCTTGTTTTAATATAGGAAAAATCCGAACGCCCCGCTCCGGAGATATGCTCCGCGCACCTTAGGGCGGCTGGTGAGCCCCCTTGTGCTATCGCACTTCGGTGTCTCACCTATGCCCTCCCTCACACAGGAGTCTACGTATATTTCCTACGCTACTTTTGTGCATCGTTCGTTTTTCACGCCTAACACTTTAGTTACGTCCCTACCTTTTCGATTTTAAATGAATCACCACGTTCTAAATGGCGGAGATCCTGGTACATCGAGTATTTCAATGATTGGAACGACATATCCCATGGCGACAATTGCAATTAGTAATACAATTGTGAGCCCCCATCTTTCCGTCCATTTTGGTGCAGGGTAAGCATCCGCTTCTTGCTCTGCAATTGGAAATTCCGTTTTTCCTTTTGGCGCAAAGAACATCAGATGAACAGCGATATAAACCATGAGCAACACTGCGACAATTAGAAGTGTACCACCAATCGCAAGGAAAATCAGATATGGATCCCAGCTTAATGCTGCCTGATGGTTCCCGTAAGTTGTATAGGAGGTTCTCCGTGGTGAGCCTAAGAGTCCAACTGCATGCATAGATCCAGCCATAAACAACATACCAACTGTCCATAAAATCGTTTGGATAATACCTAATCGATTAATCTGTGGTGTGAATTTACGTTTTGATAAATATGGAATTAACCAATACGAAATCCCGAAAAATGTTAATGCAACGGTAACGCCAACTGTTAAATGGAAATGCCCCACAACCCATAATGAATTATGGACGACTTGGTTTAACTGATTATTTGTTTGCGCAATCCCACCAGCTCCACCAGGGATAAAGGCAGCCATCGCAATAAATGGAGCTAAGAAACGAACGTCTCCCCATGGTAATTTTTTAAACCAACCTAATAGACCTTTTCCGCCTTTTCTTCTGCCAGTACGTTCGAATACAGCAAACATTGCAAATGCTGTCATGAGTGATGGAAAACCAATGGATAAACTCATAAATACGTGGATAAATTTCCAGCTTTCTGTAATTCCTGGGTCAACAATTTGATGGTGGAAGCCTCCTGGAATATTCAGAATAACTAATAGAATAACGACTAAACGTGTTAATGCATCACTAAATCCCTTTCCGCCAATAATTTTCGGCACGGCTACATACCATGCAGAAATTGCTGTTAAATACCAAATGTTTACCAGCGTGTGACCAAAGCTCCAGAACAATGTCCGGCTAAGCATGACATTAATGGTCTCTTTCCAGCCGAAAGCCCATGGAATCAACGTTAATACCTCAACAGCAACCCCAATACTTCCAAATACAAGCATGACGAACACACCGGTTGCAAAGAATGCCAGCAATGGGATATGCTGTCCTTTATGTTTTTTTCTCCAATGCGCCACATTGATAAATGCTCCAAATGCAGCAATCCAGATTCCTACTACTAGAAATACTAATCCGATATAAAACCATGGAGATGCTTGCATTGGGGGATAAAAGGTAAACATAACCGAAGCTTCTCCCGCAATAATAGTTGCTGCAACAAAGACAACACCGATTACCATGCATCCAAAAGCAATCCAGCCCATGTTTCTAACTTTAGGAAGAAGTCCTCCGAGTGTATGAGATAATGCTGCGTAAAAATAACCAACAGCAAATGTTGTCGTAAATACGAGCAGCAATAAAATACCGTGTGCTGTCAGCGTCTGATAATAATCAAACCATGCTGGCAATTCGAATAACCCAGCTCGATTTAGACCTTGCAGCAATCCTAAAACTCCACCAATTAATAGTGCTGTAAAAGAAACGACTAAAAAAGTTAATGATAACGTTGCATCTTTTGCATTCACTCCTAATGCTTCCGTGATTTTATGATGAAACACATTTTTTTCAGCTAAATCCATTTTGCTTCCCTCCTTTATTTCACAACAATTGTCATTGCCATCATTTGATGCCCAACACCACAGTACTCATTACAAATGACTAGATATTCACCAGGAGTATCAAACTTTTGCGAAATGCGTTGTACATGTCCAGGTGTTACCATCGCATTGATGTTTGTACCAATTACTTGAATACCGTGCACTACGTCCTTTGATGTCATCGTAAAATGTACTTCTGAACCAGCAGGAATTTCAATCTCATTTGGATTAAACCGAAATGCTTCCAGTGTCATAACAACCTCGTACTCATCCGCTCCAACCTCAAAAATGCCAGGATTATCAAATGGTGCCGTTTCATCCACCTTCTGAGGATCAAGTGTTTCCATCCCACTTGGGGGTGCCATTCCATGCGCAAAAGCCTGGTAACCAGTAAAAACCATAGCTAAAATAATAATTCCAACACCGACAATTAACCAAATCTCTTCAGCACGATGTAATTTCATCCTTATACCTCCCTTGTTAAATTCTGATCATATAAAATACAATGAGTAATAATGTAAAAGCGACGATAGATCCTCCAACAAAAACAACAGAAGAAAATAATGCTCCTTTAAAAGAATGTTCCTCATCCGTAACATTTACTTTTTCTTTCATATCTTTGTTTATTTCCATTCATGACGCCTCCCTTATCCTTCTTAAGTCCATTTTAAAATGGATAAGCAATGAATTAAGTGAAGCACATCACACTTAAGAAGTGATTTAGAGCACAGAAGGATGTCTTCGTGACAGCTTTTTGAACGATGCAGGGAAGTGGCATTATTTGAGCTGTGTAAATTGGTTTCATACAGAGTCAGAAAGCAACCAAGCTTATGAAAACCAACTAGGTACTATAAAATAGAAATAAACATAGTGCAGGAGACGCTTCAAATATTTCTATAAATGTTGTAAATATTGTGTATAATTCAAAAGAGGGGGAATAAATATGGTGTATTTAGAAACGATTACGAAGGACAATTGGCTGAAGGCTATTTCACTGCGTGTTCGGGAAGATCAAGTGGGGTTTGTGGCATCAAATGCGGTTTCACTGGCTCAATTAAATTTTCTTGAAAGTTTCCATGCAAAAGGAATTTATCTTGATGAGGAAATGATTGGATTTGCACTCTATGGAATGGACGAAGAGGATAATGAGTACTGGATTTATCGAATGATGATTGATCAAAAGCATCAAGGAAAAGGTTATGGAGTAAAAGCGATTCAACTTATCATCGATGATATTAAGACGATGAAAGAAGAGCACCATCAAACGATCACCCTGTCTTATGAGCCAGTTAATCAACATGCAAAATATGTTTACGAAAAATTAGGTTTCCAAGATGTAGAAGGACTAATTAATGAAGGCGAACAAGTTATGCGCTTTACGTTTTAATGAAAAAAAGCTGACGGAGCATTTAGTCAAGTCAGCCTTTTTTAGCAGGTTTAACGATTTCTTCTACATTTGTGGGTCGTAAGCGATTTACATTTTATCACTTTCTGAAAAGTATTTTAAGGTTAAATCAAAATGATGCTTTTCATGTACAGCGATAAGATGAATGCTTTGAATTAAGTTCGGATAATGGGCAATAGGATCTGGATAATAAATTTGTCCCGCCACATCCTGCGGAATATGTTTCAGTATATTTTTTAGCTGTTCTGTCTCATATTCCAAAAACCATTCAATTTCAGTAACATTCCATTTATTCTCCAGACCAGAAGGCGGCATAATCAGTAAAGGGGCACGCATTGATCTTTTCTTTTTGTCCTTATATTCTTCATAAATATTATGTATTTCTGTTTTATAGGATTGTTGCTTTCGAACATAAGCAAGTGGCAGCATGACGGGAATATAGAAATTCGAAAATCGCCTAAACAACTTTACCATTAAGAACAAATGATATAACGTTTCACCTATTGACCACTTGTCAGGAAAAGGTCTATTCCAACCCCGCTCAAAGTTCAATGTCCTATTATGATAAAAAGCCTCTCGCTGCTTGATTAATTTATTAAAATGCTTTTCCATCTCAGTACTTTTCAATCGGCTCAGCTCCTATTATTAATAATCTTTATAAAATAATTCGACATAAGAACAAGTAAACCTTTGAATTCAGCACTAAATAAACAAAATATTACGTGTTTTATACTCATCCTTGACTTAAAAAAGGTTATCTAAGCAAATTTCATGGATAACCTCGTTGTTATTAACAATATAAATTTGCAATAAGGACGGTGCTGCCGATACCGTTTTCACATCTTACATCTTTTAGGAATAAGATGTGTTAAAAAAGGATGAGAAAAATGCCTATCTCTCTCCCAACAGAGATACAAACACTTCAGATAAGCGATGAAGTGAATAAGACTATTTATTATCCACGAGTTTTCCTTACGCATAATCAAGAGCTTGAGCAAGCAATCAACCGAAGCATTGTTCTAAAAACACAACAGCTAATTGACCAGCAAGTTGGAGATTCACCAACAACACTTGAAGAAATGCTAGGTTATTTTGAAATTAAAAATAATCAACGTGATGTTCTAAGCTTTACCTTTACGAATTATGCTTACCGTTATCACGCTGCCCATGGTATGACCTTTATTAATTCCTTAACCTACGACCTTAAAAAGCAAAAGCCTTGTGAACTGAAAGATTTATTTAAACCTGGCAGCAATTATGTCGAACGCCTCTCCCAATTAATTCAAGAACAGATTAAACAACGTGATATCCAATTAATTAATGAATTTAAGGAAATCGCTCCGAACCAAGACTACTACATTGCAGACAAAACCCTTGTCATATATTTTCAGCTATATGATATTACCCCATATGTATTTGGTTTCCCAATGTTCCCAATCTCTGTTTATGACATTCAGGATATTATTGTTGAAGATGGTCCGCTTGGCAGAATGGCGGAGAATAATTAATAGCAGACTAAAAAATACCAGCTAGAAAAGTATGATACTTTTCTAGCTGGCTCTAACTAAAATTGGGTCTCCATTATTCTTCATTTTCTTGTTTTTTTTCAAATAAAACCTCTGGAATCACTTCAAATCCTTCAATGACCGTGTTTTCTTCTACTTCAATCATTAAGCTGAGCTTGCCGTCGAATTGGATTTGACGGACATACCTTAAATCTTGTGGACTAATCGAAATATCCGCTATTTTCGTCTTAATTTTAATTGACTTTGAATTATACTTCGGCATGATACTGCTCGCTTTTAATTCATAGGATTCATCATCAATCACTCGTTTAAAAGCTGTTTCGACCTTCTCTGTATCAATATCTTCTATCCCACTGTTTTTCAGAACCTTCTCTACATCCTTATAATCTAGTTTTGGCACGTCCTCTTCTTCGTTTTCCTCTACGACTCTATGGATTTCCTCATATACATTTGAAAGCGTTGCTGTATCGATTTGATCGCCTACAACCTTTTTCACAATTTCCTCAAAGACAATTTTATCCTCCCCGGCAGTCATAGCCTCTTCCGCATTTAATACTTCTTCAATAAAATGATAGTTTAATTCGTTTGCTTTCCCAGCTGAATAGAGAATATAATTTACATCTGCCGCATTGTCCGTAAAACAAGGGAATAAAAATCCGGATATCGGTGCGTTTAAATTAATAATTGGGTCCACAACAAAGTTATATTTAAATTCCTTTTCCACATAATCAAACAGTAATTCCTTTTTCGGATCTAGTGTCTTATTCATACTGCATAGGATAAAGGGATGGGAGTAAACGGTATTTTTCTCACTTTCTTCGCCTTCTTCACTTTGGCGCTTCATCGGCTTTCTATATTCTCCACGAATAAACGTAACGACAATATCCATTTCATATTGCTTATCCTTTAGCATTTTCTCAACAAGCTTGAGCATTTGTTCCTTCCAGTCCTCTGTATCTGGACTAAGCAGACCTTGATGCAGAATAAGCTGACTGCTATTCTCCACATCTCGCTGGAATTTTAGTTCAAATACTTTCTCATCCAATTGGCCAGATAATACTTTTTTAAAATTAGCCATAAATAATTCCTGCTGTTCAACTTCGAGCATCTCAAATGGTGTACTTTGATGATGGTAGATATCACTCGATTCTTTCATGATATATACATTAAAGATTTCATTAAGTTTTAATAAATCATTATTCACTTTGAATTGCTTGCGAATATTTGCTATATCTTTTTTATTCAATCTCGTTCCACTCCTAAGTTAATGATCGCTATCTTTCATTAGAAATTCTGTCAAAATAAAAGTGGAGAGTAAATCCTAAATCTTGATTTACTCTCCATTTTCTTTATTCATTTTAACACATAATTTCTTTATTTTGTCATTAACCAAAATTAGATCTTTCAACAATTAATAGGAGCAGAAATACTTGTTCACTAGGATTAGCCTGAAGCCTGACCTGGTGTAAAAAGCATTTTAAGAAACACTTTTTCGAGATCTGTCAGTTACTGCAAAAAAACTCTGTTCTATTCTAAGACTGTGGAGAAGATGGTGTGGAAATGCTGGCAAGTGCCTGTTCAGCCTCATTAGCATATTGATTTTGTACAGCTAAATCTCCCAATGCCATCATCCCAACCAATTTGCCATTTTCTACAACTGGCAACCGACGGATTTGCTGCTCGGCCATTAATTGTGCAGCCGCATGCACATCCATATCCGGGGTACCTTGTACCATTTGCTGGGCTGTCATTACTTGAGAAACTGGTGTTTGAGCATTTTGACCTTGTGCAGTTGTACGCAACGTGATGTCACGGTCTGTTATAATCCCAACCATTTGCCCACTGTTGTTCACAACTGGTATAGCCCCAACATTATACTGACTCATAATAGCCGCGGCTTCTTGTACAGATTGAGTCTCATTGATTGTCATAACATTAGATGTCATGATGTCTCTTACAAATTGTGGCATACAAAATTCCTCCCTATTGTTCATTCGGTTTAGGTTGGTTTATTTTTCTATATTTATACACGTACAACAAAATAATCTATATCTAAATTCACGAGGATTTTGTAAAATATATAGAAAGATAAGTAATCATCACCTTGTTTCATCATGCGTTACCATAAATCATAAAAGAGGAAAGAGGAACTTCCAATTAAGTATCGTCATAAGAAAAATATGGATGTATACTTACTGAATGTATTACCAATATATTTATATTGTTATCTATATGGATTTAATTTGGAAAGGTTTGAATCTAACTTTGCGTATAATTCGAAAAATATTTCAGCTTATTGTAGATAGACCGATTAAAAATGGAGTAATGTTGAACGATCGCTACGAAGTTTTAAGTGTTATAGGAGTTGGAAGCTTTGGAATAGTTTATCTGTGTAAAGATTTAAAAGCTAACGAGAAAAGAGTAGTCAAACAGCTTCGACCAAGTAAGCACCGCAGTAAAAATGATATGGAGTTGTTTGAAAATGAAATCGTTGTTTTGCGTACACTTAGCCACAAACGTATTCCGATGTTAATTGAATCCTTTTCATCAAACAGAAACTTATTTTATGTCATGAGTTTAATGGAAGGTGATAATCTGGAAGACCAAATTTTCTCAAGTAAAAAAGCTTTTAATGAGAAAGATTCATTACTAATTCTCTCTTATCTGCTTGAATTAGTTGATTACATTCACAGCAAGGGCATTTACCATCAAGATTTACGTATCCCAAACATTTTACTAAACAAGAAGGATTTATTTTTGATCGATTTTGGTTTGGCAAAGTTTAGCGCTACAGTCGATCCTCATCACTCACATGAAGGTATTCTAAAATTGAAGCAACAAGATTATTACGATTTAGGAGAAATACTTTTATTTTTGCTTTATACAACATACTCTTCAAAAAATAAAAAAGCTCTTCCTTGGACAGAAGAACTTTCTTTAAAAAAGGAAACCGTTTATTTATTGAAAAGGTTAGTACAAATTAATGAACCATACTCAAATATGAATGAAATTTTAGCTGATCTTCAGAGCGCACTTAAAGCACAAGAGCCTTTGAGTAAAAATTAGCTGCTGCTTCTTCCTCTCCGTTTGTAGTAGCTGCTTCCACTCATTGGCGATCGTTTATACCGCCGATTGCTGCTACTGCTGCCCCGGTGATAATAACGCTTTTTCCGATCGCTGCTGCTGCCTCGCCGATAACGTTTATGTCTTCGTTCACTGCTGCCTTGGGAAAGTTGTTTCATTTGCTTCATTATTTTTTTAAACATGGTTTACCCCTTTTCATTTTTGGGCTTGTTTTACTTTTTTAGTCTACCATAATTTAAAAATAAATTTAATAATGAACTTAAATGTTTGCAGGCAGATTACAGTACCTTAGTTAGCAGAATTTCATACAAATAATCAATAGAAATAGCCAATTGCATTATTCTCTGCTCACATAGAATATTTAGGAAGGTTCACCATATTTTTAAGCTTCCTTTCTAAGTCCTTGTTTGACTGCAGGCTGCACCTTTGAACGTCTATCGGTTATTCCGTACCAATAAGCAGCTCCGATGAACAGAGCACCTCCAATTATATTACCAATTGATACTGGAATTAAATTCGCGACAAGACCTGCAAATGAAACAGTTTCCGGATGCGGGACCATTAAGGAAAGTGATAATAATGTCATATTCGCAACACTATGTTCAAATCCAGATGTAATAAAAGCAAATAAACACCAGAATATCATAATTAATTTCGCTGTTTCATCCTTCAGCTTGACCGAGCACCAAACTGCCAAGCAAACGAGTATATTACAAAGTATTCCACGAACAAACAATTCCATAAATGGTGCATTCATCTTAACACTTGCTGCGGAAGTAATATAACTGGCTGTATCACCCGATGCTAGTCCCGAATAAAAGAAAAGTGCTGCAACAAGAATGGACCCGGCAAAATTTCCAAAATAACTATAGAACCAAATTCGACCTGCATCTAAGCCAGTTGTTTTTCTCATCAAAAGTCCAATTGTCATGATCATATTATTCCCTGTGAACAGGTCTGCTCCAGCCATGATGACTAAACTCAACGCAATGCCAAAGGAAATACCCATGATAATTTTAGTGCCTGGAGCGTTGGAGGCTTCAAGCTGCCCACCGATTGTAAAAATCAGAATGATTCCAAGTCCAACGAAAAGTCCAGCTAGCATCGCCATCAGAAAATATTTGCTTTTACTATTCTTTAGTTGGTTCACTTTTAATGCGGCTGTATTACTAAATGCAGTTATCGTCTCCATCATTTTTTATTTCTCCTTTTCTCGTACGCATTTACTAATTCCCCCATCTGATCATCGTAGCGTTCCTCTAGCTCTTGTTTCAGCTTTTTCGCTAATATTGGACTTGCTCCTGATGTTGATATCGTCAAAATGAACTTCTCTCTCCGAACGATTGCCGGCGTGATAAAGCTAGAGTTTTCACTATCACTTATATCATTGACCCATTGAAAATCATCGGCGCACGCACAAACATTTTTATTAATTGATTTGTTACTCGTAGCTGCAAAAATCAGATGTGCTCCCTCGATATCTTTCTCTTCAAATTCCTTCTGCTTCCATGCAACATCATGTAATTGCTCCAGTTCCTTGAGGATACGTGGACTAATCACTGTAATCGCTGCACCTGTTCCTGCAAGTCCTTTTGCCTTACGCAGAGCTATTTGACCTCCGCCAACTATGACAACTTTCTTGCCATGCAGTTTCATTATCATTGGATATAGCTGCTCCATAACACACCTCCTCCATTCGCTCGATTAATGTTTGCTTCATTAACTCATCAAACTCTAGATTCTTGCATAAAATAAAGTTATTGTTATCTTTGATGGTTTGATCTATCCGCTTCAGCAATAATCCAGTAAATAATAAGTAAGGCATGACATAGACTTTCTCATATTGATTTTTCAGCTTTGCGATCGCTGTATCGAAGCTTGGAACAGCAGCTGTCAGAAAAGCTTCGTATACTGGTTTATTCAGGCTTTGTTCAACGACTCGACCGATTTGCTGTAATCCCATAATCGGGCCAGGTTGGCTACTTCCTCTACCTACAAGCAAAATTGCTGCGTTCTTTTCACACATTTCAGCTTTAATCCGTTTCACTACAAGCTTTATCATATTCGGATGAACACCAAATGGATCTGTTATTCGAAAAGATATATGCTCGTGTTTAGAGCGAATCGCTTGTAATGCTTCTGGAATATCTTGTTTGTGATGGACTGCTGAAAATAAAAGAACAGGCACGATAAGAAATCGTTCGGCTCCCCTTTCGATTAGCTTTCCAAGTGTTTCAGCAATGGTTGGATGCGTCAATTCCAAAAATGCTATTTCTTGATTCGGTAATGGAACATCCTCTTTAACCGATTCAATAAATGTTTTAAATTGCTCGTTCCCCTCATCGCGCCGGCTGCCATGCCCAATATACACAACGGCATCAATCATTCTCCACGCCTCCATTCCATCCGCTCCAATTCAGACTGGATTGACTCATCAATTGCATTAAATCCTAATCCAAAAGCATATTCCTTTACAGTTTCTCCGATATAGGCAAATGGAATAGCATCAAGGTGGTGAACTCCGAGTTTCTCTAATTCTTCTACATAGCACTTCACAGCAGCTTTATTTGGAAAAATAACGGTCTCCCATTTGTCTTCCATCAGCAGTCGCTTATTGATTGCATCAAAACGTGAATCGACAAGCCACTCATGAGAATAGTACAGCTTCGCTTCCTTATTTTCATAACCCTCGGGACCAATTACGATTGCACCCGCATTACTTCCCTGTGCTTTTGCCGCAATAATTCCTTTCGCAGCTAATGCTTGCTTTACCTTCACCGTTTGATACTCAATGTTACGAGGCAAGTCGCGAATATCAAAATTCGCCTTTGCTAATTGATTAAACAGCGGTTCCACGCTTTCTGGAGCGGCGAAAATTAGTTTTTTCGCATTCATTATTGTTTCTAATTCATTTTCGCTAAATTGCTTGCTTTTCTTCTTAAAAACTGGAAATGAATATGCTTCAGCTCCTAGCTCTGTAAAATAACGTTCTAAATCAAATGGACTTCCTGATGCTTTAGCAATCACCACCCGTTTCCCTTGAAATCTTTTATTGTCAAACCAAGCAAGCGAGTCGCCTAGTGCTACGACGTCACCAACAATCATCATAGCGGGATTACCAATATTCTCTTTCTTGATAATGTCTTTAATTGTTTCCAATGTTCCCTTTACCACTTTTTGTTTCCCTAAAGTTCCCCACTGGATAATAGCTACTTTAGTATCAAGCGATTTTCCTTGATTAATCAGTTCATCACAGTTCTCAACCAGCTTTTTCATTCCCATATAGTAAGCGATTGTATCCCCTGTATGGTTTTTGTCTTCATTCATTTGTTCATTATTTATACAAGCATGACCGGTTCTAAGTGTAAAACTGTTGCTGTAATTGCGATGTGTAACAGGTATTCCTGCATAAGCAGCCGCTGCAATACTAGAGGTGATTCCCGGGACAATTTCATAAGGTATATCAGATGCTGCAAGTTCCTCTGCTTCTTCACCGACCCTTCCGAATACGGAAGGGTCTCCACCTTTTAAACGAACAACGTATTTTCCTTGTTTTGCAAACTGAACAAGTGATTGATTGATATTCTCTTGTCGCATGATATGTCGATTCGGCAGCTTCCCGCAATAGATAAATGCACAAGATTGCTTTGCAAAACGTAATAACCTTGGATTAGCAAGACGATCGTATAAAATGATATCTGCCTGTTTTAAGCATTCCAAGCCTTTTGTTGTAATTAATCCGATATCTCCAGGACCTGCACCGACAAATGAAACAAAACCTTTTTTATTTTCCATCGTCTACACCGCTATATATACATAGCCATCAATGACTTTTGTTTCATACGTTGGTACAGCACCATCATCCGGTTTTTGAACCTCACCTGTGACGAGTGAGACTTTCCAGTTTTGCAGGGGGCAAAATACAAACTCTCCGGAAACGATTCCTTCTGCTAAAGGTCCATTTGTATGTGGGCATCTGCTCCCTATTGCCCGGACATCCCCATTGCTCAAATGAAACAGAGCAATGGATTCCCCGCCTACATGAACTTCTTTTCCTATTTGTTTCGGCAGACTTTCAAGTTCCATGATTTTAACTATTTCTATTGTTTTCATCAGTAGATGACCTCCTATTTTTCAGCCATGAACTATTTTCAGTTGCTCATATTTTCACAATTTCAAACATCTCTTTTTTCTTCATGTTAAGAAGTGTGCTTGACCAAGCTTCTTCGTACGTATTTTTTGCCTTGTTGAATCGTTCAACCAATTCAGCATTCCGTTTTTCGTTCAATAAAACAAGCTTAATATTTTCCGAGCCAATTCTCTCTACCCACGGAGCTGTTCTTTCATTATAAATACCTGTTTCACGATAATATTGCGTATAAGCCTTTGCCATCGTAATAACTTCATCTTCCGTTTTTACTGTTATAAAGGAATCACATTCACGTACTTCTGTTCCACCATTACCACCGAAGTAGAGCTGGTAGCCATTTTCAACACAGACAACTCCAAAGTCTTTCGTTAAAACCTCTGCACAGTTACGAGGACATCCTGACACACCCATTTTCATCTTGTGTGGTGTATCTACCATTTCTATCTCTTTCTCCAGCCTTATTCCTAACCCTAGAGAATCTTGTGTGCCAAAGCGACAGAATCTCGATCCGACACAGGATTTTACATTTCGTAATGATTTAGAATAGGCATATCCTGAACGCATGCCTAGATCTTCCCATACATGTGGAACATCTTCTTTTTTCACTCCGTATAGCCCGACTCGACTTGCACCTGTAATTTTTACTAATGGCACGTCATATTTATTGGCAACCTCTCCAAGTCGAATTAATTCGTCACCTGTTGTTGTTCCGCCATACATCCGAGGAACGACAGAAAAAGTACCGTTATTTTGGATATTTCCATCCATCCGTTCATTTACAAACCGGGAAGCTTTATCATCCTCATATTCCTCTGGCCAAACCATTCTCATATAGTAATTGAGTGCTGGTCGGCAAGCGGGACAGCCTTCTTCATTCGTAAACTTGAGCACATTGCGGACTTCTTTCGGTGATTGCAATCCTTTTTCTTTAATTTCTGCAACTACTTCATCACGTGTCAGTGGCGTACATGCACACATGCCTGTTTTCTCTGCTGTCGGATCAAAGTTGTCCCCTAGTGTATGAGAGAGAATCCCTTCAACAACTCCTCGACATTTTCCACAAGACGCACCAGCCTTTGTACAAGTTTTCACTTCTTCAAATGACTTCAAATCCTGCTCTAAAATTGCTTGGACAATTGTGCCTTTCGTTACACCGTTACAGCCACAGACTGTTTCGTCTGCGCTCATATCTGCAATCATTTCATCGACAGCATCTTCTCCCGCCTTTTGGAGAACAGCAGCACTTGTAAACTCACTTATATCTGTTTCTTTCTTCAGCATTGTAAATAATCTTGTTCCATCTGATGCATCTCCATAAAGGACAACACCAACAACCTTGTTATTTGCTACAAGCACCTTTTTATAAACGCCGGCAAACTGATCATGAACGATAATAGCGTCTGTCTCATCATCTTCCGCAATTTTCCCACCTGAGAATAAATCACAGCCAGCAACTTTTAATTGTGTTGATAAGATACTCCCTTGATAGCCAGTTGTTTTTGCTCCTGTTAGATATGCAGCAAGCGCTGTTCCTTGCTCATAAAGCGGTGCAACCAATCCATAGGTAATGCCATTATGTTCCGCACACTCTCCTACTGCATAAATAGAAGGAGTTGACGTTTGCATATGGTCATCCACAATGATACCTCTATTTACATCTAAACCTGCATGCTTTGCTAATTGTATATTCGGACGGATTCCTACCGCCATCACGACAAGATCACATTCAACGGAAGTACCATCTGAAAATTTAATCCCTTCCACTCGCTCATTTCCATATATTTCAGTTGTTTGCTTTTCCATTAAAAATTTCATGCCCTGGGCTTCTAAGTCTTTTTTCAACATTTTTGCTGCTGGTGCATCCAGCTGTTGTTCCATTAGACTTGGCATTAAGTGTACGACTTCCACTTCCATCCCACGGTCCATTAATCCCCTCGCTGCTTCTAAGCCGAGAAGTCCACCACCAATAACGACCGCCTTTTTATAACGATCTGCTGTCTCAATCATGCATTCCGTATCCTGAATCGTTCTAAAGCCTATTACTCCTTCAAGCTCGCTCCCATTAACAGGTAGAATAAAGGCACTGGAACCTGTTGCTATAATTAATTCATCATAAGAAATTACACTACCTTTATCTGTTTTAATTTCTTTTTCTTCAGGATCAATCTCGGTTACTATTTCACCCGTAAATAACGTAATATCGTTATCCTCATACCATTTCCAGTCATTAATGTTGATATCTTTAATCTCTGTTTTCCCTTGTAAAACATGTGATAGCATAATTCTATTGTAATTAGGATAAGGTTCATCACCAACAATTGTTATATCAAATGCTTCACGATTCCTTTTTAATATTTCTTCCATACATCTAACTCCAGCCATCCCATTTCCAATCATCACTAACTTACGCTTCATCATATATCCCTCCACTTTATTGTGAAATGATTCACAATTATATTTGTGAATCATTTCACAAATATGAGTAAAAATATATAATTACATCACGTTAGGTTTATTAAATTTCTCAAATGGATGTAACTATATCTATCGTTAGTATAGCATGGAATTTTTTTAATTCTAAGGAAATTTATGAACATATTGAGACAATTACTTCTATGCTTTCTTAGAAGCCCATATACTTTGGAGTACAAGCCTTTAGGCAAACGCTTAGCTGCACTTATACAGGCTTAAGAAAGTTTATACCTTCTTATCGGCGAAAAACAAGCATTAATTGAAGAAAAAAGACTTGTCTTTATTTATGCTACTTTTATTCCAATGTGTACAACATCTTACTTTAACCAAATTATATGGGTTATCACATTGTATAAGACTAGCAATAGATGCTTCTTCCCCTTGTCAATTATCAAAGTATTGATTTTAGCATTGAATTTATTCTTATGGTATATGTTTCAGAGAGTAATCAATATAACGATATTATGAGTCTCTAAAAAATGTAAATATCTGTTCAGAAACAGCTTCGGCCCTTTCTTCTGTAATTAAATGGCCAGTCTTATCATAAGCAATTAATTCGGAGTTTGGTAGGTCCTCCTTTAATTTCATCCCAATATGAAACGGTACTACATTATCTTCCCTTCCCCATATTAATAAGATTGACTTATCTATACTTTTAAGCTGTTCACTCGTTAAGTCGCCTTCTCGGTAACGCAGTAAACGCATCATGGATTTATTGAAATTCTTTTCTTTTAATGGGCGGCCAAATTCTTCAATGAGATCCTCAGAAATCAATGAATGATCATAAAATACATTTTTCAAATTATCTGGAACAGATTTTTTGTTCAGCACATAGTTGACTGCTATCTCACAAAAAGGCAGATAAGAACAATAGCGCTGCCATCTTTTTGCTTTATCTAGATAGCCTGAACTTGATAATAGCACAAGTTTATCTATCCTTTCTGGTACTATCTTGGTTGTATTTAATGCAATTTGGCCCCCCATGGAATGACCGACCAAAAAGGCCTTTTCCAACTGAAAATGTTCAATGCAAGCAGCAATCAATTTCCCGTAATTTTCATAGGTATAAATAAATGAAATGGACTTAACACTCCTGCCGAATCCTGGTAGATCAATTGCTATAATTGAAAAATGTTTAGAAAGAAGTGGAATGATTCTGCGAAATGTATAAACCGACGATACAAACCCGTGAATAAAAATAATTGGCGGCTTATTATGGAGTATGTATTCACAATAAATATCCATATTTAATAAGCGAATCATTTCTTTAGTGTACGTAGAAGTTTTCAAATTTTCCTCACCAACTGTATATAGTCTCTACGTTAGTATTTGAAAAATGTAACAGAAACATGTATTGGAGGTGAGGAGTTATCCTAATTTAAACGTATGTATACATTCTATTTTGTATAACGATTCGCATAGGAGCTTGCAACAAAGGATTCCGGCTTAATTTTCGGCTCAATTCCTAATGATTCCATTCTTGAAACCATTTCATTAACAAATATTTTTGTTTTATTTTTCCGCTCAGAACCGATATCAATATGTCCTTCAATAGAAAAAGAAGCACCCTTATAAATGTTTGGCAAAATGATATTAATTAACTCCTCTTTCTTTTCTTCACTGAACATCGATACGACTTCTTCTGTTAAGGTTGTTTCATAGGATATTCGCTCATGCAAATTCATCATTTTCCTTGGAATAATGACCTTGCGGATACACGCCCAAGCACCTTTTGTTTCACAGTGAATCACAATTCCAGTAATAAATCGTGTATAGCTGGAATGCACTTGCGAATCCGTTCCGAACATTAATTTATAGCTTCCATTCCGATCCTTTTCCATAAATCGCTTAATATGCTGAAACACTTGAGTGAAAGACATATTTTTCTGGCTTAAATTTTGAAATGAAAAATTATATACATGTAATTCTGCCATTAGATGAACGATTCCTCCTTTAGGATTGAAGCGTTTCCTTTGCAAGACAAGTCATAATTTTACGATCTCCATTACTAAATAAATGCATTTATCTCCTCTTATATTCTAATTATAACCAACAGGTTTTATAAAAACTTTAAAGAAAATGTAAAGATTTGTGTTGCGTTAAATTATCAGAAGACACTTATGGCTAATGTGCCAGTTAACGTAATATAGTTCAACGATCAACTTGCAGCCTTTAAGGTAATTTTACCCGCCGACACTTTTCTGTATACATTAATGGAATGCTGCAAAAAATAATTTAAGTTTTAAATAAACCTACTAGAATAAGTTACATTCCAGTATTAACAAGAGGTGGAGAAAGTAAATGAAGATTCGATTCGGCTATGTAGCAAATGCACTAGGTTTATGGGATGCAAGTCCATCAAAAACATTGACGTTTGCACGGTATTCGAAGCTTTCTAAAAACGAGAGAATGGAAAAGCTGAAATCTATTACAGCACAAAATCTACATCACACCAAAAGAATTTTGTATTACAATATTGCGCACGAAATAGAATTATATCGGCTTTCGAGCTCGCTTGTTCCTCTAGCTACCCACCCAGAAGTGATGTGGGATTTCTTAACTCCATTTAAAAACGACTGGGCGGAAATTGGAAACCTGATTAAACAGTTTAAGCTTCGTATAAGCTTTCATCCTAACCAATTTACCCTTTTCACAAGCAAACGAGAAGAAGTAACCATGAATGCTGTAAAGAATATGGAATATCATTTTAAGATGCTCCAAGCAATGGATGCACTTGATAGCGCATTAATTAATATTCATATTGGTGGAGCCTATGGCGATAAAAATGAGTCATTGAATCGTTTTCATAAAAACCTAAAACAATTACCAAACGAAATTAAAAAACTTATGACACTAGAAAATGATGATAAAACATATGATGTTCGAGAAACGCTAATTACGTGTGAAAAGGAAAATATACCAATGGTACTCGATTACCACCATTATATGGCGAATAAAGAAGAGAACGACCTCGCACTTTATTTACCCCATATTTTCGCGACTTGGAATAACTTTCATTTAATACCGAAAGTCCACATCTCTTCACCAAAATCTGATCAGGCCTATCGTTCCCACGCAGATTTTGTATCTTTAGACTTTATTCTCCCCTTCTTAAAGATGGCAAAAGAGCTTAATCAGGACGTTGACATTATGATAGAAGCAAAGCAAAAGAACCTGGCTATGCATAGACTTATTGAAGAAATAGCTGCAATTCGGGGAGTCAAACGTATTTCGGGTGCCTCTGTGGAATGGTAATCGGCGAATAACAGAGATCATTGCTGTGAAGTAGATGACATTTGTGATTATATAACCTAAGTTATAGTCAGCTTTGATCTTAAGATGTCTGTAAATAATAGAGTTAGTATTTTAAATTACTACACGACCAAGTGATAAGTTCTTTATCTCCACAAAAATTTAAATAACTATCCTCTCTTTATTCGGAGACCTAATTTTTACACAACACAAAATATTTAAATTTTATTTACAATTTATTTCCATTCCATTACAATGTAAATACAAGCGGGAATTTTCTATAAATTCAAATCCAGTTTTAATAGAGAATGAATTAAAATAAAGTGATATTAGAGAGGTATGGAGATGAATCGTTCACTCATAATACATGAGTTCAAAATGATAATGAGAAGCAAAAAGAATTACTTATTTATTATTGCTCTTGTTAGTTTACTGTTAACTTATTGCTTTCTAGTTCTTCCAGCAACAGAAACAGCTGATTCGTTTAATCCGGAAAAAATCCAAGCAGACATCAAAAACCTTAAAGCTGTACAAGAGGGAATGATTGCTAGAGGTGGCACAGGATATGGTGAAATGACTGGTTCCCCTTATGCCAATAGTGTCCATGATTCCAGAGTAAAAAGTAGAATGCTGTACGCCTTTGAAGATAAAAATTTCAATCGCTTTGTTCAATTACGAATGAAAAACTTCGATTTTGGTGCAGTAAATGCAAGCCGCGATTGGATGTTAATTGCTGATGCTCGTTTTCCTGCTTATGATCAGGAACGCAACGTTAGTTTAAGAAATCTCCGTTATCAAGGTTATTTAGATGCAAATATCCCCATTACATATAACATGATTGAGCAAAAAACAGCTTTACAGAGCCTTGTTAATTTCCTTCTGGGCACAACTGCTGCCAGCGTGATATTTTGTGCAATTTATTTTAGTAGTGACATCTTTTCCAAGGACAGACAACATCGAACAGTCTTACAAGGCATGCCGATTGGCTGGTATCGCTTAATCAACGTCAAATCTATGGTTGCATTTTTCTACATGCTCATGATACTTATTGGATTATTGCTATTGGGAGTTATTATCTTGTCCATTCAAAATGGGTTCGGCTCGTTTAAGCTTTCTGTGCCGATTACGGTGCCAAGTACACAGCCAGATGATTATTTCGGCTACAGATTTAGTGAATATGACAGCATCACCATCGCTAGGTTTTTACTTTTAGCACTTGGGATCATACCGATTCTTGTTTACCTGTTCATTCGCATAAATGCTATCTTAAGCTTATTATTTAAAAATTCCTGGCTTGTTCTAATGATCAGTACAGTTCTATTGTTTTCTGAGAGAATCTATTATTCTAGAACATTAAACGAGCTATTTGGGGTAGATATAAGTTATTTTCCACAGACTTATTTTGATTTTGGCCGAATTATTTCAGGGGAAAAATATTATTTAGTCCACCTAGAATCTATTACGTATGAAAAAGGAATTATCGTATTACTCTGTACCCTTTTTGCAGTTGAAATTATCCTCTTTATCGTTTCTCGAATCATTAGTAAGCGCCGTTTCTATCGTAAAGCAGCTTAACTTATTCACTGGGCTGAAAGTATGCATTAGCCAGAAAGGATAATCGATATGTTTTGGAAGTTTACGCTTTTTGAACTGAAACTCTTATTAAAAAACCGTAAAAGTTGGTTTATTGCTGTATTTCTTCTGCTCTTTTTTATTTTATTTTTCTTATATTATAGTCAGGATACTCCTCAATCCTTAGCAGACAGAAAAAAAATGGAAACAGGAATATCTTACGCGGTTTTTGATTACTTAGATCAGCAGCGCCATGATCTGCCTGAAGTTGCGGAAGTTTATGATTATCATACACAAATCCAATCCCTATTAGGGATGCAAGTTTGGCATATTAGCGGTGGAAATGATAGTGAACAGTATGTTGAAGATGGGCTGAAACTCAATCAACTGCGACTGAAAGTGCATGAATTAGGCAATGAAGGAATACCTGATCATTTAATCGTTCCTACAGAAGAGATATTGAAAGAGAATGCGTTGTTGCATTTTATTAAAGATAACAATTTACCGATTGAGTCAGACTCTTTTGCAACAAATCACTATTTTACGAATGCACTCGCGATGATGTCGGGTCTGTTATTCCTTGTAATTGTCTTAATTAACGGCAACGAAATGCTAATCTATGAGCAAAGACACCAATCCGTTATGCGCGGATTCCCTTTAGCTTTCATACAAAAAATAGTGAGCAAAATAATGATTCATAGTATCCATATTTTCATTTTCCTTCTCCTCGGATTTTTTATTGGGAGTATCTATTTAGCAAGTACAATGGAAGCAGGTGAATTTTCTTTTCCGATACTTATTTATAAGAATGAAAGCTATGTTGCTATATCTGCTAGTCAGTATCTCCTGTATATGTTTTTAGGACTCGCGCTCGTTACAATTTTATTGCTATTATTATCAATTTTACTAAATATGTTATTTAAAAATGCGTTCGCCAATATTCTGATTGGTCTAGGTATTTTCCTGCTACCTGATATAGCCTTGGCTGCAGGGTTTAAAGCGACCTTCATACACCCTATCAAATTTATTGATATACATAAAGTTCTTTCCGGAGAGCTTGCAATAGAATTGAGTAATAGCTCCATTGATTATTGGAATGCGATGGCGATCTTAGGCATAAGCACGATTCTCTTAATCGCTATTATTTATGTTTTAAACAAATACGCTTATCAAAGGGTTCCTAAAAATTCCCCATTAGAAAAAGCATTCTGAATCATCCCTTATTAGCCTTAAAAATAATAGAAATGAGGTCTTTCATGCTTAAGCTGGAAAATATCTCCGTGAAATATAAAGAAAGAATCGTCCTGGATAATCTTTCCTTAATTGCAGATAGTGGCGAAATTATCGGTTTAGTTGCACCGAACGGAACTGGTAAAACAACATTGTTTAACGTTATTTCAAATTTCCTAAAACCAAATCAAGGTACCGTCACCTTTAATGGTAAGCTCCAGTACAAAACGGAAAGGAAAGAAATATCTATCCATCAACAACTTGCAACTTTCCCAGATCAGGCTGATTTATTTGAAGAATTGACTGGCGTTGATCATATGAAGCTATACGCTAATATGTGGAAAGGTACAGCCAAGGATGTGAAGAAAATTTATACCCAACTACAGATGGAAAGCTATGTAAAAAAGAAAGTAAAAACGTATTCCCTTGGTATGCGACAAAGGTTATGCTTTGCAATGATTGCTGCAGCTGATACACCTATCATGCTAATGGATGAAGTAATGAACGGACTTGATGTAGCAAATGTGTCCCTCATTTCCAGGCGTTTAATGCAAATGAAACAAGAAGGAAAACTGATATTCGTAGCATCCCATTTACTTTCAAATCTCGATTTATATGCTGACCGTGTGCTGTATCTAAAAGATGGCGACATTATCCATCAACAAGATACAAATAATAGTGCAGATAAATATTTGAAAATAGATTTACTACCTGAAGAATACGAAAAATTCAATTCAACTTTTCCATTGCCTGAAAGTCATCTCTATATCGCAGGTCATCTATGCTGCATTCCACTCACAAATATGGATCAGTATGAACAGAACGAATGGATCCAACGATTGACTGCTTATGAGGAAAGAGAACTAACAATTGGGCCACTTGGAACAGCTGAATACTATGAAAGATTCTATCATGACGATTCAGAGATTTAGGCTATTAGGAGTGTGGATTAAATGAAACGAATGTTTCTCTTCCTTTTCATTTCTTATTTATTCGTTTTAATTGGTTGTAGCCCAGAACCTTCTGAAAAGGTGTCACGTTACCAAGAAAATAATGAAATCATCGGAGAAGAAAGAGAGGATCTTATTGGGGAAATTAGTGACACTATTTACCATTCGGTTGACCGTAGTAATTCTGACGTAGAAGAACTTATGATTAGTCCTCCCGATAGAAAAGGAGAGTCTATTATTCCATCAGAAGGTAGATACACAATTAGCGCTGGTGTTTTTGAAGATCCTCCACAATCAGGCAGACTTCTTGTATATGATGAAAATGAAGTACTTTTAATTGATGAATTATTAGATTTTTCTTACGGAGTTAGTAGTGTTACGGTTGATCTGAATGGTTCCCATACGGTTCATGTGGATGGGCTGGACCAAGCCTTTTTAACTCCAGCAGCTACAGAGATTTCGAATGAATTAACTGCGGGGATTTGGGAGGTTGGAAAAGATATTGAAGCTGGTAGTTACGCTGTTATTCCTGCTGATTTTTCATTTGGATATTTACAAATTTTTGAGGAAGGAGAACTTCCAAGGGTCTTTGAATTTTTGAATAGTTCACCTGAATCGGCAATTAACGTTCAGCTTCAACTGAAGGATGGACAAAAATTAAAGATTTCAAGGCTGGAGATGCTCCAATTTGAGGAACAATCTTGATTAACAAGTTAGAATTTCCCTATTCATTATGAGTGGGGAAAATTTTTATACTCTCCAATTTCCATTGCATTCCAAATTGCACATTGTTATGTTAAAAGAAGAAAAACAGATTAATAAAAAGGGAGGCACAAGGGATGGAAGAGAAAGTATTATCACTTCAAAATCTGTATATGAGTTATCCTGGGAAGGACGTTTTAAATGGGATTAATCTAGATGTCTACCGGGGACAAATCATAGGATATATTGGACCAAATGGTGCGGGGAAAAGTACGACATTAAAAATCATGCTCGGATTAGTGGATGGTTATGGCGGGGTTGTAGAAATTTTCGGCCAAAATATTTCATCCAACGATTATACATATAAACAAAAAATCGGTTATGTTCCGGAAAATGCAGAGATTTATGATAACCTGACAGCAGCTGAATATCTCACATTTATTGGTGAATTATATGGTTTGGAACGCGGCGCCGCCGAGACGAAGGCATTAAGTCTTTTAGAAGAGTTTGATATGGGGGACGTTTTCCATTCAAGAATCTCTTCGTTTTCTAAAGGAATGAGACAAAAAGTTCTAATCACATCCAGCCTTCTTCATAATCCAGATTTGATTTTTCTTGATGAGCCATTAAGTGGACTTGATGCGAATAGTGTTATGGTTATTAAAGATATGCTAGAGGCTTTAGCTAATCAGGGAAAGACTATCTTTTATTCGTCTCACATTATGGATGTTGTTGAAAGGATAAGTAATCGAATTGTACTATTAGTGAATGGGGAAATTGCGGCGGATGGTTCCTTTGAAGAGCTAAAAGAAAAAGGTAAGGCAGGTTCACTTGAAGCTATTTTTAATCAATTAACTGGATTTGATGAGCATCAAGAAACAGCGAAAAAGATTGTCTCCATTGTAACGGGGGAGACATGAGATGCGTGACATCCGTATTTTAAAAGTGCTTGATACCTTTCAATCGGTTTTCCGCAAATTAAATATTGATTATACTGTGATGCGGAAAATTCTTGAATTAAAACTTACGATGGACCAGCGTCGTGTTCCAACCATTCTTAGTCAAAATACGAAGAAAAAGGAAGGGAATCAATTTCTTAAATCATTATGGATTTATGTTTTATACGGTCTTACGCTCGTCCCATTTGTATTTCTTGGGGATAATTATTTATTCCAGATCAGTATTATAACTGGGATTTCCATGTTCATCCTTAGCACGTCGATGATTTCAGATTTTTCTTCGGTACTTCTAGATGTTCGAGACAAAGTTATTTTGAATACAAAACCAGTAAACAATCGAACCATTAATGCTGCCAAATTTCTCCATATCGCGATTTACTTAACTCTGCTTACTGGTGCGTTTATTGCCATACCAGCAATTGTATTTCTATTTACTAAAGGATTTATCTACTTTCTCTTATTCCTTATTGAAATAATTTTAATAGACCTATTAATACTAGCCTTTACTGCACTAATCTATATGGTTGTATTACGATTTTTCGACGGGGAAAAGCTGAAGGATATTATTAATTATGCGCAGATATTACTAGCTGTAGCAGTTGTAATCGGCTATCAAATCATTATACGATTATTTGATTTTGTAGATTTCGAATATGTTTATGACTTTAGCTGGTGGCATGTATTGCTTCCACCAGTATGGTTTGGTGCACCATTTGAAATGGTGTTAAACCAAAATTATTCCAGTGAGATTATTCTCCTTTCCCTATTCGCATTGTTAGGACCAATCGTCTCGATTTTCCTATATTACGTATTAATGCCTTCGTTCGAACGGAATTTACAAAAGCTAATGGAAGAATCGAGCACAAAAAGCAAAAAAAAATGGACCCTAAATGATCTGATAGAAAAATTTATTTGCTTCAGCAGAGAGGAAAGGATATTTTACCGCTTTTCTTCTATTATGATTAGTCGGGAGAGAGATTTTAAATTAAAAGTATATCCTTCAGTCGGAATGTCACTCGTTTTTCCGATAATCTTCCTTTTTAACAATTTGAGCTCTCAGACACTAGAAGAATTGGGGCAAGGCAGATCATTTTTAACAATCTATTTTTCTAACATTATTGTTGGTACGGTTGTTTACATGCTGCAGTTTTCTGCGAAATATAAAGGAGCATGGATCTTTCAAACAACACCAATTCAAAAACATGCCATCGTGTATAGTGCAACGTTAAAGGCAGTCTTTGTAAAACTATACTTACCGATTGTTTTAGTACTGGCCGTATTATACATCTGGGTATTTTCCTTCCGTATCTTACCCGATTTAGCGGTTGTTGTAGTTTCGGCCCTATTACAGTTGCTTATATCTTATAAGATGTTTAATAACGGAAAATATCCGTTTACCGAGCCAATTGAAACCGCACAACAAGGCGGAGGACCTGCCGGGAAAATTTTTGTATTAATGCTTATTGTTGGGGTATTTACGATTTTACATTTAATCGTTACCTTTTTACCTTTCGCAATTTATGGTTATTTGGTAGTTCTTATCGTACTTACGGCAATATTTTGGAAGATGATTTTCAAGTAATGTAGAAAATCAACAAATCATGACAGACAAGGTTATTACGTTAAAGAAAGTCTCTCCTCATTCAGAACGAATGAGGAGAGACTTTCTTTTTACTTTAGTTTTATTTTTCCGGCTTGAAGACTTTAGATAAATGAATTATTTTGCCATCCAAGAACCATCTCTATTCGGATCACTGAACCCATGAATTTTATTGTTTTCATCAATGACTAACCCTTGGATGCTCCCGAAATAGGAAGTATCATCCGTATATTGAACATCAATACCAAGCTCTTCAGGGTCCTTTAGAAATAGATAATCTTGCTCTGCCTGTAAAACATCCTCATTAAATTCCAGAAAGGTTCTAGGATCGCTTACAGATTCCTGAATTGGTTCATTAAACTTAATCGTTTTTACTAATTGTTGCGCAACCATTGACGTAATTCTTCTTCCTCCTGAACTTCCAATACCTATGACAGGAGATCCGTTCTTCGTTAATATTGTCGGTGTTGTATAACTAAATGGACGTTTGCCAGCCTCAGGACTATTTGGTGAATCTTCACGAGTACTAAAGTTTTTTAATTGATCATTTAAGAAAAAGCCATTCACATATTCTCCTGATCCAAAAAAATTGCTTAGCGTATTCGTTACGGAAACCATCATACCATTCTTGTCCACCACCACAAAGTGTGTCGTGTTTCCATGATCTTCTTTATCAGCATCTGATTCCAAGTTCCTGCGATATTCTTCAGACAATTCAAGTCCATCGACTTCGGATACGAGATCATTAATATGATCTTGAGAAATCATTTCATTTATTGGAACATCTGAATAGTTAGGATCCCCCACATTTTCTAAACGATCACTATAACTTATTCTATTGATGATCCCCATTAATAACGAAAAAGCTAACGGCTTATCTTTGGTATCTTCAATTTGCAGTGACTCGGCCATTTCTAAAGCTTGAATTAACATAATTCCCCCTGAAGGCGGTGGTGGAGCTAAGACATCATAGTCACCGAATTCACCTTGTATGGGTTCCTTGGTTTCAACCTCATAGGATTCCAAATCTTTCTCATCTATTTTCTCTTCCTCATCGCTAATGTCATTTGCAATGTTTCCTTTATAGAAAGCATCTGGTCCTTCAGCCTGGATATCTTCTAAGGTTTCTGCCAGTTGGGCTTGTACCAATAATTCCCCTACTTCTATAGGCTCACCTTCTGGAAAGAAATGATCTAATTCAGGCAGGTGATCAGCCTCGTTTTCCAATGCATCGTGCATGGTTTCAGAAACCGTCACACCATTTGCAGCAAAATTGATCGAAGGGTCAATTAAGTCATCCATATTCATTGTGCCAAAATCTTCATGGACCTTGTACATCCCTTTAATAAAACCTGGCACACCTATGTCACTTGAAGGTAATGTATCATCCGGTGCAGTTTCACGATAATCATAGACGACTGGTGTTTCGCCTTTACCGGGATGAATCAGCATGGTTCCTCCTCCGCCAATTCCCGATCCATGCGGCTCCGCAACCCCTAATACAAAACTTACTGCTATGGCAGCATCGACAGCATTTCCGCCTTGTTCTAATATTTTCATACCTACTTCAGTGGCAATTGAACTATCCGTTGACACACCATACGAACCCTCATCCTCGCTTATTGTATCATTCAGGGTGAAGTCAGCATTCTGATCTGTTGATTGGGGTTCATCAAAAATTCCACTATCTCTAACAAGTATTATTACGAATAATACTACAATCAAACCTATAATAATGTAAAAACGATTATTGTTGTTAAGCATGTTTTAGGTTACACCAAAGTTATCAAAAAGACGATAGCGGTAATGATTAGCCCCATCATAGAATCCATACTTGTCCGTTTCTTTTGTGTTTTGACTGATTTTAAAACCCATTGCTTAAAAGTCAGTTTTGATTGTGCTTTTTTTACCTTTTGCTTTTTTTGATAGTCTAATATAGCTTCCATTTAAATTCCTCCTCAAATATAGTTAGATACAAAAACTGTGCCAAAAGTTAATCCACTAAGTAATAATGTACTAGCAACTGTAGGTAAAACACCTTGCTTTTGAATGGTATTTGCAATCAATCCAGGAACGATAATTCCGATAGCCACTAATCCACCAACGGCTTCAGGAATGGAATATTCAGCAAATGCAAAGTCAAAAATTGCTTTCATAATGATTCCGGTCGTTATCATCGCTGTAAACTTTCTTCTTCCGTATAGGATCGTAAATTTTGAAATGACCTTCATGACAATTAGATATGTCAAAAAACTAACCAAAAACGTAACAACAATACTTGCTGGCGTGGTAAACATCATAGCAATATATCCCGGTACAACTAATCCAGCTGGAATAACTCCTGTAAATTCTGTATAAAATAAGCTGAGAATAACTCCCGCAGTTATTGCCAAATAAATATCTCCTGTGTCAAATACAAACATTTTTCAATTCCCTTCTCTCTAAGCAGTTTCTTTTGTTATTTTCATTTGTTCAAGTCGAGTTACCAGTTCATCCGCGCCTCCATGAATATTTCCAACTCCGTAAATGGTTTTACCGGATAAGAATGGCTGAAGGACACGCACAATTTCATCAGTGCTGGCACTTTCCAGGTCTAAAAGGTTTCGGACCGGGAATTCTCCTCTTTTATATGCCTTTACGATGAGGCTTGTATTATCCCCCATCACCACTAGTGTTTCTGCTTGTATTTTTGGCAGAACCTGCTGGATAAATTGTTCCGTACGATCCACTCGATCCGAACGAGTATTCATAATAACAACTGGCTGCTCTGTAGGATAACTCAGTTGCTTCACGCGTTCCCAAATATTGATTGTTGACATAGGGTCATTAGCAGCAAATCCATTAACTAAAAAGCTAGGATTATTCGCATCACCAATTGGAAGGATCTGCATGGCACCTGGATCCGGCCAAGCCTTTAACATCCCTCGCTTTGCCGTTTCATGATCAATACCTAGAACATCGGCAACAGAAAGAGCTAGTGCTGCATTTTCCGGGAATACCATGTACTCGAATTTTTTAAGAAATTCCTCGGAAATTGCGGATGTATCACATACGTGTACCTTCGTATTCCGCTGCTTAGCCATTTGCTTAAAGTAAGAAACATAGGGACTGTCGTTAATAATCAGATCACCGTTATAGGGAATTGCTTCTGAAAATGAGTCTGCCACCTCTTCTAATGTAGGTCCTAAAACATCCATATGATCCTCTAATACATTAACAATTAGACCAATATTTGCTTTTAATAGTTCTTCTTGGAAAACTACTTGATAATCTGGTTTAACTGCCATACACTCACTCACAAGAGCGTCAGCTTTTAACTCAGAAGCCTTCGTTAAGACCCTTCTTTGTTCCCCTATATTCGGACCTTCCATCCTTCTCTTAATCGGAGCTTCTTGGGAATCAAACCAGTAGAGCATTCTTGCATCGGTTCCAGTCGTTTTTCCAACTGTATGGTATCCCGCCTCTTGTAAAACACCTGTTATTAATCTAGTGACTGTTGATTTACCCCTAATTCCATTTACATTTACACGGACTGGGATACTTGTAATGTTTTTGTCATTAATCATTTTGTCCTTAACCCCGAAGAACAAAGCTAATGAAGCTAATAACAGAATGAGCAAAAATTCGTCTAACATTTTTTCACCTCGACATCACATGTTTTAAATTCAGTTATTTCGTGGCTATCCTCCTTTTTCAGTATTTTACATAACTACAAAAGAAACCCAACTAAATCATCAAGGCTTCAATCATCGGGCTGCCGATTCATGAATCGATATTTCCCATAATAACCCTCAATTGTAAATAATTGTATTATCTATCTCGTAACCTACTATACTAGAACTATATTAAGCTAATATAACAAGAGTATATCAATTCTGTTAATTTACGCTATTACATAATAGACCCAAAAAATAAGCCCGTATCGATGTAAAAGAAAGACGGACTTACTTATATAATTCAATCTGGATAAAAATAAGCGGGAATTAGAATTTGTAAAAGCATCTTTTATTTCAGCCCCTTTCTTGTTTCCGTTAGTGTTTCATATTCTATTCTTTTAAATAGAACCTTTTCATATAAAAGTCGCTAAAAGCGTTCTATCATCCAATTGAATTGTAACGAATATACGTAATGTCAATACTTCAAACACGATTTAACGTCAAATCATCAGCCCTTCCATCTGGTTTGGATATATAGATTGTGTTTACTTAAATTAGGACCTAGATAAACATCTTGTATGTCTATTTTCCGCCTGAAACAATGGGTCCGTTAAACTTAAATAAACAGACGATTTAACTTTACAGCTTCACTATAACCGACATTTTCCGATAGTAAAATAGTATTTGCGACGCATTTTTTCTGCTGTTCAAAATAGTATTTTCTATTTATTCCTCCCATATAAACATGGTCATTAAGTGACATTAAATAAACAATTTGTAACTATTTGACTCCTTTGTATTCAGCCTATTTAATTAGATTTATTTGTAATTCAACGTCAAGAAATGCTCCTACAATCTTTATTCATCACTGTCATGCTCAATTTTGACATGTTGCCCTTACTGCTATACAGTGAATTAAACCAATTCTGGCCAGCTAGAGTAAGAAGTGGTTCCATTGGATCTGGAGAAGGGAGAACTCATTTTTTAAAAATATTGCGACATAACCAGAACTAGTCTACTTGATGTTGCGCATTCTGTCCTACACAGGAATCAGGGTTGAATAATTAGTAGCCCTCAAATGGAAATATGTAGATATTATTAACCACGCGGATCAGCATTCCAGCCCAAGTAATAATCTGCTGTAATATACGCTAGTCACACGGCGCATCGGTTTCCATGTCCGACAGTGCAAAGGTTCGTTTACTATTTGATAACCAATGGGTGTTTCTGAACAAATCTCTATTTATTAACAATCATAATTTTTTGTAAACTAGGTACCACGTACAAAATGATAATGAAAAAGTTGAAACAAGTATTATGGTGTTAGTTCCTCACTCCTTATAAAAGTCGAATTAATAAATAGTTATTCTAAACATTCAACGTAACAATTAGAATAACCATGGCGATATCTTAAAGATATCGCCATGGGTGGCCTATTCTACTTCTCTCACTAGATTACGAGTCCATGAAGTAATGACCGTATTATTCCTTAACTATAATGTCATAAGTTGCAGTGGTTCCATCTTCTGCTGTTACCGTTAGCTGATCACCTGTTGCTAATTCTCTTTTGCCTTTTTTCACTTCACCGTCTTCATTTGTTACTTTATAGGTCTGATTGGAACCATCAGGCGCTGCAATTGCTCTTAGCATTTCCTTTACTGTTGCATCATTTGCTACTGTTATTTCTCCTGTTTCTTCATCTGTTGGTTCGTCAATTTTCTTTATAATCTCTAATTCTTCTGGTGCTTTATTCGGTGCATCAATTTCGATTTCACTGCTTTCTTTTTCATAAATTTCATAAGTTGCTGTTGTTTCATCTTCTGCTGTTACAATAAGCTGATCACCTGTTGCTAATTCTCTTTTGCCTTTTTTCACTTTACCGTCTTCATCCGTTACTTTATAGGTCTGATCGGAACCATCAGGTGCTGCAATCGCTCTTAGCATTTCCTTTACTGTTGCACCATTTGCTACTGTTATTGCTCCTGCTTCTTCATCCGTTGGTTCGTCAATTTTCTTTACTATCTCTAATTCTTCCGGTGCTTTATTGGGTGCATCAATCTCGATTTCACTGCTTTCTTTTTCATAAATTTCATAAGTTGCTGTTGTTCCATCTTCTGCTGTTACCCTTAGCTGATCACCTGTTGCTAATTCTCTTTTGCCTTTTTTCACTTTACCGTCTTCATCCGTTACTTTATAGGTTTGGTCGGAACCATCAGGCGCTGCAATCGCTCTTAGCATTTCCTTTACTGTTGCACCATTTGCTACTGTTATTGCTCCTGGGTCTTCATCTGTTGGTTCGTCAATTTTCTTTACAATCTCTAACTCCTCTGGTGCTTTATTCGGAGCATCAATTTCGATTTCACTGCTTTCCTCTTCAGAATTAACTTCTTGAGATGTTGCTTCTTGTGCGAACGTAGGTGTTACAAATGCCGTTACCGCAATGAGTGCTGATAATGCAGAGACAGGCAATATCTTGTAAGATTTTTTCATGGTTACTCCTCCTCAAATTAATACATCATTAATTTTTTGCTAATACGACTTTCAAAATCTTATCTCCATTTCACACTAAATTGGAATAACCCCGGTACACCACTATGGAATGCAGGAGTTACCTGGGACTTACCATTTTACTAACTCAATTTCTTCATCTCTTTTGTTCTTCTACCTTTTTGTCATCTGCCTATCGAAGCAGAGCATGTCCAGTTAAGTTCAATAGAACGCTTCATTTTTCTGCCATTCTTAATCAAGAAAATCATTTTAATGGCAGTTGTTCAACCCACACAGCACTTTTTTGCTATCCTAGTACTAATGTAGATTTCTAGCAGCGGGGTTCAGGCCCCAAGCTTCTCAAGAGCAGTCACCTCCTTTAACTAGTAAATCCCATATAGAAGTTATCGACTGATCTACGCTTATGAGAATGCCTTATTTCTATCATTTTTATAAGCGATGAAAAGCATAACTCCATTGTCTACATCATATAATACGTAATAATCAAAAACTATATCAGTCGTATATCAATCAAATAACAATCTTGTAAAAATTTGGTGAATTTGGGTTATTTCTGTACTATTTTTAAAACCTTTGTATCAGATAAGTAATCCCCACCTGTTTTCAGGTGGGGATTTAGTATACATTATTTAGATGGATATACTGGAAGTGTCGATAATCAAGGTAGAAATTGATATACATTTTTATATTTTATCGGTACACCCTCTGAATACATAGCTGCGTTAAATAGATAGATTTAATAGATCAGATTAAGCACCTTGCCGTTCTTTCATCGATCATTTCCAGTCTCAGCAGTTGAAATGGTTCGTCCTTCAATCAATCGGTTTATCCAATACACTTCATTATTGATTTTTCGGGACACGATTTCACCATCAATCACTGTAATAAATGTACCCTCTCCTACGAAAATACCGGTCATGACTGGATCTGTTCCATGTTCTGTGTCAGAGAAAAACATGAGATCTCCAGACTGAAGCTCCTCAATATGACGTTTATCCCCATATTCGCGCAATTCTTCCAGATTGGATGGGAGATCAATGCCAGCTGCTTCTGCATAGATCTGCTTCATAAACATCGTTGAGGTCTCATCAAACGATTCGCCGACATATTGCTCAGCCAGCTGTGCTACTTCACTTTCCTCAACTTCGGTGTCATACGTTCTTGCGCCCATATAACGAGAAGGCCAATAATCACTTGTTGTTAAGTTAATGACTGTAACACCTTTTGAAGCTGTCGTTACAATCATTTGTTTATTTCCAATATAAATGGCTGGAATGATACTTGAACCTTGGAAAAATAAAATATCTCCTGGCTCAGCCTCTTCCATTGGGATTTCTGTTCCCTCTTTCCATTGCTGTTTTCCATATCGCGGCAGGTCATACTGCCATGCTTGATTGTAAACGTATTGGACAAAACCGCCTGTATCAAATCCCTCATCAGGTGTCGTTCCCCCAAGCGTATACTCGGTTCCCACTAGTTGATGAGCTTCAAAAACTGCATCATTATCATATTGAATAGTAAGATCATCAAAACGCTTCGCACCAGTAAAATGATCCCGCCAATATTCACTCATATACGAAATCGTCGTCTGCCCTTCTTCTCCTGTTGCATGAACAATATAATCATCCCCTAAATAAATCGCAGTGTGGGAAATACCTTCCTGCCAGGTTCCTGAGAAGTACAGGACATCTCCTGGCTGAAGTTCTTCATCCAGATCAATTGCATTTATATCTGTTCCCTCTGGAAGCAGCGTCTCACCAACTTCCCACTGTCGGTAACTAATTCGGGGCAAATATACATCCTCCGCCTCACGAAAGACGGTTTGAACGAAAAATGAACAATCAAAAGCGTCCAACGTACTGCCAGTCATTAAATAAGGCGTTCCAATATAATTCATTGCCTCCCTTACAATAGGGCTATTATGGTTCCTATATGTTTCCGGATTTGATTTTTCCAATATTTCCTCTGTATAACGGGCTCCTCCTACAAAGCGTTCTGCATAGTAGGTATGATAATCTAAATGCCTTTCTTGTACCCCAGAGGAAGTAGCAATCACAAATTGGTCATCTCCAGAATAAATACCTGAAATCAATTCCTGTTCGTCATTTTCAAAAAAGACAAGATCCCCAGGCTGCAATTCATCTCTTTCGATGCTCTTACCAACTTCCAGCTGTGGGGATGCCTGTTTGGAGAGCCAGCTGCCTGTCACCTCTTTATATACATAGTAAACGAAAGAGCCTGTGTTAAATCCTTCTTCCGGGCTGCTTCCCGATTGGTTATACGGAGACCCAATTAAGTCTTGAGCTTGTGCGACAATTTCATTCTCTGAAGGAGGTGGTGAATTTTCTTTGCTGTAACGTTTAGCACCCTGATAAATATCTGACCAATATTTACTTGTCTCCATATTCCGCTCGGTGATTCCTTCGCTCGTAACGATAATAAAGCGTCCGTTATTTATATAAATCCCTGACATCAAATAAGTTCCCTGGAAAAAGACAACATCTCCTGACTGAAGCTCACTGGCATCCTCTCCCTGGATCCATTGATCGGCAGCTGATGGGGATAGGGAAATTCCTTTAGCATCCTCGTAGACATATTGCACAAATTCTGCAGTTGTCCACCCTTCTTGATTTTCTCCTAATTCCTCCAGGGCCATTGCAGCTGCTGAATCATCAATATTCTCTTCTGTAAATTGGGCAGCTCCTGCGTAGGCATTCGACCAATATTCACTTGTTTCCATATTGCGTTCAGAAATTCCATCACTCGTCACGATAACAAAACGGCCATCGTCAATATAAATCCCCGACATCAGGCTGCTTCCCTGAAAAAAAACAACATCACCTGGTTGCAGCTCATTTCGCTCTATTTCCTCACCTACCTGTTGCTGATCCTTAGCATATCTCGGCAAGGAAATTGACTTTGATTCCTGATATACATGCTGTACAAATTCAGACGTTAAAAAACCTTGATCATTACTACCAACCATATCCAATGCAAGTTCTGCAGCCGGGTCATTCCTTTCTTCAGCTGCAGCAAATCCAGGAACCAATACAAAAAATAACAATATATTAAACAAAAATAGTAAAACACTACGATGCATCCTTATCTCCTCCATCCTTATGTTGAAAGGTTATTCAATGACTACCTACCAAAGGCACCTATAGATGAAACATTCTTTTCCAAGTGTCCTATCTATAGGTATTCTATCAAAGACAGTATTAGTATTGATGTGGAAAGAAGGGGAGCAAACGAAATAGAATGTAAATAATTTTAACAGAACCGCAAATAGTTCATGTAATCATTGTTATAGAACCGGTTCCTTTTTCATTCCCCTTCAAGAATATCATCAGTTAATTTTTAGCTGAGTATCATCCAAAGACAAAATAAAATCTACCAGCACATTTTGATATTCTCTCACCGAATCGATATAAACCATTTCGTTCTCTCCGTGCCAGTCCCTTCCCACCGGGCCAAATTCTATGGCTGAACCTCCGTACTTGGTAAAAAACTGCCCATCGTTGGAACCATGCTGACCGAATATGGATACTTTTTCAAGCTCAGTGATTCGTTTAATGGATTCTCCCAATGCTTCTACATAAGGATTGTCTGCTCTTGTTTTGACCGGATTATTGCTATTATGGATTGTTATGGGACCTTCTATTATTGTCTGAATCTGATAAACGATATCCTTGGGAGATTGGTCTGGCAGATATCTGATATCGAGCGACAGTTGACAGTAATCGGGTACTTTATTATAGACGGTTCCTCCTTGTATTTTCGCGAGATTGATAGAAGGCTGAGTAAACATAGGAGAGCTTTCTTGAGCAAAAGGAAGCTCTAAAATTTCTTCGTAGAGACTAATTGCTTTGGTTATTGCGTTCGTACCTTCCCACGGACGACTTCCATGGGCTGATTTCCCCCGGACGGTAAAATCGAGCTGAAGCACACCTTTGGATTGGATAGCGATTCCCATATTGGTTGGTTCACCACAAATAATGAAATCTCCCAAATAGCCTTTTTCTGTTAAATATTTGGTTCCGTTGATGCCGCCAGTCTCCTCGTCTGGAACGATTTGAAGCATGACCCTGGATGTTAATTCCCTGTCTTTCAATTGTGCTGCTGTCACCATAGAAGCAGCCACTCCCGCTTTCATATCGACTGCGCCGCGACCATACATTTTTCCATCTCTGATGGAGGGCTGAAACTGTCTTTCCTCTGCTTCAATGACATCGATATGTCCGTTTAATACAATCGTATGATCACCCTGACCTATTTCACAAACAAGCATATGAAACCCATTATTCTCTAATTTTTCTACAGGGAGACCTTGGTCTATTAACCATTGTTCACAATAAGCAATCGCTTGGTTCGCCCCTGATTTTGTAGAACTGTCTATTTTTATCAGTTCTTCTAATAAGTGGGTTGGATCCCCCATCTAATCCCTCCTGCATTTTTTGAAATTTGATCAACTTTTCAATGTTATGCATCAAGTGCTTGCATCACCTTTTGTTTATTTATCGAAACAACAGTGTCATGGCGCGCTAATTCGATATCAGGTTTTTGACACAGCCAATCCTCTTGCACCTCTTTACCAGCGGTTAGTGCAATGATTGCAGCTGGAATATCTGCTCCCGCTAAATGGGTAAATGCATACCCGCCACCAAAACGGGGATTGATGTCAATAACATAATAATCGGTACCATTGAAATAGATATCCGTGTTCATATAACCTGCATGGCCAAAGCTTTTGCCTAATTGCTTTGCGATGTCTGTTAATTCCGGAACATTTACCGTAATGCACCGATCGATATCTCCGCCTCTCATATCTAATTGCTTCCGAGCGAATGAAGTTAGAAAGCGGCCATTTAAATCGTTAAACATATCCACACTAAATTTCTCACCCTCAATCACTTCCTGAATAATAATATTATCCTCAGGTGCTTTGGATGTAGCACCATCCAATGGACTTTCTTTAATCTGTCGAACAGCATGCTGATAGGCAAATTCCATATCCTCTACATTATCGATAATTTCAATACCTATTGAGGCGGAACCGTTACGTGGTTTCACGATTAACGGAAAAGATACCTCTCTTCTTTCCAACGCCTTCTTCGCAGACTCAACATTGAAGTAAGAAAGCGGAGTTTTAACATCTAACAGATCCAGCAGTTCACGGTATTTTCCTTTGTCTCGTACCTTTTCGACAATATTGGAATCCGGTGCAAATACGGATACACCTAATTTATCCAGTTCTTTTTTATGTGCTGATATTGCGGGCACTTCCCAATCATTTAATGGGACAAGACAATTCACATGTTGTTTCTTACAAATCTCAATTATTGCTTCCATATAATTTGTATCTATTTGTTGTGGAATTTCATAGTTTTCGTCCCCTGCTTGGAGCGATGGAGCATTGTATTCAGGGTCAGCAGTAATTACTTTCCCGTCGATACTAGCATTTTTTAAAGCGAACTGGAAAAATTTCACAAAGTCTATTCTTCTTGCTGTTGATGTCAATAAGATGTTCAACTTATTCCACTCCTTGGTGTTTAATTCAGTTGTTGGATTCAAGATACTAGTATTTACCCGTCATTTTAAACTTTAACCTTTCTTGTTAGATAATTAGGACAAAAGGATGGAGATACAACAAAGAAATGTATATTTATTTGTGACCAAAGAGATGAAAAAAAGGAGGCCTCTCAAAAGTTCAAAGAACTCATGGAAAACCTCTAATCTAAGAAAATGTTACCTTTTTGTTACCCCAGGGTGTTTTAAGAGTATGTCAAGGTCATAAACCCCATTTTTAATAAAATAAAAAATGTACATTCTAATATCGGCATTTATTGCAGTATATCCGGTGGATTGTGTAAAATAAAATATTAGCTTTTTTGATGGCTAATGAAATAGCATGATAAGGCTTATGCCACTAATTTTATTATGTATTGTGCACTAGAAGGAATGATTCTCGTAGCATCTGTACATCATTTTTTACCTAGTATTCCACAATGGGTGCTAATTGTTTTCTTTGGATTGATCGTCATTCCACTTAATCGGTTTGGAATTAAGCAATTAGATAAACTTCAGAAATGGTCATTACCGATATTTTTTCTGTTTCTAATCGCTGCCATTATTATGAATTTTACAACCACCTCTGTATATGAAGATAACTTCTGGACTTATATGCCAGAGGGGGTTCAGGTGGGTGGAACAACATTACTATTTTGTATTGGAATACAGCATGGTATTATGGGACTAACTCCACTTCTTTCCACCGATTATACTCGCACTAATGGGTTTTTATAAAAAGTCAGTATTCCGAAACGGGCCAGATTGTTTAATATAAAAGAAATTGTGGTAAAGAAAAAAGAAATTAAATTTTATCCAATGGAAATAACAACAAATTTCAAAATAAAAGCCTTAATATTGACAGTTACTAAAACGTGTCCACCTTCACATCGATTATGAAGATGACTTCAAAAAATTCTCCATTGTTCCATCTGGATCGGCAAATGCCGAAAATCTATTTAAATATTATTGGAGGAATTATTCAGTATGTTAACAAGAGAAGATATTTTTAAGCACGTCAAAGAAAACTTCGGTACATCCCCTGATTACCCATTTCAAAAATTCCCAAACTATGCCGCTTTAAGACATGAATCTAACGAAAAATGGTATGGTCTTGTAATGAATGTTCTCCCAGAAAAATTAGGTTTAGATGGAGATGACGAAATAGATATTCTGAATTTAAAATCCCCCCCGAAATAAGTGACAGTTTAAGGAATGGAAAGAGTATTTTACCTGGATATCATATGGATAAGGAAAATTGGATATCACTTGTTTTAGAACGTATAGATTCAGAAGAAGAAGTTTATAACTTAATTGAGCAAAGCTTTAATTTAACAAAGTAAATCGTGAAATTATCTTCCGCAAAAGAAGCGCGTTTGTTGCAGATTAAAAGTAGAAAATGACAAACTTTATTATAAAAATCGCAAAGTATTTCACAAGGAATTAACCCGTTTTAATCAATCTTTTATCAAAACGTTTTTCACTTAACGTAAAATATGGGTTTGCTTGGTGTTTTTGATCGACTTTATTCCAAAGCTACAAATCGGCTAATAATCTCGATGCTTTTTCATCTACGCTGTTAAAAAAAGGAGCTGTCTCAATTTTTATTTGAGACAGCTCCTTTTTATGAATAGATTATGCGGTTTCGCATTCACCGTTGGTATTAACAAGTAACTATAATAGTTCCTGTATTTGCAAACAAATGCCTGTTATGCTTTTCGAGGTGTTCCTTCAGCATTTGATACAATGACATCGATTTGGACTAAAGCATCTTTAGGTAAAGCTGATACTCCAACTGTTCTTCGCGCAGGAACACCTTCTTGGAAGAATGTTTTGTAAGCTTCGTCCACAGTATCCATATCTGCAATATTTTTAACGAAGATATTTACTTTAACTACATCATCCATAACGTGGTCGATACTTTCTACAATTGCCTTGATATTTGTCAAGCATTGTTCAGCCTGCTCTTTTACACCACCAGCTACCAATTCACCAGTTTTTGGATCGATAGGTAATTGAGCTGAAAGGTGATTGTAATGAGAAAACGCTACAGTTTGTGTAGATAGAGAACTCTTTGGTGCATTTTCAGTGTCGTTTGCCCAGATAACGATTCCATGTCTGTCTTCAATAGCCTGTGGAGGTGTGCCATCTCCGTGTGATACCACTGCTTCAATTTGTACCAAAGCATCCATCGGTAAAGCTGCAACTGCAACTGTTGTGCGTGCAGGGAAATAGCCTACAGTCCTAGCGATAGCTGAGTCTGGGAAAAATGTTGTATAAACTTCATTTACGGCATCAATATCCGATAGGTCTTTAAGGAAGATATTAATTTTAACAATATCGTCAAAAGGAACGTCGATACTTTCTAAAATTGCCTTGATATTTTTTAAGGCCTGTCCTGTCTGCTCTTTTACTCCGCCAGTTACCAATCTTCCAGTTTTTGGATCGATCGGTAATTGAGCTGAAAGATTATTGTAATGAGAGAAAGCTACAGTTTGTGCAGATAGAGAACTTGTTGGTGCA
Organism: Oceanobacillus profundus; assembly: GCF_003515705.1. Taxonomy (GTDB): domain Bacteria; phylum Bacillota; class Bacilli; order Bacillales; family Amphibacillaceae; genus Oceanobacillus; species Oceanobacillus profundus. Next base: position 123,351 of record NZ_QWEH01000013.1, read on the forward strand.
TTTGCCGTGTTATTTGTAAGTTTGATGAGGTCACCTGCTTGTGGTGCGTTTGGAATTGTACCTTCACCGTGTGAAACAAGTGCTTCAATTTGAACCAAGGCATCCATAGGCAAAGCTGCAACTGCAACCGTTGTCCGTGAAGGTACATAGGTTGGGAAGAATGTTTTATAAACTTCGTCTACAGCGTCAACATCTTTGATGTCCTTAACGAATACAGTGATTCTAACAACATCGCTCATAACATGATCGATGCTTTCAACAATTGACTTGATATTTTTAAAGCACTGTTCAGCCTGCTCTTTTATTCCACCAGCTACCAATTTCCCAGTTTGGGGTTCGATCGGTAATTGAGCTGATAGATTATTGTAATGAGAGAAAGCTACAGTTTGTGAATATAGACCGTTACCGTTTGGAGCATTTTCCGTATTTCTTGCTAGTACTGTGTTATAGTTGCTCATGATGTATTCTCCTTTTAGATAATATTATTAATAGATCTATTTATTAAATCAAGCTTCGCCGAAGAAACAGTCTAAACCATGGTTCCGTGATTGCAAAGGCGAAAACGGATTCACAGTGAGAATTGCGCTAGTACAAAAATGCACATATGCTTTGACTCAACCAATGTAAATTTTCGCACATTTTTAAAAAAACCCTCACTAGACACAAACTGCCTTTTTGAGTAAGTCCGTTTTGGTTTAACTTGCAATCTAGTTAGGCTTTAATGTCTGTTTTTTGCTGCTAAACTTGAATTAGTAACCCCTCGAGTGGTTACTAAGATTGCTATTATAGCAGTTTTTCTTTGTATTTACTACTACATTTTGCTTTCTTCCTTCAATCGTTTAACCTTTTAAAGGATACGTTGAAAAGCATCTAACATATTTTGACAGAAAAACAGGGTTTATGACGCCCTTTTTAAAATATTTTTAGATAATGAATACCCCTAATTAACTAAGTAATTCATAGGTGTTCACATTATTTTCCCCTCTTATCCGCAGCCAGCTTAAACCGGGTTACTACTGATCAGATTTAAAGCTGTTCTTTATAAATATCACTTGCTTCCTTTAGGCCATCAATCAACTTATCGTATATATTCGTTGTATTATGCCGATTTTCTCGTGACCAATCGTGGTTTTTAAAGAAAGATTTACGCAATTCTGCTGTTAGTTCTAACTGTACACCCGCTCGAAGCTGATTATCATTGACAATATTTTCTTCACTCATTCCTGATATATGGTCAGGAGCATCTTCAACTTGAAATCCTCGATTCTGAAGATAATCGCGTACCAATTCCTTATATTCTTCGTTTCTTCCACCTAGGTATATAATAGGTTCCTCTCCTTGATACCCATGAATAGATAAAGCGCTTACAGAATTTTGCACCATCCTTCGTCCAGTCGGTTCGTCAAAACGCTTAGAGGTTAGATGTAAAATCTCGTTGTTCGTTGACTTTATACCTGCAAAAAGGTAATACGAAATGTTCATCTGATTTGCCAGACCTTTTGCTACCTCCGAGGTCCCTGGTTCAATTCCTCCGCCGTGGATAGCGATGACGGTAATATCACTGCCACGTTGTTTATAGTTAATTTCGTAATCTTCATTCAGTACTTCATGCTCCTTTAAATCTTCATAGGAATCATAATATCCTGCTGCACTTACAGTAGTTAAAAAGCTGAGTGGTAATAAGAATGAGCTGGAGAGGAAAAGTGCAAAGCAATATTTATTAAATTTATTCATGTCAAACATCCTTTTTCGTAGAATATGATGTTTGACATGAATTGTGTATATGATGTAAAAATAACTGTTAAAACCTTTAGGTAGCTGTTTTTCGTAAGTTGAGGCAAGCATATTTACATGTAACAAGCGAAAAAAATATGGTTGTATCAAATATTGCAATAGTAAGTAATGTGCTTATGGATATAAAAGCTAGCGTATCCTTTCTAGCTTTTATTCATGAGAGGCAGGAATAACCTCCCAATATACCTCATCGAAACTAATGTCATTTAACTTATTTTTCATCTTATTAGCATCTTCAAGCGTATCAAATAGTTTCACGGTATTTGTGCCGGAATGACAAAGTACTTTGGGAGGCTTTGTCCCTTCTGATATTAGCTTATACTGCATGGGATAAATTCACCTCCTTTTCCATATAGGATTGTACTTTCAGTTTATTGTGAACTCTATATGGGTATATGATTTGATTGGAACCCTTCACTTTTTTCCACATATTAGAGTCATTCGACATCATCATGTTTGAGCTTGTATATTTTTTACACCCTTGATTGTAGATTTCCATTTACTATCTCCTTTCATAACTTAGCAGGTTCACTGAGATCACCACGATTTTGTTAATCTCTTTTTTGATTTTCTACCGTCTTTTCTTGCGGCTTCGTCCTACCTTGTTCGCTGTTCCGATTTCCTTCAGTCTCGTCCGGATCATCCGGATTTGTATGGTCGCCACGCTCACGTTGGTCTCTGTCCCGGTTTTCCATCGTCTCTTCTTGGGCCTGCGTGTAACCTTGGCCCTCCTCATGATTTTCATGAGTCTTTTCCTCTATATCTGTGTTTTCTTCTGATTTTTTCATGTAGTCAGACCGTTCACCATGCCAAATCAAATCAAAAATTGCTCGGCCATTTGTAGGCTGTCCATCAGGTAAATAGACCGGAAGAAGATCAAAGAGGATATAATAAAAGATGTAAAATAAAAACGTATCCCAAAACACTCCGCTCGAGAGTACACCCTCCGCTAAGAGTGAATTAATAAGCAAACCAGCAATTAAAGGGTTAATAATAGGGGCCGCATAAATCACCCCATGCCAGAAACGATTACTGGGATTTAATTCTTCATACTCCATCCAGCTGTACATAAAGAAATATTTTCGAACCTCGATTGTGGGCAGTCGAAAGAGAACTGGCCCACTCCCAATAATAAGCTTTTTTTCCTTCGCACCTAAAATAGTGGCTGCCAAATAATACCCTGATTCACGAAGCACGGACGAGAGTGGCAGGATAATTAGTACCGACATTAACAATCGTAATAAATCAAATAAACCAAACATGACAAACCTCTTCTCCTTAACTAATTAACTTACATCCTTTTTATTGTGGAAATAGTTACCCGTTCTGTTTGTCGGTGGTTCTTGTGAAAATTACGGTTTCCCGACAATAGAAAAGGCCATATAAGTTGCATGATAATAAACAAGGCATAACTCTAAGATTGTATTTTTTGCTGCAATTTAAGAAATCTGCTTCATAGAAAAAGCTTCTTATTAATATAAAAAAGCCGAAAAGGATCTTATAACGATCCCTTTCGGCTTATGTCCAGCTCTATTGTCCGGCTCACTTCTACCTTAATTGTTATTTGGCTGTAAAATAAATATAATATAGCTTTTATCCAGCTTGAAATCCCAATCAACAAAGATATCAACCACGCTTTTTTGAAGAATATTTTCAAAATCGCCGGCGTGTAATAGTCCTTTTTCTAATTGCCTTTTCGTAAGCTTAAGATGTTCTTCAAACCCGGTTTTAATTAATTCTTTTTCAATTCTGACCAAGATACCTGTTCTTATCACTAAAAGCGTTCTTTCATTAAGAAAACAGGAATCTATGAATTCCGGTAATTTCTCTGCCTGTCTACTTATACGCATTATATCTTTATGGACTGCTTCTTTTTCAGTGTAATTCTCTAACGCATTGTCTTCATCCTCTTCATTCTCCAAAACCCCGACTAAAATGCCCGAACGATTATGAAGAGACCAATCATAGTACAATTCCTTTACTTCTAAACTTGCAATAACCTTTAAGGTAACCTTGATCCCAGGGATAAGCTCCTGCATGAGGAGATCTCTTGTTTCTTCCACTTTCATTGTTTCTCCCTGAGACAATAACACCCGTTCCATCGGAGCTAGAAAATCTCTCAGGTGTATGGTGATAAATGGTTTTTTTAAGGAAACATAAACGGAAGATGGTCCTTTCCCAAAGTTATCCCTTAAAAGCTTCCCTATATAACTTGCTATTTCAGCTTGTACAGAGTTTTTTTCCATTAATAGTCATTCCTTTTTATAGGCAGAAACATTATTTTTCCCACCCTGAGAAATAGTATAGCAATGTGTTTCCTTAAATACAAGGTTAACCATTTTCTACGTTTGATAACAGGCGGTTCCTATATTCACTATAGAATTAATAAAAACTATCCATCAATCGTTTAAGTGTTCCAGAAGTGGGGAACATATCTTTCGTTGCTTTCATGGTTAATTTTTGATGTCCTCGTTTATATTGCCTATCTGCTCTTAGCCTGGATTATTCACTCGTTGGTCACATTGTTAATAGTAGTAGGTGTGGTAGACATTATTCACCGCATTCTGAAATTAAGTTCATTTCACCTCGGATTATGGAGCAGAAATTAAAGCTTGAATAGACTTTTAAACAGGCTCCCATTCAGTAAAATTGAAGTGGAGAGCGTACCTAGAAAAACAAAATTTAATAGTTGAATCGTTTGTAGAAGTATAGGAGGTAACTTCATGGATAAAGAAAACAGATCCAAAGAGAAGAGAAGATTAATTGATCATCGCATTTTTGCACCATCCATATTAATTATGATTGCAATTTGTGTTCCATTTGCGTTATATGAAAATGAATCATTGAAACTATTAAATAGCATATTTAATCAGATTGTCGATATTTTTAATTGGGGCTATTTATGGTATGCCATTTTAATGGTTGCCGCAGGTCTTTATTTTTCATTTTCCAAATACGGGAATGTCGTGTTAGGAGATCCGATGGAAAAGCCGAGATTCAATCTGTTTGAATATTCCTCCATTCTAATTGCCATGGGGCTTGGGTCCACTATTATGCGAACCGGTATGACTGAATGGGGAAATGTCGCAGTTGATCCCCCTTTTGGTGTGGAAGCACAATCAGCGGAAGCGTTGATGTGGGGTAACGCCTATAGTATGTTCCTGTGGAGTTTCCAAACCTTTGCTATTTTTGTTATGGCTGCACCTGCCCTGGGATATCTTGTGCATGTCCGCAAGAAACCCCATATGCGGATTTCCGAAGCATGCCGCAGTATTTTTGGCGATACGTTTACAGATGGGATTGGTGGAAAAATATTGGATGTTATTTTTCTAGTTAGTATCCTTTCAGGTGCTGCTGTTACTTTAGGACTGGGTACACCGATTGTTACCTATAGTTTAGCAGAAATATTTAATATCGAAATCACATTTGGTTTAACATTGATCGTGACCATCGTGTGGGTATTGTTTTTCTCCATTAGTGCCTATTTAGGGATAGAAAGGGGTATTAAGAAATTAAGCACCCTTAATATGTATCTTGCTGGAATATTTGCTGTGTTTATCATGGTAGCTGGACCTGGTGTATTCATTCTTAATTATTTTACGGACTCCATCGGGTTTCTATTTACACATTATATTGATATGTCTTTAAATACAAACGCCGTATACCCGGGAGAAAGTACACATATACAAAGCAATACTGTGTTCTGGTTTGCCTATAATGCAACATGGGCCATGCTGCATAGTGTTTTCGCTGCAACAATATCAAAAGGCAGAACGATCAGGGAAATGATTTTGACTTATCTATTGGCTCCAATGCTCATATCCTGGGGTGCAACAGCCGTCCTTGGAGGTCTTGGTGTCGAAAGGTATCTAAGTGGAGAATTACCTGTATTAGATATTATCCAGGAAGACGCGATGGCTGCCATACCAGCAATTATAAGTTCATTGCCTTTCGCTATCTTTGCAATTGCAGCCTTTGTCGTCATCGCCATGCTTTTTATGATTACGACACTGGATTCAACAACATATACGATTGCTTCCTATGCAGGAACAAGGAACATGAGTAAATCAGAACCTTCTAAGAATTTGCGTCTGATTGTCGCGGCAATCATTACCGTATTCTCCTTATTATTAATGCGCATAGGCGGTCTTGCTCCGCTGGAGGTAGTTTCAGGAATAATGGGGATACCGATTATTTTCGTCCAGTTTCTGACCATATATGCCGCTAAGAAAATGATGGATGAGGATCGAGCATGGGTCAATAATGTAAGGAAAAACAAGCCACGGAAACAGAAAAAATAGTACTAAACAGAACAAGAATGTTTAATGTGGGTTTATAACAGGAAATAAATGATAAAAGAGAGGTGAAAACAAAATGAGTAACGGAAATGCTGACAAAATAAAAGGTAAAGCAAATAAAGCTAAAGGTGAAATGAAAGATCAAGTTGGTAACCTAACAGATAATAAGAAAGTCCAGGCAAGCGGCAAAAAGGATAAAGTGAAAGGTGAGGTTCAGGACACCTTTGGTGATGCAAAGAATGAAGCAAATGAAACAAAGACCGATCAGAAAAAATGAGAAGACTAAGAGCGTGTAATATAAAACGGTGCAGTAAGAAATGGTGCCTCCCCCCGAAAATTAGATTTTCACCTCTAATTTTCGGGGGGATTTTTTTGGCTAAATATGGTGAGGAATTTAAGATAAAGCTTGTTACAGAGTATTTATAAGGCAACCTAGGATATAAATCATTGACCAAAAATATAATATGGGTAGCGAAACATCAATATTGAATGGATTAAAAAGAAGAACGATCTTCACATAAAAATGGAAAAAATGAAAAAGGACGCTTCCGCATAAGTGAGAACTTTATACGAAAACGCCCTTTTAAACTTAAATTTATAATAAATGTTACCTTTATGTTACTTTTTAGTTTGACGGGGTTCGCAACAGCATCCCAAACGTTTATAAATCAACATTTAAGGGTGGTTTGTTACATCATACCGCCCATTCCACCCATGCCGCCCATATCAGGCATTGCAGGTGCACCGCCTTCTTCAGGCTTATCAGCTACAACAGCTTCTGTAGTTAATAGCATTGCTGCTACAGATGCTGCGTTTTGCAGTGCAGAACGTGTTACTTTTGTTGGGTCAACGATTCCAGCTTCAACCATGTTTACCCATTCGTTTGTTGCTGCGTTATATCCTACGCCAACTTTTTCGTTTTTCAAGCGTTCTACGATGATAGAACCTTCTAAACCAGCGTTTTGTGCAATTTGACGAACTGGCTCTTCGATTGCGCGAAGTACGATTTTCACACCAGTTGCTTCATCGCCTTCTAGGTTTAGTTCACTTACTTTGTTGTAAACGTTGATTAGGGCAGTACCACCACCGGATACGAAGCCTTCTTCAACTGCAGCACGTGTAGAGTTCAATGCATCCTCGATACGCAGTTTGCGCTCTTTTAATTCTGTTTCTGTTGCAGCACCAACTTTAACTACTGCCACACCACCAGATAATTTAGCAAGACGCTCTTGTAATTTTTCTTTATCAAATTCAGAAGTTGTTTCTTCTGCTTGTGCACGGATTTGTGCAACACGGCCAGAGATTGCTTCTGGGTTGCCAGCACCCTCAACAACTGTAGTGTTTTCTTTTGTTACAACAACTTTCGAAGCACGTCCTAATTGTTCGATAGTAGCAGACTTAAGATCCAATCCAAGATCTTCAGTAATCACTTCTCCACCAGTTAGGATAGCGATATCTTCTAGCATTGCTTTACGACGGTCACCGAATCCTGGAGCTTTAACAGCTACAGCGTTGAACGTTCCGCGAAGTTTGTTTACAACTAATGTTGCAAGAGCTTCCCCTTCAACATCTTCAGCGATTAATAATAATGGCTTTCCTTGTTGAACAACTTGCTCTAATACTGGTAATACTTCTTGGATATTACCAATTTTCTTATCTGTAATAAGAATGTATGGATCTTCTAATACTGCTTCCATTTTATCTTGGTCAGTAACCATGTATGGTGAAGAATATCCACGATCAAATTGCATCCCTTCAACAACCTCTAATTCTGTGTTGAAGCCTTTTGATTCTTCAATTGTAATAACGCCATCATTGCCAACGCGTTCCATCGCTTCAGCAATTAAGTTACCAACTTCATCATCAGATGCTGAGATAGCTGCGATTTGTGCGATAGAGTCTTTGCTTTCAACCGGTTGAGAAATTGCTTTTAATTCTTCAACAGCAGTTGCTACAGCTTTCTCAATACCGCGGCGGATACCTACAGGGTTTGCACCAGCTGTAACGTTTTTCAAACCTTCGTGAATCATTGCTTGTGCAAGAACTGTTGCAGTAGTTGTACCGTCACCAGCTACATCATTTGTTTTCGATGCAACTTCAGATACAAGCTGTGCTCCCATGTTTTCAAAAGCATCTTCCAATTCGATTTCTTTCGCAATGGTTACCCCATCATTTGTAATTAGAGGTGAGCCGAATTTTTTATCTAAAACAACGTTACGTCCTTTTGGTCCCAACGTTACTTTTACAGCGTTTGCTAATACATCTACACCGCGCAGCATTGCTCCACGTGCTTCTTCATTGAACTTAATATCTTTAGCCACTTAAAATTCCTCCTTTAAAATAATCATTCGAAAAATTTATTTGTCGTCGTTCATGTATGTGTTGGTTTTGTGTTACGATTAGCTTACTACAGCTAAAATGTCATTTTCACGAAGAATTAAGTATTCTGTACCTTCATATTTCACTTCAGTACCAGCAAATTTAGAGAATATAATGCGGTCCCCTTCTGCAACTTCAAGTGCCACTTTTTCCCCATTTTCAGTTACACGGCCAGATCCTACTGCTACTACGCGACCTTCCTGTGGTTTTTCCTTTGCAGAGTCTGGTAGTACGATACCGCTTGCAGTTGTTTCTTCTTGCTCAACAAGTTCGATAACAACACGATCTCCTAGTGGTTTAATCATGTAGAATGCCTCCTCAATTCTTTAACGTATTAGATTTATTAGCACTCTCAATGATTGAGTGCTAATTTCTATATTCATAATAATTAATCCCATAAAAAAATGCAAGTAATGTGTCTATAATTTTATTTAATTTCTAGTAAAATTTTATGTAAAGGGGCTCATAATATTAACAGCCTGTATAATATGATAAAATATCTTTTATGATGATTGATGATCAATAGATGGAATATGTAATACATATACTAAACTATACAAAGCAAAAGGAGTCGTTTTATTTGGCACGTAGATATTGGTATGTCATTTTAACTTATATACTGATGCAGCTTTCTGCATTTCCCGTTGCTCTGCTTGCAAAGCATCATTATATCCCAGTACAAGGTGTGATTTACTGGTCCATTTTTAGCTTTATTCTCGGACTTCTTATTATTTTGTGGATTATGAAGCCCGATATGCAGATGAGAGATACACGCAATGCAGCACCGATGAGCTCAATGATACTCTGGTCAATCCTCGGTGTATTCATGGCTTTCTTTGCACAAGGAATTGCAGTAGCAATTGAAATGAATATACTAGGGATTTCACCTGGATCAGAAAACACTCAAGGTATCATGGATATAGCTCGTGCAGCCCCATTATTTATTATTATTCCTGCAGTGATTGCCCCAATATTGGAAGAAATCATTTTCCGAAAAATTATCTTCGGCAGTCTCTATAAGCGCATGAATTTCTTCTTCGCAGGTTTGGTCTCCGCCCTTATCTTCGGTTTTATTCATGAAGGGATGGAACATATCCTAATTTATGCTTCGATGGGGTTTGTATTTGCGTTTCTTTATGTAAAGACAAAACGAATTCTCGTTCCGATTATCGTTCATGCAGCAATGAACACATTAGTTGTTGTCGGGCAATTATCGATGGATCCAGAAGAAATGCAGCGACAACTTGAGCAAATGCAACGTCAGGTTGAGCAATTGCAAATGATCCTTATTGGAGGTTAATGAATGATTCATTCTTTGTTAGTTAAAGCGTTCATTTACTTCATAATGGCAATGATTTTTATTTACGTTGCCGTCCAAAGCAAAGGGCAAACAATCTGGAATCCCACCACGCTCATTTTTGCTGCTGTAGCAACGCTTGCCTTTGGAGTTGCAGTTCGATTGCTTAATAAGTATTTTCGATTGAAAAAGAAGAAGCATTAAATAGATACTATATAGATCTTCTTAATAAAAAAGAAGGCTGTTTCTAGATTAATACTGAAACAGCCTTCTTTTATTTTTATTGGATAGACTTCAACTTATCTATCCATTCATCTTTATCTTCGATTGATTTTTCAAACGTTGTGTAGCGAACAACATACAAATCATTGTCTTTCGCAAATACCCTTGCTACTTCTTCCTGATCGAGCTGAATATCATCTTCTGTTAATGAAAAATCAAAAAATCCTTCTTCCGCAGAATTAAATTCAAGCTCACCTGTAGTCATTTCTGTTAAATTCATTTCCATCATTTCGATAAAGCCTTCAGCACCTAACAATTCATCACCATCTGGATAATAATGAATCGTAAACAGCTCTGTGAAATTCGTTTGATCCTCATCAACTAAAAGAAATTCAGCGGTTGCTTCACCGTCTCCTTCCTCATAGTTCTCAAGCTCCCACTTTCCTTCATCAAACGGAATTTCTAAGCTCGTAATTGTGTCAATGTAAACACCTTCTGCCGCTGCATCAGCAGCAGTCTCTTCGATAACTTCCCCATTCTCATCAAGAGGAATTATTTCGCTTGGTTCTTCGGAACTATAAATTTTCCATGCACCATCATCTGGTCGCAAGACATGAACCCCGTGTGTTTCATTATTCATAAAATCAGGACCATCGACTTTCATTGTCGTCTGTTTATAAGAGATTGTTGCTTCTTCTTCTGATTTTTCTTCTACAACTAAATCAAATAATTCCATATCTAATGTATACACAGATAATTGATCGATTGTCGTACGTGTTGAGTCATATAAAGGAGATTCACTATGTATGGTTTCCATGTAAGCATCCAAGTCATTTTCTGTTAATGCTTCTAAGTTTGCTTCAAGTACTGCAAATAATGCCTCATCTTCTGGAACTACATTTTCTTCTGCTTCTTCAGACCCGTTTTTCTCGTTTGCTTCCGCATCATTTGTTTCTTCAGTTGCTTCAGCATCGTTAGTCCCTTCACTCTCATTGTCACTTTCATTTGAACATGCAACAATGAACAAACTAATAAATAAAACAAACATAATACCTAAAACCTTTTTCACGTTCACGAATAAATTCCTCCTCTTTCTCAATATATTCCCAATACAGATTAACGTAATAATCAGTAAATGGATAGATGTCTTAAGAACCAATAATTTTCAGAAAAATATTAGTTCCATTTATCTAGTTAATATTTATCAGCTTGTTTCCAGTGGTTGTTTAAAACGGAGATTTTATGGAATTGATGCAAATAAATTATGGTATTTACCAATATAAGGACATCCAAATCCAACCATAAAAAAACAAGGCTTTTGACCTAATATCAATAGCCTTGTAAATAAACAAAAATTTACAATGAGTAATATCTACTCTGGATTATCTAACGAATAATGCTTTAGGAAATAGACAAGGGCCTGCAATTCAACAGCAAGATCAATATGGTGGACCCGAATATGCTTCGGTACACTAATCCTTGCAGGAGTAAAGTTAAGAATCCCTGAAATCCCTTTTTCTACAAGCTTATCGGCGATCACTTGTGCTTCAACAGCTGGAACAGTTAGGATAGCGACTTTAATGTCTTCTAACTTTTCCTCTAAATCACGAATATCATAAACGGGTACCCCGCCAATATCCGTGCCAACCTTTTCTGTATCTGCATCAAATGCCGTAGTAATCCGGATATTATTGTTCTTCATAAAGTTATAATGAAGGAAGGCTGTACCTAAGTTCCCAACTCCGATTAATGCAACCTCTGTAACCTCATGCTGATCCAACGTACTTCGGAAAAATCCTAATAAATACTCTACATTATAGCCGTATCCCTTTTTTCCCAATGCGCCAAAATAAGAAAAGTCTCTTCGAATTGTTGCAGAATCCACTTTTACTGCATCACTCAGCTCCTTTGAGGAAACTCGCTTCTTCCCTTGCTGATTTAAATTGTTAAGAAAACGATAATATAAAGGCAGCCGCTTGGCAGTAGCTTGTGGAATTTTATTCTGTTCCATCAATCTTCCTCTTTTCAATCCAATAGTTGTATATGATAAGTTCTTTCCTTCTATTTTAACAGAAAACGTCAAATAAGTCGTGATATTTTTCACAATTCAGTTGCCTCGTTAAATAACTATAAGATACACTGTACATGATGGGGTGAAAAAGATGATATTAATGCAACTAAACGGAATTTCCAAATCCTTCGGTGCTGAAGAGATTTTATCAAATATTAAAATTGAAATTAAAGATAAAGACCGTATTGCTATTGTCGGCAGAAACGGTGCAGGTAAGTCAACATTACTTAAAATTATGGCACAAGAATTATCGTATGATGAAGGGGAATTTTTTCAACCGAAGGATCTTACATTCGGTTATTTATCCCAGCATATGACGTTAGAATCAAGGAAAACCATTTGGGATGAAATGCTAGAGGTATTTTCCCATTTAAAATCATTGGAAAAGCAACTTCGAGCATTAGAGAAAGAGATGGAGAAAGCCAGCGAATTATCTGGAGAAGAATATGACAAAGTCCTTAAAGAATATGACAAACTTCAACTAGCATATCAGACTGATGGGGGCTATACGTATGAATCTGATATTAGAGCTGTACTTAGTGGGTTAAATTTTGAGTCCTTTGATTATGATACTCCAATCGCAGAACTTAGTGGTGGACAAAAAACACGACTTGCCCTGGGTAAATTGCTGCTTCAAAAACCACAGTTGCTTATTCTTGATGAACCGACCAACCATCTTGATATTGATACATTGTCATGGTTGGAAAACTATCTCGTTAGTTATCCAGGCGCCATTGTCATCGTTTCACACGATCGGTACTTTCTTGATAAAACAGTTTCCATTGTATATGAAATTTCACGGCATAAAACGCGAAAATACCATGGTTCGTACAGCAAGTATTTGGAGCAAAAAGCACTAAATTATGAACAGGAATTAAAGGAATTTGAAAAGCAGCAAACTGAAATTAAAAAAATGGAAGACTTTATCCAGCGGAATATTGTACGTGCTTCGACTACAAAACGAGCACAAAGCAGGCGGAAGCAGCTTGAAAAAATGGAGCGTCTTGATCGGCCACTAGGTGATGAGTCATCCGCTTCCTTCTCCTTTCAAATTAATCGCAGAAGTGGAAATGATGTATTAAAAGTTGAAGAGCTTAGCTTACGTTATGAAAAAGAAGTGGACCCTATTTTTTCCAACATACGACTGGATATAAATCGCGGTGACCGTATCGCACTTGTTGGTCCGAATGGTGTAGGGAAAACTACATTACTTAAGGCCATCTTAGGTAGACTGCAGACAGAAAAAGGAAACATCCAGCTTGGTACAAATGTACAAATTGGCTACTATGATCAAGAACAGGCTGATCTTAATTCTACTAAGACGATTCTTCAAGAATTATGGGATGATTACCCCACCATAAATGAAAAAGATATCCGCACGGTTTTAGGAAACTTTCTTTTTTCTGGAGATGATGTATTAAAGCAGGTCCATACATTAAGTGGTGGAGAAAAAGCAAGACTAGCCCTTGCTAAGCTTAAAATGCAGCAAGCAAATTTCCTTATTATGGATGAGCCTACAAACCATTTGGACATTGATAGTAAAGAAGTGCTGGAAGCGGCTTTGATTGATTTTCCTGGAACCATCCTTTTCGTATCACATGACCGCTATTTTATTAATAAAATAGCTGATCAGGTTGCTGAAATGGAACGAGATGGAATTACAATCTATCTTGGGGACTATGATTATTATTTGGAGAAGAAAGAAGAAGAGGCAGAAATCGAAAGGCTAAAACAGGAAAAGGAAACAACATCCAACTCTGAAACAAAAAAGCTAAGCTATAAGGAAGGCAAGCAGCTGCAAAGTGAAAAAAGGAAAGTCCAGCGTCGTATCTCAGAACTTGAAGAAATGATTGAACATCAGGAACTAGATATTGCACAGATTGAAGAAGAAATGACAAAACCGGAAGTTTATCAAGATCATGAAAAGTCATTGGAGCTTACAGAAACAGTGAATAAGTTGAAATACGAAATTGAACAACTTATAGAAGAATGGACTGCCCTTCAAGAGGAGAATAGTTGAACGATTTCATATAGTCCATTATAATAAACAGTAGGCAGCTAAACAGCTGCCTATTTTGTATCATTTTATAATAATGGAGTGTTTCGAGTGTAAAATCAAACATTGTTGGGAATCAAATATTTAATGATGGCTTCTTATTAAATTTAAAATCAGTTGGAGGTTACACAAATTGACGATTGCTATCGTTACACTCATTGTGCTTATTTTTCTAAATGCATTTTTTGCTGCGACTGAGATCGCATTAATTGGATTAAATAGTAATAAAGTAAAACGGAAAGCGGATGAAGGTGACAAAAAAGCTGGTATGCTCTATAAGCTAATTGAAGAGCCTAGTCGTTTTTTAAGTACGATTCAAATTGGCATTACACTTGCAGGGTTTTTAGCCAGTGCATTCGCTGCGGACTTCTTTGCTGGTCCATTAGCTCAAACTTTATATGAATTGGGATTTCCAATAGCTCTTCCTGTTCTGCAAACAATATCTGTGATTGTCATAACCATTATCCTCTCCTATTTTACGCTGGTATTCGGTGAATTAGTTCCAAAACAGCTTGCACTGCAAAAGGCTGAAGCTATTTCAAATTTCGCAGCGACACCAATCACATGGCTGTTAAGGCTTAGCTATCCTGTCGTAAAATTGCTCACATTCTCAACGAATACTGTCATACGTATTTTTGGAGTTGATCCAAATGCAACGAGTGATGAAGCAACAGAAGAAGAAATTCGAATGATGGTTGATATTGGCGGCGATACCGGGACAATTCAAAAGGCAGAGAAAGTTATGATCCATAATGTCTTTGAGTTTAATGATCGCCAGGTTTCAGACATTATTACGCACCGAACAGATATGTCTGCACTTCCAATAGATGCAAGCTTGAAAGAAACCATTGAACTCGTAAATGAAAAAAGATACACTCGATTTCCGGTTTATGAAGAAGATATTGACCGAATTGTTGGTATCCTCCATGTTAAAGATTTGCTTCATTATATGGAAGTGGATAAGACCTTTCATTTAAGCGAGATTATTCGAAAACCACATTTCGTCCTAGAAACGCAACGGGTAGACACGCTATTTGCAGAGATGCAAAAAAGTAACTCCCATATTGCTATCGTATTGGATGAATACGGCGGAACAGAAGGACTAATTACAATAGAAGATATTATTGAAGAACTTGTTGGAGAGATTCTTAGTGAAAGTGATGCAACCGCACCTGAGCAGGAAATTAAACAAATTGAACCAAATAAGTTCATTATCGATGGAATCACCCATTTATATTTATTAGAGAAATTCCTTCAACTAGATCTGCCTACCGAGGAATTCGATACACTAAACGGTTTTTTAATTGGAGAGATTGGCTTTATTCCATCGATAGAAGAAAGACCGATTATTCCATATAAAAATATCATCTTTGAAGTTACAGAGGTTGCTGATAATCGTATTAAAAAAGTAATTGCAACAATTCATGAAGAAGATATAGAAAAAATAATAGAAGATCAGGACACACAATAAAAAATGAGGCTGAGACATAACTAGCCTAAATTACTGAAAAATGGTTCCGATCATCGGTTTTTGATGATCGGAACCATTTTGCTTTGGATTATTTTTATTATCTACTGTTTGATTTCTGTTCATGGCGGTGTA
>NZ_QWEH01000014.1 GCF_003515705.1 Oceanobacillus profundus
GCTTTAGCTTTTTTTTACCACGGAAATTAAAGGATTGGAACATGTAATTGTTTAAGGTGGACATTTCACCGAATTTGCCTCCCATTAATTCCTGAACAGCTGCTGCAGCATTCATATCGCCATGTTCCGGATATGGTAACTCAATGGCGATTTTATTCACACGTTTCATCATGAGCTTTACGCCTCCATCCGTAAATAATAACCATTGACATCATATGTTGGATGGAGCTTGGCTTATTCACACATTATCGGTTGAAACCAAATTATTTGCGCTGTACGAATATAGAATGGTGCCCCGCCCATCATGATGACGATATGATCAGGCATGACCTGTTGTAATATACCTCGTACTGAGCCACGTGTCGTTTGAACGGCAAGGGATTGATTATGAAGTCCCGTTAAAGCCTGATAAACATACGGATCATTAATATTCCATTTTTCACTCATTTTTACACACTCCTTTTCTCTAAAGCCCTTAGCAGTATATGCAAATAAGGAAAAATGTGTATTCGTCTATTTAATATTATATTTTTCATATTTATAAGATATTCAGTTGATGTTAAACAAAGCTTATTTTTACATCGATGAGCATTTATATCCTAAAACAGAAAGGAAAAACTATCGCCGCATAAATCGCGCTCTCCTTATCCCCTTGCGCAAGCTGAAGTATAATCGATTAGCTACCATGCAATATCCTATTCTAAGCTAACAAGGAGAATGTAACATTGAATAATGAAAACTCTTCAAAGTTGATTGTCTTGCCGTTATTCGTCTCAATTATCGCAATATCATTCTCTGCCATCTTCGTTAAAAGGGTCTGAAGCACCGGCAACGATCCAGTATGTACCGCATGTGGATGGCAGCGATTTTATTATTCCCCTTTGTCTGGACAAGGCGGGAAGAATTCCAAAAAATATCCCAAAAGGAATGGCTATTGTTATTCTTTTCAGAATTATTTCTAGAATTACATTTTGCACTATGGTTCGGATTGTTAAAACTAACTTCTGTCGCAAGTTCAACAATCATCCTTGCTTTGCAGCCTATCGTTTGATTGATTAGAGGCTTTATTTTATACAAGGAACGCACGACGAAGTCTGCATTATTGGCGATGGGAATTGCTTTAATCGGCGCTGTTATCCCGCGGGAGCATGTTCTTTTACGATAGTAACTAATCAGTACGTTAGATGTAACAGTAGGGGACATTCCCTATGATCATTCGGTAGATTCCCTTGAGAGCAAAGATTATCATGACTTAGAGCACGCTATGGAAAGCATGAAAAAAGCGAGGTCTAATTATGTATGGGATTATTTTAATGACATTGAAGCTTACGAGCTCAACGATTGAAGGCTTTAAAGGATTGTTCAAGTGATATGAGAGAACATAATGAACATTATATCCTCGTTGCATTACCATCTTTACCATTTAAAATCACGATTTATTATTGTCGTCTCACTTCCTATTTATGTATTCTGATAGTTTAGAATTCTTAATTTCATTTAAACACAATAGATGAAATGCTAAGGGTAACTAAAGAGGTGATTCGCATTTTCCCAACTATAGATTTAGAGGGTAATGAATATAAATATCTAAATGAAATAAAAGATCACCAGAGGTTGTGAGTAGAAACAAAAACAGTATTATACGAATTTCAAGCTAATGCTAGCATAGGCTTAATAATAAAGAAGAGTATCTAACTAAAGGATAACGTTATCATTGTTGTCCTTTTACCTTGAATTCAAATCTTCCATAATCGGGGGCTTTAGCTTAATAAAATAAATCAGAAAATTGGTTCCTAAATATTGTAAAGGAACCAACCTTTCATGCTCTAATTTGCTTAACGTTGTATATCTGCATTTTCCTGACGCTACCCATACAGTTGTCCGAAACAACAACTATGGTCCCCAACATCCAGTTATTGCTATTTGTTCACTTATTTTGGTGCCTACTATGGGCGCTTTGTGTATAGTACTGTACCCTTGTTATTGATTTCTCCTTCTAATTTCTTTAAAAGCAAGTATACACCCACACTACCTGTTTCTTTGAAAACTCTCAAAATAAAATTAGACATACTATCCCACCTTATAAATTTGTATTAGGATTTTTTTCTGAGAAAAAGCAGAAAGCATTCAATGTAAAATTTGTTAAATAAACGAATATGGAACTATATAGTGTATTTGGAGGTTTACTACGTTTAAGCATCTTCCGTTATTAAGATCCCGGCCCCCCTTGTATGAGAGTTTGGGATTATTTTGTCTATCAAAGTTTGAGGAGGTGTGAAACCAATGAATTGGTACTAATTTTATTTACTTACATAATAAATCAAGAAGAAGCAAATAAATAAGTATGCACCTCCTTTGCCCCTTGAACCTTCATAATGAAGGTTCAAGGGGCGACGGGGAATAAGGGCAAGATTTGATAAGTTCCCAAACTCAGTGGTTGTCTTAAGATTAATAATTTATAAATCACTACTATTTTGTTTATAGTGTCGATTGGTCAAAAGCAGACCATATTGTAACGATGACGATGATGGATTTAGAGGGAATGGGATTATTAATTAACAGAGAATTGGGTATGGAGAAAGCGTATTTGGAACGGAAATCCATTGATAAAAGCTATTAAGTAAAATAGGTTAAAAAGGCTGCAGTAGGGGATAAACTACCGCAGCCTTTCTAGTTATTTATCTTAAAAAAGAATTAAATGGGGGATTCAACTGGTTGTTACACAGGCCTTTTATCACTTTCTTTTGGGGGTCGTAGGATCTTAAATGCCAATAACGCAGCAATGAGACCAAATACGGCAAGTAATATAAACATAAACGATACATTATGCTTCATAAAAAGGGCCATAACGGGTGGTCCTGCTGCGACACCTACAAAGCGCATCGCACTATAAAAGGATGTGATTGTCCCACGTGTTTCCTTTTCAATTGTCTGGGTAATAAGCGCATCAAGGCAAGGGAGGCTCACACCGATTCCAATGCCACATGTTAAAAACACAGCGAGCAAATAGATGAGTTGAGCTGAAAAACTTACAGCTAAAGCGGACACCCCAGATAGCACAATCCCTCCAAAAGTAATCCATTTCATCGTCACCATATTATCTTTAATAACCTTTCCTGCTATAAATGATGAAATACAAAGGGAGGCTAGTGGAATAGCTAAAATAAATCCCTTTTTAATCCCCGTAAAATGATGTTCATCTTCTAATATGTTTGATAAATAGAAGAGAATACTAAATAGCATAAACATTAAAATGATACCGATAATAAATACTGCAAATAACCATTTACCATGCATGCGGAAAATAGACTTTGTATTTTGCGTGAATAGCTTAAATGTTAAAGGCTCTTCTTCCTTCTTAGGCTTTTTGATTAAAAATAAGATTAGTAAAGCAGAAATCAGACAAAATACCGGAAAGGCGAAAAAGGGTAGAAACCAGATAAATCCTGCTAGTAGGGATCCCAGTATTGGGCTTAAAACTTTTCCAAATGTGTTAGAAGTTTCAATAATGCCAAGGGAAGAACTTACTTCTTCGTCTTTCTTGAAAAGATCCCCAATTAAAGGCATAACAATAGGGGCGGTACCTGCGGCTCCAATACCTTGCAGGACCCTTCCAATCATAATAAAAAAATAGGGACTTTCCATTTTCCATGCGGCCCATCCTGAGACAAGGCCACCAATTCCAGCAATGATTAATGAGGGAAGGATTACAATTTTCCGTCCAAACCGATCCGATAAATACCCAGCGATGGGAATAAGAACG
Source organism: Oceanobacillus profundus (assembly GCF_003515705.1). Lineage (GTDB taxonomy): Bacteria > Bacillota > Bacilli > Bacillales > Amphibacillaceae > Oceanobacillus > Oceanobacillus profundus. The sequence continues at coordinate 3,764 of NZ_QWEH01000014.1, forward strand.
ATTGCGACAATGGAATATAGGGTGATTATATAACTGGATTGTACCGTTGTGATATCAAGCTTTTTTTCCATTAAAGGAAGAATGGGGATAAGCATTGAATTTCCCAGTGTCATAATTAAGGGGATAGAGGCAAGCGATATAATTGCCCAACGCTTTTTGTCTATTTCATCCTGGGATATTTCAACCTTTTTCTTCGACATCATGAAACTCCTTTCATTTAAAACCACACTGTGTTTAGTATGTACGAGAAATAACCTTTCTATGAAGTTTTGCTATATAATGAACCCTTTATTTTCCGTGGCCATTCCACTTGGAATTCGGGCGGAAAGTTACACAAGCAAAGATGATATAATATAACCATCAACGAGGAAAGTGATAAATTTACGAGGGAGGAATTAAAACGAAAATTGAAGAAATACATCCACTAAACTTTGAAATAGAAAAGTTTGAAATCATTCAGAACCATTTCTTTAGCAAATTAGCCTAAAAAATATATAAAAGTATAAAGTTTTGTGCGGGGGTATATTTAGCATACTGGGAAGAGGAAGAAATTGAATGGGGAGTCTGTTGCATTATCGTTATCAATGATGAAACGAAGGCATTTGTTGAAAAAGCACGTAGCACCAGAAAGATTACTTTTCCGTACGTTCCCGTATATTTAGCATTTGGAGAACTTCCACTCGTTATCAAAGCAGCTAGGGGACTTTCTAACATACCGGATCTTTTTATGTTCGACGGAAATGGATATCTGCATCCCAGTCATATGGGAATTGCGGCACACGCCTCCTTTTTTTGATAAGCCAACTATCGGAGTAGCAAAAAGCTACTTTAAAATACATGGTGTTGATTTCATGATGTCTGGGAAGCAGATTCTTATGAAGATATTATCGTAAGGGATGAAATATATGGCAGAGTTTTGCGTACTCATAAAGACGTAACACCCATTTTCATCCCTTGTGGAAACTATATTGATTTACAAACAACTACAAAAATTACATTAAACTTAATTAATGATGAAAGTCGTCTGCCAATTCCAGTAAGGATGGCCGATTTGGAAATAAAGCGTATGAGAAAACAAATGGCTAGGAACCAGTAGGTTGTTAATTTACCCCAATTATATTCAATTACTTATACATAATGTATTACGGGAGACTTTATAGTCTTATATTAATTACGGAAAAAGGGATATCTATGTCTGATGGATTCAGAAGCGGTGGTAGAGCTTATGCACTGCCTGTCCACTTTAGACGCTATCTTGCACTTATTTTAACCGATATTTTGCATGTTGGGATATAGCCGACATTTCGGGAATTCTGTATACTAATTGATTTTTAACCTAAAAAAGTCGAATTCCCGTACGATAAAGTTAAAACAGATGCAGTAGATGCCTATCACCTTTGTGAACTGTTTTATAAAGAAGAGTTAGAGCCTTATAAAAAGCGAGGTGTTCAACTTTTTAAACCTTCGTAACCTTACTAGACAACAAGAAAGTATTGCAGATATATCAGCCAAAACTAAGATACAGTTACACGCCTTGTTAGATCAAGTATTTCCAGAATATAGAGGTGTGTTTGGGAGTTTATATTCAAGGGTATCTTTGCTTACTTTACTAGCATTCCCAACATCCGAGGCTGTATTAAGTGCAAGTGAAAAGGAATTATCAGAGAAGATAAGTTCATTATGTAAAAGTCGTTCAGATCTTTGGGCACAAGAAAGGGCAAAAAAGTTAAAAGAAGCTGCCCTACGTAATCCGTTCCAAAACAACCTGTATCAGAGTAATATCTTTAATCTTGAAATGTTAGTTAATCTTGTTCTTCAATACCAAGAGCATCTATCTAAGATTGCGACTGAAATAGATGCCCTGGCTAAAGAAGAAGAATATCATATTCTGCAATCTATTCCTGGAATCGGAGAAAAAATCGCTGCCACGATTATTTCCGAGATTGGAGATAGATCGATTTAGTAATACCAAAAAGCTCGTTGCATTCGCTGGAGTGGATCCGAGTGTTTACTCTTCTGGTAAGTTTACAGCATCAGTAAATCGAATCACCAAACGAGGATCTAATTGAATACGGCACGCCCTATATATGGCTGTTCAAAGTGGTATTCGTGATTCTCGTAAAAAGAAAACGACTGACGAGATAATAGCACGCAATAAGAGACTAAGAGAGTTTTACGATAAAAAAAGTGAAGAAGGCAAACCCTTTAGAGTAGCAGTTATTGCATGTGTAAATAAGCTCTTACACTGGATTTACACCCTACTAAAAAGCAGAACTACTTTCCAAGATATAGCACTAAATATAGTAAAACCTTCCAACCACTGAATAATGGAGAGTTATTTGGCATGTGTATTTTTTTAGTATATCATGAGAAATTTAATTTTTTATGTGAAAAATATTGACAACTATTAGCTGGTTTAGCTTAAATATAAATATTTTAAAAATAACTGGGAAACATATTAAGGTGCATTATGGAAGGTGCACTAAACATGAATTTAATAAGGAGGATTACAATGGGCATTTTAAGTGGAAATCCAACAGATGAACCCATGCACTATGGTGAAGTATTTAGTACATGGTCATTTCTATTAACGGCAAAAGGGGCTATTGCAGGTTATCAAACTCACCTAAATCATGCAGGTGATGAAGACTTACAAAAATTACTTGAAGAAGCCATACGGGGTGGACAGCAAGAAATTAAAGAGATTGAAAGCCTATTAAAAGCAAATGGTGTTGCATTACCCCCAACCCCCCCTGAGCAACCTAAAGCTAACTTGAATGACATTCCAGCTGGAGCGCGTTTTTCAGACCCTGAAATAGCAGCTATGCTTTCAGGAAACATTGCAGCAGGATTAGTAGCATGCAGTACAATTATCGGGCAATCCATTCGAGAAGATATTGCAACGATGTTCGGTCAATTTCATGTTCAAAAGGCAACACTTGGAGCCAAAATTCTGCGATTAAATAAAGAAAAAGGATGGTTAGTTCCACCACCCCTTCATCATAGTAACATTGAAGAGTAAACCTTTAGGTTTACTCTTTATCTTATTGTATTATCCTGCCAGTTAGCGTAAGTACATCTTTTCACAAACTTTATATTGCATTATTTTATGTATAATAATTCTGTAAATTTAGTCTACACTATGCCACCAAGCTAAGTAAATCCTTTCGGACATTTACCAAAAAATTCGAACTCCGTTTGCGCGGTGAATTCAGTTGCAGGAGTAATGGCCTTAATTGCAACTTTGGCGATTTTTGTTGTATGTTGATATTTTTCTTTTGCCAATGTTAACAACGTTAACAACTGCCTTTCGACTTCTTGCGGAATAATTAAGAATAATTAAGCAACGGAATATTCCTTTTATAACATCTCAAAAATAATAAAACATAAGCTGTGCTTAGCTATGGTTATTCATCTATGTTTACCGCAAGCAGCAGTGCTTCTGTTATTGGTATGGTAGCGATGTTGTTTGTAAAACCAGGGATAAGAAAGAAAAAAGAAGTACCTGCAATTTAGTGAAGGGGGAAGTTAGGAATGAATATCATGGATATCCATCAATCAATGGTAGATCGAAAAATCACTCCATTAGATTTAGTGAATGAAACATTAAGAAAAATAAAAGCGAAAGCTTCCGAATATAATGTTTTTATTACCGTATCGGAAACAGAGGCAATCGAACATGCAAAAACATTAGAACAAGAATTAATAGACGGTAAAGTAAGGGGGCTTTTGCATTGAATACCCATTGCGATTAAAGATTTGATTGATACAAAAGGGATTAGAACAACTATGCGCTCTAAATTATATGAAGATTTTGTCCTTACAACTGATGCAACGATAATTAACAAGTTAAAACAAGCAGGAGCTATTATTATTGGAAAGGCGAATACGCATGAGTTTGCCTACGGTCCCACTGGTGATCGCTCATATTTTGGAGCCTGTCGAAATCCGTATCACACAGGTAAAATATCATGAGGATCAAGTAGTGGTTCTGCGGTAGCTGTTGCTGCTCAGCTCGTTCCGGCTTCAATTGGAACGGATACAGGTGGTTCAGTTCGAATTCCCCTCAGCTTGTGGGGTGATTGGTATGAAACCGACATTTGGTCTAGTAAGTAAAAAGGGATCTTTTCCACTTGCTTATACACTCGATCATTTAGGACCAATTACTACAAATATTAACGATAATGCTTTATTACTTAATATCATTGCAGGATACGACCCAGAAGATCCATATTCATTGAATAAAAATGAACAGACCGATTATACAAGGTTAATAGGTGAAGATGTAAAAGGAATGACAATAGGGGTTGCAACGAATGACTTTTTCACGGATGTGGATAAAGAAATAAAGGCAAGTATCGATAAAGCACTTAACATTTTTAAGCCATTACAATTAAATAGGAAAGAAGTATCTCTACCAGGGATTGAGGAAATTGCAGCAGAACAGGCTGTTACAATTAAAGCAGAAGCATCCGCGGTACATGCTGATCATCTAGAAAGGTATCATCATGAAATGGATGAGGAAGTGTATGAAAGATTATTAGCTAGTAAACAAGTAAAAGGGTACGAATATATCCAAGCACAAACAAAAAGAGCTAAGTTAATAGAAAATCTCAATCGTATATTTGATGAGATGAACGCTTTATTAGTACCTACATTACCAATCTTGCCACCTAATATTGGACAAAGAGTAGATCAATGGTGCGACTGTTACAGCCCAGCATGCATTGTTAAAATTAACATCACCATTTAACTATACAGGAAATCCTGCTTTAACTATTCCTTGTGGCATGTCGAAGGAAGGTCTACCTATTGGTTTACAGCTAATTGGTAAACATCATCAAGAGGAAGTGTTATATCAATTAGGTACAGCATTAGAATTAGAAATGAAAAAAACAAATAGATTATCTCCAGCTTTTCCCCTGCTCCACACGGAATATGATAGCTTCCCATCGTTCCGTGCTCCATCTAACGCTATGTACTAAACTATAAGTTCCTCATTACCCTTAGACAAGAAGGTGCCTAACGTCTTCTTAACTAAAAGCTCGCACTGTGGAAATCCCCACATTCCTACCCGATCGGCGCGTTTACCGGGACCATTTGTCAATTGAGCCCGAACATTACCAAAAAGACAGAAATCTATAAAACGAATAACAATTCGTTTTATAGATTTCTTAAAAGCCTAACTATTTGCGGTTATCGTGTTGATTGTTTTTACTTTTGTTCGTCTCATTCAAGTCGTCTTTATTGAGAAACTCTTTTCATTCGAAAATTCCACATTATTTACATCTTGAAATTGCTTGTTTTCTATTGTCGTTATTACAGTTTTCACGTTTCAAGTTATAGTTATTGTTCATAATAAGCCCTCCTATATTTTCCTGAATATAGGCAAATACTGATACCTTTGCCATAAATTCTTTTTACTCCCCACTTTGTTAGCTGTTGAACAAGATGTTCCGCGACGTTCCTGTTAGTTTCATGCTGCAATCTTATCATTCCTTTAAGAGTTTAATATCCGTTATTATGTTGAAAACCGGAAAATTATTTACTATCTTTATAATGTATTTTCGAGGGCATTTAGCAGTATAAAAAAGGGTAAAGGAACTCCCTTACACAAAACGGAAGAAGTTCCTTTCCAATCCAAGCTTATAAACCAAGTGGGCTGTAGTGGAATGTTCGGTAATGCTGTATAAAGCCCCCTTGTCATAGGTGATGGCATTTTGTTTTTAATGGACGAATTGGGAAAGCAGAGCAACATTCATATATCGCTTGCCGACATGAAATGAACGCGGCATTAATGGCCAGTGCTGAAGCCAAATTGACGGGGAAAATGACGGTGTGTACTGCAACTTCTGGGTCTGGTATTACTGTTTTACTTAATGGATTAGTTGACGCATGGCAAGATAAAGCGCCTGTTTTCGCAATCACCGGGCAAGTGGAACGAACACAAATTGGTACTGGTACAGCTCAGGACATCAATCAGCAACAGCTAATCGCACCACTCGCATAATATTCCTCTTTGGTTACGGACAGCCACTCCTTCCCCGGATTATGAATATCGGAAAGCAGCACTCGGAAAAGGTGGTGTGGCCCATCTATCTATACCGAAAGATATTTGGATACAGCCCGTTAGCGATGGCTTTTTACCCAACACCGCCCGCAAACATAAATCATAACATTAGACCACATCTTAAAAGCGTGTGATCTATTTCTTCTGCTTACTAACAAATTGACCTATAAGAAATTAAACACCTAACCTTCATCTACAGAAATGGTAGAACTTAACAAGTATATTTAATTACTATATCTACAAAATACATAGTGCAAGTAATGAGGAGGGATGAAATGACAGTAGCAACACAAGTAAAACAAACAATTGCAGGATTGAAAAGTGTTCAGGCAAGTTTTGAACAGTTTGCACTTGAGACAGAAAACAAACAAGCAAAACAACTATATCAAGATGCAGCACAACAAACTATGGGCGTACTAAACAATGTAGAACCAAGAGTTACTCAAATAGAACAAGAAGAACCACAATACAAACAATAAAGGCATTGGCGAGTAACTAAAGGAGGGCTTTTAGTAGCCTCCTACATACCTCAAATGAAGAGATGGGTGTGAGATATGCGAACAACCACAGTATTTTTTTTCCTTTGTTTAGCTTTATTATTGACCGCTTGTGGAAATGAACCACCACAGGAACAAGGACAACAAAGCGTTGATTCTCCGGATATTACAAAGATTTCCAATGAAAAACTAATTAGTCAGCAACCATCTAATAAAGCAAAAGATATTTTAAGCGACTATGAAGAAATAACGGCTATAAAATCTGTGAATACAAAGGATAGCCTTTTTATTGCAGTTGAAGTCGAGCATCATGAACGGTTCACCATGTCACAACTAGAAAAGAAATACAAAAAAGAAATGAAAAAGCATTTCAAGGATATGAAGATTGAGTTTTCAACTGATAAAAAGATTGTTCTTGAACTTGAAAAGCTCGAGCAGAAAATCCATCATAACGATATCTCAAAAAAGGAAATGGAGAAAAAATTTAAGCAGATTGCAAAATTGGCAAAGGAACAGACCTAACAGAAAGGGTGAAATAATCTATGGCTGATGAGAAAAAGAAAAACTTACCACCCGAAGCACAGAAATACCAGGATTTCCAGTCAAAAAGGGAAGTAAAAAGACCCTTGCTGAAAAACTGCATAAAAGCTTTTTTAGTTGGCGGGATTATTTGCTTTATTGGACAAATTATTACTACTTTTTATATATATAATTTTAAATTCACCGAACAAACTGCTGGAAACCCAACTACAGCAACACTTATTTTTATAACTATGCTTTTAACAGGGTTTGGTGTTTATGACAGAATCGGCCAGTTTTCTGGAGCTGGTTCAGCAGTACCTGTAACAGGGTTCGGAAATGCAGTAATATCATCTGCCATTGAATACCGTACAGAAGGTTTTGTATTAGGGGTTGGCAGTAATATGCTTAAATTGGCGGGTCCAGTGATTGTATATGGTGTCTTTTCAGCTTTCATTGTCGCTCTAATCAAAACGATTCTCGTTCAATGGGGGGGGTTTTAAATGCTAGCCGGACATCAAACATGGATATTTAATAATAAACCCGTCATTCTAACCACTGGTACTGTTGGTGGACCTTTTGAAGCGAACGGAAATATACCAGAAGCATTCGACACACTTCATGATGACATGTGGCTTAAACAGGATTCCTTTGAGAAATCTCAACAGAAAATGATGGAAGAAGCTTGTCAAATTGCTGTAAAAAAGAGTTCTATCGAAAAAGAACAAGTTCAATTTTTTATCGGTGGTGACCTAATCAATCAAATAACCCCGACAACCTTTGCCGCCAGTACAATGGGTCTCCCCTATTTCGGCTTATTCAGTGCCTGTGCAACATCAATGGAAAGCTTGGCATTATCGGCAGCAATCATCAATGGTGGTGGTGCCAATTATGTATTAAGTGGTTCATCCAGTCACAATGCAGCCACAGAAAAGCAGTTTCGGTACCCTACGGAGTATGGTGGTCAGAAACCTCCAACTGCCCAATGGACTGTCACTGGTGCAGGATGTGCATTGGTAGCAAAGACGGGCGTTGGTCCAAAAATAACATCGGCAACAATCGGAAAAGTTGTCGATATGGGAATGACAGATCCTTTCAATATGGGCGGTGCAATGGCTCCCGCAGCTGCTGATACCATTGAAACTCATTTAAAGGAAAGAAATGTCGATCCCTCCTACTATGATTTAATTATTACTGGAGATCTCGGTCATGTTGGAAGAGAGGTATCCTTGGACTATATGCATAATAGAGACATTCCAATCGAGGATAGTAAATATGTGGATTGTGGGCTTACAATTTATCGGGAAGGTCAGCCTGTTCTTGCTGGTGCGAGTGGTGCGGCATGTTCTGCTGTTGTAACGTATGGGCATTTTCTTAAACAGATGGCACAAGGAGAAACCAAACGAATATTAGTAGTTGCAACTGGCGCCTTGCAATCTACCTTAAGTGTACAGCAAGGAGATACTCTCCCATGTATTGCACATGCAGTATCAATTGAATCAGGAAGTGATCAGGTATGATATTTTTCTGGGCATTTATCGTTGGTGGACTTATTTGTGTCATCGGTCAAATCATGTTTGATGTTTTTAAACTATCCCCTGCACATACATTGACAATTTTAGTTGTAAGTGGAGCAATACTTGATGGATTTGGTTTGTATGAGCCATTAATTGATTTTGCTGGTGCAGGTGCCACCGTACCGATTACAAGCTTTGGGAATTCTCTTGTTCATGGAGCAATGCAGGAAGCTGAAAAACATGGGATCATTGGTGTTGTCACCGGAATGTTTGAAGTGACGAGTTCCGGTATATCTTCCGCTATCATTTTCGGGGTCATTGGTGCATTAATTTTCAAACCTAAAGGCTAAATGGAGGCTGATCGTATGACTGTCGGTTCGCAGGTTAAAGGATGCTATTCATCCATTAAAAGCATTGAAGCAAGTCTAGGTGTATTATCGAACAAAACACAGAACATAGATTCCAAACAAGCACTTGAACATACCGAACAACTAATTAAAGAGATTAAGAATGACCTGCAGAAGCAAGTGGTGTTGCTTTCGAAGCAAGAACCGCAATATAAATAGAGAGAGGAAGAATCGCTGTGCCGGAATGGATCATTGTCTTGTTAAGGTCTTTAACATTAATTGCATTTTTGTTTTTTCTAACCAAATGGCTTGGATCAAAGCATCTATCACAGTTAAATAGTTTTGAGTATATCTCTGGAATTGTTCTTGGAAGCGTTGCGGCCATTCATACCGTCAATCCAGATACAAATTTTAGCTATGCCTTCATTGCGATGGTTGTTTGGTTCATAGTTCCATTTGGGGTAGAGAAAATAGCTCTAAAAAGTAAAGCTTTTCGGGACTTTACAGAGGGGAAGGGCGTCGTATTTATCCAGGACGGAAAAATTATGGAGGATAACTTAAAAAAGGAAGGTTACTCTACGGATGACTTGTTGGAAAAACTTCGTAATAACAATATATTTCTAGCATCAGACGTTGAATTTGCTGTTTTAGAACCAAATGGAAGTTTGAGCGTCCTGCCTAAAAGAGAAAGTCGTCCCCTCACGGCGAAAGATTTAGGAATTAAACTAGCTCCCACAAAGGAACCACAAACAGTTGTTATGGATGGTAATGTGTTACTGGAGCCACTAGCAAATCTGTCACTAAACACAAACTGGCTGGAAACCGAGCTTGATAAAATGAATGTCAGCATTGAAAATGTTTTCTTAGCCCAAGCGGATAGTGATGGGCAGCTGACTGTTGACTTATATGATGACATGATTGCTGTTCCGGCACCGACGGAGAAGCCACTTCTTCTAGCAACCATGAAGAAGTGTCAGGCTGATTTGGAATTATTTGCTCTTTCAACCGAAAATCCGGAATCAAAAGAAATGTACCAAAGGAATAGTAAAAAACTGCAATCTGCAATTGCTACAATCTCTTCTTATTTGAATTAGCTTTCTTTGTAAGCACTTGTCCGCATTGTTGGTTACTTTATAATGCTTATAACTGATGCAAAATGCGATATACTATTGACTAATTTTCAAAGATGGGTCTTACTGGCGCCGTCCGGAATCACACTTGCGTTTAAGCACCTAATGTACAGCCTCCAGCCTTCTCAAGAAAACCAATCTTGGTGTATTCGGACACTGATATTCTAAGCAGGAATCACCGCCCAGACTGTTTAGTCTATACGGGAAATTTCATTGTCATTTCTTTCAGTTAATGAATTCTGTTATAGAAAAACGTTATACAAGTAGCCCAAATACACGTAGAATCTATCTCGAGGACAGTAGGTAAGACCCCTACAAGAGCAAGAGGCTACTGAACATGTACAATCCGTTCAGAATTGAATTCCAACTGATTCAGTATATCTTTACGTTCGATTAGTGATAAGGATGTAGTCATTTCACCAGGATAATAAATAATATCGAATACACAATATTGAATTTGATATTGGCTCTTTTTGCTTTTGAATCGTTCCATCATTGCTCTCTATCGTAACAACTATATAAGTGGATCAAGAATCAATGGTCCAACATCCAGTTATTGCTATTCGTTCTTTGAATTCACCAACTAATAACCTGTATTTAAATCCCAAAATTGGAAAGCTTAAATAAGATTGTTAAGTTGGATGTTAAATGTAATAACAAAAAAGGAACATCCAACAGATAATTTATGTGAAGGTGGGACATACATTGGAAATAAATAATATTGCAGGGATCGGTGACGAAATCTCTTTTAAGTCTGGGGTAAAGGGGATTGTCGAAAAGATCTATCAGAATTCAGTGATGGTATCGGTTACTGAAAATACAACCAATCTGGAGTTTGAAGGAGATAAAACAGTTATTGGACATAAAAATTATGAGATTATCTGATAAGTTTATAGCATTAAAAAGGCGCTTTCCCAATCAGGAAAGCGCCTTTCAAATTTATATAAATGCTGAATAAATTCCTCATAAAAAAAGAATAAATTAGGATGCGCGATCCAAACCAGGGAGAGCCAAAGTAAAGGATATTAGGAAATTAGAGTTTTTAAATGAAATAGAAGTGTTTTTGGGATAGCTTAGAAGTTATAATTTTATGCAACTCACGATGCTTTAATTTAACAAAACACAACTAATAAACAAATCTTATAATTTAGTATTTACGTTGAATACATGTAAATGATGTGAAACCTTTGATATTCCAATAGTTCTCACATCGAAGTTAAGATAATTGACATATTTACAACGTTAAGGATATTCCAGTATTAAAAATTCCCAATATCTCATTTATATCACTGAGAGATTGGAAATTATTCAACAATAGCGCCCGATTTGTTGAAGACTAGTTTATATTCACCAAGAAAATTGATGTGCTCTTATCCTAACAAATTTTATTTAGGACTTACATGTATGCCTTCACTCTCTCGCCAATCTGCGTAAAGTATACGCTTTACATTATCATATCCATTGGTAGTTAATTGGTTATCTAACCACTGTTGATCAAATCCGAGTTCATGTAAATTATCCCATAAAATTTCCCCATCTATAATTAACGATGTTGGGAGGTCTACTGGACTTTCTGGAAGATTGAGATCTTGCTTGTCTGGTTTTTGATACTTGGATTTTAATAATAAACTTATTTGCCCATTAGCTTCCAATATACCGTATTTGACTTCGCGAACTGAAAAGACATTATTTTGACGGAGTATACTCAATACTTGATTTACATCCAATTTGTTCTTTGTAAGTAACTTTCTGTCCATAACACCATCTCTAATGATGATGTTAGGATTGCCTAATAAGAGAGAACGTGTCGATTTATTTTTTAGAGTCATAAACTCTATTCCCAACATAAGAAACGTCCACAATCCGATGGCATATAAAAAATGAAAAATCCCTACCTTATCTTCATAAATGGTATTTCCTAACAAATCTCCAAGTACTAACACAAAGACTAAGTGAAACGGGGTTAACTGATAGATGGATGTTCTGCCTGTTATGATAATGATAAAAAATAAAGTTGCAAAACCAACGATGACTTTGATCGTCAGTAAACCAATATTAACTTCTTCCAAAGTTTTTTCCTCCAATTTAAATTTTACTTCGTTGTAAGATCTTGAGGTTTAGATAAAGAGGCTAGTTTTAGTATTAAAGCTCGAGTTACAATTCCAACAATGATGTAATATATGAATGAATATCTATATCTCCACTCTAAATAATTAACAAGTTTGACCCACTCGCAAAAGGGTTCACCTATATAGGCATATGTTAGTGCCATAATGATCTGGGCTAAAATAAAAGATTTCCATGTTCTAAAATATTGATATAACAACATGTAAGCTACAGGTACCATTGAAAAATCAAAAGGAAAGGCCCTAGGAATAAAAGGTAGGAATGCAATGGGGTAATCCCAAAAACTGTATTGTGCACCAACTACATCTAATAAGGTTGTTGTCAAGATAATTATGGTACCAAATAACAAAATTTCTAAAATAATGTCTCGTTTAACAAGTTTAGCCCATATAACCCAAGGCACAACTAAAAAAACGACTAGTATCCACCATTCCCAAGTTAAAAACTCATTTTTTAGCCAACCATTTAATTCTAAATGATAGAGCTTATCTTCTAATAAACGTATTTCCTTAAGATTTTCAAATATATTATCTATTGATATCACCTTTATATTTAAATGAAAAGGTAACAGATATTTGAATTCAAACTCTTTGAGCTGCCTTTTTAGTTAGTAATGAATTTCCATCGTAAATAAGAAAAAAACCATGTTGGAAGTTCTTTTTAAAACAATAAAAACAGGATACATCAACTTATAATAATGGAGAAAGCAGGCGAGCACCCTGTTCAACAATGCGCTCGGTCAGGGATCTTTGCAACAAGTCTTCCATTCTTAATGGTACAGAATCAGTAAGATCCCTCTCGAACTGCTCTGTGAGTTCCCTTGCCACATCAGCACTGTACACGACTTGACACACCTCATAATTCAGGCGAAAACTTCTCATATCATAGTTTGCTGCGCCTACTTCTGCAATTTCCTCATCAATGATCATCAGTTTCGCATGTAACATTCCTTTATTGTACTGGTAGATTTGGACCCCAGCTTCTATAAGTTCCCCGTAATAAGTACGGCTTGCATAGCCCACAATTTTTTGGTCAATGTGGCGAGGAACCAGCAATCTTACATCTACACCACGAGCCACAGCTGTCTTTAATGCCATGATAATATCTGTTTCTGGTACAAAGTAGGGGGTTGTTATATCAATAGTCTTGGTCGCCTGTGTTATACATATAAAGTAAGCTTGACGAATAACTGGGGTAGGAATTCCAGGGTTTCCTTCCAACGTGTGGATGTACGCTTTTTGCAATGTCCCTGTCTTTGGATATATGTCCATCTCTTTACCATCTATGGTGCTCAACTCTGACCCCAATTCGGCTGACCATCTGGAAAGGTCTACTCTTCCGATTGGATTGATTTTTGTTACCTCAGATTTTGTTTTCAGATTTTTTTTCGATTTTACCCGTTCCGGCACAGCAATATTCCAATGAACGTCAAAGACAGTCTGCAAATCGACTGATGCTTCTCCTGTTATTTGTAAATGAGTATCCCGCCAGAAGCCAACGTCAGGATTTAATCCTGTATATTCATATCCTACGTTCATGCCACCAGTAAAAGCTTTCTTTCCGTCGACCGTGACAATCTTACAGTGATCCCGATAATTCCAATTGGATAAAATCCAGGGAAAGCGTAAAGGAAATATTGTCCGGCATTCTATCCCTGCTTCCACCATCTGCAGGATTTTTTGACGCGGAAATTTTTTACTCCCCCAACCATCTCTAATAAAACGAACCCGCACTCCGTTTACTGCTTTTTCGATCAGCAGTTCTGTGATGCGATTACCTATTTGGTCATTCCGATAGATGTAATATTCCAGATCAATGGTTTTTTGGGCTTTTTGTAGAGATTCGATGAGTAGTTCATATTTTGCTATTCCATTGTTTAGTACTTGGACTTTGCCGACTCGAAGCCCCTGCACGGTGAAATCACGTAAAGTATCAGCGATTACCGAGGATGAATGACTAAATGTATCAGGTAATTTGTCAGACTCATTATGAGAAGAGGTCAATCTTTTCCGATGAATACGCCTGGGATTTGATGTACTAAGATATAGCCAGAAACCAATGATTGGCAAAATAAGGACGATTGTTATCCAATTCAAAGCCTTGGCAGGGCGACGAACTTCCCAAATTGCTATGAATAACATAAAGAACATATTTAACAGGTATAGATAAAAAATCCACTCCAACTGGAATCCCTCCTTCTTTTTCTCTTTCTCTTAATATGTACAAACTATGGACCAATATACGTATGGAATATGAAGGGATTGTTTGTTATATATTATGGACTACCTTTATAAGAACTTTTATAAGATATTAAGAACGAAAAAAAAAGAGAATTATGGTTGGGTAAGTTCTGACATCATGAAAGGCGTAATGATCTGGGCACTGTCCTAACTAGAGACTTAGTGATTTTGAAAAATTACCATCTGGTAAATTCCTAATATATGTATAGTTTTTTATAAATTTGGAAAGTTAAAGTGGTAATGAAGCAATAAGGAGGAACTGTTCATGCAACAGCAACAACCGAATCAATCTCAAAGTCAGCCGCCGGTCTTTCAAGAGCCACCACAGGTGATCACAGGAAAAGATTTTAATTACTTAAAGGACATGCTATCGTGGAACCTTTTAGGACTCAAAAAGGCACATTTTGCAGCAGGCCAGTGCCAAGATCAACAGGTCGTAGTAGCCCTTGAAAAGGCAAGCATGATGCACGAAAGACATTATCAGTGTATTTTGCAGCATTTGGAGCAAAATGTGAACCAAATGAATAATAAGGGGGACATACAAAATGAATAACAATCAAAACAAGATTCAAAATCCAGAAACACCTATACCAAAAACACCTGAGATGAATGAACGTGACTTCCTAAACGATATGCTTTCGTATGAAAAGTACATTACGGCATCTTATTCTACGGCAATGAATGAGGCAAGCCACGCTTCACTATATCAGGACATTCACGCGATTTTCGACGAAACGAAGAATTTGCAGCGTGAACTGTATAATCTGATGTTTCAAAAGGGATGGTATTCGCTTGAAGCGGAACAGCCACAAAAACTTCAACAGGCGGCACAGCAGTTTACAGGGTATATGTCCCAGTTTCCGCATAATCCTCCAATACAATAAGATCGCAAAAAGCTATGGTAACCAGTCCATAGCTTTTAAATTATTCAATTTTTTCATATCGCCTAACCTTAGTTAAACCTTTGTAACTTTTCCAGAAAATCCATTTGGAGAATAGAGGATTGCTTGTGAAGGATTTCCTAGCAATATGATATCAGAACCCAGAATCAGGAACTACTTGGGGATGAATTCAAAAATTTCAAGGTGTTTTTTAACTACAAAAGGTAACTTTTATAAAGGTTCATTGAATTTTGCCTGACATGGGGTCAATAGGGGGAGTATTTCAGATTATTCATTTTGGGCTGCTTCCAGTGCTTCTTTACATCAATTAAGCCATTGCCAAATCGCTATCATTTCATTTCCAGGGATTCCTATGCAAAATTCTTAATAATGTCTATTACTTCTCTGTTAGTTAAATTAGGGTTTGCAGAAAGCAAAAGGCCAGCAAGTCCTGCACATGAGGCGAAGCCATAGAAGTACCTGATAAAGCTGCATACTGCTGGTTAAAATGTGCTCGTAATTTGGACTCCAGGAGCTGAAACATCAATATAATCCCCCGTAATTTGAGAATGATGCTCGTCGTCCTGTGTTGTCGACAGCTGACACACTTAAAACTTCAGGATATGCTGCTGGATAGCTCGATTGCCTCTTTCGAAAGAGAAAAAGGCTGATAATTGCCTAAACTCATATTAATGACATTTGCTCCATGATCCACTGCCAATCCCTTTTGCTATATCAAAGGTCGTTCCATATCCTTCAGCACCCATTGCTTTTATAGGCATTATTTTGTTATACCAGGTGATGCTAGCAATGCCTTCTTGGTTGTTTGTTTCCGATGCCATGGCCACTGTCATCATCAGGAAAGTCGTTATTTTTCAGAACATTGTATCCATTTGTTAATCTCCTGGTCCAGATCAACCCCAGTGAGGAACATAAGATAAAACTGAATATACTCTAAAGAAAAGAAAGGGAGTTAAAAATGCATCAATATCATAATCACATGTCTAATTATCACCCTCAATATTCCACCCAGTCTCAGCAATTATCCTGAGTCTGAAATTTGGGCAGAGCAACAAATCAAACAACCTTTATATCCTCATTTGAAATCACAAGTATTAAATGGATTAGAACAAGCAAAAGATACTTCATATGTCCATGCATTGCAGGAAGTTGCTGCAATAACCTATTTAATTGGCACAGACCGCTTATTTAACGGTCAAATCTTGGGTTGTACTTTTGGTTCAAAAAACAACAATTGAGTTATCGTAACAGTTAAATTTGGAGCAATAAGAGGCACACCGTTAAAACAAACGGTGTGCCTTATTGCTGTCTTTTAATATTTATTCATCTATATTATCTGGATCGTTTACATCTTTAGGATCTTCAATGGGTTCTTCTGCATCAGGGACTAAATCAGCTTCATCATCTTTATTTTCATCTATATTATCTGGGTCATTTGCATCTTCAGGATCTTCAATTGGTTCTTCTCTATCAGGATCTACATCCACTTCAGGTGGTGGTGGATCATTATCCTCTTCTACATTATTACACCCCAATAACATGATGGTAGATAGAAAAACTGCTGTTAATAGTCTTAACCACTTTAGATTCACTTTTATCGTCCTCACTATTAGTTTTTTACTTTTAATATTATCTTCTCCTTCCACTTTTTTATACGAACATTTTAACTTAACAACAATAATATTAAGGTCCTTAATCACCAAACAGTAGGGGCCTATTTGTATCATTTTCAAAATTTCCTTTTTAAAAAAGAATTAGAGGATTTATTGATAAACGGGAAAGTGTCAGGAATTGGAGATAAAAAATGTAGTACTGAAAAGTTTTATGACAATCTTACAGTCAAAGGTCAAATAGAGGCTATTGATGGGAATAAATAAAAACTAATCTATATCAAAGAAATTATTGTATTAAAGAATTAGACGAGCTTATCACGAGTAATCAAAAACTAAAAATGATAAACAAAGAGTTTGTTCAAAAATCCTGCATAACACAATAAATATGGGCTTTTTTACCTTTCTTTTGATGACCACAAGATTATAGAAAGCATCTTTTATTTAGTTACTTTTATAAAAATATGAACGGTCAGTGCATATTTTAAAAGGTAGTTGGAAACAATTAAAGATAGTTCATACTGAACTATCCCCTGTAATTTTTGAGCCCTAACTTTTAGGGCTCTCTTTTTGATAAAGTTGGCGTTGCCGTTTCAGTAATCGCGATAGAATAGTTCCTGACAGCAGTCTTGACAGCCAATAAATCACCCAAAAAAAGCCACTGTCTAAACCGATTGTATCAAAGAACGGTTAGACCAATTTTCAGAAGTGTCAATGAAAAAGTAGAGATTCTCTCCTATTGTTACTGCGAGTATAAACCTTGATTTCTACTGTCTATTTACAATAGATTCATAAACTGCCTAGCTTATATAACCAAATGTATAATGCTTTAATCACCATCTAGTGATCACCTATGAATATTCCATTTACTGAGGCAAGTAATCCGGATAACATTATTTGTACGCAAGCCTTCCCTTTCTACCTGCTATTGGTGGCTGTGCTTGAAAATAAATGACTCACCAGACTCGCTCGAGTAAGATAGTTCTTTCTTGATGGGAATTCCACCCGTTCATATATGACGACATTTTTCGGTTAATGTTCCTATACTTTTTCACTCGAATACTTTTATTTTTCCAAAAATTTACCTAAAGGCTTAAAAATCCCTTCAACGATTTGAGTTGGTCCTGGCATTTCCGGAAAGAAAACGAGGAGGATAGCAAGTAAAGTTCCTCCTACTGTCAATGTTATAAAGATTTGCTTTTTTCTTTTCTGATTTTTGTTTGTTTTTGACCATTCATAAAGTGTAATAAGGCTAGAACACCTAATTGTCACTTTTGATTTTATTTTGAGCTTTTTTTAATAATTTTTACTTGATTCCGATTACTAACTGTTCCGTGCAACTACACAACTTTTGTTGTTATGGTTCCGATATTATTTAATTTTAAGTATTCTTTCAACTTGAGTAAACAGAGTAAAGAGTCTTTCTATTAGCCTAAAGTTCCCTCAGTAATCTTAATGTAACAGTAGTTTCTCGAATATTAAAGCGATTCGGTGGAATCATACGACAGGTTGCTTTTTTTGAAATCATGAAAAGGGGGGATTACAAAGGGAACAGTTCTCTGGCTTCAATCGCATTTTAAAGAGGCGCATTTTCCTCTTCCTTGTCCCATTCGAGTTTAAATAGGGATAGAGAGGGAAGTTTTTTTAATAAAGATTAAATCATGTATACGAAGGAAAGGAGAATAAATTATATGAAAATTTATGAAAATCTCAACAAAAATTATATCTCTGGTGAATGGCGTGATGGTCAAGGAAAAACCACTTATGAAGTAAAAAATCCCTATAATGATGAAGTTCTACAAGAAATAAAAATGGCTAGTAAAGAAGATATCGATGAATCTTATCAATCTGCTGAACAGGCTAAAAAAGAATGGGCAAAATATAATCCATTTGAACGATCTTCCATTATGGAAAAGGCAGTGCAGATTATTGAAGCGAGAAGAGAAGAGTTTGTTGATCATTTAATTAGGGAAGGGGGTTCATCACATCTGAAGGCTAACGTCGAAATTGACTTTGTTATTGCAATTACAAGGGAAGCAGCATCTTTTCCCCTTAGAATGAATGGGGAAATTGTACCTTCCCTTATCCCAGGAAAGGAAAATAGAATTTACCGAAGTCCTTTAGGGGTAGTTGGTGTAATCGGGCCATTCAACTTCCCAATGTATCTTGCCATGCGTTCGGTAGCACCGGCACTTGCTGTCGGTAACGGGGTCGTACTGAAACCAGATGAGCAAACTGCGGTAACTGGCGGGATATTACTTGCGAAGGTATTTGAAGAGGCGGGATTGCCGAAAGGAATCTTTAATGTTGTGGTTCCAAACTTAGAAGATATCGGTGATGCATTTGTGGAACATCCAATTCCACGGTTAATTTCATTTACAGGATCTACTTCGGCAGGACGGTATATTGGTGAAATTTGTGGAAGAAATATTAAAAAAGTTGCACTTGAGTTAGGGGGGAACAACCCGCTTGTAGTGCTTGGTGATGCGAAAGTGGAAAGTGCAGTAAATTCCACATTATTCGGTAAGTTTATGCATAATGGACAAATATGTATGGCTATTAATCGAATTATAGTTCATAAGGATTTATATGAGGAATTTGTTGAGAAATTTGTTGAAAAGACCAAAAGGATTAAAGTGGGCGACCCAAGCGAAAAGGATAATCTAATCGGTCCTTTGATAAATCGGCAGGCAATTGATCGGATTCTTGAACAAATTGAATCAGCTAAAAAGCAAGGGGCAGAAGTTGTGCTGGAAGGAAAAGTGGAAGGGAACGTCATGCATCCTTATATACTAACTGGTTCGAATGATGTAGCGACTGCTCAAAACGAAATGTTTGGCCCGGTTGCAACCATCATTTCTGCTGAAAGTGATGAAGAAGCAATTCGTATTGCAAATGATACCCCATTTGGTCTAAGTGGGGCGGTTCACGCAGGTTCCCCAGAAAGAGGTGTGGAAATGGCCAAACAGATAACTTCCGGCATGGTTCATGTGAATGACCAAAGCGTTAACGATGAGCCATTGATTGCGTTCGGAGGTGAGAAAGCATCTGGATTGGGGCGATTCGGAGGAAAATGGTCACTTGAAGAGTTTACTACTGTCCAATGGATTTCTGTGCAAACCGAAGAAAGAGAAAGTCCTTTCCATACAGATTATCTGGAATAAAAATAAACATAAAGGAAGGACAGAACAGACATAAAAGGGATTATAAAATAATGGAGATAAAGGAACTGATTCAACCGATCCCCTTCTTGTTTAATCCCCACCTAAAAACAGGTGGGGATTAACATATTCAGTAAGTTTCGGTGATTAAACTACTAAAAGAACTTTTGCCGGCTAAGGTTAAAGAAAGAGTAAAGAACTAATTATACTAAAGGTGCAAAATAGAATAAAGTATAGCCTCCAAAACTTTATTATTGGGCCAATTTGTGGAATATGGCTTATGGGGCTGCTGAGCGTTGGTGTTCAAGTAATTTGTCCCACGGATGTCCTTGCATTCTCTTTGAAACATCTTCCATCTTCTATTTGCATAATTGTATTCAAATTCCACATACTACTAACAAGAAGTGGCGGTAAAAAGGGTGTGCAGGGATGAGATTTAAAAGAAATAAATCCAAAAAGTCTTTGATAAATCAGGCTAATCTTTCCATAAAGAATATCAAAAGTCAATTAAATCATACTAGCGATTTAAAAGACCGTGAAATACATAGCAATAATCAAATCTATATTATCCTTTACATCAATTCATTAGTTGATCAGGAAAAGCTTGAATCAAAAATAATTAAACCGCTTATAAAAATGGAAAACAACAATATTTTAAATGAACTATATAGCCAGGAGATCAGCACTGCCAAAAGTAATAAAATAGCCATCAACGGATTATTAGACGGTTATTGTCTGCTAATAAAAAAAGGCAGGAATAGTGAAGGATTCCTGCTGAAAACGAACGCATCAACCGATAGAGAAGTTTCGGAGCCTATCGTAGAAAAAACAATCCTTGGGGCAAAAGTAGGTTTTGTTGAAAGCTTAGACAAAAACATTTTTTTACTCCGTACTGTAACAAAATCACCCGATTTCACGGTTAAAAAGTATACATTGGGTTCCTCAACAACAACGAATGTATCACTAATTTATTTGGATCACTTGACAGATCCGGAAATCATAAAAAAGGTTGAACAACGTATAAAAAGTATTACGCTTGATTCCATCCGATCAGCAGGAGATATTCAGGATTGCATTGAAGATCATACAGTTACTCCATTTCCCCAGCTTTTACTTACAGAACGGCCAGACCGAGCTTCAGCAAATTTAAAGGACGGAAGGGTTGCTTTAATTATAGATGGAAGTCCTACTGTAATTATATTGCCAGCAACATTTATGACGTTCTTTCAAACACCGGATGACTATATTACCCGTTGGTGGTTAGGTTCATTTTTTAGATTTATACGTCTATTCAGCTATATCATTGCACTTATTCTACCGGCATTATATATTGCATTCGTTTCATTCCATTATGAAGTAATTCCATTGGAGCTTGTTTATTCGTTACAGTCTTCGTTGAGCTACGTACCATTTCGGCCATTTATAGAGTTATTGATTATGCAACTTTCCTTAGAGTTGCTTAGAGAAGCGTCCATTCGACTGCCACCTTCCGTTGCCACGACTTTTGGGATCGTCGGAGGGCTAGTTGTAGGAACAGCAATGGTTGAGGCAGGAATTGTCTCCTATGGTGGTCTTATAGTTGTTGCATTAACATCAGTCTCATCATTTGTTCAGCCAAATCTAGAAATGAGCAGCTCGATTCGTATATTAGGATTTCCTTTAATGCTATTGGCAGCTATATTCGGCTTTTTAGGAATTGTCATTTGAGTGTTATTTGTGTTAATTCACTTGTCACGCCTTACTTCATTCGGTCTTCCATATTTTTCACCTTTTGTTCCATTAAACATGGAGGATTTTAAAGATACTATCATTCGTGTTCCTTCTTGGATGATGTATAAACACTCTAAAAATTCTCCTCATTATAAGCAAGAAAAACGATCAAGGAAGTGGAAACTAGATGAGAGTGAAGAGCCGTATTAGTTCTGTAAATTTATTTTTTCTGCTGGTGCAAACAATGATTGGTGTAGGCTTGTTATCATTACCTCATCAAACACATGAAGCAGCAGGCAGTGACGGATGGATTTCCATTTTAATTTCTGGATTTTTTATTCAACTAATTGTACTGCTTATCTGGTTACTTTGCAGGAATTTCCCTAATCTTACCTTATTTGATTTTTCTAAAGTAATTTTGGGGAAAACTTCTGGAACTATATTAAATTTTTTATATATTATTTACCTGCTCACAGTGATTTGTTATATCTTCATTAAATATGCGGATACCTTGAAACGATGGATACTCCCTGAAACTCCAGCATGGATATTATTTTTGATAACATTCGTTCTACTTATTTTTAATCCATATCAAACATAAATTTGCTGTGATACTATCTGGAACATTCGTCCTTATCGTTTCGATAATATTTTATTATATGGAGATTACCTTACTTGAAAAATGGTTAAAGCATTTAAGTTTAATTTTCGGCATTATTATCCCTATCCTACTGCTTTTAATAACAATTATCTTTAAAAGAGAGGTGGGATCGACCTATGGGAAAAAATGAGCTCTTCTTGATCTTATTTATTCTTCCATTACTAGCTGGGTGCTGGGATGAAAGACTTCTAAAGAATTCCCGTACTGTGTATATATCGGGTTTTGACTTGGATGAGAATGATGATTATCAAACAACTTCAATTATTAGAGATATGAATATTAGTGAGTCAAGCAGGGGGGAAATATCCATATCGAATGAACTGGTAACTGGAAAAGGAGGTTCGATAAAAGAGGCAAGCATGACAATTGATCAAAGCGTACCTGGTAATTACGATCCAGCAAAAGGAAGAACTTTAATCTTAGGAATCGACATCGCCAAAGGTGATATCTACAATGTGCTGGATTCTCTTTACCGGGATCCAAGGGTGGATTTAAACGCCAAAATTGCTGTGACAGATATTTGATTTAAAAAAAATATTAACTTAATAGATTTAAAATGGAGATGGTAATGTGTCAAATGTTGTAATTATCGATTCGGTTCGAACAGCGATTGGTAAATTAGGTGGGGCTTTGGGAAATGTAGATGTGGATTATCTTGCAGCGAGAGTTCTTGATGATGTTGTGAAAAGAACAGGCATTTCCAAAGAGGTTGTAGATGAAGTCATTGTGGGACAGGCAAAACAAAGTGCGGATGCTTCAAACTTAGCAAGGGTCGCTGCACTGAGAGCTGGGTTTCCGGTTGAAGTTCCTGCATATACTTTTCATCGCCAATGTGGATCAGGTGTACAAGCAATCAATTCAGCTGCACAACAAATTCAATGTGGGCTATCGAATGTTATTATTGCAGGTGGAGCTGAATCAATGAGTACAGCTCCGTACTATATTCGAAATGCTCGATTTGGCTTGCATTCAGGTAACGGTTTATTGCTTGACCCAAATACGGAAAGTCAGCCAGGATCCCAGCCTGAAGAGTACGGGATACAAACGATGGGAACGACGGCAGAAAATCTAGCTGAAAAATATAAAATTTCAAGAACAGAACAAGATGAGTTTGCATTAAGTAGTCAAGAAAAGGCGAAAAGGGCAATTTCCAGTGGACTTTTTGAAAAAGAAATTGTTCCATATTTAGTTAAAAATAAAAAAAGTGAAAAGGTATTTAAAGTTGATGAACATCCAAGGGATACAAGCTTGGAAAAACTAGTAAACTTAAAACCAGCGTTTAAAGAAGGTGGGACTGTAACTGCAGGTAATAGTAGTGGAAGAAATGATGGGGCTGCAGCTTTAATATTAATGTCAGAAGAAGAGGCAATCCGACTTGGAAAGAAACCGAAAGCAAGAATTGTTGCGCAAGCCTCAGCAGGAGTTGATCCGAAGTTTATGGGGATTGGTCCAGTTCCCGCAACATTAAAAGCCTTGAAAATAGCTGGTTTAGAATTAAATGATATTGATGTTATTGAGTTGAACGAGGCCTTTTCAGCACAATCTCTCGCGGTAATAAAAGAATTAAATATGGATATGAATAAAATCAATCCAAATGGTGGTGCTATTGCTCTAGGACATCCAATTGGTGCAACAGGAGCTATCTTGGCGACAATACTCATTCACGATTTAGAACGCACTGGAAAACGTTATGGTTTAATTACCCTATGTATAGCTGGAGGGTTAGGAATCAGTACGATAATTGAAAATACCCAATTTTAAAACTTAAAGATGTTTTGTCGCTAATATTATCATTATATTAATCTATTATATTATTTTTTAGTGATATTAAGTTTGTAGTATAAGATTAATAATTTTTGTATAATAAAAAGGTTCTGGCCTCTGTTTACATTATCATAAAAGAGTGCTTAGAAAATTAGGGTTGAGGTGAGAAGTTGAACACAACAAAACAAAAAATAGCAATAATTGGTGCTGGGACGATGGGATTAGGTATTACGCAACTATTTGCCCAAAATGGTTTTATTGTAAAATTAATTGATTCCAATGAACAAGTAATACAAGCAGCAAAAGGGAAGATTGAGGATGAACTTTCTTTATTAAGAAAATACGAGTTTATACCGTTATCTGAAATGGATTCATGGAGTTCAGGTTAAAGAGGTGGAAACACCACGATTGGAGAAAGATCAAGTACTTGTTAAAGTAGAAGCAGCAAGTATTTGTGGCAGTGATTTACATATGTATGAAGGGATGAATGCGTATGAATGGGTGCCCACACCTGTAATTTTAGGACATGAATTTACTGGAAAAGTAGTGAAAGCAGAAAATCCTAATCATGAATATTTACTGGATAAACGTGTGATAATTAAATGTGGACATTGTAAAAATTGCCAGAAGGGGAATACAAACCTTTGTGATCATGGGAATGGATCAATGAGCAAGGTAGCTGCTGAATCTTTACGTTATGGATTTAGAGAAAATGGTGGAATGGCAGAGTATGCTGCTATTTACTACCAAAACGTTTTAGAAATACCGGATGAGATTCCAAGTGAAGTTGCTGGTTTGCTTGAAGCGGTCGGTATTGGTGTACGTGCTATTGAACGGGCCAGTCTTCTGCCAGGAGATACAGCAGTAGTTATCGGACCTGGTCCAATTGGTTTATCGATGATTGCTTCTCTATCCAATTACGGGTTTGAACGATTAATTGTAACTGGATTAACGCAAGATGAAGAGCGATTGAAATTAGCTAAGGAGCTTGGTGCAACAGACATTGTTTATGCTGACAAAGAAAACGTGGTAGATGCGATTAGTCGGATAACGGATGGAGAAGGGGTCGATCATGTGTTCGAAACAAGCGGTTTCCATCAGTCTTTAGTAGATGGTGTAAGGATGTGTTCAAAAGGGGCGGAAATTCTCTTAGTCGGAATCAGTGCAAAGGATACAATACTTCCAACAAATGAAATTGTCAGAGGCGAAATTACCGTGAAAGGCGTCTACGGTGTAACAGAAAAAACGTTGAAAAGGACAATTTCTATGGCGGCATCTGGTAAATATCCTTATGAAAAATTAGTGTCAGACAAATTTTCCTTAGATAATGCAGTGAACGGATTTGAAGTTGGCCTAGCAAAAGAAGCAATTAAGGTGATACTGGAGCCTTAATTTTATCTTGTTAGAGAGTTAAACATTCAGAACCGGATTTCGTGAAACACCCAA
The DNA here is from genome assembly GCF_003515705.1 of Oceanobacillus profundus. Lineage (GTDB taxonomy): Bacteria > Bacillota > Bacilli > Bacillales > Amphibacillaceae > Oceanobacillus > Oceanobacillus profundus. The sequence goes on from NZ_QWEH01000014.1 coordinate 29,465, forward strand.
GCAGCTTGCATGAAATTTGCAAGCTGCTTAAACTCTATTAAGAATAATCTGTGATAACTGTTATCCAAATTAGTGTATATGGATTGAATTCTTCCAAAAAAAAGTACGATAGATTGTGTTTGAGTTACTTGTTTTAAATAATCATGTAGTTTCTTTAGTTCCATTTTTAATATATCCTGATTTAAATCTGATGTAAACAATACTATCAATTGTTGATAGTATAATTGGCAAAACCCTCCGATACCTACAGTTTTATTTAACCAATTGATAACTATTTTTTTATTTTAAATAAATAAAAAATTTAAAATAGTCATTGACATGAAAACGTTACCATGATATCTTTTAAGTGGCTAGACCACTCAGACACTTATTGACTCAGTTATTAGATTTGTAAGAAGTCTATGAGTGGATTCATATGAATTGAATTAATTACTTTGAAAAAATATAAAGGGGACAAACTCATGAAAAGAACAGGTGGGCAACGTGTAGTGGAAGTTTTAAGGAAAGAAGGAGTTAGAAAAGTTTTTGGTGTTCCTGGTGAAAGTTATTTAGCTGTAATGGATGCTTTTTATGATCATTCAGATATTGAATATATTTCAGCAAGACAGGAGGGAGGAGCCTCCTTTATGGCCGAAGCGTATGCAAAAGCCTCGGGAGATGTTGGAGTTTGTATGGCTACAAGAGGGCCGGGAGCGACTAATTTATCAATAGGTATTCACACGGCCCAGCAAGACTCCACACCTTTAGTTGCCTTAATAGGTCAAGTTGAACGCTCTTTTAAAAATAGAGAAGCATTCCAAGAAGTTGATTTTGTTCCTTTTTTCAGTCATTTATGTAAGTGGACAGTAGAAATAGATCAAGCGGATAGAGTTCCTGAACTATTGCATAGAGCTTTTCATATAGCACGTTCAGGCAGACCAGGTCCTGTGTTAGTTTCATTACCTGAGGATATGTTGGAGGATTTAACAGGGGATGTCACACATACACCTTACCATGTGAATTCTATTCAACCGAATACCGAATCTGTTAAACAAGCAGTAAGTGAATTATCAAAAGCGGAAAAACCGATTATCATTGCAGGTGGGGGAGTAGACTTAGCAAAGGCACAACCAGAACTTATCCAAATTGCAGAGACGTTGCAAATACCAGTTGTTACTGCGTTTAGACGTTTTACTGCATTTCCAAATTCGCATCCAAACTATGTAGGATCATTAGGGATGGGAGCGCCAGCTTATTTGCTGGATTATATAAAAGAGTGCGATTTAATTCTAGCTTTAGGGACAAGGTTTACGCAACTTGCTACAAATAATTATACTCTTTTAAATGAAAATACTCGTTTAATCCATGTTGATATTTCACCGGATGTTCTAGGAAAAGTGTATACACCGACATTGCCAATTGTTTCTGATGTAAAAGAATTTACAAAGGAACTATTAAAAAATATTGAACCAATAAAAAATCAGCAACGTTCTTATAACCTTAACGAAATAAATAAAAAATATAATACCTATTCAACAACAAAAGAAGATTACAGCGAAGATTATGTAGATATGGATGGGATGATGCATGACTTGATTCAGAGACTTCCGAAAGACTCTATCATTACGAATGATGCTGGAAACTTTTTCACTTGGCTATCACGTTATTATCGCTTCGATCAAGCAGATACCTATATTGGACCAACGTCAGGGGCAATGGGGTATGGATTGCCAGCAGCTATTGGTGCAAAATTTGCTAAATCTGAAAGAGTCGTAGTTTCTTTTTCAGGCGACGGTGGCTATATGATGACAATGCAAGAGTTTGAAACAGCAGTGAGATATAATATTCCAGTTATAGCAATTGTAGTGAATAATAGTATATATGGAACCATACGTTCACATCAGGAAAATAAATACCCAGGTAGAGTAGTTGGAACTGAATTGACAAGCCCAAATTTCGCCAAAGTAGCTGAAAACTTTGGTGGATACGGTGAAAGGGTCGAAAAGAATGCAGATTTTATTCCTGCATTAGAAAGAGCATTGTCTGCAGGTAAACCAGCTTTAATAGAAGTTTTAACAAATCCTGAGATTCTTACAGCAGGTCAAGAGAAAAACGTGAAAATACAAACGCTTACACAATAAAATGAAATAAAACAAAGAAGTGAGGGAGTATTATGCTTTATATAGAGGGTGAATGGATTGAATCCCAAACAGGCGAGGTTATCCAAGTAGTGAATCCAGCAACAGGTGAAGTTATTGGAAGTGTAGCAAAAGGCGGAGGTAATGAAACGGAAAAAGCTATTGAATCCGCAAAAGCAGCTTTTCCATCATGGGCGAAACTTATTGCTAAAAAGAGATATCAATATTTAATGGAAGTGGCTACTATCCTGCGTTCAAGAGCAGACCAAATTGCCTCATTGATTACGAAGGAAATGGGGAAGCCGCTAGGAGAAGCAAAAGGTGAGGTTGCGATGGCAATTGATTATATCGATTGGTATGCAGAGGAAGGAAAGCGGATATATGGTGATACAATACCTTCATCTTCAGAGAACAAACGACTTATGGTAATTCGTCAGCCAGTTGGAGTAGTAGGAGCAATCACACCGTGGAATTTTCCTATCGCTATGATAACAAGGAAACTTGCACCTGCATTGGCTGCTGGATGCACGGTTGTACTGAAGCCAGCATCGGCAACTCCGCTAACGGCAATAGAAGTAGTAAAAGCGTTTCATGAGGCAAAGGTTCCGAAAGGTGTAATAAATTTAGTGCATGGTTCAGCAAATGATATTGTTGATGTCATGATGGAATCTCCTGTTATTCGAAAGATTACGTTCACTGGTTCAACAGAAGTAGGCAAGCAGCTTGTTCGCAAATCGGCAGATACAATGAAGAAGGTTTCCATGGAGTTAGGTGGTCATGCACCATTGATTGTTTTTGAAGACGCTAATATAGACGCAGCAGTTGAAGGAGCAATCGCAAGTAAGTTTCGAAATGCAGGTCAAACCTGTGTTTGTGCAAATAGAATTTATGTTCAAAATAGTATTGCTGAACAATTCTCCGAACGTTTTGCACAAAAAATAAATGAATTAATGGTTGGAAACGGTCTTGATTCTGGTGTGACAATTGGCCCGCTGATCAATGAACGAGCAATTGAAAAAGCTGAAGATCAAATTAAAGATGCTGTTGAAAAAGGAGCAAAAGTTGTAGTAGGAGGAGAAAGATTAAACGAAGGAAAGTTTAAGGACGGTTATTTCTATCAACCTACTCTATTAACAAATGCTACGCATGAAATGAAAATTTCTCATGAAGAAACGTTTGGTCCAGTAGCTCCAATTTTTGAATTTGAAACAGAAGATGAGGTCATTGAAAAAGCGAATAATAGTGTTTACGGGTTAGCTTCATATATTTTTACGAACGATGCCTCACGTATTTTCCGAGTTAGTGAAAGACTTGAATACGGTATTGTTGGAATTAACGATCCAGCACCTACCGTAGCGCAGGCACCATTCGGAGGTGTGAAAGATTCGGGTGTTGGGCGCGAAGGCGGTAAATATGGAATTGAAGATTATCTGGAATACAAATATTTATCGCTTCAATTAGATTTGTAGGTTGAACTCATAAATAATTCACTTTATTTTTACGAATAAATATATAAGTATGTTTATTAAATGGTGGTCAGGAACTGTGATTATTTGTGCATTCTCTCATTCTCGATAGGTACATCTTGGTAATATTTTTAAAGCAGAGGGTATTTCTATGATTTGGATTGACAGAGCTTTGGAATACCCCTGACACTTGTTGTCGGATTATTATCATGTATTAGTATTGATTGAGTGTATTAAAAAAACAGATTTGTAACCGCTTACTTAAGGTGTGGTGAGGTATAAAATTTTTCCCGATATTTATGATTATTATGAAATAGTGCATAGGAGCTGTTCAAATGTATACGGTAGATTCTTCGAGACTAAAAGAGTATTGTGAAAAAGTCCTATTAGGAAATTCAATCCCAGAAAAGGAAGCAAAGATCATTGCTGATAGTTTAGTTGATGCTAATGAAATCGGTGTTGACTCCCATGGGGTAACGCGATTAGCCGATTACATGAAACGTTTGGAAAAAGGCTTAATTGAACCAAAGACAGAACTTTCGGTAGTTAGAGAGAACAAAGCAACTATTTTGTACGATGCCAATAACGGTTGGGGACAATATGCAGGGAAAGTAGCCATGCAAAAAGCAATTGATAAAGCTAAGGAATGTGGTACAGCAATTAGTGCTGTTCAAAATTCGAATCATTTTGGAACTGCTTCCTACTTTGCAAGAATGGCAGCTAAGCAAGGTTGTATTGGTATTGTAATGACGAACGCTTCTCCGTTAATGGTAGCTTGGGGCTCTAAACGACCAACTTTAGGTACGAACCCTATTTGTATTGCGGCACCAACAAACCAACACCCAGTTGTACTAGATATGGCAACAAGTACGGTAGCTCGTGGAAAGATTAATCTTGCTGCAAAAAATAATCAAAGTATTCCGGAAGGCTGGGCGATTACGAAAGACGGAAAACCAACAACCGATGCTCAAGAAGCGCTTGACGGATATTTACTTCCATTTGGTGCTAAAGGTTCTGGATTAGCCATTATGATCGATATTATGACAGGGGTATTAACTGGATCCCTATTTGGTGATCAGATTCCGTTAATGTATGATGGCGATGAACCGCAAACATTAGGTCATATGTTTATCGTTATAGATATTAATAGTTTTATGGATATTGATGTGTATAAGGAACGAATGCAAGACCGTATTGAACAAACGGTAAAAGGTCCTGCAGCAGATGGAGTGGAACGAGTATTTATGCCTGGTGATATAGAACAGAATAAGCGCGAAAAAGTTCAAAGTGAAGGATTAGTTTTAACAGAAGCTATCTTCAATGAGTTAAAAATGTTAGGGAAACAATGTGAAGCATCCATTGAAAGTATTTTAATTTCGTATGTTTAATATATCAGATTAAATAGTGTTTAAAATCTTGGGACAAATATCCTTGCTCACGAAATATTTCAGTGAAGATAAAAAAAGGGGGCTAATCGATGAGAAATATGAAAATATTTTTGGTTGTGATGATTTTAGGCTTAGCAACAATTTTAGCTGCTTGTGGTAATAGTACTTCAGAAAGTTCTAGTGGAGGTGGATCCTCCGAGTATCCCCAATTTATCACAATTGGTGGCGCAACAAGTGGTGGTACATTCTTCTTACTTGCAAATGCAATGGCACAATTAATTGGGGAAGAGTTTCCAGAAATTGATGCAAATGCGCAGTCTACCCCGGGATCACCGGTTATCCTAGAAAATATTCAAAAAGGGAATGCGGAAATGGGGGTTGCTCAAGCCGGTGTTGCGAAAGAAGCTTATGAAGGAACTGGTCAATTTGAAGGGAATCAAATGGATAAAATCACACAGATAACGTATCTTTTCCCAAATGTAATGCAATTTGCAGTAAGAAAAGATGCTGGTATTAAATCAGTAGAAGATTTTGTAGGGAAAAGGATTGCTGTAGGTGCATCTGGAAGTGCTACGGAAATCAATGCACAAGAATTATTACAAGTGGCAGATATTACTTATGAAGATATTACACCAGAATATACGAGTGAATCACAATCCGTAGAGTTATTAAGAAATAGACAGGCCGATGGTGCGAATATGATTGCATCATTAGGTAGCTCTAATATGCTGGATTTGATGAGTAGCGGTGACTTTGAAATTTTGGAATTTGATGAAGAAATAGTAAAAAAACTTGCGGAAGAAGTAAATATTGCATATTATCCATTTACTATTCCAGCAGATACGTATCCAAATCAACCAGAACCATTAGAAACATTTGCAGTAGCAAACTGGTTGCATGGTAGCTCTGAAATGTCTGAGGACTTTGTTTATGAGTTCTTAACAGTATTGTATGAAAATAAACAAGATCTAGTTGACATTCATATCGCTGCAGAAAATATTAACTTGGAAAATGCTTTAGATGGTAAAACTATCCCATTACATCCAGGTGCCATTAAATACTTTGAAGAACAAGGGTTAGAAATTGATGAATAAATGATGAACAGTGGGGTAGTAGAAAAAGCTACTCCACTGTCTATAGAAGGAATTACCAAATTAAAAAGAGGTGATTACATGACAAAACAACTATCTGAAGAGCAAAAAGGTGAGAAAACGATAGAATTAATAGATATTGATGAATTGTCAAAAAACCAAGACAACGAATCAAAATCACGAATTATGAAAGGGAAAACTGGACTATTAATTGCTACTATTGCTATTGCCATGTCTTCATTCCATTTATTTACTGCAGTTGTTCCAATGGTAAGTACGAAGCAGAGAGCCCTACACCTTTTATTTGCACTTGTACTTGTGTTCTTACTATACCCGGGTAGAAAAAAATCGAATAAAGGTAAACCAACGATTTTTGATTATTTATTTGCAACCGTCTCTGCAATTTCTGTTGGGTATTTATTTGTTATGTTTGACACTATTGCAAGTAGAGGAATGTCTTCAACGACAATTGATTTAATCATGGGGGCGATTACCATGATTGTTATTCTTGAAGCAACCCGTAGAAGTGTAGGAATAGAATTAGTAATTTTATCGCTACTATTTTTAGCCTATGCCTATTTAGGTCCTTATTTGCCAGGTGCGCTAGCTCATCGTGGATATACTGCTACTACGTTAATTGAGCATATGTATATTGGAAGTGAGGGGATTTTCGGAATTGCTCTAGGTACTTCTGCAACTTACATCTTCTTATTTATATTGTTTGGGGCTTTTTTGAATGGAACTGGACTATCGTCGTTTTTTACAAATGGTGCGATGGCGATTGCAGGTCATAGGGTAGGAGGACCTGCAAAAGTATCCATACTTGGTAGTGCTGGTTTAGGAATGATCAATGGTAGTGCAACTGCTAATGTTGCTACAACTGGGGTATTCACCATTCCCTTGATGAAAAAAATAGGGTACTCCAAGCGTATTGCAGGTGGTGTAGAAGCGACTGCGTCTACTGGTGGACAGTTTACCCCTCCGATTATGGGGGCTGCTGCTTTTATAATGGCAGAAATGTTAGGTATCCCGTATACATCGGTATTAATTGCTGCTATTATTCCGGCTATTCTCTACTTTTTATCGATCTGGATTATGGTCCATTATGAAGGTAAGAAAAATGGGTTAAAGGGGATACCAAAGGAACAGTTGCCTGCATTTAAGCCAATTTTTAAAGAAAGAGGGCATTTAATTTTACCGGTTATTTTGCTAATGGTTTTATTATTCATGGATTACACACCAATCTATGCAGCTTTCTTTGCAATTGTCGCAACTTTCTTAGTCTCTTACCTAAGAAAGTCCACACGTATGGATTTCAAAACGTTATTAAAAACTTTAGAAGAGGGAGCAAAAGGTGGTCTTACGGTTGCAATTGCAACTGCTGTTGTTGGTTTTATTATCGGTGTAGTATCTCTTACCGGTGTAGGATTAAAACTGGCTAATGTCATTTTAGTCCTAGCAAATGAACAGTTATTCTTAACTTTATTCCTAACGATGGTAACAGCGATTGTTTTGGGAATGGGACTTCCTACTGCTGCTTGTTACATCGTGGGTGCTACCGTTGCAGCGCCGTCCTTAATTCAATTAGGTGTAGAACCAATCGTTGCTCATTTCTTTGTGCTTTATTTTGCTTGTTTGTCAGCAATAACACCACCGGTTGCACTTGCATCTTATGCGGCTGCAGGTATCGCAGGAGAAAGTCCTTCCAAAGTAGGTTGGACGGGATTTAGATTAGGGATTGCCGGATTTATCGTACCTTTCGCCTTTGTTTATTCTCCAGAACTATTGTTACAATCCAATGATTATTTAGCGTCTGGGTTAGCATTAGTATCAGCAATCATTGGGGTATTTGCTCTTGCTACATCTGTTGTCGGTTTCTTTCTTGTTAAAAATCAGATTATTGAAAGTGTACTGCTATTTAGTGCTTCATTATTATTAATTCAGGGGGGGATCATGACGGATTCGATTGGAATTGCTATATTAGCTTTAGTCTTTTTCAATCAATTAAGGAGAAAAAAAAGACTGGATATAGCAATTGATAATAGAAAAGAGGTAATTTGATGACCCAGTATAAAGTTTTAGTAGTTCAGCCAATTTCTAGTAGCGGAATGGAGGTCTTAAAAAATGCTAATGTTGAAATCATACAACCAGAATCGACCAAGGATGAAGTACTAGAGGAAATTGTCGTTGATTGTGACGCGATATTAGTTCGAACCAAAGTGATTTCGCGCTCTTTGATAGAAAAGGCGAAGAAATTAAAAGTAATCGCTCGTTCGGGTGTAGGATATGACAATATTGACATTATTGCTGCAGCTGAGAAAGGTATTTATGTTTGTAATGTTCCTAGAGTAAATTCGAATGCTGTAGCAGAGCATGTTGTCGGGATGATAATAGCTTTGTCTCGTAACATTCTTAAAGCAGATAAAGCTCTTCGTAAAAATCATTTTGAGGTGCGAGAGTATTTTATCGGGAATGAATTAACGGATAAGACAATAGGTTTAATTGGGTATGGAAATATTGGTCAATTAACGGCGAAAAAGTGTGCTTTAGGATTAGATATGAATGTCATTGTTTATGATCCTTACATTCAAAACGAAAGATCTTTAGAAAATGTTGTATTTGTAGATTCCGTAGATACGATTTTAGAACAATCCGATTTTGTATCGTTGCATTTACCATATACATCAGAACTTCATCATATTATTGGTGAAAAAGAATTGCAAAAAATGAAATCTACTGCATCTCTAATCAATTGTGCTAGAGGTGGCTTGGTTGATGAAAAAGCACTATATAAAGCAATAAAATATAATGAAATACGCGGAGCAGGTATAGATGTGTTTGAGAATGAACCTCCAGAAGATAATTATACTCTATGGAACTTAGAAAATATCATTGTAACACCGCATATGGCAGCGCATACCAAAGAATCCTTAGGTCAAATGGCATCTGGTGCTGCCAAAGAAATTATTAATGTATTGCAAGAGAAAGAACCAGTCAATTGTGTAAATAAGCATTTATTTAGTTCTATACAAAATATATGAAAAATAATAAGAGGAGTGTTGAACATGGATTTTACAAGTATTGCAAAAAAATTAGAGACAATTTGTGCAATTAATATTGTACCTTTTAATGAGGGTACGAAAGAAATTGATTGGCAAGGGGTAGAAGAAAATATTGAATTTTTATTAGAGAATGATACAGAGGTCATTGTTCCAAATGGGAATACCGGTGAGTTTTATGCGCTAACGCTTGATGAAGCAAAGGAAGTAGCGAGAAAAGTTACAAAACAAATTAATGGGAGAGCGACAGTGGTTGCTGGTGTTGGTTACTCGGTGGAAACTGCAATCGAATTAGGAAAAGATGCACAAGAAGCTGGTGCAGATTGTGTCATGATTCACCAACCAATTCATCCCTTCATTACGACGGAAGGTGCAATTTCTTACTTCAAAAAAATTATGGAAGCATTAGATATTCCGTCCATTATATATTTTAAAAATCCTAATCTAAGTGATGATGTTATTAAGGAATTAGCATCTCTTAAGAAATTTATAGGTGTGAAATATGCCATCAATGATTTACCACGTTTTACGCAAGTGGTTCGTGAAGTTCCTAAAGAACATAACCTTGCATGGATTTGTGGTACGGCTGAAAAATGGGCACCATACTTTTATTATGCAGGAGCGAAAGGATTTACATCTGGATTGATTAATATTTATCCATCCAGCTCCCAAAAGATGCTTACTGCGCTTCGTGATGCTGATGATGAAACCGTGTGGAACATATGGAATGAAGTCATTGGCTTTGAAAACTTACGAGCAAAACATCATGATGGAAACAATGTTGTGGTTATTAAAGAAGCAATGGAAGAAGTGGGATTACGTGCAGGTGTCACTAGAGAACCAGTGAGCCCACTGAATGAAGCTGATAAAGAAGAAGTAAGAGGAATTTTAAGAAGTTGGAACATGTTAAAAGAGGAAGTAAAAAACTAAGTGCTTATCAAAAGTGATAAAAACAATAACTGTTTTGAAGCAATTGTAGAAATTATGGAATGAGAAGGTGTTGAAAAACCATTCTGAGTTCCTTAGAAGAGTTATTTAAGTCTCATGAATGCGATATAAGATACGAATATAGAAACAATTATAAAGTAGATGAAGAATAGAGAGGAGAGGGATACATGTTTTATAATCAATTAAAAAGACGATGGAGTGAACCAACAGAAAATCCTGTACTTAGTGTTTTTGTTGGATTTCCTTCCACACAAATCATAGAAATGGCTGCATTAAGTCAGTTTGATGTCATTGTGATCGATAATGAACATGGAATGCATTCTTATGAAAATATTGAAAACATGGTAATTGCTGCAGAAAATAAAGGGATTACTCCTTTGGTTCGAACTTCATCTAGCGACCCTTCTGAACTATTAAAAGTAATGGATCGTGGAGCGCACGGAGTACACGTTCCACAGGTTGATTCTAAGGAACAGGCAGAAAGAATTGTTGAAGCGGTGAAATATCCACCTCTTGGGAAAAGAGGAGCTGCATTTTCGATGAGAGCAGCTGATTATGGCAATATTCCAATTCAACAATACTTGGAAAAAGCCAATCAAGAAACATTGATTGGAATTCATATTGAATCAGAAAAAGCAATGGTTCATTTAAACGAGATTCTTAGTGTGAAAGAAATTGATATGGTTTATATTGGACCAACAGATTTGTCCGTTTCATTAGGATACGGAGGATCAATTGATCATCCAGAAGTGTTAAAAACAATTGACAATATCTATGAAACTGCTAAAACATACGGAGTAAAAGTAGGTATCCATACAAAGGATAGAAGTGGTGCACTTATGCGGAAAAATTGGGGGGCAGACTACGTTGGGATTACCGTTACATCTTTAATTAACCAATCATTTAAGCATTTTACAAATCATGTCATAGGTAGTCTAGTTGAAAAATAAGTACTCCAATTAAGGAATGTGGGTGACCAAGATGAAAAAGATTATCGTTTATAATCCAATCTATAGCGACCTATTAAAAATATTACAGAAACATTTTCAAGTAGTTGAACTTACTAACGTAGAGAATCCAGAATTTATTCATGAGTTAAAAGATGCACATGGAATCATTGGATCGGGTTTGAAAGTAGATCGAACACTTTTGGATGAAGCACCGAACTTAGAAATCATTTGCAATATCTCTGTAGGATATGACAATTTAGACATGGAAGCTGTCAATGCACGTGGAATAATGGCAACGAATACTCCGGATGTTTTGACGGATTCTACTGCCGATACGATATTCGGTTTACTGTTAGCAACCGCTAGAAGAATCACAGAACTTGATCAGTATGTAAAGTCTGGTCAGTGGACGGGAAAAATTGGCGAGGATTTATATGGTGTAGATATTCATCATAAGACGCTTGGAATTATTGGAATGGGAAGAATCGGAAAAGCTATTGCTGAAAGGGCTCACTTTGGTTTTAAAATGAAGATTCTATATCATAATCGCTCTAGGAAGCTTAATGCAGAAGAACAATTACAAGCAGAATATGTATCGTTACAAAAGTTATTGCAACAATCAGACTTTGTTTGCCTAATGGCACCATTATCGCCCGAAACGGTTCAACTAATAGGAAAACAGGAATTTTCTCTCATGAAAAAAACAGCTATATTTGTAAATGGTGCTAGAGGACAAATGGTTGATGAAGATGCATTAGTTGAGGCTTTAAAAAAAAGAGAAATTTGTGCAGCAGGACTTGATGTTTATGAAAAAGAGCCCGTGGAACCAAATAATCCCCTCCTTTATATGAAAAATGTCGTAACATTACCACATATTGGATCTGCAACATTGGAAACTAGGTATAAAATGGCTAAGTTAGCAGCGGAAAATTTAATTAAAGGTTTGCAAGGAGAAATCCCTCCTAGTTTAATAAATAAGGAAGTATTCATATAATAAGTATTATCCATTGCTGAAGATGGTGTTAAAAGATTAGAGCACTTCATTCGTTATAACACAACTCCATAAACTTTAGAAGGTTTGTTATCTTAAGGTAAATGTCCTATTGGTGCAGTAAATTCATTCGGTATATAAAAAGTGATAAAATTAAAATCGAACCAATATCGTTGGTAAGGATGGAATAGCTAATAAAAAATTATATTTATTGAGAACCTAGTAGAATAGGGAGTGATGTTCCTTTAAAAAAGAGTAGATAATATTATGGAAAAGGGAGATTAGTTATGATGTTAAAGCCAATACGTAGAAAACGATTATATCAGGATATTATAGAACAAATTCAGCTTTTGATTCGAGATAATGAGCTTAAACCAGGAGATAAATTACCTTCGGAGCGAGAAATGGCTGAAAACCTTTCTGTTTCTCGTACCTCGGTTAGAGAAGCAATAAGTGTGATGGAATCCGCAGGTTTAGTAGAAGTTTTACAAGGTAAAGGTGTTTTTTTAATAAATGATGAGAATACGAAATTACTAAACAAATTGGATAAACTTTTAAATAGTCAAGGTTTAAACCTTATTGAGTTAATAGAGGTCCGACAGGGATTAGAAGGACAAGCCGCTTATTTAGCTGCAATTAGACGTTCAGAGACAGATTTACAAAAGATAAAAAGTGCTTATATTAAAATGGAGAAAGCTTATGCAAATGATTTGGTTGCAGCAGAAGAAGATTATGAATTTCATATTTCGGTCGTAACAGCGGCTAAAAATCCCATGTTGTTAAAAGCAGTAGAACTTTTTACAGACCCATTCATACAAGGAGTAAATATACTACGTGAAAAAAGTATTAAAAGTGGAAAAGGGCAAATAATTTTATCGGAGCATTTCGATATCTACAAGGCAATCGAAGAACAAGATGAATTAAAAGCTCAGACAGCTATGTGGAATCACTTAGTTGCAGCTAAGAAAAGATATTTTATAGACTCGTAATTTTAAGAGATAGATGGACAGGTTGGGTGGCCGATTCTTTCATTAAGATAGATTTGTACCGAAACCTGAAATAAAGGCGACAACAGATTTTGGAAGTCAACTAGTCGTACATCAAGGTGGATGACAAGCGGAACCGCGGAATTGAATACGAGGAGGAATGGACATGTTTGACTACATCATTGTAGGCGGTGGTATTGTAGGGCTTTCTGTAGGTATGAATTTAACAGAAAAATATCCAAACAAAAAAATACTTGTACTTGAAAAAGAAAAAGAACTGGCAACACATCAAACAGGTCATAATAGTGGGGTAATCCATTCAGGGATATATTATAAACCAGGTAGTTTTAAAGCACGCTTTGCAAAACAAGGAAGCAAATCAATGGTTGAGTTTTCACGTAAATACGATATTAATCATGATATTTGTGGAAAAGTAATTGTTGCTACAAATGAAAAGGAGCGTCCATTACTTAATAATCTATATGAACGCGGACTACAGAATGGGTTATCTATAAGACAACTAAATAAAGAAGAGTTACATGAAATAGAACCACATGTTAAAGGTATTGGAGCTATTCAAGTTCCAACTGCGGGAATTGTAGATTATAAAATGGTGTCAAACAAGTATGCAGAGATTATAGAGCAGCATGATGGTGAAATAAATTGTGGCGAGACTGTACTATCAATTAATGAATCTGAACATGAAGTGATAGTAGATACGAACAAGCAAAGCTATAAAGCCAAATTTTTAATTAATTGTGCAGGATTGCAAAGTGACCGAATTGCTAAACTAGCAGGATATCATATTGATATGAAAATTGTACCGTTTCGCGGAGAGTATTATAAATTAAAAGCAGAAAAAAGAAATCTAGTAACAAATTTAATTTACCCTGTTCCGAATCCTGATTTTCCTTTTTTAGGTGTTCATTTTACGAGAATGATAAACGGAGAAGTTGAAGCAGGACCGAATGCAGTACTCAGCTTTAAACGAGAAGGCTATAAAAAGTCAGATATCAACATAAAAGATCTTGCAGAAGTTTTAACCTACAAAGGCTTTTGGAAATTAGCGAGTCAAAATATGAAGGAAGGAATTAATGAAATGGTTCGTTCTGTAAGCAAGAAAAAGTTTGTGGAAAACTTACAGCAGCTTATCCCTGAAATTAAGAGTGAAGACTTAGTCCCAGGACCAGCAGGAGTCCGAGCACAGGCTTTAAATAGTGATGGATCAATGGTTGATGACTTCCAAATCATACAAGGCAAGAAAAGCCTGCATGTATGTAATGCACCATCACCAGCAGCAACAGCCTCGTTAGAGATAGGTAAAGAAGTTGTTAAACAAATTGGCGAACGATCAGATAATTTGGTAATTGTTTGATTGAGTAGATAAGGGGTCCTATAGTTACGTGAATCATTTTTTGCAGAACTTTTATCATCTTTATAATCAAAATCATTTAGGTATAAGATTACTATTGGAAAAACAAGCTGCTTGCATAAAAACAACAAGCAGCTTTAACGCTATTTAAGAGTAATCCGTTACAACAAACGTACCAGAAGTTGCAAAATTACTTGTGGTTTCAAAAATTCCTTCCACATTCAGAGAGCTTAATCTCTCGAGTTACCATTTTTCCCTGGTTTCAATTTTCCTTTTGCAACTTGGTAGTGTAGTGAAGCGAGCTACGGGCATACTGAGTGTCGTAATAAACGATTTCTGATTATGGAATCCAGATAAAACCAGCTTCTTTTTCGTCATTACACTGACCTGTGATGGCGTCCACCTTTTCTTAGCTACTTATTCCATTCATACAAGTTTCCGTAATACTTAGAGCATCAACGGAAACATCAGCACCAAACTTCCTTGCTAATTCTAAATTATTGTCATTGATGTGTACGCCAATGAAAGTAGCTTAGACGAAGCAATATGAATTGCTGATAAGCCAATTCCACTACAGAAAGTTGTGATGGAATGTGAAAAAGATGAAGCGCTTTTCAAGACATTTCATAATCGGTTGTATAGTTATTGTAGAGGAATTCAGAAATGAATTGGCTGGGGATATCTTGATTATCTAGGAGAGCTTTATTATTCGATTCCTTGGTCGGAAGATGAGGATTAAAATTATTGGATAAGGAATAGCGATACTACTTTATGGATTACGAGAATGTTCCTAAAAATGCCTTTTAATAAAGTAGTATGCTCTTATAAATTCATAGCTAGAGGTAATGATTTGTCTTGTTGCTTTTTCTTTTTCGAAGTGCTTAAATAATTATCCCAGGAAATTAGTACGTTACATGCTTGAAGTTGCTGATTAAAGTTACGAATATATGCTTTCACTGCTTTACTATTACCGTTTGCCAGCGTTCTTACAACAGAAGCAATTGCTTTGTACCAAGTACCTTCAATTTTTATGGAAATAGGATGATTTCCTTCAGTAGGCAGCGGTATATCCGGGTGAAGGCTTATGTCTGCAATTTGGTAATCCACAAATTTCGAACGAATATTTTCACGAGCAATCGTACCTTGTGTTTGATATACACAAGTAAGACCTGTATCAAGGTTAGCCATTGCTATTCCTCCTTTAGATTTTGTTTGTGAAATATATCACTTAATTATATTATATATGAAAGCGCATTTATGTAAAGACATTCAAGGAAATTTTTATAGTAATTATGTCTAATTTGTGAAGTAGATAACATAATGTTAAGACCCTATAATGAAAGTACAAAGTGAACTGTCACCAGTTTTTTTCTTATAGGTACTTGGTACTGTTGTTATTCAAAAAGGCAAACGGTATCATTAGGATTGATTGTTTACTATATTTAGGAGGAATCAATTTCGTGGTTAGATGTAAACGTTTATTATTTATGTTTTTAGCACTAATGATTTTATTTTTGGCAGCATGTAGTAGTGATAATGAAGAACAAAGTGAAACAGAAAAACAAAGCAGTGGAAGTATACAAGCTGGGGAAACTGAAGGTACAAAGGCGGAGAAAGTGGAAAAGGAAGTAGAGTCAGTAGATAATACGGAAGAGGTTTCCTTTGAAGTCAATCAAGTAAAAGAGGCTCCAGAAGATCAAGGAGATTCAGAGGTAAGGCTGGAAGGGGAATTTCAGATCGATAATAAGCTCGTTTCTGTAAAAGGCATGACCAATCTATTGCCTGAGTCAAAACTTGTTCTTTCAATTGAATCAGAATATGGATTGTTAGTTGGAGGAATTGATCGAACTGAGGTTAACGAAAATGGAGAGTTTGAATTGGAATATATTCTTCCAGACGAAGTAGAAGGAATCGTACATATTGAATTGAAATTTGAGCCAGCAAATCAGTATGGGGAGATAAAAAATCATTATTTAAACCAACTGGGTGGGAGCTTCGTACAAAACTATGCGAAATCAAATGAAATCTATCAAAAAGTATCCTTCCAACAGTCGGCTACAATAGATGGTGGTCAACATAATTTTTCGATTACGGAACCAAGCTGGGATTTGCCGGAGGATTATGGAAACCCCAAGGTATGGATAGAGCCAGTAATCGAGAAACAAGATGACTATGTTGTAGTAAAAATAAATAGTAACATTATAGAAGATACATTTATTCTGGCAAGAGCAGACATTCCAAATTATATTACATCAGGATTTCAGGGGTATAGCTACACGGATCCAGATGGCTCAACAGTTTTATATATTCATGATCCTGAAAAAGACAGTCGAATTAAAAATCTAACCGAGTATGATATTGTTATTACAATGGATCCATCCCATCATAATAATGGTCCACATGTCACAGAAGTATATGGAGAGAATGGTCAAAATCTTGCAGGTGATTTCGTTAACGATGAAGATGAAACCAAAGTAGTTGAGCAAACGATAACAATCACGGTAGAAGAATAGAATATATTATAGTTAAAAAACACTATCTTAATAGGGGAATTCTCTCTAGTGATAGTGTTTTTTTGGTGGATTGTAATGGATCAAGTGAAAGGGATTAAATGAAGTTATATCAAGTTCTATCGGTTAATGACAAGTGGTTACAGATAACTCTATGAAAAAAGAGGTAGTTATTTAGGGTGAAAAAAGTTTACTAGACTTTTACTAGCATGTAACTTCATTTAGATATCTTTCCTTTACGCTTAAATTGTAATAAAAATTTGAGAGGAGAGTGTAGGATGTTTAAGAAGATTGGTGCTGTTGTACTTAGTACGTCCCTTGTATTGTCTGGATTAAGTATAGGAACGGTAGACGCAAAACCGGATGCTGTAGATAGAAAAGGAAAGGGAAATAAGAAGGTAGAGAATGTTATCTTCATGGTTCCAGACGGCTTTAGTGCTGATTATGCAAGTAACTATCGCGTGTACAAGGGGGAAGATGCAGTATGGGATGATCATCTAAAAGGAATGTTCACGACACATTCTGCTAACTCTGATATTACCGATTCTGCTGCTGCAGGTACTGCGATGTCTACAGGTGAAAAAACGAATAATGGTGTCATTGGAATGGATACAGAGGGCAACGAGCTTGAAACAATTTTAGAAGCATCTCAAGAAAACGGAAAGGCAACTGGACTTGTAGCAACTTCTACGATTACACATGCTACACCAGCATCATTTGCATCACATGTCGAGGATCGTAATAATGAAACGGAGATTGCTAGACAAATGCTTGAAAATGAAGTAGATGTTATCCTTGGCGGAGGGAAAAACAATTTCTTACCATTCGATCAAGGCGGAAATCAGGAAAAGCTTAATTTAATTGAGCAAGCTGAGGAGCAAGGATATGAATTGGTAGAAACACGAAGTCAATTACTAGACAATAAGCAAATTGCACTTAAGAAAGGTGAAAAGCTTTTAGGCTTATTTGCAGATGATGCACTTGCTCCAGAGCTTCATCGTGCTGAAACAGAAGAACCTAGTCTTGCTGAAATGACTGAATCTGCAATTGATGTTTTGGAAGAAGACAAAGACGGATTTTTCTTAGTAGTTGAAGGAAGTCAAATTGACTGGGCAGGTCATGCTAATGATGCAGCTTGGGCAATGTCTGATGTCGCTGCATTTGAAAAGGCAGTTGAAGAAGCAATCGATTTTGCTAAGAAAGATGGAAAGACACAAGTAATTGTTGCAGCTGATCATGATACTGGTGGGATGACAACTGGTTCGAATGGTTCAATGGATTTAAATGCTGATCTATTAACAGATGTAACAGCTACAGGTGATTACATGGCAACCCAATTAAACGAAGACCGCTCCAATGTAAGTGAAGTTCTGAAAACACATACTGGATTTGAGTTAACAGAAGAAGAAATTAATGAAATTCAACAAGCTGATAATGCGCCGCTTGCTATTAATACGATTGTAAGCGACCGTGCAAGCATTGGATGGACAAGTACTAATCATACAGGTGCTGATATTCCAGTCTATGCTTATGGTCCACAAACACATAAATTTGTTGGGTTCCATGATAATACGGATCTTCCTAAAATTATTGCTGAGGCGATGAAATTGAAGTAAAGAAGGTGAGAGAGAAGCGAGGGATATTTCCCTCGCTTCTTTTTATGCATTTTCTTAATAGGTACTCCGTCTTATTCGATTAATAACGTGTCATTTTTGATTATCTTGCCACTAGTAAATGATTTCTTGTCTGAATTTAAATATTCTGCTAAATTAAAGAAGAGAGTAGGTGAATAAATGCACTTCATAAAAGAAACAATCAAAAGCTTTAATACACTTGATCGTTCATCAGGAAACATCGGCTTTCGTTGTATAAAAGATACATAATGAAGGTGTAATAGATTTTGGAATAACCTCTTCGGATTGCAAATGCCTGCAAATCTTTACTTGTACAATGGTTTTATCATTTTTAGATAGTTTTATTCTTCAATCTCAACATCAGACATAATGGACTCCATATTTCTAGACATATCTTGTACTCTTTGCAGGAATATTTTCTACAAGTGGTTGTGTTTAATTAGTTAATTTAATTAATCATGTTATAATATATTTACAAGTATCAAGAGATATAGGAGGACTTTTCATGCAGCGGGGCACATTCCAATTAATGAAATCAGTCAATAAATCAATCATTCTCAATAAAATAAGAACATCGGAACCTATTTCCAGGGCTCAAATAGCTAAGGATACAAAGCTCACCCCACCAACGGTAAGCAGTATTGTGAAAGAATTGATCGAACAGGAATTAGTTAGAGAGAGTGATCTCGGCGAATCCAAGGGTGGGCGAAAACCGACGATGCTTCATATTAATAATAATGCCTTCTATGTTGTTGGCGTAGATGCTGGTCCAGAAACGGTTGAGTGTATTCTTGCTGATTTATCTGGGAAGATCGTTGAACGTGTTTCTAGTAAGCTAAACATTCCAATTACAAATGGTCAGTTTATCAGTATTTTAAAAGAAAATATACATAAGATTTTACATACATCAAAACCGTATCATGATAAAATTCTAGGGATTGGAGTAGCAATGCATGGGGTTGTGGATATAGAAACTGGTACCTCACTTGTAGCACCAAACCTGGATTTAAGAAATATTCCAATCAAGCAAAAACTTGAGGAAGAATTTAACTTAGTGGTCAACGTTGAAAATGATGCCAGAGCAATGGCACTTGGCGAGTCATGGTTTGGAGGACACGGCGATGCGGATAGTATGGTTGCTGTAAATATTGGAAGAGGCGTCGGTTCAGGTGTTGTTATTAATGGAAAGCTGTACCACGGCGCTCAGGATATTGCTGGTGAGATAGGCCATATGACGATAGATATTAATGGAGAGATTTGTGAATGTGGAAGCCGCGGTTGTTTGCAGACCTTCGCCAGTGGTGTCGCTATTGCTGAGAGAACCAGAAAAAAGCTAGAGGGGAAATCAGAAACAATTACAGGCGAAGAAGTATACAAATTGGCCGAATCTGGTAATACGGCATATATTGAAATTCTTGAAGAAACTGGAATGATTATTGGTATCGGCTTAACAAATTTAATACATCTAATAAACCCAAGGAAAATTGTTCTCGGCGGAGGGGTGATGAAGAGTAAGAAATTCATCTTGCCAAAAATTAAGCAAACGATTGAACAGCGTGTACTCAGTCCGGCTGCAAAAGAAACCGAAGTAACAGTAACAAAACTTGGTGAAGATGCAACACTGTTAGGGGCAGTCTCGCTATTATTGGTGGAATTGTTTGATCCAGTTTGATGAAAAAAGAACAAAAGCGCAAGCGCTGGACGTGTCCGTTTAGGTAACTAAGTTATCCACAGCATTCAAATTTTATAGTTTCCTGGCATTAAAAAAGAGGATATTCCTTCGTGTTACACATGGAGAACTATCCTCTTTTATTAACATTTCTCAGGGTATCAGTAAGACCCTTGTTATCTTACTATGCTGAAAGAAAATACGGTCTGTTTTTTATACTGTTCTCCTGCTTTTAAAATAACTGACGGAAATCCTGGATAATGCAATGATGCAGGTGACGCTTGGGTTTCAAAGCATACTCCTAAATACTTCTCTGAAAAGCCTTCTTTCAGTTCCATCCCATCTTCGAGCATGTTCGAGGTATACATAACCATCCCTGGCTGATCTGTTTTTATCATCAGCAAGCGTCCAGACTTCTCATCACTTACAGTAACAGCATTTTCTTTCTTCTTATTGAAAATAAAATAATGATCATAACCATTTCCAGCAACTGTATTTTGTTCAGACTTGTCATTGAATCCTTCGCGCAATGACCGGCTTTCACGAAAATCAAAGGAAGTATTGAATACATTCATTAATTTTCCTGTTGGAATAAGTTTCTCATCAAGTTTGACAATTTCTTCACTATCTATCGTTATGTGGTGATGATGAATGGTGTTTTTCAAGTCTCCACTTAAATTAAAATAAGAATGGTTCGTCAATGTTATTGGAGTGACCTGATCACTGGTTGCAGCATAGTCGATTGTAAATTGGTTATCGTTATTCAAAATATAGGTAACAGTTACATCTAAATTGCCAGGATATCCTCCATCACCATCTAAACTTTTGTGAGTCAGCTTCAACCCGACTGTGTCACTTGTTTGAAAAGGATCAACATTCCAGATTACCTGATGGAAACCTGACGCACCTCCGTGAAGATGATTATCCCCATCATTGTGATCTAAACTATAGGTTTTACCATTAAGCACAAACTCCCCACCTTGAATTCTTCCAGCAACACGACCGATTAAAGCACCGAAATAATTCGGGTTCGTTTCATAGTCTGCATAATTTTTAAATCCAATTACGACATTTTCCAGTTTTCCATTTCGATTGGGAACAAGCATTTCTGTAATGATTCCGCCAAAATTTATTACACTGACAGACATTCCTTGTTCATTTACTAGTGTGTATTCTTTCCATTTTCCTAAAATATCAGTTGTTTCAACTTTCATTATTGTGCCACCTGCTTATTTAATGTATGGATAAATCTTTCAAATGCTCGCCGTTCCTTGAAAACACCGGCATCTTCCAGAACTTTGGCAAATTTTTTGCCAAGCTCTTTCTTTAAAATTTCATCAGCCATCCTAGAATCGAGAATCTCACCGTACTCACTTTGGATTTGATCAGCCCATTCCAGGTGATATGCAGCTACATCACTGGATTTTCCAATTAAAAACTGCCTGATTTCAGCCAGTTCCATCTCCAATCTTGCTGGCAAAACGGCGAGCCCCATAACTTCAATCAGCCCGATATTTTCTTTTTTTATATGATGCACATCTGCATGTGGGTGAAAAATCCCCAGTGGATGTTCAGCAGATGTACGGTTGTTTCGTAATACAAGATCAAGCTCATATACGTCTTCGCGAGAACGAGCAATTGGTGTAATCGTGTTGTGAGGTGTATCACCAGTAAATGCTTTCACGTCTGCAAGTTCGTCGGAATAACTTTTCCAGATTTGTAAAATATGATTAGCAGCGTCAAGCAGTAAATCCTTGTTAGAACTATTCAGACGGATAACGGATAAAGGCCATTTCAATACAGAAGCAGAAACATTATCAAACTTTTCCAGGATAAATTCAAAAGCACTCGCTGCATTCGTCATTGGAAAATCATAGCGTCCCGCCTGATAGTGATCATGACTTAATATGGAACCTCCAACAATCGGTAAATCTGCATTTGATCCAATGAAGTAATGGGGAAATATTTCTGTAAAAGTTAATAGGCGTTCAAAAGCTTTCCTATCAATTTTCATGTCCCGGTGTTCTTCTGAAAGCAAAATACTGTGCTCATTATAATAAACATATGGAGAGTACTGTAGGTACCAATTTTCTCCTAGCAGTGGAACGCGAATGACACGATGATTCGCACGTGCGGGATGCCCTGTTCTACCAGTATATCCTTCATTATCCACACATAATAGACATTTTGGATAATCCAGCTTTTGTTTCATTTCACGTTCTCGTTTGATTTGCACGGGGTCTTTTTCAGGTTTGGACAGGTTAATCGTGATGTCTAGTTCGCCGTATGCTGTGTCCGATTTGAAGTGAATGTTTTTTTCAATCCGATTCATCTGAATGTAGTTGCTGTTTTTGCTCA
The DNA here is from genome assembly GCF_003515705.1 of Oceanobacillus profundus. Lineage (GTDB taxonomy): Bacteria > Bacillota > Bacilli > Bacillales > Amphibacillaceae > Oceanobacillus > Oceanobacillus profundus. The sequence continues at coordinate 52,004 of NZ_QWEH01000014.1, forward strand.
AGTTATAAAAATAATCGGTTGCAGCTTTCGGTGACTGTTCATATTTTTCATTAAAAGCAGCATGAATAACAGATGGACGAGCTACAAAGCAGTTCATTATATTAGCTGTGAGAATCTCTTTATCGTCGAATACGTCCTCGATTACTTCATGTTCAATAGCATATTCGATTATTTTTTCAAGCATGTCGGGAATCGATTTATCTGTGACACAATCAGGCTCTTCAGGAAAAGTCTCCAAATTTAATAGATTCATGACTTGGTTGCGAACATAAATATTATCTGCCTGTTCAATTAGTTCTGCTTTAATTGCTTGTTGAATAAGTCCATTAACATACTGAAAAATCACTTCTTCACGTCCTTTCCATATCCATTCGGATGAGATGTATGCCAGTTCCATGCATCCTTGATAATTTGTTTGATAGAAGTGCGTCTCGGTTCCCAGCCAAGCATACTTTTGGCTTTATTTGAACTGGCAACCAGTATGCTTGGATCACCTGCACGTCTCCTTCCTGACTTTGCATATATTTCCTTACGGGTTACTTCACGTGCAGTATCAATCATTTCTTTTACAGAAAAGCCTTGGTTGCTTCCGAGATTGAAAACATCACTTTTACCGCCAAGCTTTAGATAATCAAGTGCTAGTAGATGTGCTTCAATAAGATCCTCCACATGAACATAATCACGTATACATGTTCCGTCCGGTGTATCATAATCCTCACCGAAGATCGTTATATAATCGCGCTGACCAAGTGCTGTCTGTATAATGATTGGAACAAGATGTGTTTCCGGGCGATGGTCTTCACCAATTTCACCTGAGTGCCGGGCGCCAGCAACATTAAAGTAACGCAAGGATACATACTTAATTCCATGTGCTCGCTCTGTCCACTTCATCAGCTTTTCCATTGTTAATTTTGTTTCGCCGTACGTGCTGGTTGGCTTTGTCGGTATTGTCTCCGTAATTGGAACGGATTCGGGCTCTCCATAAGTTGCGGCAGTGGAGGAGAAGACAATAGTCTTCACCTCATGCTCGACCATAGTCTTTAGCAATACTTGAGTTCCATAAACATTGTTGTCAAAATAGTGGAGTGGTTTTTCCATTGACTCCCCAACAAGGGAGCTTGCAGCAAAATGGATAACAGCCTCAATGCTTTCTTTGGTAAAAACGTCTTGAAGGAAAGCTGCATTCCGAATGTCGCCTTGATAAAACTGTGCGCTTGGATGGACGGCTTCCTGATGTCCTGTTTGCAGATTATCAATGACAACGACATCTTCCCCTCGATCAATCAATTGATAAACGGCATGTGACCCAATGTAACCAGCACCGCCTAAAACTAATACACTCATTTTAACGCTCCTTCTGTGACTTCTTTTGCTCCATCGCAGATTTCTGCCATATAGAAAGTTGGTGCATAGCCAATTTTTTCAGTGTAGACTGCGCTTACAATATTCTTGAACTTCTCCACTTCCTCACGCGCTACAATTGCAATCGCACAGCCGCCAAATCCTGCACCTGTCATACGTGCACCAAGGACCCCGGGCTGATTCCAAGCAGCTTCGACAATCGTGTCAAGCTCAATTCCTGAAACCTCATAGTTATCTCTTAATGAGATATGGGAGGCGTTCATGAGTTTTCCAAATGCAATAAGGTCATTTTGCTTTAACCTTTCAAGGGCTTCTATTGTTCTGGCATTCTCGTAAACAATATGTCTCGCACGTTTCCGGTTTACTTCATTTTTAATGAACCGTTGATTGTTCTCAAAAGCATCAATTGTTACATTTCCAAGTGTTTGAATAGGCAGTACAGTCTGTAAATCAGAGAGTGCTGCTTCACACTGTGTCCGGCGTTCATTATATTTAGATCCTGCTAATGTCCGTTGTTTATTCGTGTTCATGATGATGATAACATGATCCCCTAAAATGAGTGGTGCACATTGGTAGTTCAATGTTTGGCAGTTTAAGAGAATCGCATGATCCTGCTTTCCCATGCCAATCGCGAACTGATCCATAATTCCACTATTAACACCAATATAATTATTTTCCACTTTCTGTCCAATGCGAATCAAATCAATCCGGTCAATATTCAGTTCAAACAAACCTTCTAATAAGACACCCATGGCCATTTCAATTGATGCAGAAGAAGACAGCCCTGCACTATTTGGGATGTTTCCATAAAATAAAACATCAATACCATGGTCGAATTGATATCCTGCTTTCTGCAGATAAAGAATCATACCCTTTGGATAATTCGCCCATTCATGTACTTTCTGATAAATTAAATCATCCAGATCACATTCCATTATCCCTGCATCAGGGAAATTCACGGAGTAAAAGCGTAACTTTCGATCCTGACGCTTTAGGCCAAGCGCATATGTTCCGAAAGAAATTGAAGCTGGCAGCACATGTCCGCCATTATAATCCGTATGTTCGCCGATTAGGTTGATTCTTCCTGGGGCGAAGAAGGGTCTTGGTGTTTGGAAAGTGCTGAATTTATCCTGGAATTCTTTTGTTAGTTTCCTTATATTCATAATAACCTCCTGTAGTATCGTGGTCTTTAAAAAAGAGATAAGTACTTAAGATATTGCAATTATAATAAGAATGTATAATAGTTAATTAATTTAATTAAGTTAATGTTACTATATTTATTTTAAAAAAACAAGAAGAAATATAATGAGATATAAATATGTAGGGACGTTACACCTATAAGCACTTATAGAGCCATGTTTAAAGTTAGAGACTGGAGATAAAAGAATGAATAGGAGGATGATAGGTTCAGGATTCAGTTCTTTAATTGCGGTAATAATATGTGTTTGACATCAAAAATCCTGTTAATAATGCTCGTTAATCTAATAGATCTTATCTGAATCTTGAATATTATAAACCAATAAGCAACATATTAAGACATTATTCTTAATAAATTAATTTTGAGTTTATTCGAATAATTGATATTGACAAGTGAAAAGATCGAGTTTATTATTATGTTAGTTAATTAATTTAATTAATGCAATAATAGTATTTTTCTTAGGCGGTTTCTTATTTTTTTGCTTTTGTTTGAAAGCGAATTCATGAGCCGTGTTTTAACTTTACATTAAAACCGTAATCGATGAAAGGAGGCAGCTAAAAGTTAGTATCTATTCATTTGCAATTCTTAAATATAAAGGGGAGGTTCAATGATGAAAAAGAAGTTAATGTTGCTTATCGGAATAATTATTACTGCCATCACACTTGCAGCATGCAGTGGCGGTTCAGATGATGCTGGTGGGAAAGTTAAGGTGCCGGAGGGTGCTACAGAGGTTGTTATGTGGAACTTATTTGGTGGTGGGGATGCAGCGTTTATGAAAGAAATTGTTGACGAATTTAACGCAAGTCAGGATGAGATTTTCATAAACAATATTCAACAAGAATTTGAAGAGTATTATACAAAATTGATCACGAGTGTCTCCGCAGGTAAAGGACCGGACTTGGCTATTTCCCATTCGAATGTACTTCCGGAATTGGTTAATCAGGGACTAGTGCAGGAATTAGACACATATGGTGAAGAAGTTGGCGTTAACTGGGATGAATTCAATCCAAACGTTCTGGATTCGACAGTTTTTGATGGGCAACACTTTGCTATACCAATCGACACACATCCACATATCTTTTTCGTGAATAATCAGCTTGCCGGTGACGCAGGACTTCTGAATGAAGATGGCAGTGTAAAAATGGAACAGACACCAGAAGGGTTTGTTGAATTCTTGACAACGCTTAAAGAAGAATTACCGAAAGATAAATTTCCGATGGCATTTTCTACTGCTGGTGTAGACTCCTATCGGTTATGGTTTTCCTTCTATAGTCAATTAGGTGGAGAAAATATTGTAACGGATGATTTAGAAAATCCTGAATATGTACTTGATGTTGATAAAGCAATTGAAGCTGCAAACTATATGCATGATTTATGGTACGAGCATGAAGTTATTCCATTGAATTTAGCGGATTTCTATGCTGATTTCCAATCTGGCAATGCAGCAACTATGTCCACTGGGGTGTGGGCAACTGGTACTTGGGAAGCAACGGAAGGATTAGAATTTACAGCAATACCTGCACCAAATATATTTGGCAAAGAGGCTGCATTCGGCAATTCGCACACCTTCGTAATCCCTGCTAGTCAAGATGCGGAACCGGAAGTTCAAAAAGCTGCGATTGAATTTATGAACTACGCTACAGATAAAGGTGTAGTTTGGGCAGAAGCAGGACATATTCCAGCAAAGACAACGGTTGTTGAATCAGAAGAATATGCGGAACTTCCATATCGGAGTGATTACGCAGAAGTAGCAAACTATGTTAATTTTCCAGATCAAACCGTACATGCACGTGGTATCCAGGATATACTTATTCGCAATCTTGATCTGATCTGGACAGATGAGGAATCTCCTGAGAAGGCATTTGAATTGATTGAACAAGAAGTAAAGGCGTTAATAGGAGGATAATTTGAACTGTCTAAGCTCCTAATATACTTTAGGAGCTTCTGACTTTTAATAGAAAAGGGGTATTTTATGAAAAACAAGTCATGGTTACAGGATATGAAGGCAGTGCCCTTTCTAATTCCCTTTTTTATCGTATACATGATCTTTACTATTTTTCCCGTTATTAAAGGGCTGGAAATGAGCTTCTATGATTGGTCATTAATTGGAAAATTGGACTTTATTGGGTTGGAAAACTTTAAGGTCATGTTCAGTGATTCTTATTTCTGGAGAAGTCTTGGAAATACAACGCTGTTTGTTATTTTAACAACACCAACAATGATGGTGCTTGCACTAGGACTGGCATTACTCGCTAACTTAAATACGAAGATTCAGACCTTTTTCAGGGGAGCTTATTTTATCCCAAGTATCTTATCCGTTGCCGTTATTTCCTTTCTAGCAATTTTTATGCTGCAACCATATAACGGATTCGTTAATACCATTCTTCATAGCATAGGAATCGAAGGGGAGCCTTTTTGGCTGGCTGATAAATATCTTGCTTGGATTACGATTGTAGTTGTTACCTTATGGTGGACGGTAGGAACGAATATGATTCTATTTCTTGTCGCACTACAGGACATACCCGAATCATTATACGAGGCAAGTGAAATAGATGGGGCAACCCGCTGGCAGCAGTTTTGGTACATTACATTGCCGCAGCTTAAGCCGATTTCCAAAGTCATTTTGCTGCTGCAGGTTCTTGCCTCATTTAAAGTGTTTGCACAAATTATGCTAATCACTGGCGGTGGACCAGGTGGTGCGACTAGACCTCTCATTCAATATATCTATGAAACTGGCTTTACACAAAATAATTTAGGATATGCTGCTACAATGTCCTTTGCATTATTCTTTATTCTATTAATTTTGTCGATAATCCAGCTAAGGCCACAGAGAACGGGGGAAAGTTAAAATGGGACAACCTAATCCAATCCCAAATATAGCGGAACAAAAACCAGTCGAGAAAAGAAATGGAGAAGGACCGAAAAGTAAAAAGAAAAGATCCGCAGCATTAAACAGGAGTCGCGATCCTTTTCATCCGGTTAAAGTTACGGTAGCGATTGCAGTATCTGTTCTGTTCATTCTGCCGATCATTTGGATGATCTTTGTTTCCTTGAAACCAGATGGATACAGCACAACTAATCCAATCGAATGGTTTTTGCCACCATTTACATTCTCGAACTACACGAATATAATTTCTGACACGTTAATACTTCGCTGGACGTTTAATAGTTTTATCGTCGCGCTGATTACAACGATTTTAACGTTAATTGTGACATCATTAGCTTCGTTTGCAATATCTCAAATGAAATTTCGTTTCAAAAGAACTATTTTTATATTCTTCTTGGTAGGTTTAATGATACCTGGAGAAGCAACGATTATTCCGCTATATGAAACAGCGAAAAGTTTAAACTTGATTGATAGCTATGCAGGGCTTATTTTACCGATGATTGCTTCACCATTAGGTGTCATCATATTAAAAAGCTTCTTTGATGGAATACCAAAGGAATTATTCGAAAGTGCAAAAATGGATGGATGTTCAAATATTAAACTGTTTTACAAAATCGCTTTACCTCTAGCTAAACCAGCTTTAGCCGCAATAGCTATCTTTACATTTATTGGGTCATGGAATAATTTCTTGTGGCCATACCTGTCCATATTATCTGAGGAGCTCTATACATTGCCAGTAGGTCTGCCAGTATTTAATTCCAGCTATTCGCAAGCCTATGTACTGCCAATGACAGCCAATGCTATTGCATCGATACCAGTTATTATCGTGTTCTTAATCTTTCAAAAACAAATTATTAAAGGAATCAGCTTTACAGGACTTAAAGGTTAAGACAAAGAGAAACTGGCTAAGAAACGTTGAGCTTACTTAGTTATGCAATTGCTTACATTTAAAGAACGTAACATAGATAGAATCCATTATTAGAATAAGGAGAAACTTTCTATGAAAAAATTGATTTTACTGTTATTTGCAACTGTATTTGCCGTTATGTTGAGTGCTCCGCAACCGTCTTTTTCATACAGTAACCCCTTGGATATACCTGATTCCTGGATGTGGGACCATGGGGATTTTTATGGGGAAGGTGATCCATATATTTTAAAGTACAATGGCATCTATTATCTTTATGTCAGTACTGTGGATGATAAAAGTGGAGTGAAGGTTTGGACGTCAACGGATTTAATTGATTGGGATTATGGTGGGCTAGTTACAGAAGAGCCTAGTACGAAAGCGGCATATGCACCAGAGGTAACGTATTGGAATGGTGCTTTCTATATGTATACATCACCAGGTGGAAATGGTCATTACGTTTATAAAAGTTCTAGTCCACTTGGACCATTTGTTAAGCAGACGGACAATCTAGGGATGGGAATAGATGGAAGTGTTTTTATTGATGATGATGGCCAGTGGTATTTTTATAGTACTGGCACCAACAGTATTATGGCAAGACCTATGGACGACCCATATACATTTGGAGAGGCTATAAATACAGGAGCATCAATGGATGGTTGGACTGAGGGTTCAACACTGTTGAAAAGAAATGGAAAGTACTTTATGACCTATACGGGAAATCATATTTGGAATAAAGCGTATCGGGTTGATTATGGTAGCAGTAATTCACCTACAGAAGGATTTACAAATGAAACAAAACAAAATCCTATATTAATTAACACAGAAGGTTCCCATGTTGGACTTGGTCATAATTCGATCGTCCGTGGACCTGATCTTGACACACATTACATGGTATATCATAGTCATGCAAATCCAGGCCGTGAAACGAACCTTGATAGAATCGTTTGGAACGGTGATAAGATGCTATTACTCGGACCTACAACGTTTAAACAGCAAAATCCCGATATGCCGGATTTCAGTGATCGCTTTAAGCGTAATGAAGTAGGTAATGATTGGATAGCGGTAAATGGAGGGAACTGGAGTATTTCAAATGATTGGTTAGAGCAGGAATCCCTTGGTGATACAAATTGGCATCGTCAGGTTACAAAAAACGAGACAAATGATAACTATACTGCAGAATTTAACATGAAAAAGAAGGAACAAGGTTCGAGTTCCAATCCAAGATTTGGTGCTGTATTTTCATATAAAGATGAAGATAACTATGGATTAGCTGTATTAAGCCCTGATAAAAATAGACTGGAAACATTTTTCCGGGTGGATGGAGTTGATCAAGAATGGGAGGCTTCTGAACTTCCGTCTGATTATGATTACTCTAATCTTCACCAAGTAAGAGTGGAAAAGTCAAACAGAGAATTTAACATATATGTTGATGGAATGCTAAAACAGACTAGGGAAATAGATGGACTGAACGGTGGAAAAATTGGTTATACCACTTCCGATGTTCATGCAGAATTTGGTTTTATTGCTTCGAGTAATAAGGTAGACGGTAGTAATGCATTTGATGCATATAAACCGTTACCAGGGTCTATTGAAGCCGTACATTATAATTCTGGTGGTGATGGAAAAGGGTTCCGTGAAAGTACAAATGAAATTAATGAGGAGTACAGACGGGATGCTGTTGACATTGAAGCTAATTCTGAAGGCGGTTTTAAAATAAGTTCTTTTCAGGAAGGTGAATGGCTGAAATATAATGCCAATATACAAGATAGTGGAAAATACGATGTCAGTTTGAGGGTAGCATCTGACAAGAATGCTCAAGTCAGGCTACGGTTAGATGATGAGACGGATTTATCAGGTGTCGTTGATGTACCAAATACAGGAGACGGCAATCAATGGGAAAACTTATCCATTGATGGGATTACTTTGCCAGAAGGTAATCACACAATAAAAGTGGAAGTTGTCCAAGGAGAATTTGATTTTGCAAGTATGAAAGTTAGTAAACACAAAGTTGAATCTGTGCTTTTTGATGACTTTAATGATGGTAATGATGACGGATGGACACCACATGATGGTTTCTGGAAGGTGGATACAAATACAGATGAACCAAGTGTTTTTGATAATTATAAGCCATTGCCTGGAGTAATAGAAGCCGCTTATTACAACTCTGGTGGAGAAGGAGTAGCCTATCATGACACAACACCTGAAAATATAGGTGGTGTCCTAAGAGGGGATTCCGTTGATATTCGGAATAAGCCTCAGGGTGGTACTGCTGTTGGATGGAATCAGACGGGTGAATGGTTGAAATACAATGTAAATGTAAAGGAAACGGGGCTGTATAACTTAAGACTAGATGCTTCAACCACATTTACTGATGCGAAAGTAAGGTTGTGGCTGGATGATGAAACGGATTTAACAGGAGTGATTGATGTTCCAAGTACAGGGGGGTGGAATAACTGGACCCCTGTAACGAAAGAAGGTATAACCTTACCAGAAGGGGAACATACAATCACAGTCGAGATTGTTAATGGAGAGTTTGATTTCTCAAGATTTAGTTTCAGCTCCTTTGATATTCATAAGCCATTGCCTGGATTAATAGAGGCTGAAGACTATAATCTTGGTGGAGAAGGAATAGCTTATCATGATAAAACGGAAGAAAATAGTGGTGGAGAGTATCGCGATGATGGCGTTGACATTCGTTCGACTCCTGATGATGGATTTGCCGTTGAAAGCTTTGAAGCAGAAGAATGGCTCAACTATGACGTTGATATAGCCGAAGAGGGTGAGTATGGTATTGATTTAGCTGTTGCGTCCATACAGGATAATGCTCAGTTAAAACTAGTATTGAATGATACAGATTTGATTGATGTTATTGATATTCCAAACACTGGTGATAAGAATAATTGGGAAACAATTACATTAAAAGACATCCATTTACCAAAAGGTAAGCATACGCTCAAAGTTGAGGCAGTTCAAGGAGAGTTTGATTTCTCAAAAATGATATTTCATACCTTTGATGAATATAAAAGTCTCCCAGGAAAGGTGATGGCAGTTGATTATATAACAGGTGGAGAAGGCATTGCTTATCATGATAATAACCCTGAAAATATTGGACGTGTGTACAGACAGGATGGTGTCGACATCAGGAATCATCCAGATGGGACGTATAATATTGGCTGGAATCAGACAGGGGAATGGTATAAATATAATGTAAACATGGCTGAGAGTGGTAACTTTAACATGAAAATGAGTGTAACAACGGACTTGGAAGGTGGTCAGGTAAGGTTGTGGCTTAATGACGAGATAGACCTTACTGGAGTTATCAATGTTCCTCGTACAGGGGGATGGGATAATTGGTCCGATGTTGTGAAGGAAAACGTCTCCCTTCCTGCTGGTAACCATTCAATTACGGTGGAAACAGTAAATGGTGAATTTGATTTTCATAGTATAGAATTCTATGAGAATACTGAAGAAGAAGAAGAAGAAATTGAAACTGATGGAACCTATACTTCTAGCGTTGGAACTTTTGGGAAGTCCGTAATTGGTGAAAAAGATTGGAAGAATTATAGTGTAGAAGCAGATATTAAACTTGTTGATGGAATTGGAGATGGCGGGCTTATCTTTCGAGTAAATAATCCAGCAAATGGGATGGAACGAGCACAGAATAATCCTGATTTTATGCAGGGCTATGTTGCATATTTGAACGAAGAAGGCGTCCATCTTGGAAAGCAAAATTACAATTGGGAGTATTTAGCAGGTACAGAAATGACAGAGTTAGAAGATGAATGGCAGCATATGAAAGTAGTTGTGAAGGATGCGAACATAAAAGTATATGTTGGAGATATGGACAATCCAAAAATTGATTATACCGATAACAGTGTTACAGCATTCTCTCATGGTAGTGTCGGGGTAAGAAGTCATTTCAGTAATGCTGAATTTGATAATTTCCTTGTGAAGCCTATTGAGCCAAGTCTGGATTCTTTACAGAAGTCAATCGAATTAAACAGGGATACAGGTAATATCAGTCATTCATTATATATGAAACTGCATAACAAACTAAAGCAATCACAGCATCATAAGGATAAGGGCGATCTGCACAAGGCTAGTAAACATCTGAATGATTTTCTGAAGCACCTGGAGAAAAATAAAGCTGATGTACCTGGACGTGTATATGAAGAATTAAACGCGGATGCTGCAAGCTTAATAGACTCTTTTGAAAGCAAGGATGAATGAGGCAGTGGTTTTTGGTAGTCGAGAAAATCTTATTTCCCACAAATCCACTTAATTAAAGGGGGAACAGATTCGAGTGAATACGAATAAAACCTGTTCATGTTGCTCTGTAAGCAGAACAGATATTTCTCAAACTAATCATAGCATAGCCCCCTCTGATTATTGGGGAGGAAAGATCAGATTTAAAGACAAAATGGTGTATATATCCGGTGGTGATTTTTTGATGGGAACGGATGATGAGGAAGGCTTCCCCTCTGACAGAGAAGGTCCAGTAAGAAATGTAAAGGTAGAACCGTTCTATATCGATAATCACACCGTTACGAACAAAGAATTTAAACAGTTCGTTGAAGAGACGAATTATCAGACAGTGGCAGAAAAGTTTGGCTGGTCCTTTGTATTTCATGAATTTTTAACGCTTGAACAGTTGAATAATGAAAAGCAATTACAGAACGTGCCATGGTGGTATGCGGTTAGAGATGCTTTTTGGTATCAGCCTGAAGGGAGCGGATCAACGATTGAGCAGCGGTTGGATCATCCTGTATTACATGTATCCTGGCATGATGCCAATACCTTTTGCGAATGGGCAGGAAAGCGTCTGCCGACAGAGATTGAATGGGAATTTGCTGCTCGCGGAGGGCTTGAACAGAAGAAATATCCATGGGGAGATGAGCTGACTCCAGATGAAAAGCATTACTGCAATATTTGGCAGGGAAAGTTTCCACAATATAATTCAAAAGAAGATGGTTATTTAGGAACAGCCCCAGCAAAGTCATTTCCGCCAAATAATTATGGACTTTATAATATGTCCGGAAATGTATGGGAATGGTGCTCGGATTGGTTTAATAAAGACATCGAACATTCAACACAGAAGAGCATGCGCGGTGGATCTTATCTATGTCATAAATCTTATTGTAATCGCTATCGTGTAGCTGCAAGGAGTTCAAATACGATGGACAGCTCTTCAGGGAATATAGGTTTTCGCTGTGTAAGTGATGTGTGAAATAGACAAAGAAAGGTCTCAAGAGAATAATCCCTAACTGAGAGAGGTTCGTCTTAGAAAATGATTGAATAGGATTGTTCTACCAAACGGAGATGATATAAATAATTATTCTATACTTTTTAATTGGATTTATTTCCTCCGTAATTGGTGCAATGGCTGGCTTAGGTGGAGGAATAATTATCAAGCCGGTTCTAGATTTTGTTGGGCATTATGATTTGGAAACAATCGGAGTATTATCCGCGTCTACCGTTATGGCAATGTCCACTGTAACACTGTTAAGAATAAAAACAACCAAAGTAAAGATAGATTTCAAGATTAGCTTACTAATTGCAGTTGGATCGATAGTGGGTGGTCTAATTGGTAAAGGAGTATTTAATTTTTACGTAGTTAACCTGAAGTTAGCTGATATTGTAGGAGCCATACAATCAGGATTACTTGCTTTTCTGTTGATAATTATCTATGCATCCTTCAAATGGAGTAGCCATGTACCGAATTATCTGATAGCAAATAAAGCCATTATCTTTTCAACAGGGCTAATATTGGGTTTGCTCTCAGCATTTCTAGGAATCGGAGGCGGTCCTTTAAACGTAGCTGTATTGGTTTTATTATTTTCCATGACTGGAAGGAAAGTTGTCATTAATTCGACGTTCATTATATTTTTTTCACAGCTGGCATCGTTACTAGTGGTAGCATTCACTACCAGATATCAGGGGATGGACCTGTCTATGCTTCCATTTATGATTATCGGAGGTGTTGCTGGAGGATTAATTGGAAATATTTTATTGTTTAAGGTTTCGAGTAAGGCAATTTGGGGCGTTTTTAACTTCACAATTTTAATTATTGTGTTAGTTAATATTTATAATCTCGTAAAGGGATTGTGATTAGTGAAAGAAATATCGAAAGGCTGGTAGATTAGTAGAATTTGATAGCAAGTGATTTAATGAATTAAAGAATTGAGGGTTATTTAGACAGTGTGACAATTCTCAAACTTGGAGGGGTAGGAATGGTAAAAAGCAAGCCAAATATATTACTGATTTTGACAGATGACCTGGGATATTCTGATTTAGGCTGCTATGGGGGTGAAATTAATACACCAAATCTGGATCAGCTGGCGAAGGATGGGTTACGTTTCACTCAATTTTATAATTCAGCACGCTGCTGTCCGAGCCGAGCTTCTCTTTTAACCGGATTATATCCACATCAGGCTGGTATAGGGTTAATGGATGAGGATCGGGAAACACCAGGATACCGCGGATATTTGAAAGAACAATCTGTCACCCTTGCAGAAGTGTTAAGAGAAGGTGGCTATCACACCTATTTATCAGGAAAGTGGCATGTAGGGAAACATATGCCAATTGAACGCGGGTTTGATGACTTTTATGGCTTATTGGGAGGTTTTGCAAGTTTTTGGGACAAGAAGAACTATGTTCGCTTGCCTGAGGATCGACCGCAAAGAAGTTATGCCGAGGGAGAATTTTATGCTACAGATGCAATTACAGATCACGCATTAGATTTTATTGAGGAATCCCGCAGTGAGGAACAGCCTTATTTTCTGTACCTGGCATATAATGCACCACATTTTCCGCTTCAGGCACCGAAAGAAGATATTAAGAAGTATGAGAAATTATATGAAAAAGGCTGGGATAAAATACGGGAAGAACGATTGGAGCGAATGAAACAACTGCAAGAGGTGGATGAAGAGATGCAGCTGCCACCACGGTCAGAATATTGGGATCGGGATCGAAATATTAGCGGTGTCAATCCAGCTTGGGAAACGATTGATCCAGACCGTAAAAAAGATCTAGTAAGAAGAATGGCGATTTATGCCGCCATGGTTGACCGTATGGACCAGAATGTCGGCAGGGTGATTGAAAACCTTCGAGAACATAATGAACTTGAAAATACGCTGATACTGTTTTGCTCGGATAATGGGGCATGTGCGGAATGGGATCCTTGGGGATTTGATGACTGGCAAACAACTTCAAACATTTTGCATCGAAAAGAAGACTTGGAACGCATGGGAGGTCCAGAAACCTATCACAGCTACGGGTCTGGCTGGGCAAATGCATGCAGTACACCGCTTCGAATGTACAAGCACTATTCCCATGAAGGAGGAATTAGTACGCCATTGATTGTTCACTGGCCAGCAGAGGTTGAGCGAAACGGAGAGATTGATCATCGTCCAGGTCACTTTATTGACTTTATGGCAACTTTTGTTGATATTACCGGATCACAGTATCCAGATGAGTATCAAGGAAATAAGATACCGCCGATGGAAGGAGAAAGTTTACTTCCTGTTTTCAAGGGAGAGACAACAGATACCCGAACATTGTGTTTTGAACATGAAGAACATTGTGCAATTCGCCAGGGAGAGTGGAAGCTTGTGAAAATAAAAGAAAGAGAATGGGAGCTATTCAACATGAATAACGACCGGACAGAGATGAATAATGTAGCAAATGACTATCCTGAGCTCGTGGAAAAGATGAAAGCAACGTGGAAAGAATGGGCTGAGAAGACCGATGTATACCCCCGCGTTAAATTGGAGAATTAACTTTTAGGTAAACGCTATCAATCAAAACAATATTAAATCATAGAATAGGAGAATATAAATGACACAAACAACTGCAACATATCAGAGGACAGAATATCCACGTCCGCAATTTCAAAGAGATTCATGGTTAAATCTGAATGGAACATGGAAATTTGCATTTGATGACAAAAATATTGGCGAGAAACAGCAATGGTCGAATGAGCCAAGCTTTACAACAGATATTCAAGTACCGTTTACGTATGAAACAAAAGCGAGCGGAATTGGAGAAGAAGCTTTTCATCCCTATGTTTGGTATCAAAGAACGTTTGAAATTCCAGAGGAAGAAATAGGAAAACGGGTAATTTTGAGATTTCAAGCATCGGATTATGTAACAAAGGTATGGGTAAACGGTAAATATATCGGAAATCATGTTGGTGGTAATTCTTCTTTTAATTTCGATATTACGGATGCGATTGATTATAATGAAAAGAATGAACTTGTTGTTAAAGCGGAAGACAGTATGAGCTGCTATCAGCCAAGAGGAAAACAGCGGTGGAAAGACGAAAACTTCGGATGCTGGTATGTACAGACTACAGGGATTTGGCAAAGTGTTTGGCTGGAATTCCTGGAGGAAGCTAGTATTGATAATGTAAAAATTACTCCTGATGTGGATACACATTCTGTTAATTTTGACTATACATTGAATGGTTCATTTAATGAGGATTGGTATGTGGAAACAATAATCAGCTTTTCGGGTGAAAGAGTTAAGCAATTTTCGATAACACCAGATCGTTCAAAAATGAGTTTTGCAGTGGATCTTCTTTCTGAGATACATGAATGGAAAGTAATGCATTGGTCACCGCAACAACCGAATTTATATGATGTTACATTTAGACTCTATGAAAATGGCAGATTGGTAGATGAAGTAAATTCATATTTCGGCATGCGAAAAATTTCTATTAAAGATGGTCAAGTACTTCTTAATAATGTACCAATATACCAAAAATTACTATTGGATCAAGGATACTGGACAGATACGATGCTTACACCTCCATCCGATGAAGCAATGCTGGAGGATATTGAGAAGACAATTCAGATGGGCTTTAACGGCGTACGCAAACATCAAAAGCTTGAAGATGAACGCTTCTTATATTGGTGCGATAAAAAGGGATTGCTTGTATGGTCTGAAATGGCTGCTACATATGAGTTTTCTGATGAAGCAGTAGATAATTTTACGAAAGAATGGCTGGAAATCATTCAGCAGCATTATAATCATCCATCTATTGTGACTTGGGTCCCATTCAATGAATCATGGGGTGTGCCAAATATATTAAAGGATAAAAAGCAGCAAGCATTTACAGAATCAATTTACTACTTAACAAAGGCAATTGATCCAAATCGCCCGGTTATCGTGAACGATGGGTGGGAACACACCGTTTCAGATATTATTGCCCTTCATGATTATGAAGAGTTTGGGGAAGCATTTTTAGAACGTTATAAAGATAAAAATAGAATAGTAAATAATGAAATACCTCATAACAAAGGAAAGTATGCATTTGCAGAAGGATATGAATATAAAGGTCAGCCAGTTATGATAACAGAATATGGCGGAATTGCCTTTAATGATGAAAGCGGCTGGGGATACGGGAATCAAGTGAATACAGAGGAGGAATTTCTAACCAGATACCGCAATATCACAGATGCAATAAAATCAATTCCGTATATTTCTGGATACTGCTATACACAGACAACAGATGTACAGCAGGAGATTAATGGATTATTGAAAGAAGATCGAACACCAAAAATTGAACTGAAAAAGATAAAGGAAATTAATGATTCCATTAAATAGTAATAACCAGAAGGATTGTTCAGGTATTCTTGAACAATCCTTAACTGTAATTAAATAATGCTGCTACAAAAAATGTAATAGCTATACGAAAGGAAGTACTGCATGGGGAAAACGTTTAAGAATCCATTATTAGATCCCGGTCCTGACCCATGGGTTTATAAAGAAAATGATATGTATTATTTAATGATTACCATAGGCAATAGGCTCGATTTATGGAAATCCCGCACATTGAGCGGGATTTCCAAAGGAGAGTGTAAGACCATCTGGACTCCTCCATTAGCAGGAATAAACAGCAAGAATATATGGGCACCGGAAATTCATAGAATAAACGGGAAATGGTACGTTTATTTTACTGCAAATGATGGAGTTGGCGATGATGAATCACGTAAAATATTTGTTCTGGAAAATAACTCCGAGGATCCTTTTACAGGTCAATGGATTGAACGCGGATATGTAAATACAGAATACCCTGGACTGGATGGTACAGTTTTCGAATATAAGGATCAATTATATTTTGTTTATGCGGGATATGGGCATTTTCCTGCTTATGGATCAGCGCTTTATATTGCTGAAATGACTGACCCATGGACGTTGACTGGTGAAAATGTAATGTTAACGAAACCAGAATATGAATGGGAAATGCAAGGGGGTATGGCGATAAATGAAGGCCCCGTCATACTAAAAAGGAAATCTAAACTTTTCCTGGTTTACTCAGCCAGTGCCACATGGTCAGATGATTATTCGTTAGGAATGTTAACTCTATCTGCTAATTCAGATGTTATGAAACCAAGTGCTTGGGAAAAATCAACACAGCCGGTTTTTAAGAAAAGTTTGGAAAATAAAGTGTTTGCACCAGGACATAATAGTTTTGTAGAGTCACCAGATGGGACAGAAGATTGGATCGTTTACCATGCTATTCCTGAATCAGAAGGGGGAGGGCAACGCAGTACTCGAATCCAAAAGATTTACTGGAAAGCTGATGGAACACCAGAATTTGGTATTCCGTTAGCAACTGACGATTTGATACCTGTTCCGTCTGGAGAGGATTAGATAGGTTTTAATTGATTATATGTTAATAAGGTCAAGAATAAATGAAGATTAAGATCCATAAGAAGGCAGAGTAACTGTCTTTTTTATGGATCTTCGCTATTTAATATGAAGACGAATGGGAAATTTATAACATCGGGCCTTGTAAATGGGCAGAAAGAACGGACGTTTATCCTCGTTTAGAGCAGAATCTTTTTGATAAGTCGAATCCAAGCATAATTCTAAAAAAAACAGCAACAGGATCCCTGATTACGATCAGGAACTAGAGATTTTCATATCAATAAAATGGGAAAAAATATCAAAAATTATATTCGTATTAAGATAGGATTAGCTGATATTTCAACTAATTATGTCTCCTCCCAGAGTTTCATTGGATCTACTTGCCCTTCACGCAATGGCATTCGTCTCATTGATAAGGTGCGTTCTGTTTTTGCTTTTTTAAGATCATCATAGATTTCCTTTGATTTACCTAACCCAACTTCAGCCGCTTCTTCAACGGTTGCACAATAAAATACCTGTTCGATTCCCGCAAAGTACATCGCAGTTAAACACATTGGACAAGGTTCACCGCTCGCGTACATCGTATAACCAGATAGATTGTTCGTTTGTAATTTAGCTTGCGCACGTCGGATAGCAAGTAACTCTGCATGGCCACTAACATCAAATGTTTTGTGCAGTTCATTTACGCCTTCAGTTATGATGTTATTCTCTTTTACGAGTACAGCACCAAATGGCTGTCCACCCTCTTGAATATTTTCTGTCGCTAGTTCAATTGCTCGTTCCATGAATTTGTCCATATTAAACCTCCATGAATGTATCGTTTAACTTTACTGTACTTAAGTTTTATGTGGATTTCAATTTTTTGAAATCGATAACAGGGCGTGTTGGAGAAACGGCTTTACTATCCATTTAGAATACCTGAAGGATCATCGTGCAATACAACGATTTTATGTTTGAAATGGTCCAATGTATGTGGATATAAGGATCCCATAGTTACCTCTTTTCCGAAGTAGGAAAGTATAAAAATTGTCTGTTTACCATTCCTTTTCAAAAATGGGCATGTCCAACTCCAGCGCTAAATACACATGAAGCTTACTAACACTTGCGAGTTTTTCTCTCCTGGTTAGCCGATTATTTTATATTATTCTTTCCGAGTAAAAGGGAAGCAGCTCTATAACTACTCATTGGCTATACACACACATAATAAAACCAGGTCCGAAAAGGAACCTGGTTTTATTAGATTATATATTGACAGTGACGTCTGCGTTTTTCCGCAGTTCCTCAACAAGCTTTTGAGCTGCTTCGCCTTCTTTTTGCATTTTGAGTTGTTCTTCAAGATTAGGTTTCATTTCTTCAAAAGATGGGACTTCTGCTTCCTCTCCACCCATTTGCTCCTGTTGAGTTTTCATTTGATCATAAGCTTCTTTTAATTCTTCCTCTGTTGGCTTTGTGTCACCAGACTCGTCTGCAATAAGTTGATCCACTTTTACTTGCGTTTCAACCTGGGTCATTACCTCTTCTTCAGGGAGACCTTGTTCTTCAAGAGCGGTCATGAACTCTTCCTTCGATTGAAGCCCATTTTGTTTTACTAAATCATCCACTGTTTTATTGACATCTTCCTCCGAAGCAGTAAAACCACGGTTGTCCGCTTCCTGTATGAGCAGTTCCGAACCAATCATACTTTCTGCAATTTGCTTTTTTAATTGATCCTGATCAAGCTCTTGTCCAGTCATCTGAGACTGCATAGCCATTTGCTGAAATTGCGCTTGGTACGTAGTTTCAAATTCTTCCTTGCTTATTTCTTCTCCATTTACTTCTGCAACTACTTCAGGGATACCTTCCAAGTCAGCTTGAGGCATCTCCGGCTGTTCAGCACCTTCCCCTTCTCCTTGAGATTCTTCTTGTGTGTTTGTTTCCTCTTTATTGTCTTCAGCTGCCTCATCTCCATTACTGCAAGCAGTTATTACAAGTACGGATAAGGCAAGGGATAAACCTAATAACCATTTTTTACTCATATAACATTCTCCTTTCATTTCGAAGATTTGGTTTAGTGTAACATAACATTATTGATTGTACTAACGATAGCTGAAAGAATGTTTATCTGTCAAAGGATATTCATTGAAACTGGATTATTACAAGGGGGAATTGACTAAGTACTAACTGAGTCGGATGTAATACAAATGGATAGTAGCAGTTTTTTTAAAGCATTCTTTTATTTGGGAAAGTCGTTCAATATAGGATTAAGCTGGAGTTAATACCAAATGAGTTTAGCTATGGTGGTACTCGGACTTTAAACGATAAATATAGAAAAAATCTTCCGATAGATATTCATTGCTTCTCGATCACCTATTAGCTAAACTCATACATAGGAGTAGATAAACGATGAATGAGCGACAAAAAGAACTACTAAAAATACTTTTAACTGAATATCAAGTCCCGCTGCTTATCCAAGAACTTGCTTTGCGCCTGGATTGTTCTGAAAAAACGGTGCGTAATGATTTAAACCAAATTGATTTATATTTACCGGAGATTTCAAGAGGTAATATCAAGCGAAAACCAGGTGTTGGCATTACGCTCGAAATGGATGAAGCGGAACGCCTTGAAGTATTGCATTTGCTTTTATCAACGTCTCCTTTCCAAGACAAGGGAGAACGAATTATTGAAATTGCTTTTCAATTACTCACGAGTAATTATCCAATTACTATCCAAGCCTTTGTAGATAAATATTATGCGGCAAAGACTGTTATAAAGAAAGAATTGGAAAACATAGAGCTTTGGTCAGCATCTTTTGATTTAAAATTGATTTCTAAACCAGGTCTTGGGCATATGATTAAGGGAACAGAATTGCAGAAACGCCAAGCGTTATCGCGGCTGCCGCTACTAGTTTCAACAGCCGATCGAAATTACGTCCTTGATTTATTTTTGCCTCATGAGATTGCGACAGTTAAGAAAGCGTTGCGTGATCTGCGGCTGAACTATCAATTATCTTTTACAGATGAAGCAATGGAGAGTCTCCTTGTACATGCTCTCATCATGCTGAAACGTACGAGACAAAAATCGCCTGTTCTTGTTCCTAAGGAAGAAAAAGTGCATGTTTTTGGTCAGGAAGAATATCGTTATGCTGCCTCTTTTTTTGAACAATTGGAAGTGATATTTCGGATTTCTTTCCCTGAGGATGAACGTGTTTATTTTACATGGCATCTTATAAGCAGTAAGGTGACAGAAACCAGCGGGACAGATAAATTAAGTTCCGATGACTTTTTGCTGGAGGTAGTATCTAGCCTTACTAGGAAGCTAAGCAAATTAACATTGTTTCCATTTGAAAAAGATGCAGTATTAGAAAGCGGTTTAGTTGTGCATATGCATTCAGTGATTAATCGCATCCGATATGGTTTTCCCATTACAAACCCAATGTTATCTGAAATTAAAAAGATGTATCCCTACATGTTTAGCATGGTTATTCTAACATTAGGAGAGGTAAAACAGACGCATAACCTTGATATTAAAGAGGATGAGGCTGCATATCTCGTTTTACATTTTCAGGCTTCTATAGAAAGAATGGAAGGTTCCAAAAGTAAACGTAGGAGGACCTTAATAGTTTGCCATATGGGAGTAGGTATGTCTCATTTACTTGAAGCTAAGATTACCCAAAATTATAAGGGGATAGAAATTGCCGCTTGTGTAAGTAAAGCAGAGGTAGATAAAGTTTTAAAGAAAGAACAAGTAGACTTTATTATATCTACGGTTCCACTAGAAAAAGTGGAGATGCCTTATATCATTATATCTCCCCTCTTGGAGACAAAAGATAAGGAAAAGCTTAGCCAGTTTATAGATGAGTTAGATCATAAGGTTGTTAAAAGTGGAGGCTCTTCACTTCAAAAATTAATCTCTAATGATTTGTTTTTCTTAGGTGTGGACAATGAACATCGTTATGAGGTAGTTGAACTACTTGGAAATGCACTGATTCAAAAAGGATATGTAAAGGAAAACTTTACGCATAATGCGTTACTTCGAGAAAGAAAATCAGCAACCGCAATTGGCGGAGGTATTGCTATCCCTCATGCTGATCCAAATCTGATTCATAAATCAGCGATTGCAGTAGCTATTTTGGAGAAGCCGACTGAATGGGGAAATGAATTTGTATCTGTTGTCTTCATGCTTGCTATAGCAAATGTCGATCATAAAATAACGAGGGAAGTTATTGGACAAATTGCAGGAATCAGTGAAGATCCATTACTGGGAAAGGAATTAGCAGATACGCAGGACATGCACGCATTTATAGACGTTTTAGAGAAGTGAGTAGGTTATTATGCCTGCTTTTTTTTTTTTGTATAGTGAAATCTAATTAATCATTTATTACCACTAGTTCTGGTAAAAATAAAAACTTATTCATGGACAAGGCAGGGTTATAATAAGTTTAGAAAGCGATTACTTCTTAAAGAGGAGGACACACAATGAAAGTATTAGCTGTGACAGCTTGTCCAGTTGGAATTGCCCATACGTACATGGCTGCTGAAAATTTACAAAAAGCAGGCGAAGAAATGGGTATTGATATAAAAGTGGAGACACAAGGGTCAATTGGTGTAGAGAACCCATTAACAGATCAAGATATCGAAGAAGCAGATGCAATTATTATTGCTGCTGATAAAGAGGTATCAAAGGAACGTTTTATAGGGAAGAAACTGATTGTGACAGGTGTACAGAATGGAATTCGTAAACCAAAGGAATTGATTGAACGGATTCAAAGTGGTGATGTTGCTATATATCGTCCTGAATTAAGGGATGCAGCAAATATTAAAAACGAACGTAAGAAAAAAGAAAATCCTATTTATAAACATTTAATGAATGGTGTTTCCTATATGGTTCCATTTATTGTTGTTGGTGGTTTATTGATTGCGATTGCATTGACGCTTGGCGGAGAGCAAACTCCAGGTGGAATCGTGATACCGGAAGATTCGATCTGGAAACAAATTGAATCCCTTGGTGGTACGGCATTTATGTTTATGGTTCCAATATTAGCAGGGTTCATTGCTGTAAGTATTGCTGATCGACCAGGGCTTGTTCCAGGTATGATTGGTGGTTATATTGCTGCTAACGGAAGTTTTTACGGAAGTGAAGCCGGAGCAGGGTTTATCGGCGGAATTATTGCAGGTTTTCTAGCTGGTTATGTCGCACTTGCTATTAAGAAAATTAAAGTACCAAAAGCTGTTCTACCTGTCATGCCTATCATATTTATCCCGATTATTGCATCGGTTATCGTTGGACTATTATTTATCTTTGTTATTGGCGCACCAGTTGCACAGGTTTTTGAAGCGTTAACTGTATGGCTTGCTGGGATGCAGGGTGCAAGCTCGATTTTGCTGGCACTTATTCTCGGTGCAATGATTGCAGTAGATATGGGAGGACCATTCAATAAAGTTGCTTTCCTATTTGGCTCTGCCATGATAGCTGAAGGTAACTATGAAATTATGGGACCAATTGCTGTTGCTATCTGTATTCCTCCAATCGGAATGGGACTGGCAACGATGCTGAATAAGAAAAAATATCTGGATAATGAAAGAGAAGCTGGAAAAGCTTCGTTTACAATGGGGCTATTCGGAATCACTGAAGGTGCAATACCATTCGCAGCACAAGATCCACTTCGTGTAATCCCAAGTATTGTTGTAGGTTCAATGGCCGGATCCGTTATTGCGATGATTGGCAGTGTAGGTGGCAGAGTTGCACATGGTGGTCCAATTGTAGCTGTACTAGGTGCCGTAAATAATGTGGTGATGTTCTTTATTGCAGCAATTGTTGGGGTTATTGTTACGGCATTTATGGTTAACTTCTTGAAGAAAGACGTGGTTGGTGAGCCAGCTGTTGCAGTTGCTGGCGGTGGTACGCTCCGTGACACAAATGAGGAAGTACAACAAGCGTCTGCTCCTGAAGAAGTTGAAGAAGAAGTTGAAATGGAAGAAATCAATAAGCTAACTTCTATTACGAATGTTGATTTAATTGAAACGGATTTAGCTGGTGAAACTCGTGATGATGTGATTGATGAGCTAATTGAAAAGTTTGATGCATCCGGAATTTTAAATTCGAAGGAAGCTTTTAGACAAGCAATTTTAAATCGCGAAAGTCAAAGCACAACAGGACTTGGTATGAATATTGCTATCCCGCATGGTAAGTCTAATACAGTAAAACGCCCTGCGGTAGCATTTGGGATTAAGCGAGACGGTGTTGACTGGAAGAGTTTAGACGGAACAGAAGCGAAGCTAATTTTTATGATTGCAGTACCAGAGGAAAGTGCAGGGGACGCTCATTTAAAGATTTTACAAATGTTATCACGTAAATTGATGGATGATGCATTTAGAGAGCAACTATTGAATGTGCACAGTTCAGAAGAAGCTTATGAGTTATTAGATACGATAAGCTAATTGGAACTAAAATGACAGAAGAGAACCTTGTGTTTTCTTCTGTTCCTCTTATGTTAGAATGACACTGTACATAAAAGAAAAATTACGATTAATGGAGGACGCTATGTATAACGAACCTATTTTTCTACAACCTGTATTTCAAGAAAGAATCTGGGGTGGACAAAAGTTAAATACACAATTTAATTATGAGATTCCTTATGAACACACTGGCGAGGCATGGGTTGTTTCTGCTCATCCGAATGGGCCAAGCGTTATAGAGAATGGTCCATTAAAGGGAAAGACGTTAGCAGATGCTTGGCTGGAACATGGTGAATTATTTAATAAGGGTAAAGACAATGATGGTGCTTATCCTTTATTGGTAAAAGTTTTAGATGCAGCTGATGACTTATCTGTACAAGTACACCCGAATGATCAATTTGCACAAGAGGTAGAAGATGTACCATATGGAAAGACAGAGTGCTGGTATGTTTTAAGTGCAGAAGAGGGTGCAGAGCTTGTGTTGGGACATCATGCAACGACACGAGAAGAACTTGAAGATATGATTGATCGTGGCGAATGGGATCAGTTGTTACGACGTGTCAGTGTACAAGCTGGAGACTTTGTATATGTGCCAAGTGGTACGATTCATGCAATTGGTAAGGGAATCGTAATCTTGGAAATACAGCAGAGTTCAGACATTACGTACCGAGTCTATGACTATGATCGGACAGATGCAGCAGGAAATAAACGTGAGTTGCATTTGGAACGTGCAAAGCAGGTAACAACAGTTCCACATCAAGATGCAGAGGTGGAACAAACCGAAAATGCCGTAGATGATTTAACAGTTAAGAAATTAGTGGGAGAGAAGTATTTTTCTGTGTATCACTGGGATTTAAAGGGGAAGGCTTCGCTCGACATGGACAAAGACTTTTTACAGGTTAGTGTAATTGCCGGTAAAGCAAAGCTAACAGTGAATGGTCAAGATTTTGAAATAGGGAAGGGGAGTCACTTTGTCATTCCTCATCGTGTTGGAGCGTATGAGCTTTCTGGGGAAGCAGAGCTGGTTGTTTCGCATTCCTAGAGGGAACAAGTCCTGTTAAAATTTGATTTTTTACACTATAAAAGCTGTTGCAAACACATAGCAACAGCTTTTTCCCATTCACCCCAACAAAGCCAACGCAATAGCACCCTTAATCCCCTGCTCATCATTTAATTTAGGGGTTACAATCATTTCGTCCAAATTTTCAAGTTCCATATAAGCATTCGAAAACTCCAGTACCTTTCTACGGATAAGCGGGTACAACTGCTTTTGTTTCATCACGCCGCCACCAATAATCACTTTTTCAGGAGAAAGAATAAGAAGATAATTAATGATTGCTTGTGCTAAATAATCTGCTGTTATTTCCCATGCAATATGATCTGCTCCTAATAAATCTCCTTTTTTACCAAAGCGTTTTTCAATCGCTGGTCCTGAAGCCAAACCTTCTAAACAGGTACCATGGTAAGGACAGTTACCCTCAAAATTATCGTCTTTTCTTTGTTGAATAAAGATGTGGCCCATTTCGGGATGGCTTTTGCCAATATAAGTTTGGCCGTCTTTCACAAACCCTGCTCCAATGCCAGTTCCTACAGTGATATAAAGGACACTAGCAACATTTTTGGCAGCACCATATTTGTATTCTCCTAGTGCTGCAGCATTGACATCTGTATCTAACGTTATTGGTACATTATAATCTTGTTTTAGCTGATCTAAAAGATGGAACTGCTTCCATTTTAGTTTTGGTGTATTTAAAATGCTTCCAAATGTTTTGCTTTTTTTATTCAAATCAACAGGGCCGAAGCTTCCCACTCCTAGTGCTTGGATATCATGTTTGTTGAAGAATTGCTTTGCTGCATCCAGTGTTTTATCTGGTTCTTCTGTAGGGAAAGTTATCTTGTCTAGAATATTTCCAGATTCATCACCAACAGCACATACAAATTTAGTACCACCTGCTTCAATTCCGCCTATAAGCATGTCGTTCCTCCCCTAAATAATATTTTTATCATTATAAAATAACAACATAAACGTACATTAACACTAAGAGTAGCATTAATGTTATTGTAAAAACCACTATAAAGGTAGATTCAAATCTATAATCTAAATTACTTAACCAAGGAGGAGTTAGTGTTAAGTAGCAGAAGTCAAAAGAACGATGTCATTTGTGAAAAGTTTAAAAGCTCCAAATCTATTAATTCAGATTTTCGGGGTTGTTGTTAAAGAACTACGCAATACTGCGAACCAATTTTTAGAAACCCCGGTATGGGGAAATCCACACCGGGCTGTGAGGGGGTATTAATCTATCCTACTTGATTATCACGCCATCATTTCAATAAAACGTTTCGTAATTTCTTTCGGTCTTGTAATCGCTCCACCAACGACACTGGAATATGCGCCAAGTTCCATGCAACGTTTGTACATTTCTGGTGTGATCACATTTCCTTCAGCAATAACCGGTATGTTCACATGTTCCAAAACATCCTTCAAAAATTTAAAGTCATCATGGTAAAGCTTTTTGCCTTTTGTTATTTCGGTGTAACCATGCAAGGTAGTGGATATACAGTCAAACCCAAGTTGCTCTGCCTGAACAGCCTCCTCGAGTGTAGCAATATCGGCCATGAGCTGGATTTTACTATTCTTTTCCCGTGTATAGCTCACAAGCTCTGCAAGTTCAATATTATTTGGGCGCTTCCTGTTTGTCGCATCCATTGCAATCATTTCACAGTCGCTCTCTATTAATTCGTCTATTTCTTTATAAGTTGCAGTTATAAAGACAGAGCTATCTTCATAATCACGTTTTACAATACCTACTACTGGCAGGTCGACTTCTTTTTTAATTGCGATAATATCCGCTTTAGAGTTGGCTCGAATGCCTTTTGCTCCACCTTGTAATGCTGCTAATGCCATTTTGGACATAATAAATGAACTATGTAATGGTTCATCAGGTAATGCCTGACAGGACACAATCAAATTTCCTTTTATTTTTTCTAGCATATCTTACTTCCTCCTATTCAAAAAGTGTTATTTTTCGTATTAAAAAAAGGATACACAGCTCCATATAATGCAGCGTCATTAAATAATTCAGCTATCTTCAGTTCCGTTTTCAGGAAATTATCTGGTAGGAATACTTCGAGCTGATTTTGAATCTGTTTGAGAAGATAATCATCTTGAGCTGAAACGCCACCACCTATTAGAATGCATTTTGGGTCTGATATTAAAATAATTTGCGCTAGTCCTTTTGCTACTTCTTTTGCCCAGGATACAATAATGGAAATACAGGATTCATTTCCATTTTTCGCATGTTCAAAAGCGGATTTTACTGAGAATTCGGTTCCTAATTCTTTTTCTATTCTCTTATGTAAAGCAGCTGTTGATGCGCGTTCTTCATAGTTTGTTCGTGTTTCTGGGTCATACAATAAATATCCCACTGAATTTGCCTGATAATTAAATCCATCCTTTAGTTGATGATCATAATGTGCACCGCCAATTCCTGTACCCAAGGTAATGCAAACAACGTTATTTTGATTTCTGGCAGCACCTTTCCAAATTTCTCCGAGCAGTGCTGCATTTACATCATTCTCAACATGTACTGGCAGCTTATATTTATCATTCAGCAAAGATTTGAAAGCTGTACCTTTATAGTCTTTAATGGTCGGTCCAGCGTAAATTATTTCCCCTGTCGTTCTGTCTACAATCCCTGCGGTGCTGATGCCGACTCCATCAATCTCGTACTGAGCTGTTGTGTTCTCTACTATTGTTTCAATCTGTTTTAAAATGGCATGATTGATATTTACGGGTGTTTCCATCTTCTGATGGTTATAAAGTCTATGCTGCTCATCCATCAGGGCATATTTAATGTATGTACCTCCAATATCAATGGATAGGTAAATCCCCATATGAAGCCCCCTATACCTTTGTGTTTTGAATATGTCTTGTGAGTAATGCTTTTGCTTGCTCGGCATTTCCTTTCATCATTGCTTTTACAATTTGTAAATGCTCTGATGCAGCTTTTTGATATTCGTCTATCGTCATTTCAATATATTCCGTTTCGAAAAAATAGGTTGTAATCATGTTTGTCATTTGAATAAACAGCTTATTATTCGTTGCTTCTAGAAGATGCTTATGAAAAGCAATATCCGCTTCTCTGAATTCCTCCAATGATTGGCAGTTTTTACTGTCATCCACCCTATGTTTTAATTCAGTTAGTTCGTCCATTTGATTTTGCCGAATTATTTCATCAATGGCACTTGACTCAAAAATGATTCTTAAGCTTAATATGTCCTCGATTTGTCCATCATTAACTTGCCAAAGGAAAAAAAAGCTGTTTAGAAGATTTTCTATGTTTGATTCATTTATGAATGCACCTTTTCCCTGTGTTGTTGTAACAACCCCAGTATTTTCGAGATAACTTAAGGCCTCTCTGACTACAGACCTGCTTACCCCGAACATCATAGTAAATGTACGCTCTGTCGGAAGTTTGTCTCCTGCCTTTAGTTGCTGATCGATTATATATTTTTTAATTTCCTGTATGACCGTTTTTTTTAGAGACTTTCTTTCTGTCACATCGACTGGATCCATTTTCACGATTCTTCCTCCATTTTCTTAATAAAAGTAAAAATAGGTTCAAAGTGGGCAGTCATTGTTTTCTGTGCATGAAGCAGATCATTATCCTTAATAGCATCAACAATTTCATTGTGCTGTTTGTACGATTCTATTAAGGAATCCTGATTCTCTGTCAAATCTATTCTTACGAGAGCAAAGTACTGATGAATAATTTCACTGAAGTCATAAAAGGTATCATTATCAGTTGCTTTAATAAGGGATTGATGGAAAATACGATCGAATTTCTTTGTATCTCCATTGGTTGTAATCGCTTGGAGATAGGACTCATTTATTTCTTTTAGCTGTTGTATATCCAATGGAACCTGCTTTTCAATAATCAGGCGCAATGCCCCAAGTTCGATGACCTTTCGAATTTCGATTAATTCCCTTATTTTTACACCGTATGTTTCATAATGATGTTTTAAAATGGAATTGATCGTTCCAAGCTTCGTGTCTGCAATGTAGATTCCGCCACCGGGCTTAATCTTTAAAATACCCACAGCTTGAAGTGAGATTAATGCTTCTCTTACTACAGTTCGACTTACCTTCAGCTGCTCCGTAAGCTCCTTTTCCGTTAAAAATTTATCATTTGGTTTTAACTTATTTTCTAGAATAGAGTTTTTTATTCTTTCGATAACAATATTTACTAGAGAAGTCTTCTGAATTTCCACGTTGATCCCTCGTTTTTTTCCTAAATCATATCATATTTTCATAGTTCGAATGAAACCCCTTACGAAAAGTGTTGACATTTTGTGAAAACCCTTTTATGATGAAAATGAAAATTGGTCTGACAATATTATAACTTTATGAATGCGTTTTAGCAATTTAAAACTAAAGGAGGAATTTTCATGAAAGGTATATTTTCAGCGTTACTCGTTCCTTTTGATGATCAGGGAAGAATTAAAGAACAGGGGTTACGGGAAGTAATCAGAAATAATATCGACGTGCAGCAGGTTGATGGGTTATATGTAAACGGAAGCTCTGGGGAGAACTTCATGCTGACAACCGATCAAAAGAAGAAAATTTTTGAAATTACACATGAAGAAACGAATGGAGCGGTTAAACTAATCGCACAAGTTGGCTCAATTAATCTAGATGAGGCTGTGGAACTTGGGAAGTATGCAACAGAATTGGGGTATGACAGTCTTTCAGCTGTTACGCCATTCTATTATAAATTTACGTTTGACGAGATTAAGAATTACTATGAAACGATTATAGAAGCAACAGGCAACAATATGATTATTTATGCTATTCCTGCTTTGACAGGCGTATCCATG
The DNA here is from genome assembly GCF_003515705.1 of Oceanobacillus profundus. Taxonomy (GTDB): domain Bacteria; phylum Bacillota; class Bacilli; order Bacillales; family Amphibacillaceae; genus Oceanobacillus; species Oceanobacillus profundus. The sequence continues at coordinate 81,322 of NZ_QWEH01000014.1, forward strand.
TCATTGGAACAGTTTGATGTGCTTTTCCAAAATGAAAAAGTTATCGGTGTTAAATATACAGATGGCAATTTCTTTATGTTAGAGCGTCTGCGTAAGAAATACCCAAATAAACTGATCTATTCAGGATTTGACGAAATGCTAATATATGGTGCGGTCTCTGGTGTAGACGGTGCAATTGGAAGTACCTATAATATCCATGGTAATCTTGCAAAACAAATTTTTGAAATGGTGCAGCAGGGAGAAGTTGCCAGCGCCTATGAAGTGCAGCATGTTATGAACGATATCATAGAAAAAGTTTTAGAGCTTGGGTTGTATCAGACATTGAAGGAGATATTGAATGTGAAGGGCATCGATGCCGGAACAGTGAAGCAGCCAATGAGTTCATTTGATCCAGCTAAAAGGGAAGCTGTGGAAAAACTGGTGAGAGATTTTAATTTGTGATTTAAGTCGAAAGTGTACTCGTATTTTTTCTGTACAAGTGAGCAATTAATAGTTTAAAACACATACTTCTCAGACGAAAAGCATTTTTATGCAGAATCATGCACCCTCAGGAAGCTTGAATTTCAATAATAATAATAGAATAAGAGTTTCTAAGAAATAAATAAGCTTTAAGACCAAACAAGGAAAAGCAGTTGAACTGCTTTTCCTATCAATTAATTTTTTGAATAATAAATATTTAAGCGCATACAAAGAGGGGGAAAAATAATGGAAAAAGTGGGTCTTGGTACAGTAAACTGGATCGTATTAGTTGTTTATTTAATCGCTATGCTTGGCGTAGGTCTATACTTCACGAAAAAGGCCGGTAAAGATACGGATGCCTTCTTTAAAGCAAGTGGTAAAATTCCTGCATGGGCAGCGGGCTTCAGTATTTATGCGACAACTTTGAGTGCGATTACATTTATGTCTACTCCAGAGCAGGCATTTTTAACGGACTGGTCCTATGCAGCAGGAAACCTTGCAATATTTGCAATTATACCGATTTTGATTTATTTCTACATTCCTTTCTTCAGAAAACTTAATATAACAACAGCGTATGAATATCTCGAAGAAAGATTCGGCCCTTCACTAAGGGTGATAGGGAGCTTATTATTTGTTTTATTTCATATTGGACGTGTAGCGATTGTTATTTATTTGCCAACATTAGCCATTACTTCCGTTTCAGAAATTAATCCAGTGCTTATTGCTGCAGCTGTTGGAGGGTTATGTATTATCTACACATTCTTAGGTGGTATGGAAGGTGTAATCTGGAGTGATGTTATTCAAGGGATTATACTACTTGGCGGTGCAATATTAGTTGTTGTACTTGGTATATCCGCAGTTAATGGTGGTTTCTCAACTGTATTAAATGATGCGATTTCGAATGAAAAATTTATTACAGCGCAAAACTTTCAGTTTGGTACTGCAGCTGCAGCAATACCAATTATTTTCCTTGGTTCCATTTTTAATAATCTGCATCAGTATACAGCGAGTCAGGATGTTGTACAGCGCTACCAGACAACAAGTTCTATCAAGGATACAAATAAATCCTTGTGGACAAATGGAATTCTTGCATTAATCACAATTCCTATATTTTATGGTATGGGAACGGTGCTTTACAGCTATTACAGTAATGTGGAAGCACTTCCTGATGGGTTTAACACTTCAGCAATCGTTCCATATTTTATTGTGACTTCATTGCCAGTAGGTGTTGCGGGTTTACTAATTGCTGCTATTTTTGCGGCTGCTCAATCTACCATTTCATCAAGTCTTAACAGTATTTCAGCTTGTATATTGGTTGATTTTAAACAGCGATTTTTCAATCATAAGAAAACAAATGATGTCGCACTTGCAAGATGGGTAGTAATCATTACTGGTGTTCTTGGATTAGCTGTTGCTTTGTATCTCATTTCCACGAATCGTGCAGAAACATGGAACTTATTTTTGGCTATAACCGGATTATTCGGTGTGCCAATTGCTGGTATATTTGCACTCGGGATCTTCACGAAACGAGCAAATGCTCCAGGTGTATTGGTTGGACTATTCCTAAGTGCAATAGCTTCGTACTTTATCCAGCAAACGGAGTTAACCCCATTTGCTGTAAGTATGGTATCTTTCTTTACATCATTTGGGTTTGGATATATCGCAAGCTTTTTCTTTCCTAAATTCCATAAAAACACAACTGGTCTTACAATATTCAGTAAAAATGAAAAGTATGTAAAAGAAAAAATAGGAGCTTAAAATAAGGATCGAGTAATCACTGACGGAAGTGATTACTCGTTTTTTTCATATTGCTATTATCTATGAATGGATTAAAAGCAACCGTTTCGAGAAATTCCATAAATCATGTTTCTCATTACCTAAGTACTTGTATTCTTATCCAATATTAAATAACATGAAAGAACATAAATAAAAGAAGCCTATTTAAGGAGTGTCTAAATGAAATTGCCAAGAATTGCTATGATTGGACTTGGAGGCATTGCACAAAAAGCTTATTTACCAACTTTAACGAAAGAAATGAAGTGGCAATTTGTCGGGGCCTTTTCCCCGAACGAGAAAAAAAGAAAGCAAATTTGCCAGCAGTATCGAATTCAGGATTTTCATAGTATGTCAGCATTAATACAAGCAAGTGACGCGGTATTTGTCCATAGCTCAACGGAGTCCCATTTTGAAGTAGTATCGGAACTTCTTAAAAATGGAAAAGATGTTTATGTGGATAAGCCACTTGCTGCTACAGTTGAAGAAGCGGAAAAACTAGTTGAGTTAAGTGAAAAAAACCGTCGAAAACTAATGGTTGGATTTAATCGTCGTTTTGCACCGATGTATGTGGAAGCGAAGCAAAGGGCAGAGGATCCTGCTGCGATTTATGTTGAGAAACACCGTACAAATAACATTGGTCCGGCGAGTTGCCGTTTTACGATGCTTGACGATTACATTCACATCGTTGACTTGATGAGGTGGTTTCATGGTGGTGAATTGAAGTTGATGTATCAAAAGATGACAACTAATTTGACTGAACAGCTCGTTTTTGCTCAGCATGTTTTCGAAGCTGAAAATGGAGCTTCATTTAATCTTTCAATGCATCGAAAGGCTGGAACGAGTTTAGAGCAATTAAAGTTACTTACAGATGGAGCACTAATTCGTGTGAAAAACTTGAATGTGATGGAAACTGTTCAAGAAGATAAACTTACCATACAGACTTCCCCATCCTGGGAAACGACCTTAAAGCAAAAAGGATTTGTTGACGCGGTTGAACATTTCGTGGAATGTGTTACCAACGACTCACAACTTCTTGTCGATGGAGTAGAGGGATTAAAATCACAATTAGTTGTCGAAGAGTTACTGACTAAAGCTGGAATTTAAACTGACTAAACTCCTTACTTGATGGTAGGGAGTTTTTCATTCTATTATGATTCATAACAGATTGCTATTTTTTGCTTGGTGTCTGGTAAAAAAACAAAATAATGAAAGCGTTTAACAACTTCCTCTTTAAAGAGGAAAAACAATGCGTGTTAATGAAACCGCTTTAGCTGTACGATAAATATAGGTTCAAAAACAAACTACATTATAATTCAGGGGGAATTATCAGATGAAAAATATATTATTAGCATGCTCATCAGGAATGTCAACAAGTCTTTTAGTGAACAAGATGAAGGAATCAGCTGCTTCGAAAGGGATTGAAGTCAATATTTGGGCTGTTGCACAAGATAAGGCACCAACTGAAATCGAAAAGGCAGATGTTCTTTTAATCGGCCCGCAAATGAGATTTATGAAGAAGAAATTCTCTGTAGTCGCAGAGAAAGCTGGAGTTCCATTAGACATTATTGATCCCATGGCTTATGGTCGCGTAGATGGAGAAGCGGTTTTAAATAAAGCATTGGAGTTAATTGGTGAATAGTCACCAAGAGGGGGAGCATAAAAATGAACAAGTTTATGGAGGTCTTGGAAAATATACTGTTACCAATTGCGGACAAGCTTAACAATAACAAATATTTGACAGCTCTGCGTGATGGCTTCATGGTTTCACTACCATTAATTATTTTTGGTTCAATATTCGTTGTTCTGGCAAATCTGCCATTTTTAGATAAATTGATTGGGGAAGAAGCATTTGCAACGTATCAAACTGCATTAGGGCCAGCTTCAGCCGCAACCTTAAGTATTATGGGTCTGTTTGTCATTATTGGTATTGGATATAAGCTAACCGAGCAATATGGTTTGGAAGCTATTTATGGTGGAGCAGCTGCCTTAGCTTCGTTTTTAATCTTAACACCGCAAGTTCTTGAGGGAGTGGCAGGTGTTATTCCAACAGTAAGCTTAGGTGCACAAGGTATGTTCTTAGGAATCATTACGGCATTTGTTTCTGCTGAGCTATATCGGTTTTTTACTCAGAAAAATTGGACAATCAAAATGCCACCAGGCGTTCCGGATGCAGTTTCTAAATCATTTAGCGCATTAATTCCAATCACATTAACGTTATCATTATTTTTAATAATTCGTATTATTTTCAGCTATACACCATTTGAAACCATACAGAACTTTATCTATACCATTATTCAACAGCCATTGACTACTCTAGGCAGTGGTTTGCCAGCAACTATTGTTGCAGTACTTTTAATCCAAGTTTTCTGGTTCTTTGGCTTACATGGTCAGATTATCGTAAACTCTGTATTTGATCCAATTTGGTACACCTTAAACGATGAAAATTTACAAGCATTCCAGGCAGGTCTTGAGTTGCCAAATGTTGTAACAAAACAGTTTATTGATACTTTCTTAGTCGGTATGGGTGGAACAGGTATGACATTAGCGGTTATCATTCTGATCTTTATGATAGGGCGAAGCAGGCAGTTAAAAGAGCTAGGGAAGCTTGGCGCGCCAGCGGGCATATTCAACGTAAACGAGCCAATTATCTTTGGATTGCCGATTGTTATGAACCCATTAGTCCTGATTCCTTGGATTATCGCTCCAGTTGTTATAACGATTATTACGTATATTGCAATGTCAACTGGAATCGTACCGAAGCCAGCTGGAATTATTGTCCCATGGACTACACCGCCGCTGATAAGTGGATTTTTAGCAACAGGCAATGCGTGGCAAGGTGCAGTACTGCAGGCATTTAATTTAATGGTCGTAATGGTAATCTGGTGGCCGTTCTTGAAAATTCTGGATAAAAACTATTATGAGAAAGAGAAAAGTAGCAATAAGTAGATAGATTATTGGCCCCAATTATGCGGGGCCACTCTATTCTTAAGATGATAGATTAGCAACTTATGAGAGGTGACTGCGAATGGATAATATAACAGAAATTGCATTTCAAATTATTTTATATGCAGGAAATGGTCGTTCTAGTGCGATGGAGGCTATTCAAGATGCAAAAGAGGGTAATTTTGAAGAAGCTGATCAAAAAATAGCAGAAGCAGGTGAAGAGCTAACGAAGGCACATGGTTTCCAGACAAAGCTATTACAGGAAGAAGCTAATGGGGAAGCGGCAAATGTAAATGTGATTTTAATTCATTCACAGGACCATTTAATGAACGCTATGACTGTGAGGGATTTAGCAGTAGAATTTATTGAACTCTATCGCAGCAAATAATGAGGAGGTATATGAAATGTCAGTTCAATATAAATTTCCGGAAGGATTTTGGTGGGGAAGTGCAACATCGGCAACGCAAATGGAGGGAGCTGCCAATGCGGGAGGAAAGGGAAAAAATATCTGGGACCATTGGTACGAAGTCGAACCAAATCGCTTTTTTGAAGGTGTAGGTCCAGAATCCACATCTGACTTTTATTACCGTTATAAAGAAGATATCCAATTAATGAAGGAAATTGGTCACAATACATTCCGTTTATCAATCTCCTGGTCTCGGCTAATCCCTGGTGGACGTGGTGAAGTAAATCAAGAGGCTGTGAAGTTCTATAATCATGTAATTGATGAACTGCTTGCTAATGGGGTTGAGCCTTTTGTAAACCTATACCATTTTGATATGCCATTCGAGTTACAAGAAGAAGGTGGCTGGGAAAGCAGATCTGTTGTTGATGCATATGCAGCATATGCCAAAGAAGCTTTTCATCTATTTGGTGATCGTGTTTCCAAATGGTTTACATTTAACGAGCCAATTGTTCCGGTAGAAGGCGGTTATCTTTATGATTTTCATTATCCTAATGTAGTCGATGGAAGACGTGCAGTACAAGTTGCTTTTCATACAATGGTTGCTCATGCAAAAGCAGTGGAGATTTTCCGTACATGTGATATTAGCGAAGGAAAAATTGGTATCATTTTAAATCTGACGCCATCTTATCCGCGTAGTCAAAACCCTGCTGACTTAAGAGCATCACAAATTGCAGATTTATTTTTCAACCGTAGCTTCCTGGATCCAGCTGTCTTAGGGGAGTACCCTGAAGAATTAATTGAAATTCTACGTGAACATGGTCAATTACCTATGACAGAAAATGGAGATCGTGAGCTAATTAAAGCAAACACTGCTGATATTCTAGGTGTCAATTATTATCAGCCACGTCGTGTAAAAGCAAAGGAACATTTGCCAAACCCTTATGGACCTTTCATGCCAGATTGGTTTTTCGATAACTATGAAATGCCAGGTCGTAAAATGAATCCTTATCGCGGATGGGAAATTTACGAAAAAGGTATCTATGACATTATGATTAATCTAAAAGAAAACTATGGCAATATTGAATCCTTCATCTCAGAAAATGGTATGGGAGTTCAAAATGAAGAACGCTTCTTAGAAGACGGAGAAATCCAGGACGACTACCGAATTGACTTTATCCGTGAGCATTTAAAGTGGTTGCATCAAGCAATCCAGGAAGGGTGTAATGCAAAGGGCTACCACCTCTGGACATTTATGGACAACTGGTCATGGATGAACGCCTATAAAAACCGCTATGGGTTCTTTTCAGTTGATGTAAAGACAAAAGAACGCACACCGAAGAAAAGTGCACACTGGATCAAAGAAGTGTCTGAGCGTAACGGCTTTTAATAAGAATTGAATTGTTTTTCTAAAGAATATCCTATAGAACATGATGCGGACTCAAAAAAGGTGTATAGAAGATTCCATTATAATAGTATTTTTTTCTAAAAGGCTCTGGTTCTGCATAGGTATCAGAGCCTTTTATGGTTAAAATAATGATAGAGGGCAAGGTTAGTGATAAAAGATTCATGTTAATCGTAATTGGTACACCGAAAGAGGGTGGATTAAGAAAATGCTAGAATACAGAATGAAAGCGATATTACGAGAATTAATCGCAGTTGAATCTCCTATTACAGGGACGTACTTAGCTTCTATAACACAAGTATCCGTACGAACTACGAGAGAAGATATTAAAAATCTTTCGATGCTACTAGAGGGAAATGGAGCTATGATTGAGTCATTAAAGGGCAAGGGATATCAGCTGAAAATTATGGAAGAACAACTTTTCCGAGATTTTTTAACAGAAATATCAAATGTTGGTCAGTCGATAAACGGATTTGTTCCAAAGACACCGGAAGAAAGAACGAAATATATCATCATACGACTTCTGCTTCATAAGAATTATATTAAGTTAGATGATTTAGCTGATGAGATGTATATCAGCAGGTCTACTATTCAAAATGATTTAAAGCAAGTTAGAGAAATACTATTTAAATACGAACTTAGTTTAGATGTGCGTCCAAATTATGGTTTGAAAGTAAAAGGGAATGAAATGAAACTCCGTTTTTGTATGGCAGAATATATTTTTGATTGGAATGAAGATATTGGAGAGCAATTGATGGATCCATATCTAGCTTCCTTTGATCAGAAAGTACTTGATGGTTTTTTAAAGATTATCATCAAGCAAATTAACGCTCATTCCATCACGCTATCAGACATAGCATTGAATAATTTACTCGTTCATATTGCCATTGCTTATAAGCGAATAAAAAGTGGTAATCATGTGAAATTATACAATATGGATTTACAGGATATTTTAAAACAAAAAGAATACAAAGTTGCGCAGGAAATCGTAAAAGAGATAGAAGAAAAGTTCCAAGTTGAATTTCCACAATTGGAGGTAGCCTATATTGCAATACATTTACTTGGAACAAAAATGCTTTCTCAGGCGAATGATGCCGTTGAAGAGGTAATTGATGAGGATATTCTTCATCTTGTCACATCGGCATTGAATAAAATCGAGCAAGAATTAAACCTTGGAATTAACGAGGATAAGGAGTTAATACTTGGGTTAAGTCTTCATTTGAAGCCGGCTGTTAATCGGTATAAGTATGGAATGAACATCCGTAATCCGATGCTGGAAGATATAAAAAAGAATTATCCATTAGCATTTGAAGCAGCTGTTTATGCCGGAATAATTATCGGAGAAGAAACAGGGACTGAAATAGATGAACCTGAGGTTGGCTATATTGCCCTTCATATAGGAGCAGCGATAGAAAGAAGAAAGCTGAAAAGTGGACCAAAGCGCTGTTTAATCATATGTGCGTCAGGCTTTGGAACAGCGCAATTAATCTATTATAAATTGAAAAATCAATTTGGTAAGGATTTAGATATTGTTGGAACAACAGAATATTATAAATTACGTGATTATAGTTTGTATGATATAGATTTTATTGTCAGTTCAATTCCAATTCAAGATAATATCCCAGTACCAGTTGTTCAAGTTAATGCCATTTTAGGAGATCAAGATTTAACAAAAATTGGGCGATTTATAGGGGAACAGGGTCAATCTATAAATACCTATTTTAGTGAAGAGCTAATGTTTCCTCGGAAAAAACACCAAACGATGGATGAGGTTTTGAGCTTTCTAAATGATGAATTGCTAAAGAAAGGTTTAGTGGATGAGACGTTTCTAGAAGCGGTATACGGAAGGGAGGAAGTTGCTCCTACTTCGTATGGCAATTTAGTGGCAATACCACATCCAATCACACCAAAAACAGAAAAAACCTTTCTGACTGTATGTACATTAGAAAAGCCAATAAAATGGGGGGACAAACCTGTTCAATTTATATGCCTTCTATGTGTTAAGAAAGATTCACAAGAAGACCTGCAGGCAATGTACGAAATGCTCGGAGAGATAATTGATAGTAGTACGATGGTTGAAAGGTTGATTAAAGCCAGGGATTATAAAGAGTTTGTTGGGAGTTTATAAAATAAAGAGCTGCGTGACATTTTTAAATATCCGAGCGAAACATCTCTCTGCAACAAATTCTTTCCCATTCTTATTTCTATCTAACCGAATAAATTGCATTCCCCCACCTTTTCCCTTAAGCTAAACAGTAGAACCCCCATAGAAAGAGGTAGCAACATGCAAAAAAAGTTAATTATTTTTGACATAGATGGAACGTTGTATAACGATGAGAAACAACTCCCTGCATCAACAAAGGAAGCTATTCAAACGCTTCAAGGAGAAGGACATGAAATTGCAATTGCGACTGGCCGTTCACCCTTTAATTTTAAAAACCTGCGTGAAGTGTTAAATATCAATACGTTTGTAGGTTTTAATGGGCAATATGTTGTAAGGGACGATGAAATCGTTTATAAAAACCCAATCAAACGCGATTTGCTGGAACAATTAACTGTCCATGCTAGGAAGCATGGGCATCCGCTGATCTACATGGATCATGAAGGCTGGTATTCGAATGTGGAAGAGCATGCTGAATTGGCAGAGGCAATCGATTCGTTGAAAGTGAATAATAAAGTGGGATTTGATCCCAGTTTCTATGAAAATAATGAAATCTACCAAACGCTGCTTTTTTGTAAGAATGAGCATGAATCAGCATACAAAGAAGCAGTAGATCAGCTTGATTTTGTCCGCTGGCATCAATATTCTGTCGATGTTTTGCCATTAGGTGGGTCAAAGGCGATGGGCATTGAAAATCTAGTAAATCATTTAGGTGTTTCGCCTGAACACGTATATGCATTTGGTGATGGATTAAACGATGTTGAAATGCTTACGTATGTTCATAATAGTGTTGCAATGGGAAATGGACATGATTTAGCTAAAAAAGCTGCGAAATTTGTGACAAAAGATGTAGGGGAAGATGGAATTTTACACGGACTGCAGTTGGTCGGTCTGTTGAAGTAAATTAATCTAGAAATAGGGCAGTCGATTTGACTGCCCTCCATCCACCGTCGCTAAAGCACCAAATCCAAAACTAACGCACCATCCGTCCTGGCTAAAGCACCAAACCCAAAACTAACGCACCATCCGTCCTGGTTAAAGCACCAAACCCAAAACTAACGCACCATCCGCCATCTCTATGACACCAAACCCAAAACTAACGCACCATCCGCCATCTCTATGACACCAAACCCAAAACTAACGCACCATCTCTCATCTCTATGACACCAAATCCAAAATTAACGCACCATCCCTCATCTCTATGACACCAAAACCATCCCCCATCTCTATGACACCAAACCGAAAGCTAACGCACGATCCATCCAAACAGTAAAGAGTCATTCATTAAGATATAAACATAATACTATGAAAGCGCCTGCCCGCCATTTACATGCAACGTTTGTCCAGTTACGAATCTTGAATCATCTGAGGCAAGATAGACAAATGTGGGAGCCACTTCAAACGGCTGGCCTTGACGATCCATTGGATTACCTGCAAGGGGAACTTGGTCGGCGGAAAAGCTGGATGGAATGAGTGGGGTCCAAATCCGTCCGGGTGCAATTGCGTTAACACGTATTCCTTTACGTACTAAGCTGTTTGCCAATGCTCGTGTAAAGCCGATGTTTGCACCTTTAGTTGCTGTGTAATCAATGAGCTGATCATTTCCATCAAAAGCGACAACAGAAGAGGTGTTAATAATGGAGCTACCTGCTTCTAAGTATTTAAGTGCAGCGCGTGTGGTGTAAAAATGGGAATAGATATTTACCTTGAATGTGTCATCGAATTGTTCATCGGTAATATCGAGCAAACTTAGTTGTTGAAATTGAATACCTACATGATTGCACAGAATGTCAAGCTTCCCGAAAGTATTAATTGTCTCTTCAACAATAGCGATACATTGCTGTTTGTTTCTAAGGTCACCAGGTAACAGGAGACACTCTCTGCCAAGCTCGTGGATTCTGTTTTTCGTTCGGTTTGCATCATCATGTTCATCCAAATAGGAAATGGCAATATCTGCTCCTTCTTTTGCAAAAGCAATTGCCGCAGCAGCTCCCATTCCACTGTCACCGCCAGTAATCAGAGCAACTTTACCTTTTAACTTTCCACTTCCTTTATAATTCGGATTTTCGATGATTGGTCTCGGTACCATTTTGGCTTCTACACCTGGCTGTCGATATTGACGTTGTTCAGGAACCGTAATAGCGATATCCTCATACCGCGTTATTTTTCCGTAATTGGGATACATAGGATAAGTTTGCTCGTCTCCATAATCCTTTGTCATTCTATTTCCTCCTCCATCATTCATACTGAAATTAATTTATGAAAAATGGGCGGATGTTGTGCATCGGTTAAATGTACGTGCTCATGAACGGTGTGAGGTGAATAAAGTAATTGGAAAGCATAGGCAGGAGGGGTTTATAATGATGCATGATTATTACAATCCAGAGGTAAAACTGTTATTAGTTACGCATTCCGACGAAAAAGAAAAAATGCGATATGATGATAACCCGAATTTGTGGCTTGTTCCGAAAATCGGGCCAAGACCACCTTATTACTGCAATCCGAGATATGAGCAGTATTATCCGATTATTTAACTGTTAAGGCATAGCCCGGCTAATTCTAGCTGGGTTATTTTAAAACTATCTTTTTATATAAGTTCAACTAAGACATTCGTTAAAAGCTTGCGAATGCCAAGTTTTCTTTGCTTGACCAAATACCTATCTATAAGCTACATTAGACTATTGTACAACTAGAATTAGCAGGAGATGAATTTTACGTGAAAAACATGTTTCAAAATAAATGGGCAGTCATTGGTATTGCAATCTTTTGCTCGCTTTTATGGGGGAGTGCTTTTCCTGTTTTAAAGGTAAGCTATGAAGAACTGCAAATGGCACCTGATGATACCTTTGCAAAAATTGTCTTTGCCGGCTGGCGCTTTTTACTAGCTGGACTTATTGTGCTTGTTGGACTGCTTCTAACCAACCCAAAGAAAGTTATCATTACAAAAAGACAGCTGATGGTCATTGTTATCCTTGGATTTATTCAAACTTCGTTACAATACTTTTTCTTTTACAATGGTTTAGCAAAAGTGTCAGGTATGCAAGGATCGATTTTATCAGCAAGTGCCACCTTCTTTACCGTTATCCTAGCACATTACTACTACAAAAATGATCGGATGAATTGGAAAAAAGTTATTGGCCTAATCGCCGGTTTTTCCGGGATTATCGTTGCGAATTGGGGACAGGAATTTGAGCTGGCATTTCAATTTACTGGGGAAGGCTACATGATATTAGCTGCGCTGACAGGTGCAATTGGAACGATTATGGCAAAAGAATTAGCGGTTGGTATCCATCCATTCGCATTGACAGGCTGGCAGCTAACAATAGGTGCTGTGCTTTTACTTGCGGTCGGCTATCCGCAGCTAGGTGAAAATGCAATTATCTTTAATGGTCTCGGTACGGCTTTATTTATCTATTCCGCAATTTTATCGGCCGTTGCATTTGCGCTCTGGTATTCGATTTTAAAATATAATAAAGCTGGCGAGATAAGTATTTACAAATTTGTTGTTCCTGTGTCGGGAACTGTGCTATCCGCGATGTTTATTCCTGGAGAGACGTTAAATGTATTTATTCTTTTTTCGATTTTGCTAGTTGCAGTTGGAATTATTGTGATTAATTGGCGGGGACGAGCTTCCTGATTCATGACTAAGAACTTAGTTAGTTAAAATTTTTTCATGGTATGGGGTATCCGAACGTTGTTGGGTGTCCGTTTTGAGGTGCGATTGGAGCATAATAAAAAAATAGAATGAAGAGTGAGCCATTGTTGATAGAGTTTCAAACACCAGATGAAAGCCATTTGTTCGGACGCGTTCTGGAGAAAAATTAAGGATTGTGACGGGATGGAAAACGTTCAACAGTGGTACGTCGTTTGAATAAGTTTTTCCATGATTTCGTTCCATGCGCTGGTGCCGTATCCTCTAAGATCCGTCATCTGTCCAATATATAATAAAATAGACGTAAAAATGCAATACAAATGGATACTCCAGGATAGCAGATAACTTTTAACAATTTAAATATAGTGGTGGAAGTAAGGTAATAATACGCAAAGAAAGTATTGTTGGGGAAGGCGGTAAGATTCCGTGTATCTCTAAATAAAAGGTAATTTCATCTAAGGAGTTTTTCAGCATGATACATAAAAAGCACTCGACAGGGGCATTGATTACCGGTTTAGTCACGCTTTTCGGATTTAGTATAATGGTGATTTTTGCAGTCAATCAAGATATTACGAACTTTGATCGTACAGTGATTACCTATTTTCAAGAATTCGAAACATCAACACTAACGTCCATCATGAAGTTTTTCACATTCATTGGCTCTTTTTCTGCCATGCTTGTCATTGTTCTGCTGACTTCTCTGTTTCTATATGTTGTAATGAAACATCGATTAGAAATCATTTTACTTTGGTCGGTTGTTATTAGTACGCCAATCCTAAATTGGATTTTAAAACAAATCTTTCATCGAGCACGTCCAGAGTTTCATCGTCTAATTGATATTGGTGGTTATAGTTTTCCTAGTGGTCATGCAATGAATGCCTTTGCATTTTATGGCATTCTAGCATTCCTCTTATGGCGTCATATTCCAAATCGCACTGGACGTACTATCTTAATACTATTTAGCAGCCTATTTATTGTTTTGATTGGAATCAGTAGAGTCTATCTTGGTGTACATTATCCGAGTGATATTATTGGTGGATACTTCGCTAGTGGATTTTGGCTAACAATTGTAGTTGGACTTTTTCAGAAATATAGAGATAAGCACTTTGAAAAGATCAAACTGCTGAAAAAGAGGGATTATAGATAATTTTATCCCGTATATTGCACAAACGGTTGATTATAGAACACCTGTAGAAAAACTTGATGAAACAGCTCGTTTTGATGGAAGTTGCTACCCTGACAGGACTAGAGGGGGAAGTGACGGTCATCTGTGATAAAGAAGAAGCAAACCTTTTATCTGTAAATTTGTTCTATGAAATTGTGACTGGAAACGTACTGCGGATGAAGCTTATGCCGGTGAAAGGATTACGTCTTTCCCGCTTATCGAACGCAAAAAACTTCTGAATCAGCTGGAATTCCATTCGGAAAAGACAGTGCAGGTTCAATGGGGCGAAGGGGTGGCGTGCCGTATTTCCATTTAGTAAAGGAATAAGACCTGGAAGGGATTGTCCTGAAGCGAAAGGATTCGAAGTATCATATCAATAAACGTTCCCATCAATGGCTGAAGGTCATTAATTATAAATATATCGACGTGATGATAACGGAAATGGTGAAGAAGGACCGTTCGTTTCTATTAAGCTCATCGAAGACGGGAAACCCATTGGATTAATGGAATTTGTGCCTGTCCATGCTAGAAAAAAGATTTATAGAGAAGCGGAAAGTCGCGGCGTGAGGGAAACGGATAAAACCATACGTTTTAACGGATTTCCGAAAGAAGTCTCCCATCCTCAAGGAATGTGAATGGCATTATGGCGTTAGCCTAATGAGTAGGTGGGAGATGAATTTCGGTTGGCGATAGCCAAGCATCCCTTCCTACGATATAATAAGAACATATATTCTTTATCGAAGCAGGTGAATGGATATGACGAAGCAACATAAAGCCTTCAAATTTCGATTATTACCGAATAAAGACCAAGTAATATTTCTTGCTAAAACGTTTGGGTGTGTTCGTTTTGTCTACAACAAAATGTTAGCAGACCGTAAAGAAACGTATGAGAAATACAAAAACGACAAAGAAAAATGCAAAAAACAAAAGTTTCCGACCCCTGCTACCTATAAAAGTGAATTTCCATTCCTAAAAGAAGTCGATTCATTGGCTTTGGCAAATGCACAGATTAACTTGCAAGTAGCTTATAAAAACTTCTTTGAAGGTCGTGCAAACTACCCGAAATTCAAAAGCCAAAAAGATAAACAATCTTATACAACAAATATGGTAAATGAGAATATCAAATTGAAAGATCGCCATATCAAATTGCCCAAAATAAAACAGACACTAAAAATCAAACAGCATCGAGACCTCCCTGCTGATTATAAAATAAAGTCCTGTACGATTACCAAAACAAAATCAGGAAAATACTATATTTCTATTTTGACAGAATATGAGAAAGAGATTAAGCCTGTAAACGTTCAACATGTTGTCGGATTAGACTTTGCAATGGATGGTCTATATGTTGAAAGCGAACAGGGTGAGAAAGCCAATTACCCTCGTTTCTATTGTCAATCATTAGACAAACTAGCAAAGGAACAGCGTATTTTATCTCGAAAAAAGTATGGTTCTGCACGATGGGAAAAACAACGATTGAAAGTAGCTCGATTGCAAGAAAAAACCGCAAATCAACGTAAAAACTTCCTTCATCATAAGTCAAAAGAATTGGCTTCAAACTACGATGCGGTTAGTATAGAGGACTTAGATATGAAAGGTATGTCTAAAACCCTTTACTTTGGTAAAAGCGTTCATGATAATGGGTGGGGTATGTTCACTACGTTTTTAGAATACAAGCTAAAAGAACTGGGGAAGCAACTCATGAAAATTGACAAATGGTTTCCTTCTACTAAAAAATGTTCTTGTTGTGGTGCAGAAAAGCCTATGGCGCTATCTGACCGTACATACCAATGCTCTTGCGGTTATGTGGCAGATCGTGACTACAATTCAGCTATCAATATCAAGAATGAAGGATTACGCTTATTAGCATTATCATAGAAACAAAAACTCTTGGAACAAGAGGGTTAGCTCGGTCATTTTTCGTTAGCTAGTAAAAGTAACGATAAGTCGAGAAGCCCCCACTTCAAGCAGACCATAAGGTTAGCTAAGTGGTGGGTAGTTCACTCAAGGCATTCCATGTAATGTGACATTCCGTAACTGGACACGCAATCAAAAATAAAGAATACCATCCTTCCATCAATTCATTTCTTAGAATCGAGGAAAGAGTATTAAAAAAAGGAGTTTGGAATCGAACCCAAGCTCCTTTTGCCTTTAAGGGATACCGTCAGGAAAATGCGGATTAACAACGTTAAGACAGTTTTAGTGGTCTTAGAGTATGTAACGCAACCTCTTCTCGGATGATGTCACCATATAAATGGATTGGTTACATTGGTCTATTAGGTTTGCAGCCAGATTATATGGCGCTTTGCTCCTCCGGTTTTCACCAGGTTTTCTCTTAGCGTACACAGTCTACCATATTATAGCAATTCTGCTTCCTATCGTCTGTTGCGCTGCTGCAATACTTAGATTAAAAATTGTTCTTTGCTACTCAATAAATTTGATTATTTAATTACGACGGATTGCAACGAGACGTGAACATTTCCCAGTCAGAAACAATCGGTCTACCCACCTCTAAATCCCAGCTTCCTGCTACTGCACCAAAAACATCATAATCCCAATGGCATTTATATTGGTTCCATAAACTTCCGTTGTCGTTTCGGATACCACTATAGTTTCTTCCTAATTCATTCCAAGCAGCCTCCATTGTTGGCCCCCAAAGTCTGACGGACCACTTTGGTTCCATTGAATATGTGTAATAACCCCCACGTGTAGAAGTCCATACGTTATTAAAGTATTCATCAAGATTTCCGCTAAGTGCGATTTCGATTTCTCCTATAGCGTTATCGCTTAAAAGACGCGTAACTACATCATTTTGCTCCCCTTCTGGAAAGGATTCTACATAAGATTCCAGTCTCACTCCAACTTCATCAATCCAATCACGGTTATCTTCCAAGTATTGATCTCTTTCCTCAGAAGGTACAGCGTCAACTGTTTCGATTGCGTCCTTTAAATATTTAAATTCATCCGTTTCAGTTGCTGCGGAAACTGGATTAAAATTACCCAATACCATAAGAGTAGTTAATGCAATGAAAGCCGCCGTTTTCAGTTTGTTTTTCATTCTGATTTCTCCTCTCATTCTACTTAAAAATAGTTTGTAGTTTTAGTTGATTAATAGAAATGTTTCAATGCTTTATTGCCTTATTGCCCGTCAGTATCACTCCCTCCGTCTATCACACCTGAGCCCATTAGTAAAACTACCTAAGTACCACCCCTGTCTCTTTCCATTCTAGTAAACTACCCCTTAAAACCAAATAGGATAGTATTACTGTTTTTTGTAAATTTTTTGTAAATTAGTTATATTTGTTAGTAGTGAATTGCTATTAGAAGCGTAATTCACGGCTTTCAGTGATTATTCCGTTCTTTAAAATCAGGTTTTGACAAATGTATCACACTTCGCTATAATCATTTATATCGTAGTACGCTATAAGGAAGGTGGTGTTTGATTGGATAAAAGAATACGTAGGTTTTATATGCCAATGACAGAAACCAGCTTTTATATCCTGTTTGCTTTGCAAAGTGAAATGCATGGTTATAGTATCATGAAACACGTAAAAACCCTCACAAAAGGTGAAATAGATTTAGGGGCAGGGACGGTTTATACCAGTTTGTCCAAAATGGAGAAAGATGGGCTAATTGTTCTTGTGAAAACAGAGAGCAATCGAAAATTTTATAAAATCACTGATTTAGGACGTGAAATATTAGACATTGAAATCCTGCGTATTGAAAGATTATATAAAAACACAAGAGCATAGGGAGGGATGCAATAATGACTGAAAAGAAAACAATCAGAAGGAGCTTTTATATATCCGATTTTGAGGAGGAGCAAGAATTTTTATCCTCTCAACACAACGCTGGATGGAGATTGACCGATACAAGAGGCAAGAAATATCTTTTTGAAAAATGCGATAAAGAAGCTGCTATCTATCAGATAGACTTTAATCCGAAAGAGCAGCGTAAAAGTGAATATGTACAATTATTTACTGATTTTGGATGGGAATTCGTGGCTGAAAAAGACGGCAGATTTTATTTTTCAAAACCTGCTTTACAGTGTAGCGAAGAAAAAATATTCAGTGATCGTGAAACGAAACTCGCTATGTGCAGAAAGATTATCAAGCGCAAACTGGTTCAACTTATCCCTCTAACAGTCATTTCGGTTATCATTTCATGTGTATTAGCATTAAATATGTTTCTTTATAGCTTCTTCCCATTAGGCATCATTTTCATTGTATCGCTGATATGGCTTGGCGGATTAATATTGACTCTTTACTCCACGAAATATTTATCAGGATTTTTCAAACTCAAGAAAATAATTGAAAATATGGATTAGAATTAGAAAGGAGACATGATTATGTATGGTTTGTTAAATATCGGAAGCCTTGTGCTGGGTTTGATTGCATGGATATTGCCTATTGCAAGTCTGGCAAAGCGTAATAAAGATAATAACAAAACTTGGGTTTTATTTTCGATAGCAAGTTTTAGTGCCTGTGTAATCTCGCTATGTTTTCAAATTTTATATAACGATTACTTAGTCAGGATAGAGGATTGGTCGGCTCTTATGGACACCTCTAAGGGTGTGGTTCGTCTTTCTTTCCTGCTTTCTATAGTTACTATTGTACTTAATGTAATTACTGCAATTGTATATAACAAAAAAAGTAAATGATAGCTACTCATAGATAGATGGAACATGAAAAGCACTTCCATTCTAAGAAAACAACCGTCTTCAGCTGTAAGGGTCGTTAATGGAAGTAATCAAAGCCTAATTTCTCACTAAAACTACCGAGAAATTAGGCTTATTTTATATCTGGATTCCCTAACGTTGTTAATACGCATTTTCCTGACGCTACCCCTTTTCGCTAAAGCACCAAACGCAAAAATAAGGCACCACCGGCACACGCTAAAGCACCAAACGCAAAAAATAAGACACCATCGCCACACGCTAAAGCACCAAACGCAAGAATAAGACACCATCCCGCCCTTCTAAAGCACCAAACGCAAAAAATAAGACACCATCCCCGCCCTGCTAAAGCACCAAACGCAAAAATAAGACACCATCTCAGCACGCACTTCCAAAATAAGTAGCATTTCCACACAATCATTCCACTATAATGCAGAAGGCAATCTTTGATTTCTCCCCCTAATCACGTATACAATGTCTTAGGAAGGAGTTTTTACAATGAATATAAATTATCAGTTACCTGAAAATATAAACCAACAACTAGAAGAAACGCAAAAAGCAAGACAAGCAGAGGAGTTTCAAGATTTAATTCGGCCTGGTGGCTATGTGCCGCCACATATGGATTTGCTAACGGATGCTATTACTGCGTTAAGTATGGGAAAAAATGTCTTGTTAAAAGGTCCTACTGGAGCGGGAAAAACGAAATTTGCGGAGACGCTATCCCAGCTGTTCCAGCAGCCGATGTTCAGTGTGAACTGCTCGGTGGATTTGGATGCGGAAAGCTTGCTTGGGTTTAAAACACTTGCTTACGAAGGTGAAAAGCAGGTGATTGAGTTTATCCCGGGACCGGTGACAAATGCGATGAAGGCTGGTTGCTTCTTATATATTGATGAGGTAAACATGGCTAAGCCGGAAACATTGCCGCTTATTAATGGGGTGCTTGATTATCGGAGAACAATCACGAATCCATTTACAAATGAAATGATTACTGCCAAGGAAGGTTTTGGCGTGATTGCTGCGATTAATGAAGGGTATATTGGTACTGTTCCGCTTAACGAAGCGTTGAAAAACCGTTTTATCGTCATTGAGGTTCCATACATCGAGGGCGAGCAATTGAAGCAACTTATCGTTTCCAATACAAAGTTGGCAGATGAGACATTAATTAATTTATTTGTAAAATTATCTGGAGATTTAATTACAGCTGTCTTTCAAGGAAAGCTATCCGAGGATGCGGCATCAATTCGTGCGTTACTTGATGCGTGTGATTTGAGTGTCTTGATACCTCCCAAACGTGCTATTTTACGTTCAATCGTTGACAAATTGGATGAAGAGCGAGAACGTGAATTTGTGAAGAACTTAGCTGAAACGCTATTTTAAAAAGGAGAATGCCGGATGACCCGTTTCCATGATTCGAAAGTGGACACCAAACTTTTTATGCAGTTACAGGATCTAGCGACCGTTTTATCTGGAAATCCGAATCTAGACTTTGAATATAGCTATGGCTCACAAATTGACCTAGTCGATGAAAGAGTTACAGTGAGCCAGATTTGGCGTAAGCTGGATCAGGACACGAAGGAAGCAGGATTTAAATCGGATGTGCTTCTAAGGACGATTGGTACGCTGCATTATTCTGATATACCCACGGTGCAAGCATATATGGAAAGTATTCAAGAATCCGATCTTCCTAAATTCGCTACACAATTATTCGCACTCCTTGAGGATATTCGATTAGAAGAAATTGTGAAAAAAAACCGTCCGGGAACAGTGGCGATGTTCAAAAAACGGAGAAATTATTTAAGAAATTACTTTGACATGCAATTAGCAGCAAATGTGACGAGAAGCTTTGCGCTCGATGAATTATTTTGCCTTATTTATTTACTGATTCAGGCAGACAGTCCGGATCCTAATTTCCCGAGGGCAAATGAGGAGCAGCTGTCACATCTTGAACAGCTGAAGCCGCTGCTTTATTCTGTTTATGAAGCAAGAAGTACGGATGCAACCGTAAGAATTTGCGAGCAAATTGTCTTTCGATTGAACCGCGATTATAAGGATTCCATTAATGAATATTTTATTTTTCCAATTGGCCATCTGGAGACCTATACGAAAAACACCCTTTTTGATGAGCTAACTCGTACCGATGAATTGGTCAATGACGATGAAGACGAGGTGGATAAGGAAAAAAGCGAATACTTCGATGAGACGTTTTCTACCTGGCACCGCGAAAATAAAAATGAAGACCGGAAGCAAAACTTCCTGCAATTTGAGCTGGAGCAAGGTTCGAAAACAAGCATGCTAGGTGGCGGAGCACGCGAAACGGAGGATGCCGATCAGGCGATGGCTTCCATTCAAGGAACGTCCGGCGAAAGTAAGCAAGAGGACTATTCGAAGATGGAAGCAGTGGATAAGCAGGCGGCGAAGGACCAGAAGCAAGGATCGGAAAGCAGCTATGGGGAAGAGAATGCTGATGCTGTTAAGCTGATAAAAGAGGCGCATGCCCCGTCAAGAGAAGATGAGGAGCTTTACCGAGAATATGTAGCGGAAATTGATCTGTTCCACCGCAAGCTTGCAAATACGATTAAGAAGACAATCGAACATAAGAAAACGACACCGCGAAAAGACCTGCTTGCAGGACGATTATCGAGAAACTTACTGCCGCTTGTATTGGATGATACGTCACGAGTTTTTTATAAAAAGGATCAGGAATCGAAAGAATTCGATGCGGTTTTTACATTGCTAATTGACTGTTCGGCTTCCATGGTTGGAAAAATGGAAGAAACGAAAAAAGGAATTGTGCTGTTTCATGAGGTGCTGAAGCAATTACAAATACCTCATTCCATCATCGGATTCTGGGAGGATGCGAATGAAGTAAGGGAAGGCTATCAGCCAAATTATTTTCATATAATTCATGCCCATACCGATTCCTTTTATCAAAACAATGGTCCAAAAATCATGCAGCTCGAGCCTGAAGAGGATAATCGTGATGGCTTCAGCATTCGTGTCGCCTTAAAGGATTTAGAAGCACGACGCGAGAAAAATAAATTCCTTTTAGTATTTTCCGATGGAGAGCCCGCAGCAGCTGGCTATGATCAAAATGGCATTGTCGATACACATCTCGCTGTTTCCGAAGCGCGCAAAAAAGGAATTGATGTTATCGGAATGTTTTTGTCCGATGGTGAAATTGGCGAGCGTGAAGATGCAACGATGGAAAATATCTATGGCAGGGAACGTGTGATGGTACCAAGTGTCGCTGAATTACCGGAGCATTTTGCACCGCTTTTGAAGAAACTGTTGTTAAAAGCCATATAGATAAGAGAAGAGCAGGCTGGATAGGATGTCCAACCTGCTTTTAAGTGTAGGTAAGATTCGGGAGCGTTCATTCTAAGAGGCAAAACGAGGTGATGTTAGGCCATTCCCATCGTTTTCTTGATGCGATGTATGTCTACTTTATTTGTCCATGTGTCATCGCGAAGCAGCTCCTGATTGATCGAAATCGTATTTATTTCTTCTTTCAATTCTCCAAATTCTTTTGCATTTGCTAGTTTCATCCCGTCGAATTCTGCTTTTAAATGATCCTGTCCCGCACGCAATGCAGTTAGAATTTGCCCGTGTTCTTTTAATTGTGAACTGTGGTTTTCTAGTGTTTGACTGTGCTCTCCGAGAATTTGACTATGTTCATTCAAGATTTGACTATGTTCCTTTAAAATTTGACTGTGCTCATCCAACTTGCTCTTAATTTCCCCAAGCATTTCAATAATTTGATCCGACTTGTCCATTCTTATCACCTCCTCGTTTGTATTATAGCATAGAAGCTGACGAACATAATATGACATTTTTTTCAGATAAGACTATGTTTCTTACCAGCTATAATCGGTTAAGTTAATTTTATAGCTTGTTGACAAATAATAAAATAAATTGTACTATATAATTAATTAAAGATAAATTAATTAAAAATAGTTTAATTCATAATAAAATCCTAGGAGGAAAAGTCATGCAATTAAAAGGAATCCATCACGTTTCAGCGATCACTGCCAATGCAAAAGCGAATTACCATTTTTACACAACTGTTCTAGGGATGCGTCTTGTTAAGAAAACAGTAAATCAGGATGATACATCCATGTATCATTTGTTTTATGCAGATGAGGTAGGGAATCCAGGAACAGATTTAACGTTTTTTGAGATTCCACGAGCAGGGAATACGTATCAAGGTGTGAGCAGCATTTCGGGAACATCATTACGTGTACCGAATGATGCCGCACTTACTTACTGGGAAAACCGCTTTAATGAATATGAGGTTGAACATGATGGGATTATGGAGCAGGGGGGGCGTGGTGTCATTCATTTCCGTGACCCAGAGAAACAGCGTTTAACCTTAGTTTCAGATGAAACAAATCAAGGTGTTGCAGGTGGAACGCCTTGGAAACGCAGCCCTGTTCCAGTGGATACGGGTATTATCGGGCTTGGTCCGGTAAAATTAACGGTTCAAGATCCAGCACCAACAATTAAAGTTCTCACCGAGCTGTTAACATTTACACAAGTTGGAAGCTATCCATCATTGGTTGAGGGGCAAGATGATATTTTAGTTTTTTCTACTGGAGAGGGTGGGACAGGAGCAGAAATCCATCTAGAAACTCGAAACGATCTACCAAAAGAACGTCCTGGTCGTGGTAGTGTGCATCACGTTGCATTCCGTGTCGAAAATGAAGAGGAATTGAGAAAATGGCGAGATCGAATCACAGAAGCACGCTTTGGTAATTCAGGTGTTGTGGAGCGTTTTTACTTTAAAGCACTTTATTTTAGAGAGCCTAATGGAATCCTATTCGAGCTTTCTACAGATGGTCCTGGATTTACATCAGATGAGGAATTCGAGCATTTAGGTGAATCGTTAGCATTGCCGCCTTACTTCGAAGATCAGCGGGAAGCAATCGAAGCGCGCTTAGAACCCCTTGATACGAAGTAATTTAAAAAAAGGGTCTCCCTAGAGTTTGAGGGAGCCCCCTTTTTGCTCGAGCACTTACTACCAGCTCGATTTTTTCACACCAGGCAGTTGCCCCTTATGTGCATATTCTCGAAAAGCAATCCGGGACATGCCGAATTTTCGCATATAGCCCCTTGGACGCCCCGTTACTTCACAGCGATTATTCAGTCGCGTAGGGGAAGAATCTCTCGGCAGTTTGCGAAGTGCTTCGTAATCCCCTTTAGCTTTTAATTCTCTTCTTAAATCAGCATATTTTTCTACAAGTGCTTGTTGCTTCTTTGTTTTTGCGACCTTTGATTTCTTAGCCACTGTATTACCTTCTTTCTTTTATTTCATAATAGATTGTTCATTGCAGACAAGCGTAAAATCCTTTTTCTAATTCATATTTATCCAGGTCTTTTCCGATAAAGACGATTTCACTTTGCTTCGTTTCCGCTGGCAGCCATGGACGGTCATTTGTACCGGAAAATAACATATGCACACCCTGGAAAACAACGCGTTCATCCATTCCGTCAATATGAAGAATTCCTTTATAACGGTACAGGCTTTCACCTTTAATTTGCACGAGATAGCTGAACCATCTGTTTACACGATCCAAATTGAGGGGACGATCGTCAGTAAATACAAAAGAGTTTACAGTATCATGGTGATGATGATGCTCGTCCGTTAATAAATTGGGGTGTATTTGAAGCTTGTGTCCGAGATCAAATGATTGAATGCCAATAATATCACTGGTGTTAATATCGCAATTAATAGAGTGTATTACGTTTGCATTCGGGTTCATTTGTGTAATCCGCGTTTGAAGCTTCTTCAGTTCTCTTTCATTTACAAGATCTGTTTTATTAAAAATAAGCACATCTGCAAAGGCGATTTGCTCCTGTAATTCCTCTGAATCGATATGTTGAGGGAGGTGCTTCGAGTCAAGTACCGTACAAACGCTATCTAGTTCAAACCAGCGGGACATAGCCTCATCCATTAAAAAGGTTTGAACGACAGGTGCTGGATTGGCAAGTCCTGTCGTTTCAATAATGACCCGGTCAAATTGAACTTCGCCATTTAATTGCTGCCGCAGCATAGAAGAGAGAATAGAAATCAAGTCACCCCGAACATTGCAGCAAATACAGCCACTGTTGATTTCAATAATTTCTTCTTTTGTATCGGTGATCAGCTGACTATCAATCGATAAATCCCCATACTCATTCACAATCACAGCTGTTTTCTGCTGCGAATCTTCATTAAGAATGCGATTTAATAATGTGGTTTTTCCTGCGCCTAGAAAACCGGTGAGAATCGTAACTGGAATTTTATGTTGTCGTAACAAATTCATTTTCCCTCCATAAGTTAGTTGCCCTATAGAAATCTAAGGCATTCGGCAAATGCCTTAGTCGCATTTATGCAGAAAGAAAAGTTTTACACTTTCCTTTCTGCCAAAAAATGAGGGCAACACATAATTATTTCGTCACTTGGTCGAGTATTTCTAAGTTATATCGCATTAAGGAAATATAGTCTTCCTTATTTTTAATATCTTCATCTGTTAGGACAGAGAGATTATGAATCGTTAAATCTTCCGCACCAATTTGTTCCTGGATAACCTCGGAAAGTCGATTTGGACTGTTTTGTTCATAGAGAATATAATCCAAATTATGTTCCTCTGCCTGGCTTATAACCTCAGTTAATTGCTTTTGCGACGGCTCTTGACTTGTTGAAAGCCCGCTAATCGCAATTTGTTTTACACCATAGCGCTCTTCCCAATATCCGTAAGCAGCATGCGGTACCATGATATATTTATTTTCTTTGGTCGCTAACAGCTCTGAAAATTCCTTATCCAATCCTAGAAGTTCCGCTTCTAATCCTTCAAAATTCGCATTGTAATCAGCCTCTGCATCGGGATTTAATGCAATCAGCTCATCTTTGATAATGCGAGAGATTTCGATCATTCGCAATGGATCAATCCAAAGATGTGGATCATGATCGCCAGTATGATCATCGATTGAAATTGTTACGGCCTCTGATTCTGCTACTACTTCATGATCGTCTCCGAAGAGGACTGCTTTAATTTGCTGTCCATCAATAGTAGCCTCGCCACCAAATGTGGCGGTTCCGTTATCGGGCACCGTCTCCCAATCATCAGCACCAGGTTCTAATGTATACCAATGCCAATGGTCATGGTCAGAGTCTTCGCTTAAATGGGCGGTTAACTGGATAGAATCGCCAGTATGGTAATGTCCAGCCAGGCCATCGATAGTAATGGAAACACTATTTTCTTCATGTGAATCACTGGTTGTTCCGTGACTGTGACCATCATGATCGTGGCCATCTTCAGTATCGCTGTTCTCGCTGTTATCATGTTCGTGATTGTGCTCGCTGCCATCGTGTTCGTGATCTTCATCATGCCCATGACTGTCTTCCCCATGATTATGTCCATCCTCGGTATGATCGCTATGATCGTGATTATCGCCGCCACCATGCCCATGGAAAAGCTCTTTATACTTTCCGATTTCAATTAATTCTACATCTTGATTAGCAAGCGCATCTGCTGCACTTGTCGCAAAGCCCTCCATACCATCACCTATAAAAATAAATGCATCACTATCAGCAATTGCCGTCATATCTTTGGATGTTGGCTCATATGTATGTGCATCTGCGCCAGGTGGATAAACGGTTTTGGCTTCAACAGAATCGCCGCCAATTTGCTCCACAGCATACTGAAATGGATAAACAGACGTATATACAGTAAGCTTATCTGAATTATTGGCATTGGCTGGATCCTCTTCAGTTGATGAACAACCAATCATTAAAAATGCTGTAAAACTAAAAATAAATAAAGCCTGGATAATTTTCATTTATCGTATTCCTTTCTTGTTTTGTATTTTTAATATTTCCTATCATATCGTAATCATTACGATTTGTAAACAGTAATTGTTACGATTTGTTTTTTCGTTAGATAGTGAGAGCGGAGCGATGAAATTGATATAGGTGTTATAGTGAGGTGCGATGGTGCGTTAGATATGATATAGGTGTCTTAGCGGGGTGTGATGGTGCGTTAAATATGATATAGGTGTCTTAGCGGTGTGCGATGGTGCGTTAGATATGATTTAGGTGTCTTATCGAGATGCGATGGTGCGTTAAATTGGATTAGGGCGTCCTGGCGATGAGTGATGGTGTTGTAATTTTGATATAGGTGTCATAGTAGGATGAGATAGTGCGTTAAATTGGATTAGGGTGTCCTGGCGGTGAGTGATGGTGCTGTAATTTTGATTAAGGTGTCATAGTGAGTTGCGATGGTGCGTTAAATATGATTAAGGTGTCTTAGCGAGATGCGATAGTGCGTTAAATTGGATGAAGGTGTTTTAGCGGTGTGCGATGGTGCGTTAAATATGATTTAGGTGTCCAAACCAAGCGAGATACGTTAGCGCGTTAATTTAAATTGAGGTGATGCGATAAAATTTAGTTTGGGGCTAAGATGGAGAGTTTTAAGCTCTCCATCATTTTATTGAATGTAAAAACCAGCAATTTGATTGTTATTGTCAAACGTTACACTAAATACGACATCGGCACTTTCGAAAAGTCCATCAATTAATACAACTTGGTGGTCATCGACTTGTTCAATCGAGCTATATTCTTGGTCGATGAATCCACCGAGCTGATCCTCAAGTGCCACCCATAATTCATCGAGTGCGACAGGTGTGAGTTCTGCTTCCATCGTTCCGTTAAAATGTTGGGTTGCTGTTTCGAATTCTCCATTAGCAAGCTGCCCGATAAATTCTTCCGCAAGAGTGACTATCTCTTCTGTATCTTCATCTGAACCGTTCTTTTCACTAGAATCCGCCGCATCATCTGTATCTTCATTTTGTTCATCCGAAGTGCTGCTATCGGTTGCATTTTCAGAAGCCTGGTCACCTGTTGGTTCGCCACATCCCATTAAAACTAATAGTGCTAGTAAGATAAAGAAAAGCTTCTTCATATTAGGCTCACCTTTCTATCATTGTGATTTGTTCGTTTGCTCCAGAATCCAATCTGCTATTGTTTCTATTACATGCTTATCGACAACACCAGGATGTTCGTATTCGGCAATTGTTCCTGCATCAGGACCATCATAGTCAACGAAAAAATGATTCAGTCCGGGATAGCTAATAAATGTTGCATTTTCTTTGTCAGCTAAGGCTTCCTGCCATAATGCAAAATCCTTATCGACGTAAACTTGGAAATCATCTTCTCCTTGCAAAAGCAATAGAGGTTTTTCGGACTCTGCAGCTAAAGCTCCTGCATCAAAGGTATCCATTTCTTGAAAGTAATAGGCAGGGAGACCAAACAGCGTTTCTGATAAAGCCTCATCCTCTGTCATATCCTTTAACCCTTTTGCTTTTTCATATTCCGCTTGCACAAACGCTATCTGGTTCTCATCTTCATACATATCCATACTTTGATCATAAATAATCTCCCATAAACTCCTCGGTGAACCTGCGAGTATAATAAGACCAGCAAAATCTCCCTCTAGGTCAATTCTTGGGGCGAGCATCCCACCGAGACTATGTCCGCCTAAGTAAACGCTATTCGAATCAATGCGCGAATCATGTTTTAACAGCTCAGCAGCTCGAACAGCATCTTCAACGGTTTCCTCGTAAACAGTTAAGGACTGCAATTCATCGGGGGACATTGTGCTGCCATAGGTATACGTTCGTTTATCGTACCTTAATACTGCAATCCCTTGTTCAGCAAGACCCCAAGCAATATCACGGAAAGGCTTATAACCGAAGACAGCTTCATCTCTATCGCTAGGACCTGAGCCATGAACGAGTACAACCCCTGGCAGATCACCCAGCTCCTGATGTTGCTTCGGTAGTGTTAGTGTTCCTTCCAGCTCATATTCAGTTCCTTGGCCGACTGTTACTTGCTCCTCCGTGACACTGTCCGGTACATCAACATTTACCCCTCCAGGAGATAAATTCATTCCAACCAATTGAAGCGCTTCATCGAATGTCAAACGTAATTGAAAAATTACTTCACTATACTCGATTTCAGCTTCAACAACTTGATAAGCGTCACCCCTTTCGGAAGATTCCAAAGATCCCACTCCAATAAATGTTCCACTTGCTTCAGCTTTCCAAACTTGTTCCAATTCCTTTAGTGAAGTGGATTCTTGCAATTTTTCACCAAAAAAATCATCATGAACTTTTTCAAAATCTTCATTTACAAGAAGATCAATCACTTCCCGTGCACTCTCCTCAGCTGTAGGCGAAGCGGACGAACAACCGGCTAATATTACTAGTCCAATCAATAGAAATTTCCTCATCATATCCTCCTCAGACTAAAATAACCCTCTAACTCAGCTATACGATTCTACATAAAAAAGGTTTCATGTTATGTTTGGAATGGATCGAAAGTTTAGCTATGATAGACAAAAGAAATGTTAGGAGTTGATTTTGTTGAGAAAGTTTACAATCCATACGAACGAAAAGCAATCCTTCACAAATCTAGACCATTATTTAGAAGAAGCATTGACTGAAAGCAATGTCCAAGATGGAATTATGCTTATCTTCTGTCCGCATACAACAGCAGCAATTACCATTAACGAAAACGCTGATCCCGATGTGAAAACAGATCTTAAACTCGGTCTGGATGAAACATTTCCGAACAAGCAGGAATACATTCATATGGAAGGAAACTCGGACGGCCATATGAAATCCTCTGTAATCGGAGCAAGTGAAACCTTAATCATTTCAGATGGGCAGCCCATATTAGGCACATGGCAAAGTGTATATTTCTGCGAATTTGATGGGCCAAGAGAACGGCACTTTTACGTGAAAATAATGGCGGGTTAAAATGTAAAGGCGTGTGCAAGTAAAAGTTGAGGCAATGTACGGAACTGCCTCGACTTTACTTGTTGAACATGCCCTATCAAGTAGACATTTTGAGCTGAAGGGGGATTTTATTTTAGTAGGCCGATTTTTGGTTTTTGATCTACCTATAATAAATAGCTTTATAATTGCTGTCTCGGTACTAAATATATTTTCGTAACAAAATATATCCT
Source organism: Oceanobacillus profundus (assembly GCF_003515705.1). GTDB lineage: Bacteria > Bacillota > Bacilli > Bacillales > Amphibacillaceae > Oceanobacillus > Oceanobacillus profundus. The sequence continues at coordinate 110,964 of NZ_QWEH01000014.1, forward strand.
AATTTTTTTGCAGTAATTTTAGAAAAACACCTGCATACTTTACCATTAATGACAAAGGATAACTACGAATAAAAGTTATTCTACAATGGAGGGTTTTGTGTGGAACAGGAAAAACAAATAAGGCTGACATCGGGAGAGCTATCACAGCTTCTTTATCAATACATGGAAGAGAGTGCAAGTGTATGTGCATTAAGCTTTTTTTTGGAGAAGGCTGAAGATGAGGAAATTAAGTCGGTTATTGAACATGCTTTGAAATTATCTCAATCCCATGTACAAAAAATCAGTTCGATTCTTACAGAGGAAAAGCATAAAGTCCCTATTGGCTTTTCGGTTGAGGGAGATGTTGATTTAACCGCACCCAGATTATATTCTGATGGCTTTGTATTAAATTTTATCGAACAAATGGCTGGAATAGGACTTTCGCTCATATCAACTAGCTTGTACTCTTCAGTAAGGTCAGACATTACAGCTTATTATAAAGAATGTTTGACTGAGACAATGGAATTATTCGAGATGTCAAAGGATTTATTGTTAGAAAAAGGGATTTATATTCGAGCGCCATACGTGTCTAATCATAAAGAAATTGAATTTGTGAAAAAACAAGCTTTTATGTGGGACATAATTGGCGAAAAAAGGCCATTAATAGCCTTAGAAGTGGCTTCTCTTTATTCAAATATCCAGAGAAATGCTTTAGGAACGGCAACATTAACTGGATTCAGCCAAGTTTCCCGATCGAAAGATGTCACCAAATTTATGATGAGATGTATTGAAGTTGCTAAAAAGCATATTGATTTGTTTAGCGGAAAATTAAAGGAAAGCAATTTGCCTGTTGCGATGACATGGGATGCAGATATAACAACCAGTACTGCATACACATTTTCGGATCGATTAATGATGTATTATACTACCGCTTTGATTGCTTTAAGTGTTGGCTTTTATGGTACAAGCATTTCTGTAAGCCCCAGAATGGATTTAGGTGTAATGTATAACAGGTTATCACTTGAGATCCAGAAGCTTTCTGAGGACGGGGCTAATATCATGATCAAAAACCAATGGTTAGAACAGCCTCCAATGGCTCCAAATCGTCATGATTTAGCAAAAGATAATTGATGGCAAGGTGGTATAATGAAATGTTATGGCAGATAAGGGCGCAGTTGAGAAACTTTTATGGAGTATTGCATTTCCAGGATTTGGTCAGTTATTAAATAAAAAATACTTCAAAGGAATCATGGTGATTTTTTTAGAGATTTTGATTAATTTGCAGGGACATCTTAATAATGTTGTCGTGCTAAGCTACCATGGAAAAATAGAACAAGCAATTCAGGAAGCGGATTATCAATGGATTCTGTTTTATCCTTGTGTATATTTCTTTGCAATGTGGGATGCGTATAAAGATGCGGGAGGAGGAAAGCGAGCCTTTTCCTTTTTACCGTTTGTATTTTCCGCCTATTTTGTTACCTTTGCATGTATGTTTTCGTCTGAATTAACACTATTTGGCGTACTATTAGGGCCAATCTGGCTTTCCACTTTAGGGATTATCCCAGGGGTGATTGTGGGATTTATATTACAAACAATCTTGCTAAAAGCAACGAATTAAATGGAACAAAAAACGCCTTCGAAATACTGTTCGGAAGATTTTTTGGCTTGAAAAATAGCAAGAAGCAGTTTCAATAATTTCCTTAAAATGCAGTTATTAGCCATCTTCCACTCTAAGTTTTTAATTTCTCGTTAAGAATGATTTGTTTTTCATGGTCTGAATAGAACATGTTTTTTTAATTTGTCCTTTTGTACACATTGCTTATCCAGTATATATTAAGGAGAGAAAAATTAATGATAGAGAGGAACGATGGGATGATAATAAGAAAGCGCACGAAACCTTTGATACTACGTAAATATGAAATACTGCGAACACGTTTAAAGAGTACTTTTCCTAGAGTTCAGCAGATCGATAGAGCGTATGGAAAATACATGAAAGGATATATGGGTGAAGTGAAGGTCGATTATTATCTGCAATTTCTTGAACAGATCACTACGATTCTCCAGGATGTCTGTTTAAAACTGGATGGGAAAAGTGTTCAGCTTGATAATATTATCATTTCGCAGCACGCAATTTATATCGTTGAAGTGAAAAACTATAGTGGCACAATTATTTTTGATACAACACTTAACCAGTTTATTCGAGAAGACGGCAAGAAAGAGACAGGGTTTAGCCACCCCATTACACAGGTAGAATTACAACAGCTTAAACTTCAAAACTGGCTCCATCATAACGGCTTCACAAACATTCCCATCTATTATTTCGTCGCAATAAGCGAACCTTCCACCATAATAAAAGTTATAGGAGATACAGAGCCAATAGCCAAAGTAGTTGCACACGGCGAACGGATTCCCCACATCATACTAGACATTGAAAAAAAGCTTGAGAACACGAACAAAATCATCCATCAAAAAATCGGACATATGATTTTAAAGAAATGCATTGACTTTGACCGAGATATTATGAAAGAGCATGAGATCAAAAGAGAGGACTTAGTGAACGGCGTAAAGTGCACGAGCTGTGACATGCTTGCAATGCAGCGGACACCCAGAAATTGGGTGTGCCCAAAATGCGAGCATAAAGATCGACACGCACATCACCTAGCAATTAAAGAATATTTATTGCTGTACCAATGGATAACGAATCAGGAATGTAAAAATTTCCTCCAGGTAAACTCCCGACACATGGTAAACAAAGCATTAAAGAATATAAATCTAACCTATGAACCAGCAAATAAAAGATGGATAAAAAATAAGCAGAAATAACGTACCCTCACCCCACGCTACGACACCAAACGCAAAATTAACGCACCATCCGACTACGATACGACACCAAACAGAAAATTAACGCACACCTCGCTGCACGCTATGACGCCAAACGCAAAATTAACGCACCATCCGCCCAAGCTATGACACCAAACGCAAAATTAAAGCACCCATCCGCCCAAGCTATGACACCAAAGACAAAATTAAAGCACCCTCGCCTCAGGCTATGACACCAAACAGAAAATTAAAGCACTATAGACTCAAGCTACGACACCAAACAAAAAATTACCTCACCATCCGCCCAAGCTATGACACCAAAGACAAAATTAAAGCACCCTCGCCGCACGCTATGACACCAAACAGAAAATTAAAGCACCCTCGCCGCACGCTATGACGCCAAACACAAAACTAACGCACCATCCACCCAAGCTATGACGCCAAACAGAAAATTAAAGCACAACCCCGCGCACACAAAAAAAGACCTCCAGCCGCAGCTGAAGGTCTTCTATCATTCTAGTAAAATCTTTTAAAGCTATCAAAATGCTTCTTCCAATAGGAATTGTCTAAGCTCGTAATTTGTACGCCGTTTGATGTTCCTGCGTGGATAAATTGGTTGTTTCCGAGATAGACTCCCATATGAGAGATGCCTGATTTATAAGTTCCTTCAAAGAATACAAGGTCTCCTACCTGTGGTGTGTTCACGTAAAAGGAACGGTCGAAGTAGCCTGCTGCTGATGTTCTAGGCAAGTCCATCCCAGCTTGTTTGTATACATAGTAGATAAATCCACTACAATCGAATCCGCTCGGTGTAGAACCACCCCATACATATTTGACGCCGCTCATGCTTTTAGCTGTGCTAATAAGCTTGTCCACATTGTAGCTTACATCAGTTGCTGGAGCATTGTTTGAACTTCCGCCTGAGTTAGATCCGGATGAGCCATTTGAACTACTTCCGATACTTAGCTTCTGTCCGATTAAAATGAGATCGGAGCTTAAGTTATTCCATTTTTTCAAGTTGCTAACTGTAACACCATGTCGTGCAGCAATACGTGATAACGTGTCGCCTGATTTAACGGTGTAGACAGAAGATGAGCTTGAAGAATTGCCGGATGAACTAGATGAACCAGAATTTCCAGTAGACGATCCGTTCTTACTTACAACAAGCTTATTCCCAGGGTAAATTAAGGTTGTGTTTAAGTTGTTCCATTTCATCAAGTTAGATAATGAGATTCCATGTTTGGAGGCAATGCCGCTTAACGTGTCCCCTCGTTTTACTGTATATGTAGTAGATTTATTAGTTGAAGTGTTTGTATTCGTACTTGATGATGATCCCGTGCTCGAAGATGATTTCGTAGTCTGAATGACTTGATTCGGGAAAATTAAATCCGATGACAAATTATTAATCGATCTCAGTTCAGATACGCTTGTACCATATTGCTGTGCAATCTTCCATAGTGAATCTCCGCTCTTAACCTTGTGTGATGCTGCTTCTGCTTCCTCAGCTGCAAAAATAGCTGATGCAATCGCCGCACTTGCAGTAACCGACATAATAATTTTCTTGTTCGCCAATTTTTTATCCCCCTGTTGTAATCAAATAGTTATAGTAATTCCAGTAAATACTTGCCAGTTCGGCAGTTTATGTTTTTATCCTGGAAAATTCGCCAATTTATTTCTGAATATCCATGTTCTAACAGAAACTAACACTATTATAGCTATTATTTCAAAATTATTATAGATTAATAGGACATTTGTAACATGATTGTAATGTAAAGGTTTGGTAAAGATGATGCCCATGATTGACTCGAAAGCAAAACTAGCAGATCCCGAATCTACGTACCACTCGATCCGAATAACACCTTCATCTCAATGAAAATCGTACCAAAAAGCGATCTGGTCCAAATTCTCTAAAAAATTTATTTCTGAAAAGTTATGGAAATATGTTATAATTCCCTTTATAATGTCGAAATAGATATAGGGTAAAAAAATTATAGCTTAGAAATAGCACTCATTATCCGAAAGCCCAAAAACACATCCATTCCCCAAAAGCAGGGGTGGACCGAATACAATGGAGGTACAGCAATGGAGGAAACGATATCCCTCAAAGAGATTTTTGAGGTCATCAAGAAACGCTTGTTAATGATTATTGCCTTAATGTTGGGGGCGGCACTCGTAGCAGCAATCATTAGCTATTTTGTCTTAACACCAACATATGAAAACAGTTCGCAGTTTCTTGTAACGCAAAGCAACAATACCGACATGAATGCACAGCTTACGCAAGCAGATGTCAGAACAAATGTGGAGTTAATTAATACATACAACGTAATAATTACAAGTCCAGCAGTCCTTGAGCCTGTAATAGAAGAATTGAATTTAGATATAAGCAGTAGTCAATTAGCAGGAAAGCTTCAAGTTGCAAGTGCTGATAATTCACAGGTTGTAACCGTAACTGCAACAGATCCAGACCCAGCTCTAGCGACAGAAATTGCGAATACGACGGTTGAAGTTTTTCAAGATAAAATTCCAGACTTGATGAATGTTGATAACGTGTCAATTTTATCGGAGGCACAATTAGCTGAAAATCCTTCACCAGTAGCACCGAATCCGATTCTGAATATTGCAATCGCAATTGTTCTAGGTGCCATGATTGGTGTTGGGATTGCATTCTTACTAGAATACTTAGATAACACGATTAAATCAGAAGAGGATATTGAGCAGAAACTTGGAATTCCTGTACTTGGGGTTATCTCTCATATTGATGAAAAAGATATGCGTACGGAGAATTTCGAGGCTCGTGAAATCAGAACGGTAAGGGGTGGTCTAGATGGCGCGAAAAAGACAGTTTAAAAATAATAAAATGCGTCACCTAATTACGAAAATAAGTCCACGCTCACCAATTTCAGAGCAATATCGTACCGTTCGTACAAACCTGCAATTTGCTTCCGCGGATGAAGAGATTCAAACATTGCTGTTAACTTCAGCTGGTCCATCGGAAGGAAAGTCGATGACGACAGCGAATCTTGCAGTTGTATATGCGCAGCAGGGTAAAAAGGTACTTTTAATTGATGCGGATTTACGTAAGCCAACCATCCATTATACATTCCGCCTGGATAATCTAAAAGGACTTAGCAATGTGCTTGTTGGAGATATTCCCTTGCAGGAAGCAGTCGTTCCGAGCGCGGTACAGGACTTAGACTTAATCTCTTGTGGTCCAATCCCGCCGAATCCTTCTGAGCTGCTTGGTTCGAAACGAATGCAGCGAATGATAGCTGAAGCGCGTGAGCTTTATGATGTGATTATTTTTGATACTCCACCAGTTCTTGCGGTAACAGATGCACAAATTCTATCTGCTTTCGTTGATGGATCGATTCTCGTAGTACGCAGCAAAAGCACGGAGACAGAATCAGCACAAAAGGCAGTTGAATCATTAAAGGCAGTGAATGCCAAAGTCCTTGGTACCGTTCTAAATGACCGGGACAAGAAGGAATCAAATCACTACTACTATTATGGAAGTTAATACGAATAAGAAACTCCTTATCATCCTATGCGCTGATAAGGAGTTTTTTCATGAAAAAATATGACTAAAAACTATTTTTATTACATTTCCGTGACTTTTTCGTGACTATAAATACCTATATTTTTACAATTTCATATGATAAAATATTCATAGGTAAAAATGCTTAGTTAACTTCCAAAAATTACATCATACATAGTGGGATACCAAATGCCATTCATCAATTTGTATTGGCGTCGAAATATTTTTCACGTATACATCGTCCGTGTTTTGCATCCGATGACACTTCATATTAATAAAGGAGAATTACATAACCCAAAAAAATAGCCTCCTTACCGAATGATATATGGTGGCTATTTTTAATGATCTGCTTGCTTTCTATTCCGAATTGCGCTTTATGTTACTAAAGGATTAAATTGCTAGGGAGTAATTGTAAACATACATCGATTCTTGTATAATTTTAACTAATTAATTTTTTCAAAAAATATGACGGAGAGGGAGTGGCAATGTGATTGATATACATTCTCACATCTTACCTGGAGTAGATGATGGTGCTAAAACAGAAGAAGACAGCTTAGATATGGCAAGAGCAGCAGTTGCTCAAGGGATAACGACAATAATCGCAACCCCTCACCATAAAAATGGAAAATATGATAATGACGCCCAGTCGATTATAAATCATGTAGCCATTTTAAATGAATTGTTCAAAAAAGAAAATATTGATCTTCACGTACTTGCGGGTCAGGAAACACGAATCAATGGGGATATGGTTCAAGACATTGAAAAAGGGGAACTCTTGTCTCTAAACGGGTCGAAGTATTTATTTGTAGAATTCCCATCAGGACAGGTTCCAAGATATGCTAGTCAAATGCTGTTTGACATTCAAGTCGCAGGATATACTCCAATTATCGTTCACCCAGAACGAAATCAAGAGCTTATTGAACATCCGGCCAAGCTCTATGAATTTGTCAAAAAAGGTGCGTTAACACAAGTGACTGCAGCAAGCCTCGTTGGAAAGTTTGGTAAGAATATTCAAAAGTTCTCAAATCAACTTATTGAATTTAACCTCACTCACTTTATTGCGTCGGATGCACATAATACGAAATCACGTGGTTTTGTGATGGATAAAGCATTTGAACATGTAAACCACGCATATGGCAGTGATTATCACTATATGTTTTTGGAAAATAGTCAGCTGTTAATTGAGAATAGCAATGTGAACCGCATGGAACCAGTCATGATTAAGAAAAAGAAATTTCTTGGCTTGTTTTAAGGGTATAGACAACCTCCTATAGCCTAATAACTATACTAGAAAAAGAGATAATCCGAATAGGGGTAGAATCGAGAAAAATATCTAAAAAAAGGGGTTAATTAGGTGATACATGTTCTTATTGTAGAAAATCAGAGGTTACTCCGGGATGGCATGGAAGCCATTATCGAAAGAACGGATGATATAAAGGTTATCGGAGCAGTGGATAACGGAGAAATTGCGATTAAGCAGATGGAACACCTAAATCCTGATATTGTAATCATGGACATTCATTTACCACAAATGGACGGGATTCGCACAACAAAATATATGAAAGAGAAGTATCCAGAAGTAGGGGTCATCTTGCTTACTTCAAAAGTGGATGATTTCATCATTTCAGGAATTAATGCTGGTGCAGACGGTTTTTTAGTGAAGGCAGTGTACGCTGAGCGCTTGCTGGAGGCGATTCGAATCGCATATCGCGGTGAGACAATCTTCTCTGGTGAAGTAGCTCAGATGCTTGCTACCCGCATACGTCAACTGACAATGAATAATAAACAAATATTCACATTGCGACTTGAACGTCTTGGCTACACGTTTACGAAGCGTGAGATTGACATTGCGTTTTTATTAAAAGAGAACTATACGAACCAGCAAATTGCCCTCAAGCTATTTCTTGGTGAAGGCACGGTAAAAAATTACATTAGTGAGATTTACAATAAACTGAATATACGAAACCGCGCAAAGGTTATTGAATTTTTCGGTAATGTCACACGGTGATAGTTTAACAGGTAAAATTGCCTAGTAGTGACTTTTATTGTAAAAAGTCACTAAAAAAGTGACTTCCTATGTAGTAGAATAGAATCTTGTTACGATATGTCGTTAAGACGGTAAAAATGAAAGAATAGGTAGGAAAGTTGAATGGCGACTATTTTATACATAAGTAAGAATCCGTTTTCTAAGTTGATTATACAGAAAATTAAGGAACAAACAGAGATGGAGTTAATTGGGTGTGTGCTCTATACAACTAATGGTTTCGTCATCGAAGAGAAGCCGAATGTTGTTTTATTGGACACAGAATCAATCGCGTTACCCGAAGTGACAGCTGCTATTAAACAGTTAAAAGCAGCTAACCCATTTGTGAAGGTTATCACGATTGTGGGCGCTTCGCAGCTAGGTGATTCTATGGCGATCATTGAAGCAGGCAGTGACAGTGTTATTGAAAAGCGTCCGAATTTTGAAGATAAACTGATGCTCGTTATTCTTTCTATACAGGATGCACATTATGTTGCTCCTTCCAGTGTAATCCTAGATCTATTAGAACGTTTAGATGAGTTAAAGAAAGATAACTTTGATCTATTTCGGAAACGTCTCGGAGAAAATGGAATTCATATTTCAATGAAAGAATCACTTGTTGCTTACTTTCTCAAGAAAAACTTACGAAATAATGAAATTGCAGAATGTATCCAGTTAAGAGAAGGAACTGTAAAAGTACATATCAGTCAAATTTATAAGAAAATTAACATCAGAGGCAGGAAAAATGTGGTACACTATTTAAATAAAATCATGTCGAATCGTGTACGTATGGAAGAAGCCAATTAAAATTAAAACATCAAAAAGGAGCGTGTACGATGTCCTATCGTAAGAGGCTAACATTCCTGATCTTACTAGACTCCGTAATTGTCAGCACGGCTATATTTATAGCGACTTGGGTTGTCTATCCAGCGCATACAGAAATTCTACGAACGGAAACCATCCTATGGAGCGCAATTGCACTATTAGTCTTTCATCATTTATTTGCATCCGTTTATAAGCTCTATAATAAGGTTTGGGCATATGCTAGTGTTGGAGAGTTAGTTACGATTGTAAAGGCAATCACATTTTCGATTGTCGGTGCAGGAATTGTTCAGTATTTCATCAATGATTTTTCACTTTATTCAAGAGCGTTGCTTGTTACATGGATGCTCCATATTTTATTAATTGGCGGATCGCGCTTTGTCTGGCGGATCTTCCGAGATAGTTACATAAGAAATGAAACCGATCAGAAACGAACCTTAATTGTAGGAGCTGGTGCTGCTGGTGCGATGATTGCACGTCAGCTGAAGAATGAGCATAGCTCCGAATTAAGTCCAGTTGCTTTTGTCGATGATGATATCAACAAACAAAAAATGCAAGTCTATGACTTACCTGTAGAAGGAACAACGAGAGATATTGCAGCTGTTGTTGAAAAATTGAAAATCGAGCATATCGTTATTGCAATTCCCTCCTTGCGTAACGGCGAATTGGAGAAAATTGTCGCAGAATGTAACAAGGCAAATGTTAAGGTACAAATGATTCCAAAAATCGAAGACCTCATGACAGGGAAAATATCTGTCAGCCACTTGAAAAATGTCGAGGTCGAGGATTTACTCGGACGAGAACCAGTAAAACTCGATATTGGCGCAATCTCGGAATATGTTACAGGAAGTACGGTTATGGTTACGGGGGCTGGAGGATCAATCGGATCTGAAATTTGTCGCCAGCTGATGCGTTTTGCACCGGAAAAGATACTGTTAGTTGGTCATGGAGAATACAGCATTTATTCAATTGATATGGAACTTAAAAATAAACACCATGATTCAGAAACAGAGATCATTCCAATTATTGGCGACGTCCAAGACCGTGAACGTATATTCAACATTGTCGAAGAGCACCAGCCAAGAATTATTTACCACGCTGCAGCACATAAGCATGTGCCACTTATGGAATATAATCCGCATGAAGCAGTCAAAAACAATGTGATTGGGACGAAGAATGTCGCAGAAGCTGCGGACACATTTGGTGTCAAAACATTTGTGATGGTGTCAACGGATAAAGCAGTAAACCCAACAAATGTGATGGGTGCAACGAAACGTGTTGCCGAAATGGTTGTCCAGCATATGGCACAGAAAAGTAAAACGAAATTTGTCGCTGTTCGATTTGGGAATGTACTTGGTAGTCGTGGAAGTGTAATTCCTTTGTTTAAGAAACAAATTGAAAGAGGCGGTCCAGTTACTGTAACGGATCCAGAAATGACACGTTATTTCATGACGATTCCAGAAGCTTCAAGGCTTGTTATTCAAGCAGGGACACTAGCTGAGGGCGGAGAAATTTTTGTCCTTGATATGGGTGAGCCAGTTAAAATTGTTGATTTAGCGAAGAACCTGATTAGATTATCAGGTTACACAGAGGACGAAATCCCAATTGAATTCTCGGGTATACGTCCAGGTGAGAAGATGTACGAAGAACTATTAGGAGAAGATGAGATTCTTCCTGGTGAAGTTTATGAGAAGATATATGTTGGAAGAACGATTGAAGTTGATATGGAGATTGTACTAAATTTAATTAAACGGTTTGAAAGGTATAATCAAGCAAGTTTAAAAAATGAACTTATGAATATTGTTTATGCAGAAAGAGAAATGCTAGCTGTAAAATAAACATAATATCAATCTTACTATAGAAAGAAGTTGTTGAAATGAATTTTGCTATTGTTGGATGTGGCTTCATAGCGAAGAAACATGCGAAGGCGATACAAGAAGTTGAAAATGCTAATCTAGTAGCTGTAAGTGATAAACTAAATACAGCGATGGAACCATATGTGGAGGAATATGGGGTAGCAGCATATGAAGAACTAGATCAAATGCTACTTAGAGAAGACATTGATGTTGTCTCTGTATGTACACCTACTGGGTTACACGCTCCGCTTGCCATCAAAGTAGCTAACGCGAAAAAACATGTAATTTTAGAAAAGCCGATTGCAATGACTTTAGAAGAAACCGATAAAATTATAGAAGCTTGCAATAGAAATGAAGTAAAGCTTTCAATCGTGCACCCCAACCGCTTTAGACCAGTGGTAATGGAATTACGTAAAATACTCGATCAGAAACTATTAGGTAAAATTAGTCATGCAAACGCAATTGTAAATTGGAATAGAAACCAAGAGTATTATGATCAAGCTCTTTGGCGAGGTACTAAAGAATTTGATGGTGGTGCATTAATGAATCAAGCAATTCATAATCTTGATTTATTATTATGGTTTATGGGTAAACCGGAACAAATATTTAGTATGGAAGCAACAAGATTACGTAAAATTGAGGCAGAAGATGTTTCCACGGGTGTTATCAAATTTAAATCAGGTGCTTTAGGATTAGTAGAAGCTTCCACGACAGCTTATGGCCAAAATTTCGAAGAGTCAATTACTCTATTTGGCGAAAAAGGTACTGTGAAAATTGGTGGAAAAAATGCTATATACTTCGAACATCTAGAAATTGAAGGTATGGACGAAGATGAAATCAATGAGATTAAAGAAAAAATAAAAGTAGATCCATTTGGTATACCAGGTCATCAATGTATTATTGATGATATGGTCAAAGCTATTGAGGAAGATAGACAACCTGCAGTTTCAGGTGAAGAGGGTAGAAAATCATTAGAGTTAGTACTATCATTCTACGAATCTGCTAAAAACAATCAACCAATCCAACTAACAAAGGAGAAAGAATATGTTAACAACTAAAGAAAAAGGAAATCAACTTGCAGAAAAATTAATTGAAAAACTAAATAATAAAACTGCTGTAATAGGTGTTGTAGGTCTAGGTTATGTGGGCTTGCCATTAGCAGTTGAAAAAGCAAAAGCTGGCTATAATGTAATTGGATTTGATGTCCAGGAATCAAAGGTTGATGAAGTTAATCAAGGAATCAACTACATTGGTGATGTAGTTGATGAAGAATTAAAGGAACTAGTTGTAAACAAAAAGCTCAAAGCTACTACTGATTATTCATTTATTAAAGAAGTAGATGCGGTTGCAATTTGTGTACCAACTCCATTAGATATTTACAAGCAACCAAACACAAGTTATGTTGAAAGTTCAGCACATGAGATCTCTGATTACCTTCATGAAGGTATGTTGGTAGTTCTTGAGAGTACGACATATCCTGGAACAACAGAGGAATTGTTGAAGCCAATCCTAGAACAAAGCGGATTGACATGTGGTGAAGACTTTTTCTTAGCATATTCACCAGAGCGAGTTGATCCTGGTAATAAGCAATTTAAGACAAAAAACACACCTAAAGTTGTTGGTGGAGTATCTGAAAATTGTACAAAAGTAGCAGCTACAATGTACGGTAATGTATTGGAAAGTGATATTCATGAAGTGTCAAGCCCTTCTGTAGCAGAAATGGAAAAAATCTTAGAGAATACTTTCCGCAATATTAATATTGGTCTTGCAAATGAAATGGCTGTTCTTTGTAATAAAATGGGTATTGATGTATGGGAAGTTATCGATGCAGCAGCGACAAAACCATATGGCTTTATGCCGTTTTATCCGGGTCCGGGGTTAGGTGGACATTGTATCCCAATCGATCCATGGTATTTGACATGGAAAGCACGTGAATATAATTATCACACTAAATTAATTGAAACTGCTGGAGAAATAAACAATGAAATGCCTAATTATGTAATACAAAGAATCATGGAGATATTAAATAAAGAAGGAAAAGCAGTGAAGAGTTCAAATATTTTAGTACTCGGTGTTGCTTATAAGAAAGACATTGATGATTATCGTGAATCACCAGTTCTTCCTATCTTAGAAAAACTAGAAGATGCTGGAGCAAACTGGACTGTGGTAGATCCTTATGTGAAAGAGTTTAAACATAGAAACAGCATTGAAACTCCTATTGCAAATGTAACTGTTGAGATGCTTGAGAATGCGGACTTGGTTATGATTGCTACGAATCATAGTGGTTTTGATTATGAAGAGATAATAAAGTATTCAAATTTGATTTTTGATACTAGAAATTCATATAAAGTAGTAGAAAATAATATAAATTATTATAAATTATAATTGTAAATCGAGGGAAAAATGCTTAATAAGATACTATCTAATGATTTTAATAGAAATATTATAAAGCTAATGACAGGTGCTACCTTAGCTCAAGCGATACCATTAGCAATCTCTCCCATATTAACACGCCTATATACTCCAGAGGATTTTGGAGTATTGGCGTTATTTATTGCAATAACTTCTATTTTTGGCTCAATTGCTAATGCAAGATATGAGTTGGCGATTGTATTACCTCAAAAGGATGAAGAGGCAATTAATTTAGCTGCTATATCAATTATAATTACTCTTGCTGTAAGTGGATTATTGCTTATTTTAGTAATTTTCTTTCATGAAATTATTGTCAGGTTATTAAGAGAACCTAGTATAAGTATATGGCTATTTTTTGCACCACTAGTAGTTTTTTTTATAGGGCTATTTAATACTCTTAATTACCTTAACACTAGAATGAAAAATTTTGGTTCGATTGCTAAGGTTAAGGTTATTAAATCAATTTCAATGGCAACTGTCCAACTATTATTAGGCCTTTTAAAATCAGGGGTCCTTGGTTTAATAACTGGCCAAATAGTTTCACATATATTTTCGAACGGTAGACTTATTAAACCAGTTTTAAAATATAAGAATTTATTTCTAAGGATTAATATTTCTGATATGTTAAAAGTAGGGAAAAAATATAAGAAATTTCCTTTAATTACGACTTGGGCTACGCTTTCTAATTCGTTATCACAGCATCTGACAAGTATATTTATATCCTTTCTATACTTAACTAGTACATTAGGTTATTATTCCTTGGTTCAAAGAATTTTAGGTATGCCGACTACGCTTTTGGGAAAGTCAATTGGACAAGTTTTTTTTGAAAAGGCAAGTAAAGAAAGAATTAAGTATGGAAATGCTAAAAAGATCTATAAATCGACTTTTAAAAAGCTAGTTTTTGTATCTATTCCTCTTTTTCTGATTTTATTTTTAGTTGTGGAAGATCTTGTGGTATTAGTATTTGGTAATGATTGGAGAATTGCTGGTAAGTATGCACAAATTCTAATTCCTTTGTTCTATATTCGATTTTTAGCAGCACCTCTTACACTTATAACTATAATTTTTGAAAAACAATGGGTTGATTTAACTTGGCAAATATCCATGTTAATTTCATCATTAATAATATTTGTTATCTCTTTTTTAGGGGGATTGGATATAATAAATTATTTTATCTTATATAGCACAATATTAATAATACATTATATAATTATTTTAATCATTACTTACTTAATCGCAAGTAAACAAGTTGTTAATGATTAATATTTTAAATTCTTGAGAGGTAAATAAATGACATCTATACTATTTTTTTTAACTTTTTCTTTAACAGTTTTATTTTTTGTTGCTTTAGCTAAATTGGTTAAAATTAATCTTTTTTCACCAAGTATAATCACAATATTTTTCTGGATGTATTTGGTTTTTGCTTATCTAGGCATTTTTGGATTATACTTCGGATTGGATGAATATCGTTTCATATTAGGAGTTAATGATAGATTAAGAATAATACAATTATGGGTTTATAGTAGTATAGCACTATTATCAATTATAATAGGATTTATTTTCAGTAATAAGCTTCTCAGAATGAATCTTAATAGTAATAATTTTAAAAAAGAACAATTGACACTGACTAAAAGCACGAAGTTTGTTTTATTAATTTTATTTTCTGTGAGTATAATTGTTTTTTTAATATATTTATCTAAATTACCTTCTATACCTATTGTATCATTACTACTGGGAACATCTGAGGGAAGTTTAAAAGCTTTAAGAAGCGCAGCTACAAATGCTTTTCCTGGAGGTTATCATTGGTATAGCTTGTTTTTTAATTCAATATTTTGCCTTCTTTGTTATGTGACATTTGCCGAATTACTAAAAAAATATAACAAAATAAATATATTTATATTTGCCTCGGTGTTTGCTTTTACAGCCTTTGCAGCGATTGTACCTACACACAAGGCTCCAATAATATGGATTTTTATTGGCTTACTAATTACATATATGATTGTACGTAATAAGAGGTTTTCTTTCAAAACAATAATGATATTTACAGTTATTGCTATTCCATCACTAACATTTATGTATAAATTTTTTATGGGGTACGAAGATAGAACATTATTTGAGATTTTCAATTCAATCATTAGCCGCACCTTTACCGGGCAAATAACTCCAGCATATTTTTATTTAGAAATATTTCCAGAAAAAGTTGATTTCTTATTAGGTAGATCACTTCCTAATCCTATGGGAATATTACCATGGGAACATTACCAAATAAATGTAGAAGTAATGAATTATATGAATCCTCACTTAGTTGGATCGGATATAGTTGGATCTGCCCCTACTGTGTATTGGGCGGAAGCATATGCAAATTTTGGTTTTTTAGGAATTATTGTTACTTCAATAATTATAGGAGTAATCCTATATAGTGTTCAATATATTGTTTTGAGCTTACCTAAATCCTCTCTAACAATAGGACTAAATACGTGGTTAATGTTAGAATTGCAAAAGCTATCAATAACTGGGATTAGTAATTTTATGTTAAATATCGATCTTTTTGTAATTTGTATAATCGGCTTTTTCTTAATTATATTTGAAAATAATATAGCAAAAAATAAATATAAAGCGAAAGTTGTTTCCCCTTTAACCAATCTCAATGGTTAATTACTAAAATAAAGTTAGTATTACATGAAATCAACATAAATAACAGCATGTGGAAGGGATAACTAGTAGAAATACTCTTGTTTTATAGAGACTATTCAAAAACTTTTATTCGTTGAATGTTTAATTAACTATTAGTATTAGATTCTAATTTTTTTGAAATGTCATTTGTAAATATTACCAGTTTTAGTTGTTTTATAAGTGTTTCAAATTAAAGGAGGTAATAAATTTGGCCAAACAATTGCACATTATTGTTATGTCCCCTTTGTATAAAAATGGAGGAGGAATACAAACATGGTTGGTTTACTTCTTAAAGGGTATATTAGAAAAAGATATTTATTCTAAAGTATATATTTATAATATTAAACCGGCCAATTATCAAGATTCTATTTCAACGTTGTTTAAAAATAAGGTTGAGTGTGAATTTTTAGATATAGATTTGAAGAATAGTATTGGAAAAGGAAATGGTTTTAAAAATATATTAGATTACACGATTAAAACAATTAAGTTAATGAGAGGTTTAGTAAAAAACAATGACAAAATTATTATTATCGGCACCATATTTACTGCGCCAGTAGGCATTATTAGTAACTTTATATTTAAAAAGGCAATAATTGCTACCTGGATAAGAAGTCGAACAGTAGGAGAATTAGCAGCTAGAAAGTCTAAGTTTATACGTATTGGTAATTTTCTAGAAAAGAAGCTTTTGAATGTATCTGACATTATAATAGCGAATGGGCATGATACACTTCAATATTACAAAAGTATTTTTCCAGTGCATCAAAAGAAAATGAAGGTAATTGAAAACGCTGTTGAATATAATAAATTCTCGGATTTGCAGATACCAAATTTCAGAAAAAACATTATTTCTATAGCTTATTTAGGGAGAATGGTGGCTGCAAAAGGATTTTCAGAATATATTAAGGCTGCTAATCATCTAAAATCGAATTCGCTAAGTTTTTCTGTTCATGGTCATGGAGGGGAAATAGAGAGTGATAGTATAATCTATTGTGGATCGTATTCACCAGATGATGTTACAGATGTGCTGTCTAGACATGGCATAATTGTTTTTTTAAATAAAAATAATTCTGCCGGAGGGTTATCACATGGGCTTTTAGAGGCAATGGCTTCAGGTAGACTCATTATAGCATGGGATAATCCAATCCACTCACAAGTACTGGATAAAAATAATTCAATATTAATTGAAGAGGGTAATGAGAAGGATTTAATTAAAGCATTTGAATCGTTTACAAAATTATCAGATGAAGATATTGCATCCTTAGAAAAAAAATGTTTACAAGTTAGAAAAAAAGCAAAAGATTATTCAGTTGAAAAACATATAGACAAATTTATTGCTATTATGGACAAAAATAGTTTTGATAATAAATAAATAGAATTATTTCCACAGCAAATGTTTACCATAAACATTGTGTTGTATTATTGATACCAAAACTGAGAAAATCCATGACTATGAAATATTTTTAGTTTTGATTCATCATATGTTATCTAAACACTTCTAGTGGTGAATATAATGAGGAAAGTTTAAAGTGTTAGGACTATCAGAATTGTATTAAGTGATGATAGAAGGATTGCTTTCAACTATTGATAAGTTTATAAGCTCTTACAATTTATATTAGAAAATAAAGTTAAAAAGTTTGAAAAAGATGTAGCTATATATAGTAATGCGGATGCGGGAATTGGTGTTGGAAACGGGTCTGATGCAATAAATAATGCCTTACAAGCTGTAGGAGTTAAAGATGGGGATGAGGTTAGTACAACACCTTTTACATTCTTCGCTATTGCTGTATCTAGATTTGGAGCAGTACCAGTATTCGCTTATCCTGATACTGTTACATTAATATCAATCCAAATAAGACTAAACAAGCAATAACGGATAAGACAAAGGCAATTATTCCTGTTCATTTATATGGCCAAATGGCTGATATGGATAAAATAAATGAGATAGCTCAAGAACATAATTTAGCTGTTGTTGGAGATGTTGCCCAAGCAATTGGGATAGAGTTTCAAGGGAAAAACTAGGGGAACTTGGAACTGTCAGCTCATATAATTTTTTCCTGAATAAAATTTGGGTGCATATGGTGATAGGGGAATGATTGATACTTCTTAATAAAGGAGTTGCAGAGAACAGTCGAGTAATTCGTGTACATGGGAGTAAGCCAAAATACTATCAACATGTTTTAGGTTACAACAGTCGACTTGATGAATTGCAAGCAGCTATATTAAATGTTAATTTTAAGAGGTTACCTGAATTTCCCGACCTAAGAAGACAGAAAGCAGTTTTTTCTTCGCCAAATTTATGCAAGGTTATTTTCTGAACATGTACCTTCCTCAATTGAAAAAGTAGGAAACTATCATATGTTTCACAAATATACCTTGCGTATTGAAAAAAAGAGACGAGTTAAAAGATTACTTAAAAGAAAATGGTATTGATTCTATGATTTATTATCCAATGCCATTACATCTTACATCTTCAACTAGTGTTTAAAAATTCGGTTGAAAAAAAGGTGATTTTCCGATAACTAAAAAATCAATTGAAGAAGCTTTATCTTTTTCAATGTATCCCGAACTTAATAGGAAAACCATGAGTATAATTGAGAAAATGGTAGAGTTTATAATAATAATTAATTTGCAATCACTTGTTGGGTAGGAGGCTAATATGAAAGTCCTTCATTTAAGTTCTAGTTATCCTTTTACGGACTTGTATAAAAATTTATTACAAGAATTAGATAATAAGGGTATTGAACAAACAATGTACGTATCAATTAAGGATGTTACTTTAAAAAATAAACGCACTATAGAAAATCCTAAAGGAACTAATTACATTTTTTCTGCTACATTCAATAATTTGGATAGGTATATATATTATACAAAAATTCAAAAAATATATAAAGATATAAAGAATAATGTTGATTTTAATCAAATTGACCTTACACACACACATTTCCTATTTTCGGATGGAAGTATTGCTTATAAAATAAAAAAGGAATTTGGAATTGATTATATTGTTGCTGTTAGAAATGCCGATGTGAATTTCTTTTTTAAGTATGGTTTTCACATACGTAACTATGGAATAAAGATTTTAAAAGAGGCAAAAAAAGTCATTTTTATATCACCCACTTATAAAGAAAGAGTATTACAAAGATATATACCGGAAAAATTAAAAGCTGAAATAGATCAAAAATCGTACATAGTCCCTAACGGTATAGATAAATTTTGGCTAGAGAACGTTAATCGTGAAAAGAATATTAAATTAAATTTAAAGGAAATTAATTTAATATTTGTCGGAGAGCTTAATAAAAATAAAAATATCATTAACTCCTTAAAGGCAGCAAACCTTTTGATCAAAAAAGGTTATAATATAAATTTTAATATAATTGGAAAGGGTCCATTGGAAATTGAAATTAAGGAACTAATAAAAGAAACTAAAAACGAAAAGAACTTTAAATTATTTGGGTATGTTAAAGATAAAGAAGAATTGCTTAAGTTATATAGAAACTCGGATATATTTATAATGCCTTCTTATCATGAAACGTTCGGTTTAGTATATATTGAAGCAATGTCCCAGGGATTACCAGTAATATATTCTAAAGGGCAAGGAATTGATGGGTATTTTAATAAGGGAGAAATAGGTTACCCCGTCTCTCCAGATAATCTGTTAGATATAGTTGAAAGTATAGAAAAGATTATAAAAAATTATAATGAGATGTATAAAAAAACTATTGATAAAGTTTACGATTTTGATTGGGAAAAGATAGCGGAAAGATATATAGGATTATATAGAGAAATTTATGAACCTTGATTTGAGCCAAGAAATTATAAAAGTATTTCTATCATAGCATAGTGAATAAATTGAGAACTTAATTAATAGAAAATAATGATTACCATAAAATCTACAAGAATTGGGTGATAATTTATGAGCCAACCAATTAAAATTGGTCGAAATGTAATAATAGAAGATAATGTAACATTCGGTGAAAATGTAACAATAGGACATAATGTAATTATTTATGAAGGTACTGAAATAGGAAGTAATGTTATCATTCAAGATAATGCAGTAATCGGGAAGCAACCAACAAGGGCGAAAGCATCGATATTACCAAATACTAAGCAATTACCCCCAGCAAAACTTGGATCTGAAGTTACTATAGGTACTTCAGCTATAATATACGCTAATTGCATTATCTCTGATAATGTATTTGTTGCAGATCTCGCAACTATACGTGAGAGGGTAGAAATTGGTGAATATACTATTATTGGACGTGGAGTAGCAGTAGAAAATGATTGCGTAGTTGGAAAGAGATGTAAATTAGAGACGAATTGTTATATCACAGCATACTCAGAGATTGGGGATTATGTTTTTATAGCTCCTTGTGTTGTAACTACTAATGATAATTATATGGCAAGAAGCAGAGAACGTTTTGATAAGTTTAAAGGAGTTACTATTAAAACAGGTGGTAGAATTGGTGCAAATGCGACAATTTTACCTGGTAAAGTAATTGAAGAAGATGGGACAGTTGCTGCAGCAAGTATTGTTTCCAAAGATGTCCCAAGAGAGATTCTTGTGGTTGGTACACCTGCAAAAGAACTAAGAAAAGTGCCTGAAAATCAATTGTTACGAAACCAAGAAAGGTAGATATTAGTGAATATCTGGATTTTTAATCATTATGCAGTTGGACCTAATTCAAGCGGGATTACCCGTCATTTTGATTTGGCAAAAGAGCTAGTTTTATTAGGCCATAATGTGACTATCTTTGCCTCCTCATTTAATCATCAAAAAAGAGAAGAAGAACAAAACTATGATAAAGATGATTATTTTAATTATAAAGAATATAGTGGTGTGAAATTTTATTGGCTAAAAACAACTAGCTATTATAAAAATGATCATAAAAGAATTCTTAATATGTTTTCATATACTTATAGAGCTAACAAATTAGCAAAAATAGTTAAAGAAAAACCGGATATTGTTATTGGTTCTTTAATGCATCCACTGGCAGCAATATTAGGCTATAAAGTTGCAAAGAGGAAAAAAGCCAAATTTTATTTTGAGGAACGAGATTTGTGGCCACAATCACTTGTAGATTTAGGTAAGATTTCGCCAAACAATCCAATTGTAAAAGTATTAGGAGAATTGGAATTGTTTTTATATAAAAAAGCCGATAAAATTATAGTATTATTTGATAAGGCACCAGAATATGTGAAGAAAAAAGGTATTGCACAAGAAAAAGTCATTTATTTACCTAACGGCGTTGATATTAACCGGTACCACACAAAAAGTGTACTACCTGAAACTCATTTACATGCTCTAGAGGAACAGAAATCAAAGTTCTTATTAATATATACTGGAGCTCATAGCCTAGCAAATTATTTAGAGGCAATGGTAGATATTGCAATAAAAGTAGATAGATACGATAAGAATATTCATTTTGTATTGATAGGTGACGGACCTGAGAAACAGAGCATTATTAAAAAGGCGGAAGATCACAATTTGAAAAATATTACTTTCTTGCCTCCTATTCAGAAGGAATTTATTCCATCAATTTTAAATTATGCTGACGCAGGTATAATAACAATGAGAAATGCAGAAGTATATAAATGGGGGATAAGTTTAAATAAAATGTTTGATTATATGGCAGCTTCATTACCTATTTTTATGCTTAGCAATCTAAAAGATACAGTGATTACTAGAAATAATTTGGGTATAGTATCAGATGGAGTTGATCAGATTACAAATGAAATATTAAGAGTATCCAAAGATCAAAAATTATTACAAGAGTATAGCAAGAATTCTTATAAATATGGAGAAAGTAATCATACATGGAGTATGTTAGCCAGAAGACTGGAAAGTCATTTTTAAATTCCTTCTTCAATTTAAAATTTTAGGGGTTGTGTAGTAAATGGAATTAAATGAGATATTGCATAATGAGCACAAGTATCTAAAAAAATTTAATTATAGCTCTATTATGATTAGTACAACTGCTAAACACGCGTTAGATTTTAGAGTACTTCCACGTAGAAATATTCCGGGTGTAATGGCTATATCTTGTTTTATGATTAATGATGAAAATATGTTGAAAGATACCCTCTCCTTTTTTGACGGTAAAATAAACAATTTCTACATTGATGTAGAATTAAAGCAGAATTTAAACTTGCTCAAAGTTGCAAAAGAAGTAATTCAAAGGTCAAAGTTGGTAACAGTGAAACCAAATGATACTACTATAGAATCCTGCGATTTATTGATTCGGAATTATTTTGATGATAATTTATTTAACAAAAAAATAATCATAATAGGAACTGGTAACTTAGCCAGTAAAATGGCTGTGAGGCTTGCTGAAAGACAGGCAAAGATTTACCTTATTGGAAGATCAAGAGAAAGGGAAAACAGACATATTGGAGCCTTAAACTTATTTTTACCAAAATATTCATCTCTTATTCAATCAGTTGAAGAATTGCAATCTAAGGAGAAAGTAGATTTGATTGTATCTTTTCTATCTGGTAAATTTACCAAAGATGATATTTTATTTCCACTAATACACCAAGACACACTTATTATAGATGGTGGAATAAATAATTTTAGTAATGATTTTATTCAGGAAATGTTATTAAAAAACGTTCAAATTACAAGGCTTGATACAAGGATTGCCCTACCTTACCAGTTCTTGTCGACTCATGAATATACTAATAATTTTTTTAATGATGTCTATGGACAATCTATAATTCAAGGAGTATCTGTAGCTGCTGGTGGATATATCGGTAAAGTAGGTACTGTAATTGTAGATAGTATTAAACAACCGAATCAGGTGATTGGAATAGCAGACGGGAGTGGAGGTGTGAAAAAAAGTGAACAGCTCAGCGAAACAGACAGAAATAGGCTACACCAAATCGAAAAATTCATTTCAACTTGTAATAAAACGATTATTTGATATTGTATTTAGTCTAAGTGTACTGATAGTACTGAGTCCTTTATTCTTAATTTTGGCTTTACTAATTCTCAAAGAAGATGGCCGCCCTATTTTTTTTAAACAACGACGTAGTGGAAAAGAGAATATTCCTTTTGAAATGTATAAATTTCGCTCGATGAAGGTAAAGCAAACTTCTGAAGGAAAGAGTAAAGGAAGAATATATGATTGGGAGAATGGAGTCCCAGACGATTTTGTATTTAAAACCGGATCAGTTGAAAATCCGAATATAACTAAGATAGGTAAATTCATCCGAAAATATAGTCTGGATGAGCTACCGCAATTTATTAATGTGTTAAAAGGGGACATGAGTGTAATAGGCCCAAGACCAGAAATAATACAAATTACTAAATGTTATAGTACGGAACAAAAGCTTCGTTTAGCTGTTAAGCCAGGTATTACAGGTTGGGCACAAGTAAATGGTAGAAGTGATATGGTCCATGGTAAGAAGATAAGACATGATTTGTATTATGTAGAAAACTTTAATTTATGTTTGGACTTTAAAATACTATTTAAGACAATAAGTCAGGTATTAGTTGGAAAAGGGTCTGTTTGAGTGTTAACAGACCTTTTAGCATTGAACCTTTGAATCCAGCTTTTGATACGTTACATAAAAGGTTTAGTTGTCAAAAGGAAAAGATCAAAATTTTTTAGAAAAGTATTCTGAGTTAAAATATACGAAAAAACTTATAACATTCTTTAATCTTTAGGAGTTGTATTAGCACAGAATTTTATATGAAAAATAGTGTATTTAACTAATAAATTTTCAGGTTATCAATTATTAAAACCAGTAGTGGAATTTTATTTACAAATAATATTATGGAGGATTTAATATGCAATTTAGAGATTTAAAAACGCAGTACACTACATATAAAGATGAAATCGACTCAACAGTTCAAGAAGTAATGAATAATGCCAGTTTTATTGGTGGTTCAATAGTGAAAGAGCTTGAAGAAGAATTAGCAGCTTATGTAGGTGTAAAACATTGTATTTCTTGTGGGAATGGTACAGATGCGCTTTCCTTAGTACTGATGGCTTGGGATGTAAAAGAAGGTGACGCTGTATTCGTACCTGATTTTACTTTCTTTGCAACTGGCGAAGTTGTTTCCTTAAATG
Organism: Oceanobacillus profundus; assembly: GCF_003515705.1. Taxonomy (GTDB): domain Bacteria; phylum Bacillota; class Bacilli; order Bacillales; family Amphibacillaceae; genus Oceanobacillus; species Oceanobacillus profundus. Next base: position 135,156 of record NZ_QWEH01000014.1, read on the forward strand.
GTGCGACACCTGTATTTGTTGATGTAGATGAAACCACTTTTAATATCGATCCTAATAAACTTGACAAAGCTATCCAAAAAACGATTGAAGAAGGAAAATTATCTCCAAAAGTAGTTATACCTGTAGATCTATTTGGATTACCAGCTAACTACCAAGAAATTGAAAAAGTAGCTAAAAAGTATAACCTATTAGTTCTTGAAGATGGGGCTCAAGGATTTGGAGGAAATATTGATGGGAAAATGGCATGCAGCTTTGGAGATGCTGCTACAACCTCTTTCTTCCCAGCTAAGCCATTAGGATGCTTTGGTGATGGTGGAGCCATTTTTACGAACGATGATGAGTTAGCAGCATTGTTAAACTCTTTAAAAATTCATGGAAAAGGCGAAAATAAATATGATAATGTTAGAATTGGAGTAAATTCAAGACTTGATACAATACAAGCAGCAATATTGAAGATTAAGCTAAGAGCCTTTAGAGAACATGAGTTAGATGATGTTAATCGAGTATATGAATTGTACAACAATAAGCTAGAAGATTATGTACTAAAGCCAGTGATTCCAAATGGTTATTATTCTAGTTTCGCACAATATACAATTAAATTAGACTCTAAAACACAACGCGATGGGTTACAAAGCCATTTAAAAGAACAGGGAATTCCTAGCATGGTATATTATGTAAAACCAATGCATAAACAAGAAGCATTTTCTAATTTGAATTTTAACGAGAGTGATTTTGAGGTTACTAATAAATTATGTGATACCGTTCTTTCCTTACCAATGCATCCTTATTTAAAGGAAGATGAAGTTGCAAAGGTTGCTAAGACTGTGAATGAGTTTTTAGGTTAAATGAGCCTTATTATGTTTTAAACTATTAAATATAACGAAAATATAAGTGCAAGTTTGTAAAAATAAATACAAATTTGCACTTATATTAATATTCTTTTAAAGAAAGTTATTATCTATAAAAAACATTTAGATAAAAAGGATAAATAGTATGAAAAAGATATTTATTTTATTTTCTGTTTCTTTAGGATTGCTCTTTTACCTATTGTTACAAAAAGATTCTGAAACAAAAATAACGGAAGAAATATATAATGATCTATATGAACAGCAATCTGATTGGTCGATTAATCAATTTCCTGCAACGAATCCTGATTACAATGCATCTAGTTACGCTTGGGGATGGAGTTATGTTGCTAATTCTTTAGTGGATATGTACAGGGTTACAGAAGATAAGAAGTATTTAGATATACTTACACAACAGATAGATTATATCTTTTCTCAAACAGATGAAAAACTTGGAATAGAAAGTTTTACTGGTACAGGCCACTCCCTACCAGCCTGGTCAGATCGAGGACATTACACATCTGGTGAGTTTAATTATACATACCCAGTGCATACTGGCATGATTACGCTACCTATTTTACGATTTGTTGACACAGTTTATACGAATAATCTTAATGAATATAAAGAATCTGCTGTTCGCTTCTTAGCAGCATCAGGTGAGGCGCTTGCTGTACATAACCAGGATAATATGTGGGTGGACTTTTCTGATACAGAAGGTTTTTATATTGGACACCCTTATGGAGAGGGCTATGTATCAGAAGCAAATAAAATAGGAATACCAAATAGAATCAGCGTTTATTTAGCAGCTGCAGGGCTATACGACAAGTTAACCGAGGGAAATACTTACAGTGAACGAATCAAGAAAAGTTTAAATTACTTTAAGGATTCTTTGTTTAAATATGATGAGGAGTTTGATTCATATTACTGGAGTTATTGGGAAGAGCAAAATATCCAAAAACCCTGGGAAGACATCAGCCATGCTATGATTACTGTATATGGAATTTTTATTCTGCATGAAGAGGCAGGATACACTGTATTTACAGAAGAAGACTTTGAGAAGATAGCAAATAATGTTTATAAAGTAATAGATGATGAAAGTTCACCACCACAAATGAGGAAATTTATTCATAAAAGAGGCGAAGAAGAAAAAGCATACTATACTTCAGAAGAAAACCCATATTACTATGACGTTTTAAGATGGAGCTTTTTAGGGGTATATGACGAAGAAATACTGGATATATTAGAAGAGGTTTACGAGGAAACTAACGTTGAGGAAATGAACCCACAAACGAGATTAAACAGTATTGCTTCTTATTTATATGCAAAAGAGAAAACAAGAGGTATTCCTTGGTGATGTGAAGTAAAGAAGGGTTTATCAACAAAATGTTTAAGTTCTTTTAATCGCATGAAAAAACTCACTGCCTAGCAAGATCCGATTGACAAATTTGAAATTTAAAGGATCATGAATTATATTAATAGTCATGGTGTAAAAAATAAATTATAATTGTTTTTCAAGAAAAAGTATACCGTACTAATAGGACATAAATAAAAATTTTCCAATTAGATATCTTTATAATTAGGTATTTTAAGATCGGTCAATGCAAACATATATATAAGATAAATTAGTTTATTTTACGCTCGCTATATAAGAATTAGGAGTGAGTTCTCATGAAAATAGCTGTAGCAGGAACCGGCTACGTCGGCCTATCCAACGCAGTACTTCTAGCACAACACAACGAAGTATCTGCCCTAGACATAATTCAAGAAAAAGTAGACATGATCAACAACAAGAAATCACCAATCGTTGATGAAGAAATTCAAACATTCTTAGAAACAAAGGAACTAAATTTAACAGCTACTACAGACTCAACAGCAGCTTTTAAAGATGCTGAATATGTTATTATTTCAACACCAACAAATTATGACCCAGATAAGAATTATTTTGATACAAACTCGGTTGAATCGATAATTGAAACGGTTATCGGCATAAATCCGAATGCCATCATGATTATCAAGTCAACAATCCCAGTGGGATATACGAAATCAGTACGTGAGAAATTTAAGAATGATAACATCATTTTCTCTCCAGAATTTCTAAGAGAAGGTAGAGCCTTATATGATAATTTATATCCATCTCGAATTATTATTGGAGAACAATCAGAACGCGCGAAGAAGTTTGCTGATATCTTAGCTGAGGGTGCGATGAAGAAAGATATCCCTGTGCTTTTCACGGATTCAACCGAAGCAGAAGCGATTAAATTATTTGCAAATACCTATTTAGCAATGCGTGTTTCATTCTTTAATGAGCTTGACACATATGCAGAGTTGAAAGGGTTGGACAGTAAACAAATTATTGAAGGAGTTGGACTCGATCCTCGAATTGGGGATCATTATAATAACCCATCCTTTGGTTATGGTGGTTATTGCTTACCGAAGGATACAAAGCAATTATTAGCAAACTATGCAGATGTACCAAATACTATTATTAAGGCAGTCGTTGATGCTAACTCAGCGAGAAAGGATCATATTTCTAAGATGATTACGAAACGAAATCCAAAGGTCGTTGGTATCTATCGTTTAACAATGAAAACTGGTTCCGATAACTTTAGACAATCAGCTATTCAAGGAGTTATTAATCGAATAAAAGATCAAGGAGTAGAAGTAGTCATCTACGAACCAGTACTTGATGCTGAGGAATTTGATAACTCTCGTGTGATTAAAAACTTTGCAGCATTTAAACAGGAAGCAGATGTAATTGTTGCTAACCGTTTGTCTGATGAGTTGAAAGATGTGAAAGAGAAGGTATATACGCGAGACGTGTTTAGTAGGGATTAATTCGTTAAGTAAAACAAGCTATGTTTTTGTCAATAGGAAATTGAGCCAGAGCGATCACTTAAAAAGTGAGCCACTTTATATAAATTGTTAGGTGTTAGGAGGTTCTTGCCAGTAGGGAAAGAACCTCCTAACACCTTGCGCTGCACTT
>NZ_QWEH01000015.1 GCF_003515705.1 Oceanobacillus profundus
CGAGTGAGTAAGATCCCTCAGAGACGATGAGGTTGATAGGTTCGGTGTGGAAGCGTGGTGACACGTGGAGCTTACGGATACTAATCGATCGAGGACTTAACTAAATTCTTTATTTGATGTCTTGTTTTCTCTTATTTAGTTTTTAAGGTATAAATTTAAAAAAACCTTGCATTTTTATTCGGAAATGCATATAATAAAACTTGTCCTTGTTTTTGAGGATTGTCTGGTAGCAATAGCGAAGAGGCCACACCTGTTCCCATGCCGAACACAGAAGTTAAGCTCTTCAGCGCCGATGGTAGTTGGGGCTTTGCCCCTGCAAGAGTAGGACGTCGCCAGGCAGATGAAAAAGAGTTAAAATACAGATAATGTATTTTAACTCTTTTTGTATATCTATAATAAATTATGGCTTGCTAACTTTTTTCAATAAAAAGGTAAGGATGTATATAGATAACGATGATATTGAAATGAATAAGTGCAATATCATCGTTTATTTTTATCTTCTATAGATATCAATAGAAGCAACTTACAAAGTAGGAACTTGATGGATACTATAAGGCGGTTTCTTGAATCCGGAATAATGGATTTAGAAACCTATAAAATAATTCGATTTTATTGTAAGAGATCATTGTAGTTACGGTGAATATATTGAAGACATGGTGGCTAGAGATAATACTGGAGTTCTGCGTGTAGAAATATATAGGATGCTGTAGAAATACCATTTAAAATCTCCTATTTAGTTTTTTTCGACATAAAACAACTTATTTTATCTTTGCTAAGTTAAAATCCGGTAAAGTTTGAGCTTTTCAAGGAGCGTGTCAAATCTTATACAAGTTTGGAAAAAGCAAGTCGTTTTACTGTTTTAATTTTATCCAGAAAATCTCTTTCATCATTATGAATTGTTTTCATATAGTTAATAAAAGGTTTAACAATCTTTTTAACAAGGAATAAACTCGAGAAGGGTATTTCCATAAAAAATTCTTATATAAGATTAGAAAATCGTGATGAAACGATTTATATATAGAAACAGATAGTAATTCTTAAAGGGGGGATAAACTTTGCAATCATGGGCAGATCAGCTATTAGGGGAAGACTTTTTATTAATTATTACAAGATTGCTTGTTGCATTAGTATTATCTGGTTTAATTGGTTTTGAACGGGAGATTAATAATCACTCTGCTGGGTTCCGCACGCATATTCTTGTTGGTGTAGGTGCTTGTTTAATGATGATTTTGTCCCTATTTGGGTTTAGTACATTTAATGAAGTAAATGATAATATTCGATTTGATCCTGCGCGTATCCCCTCTTATGTTATTAGTGGAATTGGATTCCTTGGAGCAGGAACGATTATTGTTTATGGTGGAACAGTCCGTGGGCTGACAACAGCAGCTTCTATCTGGGCTGTAGCTGGAATTGGCCTTGTTGTAGGATCAGGTATGTATAGTGTTGCTATTTTCACAACGCTTATTATATTAATCAGTCTGATTTTCCTCAATCATATTGAAAGAATATTTCCTAGGTCAAGGACTACCACGTTTATTGAATTGGTTGTTGATGAAACGATTCAAATCAATCAAGTAGTAGAGGTAATCGAAAAACAGCAATTTTCTATAACAAATATCGAGATTATAAGGCAAGAAAGCAGCTTAAGGAAATTCTATATAAAAATGGGTCGGAAAGATAAACAGAGTCTGATTACCATTTTTGAAGAGATTTCCCGATTTCAGGGAGTAAAAAACATCTCTGAATTAACGAAATAATGTCATTTCAAAAACCTTCCACAGATAATTTGTGGAAGGTTTTTGGTTTCGTTTTTGTTAATTTTGTCTAAGATATATACATAAGTTGTTTGCATCTCCTTCATTTTGGCGTATAATGAAACTATAGTCAAAGATAGTCAAAGTCAAAAGACAACGTGCTGGATAATTCATACAGAAAGGTGTAGGGCAGATGAGCAATATTTCGGATGTAATTGAACAGTATCTGAAAAAAGTTCTACAGGCGAAGGGGCAGAATGCAATTGAAATTAAGCGAAGTGAAATTGCAGATCAATTTCAGTGTGTTCCCTCGCAAATAAATTATGTAATTAATACGCGTTTTACTGTAGAAAAAGGGTATATAGTAGAAAGTAAGCGGGGTGGTGGAGGTTATATTCGTATCATGCGAATTAAGCATCAGGATAAGTCCGAACTTATTGATGAAATTATCCAGATGATTGATGGCTCTATTTCCCAGCGATCGTCTATTGATGTTTTAGAACGTTTATTAGAAGAAGCCATCATTACAAAGCGCGAGGCAAAGATTATGCTTAGTGCAATGGATCGTACGACATTAGCTTTTAAACTTCCATTACGAGATGAATTACGTGCTCGTATACTATCAAAAATGCTTTTGACCTTAAAGTATGCAGGTGAGTAAAGCAGTATTTTACAGATGATTTTGTAAAGAGGTTGTATGTAAAGGGGGAATAGATATTGGAATGTCAGGAATGTCATGAACGGCCAGCTACACTTCATGTAAAACAGGTAATTAATGGACAAGAAACTAAAGTAAGTATGTGTGAGACATGTGCTAAGAAAAAGGGGTATATCACTTATCCAGAGGAAGGCTATTCTCTTCATGATTTACTAACTGGTTTATTTAATTTTGACACGATAAAGATGACGAGCATGAGTGATAATCAATTAAACCAGGTAAAAGAATTGCAATGCTCGAAATGTGGAATGACATTTTCAAAGTTTAAGCAAGTTGGTAAGTTTGGCTGTGCCCATTGCTATGAGTCTTTTGCTTCCAAGCTAGAGCCAATTTTTCGTAGAGTACATTCCGGCAATACGAAGCATTTTGGCAAAATACCAAAACGTGCTGGAAGTGGCTTACAATTAAAAAAACAACTGAAAAGCTATCGAGAAGAGTTGCAACAATTAATTGAAGCAGAAGCTTTTGAAGAAGCTGCAAAAGTTCGGGATAAAATAAAAGCATTGGAAAAAGGGGATAAAGAGCCGGAAGCAGGTGATGGATCTTGAGCTTAGAGCATTTTATCAAAGAAGCACTTAGCCCCTGGATGCACGAACAAGGGCCTGATAATGATATTGTGATGAGTAGTAGAATTCGCTTAGCACGGAACTTTGCAAATGTTACGTATCCAATCCTTGCTGAACAGGAGAAATTGGATGATATTCGTAGTTTTTTTAAGAAGGAATATGAACATCAAACCTTCCAAAACTATAAGAATTTAGAATTTGTCTCAATTAAAGATTTGACACCTGTAGAAAAAAGCGTGCTTGTTGAAAAGCATTTAATTAGTCCTCATTTAGTAAAGCACGATGAGCATGCTGCTGTTATGATTTCACAAAATGAGCAAGTTTCAGTCATGATAAATGAAGAGGATCATATTCGTATTCAGCTTTATTTTCCTGGTTTACAGTTAAAAAAGGCATTGGAAGAAGCTTTTGATTTCGATGATTGGATTGAAGAGAAGGTAAATTATGCATACGATGAAACAAAAGGTTATTTAACTAGCTGTCCAACAAATGTAGGAACAGGAATGCGAGCGTCTGTTATGATGCATCTTCCCGCCTTATCGATGACAAAGCAAATTAATCGAATGATCCCAGCGATTAGTCAGCTTGGCCTTGTTGTTAGAGGGATTTATGGAGAGGGCAGTGAAGCGCTTGGTAACATTTTCCAAATATCCAACCAAATTACGCTTGGAAAGTCTGAGGAAGATATTGTAGAGGACTTAGAGAGTGTTGTGAATCAGTTAATCGATCATGAACGAGTCGCACGAAATTATATTATGAAGCGATCAGGTATAGAACTCGAGGATCGTATCTTTCGTTCCTACGGTGTACTGCAGTATAGCCGGAAAATTGAATCAAAAGAAGCTGCAAAATGTATTTCTAACGTGCGATTGGGCATAGACTTAGGTATTATAGAAAATACATCAGGAAATATACTAAATGAATTGATGGTTCTTACACAACCGGGTTTTCTTCAACAATATGCGAATAGAACTTTAAATGCAGGTGAACGTGATGTATTGCGTGCATCGCTCATACGCGAACGATTAAAATTGGAAAACTAGGAGGGAAATCCAGATGATGTTTGGACGATTTACAGAAAGAGCACAAAAAGTATTAGCATTATCACAAGAAGAAGCAGTACGACTTGGTCATAAGAATATTGGTACAGAACATATTTTATTAGGACTTGTCCGTGAAGGTGAAGGAATTGCGGCAAAAGCACTGCAGTCCCTAGGCCTTGAAGTCTCGAAAATTCAAGAAGAGGTAGAAAAATTAATCGGTGTCGATAAGCAGCCGATGCAATCGATTCACTATACCCCACGTGCAAAGAAGGTCGTTGAGTTATCACAGGATGAGGCAAGAAAGCTAGGCCACTCTTACGTAGGTACAGAGCATATTTTACTTGGGCTTATCCGCGAAGGTGAAGGTGTTGCTGCACGCGTATTGAATAACCTCGGTGTGAGCTTAAATAAAGCAAGACAGCAAGTGTTACAGCTATTAGGAAGCAATGAATCACAGGCGGGAAGACAAGGGCGTTCTGGACAACAATCGAGTGCAAGTACACCTACATTAGATTCGTTGGCACGAGACTTAACCGTTAGCGCAAAAGAGGGTAAAATTGACCCTGTAATCGGGCGTGCGAAGGAAATCGAACGGGTTATTCAAGTGTTGAGCCGTCGTACGAAAAATAATCCGGTATTAATTGGTGAGCCAGGTGTCGGTAAAACGGCTGTAGCTGAAGGTTTGGCACAGCAAATTATTGATAACGAGGTTCCAGAAACCCTTCGTGATAAGCGCGTGATGACATTAGATATGGGTACAGTTGTTGCGGGTACGAAATATCGTGGTGAATTTGAGGATCGTTTGAAAAAGGTGATGGAGGAAATCCGCCAAGCTGGAAATATCATTTTATTTATTGATGAACTTCATACATTAATTGGCGCTGGTGGAGCAGAAGGTGCAATTGATGCATCAAACATTTTAAAGCCATCCCTAGCTCGAGGTGAATTACAGTGTATCGGTGCAACAACACTTGATGAATATCGTAAATACATTGAAAAAGATGCTGCATTAGAACGAAGATTCCAACCGATTCAAGTCGATGAACCAACATTGGATGAAACCATTCAGATTCTGCACGGATTACGCGATCGCTATGAAGCACATCACCGTGTAACGATAACGGATGAAGCAATTGAAGCAGCAGCAACACTTTCTGATCGTTATATTACGGATCGGTTCCTTCCAGATAAGGCAATTGATTTAATTGACGAAGCAGGCTCTAAAGTACGCCTGAGCTCTTATACTGTTCCACCGAACTTGAAAGAACTTGAGCAGAAGCTTGAAGAAGTACGAAAAGAAAAAGACGCTGCTGTACAAAGCCAAGAATTTGAAAAGGCAGCATCTTTACGTGATTCAGAACAACGTTATCGTGAACAACTCGAAAAAACGAAAAATGAATGGAAAGAAAAGCAAGGACAAACCGATTCAGAGGTTACTGTTGAAGATATTGCAAGTGTTGTATCGATCTGGACGGGAGTACCTGTAGCGAAGCTAACGAAGGATGAGAGTGAGCGTCTCTTAAACATGGAAGAGATCTTGCATAATCGTGTGATTGGCCAAGGAGAGGCAGTAAATGCGATTTCGAAGGCTATTCGCCGAGCGCGTGCGGGCTTAAAAGATCCGAAGCGACCAATTGGCTCCTTTATTTTCCTAGGACCTACAGGTGTTGGTAAAACAGAACTTGCTCGAGCTTTAGCGGAAGTGATGTTTGCAGATGAAGATGCGATGATTCGTATAGACATGTCTGAATACATGGAAAGGCATGCGACGTCTCGTCTAGTTGGATCCCCTCCAGGATATGTTGGTTATGAGGAAGGTGGTCAGCTAACAGAAAAGGTGCGACGTAAGCCATACTCTGTCGTGCTTTTAGATGAAGTTGAAAAAGCACACCCTGAAGTATTTAATATTTTATTACAAGTGCTTGAGGATGGTCGTTTAACAGATTCCAAAGGAAGACTTGTTGACTTCCGTAATACGGTAATTATTATGACATCCAACGTTGGAGCAAGTGAGCTAAAACGGAATAAATATGTTGGCTTTAATATTGCTGATGAAGGAAAAGAATATAGCGATATGAAGTCAAAAGTAATGGAAGAATTGAAAAAAGCATTTCGTCCTGAATTTTTAAACCGAATTGATGAGACGATTGTATTCCATTCATTAGAGAAGAAGCATATGAAGGATATTGTGACACTTATGCTCGAACAATTGCAACGTCGCCTGAAGGATCAAGATATTCATTTATCATTGACTGATAAAGCGGTAGAAAAGGTTGCAAATGAAGGGTTCGATCCGGAATACGGTGCCCGTCCATTGCGCAGATCGATTCAGAAAAATATCGAAGACCTTCTATCTGAAGAGTTGCTGAAAGAAACAATTGATAAAGGGCAAGAGGTAAAAATCGGTTTAAATAATAAAGGAGATTTCATCGTCCTCTCGTAATGAGGAAAGCATAAAAGCGCGAATGCCGGTTAGTGAGGTAAAAACTGCGCACCGTAATGTTGACCTGTTTACGTTGTTATGGTAACTAAAGGTATCCAGGTAATTCAATTTTTATAAATTCAAGAGAAAGTAAAAAGCTAGAAGAGCAGTATCTTCTAGCTTTTCCTTCCATATTGAGGGGTGTTCTAAACCCTCTTTACCCTACTTTAAACACCCAATTCTAGTGGAAAGGGTACTAAACGACCCAGTTGTGGCATAAATAAGGAAATATGTTTCATAAATTGATAGGAAGCTGTAACCTATTTGGGCCAAAAATGTTTTACAATAGTAAGAGAAGGGGATAGTGATTTGGCTAAGCGAAAAACGAAGTATGTTTGTCAAGATTGTGGATATGAATCTGCGAAATGGATGGGCAAATGTCCTGGGTGTAATAATTGGAATACGATGGTGGAAGAAGTTGAAGCAACCACTGTCAGAGGAAAACAAGTAAGTGGTACACATGTCGTTAGTAAGCCAGAAAGGATTACTTCGATCGAGTCACAGAAAGAACCGCGTATCACCACAACGATGAAGGAATTCAATCGTGTGCTTGGTGGCGGTATTGTTCTCGGATCGCTTGTTTTAATTGGTGGTGATCCTGGGATTGGCAAATCTACCTTGTTATTACAAATCTCTTCACAGCTTGCAGGGAAGCAATTGCCAGTTCTGTACGTTTCTGGTGAGGAATCGATCCGCCAAACAAAGCTGCGTGCTGATCGACTAGGAGTAAAAGAGGATCTGCTATATGTCCTTTCTGAAACGAATTTGTTTGATATTCAAAAACAAATTGAGGAGATTCGCCCCTCATTTGTCGTAATTGACTCCATTCAAACGATTTTTAAGGAAGATGTAACGAGTGCTCCTGGTAGTGTTTCACAAGTACGAGAATGTACTGTTGATTTAATGAAGGTCGCAAAATCAAACGGCATTCCGATATTTATAGTTGGTCACGTGACGAAAGAAGGAGCGATAGCTGGTCCAAGACTGCTCGAGCATATGGTTGATGCCGTATTGTATTTTGAAGGAGAAAGGCATCATACGTATCGAATATTACGAGGTGTGAAGAATCGCTTTGGAAGTACGAATGAAATGGGTATTTTTGAGATGAAAGAAGAAGGCCTTCGAGAAGTAATGAACCCTTCGGAGATTTTTCTAGAAGAGCGTTCAGAAGGATCAGCAGGCTCTACTGTCGTTGCATCGATGGAAGGGACAAGACCTGTACTCGTTGAAATTCAAGCATTGATTTCTCCAACTAGCTTCGGTAATCCACGCCGCATGGCCACAGGAATTGATCATAACCGTGTTCCTTTATTGATGGCAGTTCTCGAAAAGCGTGTCGGCCTTATGCTGCAAAACCAGGATGCCTACATTAAGGTAGCTGGTGGTGTGAAGCTTGATGAACCTGCAATTGATCTAGCGCTAGCTGTAAGCATTGCTTCAAGCTTTCGGGATAAGCCGACGAATCCAGATGATATATTTATTGGAGAAGTTGGGCTTACTGGGGAGATCAGACGTGTGTCGCGTATCGAACAGCGTGTTCAAGAAGCAGCTAAGCTTGGCTTTAAACGTGTCATTTGTCCGGAAAACAATCTGGATGGCTGGACATACCCGAAAGGAATTCAAGTACATGGGGTTCGTACCGTACAACAAGCATTAGATATAGCGATGGCCCAGTGATTCTTAGCGATTTTTATCATAAAAATGACATATTTATACTGTGATTTGTGAAATACAATGCTTTTTTCGCCCATTTATGAGGGTTAAATTATAAATTTCTAGGCAATACTAAACATTAGGAGGTGACGATGTTGCTCAAAAAAATAGTGCATTTATTTTTTATTGTTCTAGGCGGTACTATAGGTTATCTATATGTACCAGAAATAATTCGGTTATTGAACATTACAAATTTGGATTGGGCAAGATCCCCATATTTAGGCATGATCATCGGTGCAATTATATTCTTTATTCTTTCTTATTGGCTGGCAGATTATATTGTTGACTTTTTGAGGTGGGTGGAAGACGCACTGATAAAGCTCCCAGCAGTTGATTTATTCTTTGGTAGTATCGGTTTAATTGTCGGATTGGTTATTGCTTACTTTGTTAACATGCCCTTACAAGATATTAATATTGAGGTTGTATCACAGGTTCTGCCACTCTTTATTATGATTGTTCTTGGTTACCTTGGTTTCCAAGTGGGTTTCAGGCGGAGAGATGAATTTGTCAATCTAATGAAAACAAATAAAAAGGACAAACGCCGACCTATTGAAGGTGACGATGTAGATGCAATCGTACCAAAGGCAAAAATTCTGGATACAAGTGTTATTATTGATGGTAGAATCGCAGATATTTGCCAAACGAACTTTTTAGAAGGAACCGTTATAATACCGCAATTTGTACTCGGGGAACTGCAGCATATTGCCGATTCCTCAGATACACTCAAACGTAATAGAGGCCGCCGTGGACTAGATGTATTGAATCGCATCCAAAAGGAATTGCCAGTGAAAGTCGAGATTTATGAAGGAGACTTTGAAGAAATTCCAGAGGTTGATAGTAAGCTAATTAAACTTGCGAAGGTAATTGATGGTATTGTTGTAACAAATGATTTTAATTTGAATAAAGTTTGTGATTTACAGGGTGTTAACGTGTTGAATATTAACGATCTTGCCAATGCTGTGAAGCCGGTTGTACTTCCAGGTGAAGAGCTAATTGTACAAGTAATTAAAGATGGGAAAGAGCATAATCAAGGGGTTGCCTATCTTGATGATGGTACAATGATAGTTGTGGAAGAAGGTCGGGATTATATCGGAAAAACGATCGAAGTAATTATTACAAGTGTACTGCAAACATCAGCTGGCCGGATGATCTTTGCAAAACCAAAATTACTTGAAAAAGCACTGTAAAAGAGGTATAACTGATTAAGGTGAAGTAAAGTGATAACATGAATGATATGTTATCACTTTTTCATATAGAGTGCGTGTTCAAAAGGGAGGATGAAAAGGACCGAGAAGTTAGAGGCGGCGTAGCTTTGAGCAGCGGAACGTATGGGTTTAATACGTGAGCAGTGGAAAAGCAAGCCAACGAAGAAATTCGATGTGTCATTTTTACCGGACTTTTTGAACAACCTTATAGACGTAAATTTATACTTATATCGGAATCCATAATTAAGAGAGGAGCAACACCATGAGTAAGGAAGTTCGTGTGCGTTATGCGCCAAGTCCGACAGGCCATCTGCATATTGGGAATGCACGTACAGCTTTATTTAACTATTTATATGCAAAACATTTTAACGGAAAGTTTATTATTCGTACAGAGGATACGGATGAAAAACGGAATGTAGCGGGTGGAGAAGAGAGCCAGTTGAAGTTTTTAAAATGGCTTGGATTAGAATGGGATGAAGGTGCTGATATTGGTGGTGACTATGGTCCATACCGTCAAACAGAGCGCTTAGATTTATATAATAAATATGTTAATGAACTACTGGAAAGAAACCTTGCCTATAAATGCTATATGTCAGAGGAAGAGCTTGAGGCTGAACGTGAGGAGCAACGTGAAAAAGGACAAGTACCTAAGTATTCTGGAGCCCACCGTAATTTAACGGAAGAGCAAATCGCGGCTTTCGAGGCGGAAGGTCGTAAGCCGAGTATCCGTGTTCGTGTTCCAGAGAACAAAACGTACATGTTCCAAGATATTGTTCGCGGCGAAATTACGTTTGAATCGAGTGATTTCGGTGACTGGGTTATTGTGAAGAAAAATGGTATCCCGACGTATAACTTTGCCGTAGCCATTGATGACCATCTGATGGAAATCACACATGTATTGCGTGGTGAGGAGCATATTTCCAACACACCGAAGCAAATGATGGTCTATGAAGCATTTGGCTGGGAAGCGCCAAAATATGGCCATATGACCCTGATTTTGAATGAGGAGCGTAAAAAGCTAAGCAAGCGTGATGAGCATATCCTTCAATTTATTGAGCAATATCGCAATCTAGGATACTTACCTGAAGCAATGTTTAATTTTATCAGCTTATTAGGCTGGTCTCCAGTTGGAGAGGAGGAGATCTTTTCTCAAGAAAAGCTAATTGAAATTTTTGATCCGGAACGTCTATCTACATCTGCAGCGATTTTTGACCAACAAAAACTGAAGTGGATGAACAACGAATACATCAAAGCGGCTGACATAGAAACGGTGATTGATCTAGCGATGCCGCATTTGATTGAATCTGGTAAATTACCGGAGGATATGGATGCAGATAAAAGAACGTGGGCAGAAAATGTGATTAGCTTATATCGTGAACAATTACGTTATGGTGCGGAGATTGTGGAACTAACGGAACTATTCTTTAATGACGAGATTTCCTATGATGACGAAGCGATGGAGGTCTTAAAAGGGGAACAAGTACCAGAAGTATTGCAAGTTTTTACAGATAAGCTGATCCATTTAGATGAGTTTAATAAAGATACAATTAAGGCACAATTTAAAGCAACACAGAAGGAAACTGGTCACCGTGGAAAGAAACTATTTATGCCAATCCGGATTGCGACAACTGGACAAATGCACGGTCCAGAGCTACCGTTTGCGATTGAGCTTTTAGGAAAGTCTGTTATTATCGCAAGGCTTGATAAAGTATTGAAGCAATTAGGAGCGTAATGGTTCACATTTCGCCGATTGTATAATATAGTATTACTAAATAAGTGAACGTTGAAAAGGGAAAGTAAGAATCGATCTGCTTATTCAGAGAGAATCACCAAGGGCTGTGAGTGATTTTAAGCATCGTTTCTGAAGTGCCCCTTGGAGTCTGTTATGGAAAATGAGTAGTCTTTAGTACATGACAGCGATACTCTCCCGTTACGAGAGCCAAAGTTGGAAGGATACGTCCTTCAAACAGAGTGGAACCGCGCTAATCTAGCGTCTCTGTGTATAAACTACACAGGGACGCTTTTTATTTTGGCAAAAAGTAAGGTATAAACGTTCCTTTCTGCGTAAGGCGGGATAAGGCATTCACTCTGGAATTAGCCAAAATAAAAAAGATTTTATGAAAGTAGAGAGCCCCATCTAAAAATCCCTTTTACGAAAGCCAATTTTACTAACTATAAAGGAGGAAGGCACATGGGAATTTTCAAAACAATGAAGGAAGATATGGATGTTGTGTTTGAACAGGATCCTGCTGCACGTACGTATATCGAAGTGATGCTAACGTATTCGGGTCTTCATGCCGTATGGGCACATCGAATTGCGCATCGTTTTTTCAAAAGAAGGCTTTTCTTTATTGCACGCGTCATTTCTCAGGCTAGCCGCTTCTTTACAGGAATTGAGATTCACCCAGGAGCAAAGATTGGGCGACGTCTTTTTATCGACCATGGTATGGGAGTAGTTATTGGAGAGACGTGTGAGATTGGGGATAATGTTACCATTTTTCAAGGAGTAACGCTTGGCGGTACTGGTAAAGAAAGAGGGAAACGACATCCAACAGTGAAAGATAATGCACTCATTTCTACAGGGGCAAAAGTGCTTGGGGCAATAACAATCGGTGAAAGCTCGAAGGTCGGAGGCGGTTCTGTTGTGTTAAAGGATGTGCCTGATCATTCAACGGTAGTTGGTGTTCCTGGGAGAGTTGTAATCCAGAATGGGGAAAGAGTAAGAAGGGACCTTGATCATCATAAGATTCCTGATCCTGTAGCTGATCGTTGTGAACATATGCAGGTGCAGATTGATGAACTGAAGGCTGAAATTGCAAAATTGAAACAAGGGAGTGTAAAACAATATGTCGATTAAGTTATATAATACATTATCGCGCAAGAAGGAAGATTTCACACCATTAGAAGAAGGAAAGGTTCGTATGTATGTATGCGGACCGACTGTATATAACTATATTCATATCGGTAATGCACGTCCGGCTATTGTTTTTGATACAGTAAGAAGGTATTTCGAATACAAAGGCTTTCAAGTTGACTATGTATTAAACTTTACCGATGTCGATGATAAAATAATTAAAACAGCAAATGAATTAGGGGAAGATGTTCCTGAGATAGCAAATAAATTTATACAGGCTTATCTAGAGGATGTTGGAGCTTTAGGTGTGAAAGAGGCAACACATAATCCACGTGTTATGGAAACGATGGAGGATATCATTCGTTTTATTGATGTGCTCGTTCAGAAAGGGTATGCCTATGCAGCAGAAGGAGACGTCTATTTTAAACCGAGAGCGTTTGAAGGATATGGAAAATTATCCCATCAGTCAATTGATGAGCTTCGCTCTGGTGCGCGAATCCAAGTTGGAGAGAAAAAGAATGATCCGCTTGATTTTGCATTATGGAAAGAAGCAAAGTCTGGAGAAATTGCTTGGGATTCACCGTGGGGGAAAGGCCGACCAGGCTGGCATATCGAATGCTCTGCAATGGCTAAGAAATACCTTGGAGATACGATTGACATTCATGCTGGTGGGCAGGATTTAACATTCCCGCATCACGAAAATGAAATTGCTCAGTCTGAAGCCATGACAGGTCATACATTTGCGAATTATTGGATGCATAATGGGTATATAAATATTAATAATGAAAAAATGTCGAAATCACTCGGAAATTTTGTTTTAACAAGAGATTTAATTGCAAAGCATAATCCGGAAGTGCTACGTTTCTTCATGCTAAGTGTGCATTATCGTAATCCGATTAATTTTACAGAGGAGCTTCTGGAAAGTGCTAAAAATAGCTATGACCGAATTAAAACGGCATACGAAAACTTAGAGCATCGCAAACCGACGAGTATGAACCTTGTTGATAATACAGAGGAATGGTTAACGAAAATAGCGGAAATGAAACATCGCTTTGAGCTGGAAATGGATGATGATTTCAATACAGCGAATGCAATTTCTGTCCTGTTTGATTTAGCAAAAGAAGCAAATGTCTATTTACAATCCAACCAAACATCAACAGAGGTAATTGATACATTTCAGGAAGTGCTCAAGACTTTACTAAATGTACTTGGGATTACTCTTGATACAGCAGATGAACTGTTAGACGAAGCGATTGAAGCGTTAATTGAAGAACGGAATGAAGCAAGGAAAAACCGTGATTTCGCTCGAGCAGATGAGATAAGAGATTTGTTAAAAGACAAAAATATCATATTGGAAGACACACCTCAAGGGGTTCGCTGGAAAAGAGGCTAATCATGAAGTTGGATCCAAAGCAATTGAAAAGCCTAGCACTCGCGTATATGGGAGATGCTATATATGAAACCCACGTCAGGGAGCAT
Source organism: Oceanobacillus profundus (assembly GCF_003515705.1). Lineage (GTDB taxonomy): Bacteria > Bacillota > Bacilli > Bacillales > Amphibacillaceae > Oceanobacillus > Oceanobacillus profundus. Next base: position 13,815 of record NZ_QWEH01000015.1, read on the forward strand.
TTGCTTCAAAAAGGAACCGTAAAGCCGAACCAGCTACATCAAGAAGCGATTACTTTTGTTTCTGGAAAATCCCAAGCGGCTGTCATTCTTAACTGGGCAGCCAAAGCGGATTTTTTAAATGAGGAAGAACGGGCTGTTGTAGGGAGAGGGAGAAATGCTAAGTCTGGTTCTATTCCGAAAAACACAAGTGTACAAACCTATCGTTATAGTACGGCATTTGAAGCATTAATCGGCTATCACTATTTATCTGGAAACGAAACACGTCTTAAGGAACTGTTAGAAAGTGCGATTGAATTTGTAGAAGAGAGGAGTGGATAACATGGATCAAGAGTTAATAATTGGAAAAAATCCAGTAATGGAAGCATTAAAATCCGGCCGTTCTGTTAATAAAGTGGTTATATCGGAGCAATTGAATCCGAATGTGCAAAAGAAATTGCAACAAATGGCGAGAGAAGCTGGAACGATTGTACAAAAAGTGCCGAAATCAAAGCTTGAACAACTTGATTCCGGTAATCACCAAGGTGTGATTGCTTATGTTGCGTCCTATCAATATGCAACACTTGAAGATTTATTTCAGCGGGCAGAAGAAAGAAATGAAGACCCCTTCTTCATCATTTTGGATGAATTGGAGGATCCACATAATCTAGGATCTATCTTGCGGACTGCGGATGCAACAGGGGCGCATGGAGTCATCATTCCGAAGCGGCGCTCGGTAGGTTTAACCGCAACTGTTGCGAAAACAGCTGCAGGAGCGATGGAGCATATTCCAGTAGCGCGGGTGACGAATATCGCCAATACAATTGATGAATTAAAAGAAAGACAGGTATGGGTTGTCGGTACAGAAGCAGAAGCAACGGAGGACTATCGCAAGTTGGACGGGGCATTGCCAATCGCTCTCGTAATTGGCAATGAAGGAAAGGGTATTAGTCGTCTTGTTCGGAAGAAGTGTGATTGGACAGTAAGCTTACCAATGAAGGGAGCAGTATCTTCCTTGAACGCCTCAGTTGCCTGTAGTTTGCTTCTCTATGAGGTATATCGTAAAAGATACCCATTGGGTGATGTATAGATGGTCGTTCTTATTGTAGATGGCTATAATATTATTGGAGCATGGGAAGAGCTGCAACAACTAAAGGAAAAAGAAATTGGACAAGCTCGTGACCGTCTGGTTGAATGGATGGCTGAATACCAAGCGTATTCCGGCCATCGTGTCATTATCGTATTCGATGCGTACTATGTTAAAGGGATTTCAAGTAAATTAAAGCAATATAAAGTTGAAGTAATTTATACAAAGGAAAAGGAAACAGCTGATGAATGTATCGAAAAGCTTGTGAAAGAAGTAAAAAATGTGAAGACACAAGTATATGTAGCTACATCTGATTATGCAGAGCAGCGTACGATTTTCGGACAAGGAGCTCTTCGTAAGTCTGCTCGTGAACTATTTATTGAAATGCAGGACATTGAAAAGGAAATTGAAGTTAGCATTGAACTGCATAAAAAAATGCAACCACAATCTAAAATTAAGTTGGACGAAGAAATCCTTCAGAAATTTGAAAAGATGAGAAGGGGAGAAATATAGCATAAAAATAGTGTTCAAAAAGGGGGATGAAAAGACATGTCGGAAATTAGTCGAATGCCCTATTTCTCGGGGTGTTATTTTCGCCGGACTTTTTGAACAACTAAAAAGTTTGATTTTTGCGCTATTTCGACATATTTTGCATGTAAACGCTTCTTATTCATGTTGACGGTTCTGAAACGAGTACTGTATACTATGTCCTAAGTGACAACCGAGATAGTCAGGGGGCAATCTTAATGAGCGTCGAGCAAATAGTAAAAGACAATCGAAGTATTAGTAAGCTTGAAGATGACGATTTGCTGCAACTTGTTCGTCGAGGCGACAGTCGAGCGCTGGACATATTAATTAACAGGTACATTAATTTTGTCCGAGCAAAAGCACGAACGTATTTTTTAATTGGCGCAGATAAAGAGGACATCATTCAAGAAGGAATGATCGGATTATATAAAGCAATTCGCGATTATAATGGGGACAAGCTATCTTCATTTAAAGCATTTGCTGAGCTCTGTGTGACGCGTCAGATTATCACTGCAATTAAAACAGCGACAAGACAGAAGCATATTCCACTTAACTCCTATGTTTCCCTCGATAAGCCAATCTATGATGAAGAATCAGATCGCACATTGTTGGATGTAATTGCAGGATCGAAAGAGATTGATCCTCAAGAGCTTCTCATTAACAGAGAAAATTTCGGAGATATGGAAATGAAATTATCCGAATTATTAAGCGAGTTGGAAAGACAAGTGCTCCATTTGTATTTGGACGGAAGGTCATACCAGGAAATATCGATTGAATTGAAACGACATGTCAAATCGATTGATAATGCTTTGCAACGTGTAAAACGAAAGCTCGAACAACTGATGGATGTGACTGAAACACCATAAATAATCAAGATTTAGATTGGGAGAATAACAGAAAGCTAACCTTCACCGTTTTTGTTTAAAACATTTGATATTATTTGGCTCGCGGGTTGTTGAGACGTTGACACGTTATGGCAAAACGTGCTAAATTAGAACAAAAGGAAAATACCCTATGTGTGGGGTGAAATAGATGAGTAATAAAATCACGTTAGCGTGTGCAATTTGTTCAAGCAGAAATTATTCAACGAATAAGAATGTATCCACAAAGGCTACGAGATTAGAAGTACGTAAATATTGCAAAACATGTGGGCAACATACATTGCATCGTGAAACAAAGTAAGTGCGCATTTTAAGCGGAGTTTTTGGGGGGTACAAGCATGTTCAGATTCTTTAAAGATGTATCTAGAGAAATGAAAAAAGTTAGCTGGCCAAAAGGTAAAGAGCTGACCAATTATACCATTATCGTTATTTCAACCGTAGTATTTGTAGCACTATTCTTTTTTATTGTTGATTTAGGTATTTCTCAAGTTTTAAACTTATTTTGAATAAATGTGTTTAATTATGCTATAATGAAAAATAATATACCCTTTTAAAAACCCGGTCAAAGCGGGTTTTTTAAATTGGAGAAAATGGTAGACGATTCGTGATTGAATGATAAATCAAGCTGCTATAAAGTGTGTGTTCAAAAGAGGATAAAAAGGACCGAGAAGTTCGAGGTGTTGTAGCTCCTGATAGCGGAACGTATGGGTTTAATACGTGAGCAGACGTTCTTGCACGCGGGAAAAGTGTTTTTCTTTTGCAAGGAATGGAAAACCAAGCCAACGAGCTTCCGCAGGATGTGGTGACTTCGATGTTCGACACAGGACGTGTCGGTATTTAATCGAAGGTCTACTGTTCTCGATGTGTCATTTTTACCGGACTTTTTGAACAGCCTTATAAGGGAGGGAGCCCTGTATAAATGGAGAAAAATTGGTATGTTGTTCATACGTATTCCGGTTATGAAAATAAAGTAAAGATGAACTTGGAGAAACGTGTAGAAACAATGGGAATGGAAGATAAAATCTTCCGTGTAATCGTTCCAGAAGACGAGGAAACAGAAATTAAAAACGGTAAAAAGAAAGTCATGAAAAAGAAATCATTCCCTGGTTATGTATTAACAGAAATGATTATGACAGACGATTCCTGGTATGTTGTAAGAAACACGCCTGGCGTAACTGGTTTTGTTGGATCTAGCGGGCACGGTGCAAAACCGACACCATTACTTCCAGATGAAATTGATGTTGTTTTAAAGCGTATGGGTGTATCAGAACCGACCGTACAGGTTGATTTTGAAATCAAAGAAAATGTACGAGTTGCTGACGGCCCATTCACTGATTTCACAGGATCAATTGAGCACATTGATATGGACAAGCAAAAACTAAAAGTTCATGTTAATATGTTTGGTAGAGAAACCCCAGTTGAATTGGATTTCTCGCAGGTTGAAAAGCTGTCTTAAAATGAACTTCTAAAAAAAGAGACAATAAAACCTTGCATTATTTAGCATTTCATGCTAAAATTTTTTTGTTATTTATGCCCTGGATAGGGCGTTGATAAATGGAGTGGGAGGGTATACCAATACAATCATAGGACCCTATTACCACATCACGGACTTTAAGGAGGTGTGTCTCGTGGCTAAAAAAGTAATCAAGTTAGTGAAATTGCAAATCCCAGCTGGTAAAGCAAACCCAGCACCGCCAGTAGGACCGGCACTAGGTCAAGCAGGTGTTAATATCATGGGATTCTGTAAAGAATTCAATGCTCGTACACAAGATCAAGCGGGTTTAATTATTCCTGTTGAAATTACGGTATTTGAAGACCGTTCATTTACATTTATTACAAAGACTCCACCAGCAGCTGTTCTTTTGAAAAAAGCAGCAGGTCTTGAATCTGGTTCTGGTGAGCCTAACAAGAACAAGGTCGCTACATTGAAACGCGATCAAGTAAAAGAAATTGCGGAATCTAAAATGCCTGATTTAAACGCAGCTGATGTTGAAGCGGCAATGCGTATGGTTGAAGGTACTGCACGAAGCATGGGAATTGTTATCGAAGATTAATTTTTGCAAATAGGAAAGTGTAAAACTTTGCTATTTGTACAAGTGCAACTAAGGCATTTGCCTAACGCTTGGCGATTGCTGAGTTTTCTAATACGGTATAGGTTGCGGTTGGCTGACCATTCGCAACCTTTTTCGTGGGTGTGATGGACCTAGTTTTAGGTTCGTTACACGCTTTATAAAAGCTGTTTGCTTTTATAAGTGGGAGGTATTACCGTTATAACCACAATAGAGGAGGAAATAAAATGGCAAAAACAGGTAAGAAGTATCAAGAAAATGCAAAGCTTGTTGACCGTACAAATTTGTATGAAATTAAAGAAGCTGTTGCATTAGCGAAACAAACTGCTAAAGCAAACTTTGACGAAACAGTTGAAGCTGCATTCCGTCTTGGAGTAGATCCGAAGAAAGCAGATCAACAAATCCGTGGAGCAATGGTATTGCCACATGGAACTGGTAAAACACAACGCGTGCTTGTGTTCGCTAAAGGTGAAAAAGCAAAAGAAGCAGAAGCTGCAGGAGCAGATTATGTAGGAGAGACAGAATTCATTGAGAAAATCAACAAAGGTTGGTTTGAATTTGATGTTATTGTAGCGACTCCTGATATGATGGCTGAAGTAGGTAAGCTTGGACGTGTGTTAGGACCAAAAGGTCTAATGCCAAACCCTAAAACTGGAACAGTTACTTTTGAAGTAGAAAAAGCTGTTAAAGATATTAAAGCTGGTAAAGTAGAATACCGTGTAGATAAGTCCGCAAATATCCATGTTCCAATTGGAAAAATCTCATTTGAAGATGAGAAATTGGTTGAAAACTTCGTAGCACTTACAGAACAACTTGTGAAAGTAAAACCGCAAGCTGCTAAAGGTACGTACATGAAGAATGTTTCAATCGCTTCTACAATGGGACCTGGAATCAAAGTTGACGTATCTGATTTTCGTTAATTAGGTGTTGACTTTGTCGCAGTGTTCCGTTATACTAAATTGCGTCATAAAAAAATGAATATGTTATACCGTAGACAGTAGGTGCGGATTTCCGCTTAATATCCTGCCGAGGTTTGTTTATATACAGATGAGTTAATCTATGTTAATGTCCATTTGTTATATTAAGCTCCCATGTCTACGTGGGAGCTTTTCTTATATATCCCTGCGGTGTAATGATATGAAAGAAATGATAATAGGAGGTGGAACAATGTCTGCAGTAATTGAACAAAAGAAACAATTAGTTGAAGAAATCACAGAAAAATTCCGTGCTAGTCAAACTTCAATAGTGGTTGACTACCGTGGTCTTGATGTGGCAGAAGTTACAGCATTACGTAAAGAACTACGCGATGCGGGAATCGACTTTAAAGTTTACAAAAATACAATGACTCGCCGTGCTGTAGAAGCAGCTGAACTTTCAGGCTTGAACGATGTGTTGGTAGGACCAACAGCTATCGCTTTCAGTAACGATGATGTAGTAGCACCAGCAAGAATTCTTAATAACTTCATGAAAGAACATGAGGCATTAGAAATCAAAGGTGGCGTTATCGAAGGTCAAGTAGCTAGCCTTGAACAAATTCAAGAGCTTGCTGAGCTTCCAAACTACGAAGGTATGGTGTCTATGCTGCTTAGCGTGCTTCAAGCACCTATCCGTAACTTTGCTTACGTTACGAAAGCAGTTGCAGAACAAAAGGAAGAACAAGGCGCTTAATAATCGCCTGACGATATTACTAAATTAAACTAAAATATTAGGAGGAAAATATATCATGACTAAAGAAGAAATGATTGGCGCAATCAAAGAAATGTCCGTTTTAGAATTAAACGATCTTGTTAAAGCAATCGAAGAAGAATTTGGAGTAACTGCTGCTGCACCTGTAGCTGCTGCTGGTGCTGCTGGTGGAGCTGCTGTTGAAGAGCAAACTGAGTTTGATGTAGTACTTACAAGTGCTGGAGCATCAAAAATCAAAGTTGTTAAAGCTGTTCGTGAAATCACTGGTCTTGGTCTTAAAGACGCAAAAGACTTAGTAGATAACGCGCCAAAAGCAATTAAAGAAGGCGTAGCTAAAGAAGAAGCTGAAGAAGTTAAAGGTAAACTTGAAGAAGCTGGCGCTGAAGTAGAAGTTAAATAATTTTGCTAATAGAAAATGATAGAGCTCGTCGAATTTCGGCGGGCTTTTTATCACGCGTTAATGGAGTGAAGAACCCCAACCTCTAATTGCGAGGGGGATCTTGTGGTATGAACAGCCGTAATCTCCTGATTCTGTTTAACTAACATCCAGAAGGCTGACTGCCTGAATAAAGTTTCGCTTTATTATTGATGCGGTATTTTATTGCCGGATCAAAATAATTAAGAGTAATTCATGTCGATTGTATAAAAGAGAAGATCTTGATCTAACTACTTTCGGCATTTTCTTTTTTGTGCCTGTCGATGTATATGGTGCAAGAGAGGTATCTTCGATTGAATTAAGTTTTATATATTATCTGGAGGTAGTTTGCTTTCAGGTATCTTCTAATTTTAAATATAACTAAGAAGTAGGTGCCCAAATGTCTGAGCATTACTTTTCTAATAAACCTCAATCTAAAACTTTACCAAAAACATGGACGTACCAACTAAGAGGAAAAAAATATACGTTTACAAGTGATGTTGGCGTGTTTTCAAAAAACGAAGTCGATTTTGGTTCGAGACTTTTAATAGAGCAATTTCAGGAGCCAAGTGTTCCTGGCGATCTATTGGACCTTGGTTGTGGTTATGGTCCAATTGGAATCGCGCTTGCGAATGATTTTGTTAATCGCCAAGTTGTGATGGTGGATGTAAATGAGCGTGCGCTTGCGCTTGCTGAGAAAAATGCGGCTATCAATAATCAAATAAACACTGAGGTTATCCAAAGTGATCGTTTGTCAGGTTTGCCTGGACGGAAGTTCGCGGCCATCCTCACGAACCCGCCGATTCGAGCGGGAAAGCAAGTGGTTCATCAAATGTTTGAGGATTCGAAAAAAGCTTTGCTTCCGGATGGTCAATTATGGGTGGTTATTCAAAAGAAGCAAGGAGCACCTTCGGCGATGGATAAGATCGAGGACTTGTTTGGAAATGTAGATGTTGTTATCAAAAGTAAAGGATACTATATATTAAGAGCTTTAAATGTTTGACCACATAGAATTAGTGTGGTAAGATTGGAAGATGGTAACATGGGGATTCTTTTGTCAAGGGAATCTTTATAAAATATGGGACGTATATTTGATTGCTGAACGGCAACACTGGTAGAATCGGAAAAAATGCAGGGTTTTATAATAAAGCCTTTTTTCTAGTTTACCAAAATAAATGCTATGTGTACAACTAGTATTTGTTGTATTGCTTTCAAATGCTGGTGAAGGGTAAGAGATGTAAAACACTTCGACGGCACGCTGGCAAGCATGTTCCATGAATTTCAATGCTTTAAAATTTGTTCGGCATATTGCTGAGCGAAAAGTTTAGCTAGGTAGATAGGATAGTGAAAAGCTTACTATTTACATCAATGCAACGAAGGTATTTACTTAAATAATTTGTGAATGCCTAAGTTTTGAAAAGTTAGGTTCGAAAAACAAAACTGAGAATCACTTTTTCTCGTATTGTTTTTTTCTAAATATGATTCTCTTTTTGTCAGACAGCGACAAAAAGACACGATTTAAGGGGTGAAGCAGTTGACAGGTCAACTAGTTCAGTATGGACGGCACCGCCAGCGCAGGAGCTATGCACGTATCAGTGAAGTTTTAGAATTACCGAATCTAATCGAGATTCAAACCGCTTCATATGAATGGTTCCTCGAAGAAGGCTTAAGAGAGATGTTCCAGGATATTTCTCCAATTGAAGATTTTACAGGAAACCTATCACTTGAGTTTGTAGATTACAGTTTAGGTGAGCCGAAGTATCCTGTAGATGAATCAAAGGAAAGAGATGTTACGTACAATGCTCCGCTTCGCGTGAAGGTTCGTTTAATTAATAATGAAACCGGTGAAGTGAAAGAACAGGAAGTATTTATGGGAGATTTCCCACTTATGACAGATACAGGTACATTTATTATTAATGGAGCTGAACGAGTTATCGTTTCACAGCTCGTACGTTCACCTAGTGTCTACTTTAATGAAAAAATCGATAAAAATGGTAAGCGTGGTATTGCTGCTACCGTTATTCCGAATCGTGGTGCATGGCTTGAGTTCGAAACGGATGCGAAAGACATTGCATATGTCCGCATTGATCGTACACGTAAATTACCAATTACAGTATTGTTACGTGCATTAGGCTTTGGCACAGATCAGGAAATCGTCGATCTATTAGGCGAGAATGAATACTTACGAAATACACTTGAAAAAGATAATACAGAGACCACAGAAAAGGCATTATTGGAAATCTATGAGCGTTTACGCCCGGGTGAGCCACCTACAGTGGAGAATGCGAAAAGCTTACTAATTTCCCGTTTCTTTGATCCGAAGCGTTATGACCTTGCGCATGTTGGTCGTTACAAGATGAATAAAAAGCTTCATATTAAAAACCGTCTGTTCAATCAGATTTTGGCTGAGTCTATTGTTGATCCTGAAACAGGAGAGGTTTTAGCTGAAAAAGGTGAACGATTAGAACGGAAACTATTAGATAAAATTCTTCCGTATTTAGAAAGGGAAGAAGATCGTTTCGGCGAGCGAATTCTTGAACCGAACGATGGTATTTTAGAAGATGAAATCAATATTCAGTCCGTTAAGATTATGGATCCAACTGATCCGAGCGGTGAGCGTGAATTAACTGTAATCGGAAATGGCGGCGTAACAAAAGAAGTTAAAAATATAACGCCAGCAGACATTTTAGCTTCTATTAGCTATTTCTTTAATCTGCTTTACAAGGTTGGGGACACAGATGATATTGACCATCTTGGAAACCGCAGACTTCGTTCGGTTGGTGAGTTGTTGCAAAATCAATTCCGTATCGGATTATCTCGTATGGAGCGAGTTGTACGTGAAAGAATGTCAATTCAGGACACGTCAAGCGTAACTCCACAACAGTTAATTAATATTCGTCCAGTAATTGCTTCAATTAAAGAGTTCTTCGGTAGCTCTCAGCTTTCGCAATTTATGGATCAGACAAACCCATTAGGCGAATTGACGCATAAGCGTCGTCTATCAGCGCTAGGGCCAGGTGGTTTGACGCGTGAACGCGCTGGTTTCGAAGTGCGTGACGTTCACTATTCTCACTATGGTCGTATGTGTCCGATTGAAACGCCAGAGGGGCCAAACATTGGATTGATTAACTCTCTGTCAAGCTATGCAAAGGTAAATAAATTTGGTTTTATTGAATCGCCATACCGTCGTGTAGATCCGGAAACCGGTGAAGTAACGATGAAAATTGATTACCTAACAGCAGATGAACAAGATAACTATATCGTGGCACAAGCAAACGCGAAACTTGATGAGAACAATAAGTTTGTTGATGCTGAAGTGATCGCTCGTTTCCGTGAAGACAATATCATTGTTTCCCGTGATAAGATTGATTACATGGATGTATCGCCGAAACAGGTAGTTTCTGCTGCGACAGCTTGTATCCCGTTCTTGGAAAACGATGACTCTAACCGCGCATTGATGGGTGCGAACATGCAACGTCAGGCGGTTCCGTTAATGAAGCCTGAAGCACCAATTGTGGGCACTGGTATGGAGTATGTAAACGGGAAAGACTCTGGAGCTGCGGTAATTAGCCGTGGTGAGGGTGTTGTGGAACGTGTAGAAGCGAAGGAAATTGTTATTCGTCACATTTCGGAAGTTGACGGTAAAGAAGTTCAAGGTGATGTTGTTCACTATAAGCTGCAAAAATACAAACGTTCGAACCAAGGAACTTGTTATAATCAACGCCCTATCGTTAGTGAGGGTGACCGCGTAACAAAGGGTGAGGTACTTGCTGACGGGCCTTCAATGGAAGATGGAGAGCTTGCTTTAGGTCGTAACGTTCTTGTTGGATTTATGACTTGGGAAGGTTATAACTATGAGGATGCGATCATCATGAGTGAAAGACTCGTGAAAGACGATGTATATACATCCATCCACATTGAGGAATTTGAGTCCGAAGCCCGTGATACAAAGCTTGGACCGGAAGAAATAACAAGAGATATCCCGAACGTTGGGGAAGACGCACTGAAGAACCTGGATGAGTATGGAATTATCCGTGTCGGTGCAGAAGTAACCGATGGAGATATTCTAGTTGGTAAAGTAACACCTAAAGGGGTTACGGAATTATCTGCAGAGGAAAGACTATTGCATGCTATCTTTGGCGAGAAAGCTCGTGAAGTGCGTGATACGTCCTTACGTGTTCCACATGGTGGAGGCGGTATTGTACTGGATGTTAAAATCTTCAATCGTGAAGATGGAGACGAACTGCCACCAGGTGTTAACCAGTTGGTTCGTGCGTATATTGTACAAAAACGTAAAATCCATGAAGGGGATAAAATGGCCGGTCGTCACGGTAACAAAGGGGTTATCTCCAAAATTTTACCGGAAGAAGATATGCCGTTTTTACCAGATGGTACACCAATCGACATTATGCTTAACCCACTTGGCGTTCCGTCACGTATGAACATCGGACAAGTGTTTGAGTTACATTTAGGAATGGCTGCTAGACAGCTTGGTATCCATGTTGCAAGTCCTGTATTTGATGGAGCAACAGAAGAAGATGTATGGGAAACACTTGAAGAAGCTGGTATGCCAAGAGATGCGAAAACAATTCTTTATGACGGCAGAACTGGAGAAGCGTTTGATAACCGTGTGTCTGTAGGGGTCATGTACATGATCAAACTTGCGCACATGGTTGATGATAAGCTTCACGCACGTTCAACTGGACCTTACTCACTTGTAACACAGCAGCCACTTGGTGGTAAAGCACAATTTGGTGGACAGCGTTTTGGTGAGATGGAGGTTTGGGCATTAGAGGCTTACGGTGCGGCGTACACACTACAGGAAATTCTTACTGTGAAATCGGATGATACAGTAGGACGTGTGAAAACATACGAAGCAATTGTGAAAGGTGATAATGTTCCAGAACCAGGAGTACCAGAATCTTTCAAGGTACTAATCAAGGAATTACAAAGTCTTGGTATGGATGTTAAAATGCTTTCGAGCGATGAACAAGAAATCGATATGCGTGAACTAGAAGAGGAAGAAGTTCAGGCGGCAACAAAGCTTAATATCGATGTAGAAGAGAATTAATGACACAATCCAGAATTGGTTCCAGGGTCTTTTCAAGGGCCCTCTGAACCGTTCTGTTGTATATAATTATTTTTACATGAATCCAGAGGTAAAATTGCACATTAAAAAGGGAGGATTGCCCCTTGTTAGATGTAAATAATTTTGAGTATATGAAAATAGGTCTTGCTTCACCAGAAAAAATCCGTTCTTGGTCTTACGGTGAAGTGAAAAAACCAGAAACAATTAACTATCGTACGTTAAAGCCAGAAAAGGATGGCTTGTTCTGTGAGCGTATTTTTGGACCACAGAAGGACTGGGAATGTCATTGCGGGAAGTACAAACGCGTGCGCTATAAAGGCGTAGTTTGTGATCGTTGTGGTGTTGAAGTGACGAAGGCGAAAGTTCGCCGTGAACGCATGGGTCATATTGAACTTGCTGCACCTGTTTCCCATATCTGGTATTTTAAAGGAATTCCAAGTCGAATGGGCCTTGTGTTAGATATGTCTCCGCGTGCGTTGGAAGAGGTTATTTATTTCGCTGCGTATATCGTTACAGATCCAGGCGGCACTCCTTTGGAGAAAAAACAGTTATTATCGGAAAAAGAATACCGTGCTTATTATGATAAGTATGGCAATACATTTAAAGCACAAATGGGTGCAGAAGCGATTCGTAAGCTTCTTCAGGATATTGACCTTGAAAAAGAAGTAGATGCATTGAGAGAAGAACTAAAATCAGCACAAGGGCAACGAAGAACACGAGCAATCAAACGTTTAGAAGTGATGGAAGCATTCCGTCATTCTGGTAATGATACGAGTTGGATGGTATTAGATGTTCTTCCGGTTATACCACCAGAAATTCGTCCGATGGTACAATTGGATGGTGGACGTTTCGCAACTTCCGACTTGAACGACTTGTATCGCCGTGTAATTAATCGTAACAATCGTTTGAAACGCTTATTAGATCTTGGAGCACCAAGCATTATTGTGCAAAACGAAAAACGTATGCTTCAAGAAGCGGTTGATGCATTGATCGATAATGGTCGTCGCGGCCGTCCGGTTACAGGACCAGGTAATCGTCCATTGAAATCCTTATCTCACATGTTAAAAGGGAAGCAAGGACGTTTCCGTCAAAACTTACTTGGAAAACGTGTGGATTATTCCGGACGTTCCGTAATCGTTGTAGGTCCAAACCTAAAAATGTACCAATGTGGACTGCCTAGAGAGATGGCATTAGAGCTTTTCAAACCATTTATCATGAAAGAGCTCGTAGAACGAGGTCTTGCACATAACATTAAATCAGCTAAGCGTAAAATTGAACGTGTACATCCTGATGTATGGGATGTATTGGAAGATGTGATTAAGGAGCACCCTGTTCTCCTTAACCGAGCACCAACCTTGCACCGATTAGGTATCCAAGCATTTGAACCGACATTGGTAGATGGTCGTGCAATTCGTCTGCATCCACTAGTATGTACTGCTTATAACGCTGACTTTGATGGTGACCAAATGGCTGTTCACGTACCTTTATCAGCAGAAGCGCAAGCAGAAGCTCGTATTCTAATGCTTGCTGCTCAAAATATCTTAAACCCGAAAGACGGGAAACCGGTTGTAACACCGTCACAGGATATGGTATTAGGAAACTATTACTTGACGCTTGAGCGTGAAGATGCTGTCGGTGAAGGAAGTATCTTTAAAGATGCTAACGAAGCGTTTATTGCATATCAAAACGGTTATGTTCACTTGCATACGCGTGTGGGTGTAGATGCCTCTAGTCTTCATAACAAGACATTTACAGAGGAGCAAAACAGCCAAATAATGCTAACGACGGTTGGTAAGTTAATTTTCAATGAAATCTTACCAGAGTCATTCCCATATATTAATGAACCGTCCAAAACAAATCTTGAGGAAAAAACTCCAGAGCATTATTTTGTAGAACGCGGCGCTAATATTAAAGAGGAAATTAAAAAACGCGAAATAATCAAACCGTTTAAGAAAGGCTTCTTAGGCGATATTATCGCAGAAGTATTTAAACGATATAAAATCACGGAAACGTCTAAAATGCTTGACCGAATGAAGGATCTTGGATTTAGCTATTCAACAAAAGCTGGTATGACAGTTGGTATTTCGGATATCGTTGTATTGGCTGAAAAAGAAAAGATCTTAGATGAAGCACAAATAAAAGTAGACAAAGTACTAAAGCAATTCCGTCGTGGGTTGATTACCGAGGAAGAGCGCTATGATCGAGTTATTTCGATTTGGTCTCAAGCGAAAGATGTCATTCAAGATAAATTGATGGGTTCATTAAGTAATCGAAACCCAATCTTTATGATGAGTGATTCTGGAGCGAGGGGTAACGCTTCTAACTTTACACAGCTTGCAGGTATGCGTGGACTTATGGCCGACCCGGGTGGACGTATCATTGAGATCCCGATTAAATCAAGTTTCCGTGAAGGTTTAACAGTACTTGAGTACTTTATTTCAACACACGGTGCACGTAAGGGACTTGCGGATACAGCACTAAAAACTGCTGACTCTGGTTACTTAACAAGACGACTTGTTGATGTAGCACAGGATGTTATTATCCGTGAAGCAGATTGTGGAACTGATCGTGGCTTGTCCGTGTCTGCATTAGTCGATGGTTCGGAAGTCATTGAACCACTACTCGACCGTTTGATTGGCCGAACTGCTTTCATGAATGTAAAACATCCAGAAACAGGAGAGCTGATTGTCGGAAAGAACGATCTGATTACAGAAGACCAAGCGAAAGTAATTGTGGAAGCAGGTATTGAAGAGGTAACGATTCGAACTGCGTTTACATGTAATACGAAACATGGTGTTTGTCAGAAATGTTATGGCCGCAACCTAGCAACAGGTGCTGATGTGGAAGTAGGAGAAGCTGTAGGTATTATTGCAGCTCAATCGATCGGTGAGCCAGGTACACAGCTTACAATGCGTACGTTCCATACCGGTGGGGTTGCCGGAGACGATATTACACAAGGTTTACCGCGTATTCAAGAATTATTTGAAGCACGTAATCCAAAAGGGCAAGCAGTAATTACTGAAATTGATGGTACTGTTCTAGAATTTAAAGAGGTCAAGGATAAGCAAGAGGTTGTTATCCAAGGCGCTGTTGAGCAACGCTCGTATGCAGTTCCATACAACGCTCGCATGAAGGTTACAATCGGAGATACAGTTGTAGCCGGACAAGAGCTCACTGAAGGTTCTGTTGATCCAAAAGAACTCCTTCGTATAAAAGGTGTAGACGGTGTTCAAGATTACTTGCTTCGTGAAGTGCAACGCGTTTACCGTATGCAAGGGGTAGAAATTGGTGATAAGCACGTAGAAGTAATGGTTCGTCAAATGCTTCGTAAAGTTCGTGTTAATTCTGCTGGTGATACTGACGTTTTACCAGGTTCCTTACTTGAATTACACCAATTCAAAGATGCCAACCATACCGTGCTAAACACTGGCGGAGACCCGGCAACAGGTCGACCGGTATTACTTGGTATTACAAAAGCATCTCTTGAAACAGACTCATTCCTTTCTGCCGCATCATTCCAAGAAACAACTCGTGTTCTTACGGATGCAGCAATTAAAGGAAAGCGCGATGAATTACTCGGCTTAAAAGAAAATGTTATTATCGGTAAACTGGTTCCAGCAGGTACTGGAATGCAACAATACCGAAGCATTAAAGCAGATATGGATCGTCCAGAGGAAGCGCAAGTTGAAGAAGAAACAGAAACAGTTCAATAATAACGGCTGTTTTAAGTTAACGTGATGATTCTAGTCCGTTCCTGATTAAAGAACTGATAGAAGCTAAACAAGTAAAAAAATCGGGATCACCAAAAAATATAGCCATTTATATGTTGACATTAAAAAACGAGAATGGTACTATATTCAAGGTGCTCCCGTTATACTTGTTACTTTGGAGGATAGCAAAATGTCTTATGAAAAAGTGACAAAGCTCAAGTCAAGTATAATCGTTGGGAAGAAGCAAACACTGAAAGCCATGAAAAATGGTGAGGTAAGTGAAGTGTATATTGCTGAAGATGCTGACAAGCAATTAACACAAGAAGTAGTCAGTCTGGCAATTGAACAAGGTATACCATATCAGCGTGTGGATTCCATGAAAAAGCTTGGTGCCGCTTGTGGCATTAAGGTAGGTGCAGCAACAGTAGCGCTTAGGAAATAACTATTTTAGTGTGTCAAATCACTAAAATCTTATTTTTTACCTAAATATGAACCACCTGGATGTGTGGTATTACAATCGGTGTTCAGGAAGATCTGATTGCTGATTTTAATTTAATAATTTAATTTGGAAGGGAGGACATCAATAATGCCTACTATTAATCAGTTAGTCCGCAAAGGACGTGTTAGTAAAGTAAAGAAATCCGATTCACCAGCACTTAACAAAGGGTACAACAGTTTCAAAAAGAGACTTACGGACCAAAGCTCTCCACAAAAACGTGGTGTTTGTACACGTGTTGGTACACTAACTCCAAAGAAACCGAACTCTGCACTTCGTAAATATGCGCGTGTTCGTTTATCAAATAACATGGAAGTAACTGCATATATCCCAGGTATCGGACACAACTTACAAGAACATAGTGTTGTACTAATTCGTGGTGGTCGTGTAAAAGACTTACCAGGGGTACGTTACCACATCGTTCGTGGTGCGCTTGATACTGCAGGAGTAGAAGGACGTATGCAAGGACGTTCTAAATACGGTACGAAAAGACCAAAAGAGAAAAAATAAGCTTTAAAATATAATAGATAGGAAAGGAGGATACTAGTATGCCTCGTAAAGGACCAGTGCCAAAACGTGATGTATTGCCAGATCCGCTTTATAATTCAAAATTAGTAACTCGTTTGATCAATCAAATTATGATTGATGGTAAACGTGGGAAAGCACAAAAAATTCTTTATAATGCGTTTGAACTAGTTGCTGAAAGAAGCGGTCAAAACGCAATGGAAGTTTTTGAGCAAGCTATGAAAAACGTAATGCCTGTACTTGAAGTTCGTGCCCGCCGTGTTGGTGGTTCTAACTACCAAGTACCAGTTGAGGTTCGCCCTGAGCGTCGTCAAGCATTAGGATTACGTTACATCGTTAACTATTCACGTCTGCGTGGAGAGAAAACAATGGAAGAGCGTCTTGCTAATGAAATCTTGGATGCTTCTAACAACACAGGAGCTGCTGTTAAGAGACGTGAAGAAATGCATAAAATGGCAGAAGCGAACAAAGCATTCGCTCACTACCGTTGGTAATATAAATCTAACAAAAGCTTTTAAGAGGAAGGAGAAGAATACATGGCTAGAGAGTTCTCCTTGGAAAAGACGCGTAATATTGGGATTATGGCGCATATTGATGCAGGTAAAACCACTACTACTGAGCGTATTCTTTTCTATACAGGACGTATTCACAAGATTGGTGAAACACATGAAGGTGCTTCACAAATGGACTGGATGGAGCAGGAGCAGGAGCGTGGAATTACAATTACTTCCGCTGCAACAACTGCTGCTTGGAAAGAACACCGCATCAACATCATTGATACACCTGGACACGTAGATTTCACAGTTGAAGTTGAGCGTTCATTGCGTGTACTTGATGGAGCTGTTACAGTTCTTGATGCACAATCAGGTGTAGAACCACAAACAGAAACGGTATGGCGCCAAGCTACAACGTACGGTGTACCACGTATCGTTTTCATTAACAAAATGGATAAAACAGGTGCAGACTTCTTGTATTCTACTGGAACATTGAAAGATCGCTTGGGTGCAAACGCACATCCGGTTCAGATGCCAATCGGTGCTGAAGATCAATTCAGCGGCATTATCGATTTAATCACGATGGAAGCTTATTCTTATAAAGATGATTTGGGTACACTTTCTGAGTCAAGTGAGATCCCGGCAGAATTGGTAGAACAAGCTGAAGAATTACGTGGTAACTTAATCGAAGCTGTCTCTGAAACTGATGAAGAGCTGATGATGAAATACCTTGAAGGAGAAGAAATCTCTAACGAGGAATTAAAAGCAGCGATTCGTCAAGCAACACTAAATGTTGAATTCTACCCAGTATTCTGTGGTTCAGCATTTAAAAACAAAGGTGTTCAATTGATGCTTGATGGTGTTATTGACTATCTTCCAGCTCCAACAGATGTACCTCCAATCGAAGGTATCGTGCCTGGAACTGAAGAAGCTGTATCTCGTCCATCATCTGATGACGCACCATTCTCTGCTTTAGCATTTAAAGTTATGACAGATCCATTTGTTGGAAAGTTAACTTTCTTCCGCGTATACTCTGGAACGTTAGATTCAGGCTCTTACGTGAAGAACTCCGTTAAGGATAAGCGTGAACGTGTAGGACGTATCCTTCAAATGCACGCAAACTCCCGTGAAGAGATTTCTACTGCATATGCAGGTGAAATTGCTGCTGCGGTTGGATTAAAGGATACATCTACCGGGGATACACTATGTGATGAAAAAAATCTTGTTATTTTAGAGTCCATGGAATTCCCAGAACCAGTTATCTCGGTTGCTATTGAGCCAAAAACAAAAGCTGACCAAGATAAAATGGGTACTGCTTTAGCTAAATTAGCTGAAGAGGATCCAACATTCAGAACTGAAACAAATCCAGAAACTGGTCAAACAATTATCTCTGGTATGGGTGAGCTTCACCTTGATATTATTGTTGACCGTTTGAAGCGCGAATTTAAAGTAGAAGCAAACGTAGGTGCACCTCAGGTTGCATACCGTGAAACGTTCCGTCAAGCTGCTGAAGTTGAAGGTAAATTCGTACGTCAGTCTGGTGGACGCGGACAATTCGGTCACGTTTGGATCAAATTCGAGCCTAACGAAACAGGTGCTGGATTTGAATTTGAAAACAAAATCGTTGGTGGTGTAGTACCACGTGAATACATTCCTGCAGTTGAGCAAGGTGTATCAGAAGCGATGGATAACGGTGTATTAGCTGGATTCCCACTAATCGACGTAAAAGCAACATTATTCGATGGAAGCTATCATGATGTTGACTCCAACGAGATGGCATTTAAAGTAGCTGCATCAATGGCATTAAAAGCTGCTAAAAACAAATGTAATCCTGTCCTTCTAGAACCAATGATGCGAGTAGAAATCGTAATTCCGGAAGAGTACATGGGAGACATCATGGGTGATGTAACATCACGTCGTGGACGTATTGAAGGTATGGAAGCACGCGGAAACGCACAGCTTGTTAAAGGTTTTGTACCATTAGCAGAAATGTTTGGTTACGCAACTGCCCTACGTTCAAATACACAAGGTCGTGGAACATACACAATGACATTCGACCATTATGAAGAAGTGCCGAAAAGCATTTCTGAGGAAATTATCGAGAAAAACACAGGTAAATAATTGATTTTTTCCTTAATCTAACGTATAACAATTAGTATAAAGGCTAAGGGATAACTTGAAGTTGTTACTTCTTAGTTGATTATATAATTTTAAAAAAACACTTTTATTTATTTAAAGGAGGAACTATAAATGGCTAAAGAAAAATTCGATCGCTCCAAAAGCCACGTTAACGTTGGTACTTTAGGACACGTTGACCATGGTAAAACTACATTAACAGCTGCTATCACAACTGTACTTGCAAAACACGGTGGCGGGGAAGCTCGTGGCTATGACCAAATTGATGGTGCACCAGAAGAAAGAGAACGTGGTATCACAATCTCAACTTCTCACGTAGAATACGAAACTGAAACTCGTCACTATGCACACGTTGACTGCCCTGGTCACGCTGACTATGTTAAAAACATGATCACTGGTGCTGCACAAATGGACGGAGCTATCCTAGTAGTATCTGCTGCTGATGGCCCAATGCCACAAACTCGTGAGCACATCCTTTTATCTCGTAACGTTGGGGTACCAGCTTTCGTAGTATTCCTTAACAAAACAGATATGGTAGATGATGAAGAGCTTCTTGAATTAGTAGAAATGGAAGTTCGCGATCTATTAACTGAGTACGATTTCCCTGGTGATGATGTACCAGTAATTAAAGGTTCTGCACTTAAAGCTCTAGAAGGCGATGCAGAATACGAAGAAAAAATTCTTGAGTTAATGGCTGCAGTTGATGAGTATATCCCAACTCCAGAACGTGACAAAGAAAAACCTTTCATGATGCCTGTTGAGGATGTATTCTCAATCACTGGTCGTGGAACAGTTGCAACTGGT
Source organism: Oceanobacillus profundus (assembly GCF_003515705.1). Taxonomy (GTDB): domain Bacteria; phylum Bacillota; class Bacilli; order Bacillales; family Amphibacillaceae; genus Oceanobacillus; species Oceanobacillus profundus. Next base: position 33,711 of record NZ_QWEH01000015.1, read on the forward strand.
CGTGTTGAGCGTGGAGAAGTTAAAGTTGGAGATGAAGTTGAAATCATCGGTCTTGCTGAAGAAGCAAGCAAAACAACTGTAACAGGTGTTGAAATGTTCCGTAAGCTTCTTGACTATGCTGAAGCTGGTGACAACATTGGTGCACTACTACGTGGTGTGTCTCGTGATGACATCAACCGTGGTCAAGTACTAGCTAAGCCTGGTACAATTACACCACACACAAACTTCAAATCTGAAGTTTATGTATTATCAAAAGAAGAAGGCGGACGTCATACTCCATTCTTCTCAAACTATCGTCCGCAGTTCTATTTCCGTACAACTGACGTAACTGGAGTTATCCAACTTCCAGAAGGCGTTGAAATGGTAATGCCTGGCGATAACATTGAAATGACAGTTGAACTAATTTCACCAATCGCTATCGAAGAAGGAACTCGTTTCTCTATTCGTGAAGGTGGACGTACAGTAGGTTCAGGTGTTGTATCTACTATCCAAAAATAATAAGTTTTTCTATGAAAACAGGTGACGTGACGACGTTACCTGTTTTTTTGCATTTTGCACGCTTGCTTACCTTGCTATCGGAACATTGTACGCAAAATATATAAACTTCGAACTAATGTGTATTAAGAGATTGTACGTATACCGCTCCGGAAACACACTACGCTTTCCGCGGGTGACCCGTGAGCCTTCTTGAACTACGTTCTGCGAAGTCTCACTCTGGCCACGTATCCCGCAGGAGTCTTCGTGTGTTTCCTCCGCTAGTGCTGGTTCACTGGCTATACTAACATGGTTTATCAAAATAAAAATGTTGTTCTAACCAGTCCGGGTGAGCGTAGGGCGGTGACTCCTGTGGGAACAGCACGTGTCTGAAGACTCGCAGGAAGTGGTTTTCTTCCGGAGAGGCTGAAGCCGTGCCCACGGAAAGCATCCGACCGGAGCGATCCCGGACGGCGATTGTTCCACAGATTAAGCAAATAATCACTAGTTCGGATTTTCTTTCAAATACCAATCAAGTTTATCCAATATGCTATCTGTCAAAGAAACGCAAAAAACTTCTGTATATCTAAAAAACTTTCTAGAATAACTTGCAATCATTAGGGCACATATGTATAATATAGAAATGCGCAAACGACTATGTGAAAATAGTGGTTGCAAAAACTAGACATTTTTAGTATACTAATAATGTTGGTCATAAGGCGATGATGTGAAAGGTTGTTGGCACACCCGGCCCCTTTGCCATGGCGGGGTGCTAAGAAATTTTCGCGGAGAATGTCTATAATAATATGGGCGAGAAGGAGGGAAAATAATGGCAAAAGAGAAAATCAGAATTCGTTTGAAAGCATATGATCACCGTATTTTAGATCAATCTGCTGAAAAAATCGTAGATACTGCGAAACGTTCAGGTGCTAAAGTGTCTGGTCCGATTCCATTACCTACAGAGAAATCAATCTATACTGTACTTCGTGCGGTGCACAAGTATAAAGATTCTCGTGAACAATTCGAAATGCGTACACATAAACGCTTAATCGATATTGTTGAGCCAACACCAAAAACAGTTGATGCATTAATGCGTCTTGACTTACCATCTGGTGTGGACATTGAAATCAAATTATAAAATCGTGTTTAATATAGGAGGTGTAACGGATGACGAAAGGAATCTTAGGTCGTAAAATCGGCATGACTCAGCTTTTTTCTGAAAATGGAGAGTTAGTTCCAGTAACAGTAATACAGGCTGAGCCCAATGTAGTTTTGCAAAAAAGAACATTAGAAAATGATGGTTATGAAGCAATACAAATCGGTTTTGCTGATAAAAAGGAATCACGTACGAATAAAGCGGAAAAAGGTCATGCTGAAAAAGCAAGCACAGCCCCTAAGCGCTACGTTCGTGAAATCCGTAACGCAAATCTTGACGAGTATGAAGTAGGTCAAGAGATTAGTGTAGAAGCTTTCCAAGCTGGAGACAAAATTGATGTAACTGGAACTTCCAAAGGTAAAGGATTCCAAGGATCAATCAAACGTCACGGACAGAGTCGCGGACCAATGGGTCACGGATCTCATTTCCACAGATCTTCAGGTTCTATGGGTGCAGCAGCTTATCCAGCTCGTGTATTCAAAGGTAAAAAATTACCAGGACAAATGGGTTCTGAGCAAATCACAATCCAAAACCTTGAAGTAGTAAGTGTAGATGCAGAACGTAATCTACTATTAATTAAAGGTAATGTACCTGGTGCAAAGAAATCATATGTGAAAATCACAAGTGCATTAAAAGGTAACTAATCACACATACGAAGGGAGGATATGTCATGCCTAAAGTAGCACTTTTAAAACAAGATGGAAGTAATGCTGGAGAATTCGAATTAAACGATTCCGTTTTCGGTATTGAGCCAAATACACATGTATTACATGAAGCAGTAGTGATGCAACGCGCATCTATGCGTCAGGGTACTCACGCGGTAAAAAACCGCTCTGAAGTTCGCGGCGGTGGTCGTAAACCATGGCGTCAAAAAGGAACTGGTCGTGCTCGTCAAGGATCTATTCGCTCACCACAATGGGTTGGCGGTGGAACTGTGTTCGGACCAACTCCACGCAGCTACAGCTATAAACTACCAAAGAAAGTACGTCGTTTAGCACTTAAATCTGCATTGTCTTCTAAAGTAAAAGAAGATAGCTTAGTTGTTTTAGATAGCATTGCAATTGATGCTCCGAAAACAAAAGAAGTTATTAAAATGTTAGACGCGCTAAGCGTTAATGCAAAAGCATTGATCGTGACTGCTGAAACAGACGAAACAGTAATTCGTTCTGCTAACAACCTTCAATCTGTAAAGGTATTGACTGTTGATGAAATCAATGTACTCGACTTGCTTGCGCATGACAAGCTGATCATTACAAAAGATGCAGCTGAAAAAGCAGGGGAGGTGCTTGCATAATGAAAGACGCACGCGATATAATTAAACGCCCTGTCATTACAGAGAATTCCGCTGATTTAATGGCAGAGAAAAAATATACGTTTGAAGTATCCCCGAAAGCAAACAAAACTGAAATCAAAGATGCTGTTGAAGTTATCTTTGGTGTCAAAGTAGAAAAAGTTAACACAATGAATGTTAAAGGTAAGTTCAAGCGAATGGGTCGTTACGGCGGGTATCGCTCAGATCGCAAGAAAGCTATCGTACAGCTTACAGAAGACAGCAAAGAACTGGACTTCTTTGAAGCATAATCTAAAAAATTCGTGAAGGAGGGAAAAAGATGGCGATTAAAAAATTTAAACCAACCTCAAACGGTAGACGTAACATGTCTGTGCTAGATTTTGCAGAGATTACTACGGATACTCCGGAAAAATCCTTGTTGGCACCTTTAAGTAAACGTGGTGGTCGTAATAACCAAGGTAGATTAACTGTTCGTCATCAAGGTGGCGGTCATAAGCGTCAATATCGTATCATCGATTTCAAACGTGATAAAGATGGTATACCAGGACGCGTTGCTACAATTGAATATGATCCAAACCGTACAGCTAATATTGCTCTAATCCATTACGCAGATGGAGAAAAGCGTTATATCTTAGCTCCAAAAGGACTTAAAGTAGATCAAGTAATTGAATCAGGTGTAGATGCAGATATCAAAGTTGGTAATGCACTTCCACTTGTAAACATCCCAGTAGGTACAATCATTCACAACATTGAATTGAAGCCAGGACGCGGTGGACAAATCGCTCGTTCAGCTGGAGCGGAAGCTCAAATTCTTGGACGTGAAGAAAAATACACGCTTGTACGTCTAGCATCAGGCGAAGTTCGCATGATCCTTTCTACTTGCCGTGCATCCATTGGCCAAGTTGGTAACACGGAACATGAACTAGTTCGTGTAGGTAAAGCAGGTCGTTCACGCTGGAAAGGTATCCGCCCAACAGTTCGTGGATCTGTAATGAACCCTAACGATCACCCGCACGGTGGTGGTGAAGGACGCGCACCTATCGGACGTAAGTCACCAATGTCACCATGGGGTAAACCGACACTTGGTTACAAAACGCGTAAACGTAACAAACCATCTGATAAGTATATTGTTCGTAAACGTAAAAAATAAACGTAAAGTAAGGACGGGAACTAATGCCCGTCTGCAACTCTGGAAGGAGGTTTATTCATGGGTCGTAGCTTGAAAAAAGGACCTTTTGCAGATGACCATCTAATGAAGAAGATTGACAGCCTAAACGAAGGTGAAAAGAAACAAGTTATTAAGACTTGGTCACGTCGATCTACAATTTTCCCAACATTCATCGGTCACACAATTGCTGTTTATGACGGACGTAAACATGTACCAGTTTATATTACAGAAGATATGGTCGGACATAAATTAGGTGAATTCGCGCCAACTCGTACGTACAGAGGGCACGCTGCCGACGATAAGAAAACAAGACGCTAATAAGAGAGGAGGTACTAAGGCATGCAAGCTAAAGCCGTTGCGAAATCAGTTCGTATTGCTCCTCGTAAGGTTCGTTTAGTAGTTGATCTAATTCGAGGAAAAAATGTTGGCGAAGCAATTGCGATTCTACGCCACACACAACGCGGTGCTTCTCCAGTAGTAGAGAAAGTTCTAAAGTCTGCTGTAGCAAACGCAGAACATAACTATGAAATGGATGCAGATAATCTAGTGATTTCTGAAGCATTCGTAAATGAAGGTGCTACATTGAAACGTTTCCGTCCACGTGCACAAGGACGCGCAAGTAAAATTAACAAACGCACAAGCCACATTACAGTTGTGGTAACTGAAAAGAAGGAGGGATAGTCAGTGGGTCAAAAAGTGAATCCAACAGGTCTTCGCGTAGGTATCATTAAAGACTGGGAGTCAAAATGGTATGCTGGTAAAGACTATGCAGACTTACTACATGAAGATATTAAAATCAGAGAATATCTTGAAAACCGCTTAAGCACAGCTGCTGTTTCTTCTATCGAAATCGAACGTGCAGCTAACCGTGTTAATATTACAATTCATACTGGTAAGCCAGGAATGGTAATTGGTAAAGGCGGTTCAGAAGTTGAAGCTTTACGTAAATCATTAAATAGCTTGACAGGTAAAAGAGTTCACATCAATATCGTTGAAATCAAGAAAGTTGATCTAAACGCTAAATTGGTAGCTGACAACATTGCTCGTCAATTAGAAAACCGTATTTCTTTCCGTCGTGCTCAAAAGCAAGCAATTCAACGTGCAATGCGCGGAGGAGCTAAAGGAATTAAAACACAAGTATCCGGACGTCTTGGTGGAGCAGATATCGCTCGTGCGGAACATTATAACGAAGGAACAGTACCACTACACACTTTGCGTGCTGATATTGATTATGGTACAGCAGAAGCTGATACAACTTATGGTAAATTAGGTGTTAAAGTGTGGATCTATCGTGGAGAAGTCCTTCCAACTAAAAACAAATAAATAAGGGAGGGTGCTCATTACTATGTTAATGCCTAAACGTGTTAAATATCGTAGACAACATCGTGGTAAAATGAGAGGCCAAGCAAAAGGCGGTACAACAGTTGCTTTTGGTGAGTTTGGTTTACAAGCAACAGAGGCTTCTTGGATTACAAGCCGTCAAATTGAGGCAGCTCGTATTGCAATGACTCGTTACATGAAACGTGGTGGTAAAGTTTGGATCAAAATTTTCCCAGACAAACCATACACTGCTAAACCGCTCGAAGTTCGAATGGGTTCCGGGAAAGGTGCTCCTGAAGGATGGGTAGCAGTAGTTAAACCAGGAAAAATTATGTTTGAAATCGCAGGTGTATCCGAAGAGGTTGCTCGTGAAGCATTAAGACTTGCTTCTCACAAACTGCCGATTAAAACTAAATTTGTAAAACGTGAAGAAATTGGTGGTGAAAGCAATGAAGGCTAATGAAATAAGAGATCTAACCACTGCCGAAATTGAACAAAAAGTTAAATCATTAAAAGAAGAACTATTTAATTTGCGTTTCCAACTTGCTACAGGTCAGTTGGAAAACACTGCACGTATCCGTGAGGTACGTAAAGCAATCGCACGTATGAAAACTGTAGTACGTCAACGTGAATTAAGCGTAAATAACTGATTCTACAGAGAGGAGGTTAGCCTCAATGACTGAGCGTAATAATCGTAAAGTTTACACAGGACGTGTTGTTTCTGACAAAATGGATAAAACAATCACTGTTCTAGTTGAAACATATAAATTCCATAAATTATATGGAAAACGTGTTAAGTATTCGAAGAAATTCAAGGCGCATGATGAAAACAACCTTGCAAAAACAGGAGATGTTGTTCGTATCATGGAAACTCGACCACTATCAGCTACGAAGCGTTTTCGTCTAGTTGAAGTAACAGAAGAAGCCGTTATTATATAATTAAAGTTCGCTCGGAAGGTATCCGAAGGGAGGTCACAGTGTTATGATTCAACAAGAAACTCGTTTAAAAGTTGCAGATAACTCTGGTGCTCGTGAAGTATTAACCATCAAAGTATTGGGTGGATCAGGACGTAAAACTGCTAATATTGGTGATGTAATTGTTTGTACTGTAAAACAAGCAACACCAGGCGGCGTTGTCAAAAAAGGCGAAGTTGTAAAAGCGGTAGTTGTACGTAGTAAATCTGGTGCACGTCGTAAAGATGGATCTTATATCCGTTTTGATGAAAATGCTGCCGTAATTATCCGTGATGATAAAAGTCCAAGAGGAACACGTATTTTTGGACCAGTTGCGCGTGAATTACGTGATGCTAAATTCATGAAAATCGTATCTCTAGCTCCAGAAGTTCTATAATTGTTGTTCATATGAAGGTAAAAGACCATGAAGTTCGACGCAGATAAGCTCTGTATTCGGGATGGCAGTTACAATGATAACTCGTTAACTGTGATATTCAGGAAACGTAATGTTTCGAAGAACAATAAAGCATATCGCCAGAATTTCGATGTGTCATTTTTACCAACAGTTTCGAACAACATCGATAAGTAAGAATTACCTTGTCAAGGAGGTGCGTTAAGCATGCATGTAAAAAAAGGTGATAAAGTTAAAGTATTATCCGGTAAAGACCGCGGTAAAACAGGTACTATTTTAGAAGCATTTCCGAAGAAAGAGCGTGTGCTTGTAGAGGGTGTTAACATGATTCAAAAACACGCAAAGCCTTCTCAAGACAATCCGCAAGGCGGAATTCTTAACATAGAAGCTCCTATTCATGTTTCTAATGTAATGCCGATTGATCCAAAAACCGGTGAACCAACTCGTGTTGGACACGAAGTGCGAGACGGTAAGAAAGTCCGCATTGCGAAAAAATCCGGTGAAGCATTAGATAAATAATTTGTGCTGAAAGGAGGGCGCCACTATGAACGAATTAAAACAAAAATATCAAGATGAAATTTCACCATCTTTAATGAAAAAGTTTGAATATAAATCCGTAATGCAAGTACCAAAAATTGAAAAGATCGTGGTTAATATGGGTGTTGGTGATGCAGTTCAAAACTCAAAAGCATTAGATAGTGCAGTTGAAGAACTTGCATTACTATCAGGTCAAAAACCATTAATCACGCGTGCGAAAAAATCTATCGCTGGATTCCGTCTACGTGAAGGAATGCCAATCGGTGCGAAAGTAACCCTTCGCGGTGAGCGCATGTACGAATTCCTTCAAAAGTTAATTGCGGTATCACTTCCACGTGTACGTGACTTCCGTGGTGTTTCTAAAAAAGCTTTTGATGGTCGTGGGAATTACACTTTAGGTGTGAAAGAACAATTGATTTTCCCTGAAATCAATTACGATAAGGTAAGCAAAGTTCGTGGTATGGATATTGTTATTGTTACAACATCTAATACTGACGAAGAAGCTCGTGAACTACTAACTCAGCTAGGCATGCCTTTCCAAAAATAAGCTTACAGCTAACAAGGAGGGAAATTTGTGGCTAAAAAATCGATGATTGCGAAGCAAAAACGCCCGCAAAAATTCAAAGTACAAGAATACACACGCTGTGAACGTTGTGGTCGTCCGCATTCTGTAATTCGTAAATTTAAACTTTGCCGTATTTGTTTCCGTGAACTTGCCTATAAAGGTCAAATTCCTGGTGTCAAAAAAGCAAGCTGGTAAACCCCGATTCGGGAAGGAGGTAATTAGTAATGGTTATGACAGATCCAATCGCAGATATGCTTACTCGTATTAGAAATGCAAACATGGTTAAACATGAAAAATTAGAGCTTCCTGCTTCTAAAATGAAAAAAGAGATCGCTGATATCCTGAAACGTGAAGGTTTTGTTAAAGATTATGAATTCGTTGAAGATAACAAGCAAGGTGTTCTACGTATTTTCTTGAAATACGGTGTAAATGAAGAACGAGTAATCACAGGTATCAAACGTATCAGTAAACCAGGTCTACGTGTATATGCTAAATCTACAGAAGTACCACGCGTGCTTAACGGTTTAGGTATTGCTATCGTTTCAACATCTAAAGGTGTGTTATCTGACAAAGAAGCACGTTCACAAGCTGTTGGTGGCGAAGTTCTAGCATACGTCTGGTAATTATTATTTTTTAATGAGGAGGTGCATGGAATGTCTCGTATAGGACTTAAACCGATTGAAATTCCACAAGGTGTAGAAGTTAAACTTGACGGTGTTACAGTTACTGTTAAAGGACCTAAAGGTGAATTAACAAGAGATCTACACCAAGATATGAAAGTTAACATTGAAGAGAATGTAATTACAGTTGAACGTCCAAGTGACCATAAGGATCATCGTGCCTTGCACGGAACTACTCGTAGCTTGATCGCAAACATGGTTGATGGCGTAAGCAAAGGTTTCGAAAAATCACTTGAAATCATTGGTGTCGGATATCGTGCTCAAAAACAAGGAGACAAACTTGTAATTAACGCTGGATATTCACATCCAATCGAGATCGATCCAATTGAGGGAATCGAAATTGATGTTCCTAAAAACACAGAACTTACTGTAAAAGGTATTGATAAAGAATTAGTTGGTGCAGTTGCAGCTAACATCAGAGCAATCCGCTCACCAGAACCTTACAAAGGCAAAGGTATTCGCTATGCTGGTGAATATGTACGCCGTAAAGAGGGTAAAACTGCTAAGTAAGAATAGTTAATAGTTAGGCGAGAAAGGAGTGACCTAGATGATCACAAAACCTGCCAAAAATGTTGTACGTAAAAAAAGACATGGTCGCGTTCGTAAAAACCTTTTCGGAACTGCTGAGCGTCCTCGTCTAAACGTATATCGTTCAAATAAAAATATTTATGCACAATTAATAGATGATATTACTGGTGTAACGGTTGCGAGTGCTTCAACAGCTGATAAAGAGCTTAACATTGGAGCTGGATCGAACGTTGACACTGCTAAGAAAGTCGGAGAAGCAATTGCTAAGCGTGCTCAGGATAAAGGTTACAAATCAGTCGTTTTTGACCGTGGAGGATACCTGTATCATGGACGTGTAAAGGCATTAGCTGATGCTGCTAGAGAAGCAGGACTTGAATTTTAGTTGATAAGGAGGGGACCATTGGAATGAGAATTAACATTGATCCGAACAAATTAGATCTTGAAGAACGCGTTGTGACGGTCAACCGTGTTGCTAAAGTTGTTAAAGGTGGACGTCGTTTCCGCTTTGCAGCACTTGTCGTTGTTGGTGACAAGAATGGCCATGTTGGTTTTGGTACTGGTAAAGCACAAGAAGTACCTGAAGCTATCAAAAAAGCTGTTGATGATGCAAAGAAAAACTTAATTAAAGTACCAATCGTTGGAACAACAATTCCTCATGAAATTCATGGAAGATTTGGTTCTGGTAACGTACTAATGAAGCCAGCTACAGAAGGTACTGGAGTTATCTCTGGTGGACCGGTTCGTGCTGTCTTAGAATTAGCTGGTGTCGGTGATATTTTAACTAAATCACTTGGTGCAAATACACCAATTAATATGATTCGTGCAACATTAAATGGCTTAACAAACTTAAAAACAGCTGAGGACGTAGCAAAATTACGTGGAAAGTCTGTAGAAGAACTGTTAGGATAAGGAGGGAATCACTATGTCTAAAAAATTAGAAATCACCCTCACACGCAGTGTCATTGGTGGAACTGCTGTACAAAGAAATACTGTTCAAGCATTGGGCTTGAAAAAGATTCGTCAATCCGTTGTACTTGAAGATACTCCAGCCGTACGTGGTATGGTAAACCGAGTGTCCCACTTGTTGACAGTGAAAGAAATTTAATTTTACATTAGCGTAAAGAGGAGGTGCTCGCATGAAACTTCATGAATTGAAGGCGGCAGAAGGAACTCGCAAAGAGAGAAACCGTGTTGGTCGTGGAACGGCTTCTGGAAACGGAAAAACATCAGGTCGTGGACACAAAGGTCAAAAAGCTCGTTCAGGCGGCGGTGTACGTCCAGGATTCGAAGGTGGACAAATGCCTTTGTTCCAACGTCTACCAAAACGTGGATTCACAAATATCAACCGTAAAGATTACTCAATCGTAAACTTAGATACATTAAATCGTTTTGAAGAAGGCACTGAAATCACACCAGAGCTATTACTTGAAGAAGGTGTCGTAAGTAAGCTGAATGCTGGTATTAAAATACTAGCAAGTGGCACTATCGAAAAGAAACTGACAGTAAAAGCTCACAAGTTCTCAGCTTCAGCTAAAGAAGCAATCGAGGCAGCGGGCGGTCAAACTGAGGTGATCTAATGTTTCGTACAATCTCCAATTTTATGCGCGTAGCTGATATTAGACGGAAAATAATTTTCACATTATTAATGTTGATTGTCTTCCGTCTAGGCACTTTTATACCTGTTCCATTTACGGATAGAGCAGCTATTGATTTTATGAACCAACAAAATGTATTTGGGTTTCTAAACACCTTTGGTGGTGGAGCCCTTCAAAATTTCTCCATTTTTGCAATGGGAATTATGCCATACATTACAGCATCCATCATCATGCAATTATTGCAAATGGATGTTGTGCCTAAGTTCACCGAGTGGAAAAAACAAGGTGAAATGGGACGTAAAAAGATCGCACAGGTTACTCGCTATGGAACGATTGTGCTTGCATTTATTCAAGCAATTGCAATGTCAGTTGGATTTAATGCGATGGCTGGTGGTTTACTAATTGTAGACCCTAACTTTATGAAGTTTCTTGTCATTGCAATCACACTGACTGGTGGAACAGCATTCTTAATGTGGGTTGGTGAGCAAATTACCGCAAATGGCGTCGGTAACGGGATTTCGATCCTAATCTTCGCCGGAATCGTAGCAGCAGTACCAAATGGTGTAGGTCAACTATTCAGTCAGTATTTTGTTAATCCTGGCGATGAGTTGTTTATCAATATCATTATTGTACTATTAATTGCTTTGGTTGTTGTTGCAGTTACCGTTGGGGTTATATTTGTAAACCAAGCATTACGGAAAATACCAATCCAATATGCAAAAAAACTTGTTAATCGTTCTCCTGTTGGAGGGCAATCAACGCATTTGCCAATTAAAGTAAATGCTTCAGGGGTTATTCCTGTTATCTTTGCAATTGCATTTATGATGGCTCCAACAACGATTGCTGGTTTCTTTGAAGGCAATCAAGTAGCATCAACTATTATGTATCTATTTGATTATACGCAGCCAGTTGGTATGGTAGTATACGTAGCATTAATTATTGCTTTCACTTATTTCTATACCTTTGTTCAAGTAAACCCTGAACAGATGGCTGAAAACCTACAAAAACAAGGTGGGTATATCCCGGGGATTCGTCCGGGGAAAAATACAGAAACCTATCTAACACGTGTTTTGTATCGCTTAACATTTGTTGGAGCTATTTTCTTAGCAGCTGTTTCTGTGCTGCCTATTCTATTAGGTAGTCTTGCAAATCTGCCTACCGCAGTACAAATCGGTGGCACAAGCTTACTAATCGTTGTAGGGGTTGCATTACAGACAATGAAGCAATTAGAAAGCCAGCTAGTGAAGCGTCACTACAAAGGATTTATTAAGTAATTTCCTGCTGCCAATGAGAGCGAGGGGAAAATGTTGAATTTAATTTTAATGGGATTACCTGGTGCTGGTAAAGGTACACAGGCAGAGAAAATAAAAGAGAAATATAACATCCCTCATATTTCAACTGGGGATATGTTCCGTTTAGCAATCAAAGAAGGTACTGACCTTGGTTTGAAAGCTAAAGGATTTATGGATCAAGGTGAACTTGTTCCAGATGAAGTAACCATTGGAATTGTAAAAGAACGTTTAAGTAAAGCTGATTGTGAAAATGGTTTTCTTTTGGATGGATTTCCAAGAACAATTGCACAAGCAGAAGCTTTACAAGAACTTCTAACAGAGCTAAACCGAAAAATTAACTACGTATTACATGTAGATGTACCAGAAGAAAAATTGGTAGAGCGTTTAACAGGACGGAGAATTTGTCCTACATGTGGAACAACGTATCATGTTGTATACAACCCACCTAAAGTGGAAGGTGTATGTGACAAAGATGGTTCTACATTAATTCAACGGGAAGACGACCAACCAGAGACAGTTAAGAAACGTTTATCCGTTAATATAAAGCAAACAAAACCGTTACTTGATTTTTATCAAGATAAAGGATATCTTGTGACAGTAGATGGAGATCGAGATATCGATGAGGTCTTCCAAGATATTCAAGCAATTCTTGAGAAATAAGTTATTTATGTAACTTTTAACACAGAATAGATGCAATTCTATTCTTGAAAAGTTATAATATATGACGTAAGTAAACAGGGAATATACATGTATTACTTTATATAAACTGGCACAGGATGATAATAGTTATGCCCTGTCCTGTGGAACTTTTAAACTAAAGCCTAAGTGATGGTGATCGCTGTTGTGCAAAAAAATTCGGGTTCTCTGCTCGGTCAGATGGTTCGTATTAAGCAAGGACGTGAAGCAGGCCAATACGCAATAATCATTGGAGTTTTAGATGATCAGTTTGTCCTGTTAGCTGATGGGGAGAAGCGTAAAACGAATAGACCAAAGAAGAAGAATCTGCATCACGTTGAGATGGTGGATTATATTTCCCCAGAAGTCCAAAACAGCCTTCTAGAAACTGGTCGCGTCACAAATGGGAAATTGCGATTTGCCATAACCACATTTATAGGTAAAGTTGTGACTGATTTAAAGAAGGGAGATCTACACGATGGCGAAAGATGATGTAATTGAAGTAGAAGGTACTGTAACGGAAACATTGCCAAACGCAATGTTTAATGTTGAGCTTGAAAATGGCCATACGGTCTTAGCGCATGTATCTGGTAAAATCCGTATGCACTTCATCCGTATCTTACCGGGTGATAAGGTAACGGTTGAACTTTCTCCGTATGATTTAACCAGAGGACGAATTACGTACCGTTATAAATAAACGAGCTCCGATATAAAAGGAGGTAAAGATGATGAAAGTAAGAGCATCTGTAAAACCAATTTGTGAAAAATGCAAAGTCATCAAACGCAAAGGCAAAGTAATGGTGATTTGCGAAAATCCGAAGCATAAACAAAAACAAGGCTAACAGTAGGAGGTGCAAGTATAGATGGCACGTATTGCAGGTATTGATATTCCACGTGATAAACGTGTAGTAATTTCATTAACGTACATTTATGGAATTGGAAAAGTTACCGCACAGAAAGTCCTCAAAGAAGCAGGCGTTTCTGAAGACACTCGTGTACGTGATTTAACAGAAGACGAGTTAGGAAGAATCCGTCAAACGATTGATGCATACACAACTGAAGGTGACCTTCGTCGTGAAGTTTCCCTTAACATCAAACGTCTAATCGAAATCGGCTCTTATAGAGGTTTACGTCACCGTCGTGGATTACCAGTTCGTGGACAGAAAACGAAAAACAACTCACGCACACGTAAAGGCCCGCGTAAGACAATGGCTAACAAGAAAAAGTAATGTAAGGAGGTAAGCTAATCAATGGCACGTAATACTAATACACGTAAACGTCGTGTGAAAAAAAATATTGAAACAGGTATAGCACATATCCGTTCTACATTTAACAATACGATCGTTACCATTACAGACACACGAGGCAATGCTGTTGGCTGGAGCTCTGCAGGTGCATTAGGCTTTAAAGGTTCTAAAAAGTCAACACCATTCGCAGCACAAATGGCTGCTGAAACTGCAGCTAAATCAGCAGTCGAAAACGGCATGAAAACTTTGGAAGTAACAGTAAAAGGACCAGGCGCTGGACGTGAAGCAGCTATTCGTTCACTTCAAGCAGCAGGTCTAGAAGTTACAGCAATCGTGGATGTAACTCCTGTTCCTCACAATGGTTGCCGCCCACCAAAACGTCGTCGTGTTTAATTATACCGTATAGAATTTGTCACCCTGTCTATAATGGGTTATGATAGCTTAAAAATAAAGCAATAATCTAACAGCATCCGAGACAGAATCGTACGAAAGAAATACAGGTAGCGCAGAAACGCCAACTGCCTTAATTGAGGAATTTCGGTTAGACAATCAGTCTAGCCGGGGTTTCGACGTTTTAAAGGAGGGTTTTATTGAATGATCGAAATTGAAAAGCCGAAGATTGAAACGCTTGAAATTAGCGAGGATGCTACATTTGGGAAATTTGTAGTGGAGCCGCTTGAACGTGGATATGGTGCCACTCTTGGAAACTCCTTGCGTCGTATCTTATTATCCTCACTACCAGGTGCTGCTGTTACATCTGTTCAAATCGATGGAGCACTGCATGAGTTTTCAACGATTGATGGTGTTGTTGAGGATGTAACAACAATAATTTTGAATCTAAAAAAACTCGCTCTAAAAATCTATTCTGATGAGACGAAGACATTGGAAATTGATGTTCAAGGTGAGGGGAAAGTTACAGCTGCTGATTTAACTTATGATAGTGATGTAGAAGTAATGAACCCTGATTTGCATATTGCTACGCTAAACAGCAAAGGCAGCTTGCATATGAAGCTAACTGCTGAGCGTGGACGTGGTTATCGCCAAGCTGATGATAATAAAAATGATGAGCAACCAATCGGGGTAATTCCGATTGATTCCATTTTTACACCAGTTTCACGTGTTACGTATCAAGTTGAAAACACACGTGTCGGCCAAGTAGCAAACTATGATAAATTAACATTGGATGTTTCGACTGATGGAAGCATTCGTCCTGAAGAAGCTGTTTCTTTAGGCGCTAAAATTATTTCAGAACACCTTAATATCTTTGTAGGTTTAACAGATGAAGCGCAAAACGCTGAAATTATGGTGGAAAAAGAAGAAGATCAAAAAGAGAAAGTCATGGAAATGACAATCGAAGAACTTGATCTGTCTGTAAGATCTTACAATTGCCTAAAACGTGCTGGTATTAATACTGTTCAGGAGCTTGCTAACAAGTCTGAAGAGGATATGATGAAAGTGCGTAATTTGGGCCGTAAATCTTTGGAAGAAGTAAAAGTTAAATTAGCGGACCTAGGTTTAGGTTTACGCAATGATGACTGATTTATACAGTCACCTTTAGAGTTTCAGAAAAGGGAGGGATAGTCCGTGGCTAGAAAGTTAGGACGTACAACAGACAATCGTATGGCGCTACTTCGTAACCTTGCATCTGATTTAATTATTCATGAGCGGATTGAAACAACAGAAGCAAAAGCGAAAGAGCTTAAATCGATCGTAGATAAAATGATTACACTTGGGAAACGCGGTGATCTTCACGCACGTCGTCAGGCTGCAGCGTTCTTATATAACAAAGAAGCTAATGAAGAAAACAGTGTTCTTCAAAAACTTTTTGATGATGTTGCTGCTCGTTATGAAGACAGACAAGGTGGATACACACGTGTTCTTAAACTGGGTGAACGCCAAGGTGATGGAGCTAAAATGGCAATCATTGAATTGGTTTAATCAAGCAAAATGCGGCAAGGGCAGGACTCAATCTCTCTCGAGGTTAATCCAAGCCCTTTTTTTGTAGAATGAAAGGCGGAGGCGACTGTTCAGAAACGCACGCATAAGCAAGGCACCGAAAAGCGCATGGTTTTGGCGCTTGAAGTGTGAATTGCTTATGACGGGAGTTTCTAGGAGCCATAGCTGGATCTAGAAAGAAAAGTAAAGCGGGCTTGTTCGGAGACGCAGGACATAAGCAGGAGACCGCAGAGCGCATGGTCTGGGCGCTCGGAGTGTCTAATGCTTATGCTCCGTAGTCTCTAGCCCACGCGATACTAGACAGAGAATGCGCCAGGATACTGCACATTTTAAAGTAGACAATACATAATTCAATACATAAAACCAGGGCTATAGCAAGGTAGAGGAGGATTTTAGATGAGAAAAAAGATAATTGAGTTTAGAAATGTATCGTTTAGATATGGAGATGAGGGGCCCTGGGTGTTAAAAAACTGCTCTTTTGAAATCTATGAAAATGAGTGGGTAGCAATTATCGGACACAATGGATCAGGGAAATCGACAATAGCTAAGTTGTTAAACGGTTTGCTGTTTCCTCAAGAAGGAGAAATTATTATTGATGGCGAGGTAGTGAATGAGGAGTCCATCTGGAATATTCGTAAAGAAGTAGGAATGGTTTTTCAGAACCCAGACAACCAATTTGTTGGAGCGACCGTACAGGATGATGTTGCATTTGGAATGGAAAATCGCGGGGTTCCTCGTGAAGAAATGAAAAAGCGGATCATAGACACATTAGCAGCCGTTGGTATGCAGGACTATCGTTTAACAGAACCACATCGTCTGTCTGGTGGTCAGAAACAGCGGGTAGCGATTGCAAGTGTATTAGCAATTGCTCCAAAGGTTCTAATTCTAGATGAAGCAACCGCAATGCTTGACCCAAGCGGTCGTCAGGAGATCATGCAAACTGTAGCAAGTATTCAAGGCCGGGAAAAGTTATCATTAATAACCATAACACATGACCTGCAAGAGGTTGCCCAGGCTGATCGAGTTATTGTTATGAATAGTGGTGAAATTTGGAAAGAGCAGACACCTAGAGAGGTATTTTCACAAAAAGAAGCTCTAAGAGAAATTGGACTGGATGTTCCGTTTGTCGCTATTCTAGCAGGTGAATTGAAACAAGCAGGAGTAGCTATTTCTACCGAGCCGTTAAATCATAAAGAACTGTTGGAGGACCTATGGACATTACATTCGAGAACGTAACCTATATCTATCAACAAAACACACCCTTTGCACATAAAGCGATTGATGATCTGTCTTTTCAAATAAAATCGGGCTCATATGTTGCTATCATTGGTCACACTGGTTCTGGGAAATCAACATTAATTCAGCATCTCAACGGGCTTGCAATTCCAACAGAGGGTAAAGTATCCATTGGCAGCTATCACTTATCAAAGGAAGAGAAGCCAAAGGATATGAAAGAATTGCGCAGTAAGGTCGGCGTTGTATTCCAATATCCGGAGCATCAATTATTTGAAGAAACCGTTGCAAAAGATATTGCATTTGGCCCACAAAATTTTGGTGTATCAGAAGCAGAGATTCAAAATCGGATTAACGAAATTACCTCTGCAGTTGGACTTGATGAATCACTTCTAGAACGATCTCCCTTTGACCTCAGCGGTGGCCAAATGCGCCGCGTTGCGATTGCTGGAGTGCTCGCCGTGAAGCCTGATGTCCTTGTGCTTGATGAACCAACAGCAGGGCTTGATCCAAGAGGTCAAAAAGAAATTATGGATATGTTTTATAAACTCCATCAGGATCAAGGCTTAACCACTATACTTGTGACGCACAGTATGGAGGATGCTTTAAAATATGCTGACCATGTACTGATTTTAAATAAAGGAACAAAGTATATGGAAGGTTCTCCTGAGGAAGTTTTCAGCCAAAAGGAAGCACTTCAGCGTGTACAACTTGATGTCCCGGAAATAGTTCAATTCTTGGATGAATTCCAAGAGAGGTTTGGTACGTCAATTCCATTTAAAAAGCAATCGGTAAAAGAACTTGCAGAAGCGATTCAGCAGCAAATCAAGGGGGCTGAATCAACATGAATAACACCTTAATTATTGGACAATATGTGCCAGGGGATTCAATCGTACACAGACTTGATCCGAGAACAAAGATAACCATCATTTTCTTTTTTGTCTTTATCGTATTTTTTGCAAATAATGTAGCGGGATATAGCTTGCTAACCGTCTTTGCCCTAACGTGTATGCTTACCTCAAAGGTGCCAATACGGTTTATTATAAAAGGCCTAACACCGGTTTGGTTTTTAATTGTGTTTACCTTTATTTTGCACTTATTTGTTACGAAGGAAGGAACAGTCATACTCGACTTCTGGATTTTTGAATTTTATTCTGGTGGCGTGGTTCAAGGGTTTGCGATTTCAATTCGGTTCTTCTTGCTTATTCTTGTTACATCGTTATTAACACTCACAACGACACCGATTGAAATAACCGACGCTATTGAGGATATGCTGCACCCATTGAAACGATTTAAGTTTCCTGTTCATGAATTAGCATTAATGATGTCTATTTCCTTACGATTTATTCCAACGTTGATGCAAGAGACAGACAAGATTTCCAAGGCACAGGCATCTCGTGGCGTTGATTTCCGCACAGGGCCGATTAGAGAACGAATTAAAGCGATTGTCCCACTCCTTGTGCCGCTTTTTGTTAGTGCATTTAAGCGAGCAGAAGAGCTGGCAATGGCTATGGAAGCTCGTGGATATCAAGGTGGGGAAGGTCGAAGCAAGCTTCGGGAACTAAAAATTGAAAAACGTGATATTTTTGTTCTTATTTTATTTATTCTCGTAGTGGCGGGTTTAATCCTCGCACGTATGTATGGGTAAGGAAAGGCTGGAAGGCGATGCCAAGGTTAAAATGTAAGATTAAATATGATGGCTCCCGATTTTCAGGGTTTCAGAGACAACCCCAAAATCGGACCATACAGGGGTCTATTGAGGGCGTTTTGAAAAAGATGCATAAAGGGTTGGAAATCCATCTGCAAGCGTCAGGACGCACTGATACGGGTGTACATGCCATTGGTCAGGTAATTCACTTTGATTCACCATACACCATACCAGAGGAAAACTGGAAACGAGCTATGAATACACTGCTCCCCGATGATATATACATCGATGAGGTGGAAGAGGTCTCTGAAGACTTTCACGCAAGATATAGTGCAAAGGAGAAGGAGTATCACTACTTCGTTTGGAATGCAGAAGAACCGAATGTTTTTAAACGAAATTATTCCTACAATTTTCCGTATGCATTAGACATGGAAAAAATGCAGGAAGGCTGTACCTACTTAATGGGCACGCATGATTTCACAACCTTCTCATCAGCAAAATCGACAGCAAAGGGCAGTAAAATTCGTACACTTTACCAGGCTTCATGTCAAAAAAATGGTGATGAGATCGAGTTTGTTTTCAAAGGGAGCGGTTTCCTGTATAACATGGTACGCATTATGGTTAGTGTGTTATTAGATATTGGACAAGGAAAGCGAGAACCTAGCGATATTATTGTTTTACTAGAGAAAAAGAACCGTCAGCTAGTAGGAAAGACAATATCCCCACAAGGGCTCTATTTGTGGAATGTAACCTATGAAAAATAATATGTTGATTATCGTTTCTTTTTGCAAAATAAATTGCAAGTTAACTTGACAAATCTGTGTGATTTGGTATATTATGATTTATGGCATTTTATTTCTAAACCATGATTAGCCCCGGAATCTAATTATGTTAAGAATATAAAAATCGAATTAAAATTAAATCAAATAAAATGATTAAATATATGGAGGGAACTTATCATGCGCACAACTTTCATGGCGAATGAATCTAATATTGAACGCAAATGGCTCGTTGTGGATGCGGAAGGCCAACGTCTTGGTCGTCTGTCAAGTGAAGTTGCTGCAATCCTTCGCGGAAAGCATAAACCAACTTACACACCACATGCAGATACTGGTGACAATGTTATCATTATCAATGCAGAGAAAATCGAATTAACTGGAAACAAAATCAATGACAAAATGTACTACCGTCACTCAAACCACCCAGGTGGATTAAAAGAGCGCAACGCTGACGAAATGCGTACAAAATACCCTGAGCAAATGCTAGAGCTTGCTATCAAAGGGATGTTACCAAAAGGGCCATTAGGTCGTAAAATGGCTAAAAAATTGCACGTATTCAAAGGTGCAGAGCATAATCATCAAGCACAAAAACCAGAAGTTTATGAGCTTCGTGGGTAATTAAAAGGGAGGTAAAACAATTGGCACAAGTACAATACTATGGAACAGGTCGTCGTAAAAAATCAACTGCCCGTGTACGTTTAGTACCAGGTACAGGTAATGTTACAATCAATGGTCGTGATGCAAAAGACTATTTCCCATATGAAACACAACTTTTGATTCTTAACCAGCCATTGGCTGCAACAGAAACTCAAGGAACATATGACGTTTTAGTAAACGTTCATGGTGGAGGATTCACTGGTCAAGCTGGTGCTATCCGTCATGGTATCGCTCGCGCACTATTAGAAGCAGATCCAGAATACCGTTCAACTCTAAAACGCGAAGGTTACCTAACTCGTGACGCTCGTATGAAAGAACGTAAGAAATACGGTCTTAAAGGCGCACGTCGTGCACCTCAGTTCTCAAAACGTTAATAAACCTTATATACCAAGGGTTTTCCCTCTTTGCTTTTATGAAGCAGAGAGGGTTTTTTATATTCTAATTTAGAATTGAATACCCCTTAAATACCCCGAGCTTAAAACGTCATGTACTCCTGGAACATCTCTGCTGTTTTCTCCTTCGCTTCATCGGTAACATGCGTGTAAATATCCATCGTGGTTTTAATATCGGTATGACTGAGCCGGAATTGGACATCTTTGATAGAAGCACCGGCTGCAAACAACAAACTGGCTTTAAAACGAATCAAAATAAAGAAAACCGGCACGAAATGTACGGTGCGAGTGAGGTTATCCTACAAGGAGAAAAGGAAATAATAAATGTTTCAGATGAACCCCCTAAATCAAAAAAGAAATGTTGGATGCATTAGGGCTCCGGTGGTAAATAGTATGAACCTTCAAATAGGAGGTTTATTTTTTTTAACACTTCTTAACAGTTCAGTTCGAGTAATGAAACCAATATAAATAGTTATTTAGATGCTTTCATCTACATTAGAATTCTTTCAAAGTGTAATGCAAGGCCAAATTAAGTATTTTTAAAATTTCTAATATGAGGTAAAATAATAATCATAATGTAGGAAGGTAAAGAGGACAGGAAATACCTTTTAGGGGGAATTAGTTGAATAGGGACAACGAAATAGCAAAGCCGGATCATGAACCTGCTGCAAAAGCAAAGAGAAAAGGCATTATCATCAGTTTATTTATGATAATAATTGCAGGGTGGGCATTGCGATATATTTATCTCGAATACGAGATTCATATAGCAAAGGAAAAGGTGGGTAATTTATTTGAGGTGGTAGACGAAGATGAGGAAAAACCCAGCAAGATAAAAGACTCAACAAATCAGGCACTAATTAATGATGCACAGAATGCAGTCAATAACATTAATACAAATGGCGATGAAGAGGGTAGAAACGAGGGGGTTGTTTTTGCACTACAATCCGCTTTGGTAGTAGCCCAGGCGCAACTAATGAAGCGAGAAGGTGAGATTGAGTCAACGACATTCCCTGCCCCAGACCCCGAAGAGCAGCAACAATTGGTAGATTATCAACCGAATGAAGATGATGTTGTATCAACTTATGACGATGTGGAAAACAGAGATATACTTGAAGAGTTTATCGAAATCGCTGGAGAAAACGGAAAAAATGATGAAAGCGAAATCAGAATAGTAAAAAATGAAGGGAAAGACGGGGTGATTATTTACGATTTAAAATCAAGATATGATAAAAATGCCGACCAAGGATGGATTGATGTTACTCCAGATTTGAGTCACTATAATCCCCCGGAAGATTACGTACAAGAGATTTTCAATAATGCGTCTCAACAATGTGGATATATGTCAAAAGATGAAACGCAGGGGTTTTATAAATTGTATGAATGCAGAACTCATTGGGAATATCATCTTCTTCCTATTGATAAGAGCAAACTACCTTAGCGATTCTTTAGGGAATAATGATTCTTCCTAACTATAAATCTCCTTTGAATTCGGGTATAATAGATTATGTTGATTTATCCCACTAATTGGCAAATTAGGTAAATTATAAAAATAAACACATTAACAAAATCTAATGAACACCATCTAAAGAAAGTTTTAGAAAACCAGGGAGTGTTACGATGAAAAGAACAATGATATGGTTTTTAGGCACACTACTGATCTTAGCGAGCTGTGCGCCAAATATGGAGGAAGAAACATCACAAAAAACGGATAACGAACAGGAAGTATCAGTTCTAAGTAGTCAATCATCTAAAGAAACATACAGAATGATTGCTCCATATAAAACGAATGTGGCAAGGGGATTAATTACAAACCAGATCTCGAATCGTGTAGATATAGACGAAATAGAGGAAGGGCTGAAACATCACTCACAAGATGTATTTGATCCAAGTGAACTGTACTTTCAAGAGGGGCAATATTTAACGGAAGATATTATACTAAGTTGGATCACTGATTTAAATCCGGCCAGGGAAGATGACTGGGATGTAGAAACACATAGAAAAAACCCCCGTATTTTTTCACATGTTTTAGAACATAATTATTTAAGACAAGTTGGTGACAAAGAGGTTGAGTTGGCGGGAATCTCTATTGGGATTGCATTAAAGTCTGTCTATCATTTTCGAGTTCCTGTGAATGGTGATCCCTATAGTGAAGAGATTGAAATGAACGCCATGCTAGAAAAAGGGTATGAAGTAGCTCAAGTAGTCTTGGAGAACATGAGGGAAACGGAAGGACTTTCTGACATCCCCTTTATGTTTACCCTATATCGTGAGGAAGACCCATACTCTCCCGTACCTGGAAACTTTGTAGCCAAAACGAGCGTACCTGGTGGTAGTAATTCAATTGAGGATTGGGAAACCATTAATGAAGAACATATCCTTTTTCCTTCTTCTGAAGGGGAAAAAAAATATCCGGAAGAACATGAGATTTTGAAGCATTTCGGGAATGAAATCGCACAATATTTTCCGAATTATGTAGGAATAGTTGGGGATGGTTTCTATGTTGATGAAGAATTACAATCGTTAAAAATTGAGATTCCAATTGAAGCCAGTGGAAAAACGGAGCTAATTGGTTTTATGCAGTATGCATATGGTCTAGTACAGGACGTGTATGAAAATTATTACGAACTGGAAATTAATATAACTTCAGGTGGTAAGGTAGTGGGTTTGATTTATCGAGAAGCTGGTGGAGACTCTCCTGAAGTACACGTTATTCATTAGACCATAACTTATCTTTTTTTATAAATTCAACAAATAATGTTGCTTATCTGGTAACACTCCTCTTTTGAATAATAAGGGAAGCGAAGAAGAAATGTACGGTATATTTATAGCAATTGCAGGGCAGTTTTAGTTTGTCTAAATTCATAGATGGTAATTTACTCAGGAACCTTAAAAAAATAACAGTTGTTGCACAAACCTATTGAGTTAATTCAACAAAAGTATCATTTTACTAAAACGCTATCCTTTACGATAGTGGATGTCATCAAAGTGCATACTTATCTTAAATTCTACTTTCTATATAATGAGGGTATCCCAGGAAATCGGGACACTTGGTACAGGCATGTGGAACCGGATTGGTTCCTATTATATTGGATGAGGATAAAATATTTTTTACACTACCCGAAGCTCAAATAACATCAATTGATCATCATGAAGATATAAAAGAACTTGCAGATGCTCTAGGTGTATCTTCAGATAACGTACAGAACCAAGGCTTTCTCAAAAAAATCAAGTATATCCTTATTTTTATATCAAGCAATACAAAACAATATTAACGTTGTGCACCTAAGTTCTCAAAATGAATAATTAAAACAGTTATATATCAACATTTACAGGCTATCTCATTTATGAGGAGACAGCCTGTTTTTTAAAACAGAGTGTATGAATAAAACTTTGGGAGAGCCACTATCCAGGTTATTTTGGGACAGTTCCGTCTAATAAGTTTGCACAAAAATTCCGTCGTCTTCTAGCCATTCAGCTATAAAAACACTTTTATAATCTGCCACATTTTTCGATAAGAGCTGTGACTTTAACCAGTCTTCATCAAACCCGAGATCATTAACTTCATCCCATAATACTTTACTATCGCGAATGAGCGTAACAGGAGCATAAACAGGTTTAACGGGTAAATTGAAATCCTCTACTGTTGTTTTCTGGTATGGTGTTTTCTTTAAAATGCTTATTGATCCGTTCGCCTCCAAGTAACAAAAGGCAACTTCCCGAATAGAAAATGTTTCGCTTTGGCGAAGTAAGCTTTGCAGTTGATTGATATTCATTCGATGTTTTTTCAGTGCCTCTCTGTCGACAATACCATTTTTTATAAGAGCAGCAGGTTTTCCCTCAAAAAGACCACGGAAAAATAAAAGCTTCTGACCCAAAAATTCAACAATAATTAATAAAAATCCCCATAAGCACATGGAATAGAAAATATAAAAAGCTCCAATTTTATCTTCATATACAGCGTTTCCAAGTAATTCTCCCAAAATGATAGAGGCAATAAAAGTAAACGGTGATATTTGATTAATGATTTTCCTTCCAACAATCTTAACAATAATAAACAACAAGAAAAACCCGAGGATAAGTTCGAAAGTTAGCTTAATAATCATTATAATTCCCCAATCTATTCCCATTCTAGTAAATCATTTTATTTATTGCCACTTAGCATAAAATTATTACATATCCTCAAGAATGATTTACAGGTAACAATTCATAACATTAATGTTACACCATGTTGATAGACGGTCAATTCAATACATAGCATACTAAGGGAGGAGGTGTGAAATGTATGATAAATATGAATTTGAAACGACTCAGGCAACAGTATCAATATACACAGGAAGATTTAGCAGAAAAGTTAGGCGTCTCCCGCCAAGTAGTTGCCAAATGGGAAAAGGGGGAGTCGACACCTGATTTGTATTTCTGTATCAAACTAGCGGAACTATACGATGTTACGATTGATAATTTGGTGAACTATGATGAAGAGAAATCCGGTGTATCTGTACCGCCGAAAGGGAAGCATTACTTTGGTGCAACGACAGTTGGAGAACGTGGGCAAATTGTTATCCCGAAAAAAGCGCGAGAACTTTTTCATATTGAAGCAGGTAATACTCTTCTTATTGTTGGTGATGAAGAACGAGGACTTGCGATTGTCCCACAAAATTATATGCAAGGATTTTTCCCGCAAAATGTCCTCCTTAATAAAAAGGAGGAATATGAATGATTGCAATTGAAACAAGAAATATAACGAAACAATATGGTAATAAAAAGTCTATAAATGACGTGTCACTGACAATTAAAAAAGGCGAATTATTTTCACTGCTTGGTGTCAATGGCGCTGGAAAATCAACACTTATCAAAATGCTATCTTGTCTTGTTAAGCCAACTGGCGGCAAAGCCTCTATTTTCGGGTATGATGTGACGAAAGAGCCAGAACAAGTGAAAAATGTTATTTCTGTCTCCCCGCAAGAAACAGCGATTGCACCGAATTTAACGGTATATGAAAATTTAGAGCTAATGACAGGAATACATGGTTTTTCAAAAAAGGACCGTGAACAAAGAGTGAGAGAAATAATGGATACCTTTTCGCTTATGCCCTTCCAAAGGCAACGAAGCAAGACATTATCAGGAGGATGGAAGCGTCGTTTAAGTATCGCGATGGCTTTAATTACTGAGCCAGATATTTTATTTCTAGACGAACCAACTCTTGGGCTTGATATTTTAGCAAGGCGTGAACTCTGGAAAGTTATTAAAGGGTTAAAAGGCAATGTTACAATTATATTAACGACACACTATTTAGAGGAAGCGGAAAGTTTATCAGATCGTATTTGTATTTTAAAGCAAGGTGAAGTGAAAGCGCTTGGTACAGCAGAGGAATTAATCGTCAAAACATCCACGCTATCTTTTGAGGATGCCTTTGTTGCTTTAGTAGAAGGGGTGTCGATATGAAAATGATGATGTTTGGCTTCCGCACAACGAAAGAAATCATACGTGATCCTTTATCCATGTTCTTTGGCTTAGCGTTTCCGATTATTCTATTATTATTACTAACATTCATTAACCAGAATATTCCGAACGATTTGTTCCATATTAGCAGTTTGGCGCCTGGTATAGTAGTCTTTGGCTTGTCGTTTATGACTTTATTTTCAGCACAAATGATTGCAAAAGACCGAGTTAGTGAATTATTAGCACGTTTGTTTACGACTCCAATGAAAGCATATGATTTTATACTCGGCTATACGCTGCCCCTAATTCCGATGTCGTTGGTGCAGGCAATGATTTGTTATGGCGTGTCAATCATGTTAGGAATGGATTTTACATTAAATGTTTTATTAGCGATTATTACTGTTTTACCAGTAGCGATTCTATTTATAGGGATAGGACTTTTATGTGGCAGTATTTTCAATGAAAAGGCGGTAGCAGGTATTTGCGGGGCATTGCTAACGAATTTAACAGCTTGGCTCTCAGGAATATGGTTTAGTTTAGAATTAGTTGGCGGTTGGTTTGAAAAAATCGCGTATGCTCTTCCATTTGTGCATGCTGTTGATATGGGGAAAGCAGTGTTTAGTGGAGATTATTCAAACATCTTTCCTCATATATGGTGGGTAGTAGGTTATGGTTTAGTGATTACCGTGTTAGCAATTTATATCTTTCAATGGAAAATGAAAAACAGATAAAGTGATGCAAAAGGTAAACATTTAGCATCAAAACGTTTCAAAGGCTCTTTTCATTTATGTAAAAAAGGGTCTTTTTTGTGTTTTTAACGGAGAAAATCATAATTAGACAACGACATGATTTTCTATTGTTGAATAAATCGCTATAGGAAAAATGGAGCTATATCTATATTATAAACTCGTGGCTTTTCTAAGCTTACCTGCCAACAAATAAAGTATAGGAAATGAATCTAGAATTAAAAAAATTCTTGACAATCTATTAAAGTTAGCATAAATTTGATAATGATAATCATTATCAACATAATGGGGGTATGTCAAATGAATACATATCGAAAAAGTTTAATTAGCGCATTACTATTTTTAATAGTGTTTATGATTGCTTTAGTTGGCTGTTCACAAAAATCAGATACAGCACCTGCACCGGCTGATGATAATGACGCATCAGAATCCGCGTCTGCAGAATCTGAATATCCAATTGTTATCGAGCATGCTTTCGGCGAAACGGAAGTAACTAGCAAGCCTGAACGTGTAGTTACGGTTCAATGGGGCAATCATGATGTTGCACTTGCTCTGGATGTTGTACCTGTAGGCTTCTCTGCAGCAAATTTTGGCGTTCAGGATGATAGTGGTCTTTTGCCTTGGACAGCTGAAAAGCTTGATGAGCTTGGTGCAAAAGATCCAAATGTCTTCCAAGATACAGACGGTCTTGACTTTGAGGCCATTTCAGATGCAGACCCAGACGTCATTTTGGCAGCATACTCTGGTATAACACAGGAGGATTACGACCTTCTCAGTCAAATTGCTCCAGTCGTAGCATTTCCGACAGCTGCTTGGGCAACTACATGGCGTGAGCAAGTTAGTTTAAATGCAGCGGGAATGGGCATGAAGGAAGAAGGCGAACAGCTTATTAAAGACATCGAAGACATGGTAAACGAGAAATTGACGGAATATCCGCAGATTGAAGGCAAGAAGGTTGTTTGGGTTAACTTCTCGGCTGACGATATGTCTAAATTGCATATTTACACTCCGATAGACTCTCGAGTCTCTTTCCTGCATGAGCTTGGGATGGATTATCCTGATAGTATTACGGAACAAATTACGGACCCTAACAGCTACTCGCTGAATTTAAGTGCTGAGAATGCTGCGGATCTTTACGATGCTGATCTAATTATTGGTTATGGTAATGATGAATTACTACAAACTCTTCAAGCAGATCCATTGCTTGGAAAAATCCCTGCAATCGAGAGAGGTTCTGTTGCGTTCATTGAAAGTGATACACCTTTAGTAGCTGCTGGAACTCCGAATCCACTTTCGATTACGTACACGATTGATGAATACCTGGAATTAATAGGAGGAGCTATTGACAAGATAGATGAAAAGTAGTTCAGCAGTTTCAAAGATGCATGAAGTCAATTCACATATACCGAAAAATTTCATGGTAGTTTTAGTAATTGGTTTTGTCTTGCTCGGGTTGAGTGTGTTTCTCTCCTTATCACTAGGCTCTCGAATGGTAGGCTTACAGGAAGTACTGGACGGCTTATTCCGTCAAGATATAGACTCTTATGAAGCAAATGTTGTCCGTAAAAGGATATCACGTACCGTTTTCAGTTTGTTTTGCGGAGCGGCACTCGGAGTTTCGGGAGCGCTTATGCAGGCGGTCACTCGCAACCCGATTGCCGACCCAAGTATATTGGGAGTGAACACGGGAGCATCCCTATTTGTTGTTTTTGGAATAGCATTTTTGAATATAAGCAGTGCACATCAATATATATGGCTAGCGTTGGCTGGTGCTGCAATTACTTCGGTTTTCGTATTCGGAATCGGTTCTCTTGGGCGTAGTGGGGCCACGCCGATCAAACTTGTTCTTGCGGGGGCTGCCACAACTGCAGCCCTTTCCTCTTTGGTTGTCGCAATCATGATTCCACGTTCTCATGTTATGGATCAGTTTAGATTTTGGCAGGTTGGAAGCGTCGGTTCGGCAACTTGGGATGGTATTGCTACCTTCATTCCCTTTTTGCTAATCGGAATACTGATAGCTATTCTGTCTGCACCAGCACTAAACGCATTGGCATTAGGGGACGCTATTGCGACTGGACTAGGTGTCCGGATCGGAATATTAAGGCTTGTTGCAGCTCTTGGGGCTGTTCTTTTATGTGGTGCAGCTACAGCGCTGGCCGGTCCAATTGGCTTTGTGGGACTTTTATCTACTCATGTTATGCGCCTTGTACTTGGTCCCGATCTGCGTTTTGTTATTCCGATGTCGGCAATTTCAGGTGCAGTCATATTGACGATTTCTGATGTGAGCGGCAGGGTAATCGGGAGTCCTGGCGAGCTTGAAGTCGGCGTGGTTACAGCATTTATTGGGGCTCCATTACTAATTATATTAGCTATGAGATCGAAAGTGAGTTCGTTATGAAAAATGAATCTATTGCGTTTATTATGGCGGGAAGGCGTCAAAGGCACCGCCGATGGATACTGGTTACCAGCTTTCTAGTTGTTCTTGCATGCATTCTTTGCGGTGCGATGCTTCTATTAGGAAATACGATTCACCCAGTGAAAGATGTAATCCGAGCACTTTTGGGAGAGCAGATTCAAGGTGTCTCATTTGCAGTTAATACGATACGTCTGCCGAGAATGCTAGCAGGTGTTTTTGCTGGTTTTGCATTCGGTGTTGCGGGTGACATTTTCCAAACGATGTTGCGTAATCCACTTGCAAATCCGAATGTAATTGGTATTACCACAGGATCCAGTGCAGCGGCTGTTTTTTGTATTGTTATTTTGCATGCAAGTGGTGCTGTCGTTTCAATTGCTTCCGTGATTGCCGGTCTTGCTACAGTAACATTCATCTATATTTTATCCAGAGGAAGGTCCTTTTCCATCGGACGATTAATCCTGATTGGAATAGGCGTCCAAGCAATGCTTAATGCGCTGATATCCTATCTTTTGCTAGTTGGTGCGGAGCAAGATATACCAGCGGCGCTCAGATGGCTCAGTGGTAGTCTGAATGGCTCTCAAATGCATGAACTGCCACCGCTTATCCTATCGGTTTTTATCTTTGCGCCTATCGTTATCATGCTAGCGAAGCAGCTTAGTATATTAGAACTCGGAGAACAGTCGGCAACTTCTCTTGGGATAAATACCGACAGGACAAGAATGTTGCTGATTTTGAGTTCCGTCTGTATGATTTCCCTTGCGACTTCTACTACTGGACCAATAGCCTTTGTATCTTTTCTTTCAGGTCCAATCGCAAAGAGGCTGGTCGGTGTTGGGTTCTCAAATGTAATTCCAGCAGGCCTTGTTGGTATTAATTTGGTTTTGGCAGCAGATCTAATCGGGCAGTTTGCTTTTGTGGTCAGATATCCTGTAGGCATCATAACGGGAATAATCGGAGCACCGTATTTGATTTACTTGCTAATCCGAATGAATCGAAAGGGGGAATTATAATGAAACAGACACATCTTTTCGAAGCTGAGCAATTAGTAGCAGGCTATGATAATAAAACGGTTATCCAAGAGGTAAGCCTTACGATTCCCAGTAATAAAATAAGCGTTATTATTGGAGCGAATGCTTCTGGAAAATCAACACTTCTTAAAACATTAGCACGGCTTATAAAACCGATATCTGGAAAAATCAATCTGGATGGGAAATCAATTACCAAAATACCGTCAAAACAGTTGGCGCGGGTTTTAGGGCTGCTGCCACAATCGCCCATTGTGCCAGAAGGAATCTCTGTCGCAGATTTAGTAGGAAGGGGAAGATTCCCGCATCAATCCATGCTTAGCGGATGGACAAAGAAAGACTATGAGGCAGTTGCTGAAGCGATGAGAATTATGGATATAACAAAGCTTGCCAATCATAATATTGACGAGCTGTCAGGTGGCCAAAGACAGCGTGTCTGGATTGCAATGGCGCTAGCGCAACAGACAGATATTCTATTTCTCGATGAACCGACAACCTTTTTAGATATTACATACCAGGTTGAAATTCTTGATATGCTTACAGACCTTAATCAAAAGATGGGAACTACAATTGTAATGGTTCTGCATGATATCAACTTGTCTGCCCGTTATGCGGACAATATATTTGCTATTCATAATGGAAAACTTGTTGCTGAGGGGGAGCCATCAAATGTCATTACAAGCTCTTTAGTGAAGGACGTCTTTGGTCTTGATTGCATTGTGGTAGAGGATCCGATTTCAGGATCCCCTTCTGTGGTGCCGATAGGACGACATCATGTTAACAATGAGTATACGCCTTGAAGACATGTATAAAGCAGTGGATATCTTTTTATATCCACTGCTTTATATTAGCTACTTAAATAGCTATCCTGTTTTCCATCATTAAAAGTTTATTTTTTGTAATTCTTTCGGTTTCAATACACCGATATCTTTAATCAAGATGTGTAGCATAACTAAATTTGACCACTACGATTTAAAAATCCGATCAATCGTTTCAATTTCCTCATTTGTTAATGTAACATCAAGTGTTTTTAAATTGCTTTGCACCTGATCAGGGTTTTTTGCCCCAGGAATAATGACATCAATGGCACCTCTTGTTAAATACCAAGCAAGCACAATATTTGCAACATCTGTATCTTTTCCATTTGCAATGTTTCGAATCTGTTCTACCTTTTCAAGATTGTTTTTAAATGTCTCTCCCTGGAAATATGGAAGTCCTGCGCGTAAATCATCAAATTTCGAGTCTTTATTGTATTTCCCCGCTAATAAGCCAGCTACAAGCGGGAAAAACTGCACAAAGGAGATGTTTTGTTCCAACGCGTAAGGCAATAATTCTTTTTCTGCCTCACGATTTAGCAAACTGTATTCTCCCTGGTATACATCGACATAGCCATCTTTATTGGCCTCTTTTAATTGATCCATTGAAAAATTCGATAGGCCAATTGCTCTTATTTTCCCTTCATCCTTCAATGCTTTTAATGCGCCAACTGCTTCATCTTTAGGTGTATTCTCATCTGGATAGTGAATATATAATAAATCAATATAATCGGTTTTCAATCGTTTTAGGCTTTTTTCAACCTCTTCTTTTAAGAAAGCAGGAGAATTATCATGGCTCATTTCATTTCCATTGAAAATTGGAGAAACCTTTGTTGCAATGACTAGGTCAGAGCGCTTTCCTGTTTCTTGCACGACTTCACCGATCAATTCTTCTGAGTAACCGGGACCATATAGATAGGCGGTATCAATAAAGTCTACTCCATTGTTAATTGCAAAACGAACCGTATCCTTACCCTGTTCATTATTCAAATTAGGGAAAAGGTTATGTCCACCAATCTTATTTGTCCCAATACCAACCGGATTTACATATAAATCTGTCTTGCCAATTTGCACTTTCTCTGTCATAGGGAGCACTCCTTTTACAGTTTTATATATTTTAAATAACCTCCTATTGGAGATTAAATAATTAATGCCGTGTTGAAATGGTAAATTCAAAATTACGCATAAATTTAAAAATTTTCTTCTCTAAGGAAGTATATATCAGCTGTGTTTCTTGGGCAATAAATCTGCTTTTTTATTTCATCGTAAAATAATAAGTGTTAGTTCCTTAAAAAAGGCATGGTATATAGGTTATACTGAAAGCAATTAGATAAGAAATAACAGTAAAACTTAAAAGGACGGTTTCCGATGGCGAAGATTTTAATTATAGAAGATGACCCAAAGATCGCATTACTTCTGCAAAATCACCTTGAAAAGTATGGATATAAAGCGGTTATAACGGAACAGTTTGATGCGGTAACCGAAGTGTTTAAACTGGTGCTGCCAGATCTTGTTTTATTAGATATTAATTTGCCGAGCTTTGATGGGTTCTATTGGTGTCGCCAGATTAGACAAATTTCAACTTGTCCGATTTTATTTATTTCGGCACGATCTGGAGAAATGGATCAGGTAATGGCATTAGAGAATGGCGGCGATGATTTTATCACGAAGCCATTTGCTTATGAAGTGGTCACGGCAAAAATTCGCAGCAGTCTGCGCCGGGCATATGGAGGGTATGCCCCCAAGGTAAAGGAACGAGTAGTTGAATTGAATGGTTTGACACTTTATGTGGAACGAATGGAACTAGGCAAGGATAAAGGACTTGTTTCGCTTACAAAGAAAGAGGCTGTTCTGCTTGAGGTGCTAATGAAGCGTTCGCCGCGGGTGGTTGCAAGAGAAGTGCTATTGGAAAAATTGTGGGATGATCAATCATTTGTCGATGAAAATACGCTTAATGTTAATGTAACGAGAGTTCGTAAAAAGCTGCAGGATTTGAGTATAGAAGATGCTATTGAAACAATTCGAGGTGCAGGCTATCGACTCGTGCCGAATTGGGAGACTTCCTAATGGTAAGGTTATTTTTACGTGACCAGTTCCCTCTTATTCTAATCAATTTTATTCAGCTGCTGCTCGTTCTGTTTGTTGTTTGGATGAGTGGCTTCCAGCAATTTTCCTTGTTGATCTATGCCTTATTTCTCGGAATTTTTCTTTTGACCATTTATTTAGTTTTCCGTTATATAACCCACCGCAGGTTTTACCACCGATTAACAAGGCAAATTAGCAGTCTGGATGAGGTTTTTGAATCATTGGATACTGCTCCTGTTTCAGCAGCTCTCAGTGATTTGCTCAAAGCGCAGCATCGACTCTACGTAAATGATATGCAGCAACAAGAGAAAAAGCGAAAAGACCATTTAACCTTTATTAATCAGTGGGTCCACCAAATGAAGACGCCATTGTCTGTCGTGGAATTGATCATTCAGGATCGTGATGATGAGCAAATGATGAGTATCCAAGAGGAAACGGATAAATTAGAAAAGGGACTTGAGATGGTTTTATATGTCGCGAGATTGGACGCTTTTGAACAAGATTTCCATGTACAGCCCGTATCACTGAAAGCTGCAGTTGACGAAGCGATCCAGGATAATAAACGTCTTTTCATTAAGAATCAGGTTTATCCGGATGTACAAGTTTCTCCCGCAATGGTTGAATCGGACGAAAAATGGCTGGAATTTATCTTTAATCAGGTTATAACCAATGGTATTAAATACTCTAGTGGAATTGGGAAGAAGATATCGATATACGACCAAAAAACGGAAAACGGAATAGATTTAGTGATTCAAGACATGGGTGTTGGAATTCCGATGACTGATTTAAAGCGTGTATTTGACCCATTTTTTACAGGTGAAAATGGTCGCGTTTACCGGGAGTCTACAGGTATGGGGCTATATCTTGTAAAAGAAGTTTGTGAAAAGCTGGGACATGAGGTTCACATAGAATCCGCGCAGGGAGAAGGCACACTGGTTAAGATAAGTTTCATTTCTTAAATCAAAAAACAAAACCTTACATGAATGTAAGGAAAATGAAAGTTAGAGCGATGTTTAAATTCCCCATTTTCTTTTACACTGTATATAAGAGGAAAGGGGATTTTGAATTGGATATATTAAAAGTTAAAAACTTAAGCAAGGTATACGACGGAAAAGTAGCCCATAAGGCATTAACAAATATAGATTTAACAATTGAAGAAGGAGAATTCGTAGGAATCATGGGGCCTTCTGGGAGCGGGAAATCAACCTTGCTCAATCTGGTAGCAACAATTGATCAGCCAACCTCGGGGAGCATTATGGTGAATGACAAGGATCCGTTACGAATGAAGCATAATGAGCTAGCGATATTTCGGCGCAGGGAGTTAGGCTTCATTTTTCAGGATTTTAACTTGCTGCCTACATTAACGGTAGAAGAGAACATTGTTCTCCCGCTCACGCTTGAGGGTGTTCGCGTGAAGGAGATGGAGGAAAGGGTAGTGGCTGTTGCAGAAAAGCTTGGGATTACGCCAATCTTGAAAAAACGGATTTACGAAATATCAGGTGGACAGGCGCAGCGAACTGCCATTGCCAGGGCAATTATTCACCGTCCTAAGATGGTTT
Organism: Oceanobacillus profundus; assembly: GCF_003515705.1. Lineage (GTDB taxonomy): Bacteria > Bacillota > Bacilli > Bacillales > Amphibacillaceae > Oceanobacillus > Oceanobacillus profundus. The sequence continues at coordinate 68,355 of NZ_QWEH01000015.1, forward strand.
TAGCGGATGAACCGACAGGTAATTTGGATTCGAAATCTTCCCGGGCTGCAATGGATATGATGGAGAAAATCAACAAGCAGGATAAGACAACGATGATGATGGTAACACATGACCCCGTAGCAGCAAGCTATACAGAGCGAGTTGTTTTTATTAAAGACGGAAAGCTGTTTAACGAAATTCATCGCGGGGATAATCGCCAAGCTTTCTTCCAAAAAATTATTGACGTGTTATCGCTGTTGGGAGGGGATGCAAGTGACCTTTCGTCAATTCGCGTTTAATAACGTTTTACGAAATAAGCGTATCTATGCAGCATATTTCCTAAGTAGTCTTTTTTCGGTACTCGTCTTTTTTGTGTATGCAATCTTTGCTTTCCATCCAGGATTATCAGCGGTACACCCAGCTGTGTCCAAGGGTCTTCACTTTGCCGAAGGGATTATTTACGTGTTTTCCTTTATCTTTGTCCTTGTATCGATGAGTGCCTTTTTACACTCGCGAAAAAAGGAATTCGGTCTAATGGTGATGCTCGGCATGACAAATCAGCAATTACGCCGAATGGTCTTTTTAGAGAATATACTAATTGGTTTTTTAGCAACGGCTTCAGGAGTAGGGCTAGGGCTCGTATTTGCTAAACTGTTCTTGATGACAGCAGAAACAGTCCTGGATTTAAAGGAAATGCTGGATTTTTATATCCCGTGGCAAGCTGTTGTTTTAACATGTGTTGCTTTCTTGTTCTTATTTATTGTCATTTCCTTCTTTACAGTCATGATATTAAAAGGAAATAAATTAATCGACTTGATTAAAAGAAGCTCAGCACCTAAGAAAGAGCCTAAAGCTTCTGCTGTCCTTTCGATATTGTCATTCCTTTTATTAGCAGCTGGCTATGCAATTGCATTGGCAGTAAGCGGAGCGATGGTCGTTGTTGCAATGATACCTGTTACGATTATTGTTATTATCGGCACGTATTTTCTTTTTACCCAGTTAAGTGTATTTATGATTCATCAGCTAAAGAAACGCAAACTCTTGTTTTGGAAAAAGACAAATCTTGTCCTGTTTTCTGACCTGGCCTATCGAATGAAGGATAATGCTCGTGCCTTTTTCTTTGTAGCGATTGTTTCAACCGTTGCTTTTACTGCAATTGGCAGCCTTGTAGGTTTTCGCTATATGTCTACGACTTCAATGGTAGAAAATACACCATTTGCAATGGATTATGTCTCAAAATACGGTAATGACGATGAAGAAGAGCATATTAAGCTAATCGAATCAAATTTAGCTGATTTCCCTTATACAAAGGTGGCTGTTCATATCAAAAAGGTGTCCATACCTAGCTTGGCTAGTGAGTATGTTCCTCTTACAGGGATTATATCGGAGTCTGAATACAATGAGCTCGCTAAGGAAGCTGGTCAACAAGACCAACAGCTTGAACTGACAGATAATCAGACAATCTTCCTTTACTATCAAAATTCTACCTCTGAAGCAACAGAGCATGTGGAGAGTATGGATCTAGAAGTTGATGGTAAAGAACTGAATCAGATTTCAAATCAGGGTTCAAATCTGATTCGAACGTATGATGACTACCTTGTAGTAGATGATCAATTCTATAATGATATAGAAGCAACCGAATCAGAGAGTTATTATGGGTTTCAAGTGAAAGATTGGAAGGCAACTGGAGAGGTTGGTGAGCAGCTTCTCCAGGAAATGGATGTAGCTGAAACAAGCGGATATGGAGAGGATTTTCGCTATGCTAGTCTTGGCTATGATTGGATGGAGCTAAACCAGGCATTAGGTGCCACGTTATTCATTGGATTATTTATCGGTGCAGTATTTTTTGTTGCTGCGGGAAGCTTTTTATACTTCCGTTTATATGCTGATTTAGAAAATGAGAAACAGAAATTTGCTGCGGTTAGCAAAATAGGTCTTACGGATAAAGAATTATCCAAGATATTAACGACTCAATTAGCTTTGTTATTCTTTGTTCCAATTGCTGTGGCAGTCATTCATGGGGCAGTAGCTTTAACTGCACTGCAAAATATGTTTGATTTCAGCTTGTTTAAGAGCTCAGCTCTCGTTTTAGGAAGCTTTAGTCTTATTCAAATTGTTTACTTTATAGTTATTAGACATAATTATATCCGAAAAATAAAAAGTTATTTATAAAGTTGGGGGTTTCCCTTCCTCCCCACTGAATGGTTGAACAGAATCAGGAATTTACGGGCTGTTTATCCCCCGCCTTTACATGTTTTTGGTTACCTTATGCATAGAGGCGGAGGTGTTACAGCTCGTTAATGCGTGATAAAAAGGAACACGGGAGAAGTGCTTATCTTCTCTTGTGTTCTTTTTTACTAGATAAAAAGATACGGGATAACGCAGCAAAAATCTATTTTTACCAGGACAAACAAAGGCAAATGGATTTTTTACATACAATGGATAAAAAAACACAAAAAAACTTCGCGAAACTCCATGTACAAATAACGAAAATTTGCTATTATTTTAATTGAGGATGATTATCATTATCATCACGTTGCTAGTGTTTAAGAAAAGGTTACATATGGCTGGGTTAATTTAAAAGAGTTTTCCGCATATTAATTGCACATTGTGTATCCCATAGGATTATTTCCCTGCATCTGAAGGAAGGAGTGGGTAGGAGATATGACAAATATGGAGCAAATAAAAGAATTATATACAACAGCTCCACTATCCTTTGTTGATATTATTACGCAAAAGGTTACATATACAAATTCAGTCCGAACCATTTTTACGAATGAAAAATTAAGTGGGTTGGTATTCCCTTTAAGAGGAAAGGCACAATTTTCAATTGATGGGTTGACCTATGAAATTGAACAAGGATCCATTTTACATGTAGGGCCTAACATGGAGATGAAGCGCACGGCTGAGAATGACGAAGTTTTTGAATATGCAGTGATTCACTTTGAACTTTCGAGTGAATCAGCAAATCGATTTCCGATTTTTAGGGAGCACTTTATGCTTCGGATTGGCGATAGTATGAAATTAAATAATCGTGTTCAGCAGCTTATGCAAAACTTCCTAATTCCTGGTGGTTTGGCATTTTTACAATCGAAGCGGTTATTTTTAACGATTTTGGCAGAGATGATTGTGGCAAGTGAGAAGACGGATTTAGAAAAAGCAGAAAATATGGATGTCATTATTCAGTATATGCATCAATTTTTTCCGAAGGGGATAACCGTTCTACACGTTGCAAAGCATTTTCAGATAGACCGCAGGAGACTATCGTCTTTATTTGAAAGACAAATGGGTGTTAGCCCAAATATGTATTTAACCGACTTGCGGATTCAGAAGGCGAAGTTATTGCTTCGCACATCTAATCTATCAATTGCTCATATTGCTGAAAGCATTGGTTACAGAGATCATTTTTATTTTAGCAGAGTTTTTAAAAAGGAAACTGGATTATCCCCCACTCTTTACCGGAGGCATTTGGGATAATAATTCACTACAAAATGAATCTAAAGGGAGCGTTACGATATGAAGCTAAAATCACGGTTATGTATTCTATTATTTATTAGTCTGCTTGCATTAGGCGGATGCAATACAGGGGATGCGTCGAAGGAATCGGAAGCATCCGTGAACGGGGGAGAAAAGAGTGAATCGGACACACGGGAGATTACCTATTTAGGAGAAACGTATACGGTTCCTGTCGATGTGGAGCGCATTGTCATTACTGGTGCAATGGAAGCGATGGAAGATGCTACGGCATTGGATGTTGAGCCTGTAGGGGCTATTACGCTTGGCGGAGAGTTCCCAGAGGTATTTAAGGAATCGATGGGGCAAGCAGAATCAATTGGGGAGAAGCAAGAGCCTAATTTTGAGAAAATATTACAGTTGAAGCCCGATGTTATTTTGGGAACAACTAAATTTCCGGAAGAGGTTGTAAGTAAGCTGGAACAAATTGCTCCAACCATTTTAGTTTCCCATATTTCAACAGATTGGGAGGATAATCTGCTGTTAATGGGAGCGCTAAACGGAAAAGAGAAGGAAGCTGAAACATTATTGAGTGATTACGGTCAGCTTGTTGATACGGCTAAGGCAGATCTAGCAGAGGATTTCGAGGATAAAACTGTTGTTGCAATTCGCGTTCGGGCTGGTAAAATGTTTATTTATCCAGAAGACGTCTTCTTCAATCCAATTTTGTATAGTGAGCTGGAATTAAATGCTCCAGAAGCAGTAAAGAACGCTAAAGCACAAGAGGAAATATCGATCGAACAGCTTGCCGAAATGAATCCTGACTATATTTTCATGCAGGTACAGCAGACAGGAACGCAGGAGAATGAACAAGCTTTTGAGCAATTAAAACAAAATTCGATTATCCAAAATATCGATGCATTTAAAGAGGAACAAGTCTATGTAAACATCGTTGACTCCTTATTAGAAGGGGGATCCGCATTCAGTAAAAGTGAATTTGTGAAAGCATTAGAGAGTAATTGAGATTACAGGAGGAAATAGGGGTAACGTGCATGTCTAGTATCCGAAATAAAACGATTCTATTACTGATTAGCATACCAATTGGTCTCGTGATTACAATATTTTGTTCGGTTATGTATGGTGCGAACACCTATAACATATCGACCGTTTTTGAGGCTATCTTCCATGCTGATCTTTCTAATATGGATCATCTGATTATTCGCACGTCCCGTATTCCGCGTGTTATCGGGGCTCTGTTAGTCGGACTGTTTATAGCCATTTCAGGTGCATTAATGCAGGGGATGACGAGGAATTATCTCGCATCCCCTAGTATTATGGGAGTTTCAGATGGATCCATTTTTGTTATTACGCTGAGCATGATATTTTTACCGAACGCAACACCATTGACATTAATTATTTTTTCGTTTATTGGGTCTGTTCTAGGTCTATTATTTGTGTTTGGAGTTGCTCGTTTAATACCCAATGGATTGTCTCCCATTTCTTTGGCCATCATTGGGACGATTCTTGGTATGTTCCTGAATGGCGTTTCCCAGGCGCTTGCTACATATTATCAGGTTTCACAGAATATTAGTTTTTGGTATAACACAAGGCTGCATCAAATTGATCCGCTTGTTATTAAATGGTCAATTCCTATTGCAATCATTGGGCTCCTTCTGGCATTGGCGGTTAGCAAAGCAATTACAGCAATTTCTTTAGGAGATGAAGTCGCCCAAGGATTGGGAATTAAACTGATGAAGATGAAATTACTAACAATACTAAGCGTAGCAATTCTAACCGGTATTTCGGTAGCGATGGTTGGGAAAATAACATTTATTGGGTTAGTTATCCCGCATATCGCCCGCTTTATTGTAGGAGAAGATTATAAACGGATTATTTTTTTTGCTGGCATACTAGGGGCGTTTTTCTTAGCTTGGGCAGATATTATCAGCAGGGCAATCAATCCGCCATTCGAAACTCCAATTGGCGTCGTAACAGCCTTAGTCGGTGTCCCGTTCTTCCTTTATTTAATTCGAGTAAAGGGAGGAAAACAACATGCATAAACGTAGGGAAAATCGGCGTTTTATTCGAATATTTTTGTTGGGAATCGTGTTCACCATTTTCATCATGTATATGAGTTTAGCAACTGGCATATTTGATCTAACGCATTTGGAAATCATCCAGACTCTCCTGGGACTTGATGCCCTCTGGGAAAATCATCTTGTTATCTATGAATTTAGACTGCCCCGTATTGTGATTGGTGCATTTGTCGGATGTGCTTTAGGAATGGTAGGTTCTGTTTTACAAGGTGTAACAAAAAATTACTTAGCAGATCCAGGCATTTTAGGAATACAAGCCGCAGTTGGGTTTTCTGTAGTTTGTTATATGCTTATCGTTCAAAGTAATGTAACTGGGATGAGCGAGCTGTCTATCATTAGTATGTCCCTGTTTGGTTGGATTGGGGGCATACTGGCTGCTATCTTTCTCTTTTTGTTTTCAAGGAAGCGAGGGGAAATCGATCCAAGACGGCTGATCTTAGTTGGGATTGCGCTGAATGCTGGATTCGGTGCACTTACCCTTTTTGTATCATTAAAGATGAACCCGCAAGATTTTGAAATGGCAACAGTTTGGCTATCTGGAAGTATTTACAGTGCCTCTTGGGAACAAATTTATTCGATGATTCCATGGTTTATCCTGGTAGTCCCGCTCTTTTTGTCGAAGGCTCGTATATTGAACCTTTTACAGCTTAATGAGATGACTATCGTTGGTTTAGGAATACGGGCTAACCGAATCCGTTTCTTGCTTCTTTTAGGAGCGGTAGGATTAATCAGCTCCTCTGTGATTGTCTCTGGGAGTATTGGTTTTGTTGGCCTGATTGCTCCGCATATAGCAAGACGCTTGGTAGGAATCCACTATCCATACATATTGCCAATTAGTGGTCTGACTGGCATGCTATTGGTTGTGGTGGGAGATTGGATTGGCAGAACCATCTTTGCACCTGCTGAATTGGCTGTAGGAATAGTCATATCCATAATTGGTGTTCCATATTTTATATATTTATTAATGCGTTCAGCGCGCAACGTTTAACATTATGAAAAAAGAGGGGGCAGGTAGACTATGCAACACGAATTAATACAGACATTTCGACATTCGATATCTGATATATCTTATCAAGTAAGCATATCGATTCCTACTGATCGTGCTCCTAAGGAAGGTTTCCCGGTTTTATATGTTTTGGATGGAAATGCATATGGAACGTTATGTAGAGAGATTGTAAAGATACAGTCCAGGCGCGCTGAGAAGACGGGAGTATCTCCGATGATTATCGTTAGTATAGGATACGCTGTAAATGATATTTTCCCTTCTTTAAGAGTATATGATTTTACACCTGCATCAGCTGCTGCGTCCCTTCCGCCCAAGCCAGATGGTGCATCATGGCCAACGCATGGTGGGGCAAAAGAATTTCTCGATTTTTTAGAGACGATTGTTCAGCCATTTGTATATCAGTCAGCTCCTGTTAATCCACATAATCAAATACTGTTTGGCCATTCATTAGGTGGATTATTTGTTTTAAATACGTTGTTTGAACGTCCCAATTTATTTCGGAATTATATTTGCTTTAGTCCATCCATTTGGTGGAACGACAAGGAGATTTTAAATAAGGAACGAGCGGATTTTCTCATGCATGATCGAAATCTGTTTATAGCTGCGGAAAGAACGGAGAAAATGGATATGCACGAAAATGCCTTCCTCCTTTTTCAAAGGCTGCAAGTAAATAATCCAAGAGCTGTTGCTTTTCGTTCTCCCACGGGAGAAAACCATATGTCGATTGTTCCTACTGTTTTAAGTGATGCGCTTCGTTACTTATTTAGTCGTTAGCAAAAGCTACAAACGTCGCTAGCTGCTTAAATGAAACGAAAGTAATGATTCAGGAAGGTTGAAATCTCTGAATGCCTAGAAGAAATTCTAATCATACATACTATCATCCAGATGTGGCACCATAGAAGCATGGAGGTGCTTATCTGTGAGCAAAGCAGGAAACAATAAACGTGAAGTCGTAAGTGACAAGCATGCAGTAAGAGAAAAGCTATCGACTGAATTTGACCATGAATTTGCTAATGAACCATTAACAGCAGAAGAAAGACATAATAATAAAAAAACGAAGAAACGACAATAGTAAAAACGACACTTCTTAGGGAAATCCCGGGAAGTGTCGTTTCTTAATGAATTTTGGAAAGATATGTACACAAAAAAGGGTAGCTATCCCTTGAATATTAAACCGGTTACATATATTATAAACATATAGCAATCAAATAATTTGTTGAACAAACAAACTATTTGATTTTTTAAAAATTATTTTTATATGCTTTTGCTGTTTCTATTTATAATAGTCTTCATGCATCGTTTACATCAATTTCCCAATGTTGGGGATTGCTATAGAAACAAAAGCAGTATTCTCTAATAGGTTTAGTTTCATCAGGGCAAATGATATAATATACAACGAAAAGGATAAATTGGAGTTGCTATATTGAACAAATCGTTCTAAATGAGTGAGTAGCTCGATTTTAACATCTAGTGTTAGAGGTATAGTCTTGACTAAGACTAGGTGTTAGGAAAAGTTTATAGCATATTGTGTAATGGTTTTTAAAATAAAGGTATAAAGGAAGGTAATAAGATGTCACAACAACAAATTGGTGTTATCGGTTTAGCGGTAATGGGGAAAAACTTAGCTTTAAATATTGAAAGCAGAGGATATTCTGTAGCAGTATTCAATCGTTCTTATGAGAAAACAGAGGACTTTCTTCAGAACGAAGCACAAGGAAAAAACTTTGTTGGAGCCAAAACCATTGAAGAGTTTGTGAATTCACTAGAAACGCCTCGTAAAATTCTATTGATGGTTAAAGCAGGAGCGGCAACGGATGCAACAATTGAATCTTTACAACCTTACCTAGAAAAAGGCGATATTCTAATCGATGGTGGAAACACGTTGTTTGAGGATACGATGCGCCGTAATAAAATGCTTGATGAAACAGGTATCCACTTTATTGGAACAGGGGTTTCTGGTGGAGAAGAGGGGGCTCTAAACGGCCCATCTATGATGCCTGGAGGACAAAAAGAAGCTTATAAGCTTGTTGCACCTATCTTTGAAGCTATTTCTGCGAAAGTGGATGGAGATCCATGTGTCACATACATTGGACCAAATGGTGCTGGGCACTTCGTGAAAATGGTACATAATGGAATTGAATACGGTGATATGCAATTAATCGCAGAGGCGTATGATATTTTAAAAAATGTACTTGGCATGGATGCTGGGGAGCTGCATGAGGTATTTACAGAGTGGAACAAAGGTGAGCTTGACAGTTACCTAATTGAGATTACTGCAGATATCTTTACGAAAACAGATGACGAAACAGGAAATCCTCTAGTAGATGTCATCATGGATAAAGCGGGACAAAAAGGAACTGGAAAATGGACAAGTAAAAATGCGTTGGATTTAGGTGTTCCACTACCACTTATTACGGAATCTGTATTTGCACGATTCATTTCTTCCTTGAAGGATGAGCGTGTAAAAGCTAGTGGTGAACTATCTGGTCCAAGCGTACAAAAACACGAAGGTAATCGCAAAGAGCTAATCGAAGCGGTTCGTAAAGCACTATATATGAGTAAGATTGTTTCCTATGCACAAGGATTTGCACAAATGCGTGCAGCATCTGAAGAGAATGGCTGGGATCTTCAATATGGTGATATTGCGATGATCTGGCGTGGAGGCTGTATTATCCGTGCAAACTTCCTGCAAAAGATTAAAGATGCATACGATCGTGAACCACAACTAGCTAACTTGATGCTAGACCCATATTTTAAAGAAGTTGTGGAGAACTATCAATCTGCCTTACGTGAAGTTGTTGCTTTAGCAGTACAAAACGGAATTGCTGTACCAACTTTCTCTAGTGCGGTTGCTTACTACGATAGCTATCGTACAGCTGATCTACCAGCAAACTTAATTCAAGCGCAACGTGACTACTTTGGTGCACATACGTATGAACGCAAAGACAAAGAAGGTACGTTCCATACAAATTGGTTTTAATAATTCTGTACATCTTATAATTTAAATACCTAAGTCCTTCATACTCTGTGTGAAGGGCTTTTTCACGGTTGAAAGTTGGATCATTGTGTTACGAACAGACCGAGAGTATATCTCACAGCTGGAACTCGAAACATTTCGCTCCAATACGAGACCGTGATAGACAATATTTCAGCCGCGTATCCCTTCTTTTTTAAACAACCGAGAAAATAAATTCGGGAATGCGTGCAAGAGCAAGATTGAGGGATGGAAACTTATCATTATATAAAAAATAGAGTGTAAAAACCTCGAAAGATTTCCACACTCTTGACTAGCTCCTAACAATTAAACGCTAATAAACCAGATTTATTACCAAAGTTAGTTTTCGCCGTTCTTAAAACTAACTTCCTGTACATCGAGAAAATTTTGAATTGCAAGTGCACATGCGCCTTGAACGATTGCGTTTCTACCTAAATCAGACAGTACAATTTTACGATAAACACTCACAGAAGATTGGAGGTTATTTTCGATTTCTTCAATAGCATTCGGATATAAATGTAATAGTTCACTGTTTAAAACTAATGTCTCTGGATTATAGGAATTAATCATATTATTGAGTCCGATAGAAACATAGCTGATAAATGTCTTCATCTCTTCACATGTCGTCGGATCGTTTTCTGCTATTAACCGTTTCAGGTCTTGGTGTGTTAAGTTTGGACGATCAAGCTTTTCAGCAAGACTTGAAAACACAGCAGGTTCGGCTGCATAAAGCTCCCAGCAGCCATGATTTCCACATCTGCAAGCTTTTCCAAAAGGAGAAATAATCATATGCCCAATTTCACCAGCATAACCATCATGGCCTTTAACCAAATTGCCGTTGTGCATGATTCCAGCTCCAATACCAGAACTAAGGACAATGGCTAATAAATTGTTGCTATGATGATGCTTGTATACTCTTTCAGCATAGACGGAAAGGTTGGCAGTATTTTCAACAGAGACATCGACATCTATTTCCCGTTCTAAATCTGACTTTAAGTCTTTGTTTCGCCATTGATATCTAGGAACAAAAAGGATGGATTGATCATTATTTACAGTACCATGAACGCCGATTATGGTTTGGACCAAACCATAATAACAGTCAGCATATTTTTGCTTGTATTTTTTAATCTGTTTGATTAGAATGTTTACGACTTCTTCATAAACTTCGGTGTCAAGCTTTGTAGTATTAGTTTCAATTTTATTCCCTTGAAGGTCGGATATTCGGTATTGAATTTCTTTGTAGTCAAGGTCAATTCCAAGTACATATCCAGCTTCTCCATTAATGGAAAGCATGATTGGCCGTCTTCCAACAGCATTATGTTCCTGCTGTGTTTCACATACGAGCTTTTCTTCAAGTAAATCAACAACCTGAACAGAAATGGTTGCCTTATTTAATCCAGTAATCTTGGAAAGCTCGGCCCTGGATATAAAACCGTGTTCAATTATTTTTTGTAAAATGATACTTCTGTTTATCTTTTTGATGTAAGCTCCATCGCCTGTAACCATGATGTTTCTCCCCCTTTGTCATAACGAAATGAGAATTATGTATAAAAACATGTTATTATTTGTTTAGTAAACAAATAATAAATCATTGCAAAAAAAATAGATAGCTGCCATACTATTGTGTTCGGTTGAAAAGGCTTTCAAAATGTTGTGCGCTAATAGTAATTCTATTATAACAAAAAAAGGAGATTTTGGAATGAAAATTCTATATTTTGATTGTTTTTCTGGTATAAGTGGAGATATGACGATTTCATCATTAGTTGATGCCGGTGGGGATCCGATTCATTTAGAGAGTGAATTGAAAAAGCTGGGCATGGAAGATGAATATCAATTAAAATGGAATAAGGTTGTTAAAAATGGTATCACAAGCACGAAGTTTGATGTTGTACTTTTAAACGAAGAAGGACATCACCACCATCATGATCATGGACATAATGAAGAAGGACATCACCACCATCATGGTCATGGACATAATGAGGAAGGACATCACCACCATCATAGTCATGGACATAATGAGGAAGGACATCACCACCATCATGATCATGGACATAATGAGGAAGGACATCACCACCATCATGATCATGGACATAACGAAGAAGAGCATCACCACCACGCAGACGACCATGGCCACCACCACAGCCATGAACATCATCATGCGCATGACCATCGCTCCTATAAAGATATTGTAAACCTGATTAAAGGAGCGGAATTTTCGGAACCAGTAGAGGAAACTGCATTAAAGATTTTTAGAAAAATTGGTGAGGCAGAAGGGCGTATTCATGGGATGCCACTAGAAGATGTCCATTTTCATGAAGTGGGTGCAGTAGATTCTATTATAGATATTGTTGGGACAGCTATACTACTCCATCAGATGGAAATCGATTTGGTTATATCAGCTCCAGTTCCAGTGGGAAGTGGGAAAATACGTATTGACCATGGGATATATCCAGTACCAGCACCAGCAACTTTAGAGATTTTGCGTGGTGTACCAATTGCTGCCAGTGAGCTGAGAGCAGAATTGACAACACCAACTGGAGCGGCAATTATTGCAGTTTTAGCGGAGGAGTTTGGTAATATGCCGACGTTGAAAGTTGATGCAATTGGATATGGTGCAGGAACCAAAACATTCCCAGAACATCCGAATGTATTGCGTACCATTGTAGGTGAGAGGTATTAACATAAGAAATGAGGGATAACGATGAAAATAGCATTGATTGCTCATGACAAAAAGAAGACAGATATGGTTCGATTTACACAAGCTTATAAACACAGTCTCCAAAAGCACGAGCTGTATGCAACTGGTACGACGGGAATGAAAATAGCTGAAAATACTGGGCTAACTGTCCATCGTTTTCAGTCCGGGCCACTTGGTGGAGATCAGCAAATCGGCGCAATGATTGCAGAAAACAAAATGGATATGGTTATATTCTTTCGCGATCCACTTACTGCTCAACCACATGAACCAGATGTTTCAGCATTAATGCGTCTTTGTGACGTATACGCTGTCCCGCTGGCTACCAATATGGGTAGTGCTGAAGTATTCATTCACGGCTTAGAGCGGGGCGATTTACAATGGCGTGAAATTATTGAGGACAATCAGGGCGAGTAATAGCTAAATGAAGGTTTATATCAGTTAATCAGTTGACTGTAAAAAACCTTCATGTTATGCTTTTTATACAATTAGTTTGGCGGACAAATTAATTAAAGTGCTTTTTGAAAGGGATTACAAAAATAGCTTGCAGTTAGTAAAGCAAAAGTGGAACGAGAAATCAATCTCATGTTTTACCAAAGAGGAGCTTTCACATAGCATTCCAAAAGGGTAATCCTTTGCTTGCTAGGGAATTATAGTATGTAGTTATTTGTTATAGATAATTTTACAGTGAAATGGAGTGAATCGCTTTATGGGTATTTTGCAGGAGCTGCTACAGGATATTCCTGTACCGAAATTGGCAAAAGTAAAGCAAACGTTTGACAGCACAAAAGAAGAAGATGTTGCTGGAACATTACAGGCACAGTTAGAACAGGTCAAGGATACCGTCAAACCGGGTATGGAAATTGCTATTGCAGTTGGTAGCCGAGGGGTGGATCGACTTGTTGATTTAACTGCAGTAACCGTTAAGTTTCTGCAAGATTTGGGAGCGAATCCTTTTATCGTTCCATCTATGGGAAGTCATGGGGGAGCGACAGCAGAAGGGCAAAAAGCCGTACTGGAGCATTTAGGTGTTACAGAAGAAGCAGTAAATGCAGAAATTCGTTCTTCCATGGAAGTAGTAAAAATCGGGGAGCTTTCGAACGGCTTACCAGTATACATTGATAAACTTGCGTCACAAGCTGATGGTATCGTTGTCATTAATCGGGTCAAACCACATACTGCATTTCGAGGTCCAGTAGAAAGTGGCATCATGAAAATGATCAGTATTGGTCTTGGGAAACAAAAAGGTGCAGAGGCTTGTCACCAGTTAGGCTTTAAGCATATGGCTGAGCATGTTCCTGCAATGGCTAAAATGACAATGGAAAAAATGCCAATTATATTCGCTGTAGCGACAGTTGAAAATGCCTTCGATAAAGTGGCAAAAGTGGAAGTACTTCGCCCAGAAAACATTGAATCAAGAGAAACAGAGCTTCAAAAGCTTTCGAAGCAGCTGCTGCCCAAGCTTTTCTTTGATGAAATTGATGTACTCATTATTGATGAGATTGGTAAGAATATCAGTGGAGACGGGATGGACCCGAATATTACAGGTAGATATCCGACACCATACGCACATGGCGGACCAGATGTATCCAAAATGGTCGTTTTAGATGTAACACCACAGTCAGAAGGAAATGCTAATGGGGTTGGTACAGCAGATTTTACAACTGAGCGACTAGTGAACAAGATGGATAAGCATGGAACATATGCAAATGGTTTAACTTCTACGGTTGTTGGACCGACACATATCTCAACAACGTTGCCAAATGATAAGATGGCGATTCAGTCTGCGATTAAAACATGTAATATTCTTGATTTTACTAAGGTGAAATTAGTTAGAATCAAAAATACGTTAGAAATAAGTGAAATTGAAGTATCCGAAGCATTTCTTGAACATGTGCAGGAGCATGAGAATTTAGAAAAAGCTTCAGAGCTATATGAATTTGATTTTAATAAAGAAGGTAACTTATTTTAATACATTAGTAGGGGGAATTTAGAGTGAGTAATCTATTTGATTTAACAGGGAAAATTGCAGTTGCGATCGGTGGAAATAGTACATTAGGCGCTTCTATGGCAAAAGGGCTTGCTGCGCACGGGGCAACGGTAGCAATTGTTGGTCGTAATTTAGAAAAAGCTGAAGCAGTTGTAAAAGATATTGAAGCAGACGGTGGATCGGCAAAAGCTTTTCAAGCAGATGTAAGTGATTTGGAATCCGTAGAGAAAGCTGCAAAAGATATTGAAGCATGGTCTGGTGGCTGGGACATCGTTTTAAACGCTCCTGGTAAAAATAGCTCTACGCCGTTTCTTGAGCTTGAAACAGATGAGTGGGATGACATTATGGATGTAAACTTACGTGGCCTTGTATTCGCTACGCAGATTTTTGCAAAGCGTATGATTGAGCAAGAGCGCAAAGGGAGCATTATCAATATTTCATCTGTATCATCAACAACACCATTGTCTCGTGTATTTACGTATTCAGCATCTAAAGCTGGTGTTAACAGTGTAACACAATATTTGGCGAAGGAATTTGCACCTTATAGTATTCGGGTAAATGCGATTATTCCAGGTTTCTTCCCAGCAGAACAAAATCGTAAAATTCTTGATGAATCACGTATTAATTCGATCATGAATCATACACCAATGGAGCGATTCGGTGAACCGGAAGAACTGCAAGGTGCAGCAATTTACCTTGCATCCGATAAAGCATCTGGCTTTGTAACGGGATCTTTACTTCGCGTTGACGGTGGTTACGGGAGCATGACAATATAAAGAGATAGAGGCTCCTTGTGAATTAGGAGCCTTTGGTTAATATAGGTCTGTAAAGGGTGAGATTACTTTGAAAAGGAAATTAGTTATTGGACTGGACATAGGGACGACAAGCGCAAAAGCTGTCGTCTTTGATATGAAAGGGAAGTTAATTGCAGAAGCAGAAGAAATGATTGAAACATATTATCCACAAGCAGATTGGGTAGAACAGAACCCCATAGAAGTAGAGGCTGCTTGTTTAGTAGCGATGAAACAGGTTGTGAATAAAGCGAATGCTAATCAGGATGAATTTCTCGCCACGGGAATTTCCTGTGCCATGCACTCGCTCATTTGCATGGACGAGCAGTTCGAGCCACTATCCAACATGCTGATTTGGTCAGATGGCAGAAGCAGCAAACAAGCAGAAGCGCTTATGCAGTCAGAGCAAGGGAAAGAAATCTATGCTCGCACTGGAACACCGATTCATCCAATGACACCATTGATGAAGCTGATATGGATGCGCGAGAACAATTATGAACCTTATAAAAAGGCAGCCCATTTTATGACAATGAAGGAGTATTTATTGCAAAAATGGTTTGGCAAACGCGCTATTGATTATGCAATGGCATCTTCTACTGGTTTAATGAATGTAAAGGAGTTAGATTGGGATAGCACTGCACTTGCTGCAGCGGGTGTTGAAAGGGAACAGCTTTCTGCGATCGTGGCGCCAACAGAAACCTTCACAACAATTGATACTCAAATTGCAGCGGAAATCGGAATTGCTCATGACCATCCATTTGTGATTGGAGCGGCTGATGGCCAATTAGCGAATCTTGGAAGCGGTGCTACTGCGCCAGGGGAAGTTAATATTTCAGTTGGGACGAGTGGAGCAATAAGACAGTTTGTTCAAGGTGCCCCAGTTAATGAGGTAATGGAAACATTTACGTATGCCTTTTCAGAAGAGCGTTCGATTATTGGCGGACCAACGAATAATGGCGGAATTGCCCTGCAATGGTTCAAAGACATCATTGAATTTAATGGTACGCATGATGAATTGCTTGCGGGTGCAAAGGACGTAGAACCAGGAGCAGATGGGATTATTTTTCTCCCTTATGTAAATGGAGAGCGTGCGCCACTTTGGAATCAAAAGGCAAAAGGGAATTTCTTCGGACTTTGCATTGGGCATAAAAAAGAACATATGACGCGTGCTGTATTAGAAGGAATCGCATTCAATATTTACCAAATCAGCCAATCATTAGAGAAGATGGCAGGAGAATCGAAAAAAATCAGTGTTAACGGTGGACTTTCCAAATCCGAGCTTTGGGTACAAATTCTTGCCGATATTTTTGGCAGTGACATCCATATATCTGATACACATCATAACGCCGCATGGGGGGCAGCTTGGACAGCTTTGGTAGCTATTGGTGAAGCAGAAAGCTTTGACGATATTAAGGAGAATATGCCTGCTGAGAAAGTAATCCATGCAAACAATGATAATCATGAAATATACTTAAAAATCTTTGAAAAGTATGAGAGAATGGTTAGTGACTTAATGGTGTATTTTACTTAAAGAGGTTATTTAATAAAGGTGTTCAATATGTCCTATCAGTAAATAGGAGTTGCAAGGTGAGGAAACGTGATGGATGAAATTTTAAAACAGCTGCAAGATGGAAAAATCAGTATCGAACAAGCAAAGGGACAATTGGCTCCATACGAGAACCTAGGCTTTGCTAAGGTTGATCATCATCGCCCGAAAAGGCAAGGATTTCCAGAAGTAATTTATGGTGAAGGAAAGACTGTAGAGCAAATTCAAGCAATTATCCATGCAATAAAAACAAAGGGTAATAATGTACTTGTTACGAGAGTTGCAAAAGAAAAGGCGAGTGCTATTTTAGAAGAGCATCCAGAATTGCACTATGATGAAACTGCAGCGTTAATTTATTGGAAACGTGAAGTATCACCAGCCAATCGAGATCAAGGATACATTGCTGTCGTCTGTGCAGGAACATCAGACTTAAAGGTGGCAGAAGAAGCAGCAATAACAGCTGAGGTTATGGGTAGCAATGTCAGACGTATTTATGATGTCGGAGTTGCAGGACTCCATCGCTTACTAGATAATTTAGAAGCGATTCAACGAGCAACTGTAACCATTGTAGTGGCAGGGATGGAGGGTGCACTTCCAAGTGTTGTCGGAGGACTTGTCGCTAATCCATTAATTGCTGTTCCAACGAGTGTGGGATATGGAACCAATTTCCAAGGGCTCTCTGCACTGCTTTCCATGTTAAACAGTTGCTCATCTGGTGTAAGTGTTGTCAATATTGATAATGGCTTTGGCGGAGCGTATAATGCAGTGTTAATTGATCGTTTAGCGAATAAAGTGTAATGGTAAAGAAGGTGTATTGATCTGAATTCTTATCGACCTCCAAATGAAGAGCATATTGATAATCACATGATTAAAATGGAAGTTAATTTAGATGATATTTCTGGCGAGTGGCTAGGGTATGTGATGGACATGCTCTTTAATGCTGGTGCAAATGATGTGTTTTACACACCTATTTACATGAAAAAAAATCGGCCAGGCGTGTTACTACAGCTGCTTTGCCGCGAAGAAGCCATTGAAGAGATGAAGGAAATATTACTGCGGGAAACAACCACACTTGGTATTCGTTATTACCCATTAACCGTCCATCGAATGGAACGGGTCTTTACGAAAGTAGATACGAAATGGGGACCTGTAACGGTGAAACAGGGAGTTCGGAATGGAGAAGTATTTCAAAGTTCTCCAGAATACGAAGAATGTAGAAAGATTGCAGAAACTCACGATATTCCATTGAAGCGTGTTTATGAGGAAGTTTGGAGTCAACTGAAAAAAGGGGATTAATCATTATATCTCTGAAGCATTGTCAGTTTAGCTTTTGATAAATCGTTTAAAAAGACCTTAAAGATGCCGCATCAGCCCATCTTTAAGGTCTTTTTTCTGTAAATAGATGCTGAAGGTATACGATAATTCTAAGATTAATCTTTAGATAAGCGAGCAATAATTATTGTTTATTTCCAAAAAAGGAATCTTATAAAACACTTGTTATTCTAAACGCTTACAACTATAATAGGTAATGTTGTAAATTTGTTGAGTATACAAATTAAAAATTCACGCTAATGTGATAATATATAATTTTTTGATTGTTGCATTTAAATAAGTGATTTCAGAGGTGAAATAATGAAAGCGATTAGAATACCTGAACCGCATATTATTGAGGTTTTGGATATTCCAGTACCAGAGCTTGAAAAGGAAAACGAAGTGAAAGTAAAAATTAAGCGAGTAGGAATTTGTGGCTCGGACATGCATATTTACCACGGTACAAATCCACTTGCAACGTACCCAAGAATTGTTGGACATGAAGTGACAGGGGAAATAGTCGAAGTTGGTTCAGGGGTTTCTAAAGTATCGATTGGAGATCATGTTGTTATTGAACCAATTACCTACTGTGGGGAATGCTATGCATGTAAAAACGGTAGACCAAATGTCTGTAAAGAAGTTTCTGTATTTGGTGTCCATGAAGATGGTGGAATGAGAGAATTTGTAGTTCTAGAAGACAAACAAGTTCATAAAGTAGATTCCGAGATTGAATGGGATGAAGCTGTAATGGCTGAGCCTTATACAATTGGTGCTCAAGCTACATGGAGAGGAAACGTAGGGGAAGGTCAAACTGTATTTATTCAAGGAGCAGGACCTATTGGAATAACGGTTCTAAAATTGGCCAAGCTTCGTGGGGCAACCGTTATTATTTCAGATTTTACAAACGAACGCTTAGTGTTTGCGAAAGAAAATGGAGCAGATTATACGATTAACCCATCTGAGGTTGATGTAAGCGGTCAAATAAATGAAATTACAAATGGTGAAGGTGCCAATGTTGTCATTGATGCAGTAGGTGTGCCGCAAACATTCGAATTAGCTGTTGAAGTAGCATCTCCTGCAGGTAATGTTGTTACGTTAGGTTTCAATGCAACTCCTTCATCAATTGCAATGATGCACATCACGAAAAAGGAACTGACAATCACTGGTTCAAGGCTACAAACAAATCAGTTTGGGAAAGTGGTAGAGCTGATTAATTCTAAGAAGTTAACGCATAATGGTCTTGTGACACATCGTTTCCATGTGGATCAAGTAAAAGAGGCATTTGAATTTGTTGAGAAAAACCCAGACAAAGTGAGAAAAGCGGTTATTGAGTTTGAATGACTAGATAAATAAGAACAAAAGCGCAAGCGCCCGGTTAGCGACGTACGGACTGCGCCCCGAACTTTGGGGTGGTTCGACCTGTCGAACATTCCTACGTAGGAGATAAAGGAAACATGCCCCTTTAGGGGTATGCCGATGTTAGGCGTAGCCTGGTTTTAGTCGGCCATCCTTTTACCTGGAGTCGATGTTGACTTTCACCGCCAGGGTATAAGTGCGACTAAGCCTCTGGCACAGCCAATCGGCAAGTCTTCTTTATCGTGTCATGAGGTGAGGGAAGTCTCGCTAGTCGTTGGGCGCTTCGTGGACTTGGCTGCTCCGGCATCTAAGTTATACACAGCATTCAAATTTTATAGTTTCCAAGGCTATAACAAAGGATTTAGATGTTTGCCAAATCCTCATACAGCCTTGAATGAAAACGGTTCATTACACATCTAAGTAAAGACATAAGGGGAGAGAAAGTTATGCCATTACTAATTGTTGCATTAGGTATTGTTGTATTACTCATTTTAATTATGAAGTTTAATTTGAATACATTTATTTCATTAGTTGTTGTGTCCTTCTTAATTGCATTGGCACTAGGTATGCCAGTTGATCAAATCGTTAAAACGATTGAAGCTGGAATGGGAGGTACACTGGGTGGTATTGCATTAGTATTCGGTCTCGGAGCAATCCTTGGAAAATTGATTGCAGATGCAGGCGGTGCCCAGCGTATCGCAATGACATTAATTGATAAATTTGGAGAGAAACGAATTCAATGGGCTGTTGTAGCAGCTGGATTTATTCTTGGTATTGCACTGTTTTTCGAAGTAGGCCTAGTATTATTAATTCCAATTGTTTATCAGATTTCCAAACAAATTAATAAATCATTCCTTTGGTTAGGATTGCCAATGACGACGGCTTTATCTGTTACACATGCGTTCCTGCCGCCGCATCCAGGCCCGACGGTCATTGCCCAAGAATATGGTGCAAACGTAGGGATGGTATTGGTTTATGGATTTATCATTGCTATCCCGACGGTTATTATTGCGGGTCCGCTATTTACAAAAATCGCAAGAAAATACGCACCATCAGCATTTGAGAAAACGCCTACAGGCAGTATGGCTTCAATTGGTGATGCCAAACAATTTAAATTAGAAGATACACCAAGTTTTGGAATTAGTGCTTTCACAGCATTATTCCCTGTTATTCTGATGGCAATTTCAACCATTGTTTCGTTATTAAGGGAGCCAGAAACAGATAATGCTTTCTTTGATTTTGTTGCAATGGTAGGTGCGCCTACTACAGTTATGCTGATCTCTGTTTTGCTTGCTGTGTACACAATGGGTGTAGCAAGAAAGATTCCAATGAAAGACTTAATGAAGTCTGCCGAGAGCTCAATTGCAGCTATTGGTATGATGCTATTAATCCTTGGTGCTGGAGGCTCATTAAAGCAAGTATTAATTGATGGTGGTGTTGGCGATTATGTCGCACAGATCTTTGAAGGAAGTACAATTTCACCATTAATTCTAGCTTGGCTGATTGCTGCTTTAATTAGACTTGCACAAGGTTCTGCAACTGTTGCCGCATTAACAACCGCTGGTCTTGTTCTGCCCATGATGGTAGGCACAGATGTTAATGTAGAGTTAATGGTACTTGCAACTGGTGCAGGTAGTATTATTGCCTCTCACGTAAACGATACTGGATTCTGGATTGTAAAAGAATCCTTTGGTTTAACAATGAAAGAAACATTTGCAACGTGGACGGTGCTCGAGACACTGATTTCTGTTTGTGGTTTAGTGTTTGTACTGGCGCTGAGTTTGTTTGTATAAGAAGTTTTGGAAAGGCTTTGGGTTTATATCCCAAAGCCTTTTTTGTATTCGAAACAAATTGTTTTTAAAGGGATTTAATATCGAGTTTTTGTACCAGCGAAGGTTAGAGAGCTGAAATTAAATTAGTATTCTGGAAGGTATATTTCACCACTATTATCAAAATGAAACATTTAAAAATTGTTTGGAGATGAAGTTAGAGGTAATATGTTACATATTAATACTGTGATTGTTCATGTATGTGGAAACAATTGATTCTTTGGAATGAAGTAATAGACGGGCTGGGGGTGTTATGTTGGGAAATCAAAATATATTGAAAAACAGTATTAGGATTAGAGAAAATAAACATAAAGATAGAAATTTAGTTCAGAAACACTATCACCAGATACATCAAATTCTATACGTATTGGAAAATAGCGGAGAGATTATATTGAATGAGCAAGTTCATTCATTTACACAAGACAGTTTAGCATTTATTACTCCGTATTCTCCTCATTCCATTACCTCTGATACAAAAATGACGGTGCTTGTTCTTGAGTTTGAAATGGACGAGTTTGGAAACGACATGAAAATGCTGCTTCATCAACATTGTTTTGATGAAACAAGGTTAATCAACATGAATCTATTCACGTCAGGAAATGTTAGGCAGCTATTAAGAAGAATGCTTTACGAGCAATCACAGGGGAAAGTGATTAATCAAATGTCTATGAAGATTTGTTTATCTGAGTTATTACTTATTCTTCTTAGAAACAGAAAAGAACCAAGTATAACGAATGCAAATACTTTTCGCGCGGAGCGCTTGCGTAAATATATGGATACACATTATTTTGAAGTTACAAATGCTACAGAGTTATCTCAGAAAATTGGAATCAGTACCCGCCATGTCAATACTATTTTTAAAGAACAATATAACACTACTCCAATGAAATATTTGAATGAAGTACGTATGGAAGTGGCTAAAAAGTTACTGGTGGAGACAGATAATGATATTCCTTCCATTTGCTTTGAAATAGGTTTTGAATCACTTGCTACTTTCTATAGGAGATTTAAAGAATTCACTGGAGTCTCGCCAAAAAAATTTCGCTTAGAAAATAAGTACTCCGGTTAAAAGGGATTTTTTGAGAAACTATCAACCGAATAAATTGAATTTATGTAAGCACGTTTATCATTTGAACTGATTTAATCGCATTTCATAACGTGCTTATTTTTTATTTCCGAAAATGAGAATTAAATTCTTTGAATAATAAGACTTATCATAAAAATGATTGTATGATAGCGCTAAGAAATAAAATTATTCAGGAGGATAAATATGACTGTACATCAAATTGGGATAATAATGAACGGAGTAACAGGACGTATGGGTACAAATCAGCATTTAATTCGCTCAATTGTTGCGATACGTGAACAAGGGGGAATTGAGTTATCTAGTGGTGATAAGATTATGCCTGATCCGATTTTAGTTGGAAGACGTGCAAATCGTTTAGAAGAATTAGCAAAAATCCATCAATTATCACGTTGGACAACAAATTTCGATGAGGCATTATCTGATGATTATAATCAGATCTATTTTGATGCACAAACAACGGTAAGAAGGTCTGAAGCAATCCGCAAAGCAATTGCAGCAGGGAAACATATTTATTGTGAGAAACCAACTGCAACAAATTTTGAGGATGCGATTGAACTTGCTCAATTAGCAAGTGAAGCTGGAGTAAAAAATGGGGTTGTTCAAGATAAATTATATCTTCCAGGACTATTAAAATTAAAACGCCTAATTGATTCGGGATTCTTTGGGAAAATTCTTAGTGTTCGGATGGATTTTGGTTATTGGGTTTTTGAAGGGGACTGGCAAGAAGGTCAACGCCCATCTTGGAATTATCGAAAAGAAGATGGTGGTGGAATGATTGTCGATATGTATCCACATTGGAGTTATGTCATACAAGATCTTTTCGGGAAAATTGATTCCGTTTCCTGTCTTGGAGCTACTCATATTCCGGAACGCGTTGATGAAGGCGGTAACATATATACTGCAACAGCAGATGATGCAGCGTATGGGATGTTTGAACTGGAAAATGGTGTGATTGTTCAAGCGAATTCTTCCTGGGCAGTCCGTGTAAATCGTGACGATTTGTTTACGGTACAAGTGGATGGTATCGAAGGGAGCGCTGTGGCAGGTTTAAGAGATTGTAAAGTCCAGCATCGTGTTAACTCGCCAAAGCCAGTCTGGAATCCAGACATTCCAAATCCATTTGATTTCCAATCGCACTGGCAAGAGGTACCAGACAACAAAGTATTTGATAATGCCTTTAAAATTCAGTGGGAAATGTTTTTAAAACATGTTGTTGCAGATGAAACCTATACATTGGATTTATATAAAGGAGCAGAAGGGATTCAGCTTGCAGAAGCTGCACTGCAATCATGGAATGAACGTCGATGGGTTGCAGTACCGGGGGTTAAAAATAAGGTGAATGTGTAGGAGGTAGTGTTGGTGAATTCTATAAAATTGCCGAACAAAAACGGAGAGTTATATACGTATACACCACAAGATCCTGTTTCTGTTCATATACCAGAGGTCCCATTTAAAAGCCGTATTGTTTATTCGGCAGCGCATGTGGTTGCCAATCCGCTTGCAGATACAGACCCAATTCAAAACAGTAAAATTGATTGGGAAACAACTCTAAAATACCGCCACTATTTATGGTCTTTAGGTTTAGGCGTAGCCGAAGCAATGGATACTGCCCAACGCGGGATGGGGTTGTACTGGGAACATGCAAAAGAGTTAATAAGACAATCTGTAAAGGAAGCGAATTCTGTAAACGGATGGATCGCTTGTGGAGCTGGAACAGATCATTTGCTTCCACATCCAAGTTTAAAGCTAGAAGAAGTCGAAAGAGCCTACGCGGAGCAATGTGAATTTGTTGAGAAACAAGGTGGTCGTATTATCATGATGGCAAGCCGCGCCTTAGCTGCGTGTGCGAAGACTCCAGAAGATTATGAGCGCGTCTACCGAAATGTATTGAATGAGGTTTCCGAACCAGTCATCTTACATTGGCTTGGTGATATGTTTGATCCAGCATTAAAAGGTTATTGGGGTCATGAGGATGTCGATCAAGCGATGGATGTTTGTCTACAAGTGATTAAAGAGAACGAGAGTAAGATTGATGGAATTAAAATATCCCTACTGGATGATAAAAAGGAAATATTGATGAGGCGTCTTCTTCCTGATAGCGTCAAAATGTATACAGGGGATGACTTTAACTATCCTGACCTGATTAAAGGCGATGAACAAGGTTATTCTCACGCCCTACTAGGAATCTTTGATGCAATTGCGCCTGCAACAGCAAATGCAATGCACGCACTGGATGCGAATAATATCGAACAGTATGATGCAATTTTAGAGAAAACCGTTCCATTATCGCGCCATATTTTCCAAAAACCGACGTATGCCTATAAAACTGGTGTTGTGTTTATGGCATATTTGAATGGCCATCAATCCCATTTTCGTATGATTGGTGGAGCAGAGGGGCAACGTTCCATCATTCATTTGTCTGACTTATTCGTGATGGCAGATGATGCAGGATTATTAAAGGATCCAGAGCTAGCTGCGGAAAGAATGAAAATTGTCCTGGCTCAAGCGGGTATCATGCAACCATCCAAGCAATATATGTAACATAGTAGGAGGCGTAAGTAATGGCAGAAGACACATCCTTGTTAAAATACCTTAGTTTGAATCAAATTACAACGGAACAGTGGAACCTAAAGGAAGCAGCTATCGGCTGTGCACAAGCTGAAGTTCCATGGATATCAATATGGCGCCACAAATTAGAAGCACTCGGAATTGCAGAAAGTAAACGAATCATAAAGGGTACAGGTCTGAAGGTTTCAAGTCTATGCCGTGGTGGGATGTTTCCAGCAGCGACAGAGGAACAACGTCGGAAAAACCTAGATGATAATAAACGAGCAGTGGAAGAAGCCGCTGAACTTGGTACGGATGTGCTTGTACTGGTCTGTGGACCAGCACCTGATCGTAATATCGATTTATCTCGTCAGTGGGTAGAAGAAGGAATTGAACAACTTGTTCCATTTGCTGAATCCTGTGGTGTGAGACTGGGAATCGAGCCACTTCATCCGATGTATGCAGCTGATCGTTCCGTAATCGTGACACTTGGTCAAGCAAATAAAATAGCACAAGAATATTCACCCGATCAAGTTGGGGTTGTTGTCGATGTCTTTCATGTATGGTGGGACCCAGAACTATATAAACAGATTGCTCGTGCAAAGGAAAGGATTCTCGGTTTTCATGTATCGGATTGGAATGTGCCAATTACGGATACTTTTAAGGCCCGCCGAATGATGGGGGATGGGGTAATAGAAATTCGTCGTATAAGAAAAGCAGTTCAAGAAGCGGGCTATCATGGACCAATTGAGGTTGAAATCATGAATCAAGAACTATGGGATATGCCTGGGGAGGACGTACTTAAGCTTATGAAGAACAGTTTTGTAAAACATGTGTAAGGAAGGATGGAGAATAGTTTGATTCGCTATTCTCTTTCCTGCGTCCTTAAAGAATAATAGTGTTGACCTCGTATTAAAGGGCCTATTCATTTAAAAGTAAAGTAGTAGATTTGGTTTATTCGAAATGAATAAGACATTCCACTATTTGTAAGCGTTAACATTAGGACTGAGGAGGAGTTATATGAATGGTAAGAGAAAAGACATTATCGCTGGGGGTGCATTTTTAATATTGTTATTGATTGCTGTTGGTTTTGGTCATGATAATAAAGCTTTAAGTGAAGGTCATGGGAATTATACGATTAAGTTTGCACATGTTGTGACTCCCTCTGTAGCAAAAGGGAAAGCCGCAGAAAAATTTGCGGAAATGATTGAGGAAAGAACGGATGGTCAAATCAAAGTTGAAGTATATCCGGATTCACAACTAGGTAGTGATAGAGAAATAATCGAACATATACAAACAGGGACAGTACAAATGAATGCACCATTTACTGGTGTGCTGCCAACTTTTGTAAAAGAGTTTGAGATATTTGATTTACCTTTCTTATTTGAAAGTAGGGAAGAAGCTTATCAAGCTACTAATGGAGAATTAGGTGAAATATTAGGTGAAAAGCTAAAGTTGCAAGGTTTGCATTTACTTAATTTTTGGGATGGTGGTTTTAAACATCTTACAAATTCTGTACGGCCAATCGAAACACCGAAAGATATAAGCGGTTTAAAGATGAGAATATCACAAAGTCCTCTCCTAATAGCGCAATTCCAAGAAGTTAATGCTGGCGGTGTTTCTATAGATTTTTCCGAGTTATATACTGCCCTACAAACAAAAACGGTTGATGGACAAGAGAATCCGCTATCAAATGTTGTAAGTAAAAAGTTTTACGAGGTGCAAGATTACCTTACGTTAAGTGGACATGGATATATGGCATATCCTCTAGTAATTAGTAGCGATTTTTATAATAAACTCCCAGAAGATCTGCAAGTCGCTATAGATGAAGTCGCTCAAGAAGTTACCGATTGGCAATGGGAAGAAGCTTTAAAAGACGAGGAAGAGTACATGAAAGTGTTAAATGAGTCCAATATTCAAATAAATGAACTATCTTCAGAACAAAAGAAAGCATTCAGAGAGGCGATGTCTGGAGCCTATGATCAATTTAGTGAGATGGAAGGAAGTAACATATTGCTGAATATAATTGATAATTAATGATTTCACAACCTCAGCATGGTACTTTATTTTGTTTATAGAAGGTGGGATTTCTTTGGATAGAGTAAATAAAATTTTAAACCATATGGAAGAGTATTTTGCGGTGATTTCTCTTCTTATAGCTTCTTTACTTGTATTTATTCAAGTTGTTTTAAGATATGCTTTTAATAATTCTTTAGTGTGGTCTGAGGAAATTGCAAGGTATTTAATTATTTGGTTAGTTCTTATCGGTAGCAGTATTGCTGTGAGAGAGAAAGCACATGCAACTGTTGATGCAGTTGTAGCATTTTTACCACCATTACCAAAAAGGATTTTTTCCATTATTGCTAATCTGATGGGGATAGCCTTTTGTTTTATTCTTGTAAGATCTGGTACGATAACAGTTTCAAATGTAGTTGAATTCGGCAATGTTACTCCAGCCGTTGGAATTCCAATGGCAATCCCTTACTTATCACTTCCAATAGGCGGAGCCCTTATGCTTTACAGATTTATACAATTACTATTTGAGGATGTCGCAAGCCTAAATCAAATCAGAAAAGTGGAATCCTCGTCAGTAGAGGAGCGTGCAGAAAAATGATCATACTAATTTTTGCTATCTTGTTAATAATTGGCGCTCCTATAGCAATAGCAATTGGTTTATCTAGCTTTATTGCAATGATTCAAGAGGGAATGTCAATAGATGTATTTGCTAGAAATATCTTTTCGGGAATAGATTCTTTTACTTTAATGGCGATTCCATTTTTTATTTTTGCAGGAGATTTAATGTTAGTGGGCGGAACATCAAGGAGATTGGTTGACCTTGCAAAAAAACTAGTTGGATGGGTCACTGGAGGTTTGCCAATTGCTGGGGTTATATCTTCAATGTTCTTTGCATCGCTTTCTGGTTCAAGTCCAGCTACAGTTGCAGCAATTGGTGGTGTAATGATTCCCTCGTTGGGAGAATCAGGATATTCTCGTAAATTTTCCATCGGGTTAATGACTGCTGCGGGAACTCTAGGTATAATCATTCCGCCAAGTATAACTTTACTGGTATATGGTTCTTCTGCTGAAGTATCCATTAGTGATTTATTTATTGCAGGAATTATACCTGGTATATTTATTGGATTTGTTTTAGTTATTGTAAGTTTCATAATTGCAAAGAGAGAAGGTCATAAGCCAGAAGGTAAAGCTAGCTTACAAGAGTTATGGAGCTCTTTTAAATCAGCGATATGGGGTATCTTACTACCTGTAATTGTTTTAGGTGGTATCTATGTAGGTGTTTTTACACCTACGGAAGCAGCAGCCGTTGCGATTGTATATAGTTTGATAATTGGTTTCTTTGTCTATAAAGAAATGGACGTCAAAAAATTATTTGAAAGTACTAGAAAGTCTGTAGTCATTTCTTCAATGATTATGCTTGTAATTGCAGCGTCTAATGTATTTAGCTGGTACTTAACCTATGAGCAAATCCCTACAAAACTCGCATCTATTTTTCTTGAATATGCAAATACTCAAGTGATTTTTATACTAATGGTCATAATAATTCTGCTAATTGTAGGGATGTTTATGGACACAAGTGCAGCGGTTCTAATCTTTGTTCCTCTATTTCTACCGTTGGTTTACGAACTAGGAATAGATCCCATACATTTTGGTATCATTATGATCGTTACATTATCAATAGGAATGATTACCCCTCCGTTTGGATTAAACCTATTTGTGGCACAAGGGATAACTGGAGAGTCGCTTACACAGGTCATAAAAGGAGCGTTCCCATTTATCATTGTTTTAATTCTAACGGCAGTTGTAATTGCATTTATTCCACAGATATCATTACTTTTAGTTAATCTGTGAATCATTTTTAAATTAGTATAAATAACCGACCCCTCTTTGCAATGAATATTGCTCAACAAATGAGAAATATTCATTGTGAAGGGGGCTTTTGATTGCGCAGAAGCAAATCGAAACAAATTGGATATAGTGTCCATAGAAAATCAAGGTTTTATTTTACTTTACACTTGAAAAATAAAGCGGTTACATATAGTATTATAATATAGTCATGTTTGTTTGTTTATCAAACAAATTATAAAACGGAAACAGATCGAAGGTTCATGTTTTAATTAATATATAAAGAATGAGAGGTTGATTGAAAATGAAAACGTTTATAACAGATGATTTTTTACTTTATAATGAGACAGCACGTGAGCTTTTCCATAATACTGCAAAGCATTTACCAATTATTGACTATCATAATCACTTGAACCAGCATGAAATTCTGCAGGATAAAAACTATTCGAATTTAGCTCAAGTGTGGTTAGGCGGTGACCATTATAAATGGCGTGGTATGCGTGCTAATGGGATTGCTGAAGATTATATTACTGGAAATAAAAGTGACTATGAGAAATTTCTTGCATGGTCAAAAACAGTGCCTAACACATTAGGGAATCCTTTATACCACTGGACACATTTAGAACTGCTACGCTACTTTGACATTGATGTGCTGCTTAATGAAGATTGTGCGCCAGCAATATGGGAAGAAGCGAATGCCAAGCTTCAGGCGCCAGAGCTATCAACTAGATCTTTATTAAGGAACAAAAATGTTGAATTTGTAGGAACAACAGATGATCCAACAGACGATTTAGAAGCACATAAAGCACTTGCTAAAGATGATTTCTCTGTAACTGTATCACCATCATTCCGTCCAGATAAGGGCTTAACTATTGAAAATGATGACTTTTTACCTTGGGTGGAAAAGCTAGAAAAAGCTGCAAATATGTCGATTGATAACTATGGTGCCTTTTTAGATGCGCTTGCGAATCGTGTCGATTACTTTGACGAGCAAGGCTGCCGTAGTTCAGATCATGGAATTAATGTGATTTTTTATGAAAAGGCGACGAGGGATGATGTTGCATCCATTTTTGCAAAACGTTTAAAGGGTGAAACGTTGTCTGCGAAGGAAGTCGAGCAGTTTAAAACATACACACTAGTTGTTCTTGGCGAATTATATGCAGATAAGGGATGGGTCATGCAGCTGCATATCAATCCATTACGTAATAACAGCACAAGAATGTTTAAGCATGTAGGGCCCGATAGTGGGTTTGATTCAATCGGTGACAACCTTCTTGCTGATAAATTATCTAATTTGCTGGATGCAATGGATATTCAGAATAAGCTTCCAAAGACAGTATTATATAGCTTAAATTCACGTGATAATAATATTCTTGCTGCAATGGCAGGGAATTTCCAAACGGATGAGGTTCCTGGAAAGGTTCAATTTGGAACAGCATGGTGGTTTAATGACACAATCGATGGAATGGAAGATCAGATGAAGACATTAGCCAATATGGGATTGATTAGTAACTTTATCGGGATGTTGACAGACTCAAGAAGTTTTCTTTCCTTCCCTAGACATGAATATTTCCGCAGGATTTTATGTAACCTGTTAGGAACGTGGGTAGAAGAAGGAAAGGCTCCCAAAGATATGGTGTTGCTTGAAACGTATGTTAGAAATATTTGCTATGAGAATGCGAAACGATTTTTTAGGGTTGGATAGTCTATCTCTTAAGTATATATAAATTTATTAGAAGAAAAGTTTAAAAATTATCCTTTACGATTGAAGTAGCTATCTGTACTTCTATTGTAAAGGATTTTTTGTTATTTAATGGAATAAACAAAACTCGAATGGCATAAAGCACACTCGAGCTTAAATTGAACGTTAACGGTTTCCTTTATTCTCTATTTCCAGATTTCCAGCAATTCAGCAGCATAGGCATAAAGCTTTTCATACCCCTCTTTAGAGATAAAATCTTTATCATATTGCTGATGCAATTTTTTATTAAACTTTTTAACGTGCTGAACAACCTTTTTGGCATTTCCTTGATTTTCGAATTTTACTACCGGGTTTAATTGTGCCTGGAGGGAACGAGCAGCCCCATGATTCGCGAATTCTCCAGCTTCTGCTAGACGGTTAATTTCTTCGATCAATAGTGAAGCGCCTACATACGATAGCCCAAATCCTAAAGCGTAGTCATCACCAACCTATAAAATAGAATTAATTGAGTATCTTCAATTCTAATTGATTGTATTTTTAATGAATAATCTTGAAATTGCTTGCGCTTACATATATGATAGATTTGTTTGATGTATAAACTAATAAATTGTTACTCAATTGAATTGACAATTGCTCAGAGGTGAGTAACGAAGGGAGGACATAATGAAACACCATCCAGTCTTTAGCTATTTATATATCTTCTATTCCAGTGTATTTATCATACATATCGTTAATGTGTTTATCGAAAGTGATTCCCTTAATTACATCGTCGGAATATTCGCTTTAATGATGGTAGCAATATCATTCATCGGTGCATCTAATCTATTTAGAATACTTGGAGCGGCATTTATTTTAGTTGGGGGTATTGCTTTTTTAACATCAAATCACTCACTGCTAGAGATTCCTAGCTTGCTTACATCGAACATGTCACTTCTAACTCTCTTAGCAATGCTGCCATGGATGAACAGTGTTGTAAGAAGTGGCCGGTTTGATCGAAGTTTGAACAATCTACTAAACGTAAATGTTTCTGATTTGGGTAAGCTCTATCCACGTGGATCAATTACAACCCTCACCTTAGCAGCTTTCTTAAATTTATCAGCCGCAAATATTTCACAAGATGTGTTAAAAGATAACTTACGCTCCTTGAATAAAAAGGTAAGAAATTCATTTGTTGGCACCGCGACACTTAGAGGTTATACATTAGCACTATTATGGAGTCCGCTAGAGATCTTATTAGCTGTATCGATTTTCACCACGGGTGCTGATTATGTTTCGTTATTGCCTTGGCTTCTGTTGATTGCAGGTATTACATTTCTACTTGATTCATTTTGGGGACGTTATCATTATAAGAAGTATTCCTATGACAATCCTGCGTCAGAAACGATAAGTATGAAAGAGATAGCAAAAAAAATTATTCATTTAATGTTTGCTCTTGTTGTATTTCTAACGCTTGTGATTACGTTAGGAAATCTATTTAATATAGATTTTATTTTTACAGTGACAATTATTATTTTTCCTTTTGCGTTTATATGGGCTCAACTTATGAAAAGAGGACGCAGTTTTTGGATAATAGGGTGGAATACATGGAAGCAGAAGACAAATGCAATGCAAAATTTTGTTGTTTTATTTATTACCTTGGCGTTCTTTGCGAATAGTATTAGTGGCACATCGTTTTTAGAGTTTATTCAGCAGCCGGTTTTAGCTATTATCGATTATCCATTTCTTATTTTTATTGTAATTCAGCTCATTTTTATTTTTATGAGTATGTTTGGGGTACATCCAATTGCGACGATTGGAATATTAAGTGGAGTGATTGCTACTTTGCTTGAAACAATGAATCCTACCAGTCTTGCGATTGTTTTAACAACAAGCGCAGTTTCTACATTAACGGTCGGCTCTTATGGACTTGTTGTTCAGTTAACCTCGATGAACATTGGACAGAATCCGTACCGAATTACATTAAATAATATGCCATATGCGCTTATGTTTGGCGGGATAGGGTCAATAGTTGCATACCTGCTTTTGTAGTAAATGAAGCAGATAGTACAGGATAAATGTACTATCTGCTTTCTACTACCTAATAATCATAAAACTTAAACGGGAAACTGAAATATCACATTATTTTGTGTATAAAAAACCTTGAAAATAAAAAACGTTTTCATTTATAATGAGATTAGCATTTAGTTTGTTTGGCTAACAAATAATATTTAGGTGGGAATTAAATGAAAAAGAAAGCGTTGACATTAATCTCGGTTTTGTTGTTTGTAGCTATGATATTAGCGGCATGTGGAGGATCGAGCGCTGGAATGGATCCCGTTCATTTTGGTGTTGTATTAATATTAGCCTTAGGTATTGGACTAGTTACACCACCAGTTGGTTCGGTGCTTTTCGTTGGTTCTGCTATTGGTCGAATATCGATAGAGAAGTCAGCAAAGGCCATGTTACCTTTCTATGGTGTTATGTTTCTCGTGCTATTATTAGTTGCGTATATACCAGAGTTTTCGTTGTTCTTGCCAAATTTATTTGGACAATAAGAAGGCTAGCTTAGACACCACAAATCATCGTTTACACGGATGGTTTGTGGTGTTTTTTGGTAAGTCTTTTTCAATCTTTAAGTTCTGACATGAAAAATAGATATTATTGGCTACTTACAGCCCCTTTTTGTTACGCTATTATCTAAAATAATTTTTAAAAAAGCACTCTCAGTCAATTTTTGATAAATAACAGACAGTTTAGGCTAATGCTATTATTATATAATTCATATAAAATTAATTTAGACCTCTGAAAGGAGTGGTCTGTTTGAACCAATCAATGATAGCGTTTTATCGAATGCGAGGTACGAATGAGCCATTTGACTACCACGCCCACGAAGAATATGAAATCTACTTCTTTCACGCTGGTACATGCCGTTATCTGATTCATAACCAAATATATGACTTGGAACCGGGGGATATTCTAATCATGGATGGGATGACATTGCATAAACCAAATGTCCACCCAAATAGTGAGTATATTCGTAGTGCTGTTCATTTTTCACCAAAATGGGTGAAGTCTGTACTTGAGGAATTAGGAGCGATGTATTTATTAGAAGCATTTCAACGGCTGCACCACTGCTTAATTCGAACGAAGGAAAATGAAGAATCAAAGGCATTAGAGAAGCTTATTCAACAGCTCTCTGAATTAAGCCAGGTAACGAATCGCCAGGAGCTTCATCTAGAAACGGAGCTGAAAGTACTCTTACTCCAAGTGCTAATCAGTGTATATAATTTAGGCCAAAAGGATTCCAAGAAGCTAATCGACAAAAAGTCGGAAAAAGCGGAGCATGTTGAAAACATTTTGAAATATATTCAAGCGCATTATATGGAAATATTAACAGTTGGCTCGATTGCTGAGGCATTGAATTTAAGTAAGTCCTATGTTTCTCATTTATTCAGAGAAATGACGGGGTTTACAGTAATGGAGTATGTGATGGCATCCCGATTGACGCAGGTGAAGTATTTACTGGAGATGGAACCAAAAAAGAGTATAAAGGAAATTGCATTTGAAAGTGGTTTTGAAAGCGCTTCGCATTTTAGTCGTTATTTTCGTGAACACGTAGGCATGACAGCGGGCGAATTCCGTCGCAAACGTCTAAAAATATATAGTGAGGAGAATGGATAATGGAAAAAGTAAGATTAGGCATTATTGGCTTAGGTGCACAAGGTGGGGCTTATGCAGGGTTTATTACTGAAGGAAGAGTACCGAATATGGTAGTTGGGGCAATTTGTGACATAGATCCTGATAAAAAAGCGTTGGCACAAGAGAAGTATCCAGATGTTCCTTTTTACGATAATTACATTGATATGTTGGAGAGTGGAGATGTAGACGCAGTTGTTACGTGTGTTCCACATTACCTCCATCCAGAAATGGGGATTGAATCACTAAAAAGAGATGTTCATGCATTGGTAGAAAAGCCAGCAGGTGTTTATACAAAGCAAGTGAAGGAACTAAATGACTTTGCTGCAACAAAGCCAGAGCTTACATTTGGCATCATGTTTAATCAACGAACTAATAAATTGTATCAAAAGGTTAAAGAAGTTATAGATAATGGGGAAATTGGAAATATCCGCCGTACGAATTGGATTATTACGACTTGGTGGCGTCCACAAGGATATTATGATCAAAGCGCATGGAGAGCAACATGGGAAGGTGAAGGTGGAGGAGTTCTTGTGAACCAAGCACCACATCAATTGGACTTGCTTCAGTGGATTGCTGGTATGCCAAAGAAAGTTTACTCCAATGTAAAATATGGCTACCAAAGAGATATTGCTGTAGAAGATGAGGTAACAGCTTTACTTGACTATGGAAATGGTGCTACAGGTACATTTATCACATGTACACATGACATCATGGGTACAGACCGTTTTGAAATCCATGGCGATAAAGGGAAAATTGTTGTTGACGATAGTGAAACCGTTACAATTAAACGCTTGAAAACTCCTGAGTCTGAGATGAGTGCAACAATGGATATGCAGGACGTAATGCGAATTTTCATGGGTGCTGGTCCTGGAGAGATTTATGATGAAGAAGTAATAAAGTTTGAAAGTGTATGGGGAGAACAGCATACTTCAGTAATGGAGAACTTCGCAGCCAACATCCTTGAAGGAACACCATTACTTGCTCCTGGTAGCGATGGAATCAATGGTGTTGCACTAGCAAATGCGATTCACTTATCTAGCTGGTTAGGGAAAGAAGTAGAGTTACCAGTTGACGAAGACGAATACTTTGCTGCGTTAACGAAGAAAATCGAAGAAGAAAAGAAGAGCCCTATCCCAAAATAAGGAGATAGGATCGCTTATAGATAGAAAAAGAAGGGCTCCCGCAGCCCTGTTTTTCTAATAAGCTTTAGTGAAGGGAGTACCAAATAATGCTGAAGGTAGCAGTAATTGGTTTAGGTGATATTTCCAAAATCCATATACCAGCTATAAAGGAGAATTTAAACGTAGCTTTAGTTGCAGTATGTGATACAAATACGAACTTAAAGGAATCGTTCCCAGATGTTCATTTTTATCATGACTATCATGAAATGCTAGAAAAAGAGGAATTAGACTGTGTCCATGTTTGTTTGCCGCATCACCTGCACTACCCGGCTACAAAAGCATGTGTCGAAAAAGGGGTGCACGTTCTTTTAGAAAAGCCTCTTGCAAGAAATGCAGAAGAAGGTATGTTTTTAGCTGAATTAGAAGAACAGCATAAGGACGTTAAGATTTGCGTCGCTTTCCAAAATCGTTTGAATGAGTCATTTGAAATGCTTCAAGAACTAATTCAGAGTGGAAAATACGGCAAAGTAACAGGAATAAAAGGGTTAGTAACGTGGTTCAGGCCAAAGGAATATTACGATGTAAAGCCATGGCGAGGAACGTTTAAGCTAGCGGGCGGTGGCGTCATGATTAATCAAGCTATCCATACGTTAGATCAAATGCAATTAGTTGGCGGGAAAATCGAAACGATACGAGGTTCGATCGATAACCTAGTTGACTATGGCTATGATGTCGAAGATACTGCGACAGCGAATATTCAATTTGCAAACGGGGCAACAGGATTGTTTTTTGCAACCGTCACAAATGCAACGAACTCATCGGTTGAATTTCAGGTAATTCTAGAAAAAGGAAAGTTAACAATTAAAGATAGTATCCTTACAAAAACAAATGAAGATGGAATAAAAGAAAGCGTAATAGAGGACAGTAAGCTTCCTGGATCGAAATTCTATTACGGTGCAAGCCATTCTAAATTGATAAATCACTTTTATACCTGTATTGAAAATGATACAGACAATTACATTCAT
The DNA here is from genome assembly GCF_003515705.1 of Oceanobacillus profundus. Taxonomy (GTDB): domain Bacteria; phylum Bacillota; class Bacilli; order Bacillales; family Amphibacillaceae; genus Oceanobacillus; species Oceanobacillus profundus. Next base: position 104,423 of record NZ_QWEH01000015.1, read on the forward strand.
GTCAAAGATGCACAGAAGTCCATGGAAATGATTAGTGCAATTCGCAGATCATCTGAAATTAAGAAAACGATAAAAATGGAGGTATACCAATGACAAAAGGCAAAATTGGCGTACAAATGATGATGCTCAAAGGTAAAGTCGAAGAGATCGGTGCATACGAGACAATGAAACGACTGCATGAACTTGGCTTTCGTGCTGTTGAGGTTTCGCAAATTCCGATGACAGTAGAAAATGTGCAGGCGTTAAAACAAGCAAGTGAAGAATTTAATATTGAAATTGCTGCACTTTCTGCTGGATTAGAGCCGATGCTGCCAGGTGCTCCAGGGGAAACATTAAGCAAGGACTTCGAAAAAATCGTGGAGGATTGTAAGACACTTAACTGTAACTATATACGTATTGGGATGCTTCCATTAAATGTAATGAGTGATAAAGATCAAATTCTTGCATTTATTGAACGTGCCGAAGCAATGGCTGAGAGATTAGCAGCGCATGGAATCGAATTATACTATCATACACACCATATTGAATTCCAAAAGTATGATGGTGAATACCTACTTGATATGATGAAAAACAATACATCAAAGCTTGGCTTTGAGCTCGATGTTCACTGGATTCAGCGTGCGGGAGTAAACCCGGTAACATTTATTCAAGAATACAAAGATCGAATTGCCTTATTACATTTGAAGGACTATCGAATTGGAAAGCTAGATGTGAACGAAGATGGTTTAAAAGATATGGCTGCGTTTTTCCACAAGTTTACCAATCTCATAGAATTTGCTGAAGTAGGCGAAGGAAATTTGGATATTCCGGCAGTAATTGCAGCTGGTCTGGAAAGCGGAGCAAAATACTTCCTAATTGAACAAGATGATACGTATGGCAGAGATCCATTTGATTGTCTGCAAACATCTGCTGAAAATTTGAGAAAGCTTGGATACGCAGATTGGTTTTAACTGGGGGACTATAAGCTGATTATTACTTACGAGAGATTATATTTGACTTAAAGGAGCTGGTGAGATATGGGAAACGGAGATGGAATGAATTATGCGCCAAAAGGAAAGCCAAATCCTGTCGTTAAAGCAGGAGAGTTTCCAATTGCTGCTGCCGCATTAGACCATGGTCATATTAACGGGATGTGTAACGGTTTAATAGAGGCAGGGGCAACATTAAAATGGGTGTATGATCCAGATCCTGAAAAGGTGCAGAAGTTTGTTGAACAATTTCCTGAAGTAGAGGTGGCATCGTCACTCGAAACTATTTTACATGATGAATCGATTAAATTAGTAGCGGCAGCAGCCATTCCTTCTGAAAGAAGTGCTTTAGGAAACAAGGTTATGAAGGCTGGCAAGGATTATTTTACGGATAAAACGCCATTCACAACGATGGAGCAGCTTGAAGAAACGAAGCGTATCGTGGAGAAAACAGGACAAAAGTATATGGTTTATTTTAGCGAACGTCTTCATGTAGAAAGTGCTGTATTTGCTGGTCAGTTAATTAACGATGGGGCTATCGGCCGCGTTATCCAAGTGACAGGCTTTGGTCCTCATCGTCTAAACGCGGATAGTCGTCCCGATTGGTTCTTTAATAAAGAGCAATATGGAGGAATTTTATGCGATATTGGCAGCCATCAAATTGAACAATTCTTACACTTTACTGGAAATGAAAATGCGCGTATCTTGCATAGTAAAGTTGGAAACTATAACAATCCGAACTATCCTGAGTTAGAGGATTATGGAGATGCTACACTCGTAGGAGACAATGGAGCAACGTTTTACTTCAAGGTCGATTGGTTTACACCAGATGGTCTGTCCACATGGGGAGATGGCCGTACATTTATTACAGGAACAGAGGGTACGATTGAGATTCGTAAATACGTTGATGTAGCAAGAGAAGAAACAGGGGATCATCTTTACCTTGTTAACAAAGATGGCGAGAAGCACTATGCCCTATCCGGTGAAGTTGGCTTCCCATTCTTTGGTGAGTTGATCAAGGACTGTATTCATCGTACTGAAAATGCAATGACCCAAGATCATGCCTTTAAAGCAGCAGAATTATGCTTAAGAACACAAGAGGAAGCTGTAGTAATTACTAAATAGAGCTGGCCGTCCTGAATATTATAGTTCGGGACGGTTTTTTGCTGATTAGTGAGCGTAATTCCAAGCGCTTTCGCTTTTACTCAAATTTTGTTGCTCTTTGCGTTAATAGAGACGGGGGTTTTGTAGAAAATATTCCTCTTAAAATACTTGCTTAAATAGCTAAAAAAAATGCTTGTTATTTAAAGCGCTTTCAATTATAATCAAGAAAAGCTTTTGGTTTTAGTTTGTTTGATGAACAAATAATATTGTATCGAAGGAGGGCAGATTTGTTTATTGAATTAACTAATTTTTAAAATAATTATAAATGTTTAAAGTGAAAGAAAGTATTAACAGGTGTACTACAAAGACTTTTGTTTTTTCTCACATAAGATTGGAATCTAATGAAATACCAACAAAGCCCCATAATTTCTGCATTATAAGACGTCTTCATTAGCTGAATATCGTTTAGTTAGTTTGCATGCCAAACAAACAAATAAATTTAAATTAGATTTTCTCTGTAATACCTGTAATTTAATAAAAAAACCGACAATTTGAAAGCGCTTAATTATAGCTGAGGGGGAAATGAAATGGCAGATACAATAGTGGATAATGGAAAAGTTTACAACAGAGCGAAGATATGGCAAATAGGCCTTTTTGCATTAAACAATACGGCGACAAACCTTTATATGTTTATTCTCATGTTTGTTACCTATTATGCTACGGGAATAGCTGGTTTAGCAGTTGTAGCAGTAAGTACAGTTTTAACAGCTATGCGGATTTTCGATGGTATTACAGACCCTATAGTAGGTTTCATTGTTGATAAGTTGGAGTCTAGATTTGGGAAGTTTCGTCCGTTAATGATTTTGGGGAATATTATCTTAGCAACATCTGTTTTGCTAATGTATAATGTGACACATATATTGCCAGAGTCCATGCAATTTATATTCTTCGTGCTGATTTATGCACTCTATGTAATTGGCTATACCTTCCAGACAACAATTACAAAAGCTGCTCAAACCGTATTAACGAATGATCCAAAACAGCGACCGCTCTATGCAGTTTTCGATGGGGTATATAATACAGTTCTGTTTACAGGTGGTCAGGTTTATGTTGCATCTTATTTGGTTGCAAAATATGGCGGCTTTACGATGGGGCTATTCACAGAATTAAATGCACTTGCATTAATTGCTTCTGCCATCTTTACAATTTTAGCAGCTATTGCAATCTCAGGAAAAGATCGTAAAGAATTTTATGGTTTATCAGAAGACACAACAAATACAAGATTTCGTGATTACTGGAAAATTCTTAAAGGAAACCGACCATTACAATTGTTAAGTATTGCAACAACGTCAGACAAGCTGGCATTCTCCCTATTGAGATATTCTGTAGTTATGGTTATGTTGTTCGGAATATTATTGGGTGACTATGGGATGAGTGGCACGGTTTCCATGATTACAGTTATTCCGGTGTTATTAATAACATTTCTAGCTGTCGGGATCGCTAGAAAATCTGGAATGAGGAAATCCTTTATTCTATCATCCTGGATAACATTCCTTTCTTTTGTTGGTCTTATTGCATTATTCTTATTAATAGACGATCCAACCTCGATGTCACTTTCAAATATTGGTATAGGGATGATTCTATTCATTGTTTTATATACACTTGCACTTGGATTCGGCGGCGTTCCGTCAGCACTTGTAAATCCGATGATAGCCGATGTTTCTGATTATGAAACATCCAAATCTGGCCGCTATATACCTGGAATGCTAGGAACACTGTTTTCATTTATTGATAAGCTAGTGACTTCTTTAGCACCTGCAATTGTGGGGGGCGCTGTTGCAATGATTGGTTTTAAAAACGAATTTCCAACGATAGATGATCCATTAACAACACCACTGTTTACAATGACCATCTTATTAGCATTCGGAATTCCAGCCTTATTATTAGGAATATCTATTACAATGATGAAATTCTATAAACTGGATGATAAGAAAATGGAGGAAATTCAGGCTACAATTGCAGAAATGAAGGATAAGCCTAAAAACATTGAAGACCCAGCAATATAATACACTTTGTTAAAAATAAATAATAGATTAATGCTGTTCACTACTTGTGATCAGCATTTTTTGCATGAGCTATTAATAAATTTGAATCATGTGTCGATACATTGTGAGCAATAACTTTTATTCATTAATAGTGGTAAGTAAATAATCCTGGGTAGTTTTACGCTTCTATAAAATTCAGACGTAACCATTTAGTCACAAAAAACAGAAAAAAAGCACTTGATTTTACAAGCGCTTACATGTAAAATAATATTTAGTTAGTTTAGTAGACAAATTAATAAGAAGACAAATATAATGAAATTAATTTTAAAATTGCATATATTGAAAGCGATTTAGTTATTGGTTTGTTAAATAGAGGCATAGAGTTAATAAATAACCCCTCGTATGGCTTGCTTAACCAGAACCAAATCATTCTTCCTTTTTAGTTTGTTTATAAAACAAAATAATTATTTACATATAGAACATGTAACTATTCATAGTATTCGTGTATGGAAGATTCGCTATTATGAAAGCGGTTTTATGTTGTGGATACGATACTTAGGTAGGTTGAGAAGTTAAAGATAATCTTCAATGAATCAAATTCTTAGGAGGAATTAAAATGAGTCAAGCTGCATTAAAAACACCTGAACAATCACCAAACGAGCTAAAACCATCCGTACGCCCATTTGGGATGAGAGACAAGATAGGTTATTTATTCGGTGATTTTGGAAACGATTTCTCATTTATTCTTGTAAGTACATTCTTAATGGTATACTATACCGATGTCTTCGGTATCAGTGCTGCAGCAGTAGGTACACTTTTCTTAATTGCCCGATTGTGGGATGCGGTTACAGATGTTCTTTGGGGGCGTTTTATCGACTCGAGGAAGACAACACCAAAAGGGAAATTTAAGCCTTGGATCTTTCGAATGTCATTCCCGCTCGCGATAACTACGGTGTTACTTTTTGTTCATATTCCTGGTATGGGCGATGGCTTTTATTTAGCTTATGCGTATGTTACCTATATGGCGTGGGCGGCACTATACGGAACGGTAAACATTCCATATGGTTCTATGGCTTCCGTTATGTCTAGCGATTCCACTGATCGTGCATCACTATCTGGATGGAGAACAACGGGTGCGATGGCTGCGAACCTTATAATTAGTGCAGGTGCACCACTCATCGTATTTGTGAATAATGAAGTTTCTCCAAGTCGCTTATTCACGGTGGCTGTCATATTTGCCGTTTTAGCTATTGCATGTTATATGGCTTGTGTAAATTTATCAACAGAACGTATCCAGCAACCAGAGAAAAAAGCTGGTGAAAAACTCAGTTTTGCGACAACGGCTAAAGGTCTTTTGAAAAATAAGCCATTAATTACGCTCTTGATTGCTTCCTTATTATTTATGTTGACCATGATGCTTGTTGGTTCCATTAACGTATTTTTATTCAAAGACTACTTTGAAAATGCAGCCCTTTTAAGTATATTTAGTTTACTTCAAAGTGGTGCCGTATTTCTTGCAATGCCAGTCCTGGCACCGCTCGTAAAGCGTTTTGGTAAAAAAGAGCTTGGTGCAGCTGGGATGTTAATAGCGGGTATTGCTTATTTAATACTATATTTAATTCCAAATATATCTTTACCACTATTTTTCACAATCAATGCTATTGGGCTTTTCGGTTTTGCGTTTTTACAATTAATTATCTGGGCCTTTGTTTCAGATGCAATTGACTATCAGGAGTATTTAACTGGTTCTCGTGAAGATGGTACGGTCTATGCGGTGTATTCCTTCGCACGAAAAGTGGGACAGGCATTTGCAGGAGGACTAGCAGGATTCGCACTTACATTTGTCGGCTATAATAATGCAGCTTCCGTGCAAGCACAAGAGGTGAAGGATGGAATTTATACAGTGGCAACACTGACACCAGCTATTACTTACTTTGTAGTATTCCTTATTCTAGTATTCTTCTATCCATTAAATAAAAAACGTACGAAACAACTCGAACTTGATTTAGCGGAGAAGCGAGAAACAATACAGTAAGGCGATTTAATAGTGGTCCTCACTTAGGTGGGGACTTTTTGTTTTAGGTTGTTTTTTTAGAATGCAACAGTATAACAATAGGCTAATGCGCAAAAATCTAAATTTAGAAGTAGTTATCCACATAAACCAAGTAAGTTTGAATTTAATTATCCTCCTCTATATACCCGATTACTTTTCAAACATCTCCACCTCCAATTAAATGATTAGCCACCCCTTACATTTTCCTAGTATGATAGAGTAAGACATCGTGTATAAGGAGGATGTACATATGAATCCAATTAAAGAGTTATCTCCAGCTGATTATAACAAGATTTTTGAGTTATCTCAGTTTGCTTTTCAATATAAATTATCAGAAGCCGATTTATTAAAGAAGAAGGAAGAGGCTGATCGACATACCATTTGGGGATGGATGGAGGAAGAGGAGATTGCTGCTAAGCTCCATTTAATACCACTTTCTGTATATATAAATGGTAAGACCTTTGATATTGGTGGTATTAGCTCTGTGGCAACATGGCCAGAATACCGCAGAAATGGAATGGTAAAGGATCTGCTTGCTCATGCCTTAAAATATATGAAGGAAAATGGGCAAACCTTGTCATATTTACATCCATTTTCAGTCCCATTTTATCGGAGATTTGGCTGGGAAGTTGCATTTGATGAAAAACACTACACCATTCCAATGGAAGCATTAAAACAGAAATGGGATACAGCTGGCTGCGTCCGAAGAACTCCCGTGAATATCGAACTTTTTCACACTATTTATACTGATTTCGCCAAGCAATTCAATGGAGCGCTGACTCGTGATGAAAAATGGTGGAAACAGCGTGTTTTAGCGAAGGATACGATGATGGCAGTTTGTTACGATGATCGTAATCAAGCAGAAGGATATATATTCTACAATGTAAAAGATAAACAATTTGAAGTAAAAGAATTTGTATATCTGTCATTAAACGGTTGGAAGCTGCTTCTGAATTTTATTGCTAATCATGACTCCATGGCAAATGAGGTCAAGATGGTGGTTCCTGAAAATGATAAATTACCATTATTGATCGATGAGCCACGCTTTAAGCAAACAATTGAACCATACTTTATGGCGCGTATTGTTGACGTGCCAGGATTTTTGTCAATCTATCCCTTTGAGGAATTACCAGACGTTTCCATGCAGCTACATGTAGAAGACAGTTTTGTACCAGAGAATAGTGGGACTTATGAAATAAGTGGAACAGACGGTAATGTAACGATTTCCAATTTGAACACGAATCTAAGTGGAAGTGAAGGAATGCATTGTACGGTCCAACAGCTCACCTCCATGTTGCTCGGTTATAAACGCCCACAAGAGCTAGCAGAATTGGAGCTAATTTACGGAGATAGGCATACGATTGAAAAAATGGAAAAACTTATCCCGATGAAACAGACGTTTTTTGCGGATTATTTCTAAGGATGTAGAAACACTTGTGAAAACCGTTATGTCTACTGATATAGCGGTTTTCATTAATCAGTTACTGTAAATATCCAAAAATAAGACACCTCCCCGTCCGGTTATAGCGCAAAACGTGAAAATAAGACACCTTCCCGCCCACTACCGCCCGAAACCTAAACTACCGCACCAGCCCTTCCAGCCACCCAACATAGGGACTAATGTCCTGTTATGAGTCAGAAAAGACAAAATTCATAGAATTTCTTCAAATTGTAAGTTAAAATAAAGTCATTACGGCAAGAAGAAAAGGAATGGGGTTTATGACATATCGTGTTCATTTATTTAGGCTCCTCTTTTCGATGGAGGACGATTTATTTCGCATAAAAAAAGCAGAACGCATAGAGCAGTTGTGGAAGGTGAACGTTGTCCTTATTGTTGCTGCAATCGCAATTTATTTTTGGATGGCATTCCTTGGATTAGGAACAGAACGTATTTCAGGTATTGCGGTAACACTAAGTGATACGGCTTATGAAACAAGTAAGCTATGGTTCATACTAGGCAGAGCACTCTATGCGATTTTGTTTGCAGCATTTATCTTATTTTTTCCGAGCCTTTTGTTCTATCTGCTCACTGGAATACCATATCAAAAGCTAGTTATTATGCAGCAGGTTGTCTTGGTTGTCATGTTAATGGAACGACTGCTTTGGATTCCACTTGTTATTTTTGTTGGGTTAAACTGGCAGGTGTCACCATTATCATTAGGAATTATCGCCTCTTACATAACGGAAATACCTTGGGTGATTCTCTTTTTTGGAGCAATTACATTATTCCAATTATGGATTATTTGGTTTCAAGTAAAATATATCTCTGCTTTTTCGGAGATGAAACAGTACGTCATGGCTATAAACGTTATTTTATTGCATTTTCTTGGCTGGTGTCTTACAGCACTTATTGCCATGGGTGATTCTTACATATTAGGCGGGTGGTTTGGGTGATGCGTAAGAGACTGATTCTCATAATGATGATTCTTTTCATCGCTGTAAACTTTCTGCTGGTATTCCTGGACGATGAAGGAAAAGTGGAACGGACATCGTATGTGAATGAATGGACGAAGAGTTTTGAAAAAGATATGACGGAGAAGCTTTTTAAGCCTGGTGTGCTTCGCGCTGTTGGGGAAGAGCATGTTTACTTCGACAAACAGCTTGGAAGCTTTCAGGAATTTCTTGTCGAAGAAGGAGAGCAGGTAAATGCCGGTGATGCATTATATACATACCTCGTTCATGATTATTACGAAATGGAAACTAATTTGATGAATCAGGCCGATCAAATTCAGGGAGAGATTTCGGCAATTGAACAAGCGATTTCGCAAATGGAAATGTATCAGATCCCGTCTGATGAGATTGGTTCGCCACATGCCGTCAGCATTACGGAGGAGTTAATTGAAGTCGAGTACCCGCAAACGTCGATTGAAGCTGATTTGCTGAAGGAGCAATTTCTTGTCGAACAAGAGTTGGAGCTGTCACAAAAAAATGCTCAGCTCCAGACGATTAATAATCAATTAGCCGAGCTGCGGACAACAGGGGATACTCTAACAGTAGAAAGTCCTTATGAAGGGACAATTAGTCAGCTTCATGTAAATCTGGATGATCCCGTAATTACGATTCAAAATAATGATGTGCTTGCAGTCGGTGAATTGACAGAGCAAGAGCGGGCCCAGATGGAGGAAGGGCGGGCCGCTGAAGTAGCTGTTCATGAAATAGGTACTCGCTTAGATGGAGTCGTCGAGGAAGTTAGTAAATCACCAAATGAAATCGAAATCGAAAAAGAAAGTATCTATCCTTTCAAGGTTGCTTTTGAAACAGGAGATGATGCAGAGGAATTGCTTCCAGGCTATCACGTAGATATTGCCATTACAATGGATGAGTCACTAGGTGCAACGGTGCTTTTTGAGGAAGCAATTTTTGCGGATGCTGTTTGGAAAATGACGGAAGGAGGAAGAATCGAAAAAGAAAGCATTGAAAGAGGTCTGCATGTAGAAGATATTGTAGAGGTAGCTGATGGAGTAGAGCGAGGGGAATTCGTTGCTGTTAAACCGTCAAACTCTTTTCAGCACGGTGCTCAATTCATTACCCCACTACAAACGAAGCAATTAACAAAAGAATCGTTTAAGGATGCGAAGTGGCTGGAGTCTTTTATAACAGGCTTATTGTCTAGGTAGCGGTATAGAAATGTAAAATCGGAAATGAGGTTACCTTATGAAGATCCATCATTCTTTAATTAAAATAGGGGAACAATTAGATGAGAAGAATCTAGAATGGGCACTTGGCGGCTCTCTATTATTGAATCACTACCGAATAGCTGATTCACCAAATGATATCGATTTATTGATTGCAGAAAAGGATATCGATCCTATCAGGTATGCGATGAGTCGGGTTGGGAAAGAGAAAACAGCTTCTAGAAAGGATCCATTTCGCACAACCTACTTTTATCAATACGAGGTAGATGGTGTTGGGGTTGATGTAATGGGGAACTTCGCTATTGAACATGATCAAGGGATTTATCAATTGGTCTTTGATGCAAATCACATTGTTGGAAGAAAAAATATTCAAGGCGTTTCGATTCCTCTGGCAGCATTGGAGGATTGGTTTGTTTTATATCAGTTAATTCCAAATAGGCAAGAAAAGGCAAAACGAATCGAGAAATATCTTCAATCAAATCCTGTTACACGTCCTGATTTATTGCATAAAGCAATGGAACAACCTTTGCCTTTTAAGGTGCGAGAAAGTATTAATGCTATTCTCCGTTGGTAAATGAAGGCTTGGAGATATGCTCCAAGCCCATTTGTACTATATATTTGCAGCCTTATGAATTTCTTTATTCTCCCTCGTTGCCTTTTGGTGGTACATCACACTAAGGAGAGCACCAACGAGGAGAATGATAGCCGTTAAGAAAAACCAAATCATTAAGACGATGATTCCTCCAAGACTTCCATATGTGGCAGAGTAGTTTCCGAAATTACCTACGTAGATGGAAAAACCAAATGAGATAACCTGCCACAGAATGCTTGCTCCTATTGCACCAGGGAGTATATGCTTAAATGGGATTCTTTTATTTGGTGCGAATCGATAGAGACACATGAGCAATACAGTAATAATAATGAGACTAATTGCATATCGTAACACTTGCAAGAGCCATGTCATTTCGGCGTTTATGCCAAGCAATGAAATAGTGAACTCTAAAAGAACATCACCGAACACAGGTAGTAAAATAGCGGTAACCACTGCTAAAATTAAGCTTAGAGTTAACCCAAAAGCAATGAGACGAACAACGATAAAGGATCGGGTTTCTTCGACATCATATGCTTCGTTCGATGCTTTAATAAACGCATTAATTCCATTTGACGCAGACCAGAGCGCACCAATAATACCGACGGTTAACAGACCTCCGCGTGGTGTTGCTAGGAGACTGACGATGTTTTCTTCAAAGACAGAAACGAGCTCACCAGGGATGATAGAGCCAATAAATTCCATCGCATCATCAGGACTGATTTGAAAATAGGGAATAATAGCGAATGCTACGATTAACAGCGGAAAAATAGCTAAAAGAAAATAGTATGCTAAAGATGCGGCAAGTAACGTAACATTTTGTTCGTTGAATTTCTTCATAAATTCTTGTGAAAATTGTTTAACAGTAGCCATTGGGAATCCTCCAATTCGTTCGTTACTTTCTCTATACCCATGATTTGCTCTTATCAATCTTCTGGATCTGCGCGTAAACGTTTTATTTATTAGGTCGCGTGGTATAATATAGTAGTGTTAAATAAGGAGGGACCATTACATATGGAAATCTTTTACGTCAGTATTTTGTTCGTTTCGATCGCCTTTGCAATTGTTGCCATTTATCTATCCTTTGTATTAAAACGTGTTGCAAATATGGTGAAAACGCTCGGAACATCGCTAGGAGAACTTGAGAGAGAATTAGAATACATGACCCCACATCTTACGAAAACATTAAATGAATCAAGTAAACTGGTTGATGACATACGGGAAAAGATAAATGCTACAGATAGTGTTTTTGACTCTGCAGAAAATGTCGGAAAATCAGTCATATCATTGAATGAAGTCTATGATGAAAAGAGCAAACAGCTATCAGAGCAAAAATTAGAACAAAAAATGAAGCCTTTTGTCGCAGGAATGACATGGAGTGAGGTTGCCATACAGTTGTTTTCAAAATGGCAAAAGGGAACAAAGGAAAAAAATGAATTGATGGTACAGCATACGGAAGTTGTTCCGGTAAATACAGGAAAAGAGGGATCAAGATGACGTTAGTTGGGATTGGTGTACTACTTATTGGAGTGGCGTTTCTTGTTTTAGCGTTCTTCATTGGACATGCTTTGAATAACCTTGCAGGTGTCCTGGGTGGAATAGATAAGACTGTAAAAGAGCTGCCAAAGCAATTGGATGATGTATTTAAAGAAACAGGTAATATGATTAATGAAAGTAATCAAACGTTAGTAGATGTAAATGACAAGCTAAAGCATTTAAGCCCACTATTTTATGTGATTGGTGATGTCGGAAATGTTACGCGTAAATTCTCTTCTTCACTAGTAGATGTAACCGACTCAATTAAGACGAAAACAGAAGGCGGTAAGGAAGTTGCAGAAAGCAATAAGCTTGGGGGCGTCTATGGCACCTTTGCCTTAGGATACTACTGGCTTAAAAAGCGTCAGGAACTGAAAAAAGCAAAAGGGTGAACAATATGAGAGAAGGCAAAAGGAATTTCGCCATGCTTGCAAGCGCTGTTGCAGGAGTTTCTCTTGGCTGGCTGGCGGTCGATTACTTATCGAAAAGGCAAGAGCAAGGAGAAAATAAGTCGGTTTTTGAGCGCGTGAAAAATTTTGAAAAGAAACTCTATGCGGATGGAGCAATGCGGGCGAATGATATCGAGCGCATTAAGCAAGAAGTAAACGATAAGGTTGTTAAATAATCCCTCTAGAGAAATAGAAAGAGACGAGTCGTTAAAAAACGACTCGTCTCTTATTTAATTTCAAGTTCTTGTATTTAGAGTTACTTCCTCGCTTTTTGAAAAAGAAAAAAGCCAAGCGTTAATGCTCCGTATAGTCCCTCAAGGTTTTTTCTTGTTGCAAAATCATTGGCTTGCTGTGTATTTTGCTTCATATCTTCAACTGCATCCACCATTTTTGATGACAGCTGGTTAGCAGCATGTCCAGCATCCCCAACGATTTGGAAGATGGGGTTTAAATGTTTAACCTGACTATTTACCTGATGAAGTGTATCAATTCCTGTTCCGATTGCTTCTGTTGTTTGGGAAGTTACATCATCCACTGTTTTTGGAAGCTTATCCGTTGTCTTCTGTAAGCTATTTAAAACACTTGCAAGCTTGTTCAATGGTTTAATAAGGAAAACAACCAATCCAATAAATGCAACTCCTATAATGATTAAACCAATACCAATCCAAATCATACCGTTTTCCCTCCTGTTCATTTGTCTATTTGTAATTAATAGCCTTTTTCAGTTTTCAGTAAACATATTCTCATCTTTAGCATACCACAAATAGGTAGTCATAAACCCGTAACTTGTCCCATAAATTTAAGAATAGAATAGTTAAAATACGTGTTCAGAAGAAGTGGGATATTTTGGCCGGACTTCTTGAACAATCTCTAGAGGAGCGGGTAAGATGGCGCGTAGGACGAAGGTAATGTATTGGGTGCTTGGGGTATTTGTGTTAGTGTTTTTAATTCAAATTCCAATTACTCAAAGTGATTTTGAAGCGAGTGGTCCATGGTCGCCACCACTTTCCGGAAAAACGATTGTGATTGATCCGGGACATGGTGGTCCAGATGGTGGAGCTGTTGGGTCAGATGAAACAGAGGAAAAGGATATTTCGCTAGCTGTTTCGAAAATGCTGCAAAGCTATCTCCAGCAAAATGGTGCGCTCGTTTATTTGACGAGAGAAGAAGATACGGACCTTGCTGATGAGAGTACGAAAGGGTTAGCAAGAAGAAAAGCTGAGGATATTCGAAACCGACTGGAGTTTATCCATGAAAAAGAACCGGATTTTTTCTTGACTGTTCATTTAAATGCTGTTCCTTCCAGCCGCTGGAAAGGTGCGCAAACTTTCTATTACCCTTCATTTGATGAAAATGGGCATTTAGCAAAAATGATTCAAGAAGAGATTATTCGTAATCTAGAGAATACAAATCGCTCACCATTAGTTATTAATGGGGTCTATTTATTGAAGCACGCAAAGGTGCCCGGGGCACTCGTAGAGATTGGTTTTTTGTCGAACCCGGAGGAGCAGGCGTTATTGACACAAGAGGATTACCAACGGAAAATGGCAGTGAGTATTTATGAAGGGGTTCTGAGATATTTAACAGAGGATATGCAAGAGGAAGAGTGAAACCGTAACCATAGTGCAAATCACTTAGATTTAGCTCGAATTATGTTATACTAACAGTACGTGTTCAAAAGGAGGATAAAAAGGATCGAAGTCGGCTAATTTCGCAACGACCTTTTACGGGCGCTGACACTAGCACGTTCTGTGCGTCGGAGTTCGAGGTGCGGAGTTATGAGTAGAGGGCATCCACAGGATGGTGACTTCTGTGTTGTCCACAGGACGTGGATGGTTTTAACAGAAGTTCATTGAATCTTTTAATATGTAAGCAGACGTTTTTGCAGGAAAAGCTAGCATTCGTGCGAAATTCGATATCATTTTTACCGGACTTTTTGAACGACCTATAACAGATGCAGTACTTCATTTGTTAGTACATAAGATAAGGGGTGGTGACTTACGATGATAACGCAAGAAGAAGTAAAAGAACTACTAAATCCTATAAAGGATCCTTTTTTACATAGAACACTGGAAGAAACCGGTGGAATTATCAGTGTAACGATTAAGGAGGACAAGAAGCACGTCAGTGTCAAAATTGGTATCTCGAAAACAAATACCGCTGAACAAATGCAAATGCAGCAGGAAATCGTCGGCATTTTGAAAAGAAGTGGCGCAAACACTGTTGGACTACGATTTGAACAGCTTCCGGATGAGGTTATTCAAAAATATCAGCCTGCAGCAGACGAAGCGAAGGAAGCTTCACTAATGGGTGGAAACACCAATACGAAGTTTATTGCAATTGCCAGTGGTAAAGGTGGCGTAGGAAAGTCTACTGTTACGGTTAACCTCGCTGTTTCTCTTATGCGACTTGGTAAAAAGGTCGGTATTATTGATGCTGACATTTACGGTTTCAGTGTTCCTGACATGATGGGTGTGGAAGAACGCCCTGTTGTTCGTGGCAAAAAGATTCTTCCTGTTGAACGATTTGGTGTAAAAGTAATCTCAATGGGCTTCTTTGTAGAAGATAATTCACCGATTATTTGGCGCGGACCAATGCTTGGAAAAATGATTAACAGCTTCTTTTCAGAAGTGGAATGGGGCGATTTGGACTACCTTCTCCTTGATTTACCACCAGGAACAGGAGATATTGCAATGGATGTCCATGAGCTTCTGCCAACGTGTAAAGAAATTATCGTAACAACTCCGCACCCGACAGCGGCATTTGTAGCAGCAAGGGCAGGGCAAATGGCTCTGAAGACGGATCATGAAATTTTAGGTGTTGTCGAAAACATGGCCTATTTTGAAAGCAAGAAAACTGGCGAGATTGAATATGTGTTTGGTGAAGGCGGCGGTAAAAAGCTTGCGGAGGTCCTAAAAACAAAAGTATTAGGACAATTACCAATTCAACAGCCATATGAGGAAGAAGATGTATTTGCTCCTTCCGTGTACCAAGAAGACCATCCGAATGGCAAACAGTTCCATAAAATTGCAGCGAAGGTTATTGCCAAGCTGGAAGATGAATAAAAGAGGGGATTTTTTCCCCTCTTTGTTGTATTTTCCAGACATATGAAGTAGATAAGCAAGTGATGTTGCTAATTGCCGCCGCCACCGCCTCCACTACCGCCGCCAGGTTCTTCTTCTCCGCCGTTGCCTTGACCGCCACCCTGTTGCTGAGAACCGCCTTCACCTTGTTGCTTAGCTTGTTCTTCAGCTGCTTTAAGCAAGATTTCTTGCATTTTTGCTTGAAATAATGGGGTTTCAAGTGTCTGTGTGATGGATTCCTCTAAGTGCGCTTTAAATTGCTGGCTTTTTAAGAGACTTAGCATTTGATTGGTAACTTCAGGATTTTGTAATAATTCCAGCATTTGCTTCTGATATTCTGCATCACTCATTAAGTCTTTCATCAATTTCTTATGCTCTTCTGACATGGACTTGGCATAGCCCTCGACAAACTTCGGGTCTTCGAATAATGTCGACCACATTTCTTTCCCCTTGTCAGATACAAGAGTCTCATTAATTGACTTTTTTACCACATCAGACTGAATGACAAGCTCTTGCTTCAGTTTCTCATCGGACATTATTTCTGCTAACGCCTTTTTTCCATCTTCTGTTTGTAATATATCAACAACCATTTTCTTTGTTGCTTCATAATCTCCCTCTTTTGGGGAGCCACCTTCACCATTACATGCAACTAATAACATGAAGGATATTGCAAGGAGTGTTAAACATACTTTGCGTAACATGTGATATTGTTCCTCCTTCCTATATCCTTAATATGAGTGACAAATTTATAAAATATTCACTTGGGGTGGGAAAAATAAAGCGCTTCATGTTAGAATATGTACGTAAAGGATGTACGATTAGAGTCACTATTATGATCATGAAAGTTGTTCATTGCCACAGATTGTAGGGGGATTTGATATTGAATAGTCGTAACTTGGTAAATTTTTTATGGAAAACGTTTATTATTGGGGGAATTGCAGGTCTTGTTGTTAGCTTCTTTGTAAAGCCACAAGATTATGCAACGTATTTAAGTCCGTTTGATTTCATAGAAGTAGTTGGACTCATTTTGTTTTTTGTTGGACTAGGTCTGACATTTAGCGTTGTCAGTATGACTGGTTTTTTTGCCTATCTATTTATTCACCGAATGGGATTGAATATGTTTCGTTCCTTTTGGCCAACTGTTCAAGTACTCGTCATTGCATTTGTTCTATTTGATTTAGTTTACTTCCCATATCGAGCAGCTGATGGAACGGTAGCTATTTATTGGTATATCTTAGGTGCAGCTGGCTTATTAGCATTTGGTTGGGTTGTGGCGAAGAGAAAAGCAAAGGAAACAAACCCTAAGGCGTTTGTACCAGCACTATTTTTTATGGTTGTTATCACAACGGTTGAGTGGGTTCCTGGATTGCAAGTGCAAGGCAGTGATTATGCTTGGTTAATGATTGTTCCATTACTTGCATGTAATACATATCAATTGCTTACCTTGCACCGAATAACGAAAAAAGCAGAGAGGAAACAAACAGAAGGAAAGAAAACGAGCAAGTTAAGTAAAAATGCGAAGGCTAGTAAAGCATAAAAATAAAGGACCTCTGACTAAAATTCGGTCAGAGGTTTTTGAGCTTTTTTTATTCAACTGGAGGGAGTGTAAACTGAACTGTGTAAGTGAGAGAGCGTACGGCTCTTACTTCGCAGTTCAGTTTTTTATTGTTAGAATAAAACTATAACGATTGGGAGGTTGTTCTATTGGCTAAAACAAAGCGAGAAG
>NZ_QWEH01000016.1 GCF_003515705.1 Oceanobacillus profundus
GTCCTCTCTCATTGATAGTTTGGTCACTTTCAATAATAAGAGAGGTTATTAAAATTTGGAATCGAGTGGCTCATTTTTTATGCGATCAATACCCTAAAAACGGCTCAATTTTAGATTATCAAATACAGATAATAGCAGCAACAATCCCAATGAGCAATATCGGTGTCCATCCTTCTAACATTAAAGCATCCATTTTGTTCCTCCCTTTACATATTCTTATCAAACAAACTGGAGCATTTGTTGAAATATCGCACCAGTTACTTTAAGTACATTACTTCACAAATTACAGTAGTCGTTCTAAGTTATTCTCTATTTTCAAATGGAAGTCTCGAACTTTCATCTTCATATATAGAGTAAGTCCACCCTCCGATTTCCATTTTTGAGCATTGGTCATTATTGCAAGAAAAAAGATAGGACTGCTCATCAGTACGAACACTAACCCCAAAATAGTATGGGAATACTCCACCTTTATTCCTGTCTATACCTGCATCAATAGCAATGATGTTCTCTTTTTCTTCTAACTTCTTATAATCCTCACTCTCAACAGTTTTTTGAATCATTTCACTTAAAATGACTTTTTCTTCTGGGGAAGGTTCATACCATTGCTCAATTAAAAGCCATTTTCCTAATATATACAAATTTACACATAAACTTATTATTAATAAAGCAAGCACAATCTTTTTTTTCATATATCCCATCCTTTATTTAAGTCGACTTATACTAAGCTGCCCCTTTAGTACAATAACTTCTTCGTAAAATAGCGTTAAACCTTCTTGAATTAATGCACCAGTTTGTTGATTTAATCTTTTAATGTTTCAACTTCCTTTATCACACTTGTTAAAGCTAAATCGTTTTCACTTATCGTATGTCCTTCTACAAGGGAGATGTCGTATTCTCCATTAGAGAACTGTATGTAATTCGCATCTTCTTTGTTCCTTTCAAAATATATTGTGTACTTATTTTTAGTCACTGTATTTAATTCCCAACTAGAACCTATTCCTACTCCCACACTGTCTGATATTCTCTTTGCGTAATATCCTTCCTTGTCTTCGATTAATTCTCCAACAAAAAATACATCCTCTCTCGACTGTACTACTAATAACTTTTCCTCTCTTGTCGTTATAATTAAATCAATATTCCCTTCAATATCTTCTTTCTCAATAAAATGTTCCAAAGTTTCTTCTTTAGAAGAGAAATGGTCTATCTTATCTTTCTCACTACAAGCAGATATGAAAAAAATAGCTATAACCAATAAAATAACTATAAATTGTCTAATAATAACCTCCACCAGTTGACTTTTTATAAAAACCAATTGCCATTGTTCAACAATCTTGCCACTTTAGTTAAGTACAATATTTCACAAAATTATTATACCAGATATTAGTAATTATCAGAAAAAATAATATCCTTGTCATTATAATAGTAAAATTCGTCTGAATTAGACGGAATTTATATGTCATTTTATCCGTCAATTATAATGTCATTTGAGTCGAGTTTTTTGAAAATGCACCTCAAAACGGAACCCTTTACTATTTTCTAAAGACAGCTTTTTGTGCACATACTGAGTTTAAATACAAGGTTTATTCACTACTTTGGACTATCCATTAACTATCTTAAAAATCATAGGAAAACTATCCAAAGTGATCACCAACCTGCCAAAAGCGATTCCTATCTTTTTTTAAATCAGTTTTCTAAACTGCATACCCCCTATCTCGTCAACTATTATCAATAAACATGCTCCACCTCATACTCCTCTTCTTCCAAAATCGAAACTACATGAGGCTCCATAATTAAGTGCAAGCTACCGACAATAACAAATTATGATTCAATTAACCTGTAGTAATATTCAGTTTATTCGTAATGAAAGTAATAATTTATTTTGTGTAAATATATTGACAAATTTAATTTGATAAAATATACTTGTTCAAAGAGTTGAACTTAGTTTTTTATGTTGAACGGAAGAGGGGGAATTTATGAAACAATATAATGTACCTGCTTTAGAGAGAGCAATATCGATTTTAGAATTAATCAGCCAATCAACTGAACAATATACTGTAACTGAAATATGTACAAACTTGGACTTACCTAAAGCAACCGTATTTACCATTATGAATACACTCGAACGTTACAAGATGGTTGAAAAGGATACAACTGGCAGATTTCAAATAGGTGCAAAGTTATTTCAATTAGGTATGACATACTTATCCGACTACAGCATGATCGATTTAGCAAAGCCTTATATGAAAAAATTAATGAAAGAAACGGGATTTACTGTTCATTTAGGTATTCTACATGAAAATAGCATTATGTATATTGCTAAAGAAGAACCAAATAGTTTCATTAAATTTTCTACTTATCCTGGTCTAACTACAGAAATTCATCTATCTGGATTAGGAAAAGCTATTTCAGCTTATTTAGGTGATACAGAGATTGATAAGATTTTAACTGAGGAGGGTCTGAAAAAAGCAACTAATAATACTATTACTTCTATGGAAAAGTTTAGACAAGATTTAGCGAAAGTTCGAGAAAACGGTTATTCTCTTGAGGATGAAGAAGGAGAAAAAGGTGTTAGATGTATTGCGGCTCCAATTATTAATGTTCGACTCCAAACACCAACTGCAATTAGTATAACAGCCCATATTTCTCAATTAGAACCGCAACAATATGAGGATATTGGCCTGTTAGTTAAAACAACTGCACAAGAAATATCTAGGATTATATAAGGCCTAATAAATATGAAAAATAAGGAGGTAATTGAATGTTAAATGAAAAAAGTAAGCAATTGCATGAAGAAGCAAAGAAATTTACTCCGGGTGGGGTGCATACTTCAATAAGAAACATCGATCCTCGCTTAATTTTTACAAAATCTGAAGGTGCATATATATATGACGCTGATGGTAATAAATATATTGATTTTCAGGCAGCATTTGGACCTTATATTTTAGGACATAATTATAAAGAGGTAAATGACCGTGTAATAGAATCCCTAGCTAGAACTGACTTATATGGGGTGGGTACAACAGATTTAGAAATAAAATGCGCCGAGAAAATTACAAAGTATGTACCATCAGCAGAACAAGTACTGTTTTGTAATTCAGGTTCTGAAGCAACTTACCATGCGATACGTTTATCAAGAGCGATAACTAACCGTAAAAAATTAATAAAGTTCCAAGGATGTTATCATGGTTGGCACGATTATGTGGCAAGAAATATGTTAAGTGAGCCTCATATGATTGGAAAAAGGGACCCTGGTTCAGCAGGTATGATGGACGAAGCAATCGATAATACATTAATTTGTACATTTAATGACTTAGATAATGTAGAGAGAACACTAGTGGAAAATAAAAATGAAGTCGCGGCATTAATTGTTGAACCGATTCCCCATAATATAGGTTGTATAATGCCGGAAGTAGGTTTTTTACAAGGATTACGAGACTTATGTAGTAAGCATGGAACTATATTAATATTTGATGAGGTAATTACAGGATTTCGTCATGATCTAGGTGGTTATCAAAATGTAAGCGGTGTCACCCCGGATTTAACAACAATGGGAAAAGCAATGGCTAATGGTTTTCCAATGGCGGCATTAGCAGGTAAGAAAGAATATATGGAACGTTTTAATACGAATTCAGGAGGAGATGTCTGGTTTGCTGGTACATACAATGGCCATGCTATTGGAACATCAGCAACTATTGCAACAATGGAAATAATGGAAACAGAACCAGTGCATCAACATATTTTTGCACTCGGAGACAGAATGCGAAATGGTATTCGTGAAATTCATGATCGATTAAGTCTTAAAGCTTATGTTGCAGGATTTGGTTCTGTTTGGACCACTTATTTTATGGATTTTGAACCCAAAAATTATACAGATCTTATGCAGAATGATGCAAAAATGTATGTAACCTATCGTAAAAAGTTATTGGAACGAGGAATTTTTAAAATGCCAATGAATATTAAGCGAAATCATATAAGTTATAGCCATACGAAAGAAGATATCGATAATACATTACAAGCTATAGAGGATGTTTTAAAAGAACTTGTTCAGAGTAGGGTTTCTAAATAATTTGATTTAAATTAATAAATTTATATTAAATCATAAAGGGGATTCTTTATATGAATAAAAAATCAATCATCTTCTCAACTTTTATTGTTATTAGTTTAATTTTAGTTGGTTGCGGAGCTAATGGTAATCAGTCTGAAGGTAGTAGTGGTGATAAGGTTACATTAACATTATGGCATTATTGGTCTGGGCATTTAGAGGAAGTATTGCAAAGTAATGTGAATGATTTTAACGAAACACAAGATGGTATTGAAGTGGAGTTAACTTTTGTTCCTTATAATGAATTAACGCAACAGCTTTTAATTGGAGCAACTAGTCAAGACGTACCGGATATTATTATCGGTGGTATTAACGAAGTTCAATTTTATGCGAAGTCTGGGATTTTAGAAAACATTAATGAACAAGTAGAAAATTCTGGATTAGCAACTGGCATATACGAAAATATTGCTGCTATTCATAAAATAGATGATGAGTTCCATGGGCTTCCACTCCATACAAATGCAGTAGGGCTTTTTTACAACAAGGACTTAGTAGATGAACCTCCTGTAAATTGGGATGAACTAACTAATTTAGCTACAGATTTAACAGAAGATGGTAAATACGGATTTTCTGCTTCTGCGCATAATTCACAACATGGTACTGCATCATGGATTCCTTTTTTATGGTCAACTGGAAGTGGTGTAGAAGATTTGGGAAGTCCTGAAGCAATAAGTTCACTTGAGCTATGGAAAAACATGTACGATGAAAGTATTATGCCTAAAGAAATCTTACAAAAAGAATTAGAAGAGGTTGGAGTAGATTTTTATAATGAAAGAGTTGCAATGATTATTGGGGGTTCTTGGATGATTCCAGCTTTAGAGGAGGAAGCACCAGATTTAAATTGGTCAGTCGCTCAAATTCCGAAAGACCAAATGCATGCTTCCGTAGTTGGTGGAGAAAGTATTGCGATTGGTAAGGGGCAATCTGTTGATGAAGCATGGCAATTTATTGACTTTCTCATGGAACCTGAGCGTCAACTTGAATGGTTAAAAGCGACTGGTAACTTCCCAGCTATAAGCGAGGTAGCAAATGATCCATATTTCCAAGACGATGAAGTTAGAAAAGTGTTTGCAGAAGTTATTTCAACATCTCAAGGATATGGTTGGGGAGAAAACCATAATGAAGTTAACACTGCTATTTATACTGCTATTCAAGAAGCGCTAGTCGGTGGAAGTACCTCTGAAGAAGCTCTTAAAAAAGCAAGTGAAATTATACAACCGTTAATAGAAGAATAAGTTGAGATTTTGTTATCCTCAAATCTAGTTATATTAGATTTGGGGATGACCTCTTAACAAATTTTTTGTAGAAATGGAGGTTGCATGGTGAAACAGAGTGAGTTCAAGAGGATTATAGAAAAGAGTAAAGACTATACCTTTTTAATGCCTGCAAGCTTGTTTTTATTGCTTTTCTTAGTTTATCCAATATTTTTTAACCTCAATCTTAGCTTTAGAGATGTAAATGTCGGTAATTTAATTCAAGGAGAACGTGAACTAGTCGGTTTAAGTAACTATGTCACTGTTTTAAAAGATCCATTATTTGTAAAGGCTTTAGCTAATTCTATAGTCTTTACAGTAGGTACTATTATATTTTCCACATGTATTGGTTTTATGCTGGCTCTTTATTTTAATAAACCATTCCCTGGGAATAAATGGATGCGTTCAATTTTATTGATTGCATGGATGACTCCAATCATCATAATTGGTACGGTTTTTAGATGGATGTTAAGTGGTGAAAATGGAATAATTAACGAAATTTTAATGAATATAGGTATTCTCTCCCAACCAAATTATTGGTTAACCGATACAAATACAGCTCTATTCAGTGTAATCATCACTAATATTTGGATTAGTATTCCTTTTAGTATGGTAATTATATTATCCGGATTACAAGCTTTACCAGGTAATATTTATGAAGCTGCTAAAATTGATGGTGCTAATAGATTTCAACAGTTTTTTTATATCACTTTACCGTTGATGAAGCCAACTCTACTTGTATTATTAATGCTTGGAGTTATATTCACATTTAAAGTTTTTGATTTAATTTATATAATGACTGCTGGTGGGCCTGCTGATGCAACTCAAGTTATTCCTTTTTTAGCTTATCAATTATCGTTTGGAATGTATAGATTTGGAGAAGGAGCTGCTTTATCTAATATTTCCTTTATTATAATTGGGTTATTTGCTTTGGTTTACCTTTATTTTATAAGAAGGGAGGAAGTAATGTAATGGCAAAAAAATGGATACTATCATTTATTGGCCTCTTTATAGTGCTTACATTTTTATTTCCAATTTATTGGATGGTCATATCTTCTATTAAACCAGCTGGAGATATATTTGGTGATTCATCTATTATTCCAAAACGAATAACGTTTGAAGCATATATTAATATATTTAACCAACAGGATATAAGAGTACTAAGTTATTTTAAAAATAGTTTAATCATTAGTTTTGGTGCAATGATAGGTACACTTTGTTTAGCTACGCCAGCGGCTTATGCGATCGCTAGAAGGAAAATAAAAGGCATTACTTTATTCCTTTTATTTGTGTTAATCACTCAAATGTTTCCTAGTAATATGCTTGCATTACCGCTTTATTCTATGTTTGCAAATATTGGCTTGCTAAACACATATACTGGTGTCATTATTGCGAACATGACTCTATCAATCCCCTTTGCAATTTTGGTAATGAGAACTTATTTTTTAATGATTCCTACTGCTTTAGAAGAAGCTGCAGCTATAGATGGTTGTACTCGATGGGGAACATTTTTTAAAATCATTCTACCACTTGCAAAACCTGGGGTGTTTACGGCCGGGGCCTTTAGCTTTTTGTTAGCTTGGGGGGAATTTTTATACTCATTAACGATGTTAAAAAATAATGATTTGTGGCCAGTTACGCTTGGCATGAGACAATTTGTCGGTCAATATAGTACGAACTGGTCCGAATTAATGGCTCTGTCTGTTGTTTCCTCGCTTCCTATAATTATCATTTTTATTTTTACGCAACGATATATTGTAAGTGGGATTACAGCGGGATCGACCAAATAGTTTATTTAAAGGAGAGGTACTATATGAATAGACTGAAGATTGGTATAGTTGGAACGGTGCGTGGAGCTGATTTTTATGAAGACTTTAATTTGTTTAATAATGTAGAGGTTACAGCTGTTATGGATACGGATAAAGAAGCACTCGAAAATTTTAAAAACAAGTATGAAGTGGGTAAAACCTTTACTAATTATGAGGATTTAATTGATTCCAATATCGATGTAGTAGTGTTGACTTCACCAATCCATTTTCATGCAGAACAAGCGATCCAGGCTTTAGACAGGAATATTCATGTTTTATCAGAAGTTACAGCTGCAACAACTTTAGAAGATTGTAAGTTATTATTTGAAGCTGTAAAGCGTAGCAAAGCACAATATATGATGGCAGAAAATTACTGTTATATACGTGAAAATGTCGCTATTCATAATATGGTTTCAAAAGGTGTGTTTGGAAAAGTATATTTTGCAGAAGGTGAATATTTACATAACGTAAAATATTTACATTATGATAAAGCTGGAAATCCTACATGGCGTAGAAGAGAGACAATGGGAAAACGAGGGTGTACTTATGGCACTCATAGTCTTGGCCCAGCTTTGAGTTGGTTTAATGAGAGGGTTAAGTATGTGAACTGTCTAGGTCCCGGATCTCATACCGTTCCGGAATATGAGAATGATGATACTACCATTATGTTATGTAGAACAGAAAGTGGTGCGTTAATAAAGATTAGGTTAGACATGGTTTCTAATCGACCACATAATATGGGATATTACTCACTACAAGGAACAAAAGGGTGTTATGAATCTCCAAGAGTACCAGGAGAACAGCATAGAGTATGGTTACAAGATTATAGTAGATCTAGTGAGGAATGGATTGATCTAGAGGATTTATATGATGAGTTTCTGCCTAAAGAATATATTAACCTTCCTGTTGAACGAAAAGATTCTAATCATTGGGGCGCCGATTATTTTATGATCAAAGATTTTATCAACTGTATCTTAAATGACAAACCAGTAAGAATCGATATTTATAAAGCCTTAGAATATACTTTACCGGGAATTATATCAGAAAAATCTATTAAATTAGGGGGAGCACCTATAGAGGTTCCAGATATTAAACAATGGTAATGTTATCAAGAATAATAGAGGATGGGGTTTATATTGAATAAAAGAGTATTAATTACTGGCGGAGCAAGTGGTATTGGAAGAGGTATGGTTGAAAAGTATCTATCAAATAATTGTAAAGTAATTATTTTAGATAAAGATGCAGAAAATCTATCTAAAACTGTTTCGGAACTAAATGCATTGTATCGAGATATAGAATCCGTTGTTTGCGATCTAGGAAATGAAGAAGATATAAGGAAAACGGTAGAATGGGCGTACGATGTATGGGGAGGCATAGATATCTTAATTAATAATGCTGGCTTTGCTGTTCGAGAATTGTTTGTGGATATATCTTTAGAAACCTGGGATAGAATATTGGACGTAAATTTGAGAGGGACTTTTATTTTAAGTCAGTTGATTTCAAGAAGAATGATTCAAGATAGAATAAGTGGTTCAATTGTAAATATCTCTTCTAAAAATGGCTTAGCTAGTAGTTCTTATTTAGCACACTATAACACCTCCAAGGCTGGTATTAATTTATTGACACAATCGATGGCTGTAGAATTAGCAAAGTTTAATATAAGAGTTAATGCAGTTGCCCCTGGATTTATAGATACACCTTTAGATACTAAGTTAAAACAGGAAGATGTTAGCTTGGATTTGACTGAAAGAACACCGATGAAACGATTAGGTTCTGTTGAAGAAGTTGCGAATGGTGTTTATTTTTTAGCTTCAGATCAAGCCTCGTATATTACTGGAACTATTTTAGTAATTGATGGTGGTCATCTTGCAAATGCTAGTGAATTATAATATAGCTATAAAATATTGAGGTGGAAATCTTTATGGAAATGTGGGAATTAGTTCAGAATGAACAAGCACAATTAGGAGAAAGTCCATCTTGGAATGAGGTAAATCAAGTTTTATATTGGATTGATAGTAAAAAAGGTCGCTTATATATTTATAATCCGAAAAATAATGAGCAACGTAAAATTGAAATAAATGAACAGATTGGCTGTGTAGTCCCAAGGGGAGAACTAGAAGTTGTTATCGCTGCAAAAAGTGGTATTTATTCTGTTCATCTAATAGATGAAACGAAAAAATTAATTAACAACCCTAATAGAGATCCAGAAAATATATTCAATGATGGGAAATGTGATCCAAGGGGGCGCTTTTGGGTGGGGACAATGAACGGTTTAGATGCTTACAAATTTAGTGGTGAATTGTTCTGTATCGACCGCCGCGATCGAAGTATTTCGACTAAACTTCATTCTATTGGATGCTCCAATGGTATAACTTGGTCTCCCGATTTTACCATAATGTACTATATTGATACATTAGCCTTTGAAATTGCAGCTTTTGATTACAATATAGAAACCGCTGAAATCAGTAACAGGAGTGTTGTTGTAAAAATACCTGATGAATATAAATTGCCTGATGGTATGTCAGGGGATACAGAAGGTATGCTGTGGGTCTCCCATTGGGATGCAGGAATTATATGTCGCTGGAACCCACATACTGGAAATTTATTAGATTCCATTCAATTACCTGCTCCACGTGTTACTTCTTGTGTATTCGGTGGAGAAAAGTTAAATGAACTATATGTTACAAGTGCCCGTGAAGGTTTATCTAAAGAACAGCTAGAAGCGTATCCTTCTTCGGGAGGATTATTCCGAATAAAACTAAATGTCCAAGGGTTACGAACATATTCATTTATTTAGTATCTTTAATAAACGTTAAAAAGGGAGGTTTATTCTTTTGAAAAATGAACCTAAAAAAAGTGAGAAATATTTTTCCGATCCGTCAATGTGGGGATTTATTCATCGTTCCTTTACCAAATCGATGGGTTACACAGACGAGGATATAAAAAAACCCGTTATCGGTATATGTAATACGTTTAGTGAACTAAATAAATGCCATTCTCATTTTAATGAACTTGTCGAGTATGTAAAACAAGGAGTATGGCAAGCGGGTGGAACACCAATGGAGTTTCCAACCATTTCTATTGGAGAACCTTATGTAAAACCGACAACAATGCTTTTAAGAAATTTAATGGCCATGGATACAGAAGAAATGGTGAAGGCACATCCAATTGATGGAGTTGTATTAGTTGGTGGATGTGATAAAACGATACCAGCTCAGTTAATGGCCGCAGCTAGTGCAAACACTCCAGCGATTGTACTTTCAGGTGGTCCGATGTTAAATGGCCGTTTAAATGGTGAAAGTCTCGGTGCTTGTACAGATTGCTATCGATTTACTTTAGAACACAGTGCGGGAACCTTAAATGATGAACAATTAGCAGAAGTAGAAAATGCGATTTGTCGTAGTGATGGTCATTGCATGGTAATGGGAACCGCGAGTACAATGGCTTCAATTGCTGAAGCATTGGGTATGGCTTTACCGGGTTGTGCAGCAATACCAGCTGTTGATTCAAGAAGGCGGCATATTTCTCAAATGACTGGTAAGCAGATTGTCCATTTAGTAAAAGATAATCTAAAACCAAGAGATATTATGACAGAAAAGGCTATTGAAAATGCGATAACTGTAACGATGGCAAGTGGTGGTTCAACGAACAGTATTATTCATATTGTTGCTATTGCTCAACGACTTGGAATGAAATTACCTTTGGAAAAATTTGATGAAATTAGCAAAAGGACTCCATTTTTATTAAACTTGCGTCCATCTGGAAAATATCAAATGGAGGAATATTTTGAAGCTGGCGGTGTTCCAGCATTAATGAAAGAATTGGAATCTCTCTTAAATACAGAATGTATTACTGTTACCGGTAAAACAGTAAAGGAAAATATGATAGGTGTTAAAACTTTAGATCGAGAGGTTATTTTTCCATTAGATGATCCTATTGAAAATGATGGGGGTATTGTTGTTTTAAAAGGAAATATTTCTCCAAATGGGGCATTGATTAAGAAGACTGCTGTATCAAAGAAGTTTCTCAAGCATATTGGTAAAGCAGTAGTTTTTGAGTCTTTGCAAGATATGGAAGAAAGGATTAATGATCCTGATCTTGATGTTGATGAAAATAGTGTATTAGTTTTGAAAAATGTTGGACCAAAAGGTGCGCCAGGAATGCCAGAAGTTGGACAAATTCCTATACCAAAGAAGTTATTGAAAAGGGGTGTGCGTGATATGGTTCGTATTTCTGATGGAAGAATAAGTGGTACCTCTTACGGTACGCTCGTTGTACACGTTGCTCCAGAAGCAGCAGTTGGTGGACCGTTTGCTTTGATTAAAAATGGTGATGAAATTGAAATAGATCTAAATAATCGAATCTTACAACTGCACGTAGATTCCGATGAACTTAAAAGTAGAAGTTCGAAATGGAAAAAACGAGGCACCTATTATGATCGTGGATATGGCTTATTATTTGAGGAAAGAGTTCTACAAGCTGATTTAGGGTGTGATTTTGACTTTTTATTACCTAAAGAATTAAGACCCCTTAATGATTAAAAATGAGATGAAAAGCGAGGAGGATAATGATGGTATTTGATTGCCATACTCATCTATTTGGTCCAGGACAGGTAACAGGTGCAATGAGAACTGCGTGTAAAAGAGCTTGGGGTGATGAGCATGAACTAGTTGCGCTACCAGAAGAAAATTGGGAGAGTGTAAAAGACGTAGATGGTGCAATAGTTTTAGCATTTGATGCACCTGCAACCGGGACAAAAGTGCCGAATGAATATGTTGCAGAATATGTTTCGAAACATCCTGGAAAATTATTCGGTTTTGCTAGTGTAGACCCAAATAATTATCTTGCTCCTAGTATATTAGAAACTGCTATTAAAGAGTTAAATTTGAGTGGTCTGAAGTTAGGACCAATGTATCAAAATTTTTATCCAGATGATAAAAAACATTTCTCACTTTATGCTAAAGCAGATGAACTAAATATTCCTATTTTATTTCATCAAGGTACCTCCTTTGTTCCAGAAGGATTTTTAGATGCTTCACGCCCTGCTGCGCTGGATCCAATTGCAAGGGAATTTCCAGATTTAAAAATAATTATTGCACATATGGGACATCCATGGGTAGGAGAATGTATTTCCGTTGTTCGGAAAAATACAAATATGTATATGGATTTATCGGCTTTAGGTGGACGTCCATGGCAATTTTATAATGCTATGGTATTAGCAATGGAATATGGGGTAACTCATAAAATATTATTAGGATCTGACTTTCCTTTCTTCACTATTAAAGAAACGATAGATCTGTTATGGCGGATTAATGATGTTGTTGAAGGAACAAAGATGCCAAAAATACCTAATCAAATTATAGAAGATATTATAAATCGAATGACCCCTGAAATTCTAAATTTAAGTTAATAAACTTTTATATAGAGATTTAGAGAATTTTGTGATATGAAGGAGGTAATTGGAGATGAAGTTGCTAACTATTTTAAATGAAGGAAAAGAAGTATTAGGTGTTAAAACAAATGAAGGTATTATTAATATTAGTCAAACACTATCTATTCATCCAAATGCTAATATTCCAACTAATTTGATGGATGTAATTAACGGTGGAGAAAAAGTTGTAAATGAAATTGAATACTATATTAAACAATTACCAACTGATTCTATTCAATATCTTAATGAAGAAGAAATTGAATGGGGTCCAGCAGTAACGAGACCTAATAAAATCATTTGTGTAGGTTTAAACTATAGAAAACATGCGGATGAAACAAAAGTTCCATATCCTGAAACTCCGATTTTATTTACTAAATATAACAATACTCTTACTGGACATGAAAAAGATATTACAGTCCCGAAGGTAACAAACAAGCTAGACTACGAGGTAGAGTTAGGAATTGTTATTGGAAAGGAAGCTAAAAATATCTCGAAACAAGACGCATTAAATTATGTGTTTGGTTATGTTACAGCAAATGATTTATCTGCTCGGGATTTACAATTTGTGTCCTCTCAATGGCTATTGGGTAAAAGCTGTGATGGATTTAGTCCAGTAGGTCCTTATCTAGTTACTCGTGATGAGATTAAAAATCCAAATAATTTACAACTTAAAACGATTGTAAATGGTGAGGAAAGACAAAACTCTAATACAAGAGATATGATCTTCTATTGCGATGAGATTATTAGTTATATTTCAAAATATATGACACTAGTACCTGGAGACTTAATATTAACTGGTACCCCGGAAGGAGTAATATTAGGTGACCCAGAAGACAAACAAGTATATTTAAAACCTGGTGATGAAGTTAGTGTGGAGATAGAAAAAATAGGTAATTTAACTAATCGATTTGTAAAAGATCATTAATTGTCTGTTCCATTTATAACTTGTCTTTTGTAATTGAACTTTATAATAATATAACCCTTTACTGGTGTGTATCTTTAGCTATCAAATAAAAAAAGCTGTCTCGAATTGAGACAGCTCTCCAATCAATAAACATGCTCCACCTCATACCCCTCTTCTTCCAAAATTGAAACTACATGAGGCTCCATAATTAAGTGCAAGCTACCGACAATAACAAAGTATGTATCGCCATTATCTTCCTCAAGAAACTCCGTAATTGTATCAGCCATTCCATAGTTACGTTCATCATTCAATGCTTCCATAAATGCTTGTTCTTCAGCTGTTGGTTCTGCCTCTTCCTCGGTTAAAGCAGTTAATAGTTCATCGACATCCCCTTCTTTATAGAGGTTGAATAGCTCTAGCATATCTTCCTCATAATCATCGATATCAACTAATGATTCCTCTAGCATTTGAATTTGATAGTCATCCGATGTATCAGCAAAAATGCTCAGCTGTTCCTCAACTGTTTCGAGGGCAATAATTTCTTTGTCATCTTGAGCGGCTCTGTCTAAAAAGTATTGATCGACCCCATTCATAAAACCAAGTTGTTCTGTCATGAGCTGTTGAATGGTGGAGGATAGGAACCATGGCTTAAAGCCTTCAACCATCTGTAATGGCAATCCAAGTTCATCTAGTGTCGCAGATAAATCAGAATACACATCTTCTGGAATATGATCTTCTATTGTGGTCCCGTCTTGATAGGCGCCAAGATCCATTGTTAATTGCTGTACCTCCATTACATTTAAATCGGTTATATCAATTTCAGGCACAACGACATCAGCTTCTCGATATGCATCTTCAATTTTTTCGTTTAATGGATAGAAGTCTTCTGTTCCAGCATGAATGGTTCCTTGCAGATAAACGGTTGTATCACCGTTTTCTACTTTCCACAAAAAGCCACCCGGACCATCCGGACTTCCGACGACTTCTGTTTCTTCTGTGAAGTGAACGACAACGTCTTGTTCGGTTAATTCATCTAATAGTGCTTGTTGCTCCTCATCAATTGGATTACTCCTTACATTAACTTCTTCGAGACTTTCTAAATCCTTTAAAAGAGAGAAATCATTAATTTCATTATCTTCTAATGATAATACTTTCAAATCATCTAATAACTCTATTCCAGTAAGGTCCTGAATACCTAAACCAGAAAGGTCAAGCTCAACTAATTCATCGAAATCTGACTCGTATAACTCTCCGTCTGTTTTTTCAACTTCCGCACGTAATCCTTCCTCTAATTGTTCATCGGAAAAAGAAACAGCTTCTTCTGATTGACATGCCGTGATAACAAGTGCAAGAATCACAATCAGTAAGTTGGCAAATAGGCGTTTCATAAGAACAGCTCCTCTTGTATGTTGTGTTTTTATCATTGGGATGAAAATAAGTGATGGTGAAGTTTTGTACTAATATTATCCCTGTCTCAATTATAAATGATAATTGGTATGATTAGGAAAATAATATGAAAAAACTCTGGTCATGATTAGTTTTATAAATCAGATTAAAATTTAACGAACGTTAATATATTTTTACATAAATAATGTACGCATTTTGTTGACAAATCGTTACTGAGTTAGTAATCTATTGATGTGAATTAAAAGAAAAGCGTATAATTTCGGGGATAGGGCCCAGAGTTTCTACCAGACTACCGTAAATGGTCTGACTACGCAAAGATGAAAGTAATCAAGGGATTGATGTAATCTCTTGTATTACCCCTTCTTGCATAGTTAATGGGTAGTGC
This sequence comes from Oceanobacillus profundus, assembly GCF_003515705.1. Lineage (GTDB taxonomy): Bacteria > Bacillota > Bacilli > Bacillales > Amphibacillaceae > Oceanobacillus > Oceanobacillus profundus. The sequence continues at coordinate 15,291 of NZ_QWEH01000016.1, forward strand.
TCTTGGTCAAATGATCAAGGGCATTTTGGCAAGCATAAAAGTATAAAACTTTTAAATTTGCATGAGTGCTACTAAGGCATCCGCTTAAAAGCATAGCGAATGCCAAGTTTGCTAATTTCCGAAAAAGCTGAGGAGGACAATGAATGAAAAAGTATTTTCAGTTTGATGAACTGCGGACGAATTACAGAACGGAGTTTATGGCTGGTTTAACCACGTTTTTAGCGATGGCATATATTCTTTTTGTTAACCCATCAATACTTGCTGAAGCGGGAATGGATGAACAGGCTGTCTTTGCAGCAACTGCCATAGCTGCAGCTGTTGGTTCGTTATTTATGGGAGTGATTGCGAAGTATCCAATTGCATTGGCGCCTGGAATGGGATTAAACGCCTTTTTTGCATACACGGTTGTATTAGGCTATGGTATTCCTTGGCAAACGGCATTAGCAGGAGTTCTAGCATCAGGAATTATCTTTATTATTTTTACATTAACAGGTTTACGTGAACTGATTATAAATGCTATTCCTGCAAATATGAAATTAGCAGTTGGAGCAGGGATTGGGTTATTCATTGCTTTAGTTGGGCTTATTAACTCAGGAATTATTGTTAGTGATGAAGCCACTTTAGTTGCACTTGGTGACTTAACTTCACCAACTGTTTTATTAGCTATCTTTGGGGTTGTCGTATCTGTCATACTTCTAACGCTCGGTCTAAAGGCTGGGATTTTCTACGGGATGATTCTAACGGCAATTGTGGGAATGATCTTCGGGTTAATCGCTGCACCTTCCGGAATTGGCAGTATTGTAAGTTCTGTTCCAAGTCTAGAGCCAACATTTGGTCAAGCGTTTTTGCATTTTGGTGAAATTTTTACATTAGAAATGCTCGTTGTTATTCTAACGTTCTTATTTGTTGATTTCTTTGATACTGCAGGGACACTGTTAGCAGTCGCAAGGCAAGCTGGTTTAGTGAAAGATAATAAACTGCCTCGTGCAGGAAGAGCATTGTTTGCAGATTCGACTGCAACTGTAGTTGGAGCAGTTGTTGGTACATCTACAACAACTTCTTATGTCGAATCAACGTCTGGTGTTGCTGTTGGTGGACGCTCTGGATTCACCTCGGTTGTTACAGCTGGATTCTTCTTATTGGCTTTGTTCTTCTCACCATTATTAAGTGTTGTAACAGCAGAAGTGACAGCTCCTGCATTAATTATCGTCGGTGTGATGATGGCGAGTGCGCTGAAACATATTGAATGGGAACAATTTGAGATCGCAGTACCTGCTTTTTTAACAGTACTCATGATGCCGTTAACCTATAGTATTGCAACAGGAATTGCAATTGGATTTATTTTCTATCCAATCACAATGATTGTAAAAGGGCGGGCGAAAGAAATACATCCAATCATGTACGGATTATTTGTTGTCTTTGTTCTATATTTTGTTTTCTTAAGTTAGCCAAGAGAATGTTTCTTTTCTCTTGGCTTTTTTTATGTATCTATCCAATTACTGATGGTCACAATGAAATGGCTGATGTTTTAAATGAAAAAGCTGATGTTCACAAATAGTTTTTCACGAATACTTACTCACATCAAAAAGTTGAATCAATATGTAATACGTTGGATTATTACCACGAAATAAACATAAAAAAGGACTACTGTTGCAGATTTGAAATAAAGTTAAATCGTTTGTAAGAAGTTCGACCATTTATTCAAAAGGTTGCACCGTTTTCCCCCTTTGGATAAGATGAATCCAAAGGGTTTTTTACGGAAAACCATATTCCGCAATCAGGCCATTATGCGGAATAACGTTATGAAGGATTTTTATTTTTGGAGGGAGGGTATCTAATGAAAAACTTTCATTACGAAATTAAAAAGCTTCCTGCCTATCGTGCTATGGGAATTAAATGCGACGTTGCATTTACTGAAATGAAAAAGATTAAAGATGTGATTCAAAGTGGAATTAACAGAGTGGATGAGCTTGAATATGCTGTAAATAAAGATACAAGATTGGGCTTTTCTTATCATATTCGATCAGATGGTTTCGTTTATTATTCTGCCTATGAAGTACGGGAGGAACAACAACTTCCAGAAGATATGGTTGAAATTCATGTGCCAGAAATGACCTACTTGGCCACAAAACATGATGGTGGAAGTATTGAAGAAACTTATGGAAAAATCATGGAATGGCTAAATGAAAATGAATACATAGTTTTTAAAGAGCAAGGTGTTGATTACTATGATGACTTGCCGATAAAGCATGAAAAATACCCAATTGATGTAGATACAAGGGATCCACATTTTGAAATCTTAATACCTATAGAAAAGCTATAGACAATCTAAATGAGGTGCTTTTGCGGAACAAGCGCTTTGCAGGCCATTTAATGGATTAATAAGGTAGCTTAGTAACAAATCATTTGACATTCAAAGGAGGAGTTTCTTTGAAGTTTAACACTGAAAGATTAACAATTCGACCGTTTAAAAGTAATGACTTACATAATGTATTTAACATTTACAAAAACGATGATACATGTAAATATCTCCTGCATGATAAATGGACACATGAAAATATGGAAGAAGAGTTTAATAAAAAGCTAGAAAATAGTGCACTTACTAAAGAATCAATGTTAAGTGTGGCGGTAGTAAATCGTTCTAAAGTAATTGGAGATTTATCTGTATGGTATACAGATATGAAAGATACTGTTGAAATTGGTTATAGTTTTTCTAATGAATCTTCAGGAATGGGTTATGCAACAGAAGCCGTGGGCAGTTTAGTCAAGAAGCTATTTGATGAATTTGATGTGCATCGTATACAAGCTAACCTTGATGCAAGAAATGAAGCATCACAAAAATTATGCGAGCGTATTGGTATGAGGAAAGAAGCTCATTTCATTCAGGATTTTTGGAATAAAGGGGAATGGACAGATAGCATTGTATATGGAATGTTGCTTTCAGATTTAAATTAAAGCTAAAATCAAGAATACCTGCTAATATCAGTTTAACCGAACTTAGGTAAATAGAGTGGGATTGTCGAAAATCACATAAGAAAGTGGTCAAGCTTTTTTATAAAAATTGAACAATCCCTCACAAAGAAAAGAATCCATTTTGATCAGTCTTTTTTCAAAATGGATTCGTAATACTAGTATTTTGATCGACCTTTATTTTAAACCTACTACTAACAAAATAGAAGCTCCTAATACATTATTCCACTTCCCGAACCGCACCCTCTTTTCCGAATGGCAGCAAGTGATAAAGAATAAGCGAGACCGTTCCGATTGCTGCGAGAGACCCCATAACTAGATACATCATGCTTCCACCAAATAATTCGATAATTGGACCACCTGCTAATGAGCCGATAATCCCGGAAAGACCAAAGTACACAGAGAAGAAAATGAGATGACCAGTTGATTGTAGTAAACTTGGAATTAATCGTGTCACATATTCAAAGGCAGCTGTGTAAAATACACCAAACGTTAATCCATGCATGAATTGAAGTGCGATAACATGCATCGGGTCATCAACATATGCGTATAAGAACCAACGAATCGTATAAAGGATTGCTGCAGCTATGATAAAGATTAATGTTCGGTACTTTTTGAACCAAAAGCCTGCAAGTGCAAATACTGCAGCTTCTGAAATAACTCCCATGAACCAAGCAAGTCCAACTAACGATTCGCTTCCGCCAAGTTCTGCAATATAGAGTGCTATATAATAATCATTCATGCGGTGGGTTATGGTAATAAAGACAATGACAACCAGAAAGAGAAGGAAAGGTTTATTTGTAAAAATTTTGCGAACATCTTTCAACTTTACAGGCTCTGATTCCACTTTCACATCTTTCATTGGAATGAGGACAAATAAAATAACGAGTCCGAAAAATAAATACGGCCAAATCATATATTGAACACCGAATTGGTCAAGAATTCTACCAACAATTAATGCTGAAATTGCAAAGCCAACAGAACCCCACATCCGAATTGAACCAAAGGAAATATTTAATTCATCTGCTCGTCTTTGGGCAAGGCTGTCACTTAGCGCTCCAATTGGTGTCGCGAAGAAGTAAAACGCTGCGCCTGTAATTAAGATAGTCGATAATGTATCCATCTGAAAGAAGATAGAGCTTCCAATTAGGAGACCAATCACACAAATGAACAATATTTTTCGTACTGTTTTGAATTTATCGCTTAAATATCCCCAAATTGGCTGTGCAAGAAGGGATGCACAAGATTCAACTGCGAGCACCCAGCCAATTTCAGTTCCGTTTAACCCACGATAATGTAAATAAAGTGGCAAAAAACTAATCAGAATGGTGTTGGAGGCATGAAAGCTTACAAATAATGTTTTTAAAGGTATAAGTGATTTTTGTATGGACAAACGTCTTGGGCCCTCCTTATATAAAGTCTACGATTAAATAGTAAGCATATAAATGAATGTGTTAGACTACTATACCATGATTTTTTAGTGTTAAATAGAATTGTTAAGAAAAAAACAAATAACAGATTAATCAGAATGTATTGGTTGCACAGACCAATTAGGAGGAGTTGTAATGAAACCAATTATTGGAGTAACAGCGTCCATGGAAACGGACCGGGCTTACTACAGTACAGCTAAACGAAATGTGAAAGCAATTATCGATGCAGGAGGTATCCCTGTCATTCTACCATACATCATAGAAGGGGAGGATGTTGCAGAAATTGTTAACCGGTTGGATGGTCTTTATGCCACAGGTGGGGGAGATATCGACCCGATTCTATTTGGAGAAGAACCGCACCCTAAGCTTGGTTTGATTATACCGGAACGCGATCAATCGGAACTTATTCTTATTCAAAAAATGCTAGAAATGAAAAAACCAATTCTTGGTGTTTGTAGGGGAAGTCAGATTTTAAACATAGCTGCTGGTGGAGATATGTATCAAGATATTTATTCGCAAATCGATAAGCAATTGCTCCAGCATTCGCAAAAAGCGCCTTTTGATTATGGTTCCCATTTTGTTTATGTCAAGAAAGACTCGCTATTACACAAGCTGACAGGTGAAGATAAATTACGTGTGAATAGCTATCACCACCAGGCTAATCGTAAGGTTCCGAAAGAGTTTCAGATTAGTGGGGCTGCAAGTGATGGTGTGATTGAGGCAATTGAGAGTAAAACCCATCCTTTTGTACTTGGCTTGCAATGGCATCCGGAGGGGATGACGGAAGTAAATGATGAAGCATCGCTTAAAATTTACGCTGGCTTCATTAAGGCAAGTATTTCTAAATAGAAGGAGAGCTGTCTTTTAAAGACAGCTCCCTCCTCGCAATTATTTCCAAACGCTATCAATAAACTCATCTCTTCCAGATTTCGCACGGTCTTCTTCATATTCCGCTTTATGCGTTTTGTAAAAATCCTGATGGTAATCTTCTGCATGATAAAAGGTGGTAGCTGGAAGAGTCTCTGTAACAATCGGTTTTGAGAATTTGCCACTTGCAGCTAATTCCTGCTTAGCAGTCTCCGCTAATTCTTTCTGGTTTTCATCGTGATAAAAGATTGCAGTACGATATTGGTCTCCACGATCATCAAACTGTCCCCCAGCATCTGTAGGATCAATTTGTTTCCAAAATAAATCAATGATTGTCTCGTAGGAAATTATATCTGGATCATAGGTGATTTCAACTGCTTCATAATGTCCCGTTGTACCAGTTTTTACTTGTTCATATGTCGGGTTTTTCACATGTCCACCAATATATCCGGAAATAACACTATGTACGCCATCCCATTGATCAAATGGCTTTACCATACACCAAAAGCAGCCCCCTGCAAATGTCGCCTTTTTAATTGTCATTCATGATTCCTCCCTGTATGAATTGGAACGATAATCTAGTAAAATATACTATATCACAAATAAGCAGGTGACATAATGGAAGAACCTCACGTACATAAAATATTTACAAATCATAAGGAGTTAATGGAATCCTTTTTATTACAGAAAACGGGATTTTTGAGTGATGCAGAGAGTCAAGATGCTAATAAAAGCAAAATGGATAAAGCAATCTTTGCTTACCCAATTAAACATTATACGGAGTTGCAAGACATGGGGTCGAACGGTGAAAATTTTGCTGTGCTTGAAATGGATGAATTTACTGTGTTTATTGGAGATACGTTTAAAATTGGTGATGCCATTATTCAAGTTTCGCAGCCCGGCCCTGTATCAAGGCAACATCTTCAAGGTGGATTACAAACAGGCTGGTACTTTCGGATAATACAGGAGGGGATGATTCAAGGCGCGACAGATTTTGAATTACTTGAGCGCCCATATCCAGAATGGTCAATTGCGGCATGTACAGAAGTAGTATATTTGCATCAAGATGATTTTCGCGCTGCAGATGATTTGTATGCCTGTGAAGCACTTGGTGATATTTGGAGACGTACATTGCGAAAGAGATTACGGGGATTTTAATTGACCTTAAGTGCGTGTTCACCAGATTTTTTGAACAACCTTCTATAATCAAATATCGATGCACAAAGGAATGGTTATCTTGCTAGCCATTCCTTTTATGATATTAGAATATACAGTGCTTGTAATTCGTAATTCCAATAACTTCCACGTAAGTGTTACTTCGCGCATTTCTACAAGTTCTCGGGCGGCACCTCTACAAGAATTTAGTTTTATTCCTATTTAGGAAGGGTAGTAGAAAAAGGATGTATCAATTACATTTGTTGACGAATTGTTATACATATACATGCAATTCGAAACATAGGGATTAAAAAAATGAAAAATTAGAGGTGAGTCAATGGGGTTAACCCAGCAAGAAAACGATGATTCAGACGGTAGGAAGGATACAATTATTGACAAGATAAAGAGCGTTGGTCCAGGGGCCATTATTGCCGCGTCATTTGTTGGTCCGGGGACTGTGACAACAGCAACGCAGGCTGGTGCATCATTTGGCTACGCGCTTGTCTGGGCGGTTGTGTTTTCGATTATTGCTACCATGGTTTTGCAGGAAATGTCAGCTCGCCTAGGAATTATCGCACAAAAAGGTTTGGCAGAGGCGATAAGAGATCAATTTGCAAATCCTATTATTAAATATAGTGTGATTTGGTTTGTGATCATAGCCATTTCGGTAGGCTGTGCAGCGTATATGAGTGGTGATTTGAATGGCACATCATTGGGTATATCTGCTTTAACAGGTGGATCGGTTAAAATGATTGGTCCGATCGTTGGTGTTATTATCCTAATACTTGGATTAACGGGAAGTTATAAATTAATTGAGAAATTAATGATTGTATTTGTCGTTCTCATGAGTGTTATCTTCATTACAACCATGTTTATAGCAAAGCCAGATATTGGAGGGATTCTTACTGGAATGTTTGTGCCGACAATTCCGGTTGGTTCCATTATTACGGTTATTGCTTTAATCGGAACAACAGTTGTACCGTATAATTTGTTTATTCACTCTACATCTGTGCAGGAAAGATGGAATAAGCCTGAGCATTTGAAAAAGTCACGTTGGGACATTTATTTATCGATTGGCGTCGGAGGATTGATCACAGCAGCTATCTTAATTACATCCGGTACATTAATGAGAGGAATTGAAGTTCAAAGTGTTGTCGATTTAGCGGTACAATTAGAGCCGCTTTTAGGAACCTATGCAGAAGCTTTTCTTGCAATTGGTATCTTTTCAGCAGGGTTTTCTTCTGCTACTGCATCAGCACTAGGGGCAGCAATCACAGTCAGCAGTATGCTAAAGTGGGAGAATGGGATGAAAAATTGGCGTTTTAAAGCGGTCTTTGCTTCCGTTATCCTCATTGGAATCATTACCTTTATCTTCAATTTCCAGCCGATGGATGTTCTACTTTTTGCTCAAGCACTAAATGGCATCCTTTTACCTGGTATTGCGATCTTGTTAATGATTATTATGAACAACAAAAAAACACTTGGCAGCTATCGCAACTCCATAAAAATAAATGTGATCGGTTCTGTTGTTGTGTTAATCTGTCTTGGTCTCGGTATGTATAGTTTTGTTACCGCTATTCAATCATTCTTAGCATTATAATAGGTGAGTTAGCATGATAATCAAGAAAAGTTCCATTATTGGTGTCCCTGTGCTTTTTTGGCTGGACACCAATTTGGTATGCTCGGATGAAAAAGGAAATTACCCACAGATGGAAAGATAGCTCATAAAAAAAATAATGCGATGGTACAAATTATATTTAAAATGAGGTATTCTAAAAGTGTGTATTTAAAATGAAATTTTACAACCTCTAAAATGGAAAGAAATCTAAGGAGGAATTCTATTGCTAAGTAATGCATTAATCATGCTCGCAATTATTTTTGCTGTTAATGTTGTCTACGTATCATTAATGACTATCCGAATGATTTTGACACTTAAAGGACGCAAATATATTGCTGCTTTTGTCAGTGTGTTTGAGATAACTGTATATATTGTTGGTTTGGGACTTGTACTAGATAATTTAAATGAAATTCAAAACTTAATTGCTTATGCACTTGGGTTTGGAACGGGATTAATTATTGGCTCCATAATTGAAGAAAAGCTGGCGCTCGGTTACATAACAGTTAATGTTGTTTCCACTAATCCTGATCTTAAATTTACAAAGAGAATTAGAGAAAAAGGATATGGAGTCACAAGCTGGTCATCGTATGGGATGGATGGAGATCGGTTATCGATATCAATTCTCACCCCGAGAAAATATGAGTTAAGGCTATACGAACTGATCCAGGAAATAGATCCGAAAGCATTTATCATTTCCTATGAACCAAAACGGATTCATGGCGGTTTTTGGGTTAAGCAAGTACGAAAAGGAAAGCTAATGAATCCAAAGAAAAAAGCTGCTGCAGAATCGGCGAAAAAGCAAATAGAGCGGGAAGAGCTAATGAAAGAAGATCCCAGTTCAGTAAATCAAGAAAAGAAATGAGTAGACGTTCATAAGTCTATTCATTTTTTTATGCATTGTTATAAGATATGGATTCTTGAAATATAAATCAATTTATAGGTAAACAATGGTATGATAAAATAATAGAATATAAAAATAATTTGGAAAGGAGGATGAAAATGAGACATATACCAATTGTTCATAGCCAGCTTTCACCACCGCCAATACGTGACCGATTTGTACAGCGCAGTCATTTGAATAAAAAGCTCATGCAGATACCGAACTACCCGTTAACATTATTGTATGCTGGAGCTGGATATGGCAAAAGCACGGCATTATCTCTCTTTACCAAAAATAGAAATGCAGCTGTCTGTTGGTATTCCATTTCCAAAAATGATGATGATCTCTTTCCATTTCTAACAAAACTCATTAGCTCTATTCGGCAATGCCATCCGCGGTTTGGCAACTCCATCGAAAAGGAATTAATGCGGCTGGATAATTATATGAATACGGAAGAAATTTATTCACTCGCAACGTTCTTTATCAATGAAGTAATTCAGCTTGATGAAGAAATTCTGATAATCTTAGATGATTTTCACCTTGTGATGAATTCGAGTGAAATTGAAAATATGCTCTTATATGTAGTCGAATATATACCATCAAATTTGCATATGATTGTCTCGAGCCGGAAAAAACCACGTTGGAATATTCTGCCCAAATTAAGGGGACAAGGGGAATTACTAGAGCTAACGCATTTTGACTTTGTTTTGTCGCCTGCTGAAATGTCCTATATTTTAGAGGAAATATACAAGACTGATGTTTTGGAGGAAGAGGTAGCGCAAATTTATCGCGCTACAGAAGGGTGGGCAATCGCATTCAATATGTTAGCCCAACAAATTGCTGAAAATACGTCCATAACTGCGATTTTACAAAATAAAAAGAAATCATTAAAGGACTTGTTTGCTTATTTGGCCTCGGAAGTATTGTCCAAACAGTCGTTAATTACACAGCAGTTTCTCATGCAGTCCAGTATATTTCATGTTTTATCACCTGAGATTTGTGATCACGTCCTTGAAATTCAAGGATCAGAAGAAATTCTAGTTGGACTCGTAGAACAGAATTTGTTTATTGAAGAAGGGGAAGGAAATGTCTATCGTTATCATGCATTGTTTCAAGCTTTTTTAGAAAACTTATTTATGCGTAAATATGAAAACGAATTCAACCTTTTGCATAAACGGGCAGCTAGCTACTATAAGCAAGTAGAGGACTTGGAATCTGCACTATATCACTATAAAAAGATAAATGAATCACAAGCAATTGCTGTCTTATTAAATGAGCATGGCCGTACAATGCTCCAATCTGGTAGATTGCAAGCTTTATATGATTTACTAGTTGAACTTCCTGACAATTATAAAGGGCAGTATCCACTGCTTTATTTTTATCAAGGGGAAATTGAGCGGTACAGATCATTATATGATCAAGCAGAGCACAACTATAATGCGATAAGTGATGCAATCACAAAAGGTGATAAAGCAAAAGACTATATTATGAGTCTTGCTTTAGAGGGAAAGGCACGTATCTATTTGGACACGATTCAGCCGGACCGGGCAGAGCATTTTGTAAATCAGGCCATTCAATTGCGTGAAAAAGCCTCCGCATCAAAGGAAGAGATGGCACGGCTATATGTATTAATGGCTGAGAATTTATTGAATGCCGGTCAAGCAGTAAAGGCAGAGGTTTGGTATGATCGTGCAAAGCGTCTAAACCTGCCGTTGGAAGAGAGTGAAAGTAATTTACAAGCGAGAATATATTTGAGGACAGGAAGGCTTGCACAAGCGAAGGAGATTTTAATTGCACGTAAACAGCAAAATGCAGGAAGTGAGAAAGAGCATTTGCCACAATCGCATCGAGAAACGGATTTAATTTTATCGATTATTGAAGCTTTTATGGGCAATGAAAAAGCAAGTAAACAATTAGCATCAGATAGCATTCAATTAGGGTTGGCGATTAAATCACCTTTTGTAGAAGCATGTGGCTGGATGCGATTAGGACATGCAGTTCAATTAATCAATCAATATAATCACAAATTAGCAATTCAATGCTACCAAACTTCCCTTGATATAATGGAGAAGATTAATGTATCTCGGGGCAAGGCAGAGCCATATATGGGGCTTTCTATTCTTTATGGGAAGCAGCAAGCATACAGCCTCGCGATGGATAATGCAAAACGAGGATTGCTGGAAACAGAGAAGGTAAATGACCGCTGGCTAAGTGCATTAATTAAGCTAGGAATTGCGATTACAGAAGTGTATCGGATGAATTACGATCAAGCAGTAAAAGCGATTGAAAAAGTAAGAACAGATATGATTGCTTGTGGTGATCGATATGTTATGATGGTTACCTCCTTTTGGTCAGCGTACATCGCATTTGAAAAGGGAGAGGCGGATGGATTTAAAGAAGAAATGATTGCGTTTCTTACAGCGGTTCAAGCTGAAGCATACGACTTTTTTCTGAAAAGAAGAACGACCTTTGGTCCGCTTGATATGCAAAACATGGCACCGATGCTGCTCAAAGCAAAGCAATTAGATATCGAATCTACCATTGTTACACGCATGCTGTCTGATCTTGGACTTGATAAAACTGTTAAAAATCATCCTGGCTATACGTTAGTAATTCAAACGTTAGGTCAATTCAAGCTATGGCTAGGTACAAAGCAAATTGAGTCAAACGATTGGCAACGTGGGAAGTCGAAGGAGTTATTTGAGCTTTTTATAACTAATCGAAATATAAAATTACAAAGAGAAGAGATTTTCCAAAGTCTCTGGCCAGACCAAGATGAAAAAACAGCAACTAAAAACTTTAAAGTAACCCTTAATGCTCTCTTAAAAGTACTAGAGCCACATCGAAAAGCAAGAGAGGATTCCTTCTTTATTATACGAGAAGGCAGCTCCTACGGGATTAATCCTGATGCGGTCTATGAATTAGATACGATCACGTTTGAAGCGCTTATCTTAAAGGGATTAGAAGAAAGTAATCCAAAGCACGCAGCAGAGTTATTAGAAAAAGGGTTAATGGTATATCAAGGTGATTACTTAAAAGACCTTCGATTTATTAGCTGGTGTACCACTGAAAGAGAACGCTTGCGTCAGTTGTTTTTACGTGGTGCAGAAAGGCTAGCGCAGCATTCGGTTCGATTACTAGACTTCCATCGGTGTATAGAATGGTGTGAGAAAATCCTAAGCTTGGACTCCACGTGGGAGGAAGCATATCGCCTAATGATGTATTGCTATTATCAAAATAATAACCGTCCTCAAGCGATTCGATGGTATGAGAAATGCTGTAATGTGCTGCAAGTGGAATTAGGTATCGAGCCAATGCAACAAACAGAAGAAATATATGATTTGATTATGGAATCAGAGGAATTAGACAAATATTGAGGAAGTTCTAAAGTATGTTATATCGAATGAACATCAAGCATCCGATTTCTTGGATGCTTGATTTTTTAAATGAATTTAGTAACTTTTAATATTTAAAATAAAATACACTTGCTAATTTTTAGATAATTATTTATAATCAAAAACTGAGGGGTGATTCATATGTCAGAAATTAAAGCGACACAATTAACTAAAAAGGGAATAAAAACAAGGCAAAAAATATTAGCAACGGCAGAGCAAATCTTTGGTGAAAAAGGATACTTTGAAACATCGATTGCTGAGATCACTGTACGAACAGGGGTAGCACAAGGGACGTTCTACAATTATTTTCCAACGAAAAAGGCGATATTTGATGAGCTGATTTATCAATTAAGTTCGGATTTCCGTTATGCGATTAAAAAGAATATGGATGAGGCTGACACATTTGAAGAAAAACAACGTGCGGGGTATTTTGCCTTTTTTAAATGGGTAATGAACCATCGTAATTTATATAGCATTATACAGCAATCCGTATTAGTTGATAACGAGCTTTATCGATGGTATTACGAAAAAATAGCCGATGGATTTATCAGAGCCATTGAGACAGCGGTTGATAGTGGAGATTGTAAACCGTTAAATCCAGAAACCGTGGCATATTGTTTAATGGGGATTGGACAATTTATTGGAATGCGCTGGGTGCTTTGGGAGGATAAGCTCGTACCAGAGGATGTATTTGATGAAGCAATGGAAATAATCTTTCATGGAATACGTGGCAGGGGGTAGACGAAATGGAGTCAATTGCTAATTGGATTCATAAGCGAGGATTAATCACGCCGAATCGCACCGCATTAATAAGTGAACATAATCAATATACCTACAAATCCCTTTCTACTAAAGTCAAATCGATGGCTGGTTTATTGCAAAACAAGTATCAGCTGGAAAAAGGAGATCGGGTCGCAATTCTTTCGCACAACCGGGAAGAATATATTATTTCTTATTTCGCAATAGCGCAGCTTGGTCTAATTGCAGTTCCTTTAAATATCCGTTTACGAGCTACTGAAATAGCTTTTCAATTAACGGATAGTGGCACAAAAATGATTCTCTTTGAAACAGAGACAGAAGCATTACTTGAGGAAATAAAAGACTTGTTCGTTTTTGAAAACGCTTACTCGTTTGATGAGAGAATAGCAGATACCGAAGAAACAGTAGTGACAGTGGAAGTAGACGCGAGTGTGGATCCGTTTATTATTTGTTACACATCGGGAACAACTGGAAGGCCAAAGGGAGCTGTATTAACACAGGGAAACATGTTTTGGAATGCGGTAAATAATCAATATGCAATAGATATTACTTCAACAGATATTGTTCATGTGCTGCTTCCATTGTTCCATATCGGAGGAATTGGTTTATTTGCTTTTCCAACATTACTTGCAGGTGGATCCATCGTTATTCCCGGTAAATTCAATGCAGAGCTGGCGATTCGTTCCATTGAAACCCATCGTGTAACGATCGTTATGGGAGTCCCTACAATTCATGATGCAATTAGAAAGCATGCCTTATTTGATACAGCCGACTTTTCATCCGTGAGATGGTTTTATAGTGGAGGAGCCCCTTGTTCAGAAGAGATTATCCGCTCATTTATTGATCGTGGTCTTCCGTTTGGCCAAGGAATGGGGATGACAGAAACTGCTCCAACCATCTTTATGTTGTCTAAGGAGGATTACAAGCGAAAGATAGGATCCATTGGAAGGCCAGTCATGTTTTGTGAGATTGCTCTCGTAGATGAAATGGGTCAACCAGTTGATACTGACGAAGTTGGCGAACTGATTATTAAAGGACCAAATGTGATGAAAGAGTATTGGGGGTTGCCTGATAAAACAAAAGAAGCAATACGTGATGGGTGGTTCTATTCAGGTGATTTAATGCGTCAGGATGCGGAAGGCTTTATTTATGTGGCTGGAAGAAAAAAAGATATGATCATTTCTGGCGGGGAAAATATTTATCCATTGCAAGTGGAACAAACCATTTATGAGCTTCAAGCAATCCATGAATGTGCTGTAATTGGGATGGCTGATGATAAATGGGGAGAGGTACCGATTGCATTTATCTCATTAAACGATGGGAAAACCATAAGTAAGACAGAAATTATGGCACACTGCAGAGCGAACTTAGCAACTTATAAAGTACCGAAAGACATTCGGATTATCGAAGAATTACCGAAAAATGCGACTGGAAAAATAGATAAGGGAAAACTTACTCCTTTATTCAATTTCCCAATTTAAATTTATCAAACTAGCCTAAAGGGGGAATTACATTGGATTTTGCAGTTGGTGATGCAGCAGCTTTTTCAAGGACAATAACAGAAACAGATTTTACTATTTTTGCAGGTTTAAGTGGAGACTATAATCCGATACATGTGGATAAGGAGTATGCAAGGGAGACATTTTTTGGAGAACGAATTAGTCATGGGCTACTAACTGCAAGCTTCCTATCGAGATTATTAGGAATGCATTTGCCAGGTCCTGGATCTGTGTATGTATCACAAACCTTAACCTTTAAAAAGCCTGTCTATATTGGCGATACGATTACAGCTAGAGCAGAGGTCATCAAGGTAGAAGATGAAAAAAGGCTGCTAACGTTGGCCACGACCTGTTTAAATCAACATGGAGAAATCGTATTGGATGGCGAAGGGGTTATGAAACTACCAAAAAAGGAGCGTAATCGATGATTGGCATACAAGCAACCAGTATTTATGAACCAGAATTGAAAGAAACTGCAGTAGATTTAGCAGTTAAAACTGGGATACCAGAGCAGGTTATTGTGGAGAAGTTTGGTCTTTATGAAAAACGAATTGCTCCGGATCATTTGCATGCATCCGATTTGGCAATTGCAGCAGGTAAGAAAATTTTAAGGCATATCGATCCGAAAGCAATTGATGTTGTGATTTATTTTGGTAGCCCCTACAAGGACTATCCAATTTGGACAGCGTCCTCTAAAGCACAATATGAGCTTGGAACAACTAGTGCATATGCCTTTGAAATGATGAATGTAAGCTCTTGTTTTCCAATCGCAGTCAAAGTGGCGAAAGACATGATTCGTTCCGATGAAAGTGTTAACCATATTTTACTCGTTGGCGGATCAAAAGAGTCCATGACAATCAATTACGAGAACCCTCGTTCACGGTTTATGTTTAATTTTGCGGATGGTGGGACCGCTGCATTAGTATCGAGAAATGCGACAAAAAGTGAGATTCTTGCTTCATCGATTATCACGGATGGTTCGTTTAGCGGTGATGTACTTGTTCCAGGAGGAGGGTCTGTCCAGCCTGTTAGTACGGAAGTGGTAGAGAAGAAACTACACTTTCTTGATGTACCCGACCCACTAGGAATGAAAGAGAGGCTTGATCCGGTCTCCATACCGAACTTTACGCGTGTGATCAAACAAGCGGTAGAAAGGAGTGGAGTAAGACTAGATGATTTGAAAATGCTCTTTCCATTGCATACAAAGAAATCCATGTTCCGTGAGATGCTTGAAGGAGTTGGCTTAAAGGAGGATCAAGCTGTTTACTTAACACATCACGGACATATGTCTGCACTTGATCCATGCTATGGGCTTCATCTGGCAGAACGAAACGGATTATTGAAGAACGGGGATATCGCTGTTATTGTTTCCGCCGGAACTGGCTATACGTGGGCTGCTACTGCGATTCGTTGGTTTGGGATGGCTGTGTAAAAGACGTAGGTTTACGCAATGCACTGTAACTTCCTTGTAACTTGAAAATTTTATGATGATTGTAGGTAAAACGATTCTATTCAAAGGGGGCAAAAAGTAATGATAGCTAGGAGATTTGGAGTTGTTTTGATTGCAGTGTTGATCATTGGTGTACTAGCAGCTTGTGGAGATAGTGAAGGGGCATCTAGTGAAACAAAGGATACAGTCAAGGTTGGTGTACTTATTTCAGCAACTGGGGCATTAGAAACATACGGTGGCATGACAGAAAGAGGATTTAAATTAGGAATGGAATATGCTACAGACGGAACGATGGAAGTTGCAGGCAAGAAAATCGAATATATTTTTGAAGATACAGAGACAGACCCGACGATTGCACGGCAAAAGGCATTGAAGCTACTGGAAGATGATGAGGTAGATTTTCTTGTTGGATCATCAAGCTCAGGCGATACGCTAGCTGTAACACCATTAGCAGAAGAATACGAAAAAATCATGATTGTTGAACCAGCTGCAGCTGATAGTATTACAGGCTCTGAGTACAATGATTACGTATTCCGTACGGCAAGAAATTCCTCACAGGATGCCATTGCAGCCGCTGCAGCAGTAGCGGGTGAAGGAGTTAAAATAGCAACGCTTGCACCAGATTACTCCTTTGGTCATGATGGGGCAAAAGCATTTATCGAAGCTGCAGAGGAATTAGGGGCAGAGCTTGTTCATGAGGAATATGCCGATCAAGCAGCAACCGATTTTACAGCGAATATCCAAAAAATAATTGAAAAGAAACCAGATTATCTTTTCGTTGTGTGGTCGGGAGCAAATACGCCATGGAATCAAATTGTAGATATGCGTGTGGAAGAGCAAGGAATTAAAGTAACGACAGGTGTTGCCGATAATGCAACATTGCCATCTATGAAGCCTTTAGTAGGGATGGAAGGTTTTACGCTTTATTATCATACATTACCGGATAATGAAGTGAATGACTGGTTAGTTGAAGAGCATAAAAAACAATATGATGGTGAAGCACCAGATCTATTTACAGCTGGAGGTATGAGTTCAGCTCTCGCAATTGTGGAAGCGCTTAAGCAAACGGATGGTGATACAGACGGTGCAACATTAATTGAAGCGATGGAAGGAATGAGCTTTGAAACACCAAAAGGAACAATGACATTCCGTCCAGAAGACCATCAAGCATTGCAGGAAATGTATTCGGTAACATTAGAAGAAAGTGATGAATTTGATTATCCAGTTCCAGTATTAAAACGTGTTCTAACACCGGAAGAAACAGCACCACCAATTATGAATGAGTAGTTGTAAAACGCGTTACAGGCAAGATAAATTGCTAGAGTATTATACAGAAAATAGGACAAATCTTTCATATCCTTACCTAAAGGGATTTGTCTAAGGATAAGAATGTATAAAATTAGGCGCAATCATGCTGATTTATCATAATTTACCACGTCTGGCTCCAGCGCCCTAAATGGGCGCTCCTTGAGCCTTTGTAATACATCATGCTGTAGGGGAGGAAGGAAATTGGCAGCAATTTTGGAAACAAAGGATTTATCGATAGCATTCGGTGGGCATGTAGCAGTAGATCGTGTTTCTGTACAAATTACCGAGAAAAAGTTCACCTCGATTATCGGGCCTAATGGTGCAGGAAAAACCACCTTTTTTAACCTGCTTAGCGGACAGCTCTCACCCACAAATGGTTCCATCTATTTTAAAAATCATGACATAACAAAGCTTTCTACAACTGAACGTACACGTATGGGAATTGGAAGGTCGTTTCAGATTACGAATGTTTTTCCAAAACTAACCGTCTTAGAAAATGTCCGTTTAGCGGTTCAATCACAAGCGAAGGTTCGATATCATATGCTTTCTCATTATTTACATTATAAGAAATTTGAAGAACGGGCCTATGAGCTACTGGAAGTTGTCTTTTTGAAGGATAAGGCAAAATCGATTGCAGTTAATTTGGCACATGGAGAAAAACGAAAGCTTGAGATTGCTATGTTACTAGCCTTAGATACAGAGATTATGCTGCTGGATGAGCCAACGGCAGGTATGTCCTTAGAGGAAGTCCCGGCAATCATCGATGTAATTAATAAAATTAAACAACAAGGAGAACAGACAATCGTCCTCATCGAGCACAAAATGGATATGATTATGGGATTATCAGATGAAGTGCTCGTTCTATACCACGGAGAATTAATTGCGCAAGGTTCACCACATGAAATTGTGGAGAATGAAACGGTTCAATCCGCCTATTTAGGAGGTGGTGTCTAATGGAGAGCTTACTCGAACTAAAACAAGTCGAAGCATTTATTCAGCATTATCATATTTTACATGATATCTCTTTTGAAGTTCCAAAGAGTGAGGTTACTGTTCTATTAGGAAGAAATGGTGCTGGGAAAACAACCACATTGCGTACGATTATGGGATTAAATCAAGTATCTAAAGGGACGGTGCGATTTAAAGGAGAGGAAATTTCAAATCGATCCACACATCAAATTGCAAAAAGAGGTATTGGTTACGTACCGGAGGATCAAGGGATTTTTAATGGCCTGACCGTAGGAGAGAATATGCGCGTAGCGATGAAAAAAGAAGACGAAGAAACAACAAAACGGATGGAATGGGTGCTTGAACTGTTTCCGGATTTGAAGAAGTTTTGGAAGAAAGAAGGCGGCCAATTAAGTGGCGGGCAAAAACAAATGCTTGCTATCTCCAGGGCATATGTCAATAGAAATGATCTATTACTGATTGATGAGCCGAGTAAGGGACTCGCACCAATCATCGTTGATAAGGTGACTGAGTCGATTCAGCAAATGAAGGAGCAAACGACAATTGTTTTAGTGGAACAAAACTTTATGATGGCAAGTAATATCGGCGATCATTTTTATATTATTGATGATGGCGCTACGGTCCACCACGGGAAAATGGAAGAATTGAAGGAAGACAAGATAACAATGAAAAAATACCTTGGTATTGCATAGGAGGGATTGGAATGGATTTATTAATAAGCTTAGTAATCAATGGGCTTGCGACGGGCATGCTAATATTCCTCCTTGCAGCCGGATTAACACTTATATTTGGTTTAATGAGCGTGCTGAATTTTGCTCATGGTGGCTTATTTATCTGGGGTGCTTATACAGGTGTTTGGGTTTTTCAAATGAGTAACAGCTTTATCTTAGGAATTATTGCTGCAATCAGTATAGGATTGCTTCTGGGACTCGTAACGGAGAGACTGATTGTTAGGCCAGTATACGGAAATCATATTCAGCAGATATTGATTACCCTCGGATTTATGCTTGTGTTGCAAGAGTTAATTAAAGTGGTGTTTGGACCAGATCAAAAAGCAGTTTTTCCACCGGATATTCTTGCAGGAAGCTTTATTGTTGGTGACATTGTCTTAATTAAGTATCGACTGTTTATTATTGCAATCGGCATACTGATCTTTGTTATTTCAACCATTATCTTAAAAAAATCACGAATTGGATTAATTGTACGAGCAGGTGTTATGGATAAGGAAATGATTCAGTCGCTTGGGATCAATATTAAGCTCGTATTTATGCTTGTCTTTATGGTTGGAGCTGGGCTTGCAGGATTAAGTGGCGTGCTTCATTCCGTGTATTCTGGTGTTATTTATGCAGAAATGGGATTGGAATTCTCCATTCTCGCATTTATCGTTGTTGTTATCGGTGGGATGGGCAGCTTCTCTGGCTCTTTATTTGCGGCTATATTAGTTGGCTTAGCGCAGGCTTTTATGGCTTATTATGTACCAGCACTTTCCTTGGCAGTGAACATGTTATTAATGACAATTGTACTCATTTTCAGACCACAAGGCTTGTTTCAGGTGAAGGGGTGAGGACGAAGTGAATTTACGTAATGTAGATAAAAGTACCTGGATTTATTTAATTGCTAGTTTGTTATTGTTTATGGTGCCATTTATTCTTACGGGCAGAAGCATGCAATTTATTTTTATCCAAATATTTATTTTTGCGATCTTTGCCATGAGTTATGATATTTTGCTAGGATTTACTGGGATTATTTCATTTGGGCATGTGATGTTTTTCGGAATAGGAGCGTATTCAACGGCAATTACAATGAGTAAGTTTGATTCAACAATAGGTTCTTTTCTTTTTGGGGTCGTTATAGCGGTGATTCTCGCAGCCTTTGTAAGTTTTATCGTCGGTGTTTTAACATTAAGGCTGAAGAGCCACTTTTATGCGATGCTCACATTGGCTCTTGCCGGGTTATTCTTAGTTGCCGCTGAAAAATGGCGCACCTTAACAGGAGGAAATGATGGATTTACATTTAGACTTCCAGAGATATTCCGTGATTCACAAAGTATGTATATGTTCTGCTTGCTATCTCTGATTTTAATATTTTTTGGGCTTAGACGATTTACGAAATCTCCATTTGGTAGAGTATTAATGGCCATCCGTGAAAATGAAAACCGTACAGAATCATTAGGCTATAAAATAGTTCATTATAAAGTGATTGCCAGTGTTGTAGCAGGGGTAGTAGCTAGCTTTGCAGGTGTTTTATATGCACTTTCGCTTCGTTTTGTAAATACGGGTGTATTTGCGACCGACCTTACGATTGATGTCCTCTTGATGACGATTATTGGTGGTGTTGGGACATTAGTTGGACCGATACTGGGTGCCGGTTTAGTTGAATTTGCGCATCATTGGTTATCTGGTTTAGCAGATGTACACTGGATATTCGAGCGTTGGATTATCCTGTATGGAACTGTCTATATTCTAGTTGTTATTTTCTTTCCGCTTGGCATTGTTGGGACCATTCAATCGAGGTTTTCAAATCGTCCATTAAAAGGGTTACGCGATAATCGAAAAGCAAATGAAAATAAGGGGAGGAGGGCTTCGTGATATGCAAATAGGAATTTTAAGTACGGGTGTCTATATTCCGGAAAAAAGAATAACATCAGGTGAAATAGCAAAGCGGGCAGGACTTCCACTAGAGGTTGTCGAACATAAAATGGGGATAAAAGAAAAGCCGATCCCAGGTGAAGCTGATCATACGGTGGAAATGGGGGTTCGTGCAGCGAGAATTGCAATCCAAAAAGCTGGAATTGATCCGAAGACCGTTGACCTTGTCATCTATATTGGGGAAGAATATAAAGAATACCCCGTTTGGACAGCCGGAATTAAGCTGCAATATGAGATTGGTGCGAGTAATGCATGGGCTTTTGATACAGCATTGCGATGCGGAACGACGGTAATGGCATTAAAAGTTGCTAAAGATATGATGATTGCTGATGATAGTATTCAAACCGTACTGCTCGCAGGAGGCTACCGAAACGGAGATCTGATAAACTATGAGAATCCCAACACAAGGTTTATGTTTAATTTAGGTGCGGGTGGTGGAGCAATCATCCTGCAAAAAGGCGATGTGAAAAACGAGTTGCTTGGCACGCACATGATTACAGATGGGGCATTTTCCGAAGACGTGATTGTTCCAGCCGGTGGAACAAAAACCCCAATAACAAAAGAATCATTAGAGGAAGGTCTCCATCAATTTGATGTGCCAGATCCACTTGGAATGAAGCAACGATTAGAAGAAAAATCAATGGTTAATTTTATCGCATGTATCGAGAAAGCATTGCATAAAAGCGGCTATCGTAAAGAAGACATTGACTATGTTGCGATGCTTCATATGAAGCGTTCTGCACATACATATGTCTTAGATCAACTTGAAGTTTCACTGGACAAATCGATTTATTTGGAAAACTACGGTCATATTGGCCAGATGGATCAGATCATTTCATTAGAGCTTGCTGAACAACAGGGAAAGCTTAAAGATGGATCTATTGTTGTCTTTGTGTCTGCAGGAATTGGCTATGCATGGGGTGCAACGATTTTAAAATGGGGAAATTAGAGGTGAGTAAAATGATTGATGTGAAAAAGGTTTTACTAGCAAACGGTGAGGAGATTGCTTACCAGGAAAGAGCCGGTGGTGAGGATGTTGTTATACTTGTTCATGGGAATATGACATCTTCGGTCCATTGGGATGTGGTGATCGATAATTTAGCATCTCATTATAAGGTGTATGCCATTGATCAACGAGGATTCGGAAAGTCCAGCTATCATCAACCGATAACAGAGATTAAAGATTTTGCGGATGATCTGAAGCTTTTTGTAGATGAATTGCAATTGAGAGATTTTGCACTTGTAGGCTGGTCACTTGGTGGAACGGTTTGTCAGCAATTCTGTGCCGATTATCCAGGTTACTGCAATCGTTTGTTTTTGCTAGCTTCAGGTTCATCCAGGGGTTATGCTTACTATCCAATTGGAGAAGACGGGCTTCCAGATACAATCAACCGCCTTCGTACGATAGAAGAAGTGCGGGAGAGTGATAAGGCGAAAATTGTACAAACAGCGTATGATACGTTGAATTACGATTTTCTAAGGCAAATGTGGGATATGGTTATCTACATTGACAACAAGCCTGATCCGGAACGCTATCAGAAATATTTAGAGGATATGACAACGCAACGCAATTTAGCAGAATGCTATCAAGCATTAAACCTATTTAATATTAGTGATGTTCATAACGGTCTTATTGCTGGTACGAATCAAGTAAAGGATATTGATATCCCTGTCATGATCGCATGGGGTGAAACAGATATGGTTGTAACAAAGGATATGACAGATGAATTAATTGCGGATTTTGGTGACAAAGCAGTGCATAGGGAGTTAAAGAAATGTGGACATTCTCCTTTAATTGATGATCTTGATCAATTATTAGACGCAATGGAAACGTTCTTCGTTGGATCGACTACGAATAAAGGGGTTTTATAGATGGGGAGACTTGAGGGGAAGGTTGCAATTATAACCGGGTCCGCAAATGGAATCGGACTGGAGGCTGTCAGGGTGTTCGCAAGTGAAGGGGCAAAGGTTGTACTTGCAGATTTTGACCATGAAGTTGGTGAGAAACGTGAGCAGGAGTTAGCTGCTGAAGGGATAGAATGTAAGTTTATTCCAGTGAACGTATCAGATGCGGATAGTGTGAATTCAATGACTGAACGTGCCAAAAGCGAATTTGGAAAAATTGATATTTTGGTTAATAATGCCGGAATAACAAGAGATGCTATGCTTTCAAAAATGTCAGTAGAACAGTTCCAGGAAGTAATTGAGGTGAATTTAACTGGTGTTTTTAACTGTACGAAGGCAGTTCTTCCAGCGATGATAGAGCAGGGTAAAGGAAAAATTATTAGTACGTCCTCGGTATCTGGCGCATATGGCAATGTTGGACAAACAAATTATGCCGCAGCAAAGGCTGGTATTATTGGGATGACAAAGACGTGGGCAAAAGAGCTTGGTCGCAAAGGGATTAACGTGAATGCTGTCGTTCCAGGCTTTACAGAAACAAGCATGGTGGAGGCAGTTCCAGACAAAGTCATTGAGCAAATGAAAGCCCAAATTCCACAACAGCGCCTAGGAAGACCAAGAGATATTGCGAATGCATATCTGTTTCTTGCATCAGACGAATCAGATTATGTAAACGGGCATGCATTACATGTTGATGGAGGAATTATGATGTAATTGAATACAGGTGATTTACAGTCTGATGGGCTGGTAAATCACCTGTTTTTACTTGGGTTTGTAATTCTTGCTCCCTTTATACTAAACGTACTTCATCTTGATCAGTTACTGAATGATCTAGCTTATGCCCCAAATGAGTTACCAACTGGCCAAGAAATCCGTGGTTTTGGGCGCTTATGCCCTCAATGAGTTACCAACTGGCCAAGAAATCCGTGGTTTTGGGCGCTTATGTCCTCAATGAGTTACCAACTGGCCAAGAAATCCGTGATTTCGGGCGCTTATGACCTTAATGAGTTACCGAATGGCCAAGAAATCCGTGGTTTTGGGCGCTTATGCCCTCAATGAGTTACCAACTGGCCAAGAAATCCGTGGTTTTGGGCGCTTATGCCCTCAATGAGTTACCAACTGGCCAAGAAATCCGTGATTTCGGGCGCTTATGCCCTCAATGAGTTACCAAATGACCAAGAAATCCGTGGTTTTGGGCGCTTATGCCCTCAATGAGTTACCAAATGACCAAGAAATCCGTGGTTTTGGGCGCTTATGCCCTCAATGAGTTACCAACTGGCTAAGAAATCCGTGATTTCGGGCGCTTATGACCTTAATGAGTTACCGAATGGCCGAGAAATCCGTGGTTTTGGGCGCTTATGCCCTCAATGAGTTACCAAATGATCTAAATATCCCTCCGTTCGGTAACTCAACGCCCTAAGAGTTATCAAACACGCTAGTGAAGTACCGAGTCCCAGGTGTAACTCCCCTGTAACTAGATCGATTTATACTGAACGTAATTACTTAGTTGGGCAAGGGGTGGCGAGGATGCTATATGATATTAATTGGTTTGAGAGCCGTGTTCAGTTAACACCGAAGGATATTGCGATTATTGATTCAGAAACAAAAGAATCATGGACATATGAAGAGTTATATGAGCGTGTAATAAAAGTTTCAAATTTTTTTCATACAAAAGGAGTGCGGAAAGGTGACCGAGTTGCTATCTTAGCTCCTAATCATATTAGTTATTTTGATTTTTTCTTTGCTTCCATGAAAATTGGCGCAATCTTCGTCCCGTTAAACTGGCGAGTCGCAAAAGCTGAATTGCATTATTGTATAAATGATTGTGACCCAAAGGTTATAGGGGTGAATCCAGATTTCAAGGCGAATCTAGATGCTGCTGAAACAAATGGAACGTATATTACTATTGATACGAGTAATTATATCGACGATCTATATTATGAACAAGCTACTTTTGATGGAAATCTGCATGAGGAAGATCCACTAGCAATGATCTATACTGGTGGAACTACCGGATGTCCAAAAGGGGTTGTGTTATCCCATAAATCGATTTTATGGAATGCTTTAAATACAATCGTTAGCTGGGGACTAAGTAAAGAGGATACGACGCTTACTTGTTTACCGATGTTTCACACTGGTGGTCTTAATGTATTGTCCTTACCATTATTATTAAGCGGTGGTAAAGTAGTTCTCCTAGCAAATTTTGATGCAAGTCAAGTAATAGAGGAGTTACTCCAGTATAAATGTACAATTGCTATGTTGGTGCCCACAATGTACCACATGATGATTGAAACAAAAACCTTTAAAACAGCAACATTTCCTGATATGAAGGTGTTTGTGTCTGGCGGAGCGCCATGTCCTTATAAAGTTTATGAGGCATTTTCGAAAAAGGGGATTGCTTTTAAAGAAGGGTATGGGTTGACAGAGGCTGGTCCGAATAATTTCTACATCGATCCCAAGGATGCCATGCATAAATTGGGCTCCGTTGGCAAACCAATGCTTTTTAATGATATTAAAATTATGAAAGATGAAGAAGTTATCACAACTGTTGATGAAGTGGGGGAATTATATATTCGTGGAAGTCATGCCTTTACATACTATTGGAATAGACCTGAAGAAACAAAAACAACGTTGATTGATGGGTGGATCCGAACTGGGGACATTGCAAGACAGGATGCAGATGGCTATTTTTATATCGTCGGGAGAAAGAAAGACATGATTATAACAGGAGGAGAAAACGTTTATCCATTAGAAATAGAGCATTGGCTGGAGGCACATCCTGCTATCGATGAAGCAGCAGTAATTGGATTGCCGGATGAAAAGTGGGGAGAGGCTGTTGTGGCATGTATTGTCACGGAGAAGGTATTGACTGTAGAGGAATTGGAAGACTACTGTAAACAGCAGTTAACACGGTATAAGGTTCCGAAACAGTTTTTCTTCTTAACTGAGTTGCCGAAAACCGATGTTGGTAAAGTAAATAAAAAAACGCTAAAGCTCAAGTATAGCAATCATACCGACAGCACAATTTCATAATTAAAATTGTATGTTATAAAACTAGCTATCCCCGTAAATGGAGTCAATGAACCTTATTTTACGGGGATATATTAAAAGCACTGCAAAACTATTCAATAAGCCTTTTTATGTCATGAATATCTTTTATACTTATTTGAGTTTGTAAACTGTTATTTAACAGTATTAACATCTCTTCAACCTGTAGTTGCCCTTTTTTTAATAAAAGAACATAGACTGATCGTTTATCATTTTCATCTGTTTGACGCTGCACTAAAGACTCACCACGATGCTTTTCCAATCTTGTTACCAACCGAGATAAAGCACTATGACTAAGCCCCACTTTTGGCACCAAATCCAAAAGCTTCATTTTTTTGTTTTCGGATTGGGCAAGAAAATACAAAAGATAAAACTCATTAATCCCTAATTGAAAGTGATCTTGAAGTGTATAATCTATCGCTTTTAAGAGACGATTATGATATTTAGTTAACTTGAGCCACGTATCAAATAATTCATTATCATACATGTTGATATTCCTCTCCGATTTAAATTATTGACTTCATTATATCATATGCTATATTATATGCATGCGCAAACAAATAATAAAGTGTAGATAGGTGGTTAAAGAATCTTTTTATGTTATTTATATGTATGCGCAAGCAAATTAAAGGAGTGATGCATACATAGAGATATTTCAACCTTTTATATTTAAATGTTGGATTCATTAATTACTCTCCATATCTTAGCTAAATAGAACAACTGATGAACACTTTTATTACATTGTAATGAAAAAATAGTTCTAAAAATAATCTTAATCAATAAGGAGTTTTCATAATGAGTAACATGTTTAGTCCCTATTCTATCAAAAACTTAACTATAAAAAATCGTATTGTTATGCCACCGATGTGCCAGTATTCGGTTGATAAAGAAGATGGTGTTCCAAATGATTGGCATTCTGTCCATTACGTTTCAAGAGCTGTTGGGGGAGCCGGATTAATTATCTTGGAAATGACAAGTGTAACCCCCGAGGGACGTATTACAAATCGCGACTTAGGTCTATGGTCAGACGAACAAATTCCACATTATCAACGGCTTGTTAGCCAGATAAAGAAATATGACGCTAAAGTTGGAATTCAAATTGCACATGCGGGTAGAAAAGCAGAAGATGCAAATCAGCCTGTCGGAGCTTCCGAAATTCCAGTTGAGGTTCTGCCAGAGGAGACTATGAACGGTGAACTAAAACAACCGAGAGCTTTAACAACCCAAGAAGTTAAGGAAACCATTCAACAGTTTAAAAAGTCTGCTGAAAGAGCAGTGAAAGCAGGTTTTGATACCATTGAGTTGCATGGAGCACACGGATATCTTTTACATCAATTTATGTCACCGAGCATTAATAACCGTACGGATGAATATGGACAAGACTTAGCCTTATTTGGGGAAGAAGTTGTAAAAGCAGTGAAGAGCGTAATACCTTCTGAAATGCCTTTAATTATGCGTTTATCTGCTATTGAGTATATAGATGGAGGTTATAACTTACCGCATGCTATTAATATGGCGAAACGATTTAAAGCAGCAGGTGTCGATGTATTCCATGTTTCAAGTGGTGGTGAGGGACTTCCTGGGAAGTTAAAACCTAAAAACACACCAGGTTATCAAGTACCTTTTGCACGTGAATTTAAAAATCAATTAGGTCTCCCAGTTATCGCTGTTGGGAAATTAAGTGATCCTGATCTTGCAGAAGCAACGATTTCTAATGGAGATGCTGAACTGATAGCTATTGCACGAGGCATGCTCAATGATCCTTACTGGGCATTACACGCAGAAAAAACATTGACCCGTAAAGTTAATCCACCTTTTCAATATTCAAGAGGAATACGATAAAAAGTTTTCCCTAATTAGTGTTGTCCCCAAAGTTAGATTTGGAATCTACTTTGGGGGCTACCATTGTAAAACTAATCAAAAATATTTATGAACCAGCTTCATGACGAACAAAAAATAGGCAGTTAGAGCCTGCGCACTTTATTTTACAAAATTCTAAAGAGTTTCGTATCTACTACTCATAAACCTCTGTCATCCAATCAACAATGCCCATTTGCTTCTGTTCACGCAGTTCTTCCACATTATGATGTCCAATAATGGAACCGGCTTTAATCGCTACGACTTCATCAAGAATATTTTCAACTTCTCTAATTTCATGTGTCGTGATAAGAACAAGCTGCTTTTCAAGATCAATGAAGGAAATCAGCCCTTTAACAATGGAATTGCGGACCATTGGATCAAGTCCGGAGAATGGTTCATCCATCAAGATGACTGGTACATTCCGTGCTAGAGAGAGTACGATTTTTAGTCGACCGCGGTTTCCCTTTGATAAATGTTTTAATTTATCATTTGGATCCAGCTTCATAAATTTCAAAATTTCATAAGCCTTTTCTTTATCGAAATCCTTAAATTGACTAGATTGGAATTCGATTGATCTTTTCACCGTGAAAAATCGATAATACTCATCGAGCTCTGATAAATAGGATACGGAATCCGCAATTTTACGGGTAACTTTTTCTCCATTCACCCTTACTTCCCCATTTGTTGGGTGATTGAGCCCCGCGATTAGCTTTAGGGTTGTTGATTTGCCACTTCCGTTCTCACCGACTAGACCAATTAATTTCCCCGGCGTCAGCTCTAAATTCACATGGTCTAATGCTTTTTTAGTGCCATATCTTTTTGAGACATTTGTTAATGTAATCATCCCTTTTGCTCTCCCTTCTCATTCAAAAAATCAATTAATCCACGCTCGATTTCCTCGTTCGTATAGCCCATTTCATGCATTCCTTGAAAAAAGGTCGTCATCAATTCTGTTTTCATTTCTTCACGGATGGATTCAAGCACTCCTTCATCTTCTGTTACAAAGGTCCCTTGCCCACGTCTGGATTCTACGATATGCATTGATTCCAACTCCCGATACGTGCGTTGTACTGTATTTGGATTAACACTCACTTCAATTCCTGTCTCCCTAACAGAAGGAAGCTTATCACCTGGGGCCAGTTCCCCTCTTATTATTTGTTTTTTCATTCGTTCCGCAAGCTGCTGGTAAATTGGCTGGGATGAATGGAATATGTCTGCCATAACTTACACCTCAACTTTTTTCTCAATAATCCAGCAAGCAGCAATAAACATAATGACTGCAACAACAATATCACGGACAAAATGCCCGATATAGAAGATAGATGATTCGCTCATTGCTTGTGCTTCAAATGCATTCTCTACATAACCGAACTCAAATCCAACGATAATATCATTGACTTGAATACTTCCCCAATTTGTTAATGTTTGCATAAAGGATAGATCCATCAAAGAACCATAGATCCAGGATATGAATAAGAAGAGAATAAACGTTAGAATGAAGCTGATAAAATCATTCATCCGCTGACTAAAGGTCAGGAAAATGGACCAGAAAAAGAGGAAGAGAGCTGCGATGAAGAATCCTAATGTAAACACAAAGACAGTAATTGATCCTAACAAATTAAATATTGTTTCCTGATTAAAAAAATCGAAAGTATGAAGGAAAAATTGTGTTGAACCGATAATGAATACGGCAAAAGTAAATACCATAAAAGTGATTCCTGTAACTACTTTTGAAGAAAGCAATCCTGCTATCGACATCGGCGTGTGCAGCCATAAGTGTAATCTCTTTCTTTCAGCGCTCAAGCTGTAATATAAATAAAACGGTAGAAAAAAGATGTGAAGTATTACCACGAATCCCAATGCCACTGATAGCAAGCCTTCTGTGTAACCTGCATAATTACCAGTAAAATATCCACCACTCAAAATACCCAAATATAGTATCAAAGCAATGAGAAAAGCTGGTAAACCAAGCTGGAATTCTTTCTTTGTTAACGACAACCATGCATTCATTTTTCATCCTCCTATAACAATGTATTAGTGTACTATTTAAATAGTACACTAATACATTGTTAGTTGTCAATAATATTCAGAAACAAATTTAAAATAGGACTGCATTTAGAAAAGTGGGTTATTTTGCCGAAATGCTCATTATAAATCAATCTAATTATTACACTGTATAAATTTAAGCAAATTACAACATCTATATCAGTAAAATCCGTACGTTAATTAAATATGGCAAAACATCGTATGAAATTCAGTTGATTTTTTAGTTTTGTTTTGTTATGCTTAATCCGACAAATAAATAGAGTTCCTCATATATTTACTGAGAATATGGCTCAGAAGTTTCTACCCAGCACCGTAAATGCTGGACTATGAGGGAAGGTGAATCGTTGTGTAAGAACAATGAAAAGTTTTCACTTGATCGAAGGATTGAAAAGTCTATTCATCTTCTCTCATTTTGAGGGAGACGAATAGACTTTTTTAATTGATTATTTTTTGATGTTTCAACATGACTTCATGATAGAAAGAGGGATTTGATGACTCAGGTAGGCGTAATTATGGGAAGTATCTCAGATTGGGACACGATGGTACATGCGTGTAACATTCTTGAATTATTAAATGTCCCATATGAAAAGGATGTTATTTCTGCGCATCGTACACCGGATGAAATGTTTACGTATGCTAAAACAGCACGTGAACGTGGTTTGAAGGTGATTATTGCAGGGGCTGGGGGAGCTGCTCATCTACCAGGGATGGTTGCGTCCCAAACGACATTGCCAGTCATTGGTGTTCCCGTTCAAAGCAAGGCATTGAATGGACTTGATTCTTTATTGTCGATTGTACAAATGCCTGGTGGTGTGCCAACTGCTACTGTTGCAATAGGGAAGGCCGGGGCAACAAATGCAGGTATTCTTGCTGCGCAAATTATAAGTACATTCGATGAAGAGATTGTTAAAAATCTAGAAAACTATCGTGAAACAATGAGAAAGAATGTATCGGAAATGAGGGAAGATCTTGGAGAAAAATAAAACCATACTTCCACCACATACAATTGGAATCATCGGTGGTGGACAACTAGGAAGAATGATGGCAATCGCTGCTAGATATATGGGATATAAGGTTGCAGTGCTTGATCCTACGCCTAACTGTCCAACTGCCCAAGTGGCTGATATTCAGATCACTGCCGCTTATGATGATATGAACGCAATTAAAGAATTAACGGAAATTAGTGATGTTATCACGTATGAATTCGAAAATGTTGATTTGACAGCGGCTGCTTATATTGAAAAGCAAGGAAAGCTACCACAAGGTACCTATGCACTTGAAGTTACACAGAACCGTGAAAAAGAAAAAAACGTAATCCAGGAAATGAACTTACCAATTCCCGACTTCGCAATTGTAAAAAATGCAGAAGAATGTAGAAATGCATTACACACATTTACGTTTCCAGCAGTGATTAAAACATGTCGTGGCGGTTATGACGGCAAAGGACAAATTAAAATAAATTCGATTGAAGACACAGACCGAGCAGCACAATTTGCAGAGGAAAACGGCTATTGCATTATTGAACAATGGATAACGTTTGATAAAGAAATTTCTGTTGTGTTCTCAAGGTCTCACGAAGGAAAAATTACAATTTTCCCAATTGCAGAGAATAAGCATCGTGACCATATTTTGTATCAAACAACTGTTCCAGCAAAAATTAGTTCCACTGTTGAAAATAAAGCGTATGAAGCAACGAAAATCCTTGCAGAGAAAATGAATATTGTTGGCACATTTGCAATTGAAATGTTTGTACAAGGTGATGACATTTTCTTAAATGAAATGGCGCCAAGACCACATAATTCTGGACATTATACGATAGAAGCTTGTAATGTATCTCAATTTACCCAGCATATTCGCGCTATTTGCGGGCTTCCATTAGTAGAGGTTCAATTACTGAACGAAGCAGTAATGATCAATATTTTAGGCGAGGATATGGACGGCGTATTCAAGGCATTGCCACAGGCAGAGAACGGTTTTGTTCATTTATATGGCAAATCCGAGCCAAAAGAAAAGCGAAAAATGGGACATATCACATTTATTGCAGCTAACGAAGAAACGTTACAGAAACAGATCGAACATTTCAAGGGGGCAATGGCATGATCGAACGCTATACAAGAGAAGAAATGGGAAATATTTGGACGGAAGAGAATAAATTTAAAGCTTGGCTTGAAGTGGAGATTCTTGCATGTGAAGCATGGAGTGAGTTGGGTGTTATTCCAGCTGATGATGTAAAAAAAATACGAGCGCACGCTTCTTTTGATATCAATCGAATCTACGAAATAGAACAGGAGACACGTCATGACGTTGTTGCCTTCACACGGGGAGTATCGGAGACACTTGGAGAAGAACGGAAATGGGTCCATTATGGACTAACCTCAACAGATGTTGTCGATACGGCATTAAGTTACTTAATTAAGCAAGCGAATGAAATTATTCGCAAAGATTTACATCGTTTTATTGATATTTTGAAAAACAAAGCGATTGAACATAAGCATACGGTGATGATGGGACGAACGCATGGTGTCCATGCAGAACCGACTACTTTCGGGTTAAAGCTTGCCCTCTGGTATGAAGAAATGAAACGTAATCTGGAGCGATTTGAGTTGGCTGCGAAAAATATCGAATTTGGTAAATTGTCTGGAGCGGTAGGGACATATGCCAATATTGATCCGTTTGTTGAAACCTATGTATGTGAAAAGCTTGGAATCACGCCTGCACCAGTGTCTACGCAGACCTTACAGCGTGATCGCCATGCTGGATATATTTCTGCAATAGCGTTAATTGCTACATCAATTGAAAAGTTTGCTACGGAAATTCGCAGTTTGCAAAAAACAGAAACCCGTGAAGTAGAAGAACGGTTTGCTAAAGGGCAGAAGGGTTCCTCTGCTATGCCGCATAAGCGTAATCCAATCGGGTCAGAAAATATGACCGGAATGGCACGTGTGATCCGTGGTTATATGATGACTGCATATGAGAATGTAGCCCTATGGCATGAACGTGATATTTCCCATTCTTCCGCAGAACGTGTCATTCTGCCAGATGCCACAATCGCACTGAATTATATGTTAAATCGCTTTGCGACCATCGTGAAGAATTTAACCGTATTTCCGGAGAATATGAAACGAAATATCGATAAAACACATGGTGTTATTTTTTCACAGCGTGTCTTGTTGAAATTAATTGATAAAGGGATGGCACGTGAAGCAGCCTATGATATCGTTCAGCCAAAGGCAATGCAAGCTTGGGAAACAGAAACACCTTTCAAGCAGCTTGTGGAATCAGACGAAGAAATTACAGCTAAATTAACGCAGGAAGAAATAGAGGATTGTTTTAATTACACCTATCATTTGAAAAATGTTGATGTCATTTTTGAGCGAATTGGATTATCAAGAGGTGTACAGGATGAAGGCTGATCTTGTGTATGAAGGAAAAGCGAAAAAGGTATATCAGGCAGAAGGAAGACCTGGAGAACTTGTTCTTTCCTATAAAAATGATGCAACAGCATTTAATGGAAAGAAGAAGGAATCCTTTGAAGGAAAAGGAGAATTGAATAATTCTATCTCAACCTTAATCTTTCAGAAGCTTCATAAAAGTGGAATTGAAACTCATTTTATAGAGAAGTTGAATGATACCGAACAGCTTGTGGTTCAAACGGAAATCATTCCATTAGAGGTCGTTGTTCGCAACATAGCCTCCGGTAGTATTGCGAAGCGTTTAGGGATTGAAGAGAAGACAATTTTTGAAAAACCAATCATCGAATTTTACTATAAAGACGATGCACTAGGGGATCCGCTGATTAATGATGAGCATGCATTATACGTAACAACGATTACAGAAGCAGAGATTAGTGAAGTGAAACAAAAAGCATTACAGATTAATCACCAATTATTGGAGCTTTTTCAATCGATCGGGATTACATTAGTTGATTTCAAATTAGAATTTGGAAGAAAAGCGTGTGGCGATATTGTTTTAGCGGATGAAATCTCGCCAGATACATGCCGCTTATGGGATAGAGCGACTGGAGAGAAGTTGGATAAGGATGTTTTTCGTCAAGGAAACGGAGATTTAATTGAAGTTTACAATGAAATATTACAACGGCTGGAGGCTAAAGCATGAAGAAGGTAACTGTCTATATTACATTAAAACAAGGTGTTCTGGATCCACAAGGAAAAGCAATTCAGGAATCATTAAATTCTTTAGGTTATAAGGAAGTAGAAGAAGCTCGTGTTGGGAAATTTATTGAATTACAAGTAGAAGAAGGACCCGATTTAACGGAACGTGTTACGGTAATGTGTGACAAGTTACTAGCTAATCCAGTAATCGAGGAATATCGTTTCGATGTGGAGGAGGCTGAAGCACTGTGAAATTTGCAGTAATTGTTTTTCCTGGATCTAACTGTGATCGTGATATGTATCATGCTGTTAAAGACGTTTTAAAGACAGAAGCTGACCTTGTATGGTATGAAGGCAGCAATTTAGAGAACTATGATGGAATATTGCTGCCAGGCGGTTTTTCTTATGGTGATTATTTACGCTGTGGAGCAGTTGCTTCCACTTCCGATATCATGAAGCAAATTAAAGTACATGCTGCAAAAGGAAAGCCAGTGCTCGGTGTATGTAATGGATTCCAGATTCTAACGGAAGCTGGTCTGTTGCCTGGTGCATTGCTGCGTAATGAGAAACTTTCGTTTATGTGCCATCAGGAACCACTTGTTGTGGAAAATAACGAAACTATCTTTACTGCTGCATATGACAAAGGAGAAGTTGTACATTTTCCAATTGCTCATGGAGAAGGTAACTATTTCTGTGATGAGGAGACGTTAAAAGAGCTTAAAGCGAATAACCAAATTGTTTTTACCTATCAAAACAATCCGAATGGATC
The DNA here is from genome assembly GCF_003515705.1 of Oceanobacillus profundus. GTDB lineage: Bacteria > Bacillota > Bacilli > Bacillales > Amphibacillaceae > Oceanobacillus > Oceanobacillus profundus. Next base: position 49,976 of record NZ_QWEH01000016.1, read on the forward strand.
GGTTGAAGATATTGCTGGGATTATGAATAAACAAGGAAATGTACTTGGAATGATGCCACATCCAGAGCGTGCTGTGGAACAGTTACTCGGCAGTGATGACGGGTTACGACTATTCCAGTCTATGATTCAGAATTGGAGGGACATGTATGCTGCAAACGCATGATATAAGTCCAGAGCAAATTGAACGTGATAAATTGTATCGTGAAATGGGTTTAAGTGATCAGGAATTTGAAATGATAAAGGATATTCTGAAGAGACTTCCTAACTTTACAGAGACTGGAATCTTCTCCGTCATGTGGTCAGAGCATTGTAGTTATAAAACATCCAAACCACTTCTTCGTAAATTTCCAACAAAGGCATCACATGTGCTGCAAGGGCCTGGAGAAGGAGCTGGAATTATTGATATCGGTGATAACCAGGCAGTTGTGTTTAAAATTGAAAGTCATAACCACCCATCTGCAGTAGAACCGTATCAAGGAGCCGCAACTGGTGTTGGGGGAATTATTCGTGATGTGTTTTCTATGGGTGCACGTCCAATTGCATCGATGAATTCATTGCGCTTTGGAAACTTAAATACCGATCGAACGAAATATCTCTTCTCAGAAGTTGTGAACGGGATTGCTGGCTATGGGAACTGTGTTGGTGTTCCTACCGTCGGAGGAGAAGTTCAATTTGATGACAGCTATGAGGATAACCCACTTGTAAATGCAATGTGTATTGGGTTAATCAACCATGATGAAATTCAAAAAGGGATTGCAGCTGGAGTTGGGAATACCATTCTTTATGCAGGTCCTCCAACTGGACGCGATGGAATTCATGGGGCAACCTTTGCATCTGATGATTTAGGGGAAGATGCAGCCAAGGATCGTCCTGCCGTTCAGGTTGGTGATCCATTTATGGAGAAGCTTCTGATTGAAGCGTGTTTAGAAGTCATTCATTCCGATGCATTAGTAGGAATGCAGGACATGGGTGCTGCTGGTCTTACGTCGTCTGCAAGTGAAATGGCTAGTAAAGCAGGAACAGGACTTGAAATGAACTTGGATCTTGTACCACAACGAGAACAACATATGACAGCTTATGAAATGATGCTCTCGGAATCGCAAGAGCGAATGCTTCTATGTGTGAAAAAAGGGCGCGAACAGGAAATCATTGATATTTTTGAGAAATACGGATTAAAAGCAGTTCCTGTTGGTGAAGTAATCGAAGAAAAAGTATTCCGTATTAAGCATCACGGGGAAGTTGTGGCAGATATTCCTGTAGACTCACTAGCGGATGATGCACCAGTGTTTCATATGCCATCAAAAGAAGCAGCTTATTATAAAGAATTTCAGAAAATAGAAAATACGGCCCCGTTTGTAAATGATCATGCGGAAATACTAAAGCAATTATTACAGCAACCTACAATCGCTAGTAAGGAATGGGTCTATGATCAATACGACTCAATGGTACAGACAAATACAGTCGTAACACCAGGTTCTGATTCGGCAGTTGTTCGGATTAAAGGAACAGATAAAGCATTGGCGATTACAACGGATTGTAATTCGCGTTATATTTATTTGGATCCTGAAACAGGTGGGAAAATTGCTGTAGCAGAAGCGACGCGTAATATTGTTTGTTCTGGTGCAAAACCACTTGGCTTAACCGACGGATTGAACTTTGGAAATCCAACAAATCCAGAAGTGTTTTGGCAAATGGAAAAAGCAGTAGAAGGAATGAGTGAGGCTTGTGAAGTCTTAGAAGCTCCTGTAATCAGTGGAAATGTGTCCTTATACAATCAGTCAAAAGGTAAATCTATTTATCCAACACCAATTGTTGGAATGGTTGGACTTCATGAGTCATTGGAGCATATTACACCAAGCTTCTTCCAAAAAGCAGGGGACGCTATCTATTTAATTGGTCATACAAAAATTGAATTTGGTGGAAGTGAGCTGCAAAATCTACTTGACGGAGAATATAAAGGGAAAGCACCTGCCATCGATTTAGAAGTGGAAGCAACAAGGCAGAAGCATTTGTTAGAAGCAATTCAAAGCGGATTAATTGTATCTGCGCATGACCTTGCTGAAGGCGGGCTTGCGGTTGCTTTGGCGGAAAGTGTATTTGCTGGAAAAGGACTAGGTGCAGACGTACACCTGAGCGGAGAAGCTACCGTTGAGCTATTTAGTGAAACCCAGTCAAGATTCATAGTTACAGTAAAGGCTGAGGATCAAGCGCGCTTTGAGAAAGAAGTAAAAGACGCTAAGCAAATCGGTGTTGTAACCGATGATCAAACATTAAGCATAACTGTCAATGAAGCAGCAGTTATCCAGGAAAATGTTAACCAACTAGAGAAACTATGGAGGGAAGCGATCCCATGCTTGCTGAAATCAAAGGCATAAACGAAGAATGCGGTGTGTTTGGAATTTGGGGACATGACAAGGCGGCTGAACTTACCTACTATGGGCTTCATTCTATGCAGCATCGTGGGCAGGAAGGAGCAGGAATTGTTGTTAGTGATGGCAAGGAATTAACAGCACATAAAGGGCTCGGTTTGGTTAATGATGTTTTTAAAAAGGCAAAATTTGAAGAGCTTGCTGGCAGGAATGCAGTTGGGCATGTACGATACACTACCCAAGGCGGGAAAGTAATCGAAAATGTCCAGCCCCTTCTTTTCCGTACACAAACAGGCAGTATGGCCCTTGCGCATAATGGGAATATCATGAATGCTCACCAACTGCGCGGGGAGCTTGAAGATGAAGGAAGTATTCTACAGACATCATCTGACACGGAAGTACTTGCACACTTGATTCGAAGAGGAGGACAGCGAACAAATGAAACCTCCATATCAACTGCTCTCAACCAAGTTGTTGGAGCATATGCATATTTAATCTTAAAAGAGGATCGTATGTATGCAGCCCTTGATCCCGCTGGAATTCGTCCACTTTCCATTGGCAAGCTTGGCGATGCATATGTTGTTGCATCAGAGACATGTGCATTTGACCAAATCGGTGCAACCTTTGAACGGGAAGTTTTACCAGGAGAACTTGTAACGATTAGTGATGATGGCATAGAGATTAGGCGATTCGCTCCTCGCGGTGGCCGTAAATTGTGTGCAATGGAGTATGTCTATTTATCAAGACCGGACAGTGATCTGAATCATGTAAATGTCCATGCATCACGAAAACAAATGGGTGTGGAACTTGCAAAAGAAGCGCCAGTAGATGCAGATATGGTTATTGGAGTTCCTGATTCCAGTATTTCTGCTGCAATCGGCTACGCAGAAGAAAGTGGCCTTCCATACGAAATGGGAATTTTAAAAAATCGCTATGTTGGAAGAACATTTATCCAGCCTTCACAAGAGTTACGGGAGCAAGGTGTTAAAATGAAACTCTCTCCTGTTCGTGGCATCGTGGAAGGCAAACGGATTGTGATGATTGATGATTCCATTGTGCGTGGTACAACGAGCAAGCGAATTGTGAAAATGTTAAAGCAAGCCGGTGCAAAAGAGGTCCATGTTCGGATTGCATCACCATCCATTCAGCATCCCTGCTATTATGGAATTGATATGTCGACGAGAAAAGAACTTATAGCTGCTAATAATAGCCCAGAGGAGATCTGTGAAATAATTGGTGCTGACAGTATTGCTTATTTATCAGAGAGAGGTCTCGAACAAGCAATTGTCAAGGACAAAACGATTAACCAAGGAGTTTGTATGGCATGCATGACAGGGCGATATCCAGTGATGGAAAATGGAGAAACTGAAATAAATTATACAAAGTGCTAACAGCACGTTTTGACCAATAAGCTATAACCGAGGCGAAGACACGTGGACACCGTAGCTGGAAAATTGATCGTTGCTAATGATTGAGCATTTCGATTTAAATGTGGTGACTGTGTTTGAAAACACATATACGTGGCTGGTCAAAATTGCCAAAATCTAATCCAACATTAAAGGAGATATTCATTCATGTCAGAAGTATATAAACAAGCTGGAGTAGACGTGGAAAAAGGCTATGAAGCTGTGGAAAGAATGAAAAAGCATATTGCAAAAACGACACGCCCAGAAGTAATGGGGGGGATTGGCTCATTTGCAGGACTATTCGATCTTTCCAGTTTTACTTATAAAGAACCAGTGATGGTATCAGGTACCGATGGTGTTGGTACAAAATTGAAACTTGCCTTCGAATTAAATAAGCACGATTCAGTTGGAATTGACCTTGTTGCGATGTGTGCCAATGATATTGTTGCGCAAGGTGCACAACCTTTGTTTTTCCTGGATTATATTGCTTGTGGAAAAAATGACCCTGCAATGATTGAACAAATTGTTGCCGGAATCTCTAATGGTTGTGTTACTGCAGGAGCTGCATTAGTTGGCGGAGAAACAGCAGAAATGCCTGGGATGTACGAAGAAAATGAGTATGACCTCGCAGGCTTTGTTGTAGGAATCGCCGAAAAAACAAAATTGATTACAGGTGAGGCAATTAAAGCTGGGGATATTGTTATTGGCTTAGCCTCCAATGGTATTCACTCCAATGGCTACTCACTTGTACGGAAAATCATTGAGCAGCTTGATTTAAACTCAACATACCACGGGCTGTCAGCAAGTCTTGGAGAAACGGTAATGACACCTACGAAGATTTATGCGAAACCTGTAGCCGCAGTATTAAAGGAAGTGACGGTAAAGGGTATTTCACATATTACTGGTGGTGGATTCTATGAAAACTTCCCACGAATGATGCCAAAAGGGCTGGGTGTGGAACTAGATAAGAAAAGCTGGAACGTACCGGAGATTTTCACCTTCTTACAAGAAAAAGGAAGCATCTCAGAAAAAGAAATGTATGGTGTCTTTAACATGGGGATCGGTATGGCACTTGTCGTTGATGAAGCAAATGTTAACCGCACACTTACGATTTTAAAAGAAGCTGGTGAGGAAGCCACTGTTATTGGAAGTGTAACCACTACTGAGGGAGTGCAATTTCAATCATGAGCAAGATAAAAGCAGCAATTTTTGCCTCTGGTACAGGAAGTAACTTCGAGGCAATCATGGAAACAGAGCAGCTCGTATGTGATATTGCATTGCTCGTTTGTGACAAAGCTAATGCGGGTGTCATCGTCAAGGCAGAAAAATATGGTCTTCCTACATTCGTATTTGATGCAAAACAATTTCCTGACAAGGCAGCCTATGAAAAAGCTATCATTGACAGATTGGAAGAATCCGAGATCTCTTGGGTTTTTCTTGCGGGCTACATGCGGATTGCAGGAGCAACATTACTAGATCACTATGAAGGTAGGATCGTAAATATTCACCCATCGTTATTACCATCGTTTCCTGGGATTGATGCCATAGGGCAGGCATTTCGTGCTGGAGTGAAAACAACTGGAGTTACGGTTCATTTTATTGATGAAGGAATCGATACGGGTCCAATCATTGCACAAGAAAAGGTAGCTATTCTTCAAGATGATACAGAGGAAACATTAAAGAAACGAATCCAAAACGTGGAGCATCAATTATATCCAAAAGTAATTAATCAACTTTTACAAACAAAGTGAGGTATTCGTAATGAGCAAGAGAGCGCTAATCAGTGTTTCAGATAAAAGTAATCTTACAGCATTTGCAAAAGGCCTTATTGAAGCGGGATATGAAATTATTTCAACAGGTGGTACACTAAGCACCCTTGTAAATGGTGGGATTGAGGCGAAGCCAGTTGATGATGTAACAGGTTTCCCGGAAATTATGGATGGTCGTGTGAAAACATTGCACCCACTCGTTCATGGTGGCTTACTAGCAAAACGTTCCAATCCAGATCACATGAAGCAAATGGAAGAAAACAATATTTCACCAATTGACATGGTTGTTGTTAATTTATATCCATTTAAACAAACCATAGAAAAACAAGGTGTTTCCAATGAGGAAATTATCGAAAATATCGATATAGGTGGACCAACCATGCTTCGTTCTGCTGCAAAGAACTTTGAAGACGTTGCAGTAGTTGTTGATCCTGCTGATTATGATAAAGTACTGCAAGCACTCCAGTCTGACCAGCTAGATGCAGAAATTCGTAAACAATTAGCTGCAAAGGTATTCCGTCATACAGCGAACTATGACGCTATGATTGCAAACTATTTTATGACAGAAACAAATGAAGAATTTCCAGAAACCTATACCATTACATATGAAAAAGTCCAAGATTTACGTTACGGAGAAAACCCGCATCAGCAGGCAGCTTTTTACCGAAACCCAATAAATAAAAGCACGAGCCTTGCGACAGCTAAACAGTTACATGGCAAGGAATTATCCTACAATAATATCCAAGACGCTAATGCTGCACTTGAAATATTAGCGGAATATAATGAACCAGCGGCAGTGGCAGTGAAGCATATGAATCCTTGTGGAATTGGTGTTGCTGAAACAATTGAAGGAGCATTCAGCCGTGCTTATGATGCAGATCCGATTTCTATTTTTGGTGGTATTGTTGCTTGTAATCGGGAAATCGACTATGCTACCGCAGTGAAGCTCAGTGAAATATTCCTTGAAATTGTTATTGCACCTGGGTTTAATGCAGATGCAATGGAAATTTTGACAAGGAAGAAAAATATCCGCTTGCTAGAATTAGAACTAACAAACGAGTCAACTGCAATGAAAAAACTAACAACAGTTAGTGGTGGTGTCTTGATTCAAAATAGCGATAACGGAAACATCTCTATCGATGATTTAAAGGTTGTAACGAAACGTCAGCCCTCAGAAGAAGAACTGGATAACCTATTGTTTGCATGGAAAGCTGTAAAGCATGTGAAATCTAATGCAATCTTACTTGCTAAGGATAACCAGACAATTGGTGTTGGTGCAGGGCAGATGAATCGGATTGGTGCAGCAAACATTGCGATCGAACAAGCTGGTACTAAAGCGGAAGGATCTGTGATGGCATCTGATGCATTTTTCCCAATGCCTGATACAGTCCAAGCGGCAGTAAAAGCTGGAATTACAGCAATCATCCAGCCAGGCGGTTCAAAACGTGACCAGGATTCCATTGATGTTTGTGATGAACATGGCATCACAATGGTCTATACAGGGATGCGTCACTTTAAACATTAAACACTAAAGTCACCAGATCAAGGAAGGCTGTTCCAACGGTTCTGGTGACTTCTCTACTCGATTTAAGGAGGGTTCCAATTGAAAGTGTTAGTAGTCGGACGTGGTGGTCGTGAACATAGTATCGTTATGAAGCTTGCTGAAAGTAAAGCAATCACAACCCTTTATACAGCGCCAGGTAATGGTGGAATTCGGGAGCGGGCAACTTGTATTGCGATTGATGAAATGGATATTGAAGGGCTTTTGTCCTTTGCAAAGGAAGAAGCAGTTGATTTAACCATTGTTGGTCCAGAAAATCCATTAAATGAAGGAATTGCCAACCGTTTCCAGGAAGAAGGATTGCGAATATTTGCCCCAACAAAAGAAGCTGCACTGCTTGAAGGAAGCAAAAGCTTTGCTAAAGAATTTATGAAAAAATATGATATCCCAACAGCGGATTATGCTGTATTTACAGAAGCTCGTGAAGCAAAAGCGTATATTGAGGAAAAAGGTGCGCCAATCGTTATCAAAGCAGATGGACTGGCAGCGGGAAAAGGAGTTATCGTTGCTTTAACAAAAGAAGAAGCCCTAAATGCAGTAGACGATATGCTCATATCTAAAGCTTTTTCGAATGCTGGAGCTACTGTGGTTATCGAGGAATTTTTAGATGGAAAAGAATTCTCACTTATGGCATTTGTTCATGAAAATCAAGTCTATCCAATGGTAACAGCGCGTGACCATAAACGTGCATATGACCATGATGAAGGGCCGAATACGGGTGGAATGGGAGCATTTGCACCTGTGCCAGATGTTACAAAAGAGCATTTAGATTTTTCAATCGAGCATATCTTGCAAAAAACAGCTGACGGCATGATGGAGGAAGGCAGAACCTTCACAGGTATTTTATATGCTGGATTAATCATGACTGTAAAGGGTCCAAAGGTGATTGAGTTCAATACACGCTTCGGAGATCCAGAAACACAGGTTGTTTTGCCATTGTTAAAGAATGACCTTGTTCAAGTTTTCAACGATGTCTTGGATGGGAAAAATCCAGAACTAGACTGGGAGGATGCCGCATGCACAGGTGTTGTTGTAGCATCTAAAGGCTATCCAGGTACATATGAAAAAGAAGCGCCAATTCCATCATTTAATGTCACGGACAATACGTTTGTTGTTCATGCAGGAACTAAGCTGAAAGGTGACACAATCGTTTCGGATGGTGGCCGTGTCCTCTTGGTGGGTGCTAAATCTACCTCTCTAAAAGCGGCAACGGAGGATGTCTACCAGTTGCTTCATCCGCACGTGGAGCACTCAGCATTTTTCTTTAGAAATGATATAGGTAAATAGTTAACCCTCTCCCAGGTTTTATTCTAACAAGGGAGAGGTTTTTTTCTGTCCGTCACTTTTGCAGATAAATCTACTCTCGCAGTTCTTCAGATTCTTGAATAATCCACACCCTACTAGAACTACGTCCATTCGACGGAATCAGTTATGTTTGCAGATTATTAGACTTAATTTTCAATTTTATTAAGTTAATTTAAATTTATAATTAATTAACCCTTTTAAAGTGAAAATATGGTAAAATAAAGCAAATGGTTGATGAGAGAGTTGGGATATGAAATGATCAATGGATTGAATTGGCGTAACCGTGAACTAAGACAGCATGTAAAAGTGATTGATGGCTTAGTAGCACCAACACTTGTACTGAAAAACAGCACGTATTTAAATGTATATACAAAACAATGGTTAGAAGCTAATATATGGATTTTTAATGACCGCATTATTTATGTTGGTGAACAATTACCAAAGCAGCTTGATGGTGTAGAGGTAGTTGATTGTACTGGGAAATACTTGGTTCCAGGATATATTGAACCCCATGCACACCCATTTCAATTAGCGAACCCGGAAGCATTAGCATTTCATGCTGCAAGATTCGGTACAACAACATTGGTTAATGACAGCTTAACGTGGAATTTGACATTAGACAAAAAGAAAGCGTTTTCTATAATAGAGGAGTTCAATAAATTACCGACTTCGATGTATTGGTGGGCGCGATTTGATTCACAAACAGCCTTGAACGATGAAGAAGAATTTTACAACACTCCAGATGTTCTATCATGGTTATCACATCCAAATGTCGTGCAGGGTGGCGAATTAACAGCATGGCCTAGTCTTCTTGCTGGAAATGACCGGCTGCTCTATTGGATTCAGGAAGCAAAGCGGCTTGGGAAACCAGTGGAAGGGCATTTGCCAGGAGCATCGGAGAAAACATTAACAAAAATGAAGCTGCTAGGTGTGAGTGCAGACCATGAGGCGATGACAGGTGAAGAAGTCATTCGCCGCTTGCGACTCGGATATAGTGCTGCATTGCGTTATTCTGTTATACGTCCAGATTTACCGATTCTTATAGAAGAAATTCTTGAATCGGGTCTCAAGCATTTTGATAATTTGATGTTCACGATGGATGGACCAACACCGGCATTTATGCAAAAAGGAATCATTAATGTTTGTCTTGAAATTGCGTTAGACAAAGGAATTCCGTTGGAAGAAGCATATCGTATGGCAAGCTATAATGCAGCAAAACACTTCCATCTTGATGAACAGATTGGTAGTATCGCACCAGGGCGCGTTGCTCACATTAATATATTAACAGACAAAGCCAACCCGCATCCGGAGAGTGTTTTGGCAAAAGGACAATGGATAATGCGTGAGCAACAAGTGCAAGTTTCCGAGTCGAAGATTAATTGGGAAAAGTATGGAATCGAGCCAGCAGCCTTTGACTGGGATTTAGATGAAGGGGATTTGCAATTTTCCGTTCCGATTGGATTAGAAATGGTTAACAATGTAATCGTAAAGCCGTACAGTATTGAGGTAGATATTAATGTCGAAGATTTATCAGAAGCGAATGGTGATCAATTTCTACTATTAATGGATCGAAAAGGTACATGGCGAGTCAATACGACAATTCGTGGCTTTGCACCAGGCTTAGGTGGTATAGCAAGCAGTTTTTCTGCTTCTGGTGATATTGTGTTTATCGGGAAAAACAAAAAGGATATTCTACTTTCATGGCAACGCTTGAAAGAAATTGGCGGTGGTATTGTCCTTGTGCATGATGGAGAAATATTAGCGGAGATACCTCTTGAGCTTGATGGATTTATATCAAAAAAATCAATTCAAAACCTTATCGAAGAAGAAGAAAAATTAAAGGGATGCTTAAAAAAGGCTGGTTATGCTTTTAGTGATCCATTTTATAGTCTTCTATTTCTATCATCAACCCATTTACCGTTCTTACGCATTACGCAACAAGGGCTGGTGGACATAAAGAATCGGACAATTCTCTTCCCAGCAACGATGCGATAGCATATAATAGAACATAGACTAAATTAGAGAGTGTGGACATAAATGAAAAAACTACTTTTGTTAACACTAACGGTCTTTGTTCTAGCACTTGCAGCTTGTTCGTCGGATAATCAAGCGTCAGATGATAATAAAGAGAAGGACAATGTTCCCGAACAGCAACCAGAGGGGAATGATCGTTATGCAGCTACATTTCCATTTTCAGGAATCGAAACTGACGAGTCTGTAGACAATCGAACGATTGGTGTCATGATAAATAATCATGCTGCAGCAAGACCACAATCTGGGTTATCAGAAGCAGATATCGTTTTTGAAATTTTAGCTGAAGGAACAATTACTCGATTTCTTGCTTTATATCAAAGTGAATTGCCAGAAGTCGTCGGACCAGTTAGAAGTGCGAGAGAATATTATTTCGAGCTTGCTGAGGGATATGACGCAATTTATGTGTATCATGGTGCAGCAGATTTTGTAAATGATATGATTGTGAATCGGGGCATTAATTTCTTAAATGGTTCTACCTATGATAATGATGGGATTCTATTTAAAAGAGAATCCTTCCGAAAAGCACCACATAATTCATATCTGCAGCTGGGTGCTGTTTATGATGTAGCATCAACGAAAGGATATGAAACAACAAGTACGCAGGAGTCGCTGAACTTTCTAACGGAAGAGAAAATTGAAACGCTTGATGGCGAAAAGGCTGCACAAGTTAAGGTTGAGTATGGCGATAATACATCAGAAAGCGTTGAATACACATATGATGAAGCTAGTGGAAAGTATGCACGCTCCAGTAATGGAGAGCCGTCAGTTGATTTAAATACAGAAACTGCAATCCAAGTGGATAATGTTTTTATAGTAGAAGCCTTCCATGAAGTAATCGATGATTCAGGACGCAGGGCGATTGACTTGAAAACAGGCGGAGATGGATACCTAATTCAAAAAGGCCAAGTACAGGAGATTCAATGGGAAAACAAAGATGGAAGAATCATTCCTGTAAAAGATGGCCAGCCGATTGGTCTTGTCCCTGGAAAGACATGGGTCAATGTTGTACCAACAGATCCTGGAATCAAGCAGTCTGTCACAATATCAAATGAGTAGAATAGTCAGGAGGGTTTTGTCTTGCAAATCGATAAACTACGTGGAAAACAGTTAGATCAATTATTCGAAGCAATCCTATCACTGGAAAATATAGAAGAGTGCTATCGCTTTTTTGATGATATTGCAACAATGTCTGAAATACAGTCTATTTCACAGCGCTTGCAGGTTGCTAAGATGCTGACAGAAGGAAAGACATATAGTGCAATTGAAAATGAAACAAAAGCATCAACAGCAACGATATCCCGTGTACGAAGATGTCTCAATTACGGCAGCGATGGTTATATGATGGTTTTAGATAGAATTAAGGAAAAAGAATAGAAACCGTGTCCCAGCTTGGGCTACGGTTTCTATTCTTTTGTTCCTGCATAGGGAACTATAAAATTTGAATGCTGTGGATAACTTAGTTACCTAAACGGCTACGTCCAGCTCCAGCGCCCAGCGACTAGCGAGACTTCCTTCACCTCCGTACGATAAGTCAACATCGGCTCCCTGCGGTCGCCGTGTTTCCTTTATCTCCTACGGCTCAGTCCAGTCCGTACGTCGCTAACCGGGCGCTTGCGCTTTTGTTCCACAGTTATCTATCCTATTACTTTATTTCGATTTCATAAACATTCCTCAAATTGCTAAATTCCAACCTTGATTTTTGGTATAATAGACTAATGTAAAATGATGATGGAGGAATCAACCTTTGAAGACAATTAATGAATGGAAACATATATTTAAGCTTGATCCAGCAAAAGAGATTTCGGATGAGGATTTAGATCTAATTTGTGAATCAGGTACGGATGCAATAATCGTTGGCGGAACGGATGATGTAACATTGGACGGTGTACTTGATTTATTATCACGGATTCGCCGCAGCCATACGGTTCCATGTGTTTTGGAGATATCGAATGAAGAAGCACTTACTCCCGGATTTGATTACTACTTTATTCCAATGGTGCTCAATTCCAAGGAGAAAAAGTTTATGATGGATATCCAGCATAAAGCGATTAAAGAGTATATTGATATGATGGAGTACAGCGAGATATTTTTCGAAGGATACTGTATATTAAATGAGGACGCGAAAGCATTTACGCATACGAATAGCTATTTACCAGATAAAGATGATGTGAAGGCATATGCATATATGGCAGAGCATGTCTTTCACTTGCCCATCTTTTATGTAGAGTATAGTGGTACATATGGAGAACCTGAACTTGTGAAAGAAGTAAAGAACGAGCTTGATAAAACACTGCTTTTTTACGGTGGGGGAATCGAAAATCCCGAGCAAGCGAAGGAAATGAAAGAGTATGCAGATGTAATTATAGTTGGGAATAGTATCTATACCGACATCAAAAAAGCACTCAAGACAGTAGAAGCGGTAAAAGATAAATGATTCAAGGAGTGATGTAATCATGAGTCAGGCATTTGACGAAATGATAAATAGATTAAATAAAGAGCAGCAGGAAGCTGTTAGACATACAGAAGGACCATTATTAATTATGGCAGGAGCGGGAAGTGGAAAAACGAGAGTACTCACACACCGAATCGCTTACTTAATGGATGAGAAAGAGGTTTCACCGCGAAATATTCTGGCGATTACGTTTACGAATAAGGCTGCAAGAGAGATGAAGGATCGTGTGAGCAGACTTGTAGGAGCTCAAGGGGAGCAAATGTGGGTTTCAACTTTCCACTCGATGTGCGTGCGAATTTTACGTCGTGATATTGATCGGATTGGATATAGCAGCAGCTTTACAATCCTGGATAGCAGTGACCAGTTATCGGTGATTAAACAGGTGTTAAAGAATTTAAATATGGATCCGAAAAAGTTTGACCCCCGTGCTATGTTGGGACAAATAAGTACAGCAAAAAACGAATTAATTACCGATGAAGAATTTAGTAAACATGCGGGTAATTTTTACGATAGACAAGTAGCACAGGTCTATGAAGGGTACCAGAAAATGCTTCGAAAAAATCAATCTCTTGATTTTGATGACTTAATTATGCAGACAATCCATCTATTTCAACGTATCCCTGAAGTGTTAGAATACTATCAACGTCGTTTTCAATATATTCATGTGGATGAGTATCAGGATACCAACCATGCACAATACTATTTAGTAAAACAGCTGGCAAGTCGTTATCAAAACCTTTGTGTTGTTGGGGATTCAGACCAGTCGATTTATCGCTGGCGAGGAGCAGATATTAAGAATATCCTTTCTTTTGAAAATGATTATCCAAGTGCGAAGACAGTGTTTTTAGAACAAAATTATCGTTCGACAAAATCAATTCTTGCAGCTGCGAATAAAGTCATTGGAAATAATGCTGGACGTAAACCGAAGAATTTATGGACAGAAAATGATGAAGGTCAGAAAATAAGCTATTTCCAAGGTGCAACAGAACAGGAAGAAGCTCTTTATATAACAGATAAGATTCAGGAGCTAACTCGGAATAAAGAGTATTCACCAAGTGAAGTTGCGGTTTTATACCGAACCAATGCGCAGTCCCGTGCAATTGAGGACACACTATTAAAGTCTGGTATTTCTTATCAAATGGTTGGAGGTATGCGATTCTACGACAGGAAAGAAATTAAAGATATGGTGGCCTATTTACGATTAATTACCAACCCGGATGATGACTTAAGCTTTGAACGTGTGGTGAATGAGCCCAAAAGAGGAATTGGGAAAACATCTGTTGAACGACTTCGTGCATATGCAGCAGAGCACGGCATTTCCTTCTATGAGGCAGTGAAGGAAGTAGACTTTACAGGTGTTTCAGGCAAAGCAGCAAATGCACTTGCAGCCTTTGGTAATTTAATCAAAACGTTAAATCAACAACAGGATTTCCTGACTGCAACAGATATGGTTCAAGCAGTTTTAGAACGAACTGGCTATGAAGAAATGCTTTTAAATGAGAAATCAATCGAAGCACAAAGTCGTTTAGAGAACTTAGAAGAGTTTATGACGGTGACAAAGGATTTTGAAGAGACAAGTGAAGATAAAACACTAATTTCATTTCTAACGGATCTAGCCTTAATCGCAGATATTGATCGTGTGGATGAAGAAGATCCGGACAATGAGGAAAAAATTACATTAATGACGCTCCATGCTGCAAAAGGGCTGGAATTCCCGGTCGTCTTTTTAATCGGTATGGAGGAGAATGTTTTTCCACATAGTCGTTCATTAATGGATGAAGAGGAAATGCAAGAGGAACGACGCCTCGCGTATGTAGGAATAACCCGAGCAGAAAAAGAGCTTTATTTAACACATGCAAAAATGCGCACTCTATATGGCAGAACGAATATGAACCCCATCAGTCGATTTATCAATGAAATCCCGAGAGAATTGATTGAGGGAATGGAAGAAACTAGAAACACGATGTTTGGCAGCATATTCAGTAAACCTAAGGATGTCCAAAGCCCAGCACCTGTGAAGCGAAAAGCAGAGCGGATGCAAACAACAACTGGAGCAGAAGATAAGGATTGGTTCCCAGGAGATAAAGCGAATCATAAAAAATGGGGCATTGGCACAGTTGTGAAAGTTCAGGGAGATGGAGACAAAATGGAATTGGATGTTGCCTTCCCAGCACCCGTAGGTATCAAACGATTGCTTGCAAAATTCGCACCAATCACGAAAGAATAGGAGTCAGCTAATGGATAAACAAAAAGCGCAGGATCAAATACAAGGACTGATCGAATTACTGAATCAATATGGTTATGAATATTATGTGCTCGATAAGCCAAGCGTACCGGATGCAGAGTATGATGAAAAGCTAAGAGAATTACAGGAACTCGAAAAGCAATTCCCAGAGTTCCTTTCTGAGAACTCTCCAACACAGCGTATTGGTGGAGAACCATTGGATGCATTTAAAAAAGTGCAGCACAATGTGCCAATGCTAAGCCTTGGTAATGCATTTAATGAGCAGGATCTTAGAGATTTTGCTAGGAGAGCAAGTAATGGAACGGACGAACCCCTTACGTTTGTGTGTGAGCTTAAAATTGATGGACTTGCTATTTCTCTAACCTATGAAAATGGTAAGTTTGTTCGTGGTGCAACTCGTGGTGATGGAACAACGGGTGAGGACATTACTGCAAATTTAAGAACGATTCGCAGTATCCCGCTCTCCATTAAAGATGAAGCAACACTAGAAGTTCGCGGAGAAGCTTTTATGCCGCATAAGTCATTCCTTGCATTGAATGAAAAGCGAGAGAAAAATGAAGAAGAGCCATTTGCTAACCCGCGGAATGCTGCGGCTGGGTCTTTAAGACAGCTTGACCCTAAAATAGCTGCCCAGCGTAATCTTGACATCTATTTATATGGTGTTGGTGAGTGGAATGATAGCTCCATTACGTCACACAGTGAACGACTTGAGAAATTGAAAGAGCTTGGATTTAAGACAAATCCAGAATGGAAAAAATGTGAAACAATTGATGAAGTCATCGAATTTGTTAACTATTGGACGAAAGAACGCCCGAATTTATCCTATGAGATTGACGGGATTGTGATAAAAGTCGATGATTTAAATCAGCAAGATGAGCTCGGCTATACTGCAAAAAGCCCTCGCTGGGCAATCGCTTATAAGTTTCCAGCGGAAGAAGCCATCACAAAGCTTCGAGATATCGAGCTAAGTATCGGCAGAACTGGTGTGATTACACCAACTGCAATTCTCGATCCTGTAAAGGTTGCTGGATCTACAGTACAACGTGCTTCACTGCATAATGAAGATTTAATTCGTGAGCAAGATATCCGAATTGGTGATACAGTCGTTATTAAAAAGGCAGGCGATATCATTCCAAAAGTCGTCCGTGTCGTGGAAGAAAAGCGGAACGGGGAAGAGCAAGAATTCCATATGCCAACAGAGTGTCCTGCTTGTGGCAGTGAAGTTGTTCGATTGGAGGAAGAAGTGGCGCTTCGCTGTATTAACCCGAATTGCCCAGCACAGCTCATGGAAGGACTCATTCACTTTGTATCTAGAAATGCAATGAATATTGACGGGCTTGGAGAAAAAGTAATTATACAGCTTTTCCAAAACGAGCTCATTCACACAATGGCAGATTTATATCGATTGGAACGAGAAGAATTACTCAACCTGGAGCGAATGGGTGAAAAATCTGTATCTAATTTGCTGGAAGCGATCGAAGCATCGAAAGAGAATTCATTGGAGAGACTGTTATTTGGCCTGGGCATTCGTTTCATAGGAGAAAAGGCAGCTAAAACGCTTGCGATGGAATTTGAAACAATGGATAATCTACAGCAGGCTACATTTGAAGATCTTGTAGCTATTGATGAAATTGGCGATAAGATGGCTGATTCCATTGCACAATATTTTACCGAGGAAAAAGTGGTTGAACTCTTAGATGACCTACGTGGATTACAGATTAATATGGAATATAAGGGTCCAAAAAAGTCAGCCCAACAGGACGAGGGTGACACTGTTTTTGCCGGTAAGACAATTGTATTAACAGGGAAGATGGAAGAGTTTTCTCGAAATGAAGCAAAAGCCTTCATTGAATCGCTCGGTGGGACAGTTACCGGAAGTGTAAGTAAAAAGACAGACATTCTCATAGCTGGGGAGGATGCTGGATCGAAATATGAAAAAGCCGTGAAACTCGGTGTTGAAATATGGAATGAACAGCAGCTAAAAGCAGTTGTGGAAGAATAAGGAGTGTTAAACTTTGAAAAAAATAAGTGCTGTTTTGTTATGTACACTCCTAATTATAACGGGATGTGTACAAACACCAACCGAAGAAGAAGTGCTGCAAAATGATGATACTGAACAAGAAACTTCTATTGTCCCTAGCTATCAATTATCGGATGAAAATTATAAAATGATTCTTCCTTACAAAACGAGTCAGGCGAGAGGTGTTATTGTCAATCAATTGGCAAACCGAGTAGACATTGATGAGATGGAGCAAGGCCTGCAGCGGTTATCAAAGGATGTTTTCGACCCAAATGATTTCTATTTTCAAGAAGGACAATATTTAACATCAGGACGAATCTATGAATGGATCGATGGTTTGAATCCACAGGTGGAAACAGGATCGGATGAGGATACGTATCGCGACAATCCGCGCTATCTATCGCATATATTGGAGCAAAATTATTTGAAACAAAATGATGATGGCACCGTTCAAATCGCAGGAATGTCTATCGGAATTGCGCTTAAATCCGTTTATCGCTTCCAAACCGAAATCGGTGGACCATATTATTATGAAAATATTTCAGAGGAAGATATGCTCGAGCAAGGTAATCGAATTGCTGAAGCTGTTGTGGAGGAGATTCGCCAAGAGGAGGGGCTAGGTGAGATTCCAATTATGGTTGCATTGTATCGAGAAGCAGAACAAGCATCACCTGTGCCAGGGAGCTTTGTCGCTAAAGCAAATGTATCAGGTGGAAGCAATTCGATAGGTGATTGGGAAGACGTTGATGAAGAAAATATTTTATTCCCTTCAGCTGAAGGAAGAGAAAAGTATTACGATGACCATGAGATTGTAACTAGTTTTGGCAATGAAATCGCTGAGTTTTTCCCTAACTATGTTGGTTTAATTGGAGAAGGATTTTATGTTGATGGTGAATTGCAAAAATTAACGATTGAGGTTCCGATAGAGTTTTATGGAAAAGCAGAGGTAATAGGTTTCACACAATATGCATATGGACTTGTTCAAGACATGTTCTCAAACTATTATGACCTTGAAATAAACATTACATCCAGTAATCAAGCAGAAAGTTTGATTTATCGAAATGCTGGTGATGAGTCGCCAACAGTTCATATTTTTCATTAAATAAGCATGTAAATGTACAAATAAGAGTGACACGTTATATGTTATAAAATATGAAAAGCTCGTTTAAATAATTGTATTTAAACGAGCTTTTTTATTGGATTTAATGCCTGGTTTTCTAAACGAAT
The DNA here is from genome assembly GCF_003515705.1 of Oceanobacillus profundus. GTDB lineage: Bacteria > Bacillota > Bacilli > Bacillales > Amphibacillaceae > Oceanobacillus > Oceanobacillus profundus. The sequence continues at coordinate 68,364 of NZ_QWEH01000016.1, forward strand.
GGATTATTTAAAACTTTAGTCGTAATACAAGACTAATTATTCATATTTATTCGAATAAAATAATGGTATAATTATTTTTTAGGTGAGAAAAATCTTGTTAAATTTTTACTCCGAAAAGTTAGGGTTACTGTACCTCATTTAGTTTGTTTTTTTATTGCAGCCCTACATCCACTTCATATGATTGACATTTAGGATTCAAGGCCAGAAAAAGAAAAAACCGCGTAAATTTTCCTCTCTCAGGAAAATCAAGAAAACTAAAGTGCTGTTATACGTGCTTTTGACCTATGATTTTCCCAATATGCATTTCCGTTAAATATGATATAATACTAGTAAATAGAAATATTTCTGAATATGAGGGTGGGTATTTTGATAGAGATAGGATCATTTATAAAATTACAGCGTACAAAACAGGAAATGACCTTAAACGAACTTTCTGAAGGAATCGTATCTGTCTCCTATTTATCAAAAATTGAGAATCAGAAAACCCAGGCTAGTCCCGATATTATTCAATTATTATGCAATCGCCTTGGGATTGAGAATGATAACAGTCAAGAGGAACAGATTAAAGAAAAATGTAACAGATGGTATAGCATGCTGTTTGAGGTTAACAACAAGGAAGAAATTATAACTACATATAAAGAAATCCAGGAAATGCTGGACAAAAACCTTTCGAATAGCTTGCTAATGTTTGAGATTCATAAGATTAGATACTATCTCATAATGGAAAATTTTGATGAAGCATTGAAAAAGATTAATGAACTGAGTGAGATTGCCAGTACATTCGATAGTTTACAGCAGTTTTATTGGTTTAAATTCAAAGGGAATTATTATTCAACTGCAAGTGATTTTCAACAGGCTTTGCAAATGTATAAACTTGCAGAGGAAAAAATAAATAGAATAGATATTACTGAAGAAGAAACAGCAGATCTTCAATATACAATGTCCGTTACGCATAGCAAACTAAGACATACATTGGAGTCGATTGATTATGCAAATCGGTCTTTAGAAATTTTTATGAAACAATATAATTTCCAACGATGTGCACAGTGCCATATTATTTTAGGTATATCTTACAGACGAATCAAAATGCATGACCGTGCAATAAAAAACTATAATTTGGCAAAGCACTTGGGAGAATTGAATAAAGATAAACAAATTATTCAATTAACGAATTTAAACCTAGGTTACTTATATTCTGTAATCGCTGAGACAAACGAAGCAATTAGCTTTTATGAGAAAGTAGCAAATGACGAAGAAGTAAATTTAGAACAACGTTTAATCGCAATAACATCGATTATTAAAGAGTTTTATAATATAGATAAAATAAATGAAGTGAGAGTAGCTATTGTCAAAGCCCAGAATATACTGGACTTGGCTAAGGATAAAGGTTATTCCAAGCTATACTCCTATATTATTCATACGTTTGAATATGCAACCAATGGTGAGAATGACAGATTTGTATCATTTGTTAAGGATAAGTTTATACCTTTTTTAAAGAATCATAGTGATCATGCTAACTTGGTATTCTACTCAACAATGTTGGCTAGACACTTTGAAGAACAATATAAGTATAAAGATGCTGTAAAATATTATAAGCTTGCTAATTCAACTTATGATAATTAAATAAGCCTGTAAAGGAGGGGAGAAAATGAAAAAGCTGTTTTCAGGTGTTGCATTAGCTGCGGTACTGGCTACTGGATTCTTTTTTGCCCAGGGAGTACAGCAAGATAATGTTGAAATTGCTGGTGAACATGAGCCAAGTATCTTTAGTGTCAGCAGTTCAAGTGTATTTTTCTAAGTTTTTACTTTTACATTAATTATTTCAATTTTTTACCCTATTACTATATGATGGATTTGCCTGAAACGGAGTGGAACCTGTTTCAGGCCTTTTTTTGCGTAGATATATATAAGTAGTTTTCCAATATCCTACATAATATGCTAAGGAACTTTCATATACAACATAATTTGCCTATCTAGACCTATCTTTGCTATTATCAATAGTGTTATAATGGTACAATGAGAAAAAAATAAAGCATCACCTATATAAATTATTGATTTGGAGGTAATCACATGGCGGATATTTCAAAAGAGCAAGTGAAGCATGTAGCACACTTAGCAAGGCTCGCTGTAACGGACGAAGAGGTAGAGCAGCTTGTAGATGAACTGAGCGCAATTATCGATTATGCTGAACAATTGAATGAATTGGATACAGACGGCATTGAGCCAACAACGCATGTGCTTGATTTGAAAAATATAATGCGTAAAGATGAACCGAAGGAATGGATTACGCAAGAAGAAGCATTTAAGAATGCTCCTGATCACGAAGACGGTCATTTCCGCGTACCATCAATTCTGGGAGATAGTTAAGTTTCGAACTTTTCTATCCGTAAACAAAGACATTTGCCGCAGAAGGTCAGGCAAATTCTTTAGTTTTCTAAAACAAGGAGGGAAACCCTAGATGTCATTATTTGACCATACAATTAAAGAATTAGAAGCAAAGCTACATAATAAAGAGATTACGGTTCAGGATCTAGTCGATGAATCTTACCGTAGAATTAAAGAAGTAGACGGACAAGTAAATGCCTTTTTAACCTTGGATGAAGAAAATGCTAGGGCGAAAGCAAAAGAACTTGATGAAGCAGCAGATGCTACAGCGAGTCTATTTGGGGTTCCAGGTGGAATTAAGGATAATATCGTAACAAAAGGTGTTCGTACTACATGTGCGAGTCAGTTTTTAGATAACTTCAATGATCCGTTATACGATGCAACAGTTGTACAAAAATTAAAGAACGAACAAGCAATTTCTGTTGGAAAACTAAACATGGATGAATTTGCAATGGGATCAACCAATGAAAACTCCAGCTATACACCAACAAGAAATCCATGGAATACAGATTATGTCCCAGGAGGTTCTAGTGGTGGTTCTGCAGCAGCGGTTGCAGCAGGTGAAGTATTGTTCTCACTAGGCTCTGACACAGGTGGTTCGATTCGCCAACCAGCATCTTTCTGTGGAGTTGTAGGAATGAAGCCTACTTACGGACGTGTGTCTCGTTTTGGATTAGTTGCATTCGCATCTTCGCTTGATCAGATTGGACCAATTACAAGAACAGTAGAAGATAATGCACGAGTATTAGAGGTCATTGCAGGACATGACGAAATGGATACGACAAGTGCTAATATTGACGTGCCGAAATATACCGAAGCATTGACGAAGGACATTAGCGGGTTGAAGATTGCTGTACCGAAAGAATACTTAGCTGAAGGTGTGGCACCAGAAGTTAGAGAGTCTATTCTTGAGGCATTGAAAGTATATGAATCACTTGGTGCTACATGGGAAGAGGTTTCTTTGCCGCACTCTAAATATGCTGTATCTGCTTATTACTTATTATCTTCATCTGAAGCATCTGCTAACTTAGCTCGTTTTGACGGGGTGCGCTATGGTGTGCGTAGTGAAAATGCAGATAATCTGATTGATGTATTTAAGAAATCTCGAAGCGAAGGCTTTGGACCTGAAGTGAAAAAACGAATTATGCTCGGAACATTTGCATTAAGTTCTGGATATTACGATGCATATTATAAAAAAGCGCAAAAAGTACGTACTTTAATTAAACAGGATTTTGACAAAATCTTTGAGGACTTTGATGTTATTGTTGGACCAACTTCTCCTACACCAGCATATAAAGTAGGCGAACTTATTGATGACCCATTAACAATGTATGCAAATGATATTTTAACCATTCCAGTTAACCTTGCTGGCGTTCCAGGAATCTCCCTTCCGTGTGGATTCTCTGAAAATGGACTACCTATCGGCTTGCAAATTATTGGCAAGTACTTTGATGAAAGTACGGTATATCGTGCAGCACATGCATTTGAACAGGCAACAGAGCATCATAAAAAACGACCTCAGCTTGGAGGTGCCAACTAATGAATTTTGAAACAATAATTGGACTTGAGGTACACGTTGAATTAAAAACAAATTCGAAAATATTTAGCCCGAGTATTAATGCATTCGGATCTGATCCAAATACGAATATAAACCCAATTGATCTTGGCTATCCAGGAACACTTCCAGTTTTAAATGAAGAAGCAGTTAACTTTGCAATGAAAGCAGCTATGGCATTAAATTGTGAAATTGCGACACACACAAAGTTTGACCGTAAGAATTACTTTTACCCAGATAACCCGAAAGCATATCAAATTTCTCAGTTTGATCAGCCAATCGGTGAAAATGGCTGGATTGAAATTGAAGTAAATGGGAAAAAGAAACGTATCGGCATTACGCGTGTTCATATGGAAGAGGATGCTGGTAAATTGACTCACGGTGAAGATGGTTATTCGTATATTGACTTTAACCGTCAAGGGACACCACTGATTGAAATCGTATCAGAACCAGATATGCGCTCTCCAGAGGAAGCCTATGCATATTTGGAAAAACTAAAAAATATTATCCAGTATACAGGCGTTTCCGATGTGAAAATGCAAGAAGGTTCACTAAGATGTGATGCGAATATTTCATTACGTCCAATTGGACAAGAGAAGTTCGGTACGAAAGCAGAGCTTAAGAACTTGAATTCATTCTCCTTTGTACAAAAAGGTCTTGAATTTGAAGAGAAGCGTCAAGAGAAGGTACTCCTTTCAGGTGGCGAAATTCTTCAGGAAACACGTCGTTACGATGAGAAAACAAAAGAAACAATTCTCATGCGTGTAAAGGAAGGTTCAGATGACTATCGTTATTTCCCAGAACCAGATTTAGTACCACTATACATTGATGATGTATGGAAAGAACGTGTGCGCAGTGAAATTCCTGAACTGCCAGATGCTCGCAGAAAACGTTATGTTTCAGAACTTGGCTTATCCGAATACGATGCAAATGTATTAACGAACTCGAAGCAAGTGTCCGATTTCTTTGAGGAAGCTGTCTCGCATGGCGGTGACATCAAGCAAGTATCGAACTGGCTGATGGGTGAAGTTTCTGCATACATGAATAAACACTATAAAGAAATCCAAGAATTAGCGATTACACCAGAAGCATTGGCTAAAATGATACAGTTGATTGAAGACGGAACGATTTCCTCTAAAATTGCGAAGAAAGTATTTGCTGAGCTCGTAGAAAATGGTGGAGATCCAGAACAGATCGTAAAAGACAAAGGTCTCGTACAAATCTCTGATCCAGAGCAGCTGAAAGAAATTGTTAATAATGTGCTGGATGAGAATGAGCAATCCATTATTGACTTTAAAAGTGGAAAAGGCAAAGCGCATGGTTTCCTTGTTGGTCAAATTATGAAAGTTACAAAAGGACAAGCGAACCCGCCACTTGTTAACAAGATTCTTTCTGAAGAACTCAGCAAACGTTAAATATATATGGAAGGCTGTCATTTGCTTGCAAATGGCAGTCTCGATATGTTTTAATCCTTTTCAATTGATATGAAAAAGGCTATGATATTTATTAGATGCAAAAGTACGAGTTTTAAATGGATAAAGCCTTCAGAGTGAACATATTGGGGGAGGAAATAGAATGAAAAAGGCCCGAATAATATATAATCCGACTTCGGGGCGTGAAGCAATCAAAAGAGCATTGCCAACGATACTGGAAAAGTTTGAGGTTGCAGGTTTCGAGACATCCACACATGCTACTACTGGCGAAAATGATGCGATTGCAGCAGCGAAATCAGCGGTAGAGCGTGGCTATGATCTAATTGTAGCTGCAGGTGGTGACGGCACTATTAATGAAGTAATTAATGGAATAGCTGGTTTCGATAACCGACCAAAGCTTGGAATTATCCCTGCTGGAACAACAAATGATTTTGCCCGAGCATTGCGAATCCCACGAGATATCTATAAAGCAGTGGATATTATTTTATCGAATAAATCGATGCTGCTGGATATTGGAAAAGTCAACGAGCATTACTTTATGAATATTGCCGGTGGCGGGAAGCTAACGGAATTAACCTATGATGTACCAAGCAAGCTAAAGACAATGCTTGGACAGCTGGCATATTATATCAAAGGGATTGAAATGCTTCCATCGCTAAAACCAATTAAAGTAAAGATTGAATATGATGATGAAGTATTAGAAGATGATATTATGTTATTTCTCGTATCAAATACCAATTCGGTTGGGGGATTTGAAAAGCTCGCCCCAAGTGCGAAAATGAATGATGGATATTTTGATTTGCTAATTTTGCGCAAAACAAACCTAGCTGAATTCATTCATATTGCCTCCCTCGCTCTACGAGGCGCACATTTGGATAGTAAGAATATTATTTATAAACAAGCGAGGTACGTAAAAGTATCTGCTGATGAAAAAATGCAATTAAATATCGATGGTGAATATGGTGGGTTATTGCCTGGTGAATTTGTAAACCTACAGGAGCACATCGAATTTTGTGTGCCAGAAGAATTTATTGATATGCAGGAAGACTTGGATTAGAGTCTTCCTTTTTGGTGTTATTGACCGTTCAACAATGCTATAATAAATAATAAAATTTGCTAACTTGGGGTGATTACATGTCATTACCAAAGGAAGATCGCATTTATACGTATAACGACTATTTATCATGGCCCGAGGACGTAAGAGTAGAGATTATTGATGGTCGTCTTTATATGCAGGCAGCCCCTTCAAGAATCCATCAAGAAATTCTATCGGAGTTACATCGCCAACTTGCTAATTATCTAGTTGGAAAAGCGTGTAAGGTATATCCTGCACCATTTGAAGTGGTGTTATATCTTGATGAAGAAGATAAAGACGATAGCAGAAATGTATTCGAGCCAGATATTACGATTGTTTGCGATACCTCTAAATTAGATGATGCAGGTTGTAAAGGGGCTCCAAATATGGTCATTGAAATTTTATCACCATCGACAGGAAGAAAAGATAAACTTGAAAAGTTCAATAAATATGAGCAGGCTGGTGTTCAGGAATATTGGATTGTTGAACCCCAAGAAAAGATGGTTAGTGTTTTTACCCTCGAAGAAAGTCAAAACTACGGTAGGCCAAGTTTGTATTCAGATGAGGAAGAAATTCAAGTATCTATTTTTGATGATTTACGGATTGATTTGAAAACCGTATTTTCTTATTAGTAAAATAAGTATCTGTCCGCTTTGCCGGTGGGTACTTATTTTACTGCTTGCTGAAGAGGAAATAGGATAAAATAATTATAAATAATGTAATTGAAGGAAGATATAAATGGTAAAACAAACCACACCGGTGAAAAAAAACGAGACAATCACACTACGCTTTGAAGACCTGACTCATGAAGGCAATGGTGTTGGAAAAATTAATGGTTATCCATTATTTGTTCCAAACGTACTGCCAGGGGAAGAAGCGATTGTAAAGGTTGTAAAAGTAAATAAAAATTTTGGTTTCGGAAAATTAATGGAGCTTACCAAGTCAAGTCCTGAACGAGTGGAGCCAACCTGCCATGTACATTGCGGTGGTTGTCAGCTACAGCATATGAGCTATAAGCTTCAGCTTGATATGAAACAAAACCAAGTGAAGAATGTGATGAAGAAAGTTGCCCATCTTCCGCATGTACCAATTCATCCAATTATGGGGATGGAGCATCCATATCATTATCGCAACAAAGTACAAGTCCCTGTTGGAGAGAAGAACGGTGAGCTTATAGTTGGCTATTACCAAAAACGAAGTCATCGAATCGTTGAAAATATGGACACATGCAGTATTCAAGCTGAGACAATCAATGAAATTCTGCCAGTAGTTAGACAGCTTGCTAACCAGCTTGGGATTGAACCTTATCAGGAAGAAAACCATCGTGGGGACCTTAGACATATTATGATTCGAACCGGTCATGCAACCAATGATGTCATGATTGTGCTCGTTACCCGGACGAATAGATTGCCAAATAAAGATGTCTTAATTGACGAGTTAACGAGACGATTCCCTCAGATTAAATCGATTGTTCAAAATGTAAATGAAAAGCGTACAAATGTCATACTTGGTGAGAAAACAAAAGTGCTTTGGGGCGAAACATATATTTACGATAAAATCGGCGATATTACTTTTGCGATTTCAGCTAAGTCTTTTTATCAAGTAAATCCAATACAGACGAAGGTGCTTTATGACAAAGCATTAGAGTTTGCAAACATTGGAAGCGATGATGTTGTCGTTGATGCATACTGTGGTATCGGCACAATTTCTTTATTTTTAGCGCAAAAGGCGAAAAAGGTTTACGGAATTGAAGTTGTTCCAGATGCTATTGCGGATGCAAAAAAGAATGCTGCACTTAATGGAATTACGAATGTTGAATTTACAGTAGGACAAGCTGAAAAAGTAATGCCAAAATGGAAAGAACAGGGCCTTACTCCAGACGTTATTGTAGTTGATCCACCACGTAAAGGCTGTGAAGCTGATTTCTTACAAGCAATGATCGATATGGAACCACAGCGGATTGTATATGTATCCTGCAATCCATCAACATTGGCAAGAGATCTTCGTATTTTAGAGGATGGTGGCTACGTGACGAAGGAAGTGCAGCCTGTAGACATGTTTCCTAGTACGAATCATGTGGAGGCTGTTACGTGGTTGGAGAAACGCTGTAGATCAATAATAAACACCTGACTGTCAAAATAAACATCTGCTACTCCCACCACCGATTTCGTAATAATAAACATTTGCTTTTTCAATATAGATCCAATAATTTCTCGGGTTTTCCTCATCAGGAGCCCGAGTTTTTTCATGTCTTTTCCAATATCTTTTCAATGCAGTTATGTTCCTAAATCCTTGTCATTACTGGGTTTATCCAATATCCAATTCAATAATAAATCAATACTCATTCAATATTTTCTCTTTATTTTATCCCTCTTTTCTCCACTATCTTTTCTAGAATTTTTCCTTATTCCATTCCCAAAACTTTATTCCAACTTCGAAAAAACCATGAAAAAACAGCCGAAAAAGGCCGGAAAAACGGTCATTTTTGATTCGAAAAACGTCCGAAAAGGGGGTTCCGTAGCAAAACTTTATTATAACTCAAACGGTGGAATGCGGGTTGGAGGGGCGGAAAAAAGCAGGAGTTTATTATGGTTGTACAAACGCTTTGTCTAACTAAAATAAACATCTGCTCGTCAAAATAAACATTTGCTATTCCGACCCTGATTTCGTAATAATAAACATTTGCGAATTCGGGGTCTTTTCATGCCGAACCCCTTGTCCTGTCTATCTTTTCTCGATTTATTCTTCTGTCCATTACTCCCAAAACTTTATTCCAACTGTCCGAAAAAGGTGAAAAAAACAGGTGGAAAAGAGCGGGAAAACGGTCATTATTGAACCAAAAACCCTTCAAAACGGGGGTTCGGTAGCAAAACTTTATTTTAACTCGAACAGTGGAATGCGGGTTTGAGGTGGGGGATTTCGGAGGAGATTAAATTAACGTCACATAGTAGAGAAAAGAAGTGAAGTTTGGTTTGTAATATTTCCAACCTAGTCTTAGAGATAGAAGAAAAGAGTAAAGTATTTCTGTTGTTTTACAATGCAACTTTGCTAAGAGTGTAACTGTAGAATAAAATATCAAATCTAAGTGGAAGCTGTTGTCTAGTCACAAAAAAGTGAGTAACTAACAATAAAAGATAGAAACTAACTAAAAAAGATGTATACTAACTAAAAAAGTTAGAAACTTCTTTTGGATGAATAAAAGTAGCTGTATTGGTAATAATTAAAATACTCCTTGTAGAACTATCATTACTATATTTCTACAAGGAGTAATAAAACTAGTTAGTGTATCCAGCACTAATTATCTATTAGCTTAAGAAGGATGTTTGTTATAAAATTGGGCTTTAGTTAAAAAATTCCATTTAACTAAGCTCTCTTTGTAACGGACTTTTTTTATTAGGTTTTTAAGATAATTAGTGTTTTTTAATACAAATTTTTAGGAGGATTAGAATGGCGAAGCGAAACAGGGGGACAACGAAGAAAAAAATAGAAAAGTGGACTTTGGAAGGTAGAGGACAAGGCGTGAGGGAAGATTATAAGCCGTGGTTAACAATACAAGATGTCCCTTCAGAAGGGATGCAGAAGATAGTATATGTATCGAAGCTTTTCAGGTTTGTTTATATCCTAAAAAGAAAAAGGAGATATTTTATAGAAGTATTGGAATATCTACTGAGGATTTAGTTATCTGTTAAAATATAATGCATAAACCAGTAATTCCGCCGTCTGCCACACTGGTCGGTTTCTAGCCCATAAACTGTAATAACCCGCCAGGTATAAGCAGGGAATTACTCTTGAAACCCCATCGTAATTCCCTGCTTATACCAATAATTGAATCGCCAAGACCTTTATTTAATACCAACGCGTGCTTTTGGAAATAAAAGTTAATAATGTTTAGTGGAGGGAAGCTCTTAACAATTATTGGATCATATATTCTGGAATCGTAATATCTTCCAGAACCTCTATAAAATTTTTAACTAGATTCCCGTCAAATTGTTTCCAAGAACCTCTTTCTAATTCTTCATATGCTTCCTCGTAGCTTAATCTTTGTTTATAGTTACGTTGATCAAACACCATAGTGTCGAAAGCATCACACAGAGAAATAATACGCCCCTGAATAGTTATTTCATCTCCTAACAAACGACGAGGATACCCTGTTCCGTCCCATCTTTCGTGATGATCTCTAATATACCTTGCAGCGTTCGTTAATCCTAAGTGCTTTCTTACAATTACATTTCCTACGTGAGAGTGGCTTTGAATAATAGTATATTCTAGTTCAGTTAATTTACCAGGTTTCATTAAAATCTTTTTTGAAACCCCCATCTTACCTATGTCATGTAACAAAGCAGCTATGCGTAGATCTTCATTATAGCAGTTCACTTTCTTAGCTAAAGCGCTAGAAAGAAACATTACTCTTAGGGAATGATATTTGTATAATTGAATGATTTCATTATCTTGAGCAATTTCGTAAAAAAGTGCTTCAGGATCATTTCCCCCACTGCGCAATTCTTTTTTATCCAGAGTTGAAGAGTCTTTGATAATACGATCCTCTTTTTGCCTAAGGGAGAATTTTTCATTTACTTGCTTCAGTATTTCACTAAACGGCATTTTTTTCTCTCTCTTTTCAGAAATAAAGGTAGCAACTTTTAAATCCTCTTCATTAAATACCTTTTTGTCATCTTCAACGGGGACATAGTAATTGGATTTATTTTCCAACTCGTTAAACCATTTTTCTATAGAAAGCGCATTTTTTCCTAATTGAGAAGATAAGTCCTGTAAGTTGTATTTAACCATTTAAAACGGCTCCTTTATGAAAATGAGTTGATAATAATTTGCATTATAACATACTTGGTGTTGTTAAAAATAGAGAAGTTGGGGATCTCGCCATTATATAAAGAAGTTTAGAGAACCATAGAGTAGCATTCTATATTTACAAACGAGCTATGTACAGTATCTAGTTAGATAGATGAGATTTTCAAGCTATCCAATTACATATTTATGATTAACTGATTTTAGCGGAGGAGGATATCTACCTATAAATAAATATATACTAGTTAAAAAGTCACTTTGAAATGCCGATAATAGTATTAATAAGAATAAAAAGGGAGGATTATCTGTGTTTCCTTATTTGTAAGGACGGGTTGTAATATATAGTTTTAGACTATCGAATTAAGTTGCCAGGAAGGAATCTAGTAATCGAGAGAACATTTTCAAAAACTTGGATACCTATAGAAAATTACAAGTTTATAGTTGATTGATTCTTGTTCTCCCTCAAATATACTACATATTTTCTTGAGGTTGTCCCTCAGATAACGAGTGAAAGTCAACTACTTGGATAGCAGATTGTACTGTTTCTAAGATTCACTCCTCACATATGATAATCTGGGTATCATTATATCAGTTTAGAACGTTTGGCTTCTGTGTATCTTATCGTAGCTTATATACAACAGAACATTTTTATGAAGAGAGCCATTTATAAATTTATAATTAAATGTTCGTTCAATGACAAACATAAGCTTGTAGATACTCCTCACTTACAATTAAAGCCCATTTCTAATTCCCAAGTAATTCGGATTAATGAAAGGAGTCGAGGTATAGCTCTAAGGATTGAATTCTGGTATACTTCATGATTTCCTTATAGGTATATATGGTATTAATTTTTTATAATATCATTGGATGAATAGGTATTAAATTTAAGCTGAAAACAGAAAAATCATAGGAAGAACTTTTTTATAAAGGGAGGTTAAAAGATGGAATTTAGTATTTTTATATTAATCATAGGAAGTCTACTACTTCTTCTCTTCGTATCATTACTCATAATTGGGAAATTCATAAGATCGCTTGAGAAAAAAATGTTGCTTTTTGAAAAAAAGATGGTAGGAACGGATGTAGAAAAGGTAAGAAAGCACCAAGATAATATTGAAAATTTATACTCTAAAATCAATCAAAAATACTTTGAAATTGAAAAGAATCAAGATGACTTAGTGAAGGATATAAAAAAATTCAGGCAGAACACTTTTGATTACAATTCTCTACAAGGAGATATGAAGTCTACTCATAACCGTCTAGAGTCTTTGGAAATGAAAATAGACGATTTATTGAAGGAAAGGGATATTAGAAATAGTATTAGTGTAAACAATACCTATTTAACAGAAATAAAATCTGATGTAAAAGAATTAATTCGAAAAATAGACCTAAACAATGTAAACATAAAACCAAAAACTGCTGTATCTCTGAATGTCGATGAAGAGCAACAAACAGCAACAAGCGATGGCTTAACTTCGCATATTAAATCGTTATTTTTAGATACTAATAAATTAAAAAATCATTTATTATCTAAGGATTCAAAATGGAATGTAAAACAAGTAGAAGTGATGTTTAGTAGTCTATTAGAGAGCATCTCGGAAATGGAACAAAATATAGTTACAGACCTTTATAAGCAAAGCAATAATGCAGTTACTTTAAATGAAAATTATAAATACATGGAAGAGAAAATAGTAGATATTCATCAAATGATGAAATATACTCAAAGTTTCACTAATGAGTATTCTACAGAAATTAAGAAAGACTTAGAAAATATCGCGCGTTTTGTTTCTCCTCTGCAATCTAATGTAATGCATAGCTTAAACGAGTCTATAAGAGAACTAAACGCTATAAGAGAAGATATGAAGCTTTCTGATAACCTTTCATCTTCAGGAAAAGTTAGCGGCAGTGAATACATGATTATAAAAGAATCACTAGATGCCCTATCTGAATATATTAGCATTTCTCAACAACAATTATTTAATGTATTAAATTATAATAATGAGAATTTAAGTGCCGAAAATAAAAAGGTTTTAAAACTTTTAGAAAACAATCAGAAAAACTTAAAAGGTTCTGAAGATAAATTAATTAACTATCTATCTTTTATTTATAAAGCGGTTGAATCGCAAACCAATAAAAATATGGATATGACTCTAATTAAAAAAATAGAAAATCTACGAAGTAGTATAGATGATCAAAAGGCAGAATCGCAAAAATATTTCACAACTTTGTATAAAACACTGACTTAGTAAGAGAGAAGGATTAAAGTATGAGCAAAATAGTGATAACAGGGTATGGAGTGGCTGTACCGGGGAGCACTAACAGCAAGCAGTTTGAACAGCAATTGAGGAATGGAAGACACGGACTCGAAATGATGAAAGATGACTTAGTCACAAGGAATAAAACATTAATACTTGGATATTTAGACAATAAATCATTTGAAAGAGAAGAGAAACTCTATAAAAAATATCCTAGAGTAGCAAAGGTTCAGATTAACACAACAGAAGAAGCTTTAGAAATGTCAGGTTTAGAGGTCTCTAGTGAGAGAACTGGCGTATTTATCGGAACTTCTTTGGGAGGAACAGAAGGTTATGAAGCAAGTATTGCTTTATCAAGTAGAGGCGACTATAAAATTTTTCCCACCTTTGCTTGCGGACAAACAAATTACCAAAGTACAGCTTCAGCTATTAATGGCCATTTCTCTTTGAAAAGTATTGCCAAGACTGTTTCAACAGGTTGTACGGCAGGATTAGAGGCATTAGAAAGCGCGATTTTATATATAAGAAGTGGGATGATAGACAATGCAATAGTTGGGGGAGTCGATATAGCAAATACCGCAAGTCTCATATATGCTTTTAGTAAAATACGCGCTATTCCACTTGGCAGAGATTTTGAAGCATCCGGAATACCATTCAGTGAGAATAGTAAAGGATTTGTCGCTGCGGAAGGCTCAGCTAGTATTGTTATAGAAAAAGAAGAAGATGCGATTAGAAGAGGAGGCACTATTTTAGCAGAAATAGATGAAGTTAAAAGTAACAATGACGGGTTAGGTGTATTTGGGAGCGATCATACTGGTAACAGTATGTATGAGTTATGTAAAGAAGTAGTAGGCAATAAAAACCCTGATTATGTAAACAGCCAAGCACTGGGGTTACGTGCTAATGATGAAATTGAAAGGTATACTCATAATAAATTATTTGGTAACAAAATTCCAATAACATCTATTAAAGGTATGGTCGGACATTCCTTTGGAGCTTCTGGGTTAATTCAATTAATTGCAACTTTAATAGGAATGAAAGGAAACTTTATACCATACACAGCGAGAACTGATAAACATGGATTCGAAGAATTAAATATTGTTGATGGTTTTAAAACTAGTGATGTCTCTGAAGTTTTGATTACTTCCCACGGTTACGGTGGAAATAATTCTATCGCTTATATTAAAAAATATAAAGCGGGGGTTGAATAATTTTGATTTTTTCAATTCTTATTTTTATAATCGGTTTAATCCCAATACTGTTAGGATATTCTTTGTTTCATTTATATGAAAAAAGTAAATTAACTTTCTTGATTTTTTTGTACATGTTATGCATCACTTTCTGGCAAATTGATATCTCAATACTTTACATGGTATACCCAGCTGTAGATGAAGATATTGTTACTTTATTGTTTAGATTTTTTAGGCTAGGACCAATTGCAGCACTTCCTTTAATTTTATATATTACTTATGAAATATATAATAGTTCTGTCATTAGGAATAACAAGATCTTGGACAAAATAGCAAAACTAATTTTAAATAAAAAAGTAATTATCGTATCGTTTATAAGCACAGGAATTGTATATGGAATTAATTGGACACGTTATGGTATAGACCATTTGCAGAAACTAGAAAATAGTCAGTTAAATTTGGATTATTACTATCCAGTCTATGGGAGATTAGCATTAAGCTTTAATTTACATTTACTCATATTGCTATTATTACTAATATTACTTGCTTTTGTAAGCCATAGTATTGAAAATAATAAAATGAGATCGTTTATGACTACATTAGTTATATCATCCTTGTTGCTCTTCATTTTAGGTCTGACAAATTTTATACCTAGTTATCAGGTGTTAATAAGCAGTATTGCTGTATTAATTTATTCTATTTTAATTCTTCTATCGTTTATAAAAATGTATAATGATTTTAACCATCAATATTTAAATGTTGTTCAACGGCAAAATAAGTTGGATTATATAGGAAACATGACTGCAAGTTTGATACACGAAGTGAAAAACACTTTATCCATTATTAAGGGCTATTCAGAGATAATTCCTTCTATCCAAAAGTTAGAACCACAAACGGATAAGATGATGAAAGATGTCATTGCCTCAAGCAAGCAACTGTCTAATTTAGTAAATGCTTATAATGAATTTTTAAGGAACGATATGGATATGGAGATGAAAAGTGAAAATATAATAAAGTGTATTGAGGTTGCAAAACAGATGATGGGAAAAAAGTTGCAAGAGAATGAAGTACTCGTGGAAATTAATTCAAATAAGAAGGTAGTAAATGCGTATGTAAATGAGACTTATTTCACTCAAACTTTAATAAATCTAATAAAAAACGCTATAGAGGCAACTCCTCAAGATAGAGAGAATAAAGTGATTAAATTAGATGTAACAGAGTATGATAGTAATAAGGTTATAATAGATATGTATGATTCTGGAGAGGGGATCCCCCCTGAAAATTGGGATAAAGTTTTTTTACCCTATAATAGCACTAAAACGGAGGGGACGGGGCTGGGGTTACCTTTTTGTAGTAAAGTAATATTCTCACATAGAGGATTTATAGATATCATAAACAGTACTTCAGAAGGAACGCATTTTAGAATACAGTTACCCCGGAATAAGTTTATTGAAATAAATAAAGATAGTTAAATTATTTAGGAGTGAGTGAAATGAAAAAGAAAAAAGTACTGGTAATAGAAGACATAAGCCAAATGTTTATATTGTATAAATATTGCTTAGACAATTATTTTGAAGTGGTTCATGGAAAAAGCTTTACTGATATTCAAAACCTATCAGATAAAGACGAGGTAGTAGTAACTATATTAGATTATCACATGCCGGGTGAAAGTTTCGACAATATATTAGACTATATTGATGAAAACTATATTAACACAAAAAAAGTATTAATATCTGGCCATGCAGACAGTTTAGGACTGGAGCAGAAATATGGTGATCGACTAGATGAAGTTTTTTCTAAGCCATTAGACGATTATACGAAGCTAGCTGATTATTTAGTAGAGTTAGTTGGCCTAGAAAAGGTAGCAGAAGATTCATCTTCAGTAAATAATGATGCGGAATTGGATAAAATACAAATTGATGACACTCGAAAAAAAGTGTTAACAGAGAAAGATATTAAAGATGATTTGTTAAATAGAGAGTTTAACTTAGATAAGTCATAAAGATAAAATGGAGGGTATAGCACTATCAAGTAATGGAATGGTCACCCGATTGTACTTTAACAATCAGTAATCAAAAATAATATCTTTGAATTAAGTATGCTTCTTTTGATATCTTTATTAACGAGTTAAACAACAAAAACAAGAAGAAATTGCACCCTTTACGAGTAAACTAAGTGTTGAAGAGGGTGTTTTTTAATGTCTAAAAGAAGCCATCTATACCTTGTATTACGTAGTAGACACATACTACCTAACACATAATTCGATTTAATAAATTGATAAAAATTTTAATTTTTATAGGATTATTATAATGTAGTGTCGAAGAATGTATTAAGGTGCTATTTTCTCTGTAAGTATTAATAAAATAATTGTCATCTGAATAATTTTTAAGGAGATGAAAATGAGTAAAAGATCTGCAACAGAAACAATTCTTGGATATGTTTATCAATTTGATTACTCCATACTAAAAATACTAAATTTAGACGATTTAGATGATTCTATTACAGTTGAAGGGGTAGAAGATGTAGATATTAAGACCATATATGAAGAAATTGCTACACAATGTAAGTTTTACGCAAAAACTGAATACAATCACTCAATCATAGCAAAGCCGCTAAGGTTGATGCTAGATCATTTTAAACAAGTGAAAGAAGGTAAAAAAAAGCAGTCCAATATTATTTATATGGTCACTACAAGTCTGGTCAAGAAAAACTGGTATTGCCAATAACAATTGATTTTTTTAAAAAATATTTTCTTACATATACAAGTGATAAGGTTAGATATGAACACCATACAGAGCTTGCACTCGATAATAGAGATTTAGAAAGTTTTATTCAAAAACTTACTATCAATATCAATGCCGTTAGTTATGCTGATCAATATAAAAAGACTATTAATTCATTTGAAAATTTATTTGATTGTAGCAGTTTTCAGGCAGAACACTACTTTTATAACAATGCATTAAAAGTAATAAAAGATCTTGCAATCCAAAATATGGTGGAGAATAGACGAATATCTAAAAGAGAATTTCTAGAAAAGATAGATAACAAAAAGTTATTATTTAATGAATGGTTTGTTGCACTAAAAGGAAAAAAGCAATTTCTAGCTGAGCTTAGAAAAGAATACTTTACAACTTTAAACTCTTCTCATTTTGAAAGGTTTTTTCTAATTGAAATTGATGAGAGTAATTATTTGCGTTCTAGTTTAAAGGAATTATTATTCTTGATTTCAAGGAAGTGGTCAAATTTATCTAGAAGGGCTCCTATACCATTCTGTCCTTATGTTTATATACATAATATTCCTGCTTTATAATCTTGTACGAAAGACGAATAGGAACTTTCCTCCGAAAAAGAAAATTGATTATTGACGATAAATTCTCCAAATGCTAAGAATCCCTCTATTATTGCTTTCGAATACTCATCTTTAGGAATTGTATTTGAAATTTGATTGTCTTTACTTGATGTATTATTAATACAAAAAGTAAATCCTGAGTTATTGGTTAATATCTTAACTTCATATAAGGAATCTAAAATTGATATTTCATACTCTTTATTTCCTGGTGTTAATATAGGTTCAACTAATGTTTGCCATGTAAATAACAAATCTGTTGTTTCCATGTTTTCGGTTAGGATAACTTCAGAGTTGCATTCTAATCTGATTGCTCCTTCTAGATAATCATGGTCATTTTCATCTAAGGTTTGATTCACTAAATCACCAGATAATGGATTATTAATTGATAAAAAAGTAGACTTGTGACCTATGTTGATATTTGTATCCTTAATCAAAGTTTCAATCTTTAGCATATTATCACCTCATTAAACTGGATATGCTGATTTTACATACCCATCTTTCCCTATATTTACTTTATATTTTATTCCATTTATAGTCTTATAAACATTAACAGAGTTTCCTTTTTTAAGAGCATTTCCAATGGTAGTTTTATTACTGTTAATAACATTAGTAACAATGTTTTTTACACCATTGACACTTAAACTAGGGTCAAACATGGATTTCCCACCTTTTCCTGTCCAATAATTTGGGTGGTGGTTTTGTAGAATATGTTGCATTTTAGCCTTAGTAAAATAAACATTTTTTCCTCCAGCTTTAATGGTTGCATTAGAAAAATTGACTGTTGCTTTCTTGGCAGCATCTTTAGATTTCGCTTGGAATGTTTTTTTACCAATTTTTAAAATGGCTTTTTTACCAATATGTTGAACTGGCAACTTGTGAACCAATAAAATAAACAATTACAGGTAAAGCAGATGCTTCAATTTGCGTGGAGTCAACAATATATTCTTCTCCTGTGTTAAGATCAATAAAATTAAAAACATATGAATCTTCGTTTATTTCTAGGATTTCTATTTCATATTCCCCTTCAACTACTTGTCCTTCTTCGAGATATTCACTTGTCATAATGATTTCTTCTGTTTCAAATGAAAATTCCAACTCAAATTTTGCTGCAATAATTAAACCCAAAATTGGGGGGAATGGTGGTTCGGTAGCAAAACTTTATTTTAACTGAAACGGTGGGATGCGGGTTTGAGGTGGGGGATTGCGGAGGAGATTAAATTAACGCGTGTCTAATTAAAAAAGTCATTTGGCTGTAAAAATAAACA
Organism: Oceanobacillus profundus; assembly: GCF_003515705.1. Taxonomy (GTDB): domain Bacteria; phylum Bacillota; class Bacilli; order Bacillales; family Amphibacillaceae; genus Oceanobacillus; species Oceanobacillus profundus. Next base: position 87,671 of record NZ_QWEH01000016.1, read on the forward strand.
TTTGCTAGTCCGATCCTGATTTCGTAATAATAAACATTTACTTTTTTCAGTCCGAATCCAATAATTTCTCGGGTTTTCCTCATCAGGAGCCCGAGTTTTTTATGCCGATTCCAATTTCAAGTTCAATACTCTTTCATCCCCAAACTGTTGTCATTACTGGATTTATCCAATATCCCACGCAATATTAAAGCAATAATAATTCAATACTTATTCAATAAAATTCATCTTTTCTCAAAGCTGTGTTTTACAGGTGAAATAATAGAAACAAAATTATTGTTGGAATATAGCTTAATAGCTCAAGATTCTAATTCTCATCTTGATACATAGCTAAAATTTCTTCAGCTTGTTTACGTAATCCAACTATTAATTCCTTTGGTTCCAAAATTCGTGCATGACTTCCAAGCCTCAAAAATAGTGATGTTATAAAATTAAGTTCACCTCTATCAATGATTGTATCAATGTATCCAGTTCCATCTTCTTGTGTGCCTACAAAACCATCGAAATAATGAACACTTTTACATTGACGGACACCTTCCACTGTTAAGATCACATGCAGTCGAACAGGGTTTTTTACCTCATGAAAGTTGAACCATTCTTTTAAATTCATGAAATCATCTTCATTTTTCTCAGCTGATAAGATTGATAGAATGCGATCTACGCGATACAGTAATATTTTTTTCTTATCATAATCGTAAGCAGGTAAGTACCATAATCCATCATGAGCATATACACCGATAGGATGGATGTGTTTTTTTCTCATTCCTGATTTAGATTCATATTGAATATGTAAATTTTTATTTTCAATAGAATGCTCTAGAATATCTTTTAAAAATGGGGTATCAATAGTTCTTTTAGGATTCCAAAAAGCAATATAAGAACGAATTTTATCCACTTTTGTTTTAGCTTCACTCTGAAGTGAACTATATAATTTATGTTCAACCGAAGTAATTTCAGAATCAAAAGGCAAGTTGCGATAGTAATTTAGAGATTGAAAAGCAAAGAAGATAGAAACAACTTCTTCTTCTGTAAATAAAATAGGGGGAAGAAGTCTACTTGTTAATACTGTATACCCTCCATTTCGTCCTTGTTCAGAGTAAATTGGCATTCCCATATCAGATAAATCTAGTATGTATCTATGTACAGTACGAATGGATATATTAAATTCATCTGCTATTTCTTGTGCTGTAAAATTTTTCTTAGCGGTGACAAACATAAGAATATCTAATAGACGCTTTGCTTTTGACATTTTGTTCACCTTTTTTCAATTAATCATGTCATTACTTGTCATGTTTTACGTTTAGTATAGTTTATACGTTATGATTTTATCAACAAGGAAAATCTATAAGATAAAAGGAGATAAAAATATGGCCATTAACGAAAGTGCAAGAAGAGTAATTCTGGATTTAGCAGTTACTTTAGATGGATTTATTGAAGGACCGAATGGCGAAGTTGACTGGTGCATCATGGAATCGGATATGGGTTTCATAAATTTCTTGAATCAAATTGATACTATTTTATATGGAAGAAAAAGCTACGATTTATGGGGACAATATATCCCCATAAATGATGATTCAGATAACGAAAAAGAAATTTGGAAATTGGTTCATAGTAAAAAGAAATATGTATTTTCCAGAACACAAAAAGAGTCTGATAATCAAGCGATATTAATAAATGATAACATTGTTGAAGAAGTAAATAAATTAAAGAAAAAACCTGGTAGAGATATCTGGCTATATGGTGGAGCGAGTCTTATTACAACTTTTATAAAATTAGGGTTGGTTGATGAATTTAGGTTATCTGTTCACCCTGTTATTTTAGGGGAAGGAAAACCTTTGTTTATTGACATAAAGAAGAGAGTGAATCTAAGACTGATTGACACAAAAAGATTTTACTCTGGTGTTGTTCAACTTTGCTATCACCTTAATGACAGTAATTGATAAGTTTATGCTAAGGCTGAGGTGAAAGTAAATTTTCTTCTCAACTAATGAAAGAGTAAATAATTATTAACATCCTTCCATTCTTAATGATGGGAGGATTTTTCTTACTAAATAGTCACTAGAGCTTCGGTTAAATACATAGTTGCCGAACTATATAAGCAGAGTTATCTTCGTCATTTGTAGATCTTTTTGTTCAGACTGATTTAACGCTTCAAAGTGGAAGAGAATGAAGCAAGATTATTCATTAATTTTAATTTGTCTCGTTATATCAAGGCGTGTCTGCCTAGTTCGATCTGCGAAAGTTGAGTTATCAAAGCGGAGGTAAAGATACCTTTTTTAAAATTAATATGTATTTTTTAAGACAATAGAAATATGATTTTATATGTGAATGAGATATATTTGTATTAGAGGATAGTTTTTTTATGAAAAAAATTTTACTATAGAAGATGATTCAAAAACTGTTTTTTGTTTTGAAAGAGTAAAAAAAGATTTTGAGGGTGCAAATCTTTTATGGTAATGAAATTTCAATATAAAAGGAGTTTAAAGAATGGATTTCGTTGAGTTAATAAAAGCAATAATATTAGGGTTAGTGGAGGGATTAACAGAATTCGCACCAGTATCCTCTACAGGACATATGATCCTAGTTGATGATATGTGGCTAAAGTCTACCGAATTTTTGGGACAATATGCGGCAAATACGTTTAAGATAGTTATTCAGCTCGGATCTATTTTAGCCGTTGTGATTGTATTTAAGGATAGATTTATTGATTTGCTTGGATTAAATCGTATTTTTAATAAAAAGGGTGAAGTATATAATAGGGAACATCTAAAATTAACCCACATTATTGTTGGTTTGATTCCAGCAGGGGTTTTAGGATTACTATTTGAGGACTATATTGATGAGAACCTCTTTACAACCAAAACCGTTCTAATTGGTTTATTAATTGGTGCCTTCTTTATGATTGCAGCGGATTTACTTCGTTCTAAAAATCCAAAAGTTGTATCTGTGGATCAAATAACTTATAAACAAGCATTTTCAGTTGGATTAATTCAATGCTTATCATTGTGGCCAGGGTTTTCTAGGTCAGGTGCAACCATTTCAGGTGGTGTATTAGTGGGGATGAATCACCGCACAGCCTCAGACTTTACATTTATCATGGCTGTCCCAATTATGGCTGGTGCAAGTTTCTTGTCATTAATAAAAAACTGGGAGTACTTTACCTTAGATGCTTTACCATTTTTCATTGTTGGGTTTATTAGTGCATTTGTATTCGCATTAATATCTATTCGTTTTTTCCTGAAATTAATTAATAAAGTTAAATTAATCCCATTTGCAATTTATCGTATTATATTAGTAATTGTAATCTACTTTTTATATTTCTAAATCTGAAATAGGACAATACACATGATCTTATTTGTATATTAATGGAGTCTATTTCATTAAAAATTGATTTTTATTGTGCTACTGAAACACTTCCTTTTCCTATGTAATACAATAATACTTTGCTAAGCAAATAAACATCCTCTATTCTAATCCTGTCTTCGTAAAAATAAACATTTGCGAATTCGGGATCTTTTTTTATTCGATCTCCTATCCTTCCTGGCTTACCTTTGGATTTTTGTTCCTAAATCGAATCTGATCGAATCCCATTTTTAATCTAAAATCGTAATTATGGAACAATATATAAATTGTTTCGCACTACAAATAAATTCTTCTGCCCTCTGCTAAATATTTGGTAGAGTCATACAATTCTAGTTGAAGATATGTGGTTAAGGTCTACCGAATTTTTGAGGAACGGGTGATACAGATTTGTCTCTGGTTTGTTTCCACCACCAGTTTAATCGTCTTTACCAATCAAATCAAAAATCAATATCGTAAGCTGGATTCATTAAGAGGTCTAGCTTTATTTCTTCATCGAATAGTGTTTCGAACATATTTTGTCAGTTGAAACTTTTACCTTTTTATTTCGTATGAAAAGTATAACGCATTATTTTAGGGAGGTGCTTCTAATGGAATCAATTGTAAATTTTGTACACTCAATAATTACAATAACTTCCTTCCCATATGAGGAACGTGGTATTGCAGGTCAATAAAACAGAAAGGAGGGAGAGATAATGAAAAGAACAGTCGAAATTGTATTAGCTATAATTGGAATTTTAGGTTACGGACTTCTTGGAGCTTTTGGAGTTGTTATGTTAGTTCTGCAAAATAATGAAGCTATCCTCCAAGATATCGTAGAGCAAACTCCAGAAATGGGTCTTGGTGATCTGGACACTCTAATTGAAGGATTGAGTACAGGCGGATGGCTTATTCTCATTGTAGCTGTGCTGGCTATTATATTGAGTATTGTCGCTATTTTCTTAATTAAAGGTAATAAGCACCCTAAAAGTGCTGGTATTATTTTCGTTGTGACTTCTATCTTGGGTGCTGTTATTACTGTTGGATTTGGTATTTTTCCAGGCATCTTCATACTTATTGCTGGTATTATGTGCTTTGTTCGGAAACCGGCTCAACTTATTCAGTAACATAATCTTACTGGGACACTTAGTCTCTTCTTACTACAAATGCGTGGTCTAACGCCACCGCCTTTAAAAGGTATCAGCTTTTTGGTCTTTTTTAGGGTTAAGGCATGTTATGTACACATAGTTAAAAATCCCATCAAAATGCAAAGTAAAAAAAACAAGTGGTTTTCATTATTCCACTTGTTTTTTACTTCTAAATAAAGGATTGACAAAAGATAGTGGTTATGACTATAATTCAACTATTCAATAAAACACTTGAATAGTTGGTGATTTAAAATGCTAAACGAAAGAAATTTAAAAGATTTATTATATCAAGAGTTTGCAAGACTAGGTAAAAGCCTTTCCAGCCCAAAGCGTATAGAGATTCTTGATATCTTATCTCAAGGCCCAAAATCGGTGGAAGCATTGGCAAAAGCAACTACCATGTCTGTGGCAAATGTATCTCAACATTTACAAACTCTCTCTAATTCCAGATTGGTAAAGTTTCAGAAGAAAGGTAACTATGTAATCTACGAATTAGCAGATACAGCGATTTCCGGCTTTCTAAAGTGTCTGCATACTTTGTCAGAAAAGCAGTTTGTACAGGTGCAACAAATAAAACAAGAATTCTTAAATGCCAATCTTGGCATGAATGGTATTTCACTTGTGGAACTTAAAGACCGGATGGAAAAAGGTGAAGTTTTATTGTTAGATGTCAGGCCGAAAGAAGAGTATGAAAAAGCTCATATTCCGGGTGCTGTTTCGATGCCAATTGAGGAATTAAAGGAAAAACTCTCTTCTTTACCAACCCACTGTGATGTAGTTGCCTACTGCAGAGGACCATACTGTTTGATGTCAGTAGAAGCAGTAGAGCTTTTAAAGACGAGAGGAATACATGCCTTTCGTTTTGAAAGCAACGTTCAAGATTGGTATCAATTTGAAGATAGCTTAAATTAATGGAGGAAGGAGGGGTAATATGTCTCGTGAAACGAATGATTTGATCCAAAGTTATATAGATAATCCAGCGAAACAAAGACAATTATATAAACGTACATTAATCATCGTTGTTATTTCTCAAATGTTTGGCGGGGCAGGATTAGCTGCTGGAATAACAGTAGGGGCACTACTTGCTGAACAAATGCTTGGAACAAACGCATTTGCAGGGCTTCCTGCTGCTTTATTTACGTTAGGATCTGCAGGAGCTGCTTTAACAGTAGGGAGACTTTCTAACCGTTTTGGAAGACGTATGGGTCTAGCAACAGGATTTATAACAGGTGGACTTGGAGCAATAGGTGTTGTGTTTGCTGCTGTCTTAAATAGTGTATTTTTATTATTCGCTTCTCTACTTGTTTATGGTGCAGGTACTGCAACCAATTTACAAGCCCGTTATGCTGGTACAGATTTGGCTTCGAACAAACAGCGAGCAACTGCAGTGAGTATAGCGATGGTTTCAACTACATTCGGTGCAGTTGCAGGTCCCAACTTAGTAGAGGTGATGGGGAATGTTGCTCTTTCTATTGGTGTCCCAGAATTAGCAGGTCCTTTTATTTTATCCGCGGCAGCATTTATAGTAGCAGGTATTGTATTATTTTCCTTTTTACGTCCTGATCCATTCATTATAGCGTTAAAAATAAATGAAAATAAGCAAAAAACAGAACCTAAAAAAATACCTGAGAAGAATCACCTAAACAAAAAGCGAATTACAGTTGGTGCTCTCACAATGGTACTTACGCAAATTGTGATGATTGCTATTATGACAATGACACCAATTCATATGGGGCATCATGGTCATAGTTTAGGTGCAATTGGGCTTGTTATTGGCTTTCATATAGGTTCCATGTATCTTCCATCACTTTTCACTGGAATTCTTGTTGACAAGATAGGTCGAACCGCCATGGTAATTGCTTCTGGCGTTACATTACTCGCCTCAGGTATTGTAGCAGCGCTTGCCCCGGGAGATTCTATATTTCTTCTAATTGTTGCACTTTCATTACTTGGAATCGGATGGAATTTTGGTTTGATAAGTGGAACAGCTTTAATTGTTGATGCAACAGAACCTTTAACACGGGCCAAAACTCAAGGAACAGTTGATGTCTTTATAGCATTAGCAGGAGCGTCTGGTAGTGCCATGTCAGGAATGGTTGTCGCTGGTTCAAGTTACGAAATGCTATCACTTGCTGGAGGGGTTTTATCTTTAATCCTTATTCCGGTTGTGATTTGGTCTCATAAAAGTAAAGCTGTATTAACCTCGGACAAAAAAGTAAAAGAGTTATAAAAGGTATCTGTTGCAGTTGATATAACACTACGTATTCAATCTTTCTTTAAATGATTTTTTTACTTAAATATCATTTTATATCAGGGCTGGATCCAATATGGGTTCAGTCTTTTTTAAAATGTCGTGAATAACCAAATCCCAATACCTCATTTAATGTTTTAGTCCACTTTTTTTCATTCCATTTCTTCTAATATTGCTTTTTACAACCATTGATTTGAATCTGGAAAACTCTATTTTATTTAAAGCAAGATTTTCTTCCTTCGAAAAAACAAAGCATAAAGTAAGTAAATGACTGCGGTGATACCAAATATAGCTGCACTCACTTTTATCGTCGTTATGGTTTGATTTTGGTTGGCTAAAACGCTGCCGATGGTTGGTCCAATCATGACACCAAAGCCTTGTAAGGCGGAGAAGATACCCCAGCCAGCTTCCTTTAAATTTTCAGGTATAAATCCAGCAATAAATGCATTCCAAGCTGGTAAAAATAAGGCGTAAAACAATCCGAGCGAAATGACGATTGCAAATGTAGCCACAATGTTAGGGCTCGTAATTAGGATTAATAGCGACAGAGCAAACAAACAAAAACCAATAATAAAAAGGACGACTTTATTTGAAATTTTATCAACCAATTTTCCAATTGGAACAAGGAATAATAACGCACTTCCTCCACCTAGCAACATTAATAAGGAATATTGATCCGTTGAGACGTGCAATACATTAATTGCGAATGCCGGGAGAATTGGGATAATCATTCCCATTGCAACACCCTGCAATAATAATCCAGGTACGACGACTTTACTCTTTTTTATTAATGTAATGGTATTGTCTTTTTGTTCCTTAAGGTTAGAGAGCCGATATGATACGTCACCCTTGTTCACAAGCGTATAAATTAGCCAGCCAAGTAGGATGAGTGCAGGAAGAAACCATAAAATATATTTAAAGTTGAATTGTAAATAATGATTCATCGTTATTAACCCAGCGCCAATTCCAGCAAGCCAACCGAAATAGACAATACTAATATTTTGCCCACGCTGTTGTTTACCTGCTTTGGATAATAAAATGATCCATAGGGGACAAATACCAATTCCTAAAAATAAAGCACTAACAATCAGCGTTATACCATTCGTCCATATTGCAGCCATCACAAGACCTATTATCGAAAAGGTAAAGCTTAGATGAATGACAACATTACTTCCAAATAGCTTCATGAAATAGCCAACAATTAAATTTGTCACGGAATCACCTATAAAGTGAATGGATATAGCTAGTCCAATGATTGTTAAAGCAATCCCCCCAGGGTGGATAGATAAACCTGGAAGGTAGCTAAAAACAAATGCCCCCCTAACAAATTCAATGAGAAAAAGAGGGATAATGAGTAATAAAAATTCTTGTCTTGCGGTGATGTTCTTTAAGATTGTCATCTGTTAGATAATTTCCTTTATACGTTTTTCCTTTTGTTCTTCCAACATATTGCGAACATCGTCACAAATAACCTTTGCAGCATGAGGATGATATAGGGATTTCATATTTTCTTTCATTGTCGTTTGCATCTGTTCCTGAGAAATGAGATTTGTGATCGTTTCGATTAATGAATCTGGGCTGTCAACATTGATACAAGCACCTTTTTGTTCGAAAAATAGAGCATTTTCTCTTTCTTGACCAGGTACAGAACGGTAAAGAATTAATGGAACCTGCACTGCCAGCGCTTCACTTAATGTAATGCCACCAGGCTTCGTAACCATCACATTTGATAGCTTCATTAAGTCGTCCATGTTATTCGTATAACCTAAAATTTTCACATGATTATTTTCTCCAAATTTACTAGTTAAGCTCATTTTTAGTTTCTTGTTATGGCCACAAACGATGATAACTTGGTTGTCCTTTATTGCTAACAAGCGCTGGACGATGTCAACCATGTTTTTCATTACTCCATGAGCACCGGCGGCAAGAAGCGTAACAGGCATATTTTTCTTTAAATCATAGGATTCGAGCAATAAATTTTTATCATCATCACTTTCAAAACTCGACTGGATCGGAATGCCTGTAACTTTGATTCTTTCAGAAGAAATTCCTTTTTCGATCATTTCAGCTTTTAAATCATCGGAAGCAACATAATATCGTCCGATCTCCTCATGTATCCAATTATTATGCAGGCCGAAGTCTGTTAACACGTTTACCATTGGAATTGGTGAACCTGCTTTCTTTAAGAATTCCGGAACAACAGTCATTGGAAATGTATTGATAATGATATCGGGATTAAATTCTTTTACTAAATTTGCTAATGTTTTTCTACCATAGTAATTGATGAAATCTAATGGAGAGACACTTTTTTCTTTCTTTCCTGCATAATAAAAACTGCCATATAGTTTCTGTCCATAGGTAAAACTCTTAATATATAAAAATTTGGTTGCTTTTGTTAATAATGGATGCGCTTCTAAATATAAATCGGATTCTATTACTTCATTGCAGCCATACGCAATCAAAGTTTCCTTTAATGTATTAGAAACTTTCAAATGGCCATTACCGTAGCTTCCAGTTAAAATTAAGATTTTTGAGTTTTGTATCATCAAATCACCTTTCAGAAAACTAGTATGAGTGTGTTTGCCTAATAATATCAAAATTCAGTCATTACATTGTGATTATATCATATGAATATTAAGTTAGATTAAACAAATCGTAAATTTATTATAAGAAAGGACGGAGCTCTTGAGTTTTGTGATCCACAAGCTTGTAGCGAAAGCTGAGATCGTGTTTGAAAACAAATAACTCCGCATTATATTCTAGTTTTGTCGGAAATAATAAAGAGGTTGATAAGTTAATGTTGTACGTTATGAACAATGGGAATACGACACAGGGTTTTATTAACTCATTCCGACATGTTATTACATCTTTGCTACTAAGATGTTTACCCAACTAATTCCATTTTTTAAACGCAACATCGATTCTGAATTCATTTTTATGAACATCTGCAACTACTTTCCCGCCCTGTTTGTTGATAAGCTGTCTGACAATATGAAGGCCTAATCCAAGGTGCCCAGCTGTTCGGCTGTTATCCAATCTAAATGTTCGATCAAAAATTCGATTGATCTCAGTACGATTAAACTCGGTAACATCATTTATTGCTCTTAACCAGACATATTTCTCATCTTCAATTAAGGTAATGGTTAAATAGCTTTTTGCATATCGTAATGCATTTTGAATAATATTTGTTACAATTCGGTTTGTTGCCTTCTTGTCTGCAATAATGGGTGGTAAAACAACTTCATCCACATGGATTCTTAACTGGCTTTTCTCAAAATCGTCGTAAAACAGTAGCATAGCTTCTACGACAAGTTGATCTAAAAACTGCTGTTCCATAATCAATTGCTTGTCCGCAGAGTCGATCTGGGAAAGTTCATAGAATAGATCCACCATCATTGTGAGATTGTCAATTTTTTTTTGGATAATAGCTAGAAACTCTTCCTTTTCTGTTTCAGATAAAGATCGATCAGTTAACAATTCCGAAAATCCTTTAATTGATGTTAAGGGCGTTCTCAAATCATGAGAGATATTAGTTATTTCTTGCTTTAGTTCTTTTTCTCTTCTGTGGGTGTACTGTTGATCTTCCTTAAATAATTGAATGAGCTGATTGATTTTGGCGGCAAATCGAATTAGGCTTTTACTATGTGTATTTGTGCGAACCAATTCATTTGTACCGAAATTTTCAATGATTACTTCTAATTGGTTTGTCATCTTTTTGATATCCCAATGAAAAAGCAGAAGCATCCCGATATTAACAATTAGTAGTAACATCAAAGTAATGATTATCAACCAGCTACTCACTTCCATTCATCCCATCTCCATCAATTGATATTTTGTTTAGCGAACTTTCTTGCCCCTATTAGTAAAGAAAACACAGAAATAACGATGCCAGTAACCCAGTAATGGTAATCGAATTGAACTGCTTTGTTCAAGAAGCTCATTAGGTTTTCGTTTAATAATGTACTGGGTGCATATTTGTATAGCTCATTTAATCCTGAAATCGGGCGAAGTAGCATCCGTAATAGATCACCAGAAAATATAAAGATAAATAGCAACGTGATAATGATATAGACTTCACCGAACCTCAACATTTTCAGCACATGAATTATAAAAAACCCACTGATAACAATCGGGAACATGTTTATACTAGCTGACAAGAAATACCTAACTGATTGTTCCTCACTAGCCAAAAGATTCTCTCCCAATCCAATCATTAAGAGAAGACCAACGGCACATATTGCCAGAAAGTAACTCAATGTTAGGATTAGTTTTGACCAAAAGATTGTGTTTCGAGATACACCAAAGGATACAGATTGTTTGATTAGAGACGTATCCTTGCCAGTAAGAGCCAAATTAAAGAGAAAGGCAACGATTATAATTAGTATCCCACTGCCAATTACGTTCGAATAAAAAAACAAACTCGTAGCGTAGGGGAAATTCTGATCTTGTTGCCCGGAATAGTACAAGACAGCCGCTGCCGCAGCAATTAACACTAAACAGATAACACTCGTAATATGGAGTCCTTTTTTGTGTAATAAACGATAATTTTCGCTTTTTAAATAATTAATCATTTTTCATTCCCCTCCACTAATCCTAAGAAGTACTCTTCCAAATTCAGTGCCTCCATACGAAACTCCATTACTAACACACCATTGTCGACTAAAAGACGATTGATTTCGCCGCCCTTCTCTACATGATTTTGGATGGTTATGATATGATTAGGAAGGACTTTATACTGAATATCAGCATATGCTTGTTCTAACAATCGTGATGCCTTTGCAGCATCATCGACTTTAAGCTGAACTTGTTTCTTGCTTTTATCGTTTAAATTCTCCTTGCTTAAATCATCGACAATTACACCATTCTTGATAAATACAAAACGTGTAGCTAGTAATTGTAGTTCCGTTAAAATATGGCTGGAAACTAAAATCGTTATTTGTTTTTCTTGATTTAACCTCAATAATAAATTACGAATCTCAATAATCCCTTCAGCGTCTAAACCATTAATTGGTTCATCCAGCACTAGACAATCTGGACTGCCTAGCAGGCAAAGGGCGATCCCTAAACGTTGCTTCATTCCCATCGAGTAATCTTTAAATCGTTTCTTCTTTTGATTTGCTAAACCAACAATTTGCAAAACCTCATAAATGCGTTTCTTTTCAATAACGCCTCGTTGAATTCGAAAATACTCTAGATTTTGAGTTGCAGTAAAATCTGGGAAAAATTCAGGTGTTTCTATCATAAAACCCATTCTTTTTTTTGAGTGAATCATCTCCTTGCCTGATTTCCCAAATAAGTGAATGTCTCCTCCAGTTGGCATTAATTGTCCCGCAAGCATTTTAAAAAACGTCGATTTTCCAGCACCATTCTTACCAATTAATGCACAAATTTCTCCTTTCCTTAATGAGAAATCAAGGGGTTTGATGATGTCTTCTTCCTTAAAGGTCTTCTTTAATTGATATGTTTGAATAATGGTATCCATTTTGTTGACTCCTTCACTAAATTTCTTGATATATTTAGTTTAGCTTAGGTGCCTTTAATTTCCCTTAAACAAAACATAAAGAAATCATAAAGAAATTACACCAGCATGAATCCTACTCCCCATAGTGTCTTTATGTACTCATCGGAAGTGATTTCGGCAATTTTTTTGCGGAGATTTGAGACATGGACACTAATCGTATTGTCATCACCTAAATAGGTACCTTTCCAGATTCTTTCATAAATCTCCCTTTTGGAAAAAGCATGCTCTGGATGACTTACAAATAAAGAAAGAATATCAAATTCTGCATTCGTCAATTGCAGCTCGTTGTTTTCTAAAGATACAGATCGTTTTTCAGGTTTGATTTTAAGTCCGCGCCATACATTCTGCGCTGTTCGTGATGGAATGCTTGATTTTCGTAATTGAACTTCAACTCTAGCAAGAACTTCTTCTTGATTAAAAGGTTTGGTTATATAATCGTCTGCCCCCATTTTCAATACGTGCACTTTATTTTCTATATCAACCTTGGCTGAAATCACAATTATTGGGATGGAATTCTCTTCTCTGATCTTTTTTATTAATTCCTCTCCACTCTTACCTGGTAACATTAAGTCTAATAAGATTAAATCGAACTTATTATTTTGTAGTTGCAGGAGACCTTCAGTGCCAGAATAAGCCACAATCGAATCTAATTCTAATTTTGTTAAAATAACGCTTAGTAGTTTACTTATTTCTTGATCGTCTTCAATTATTAAAATCCTTTTCCCTTCATTCATAATCATCACCCGTCTTTTTCCTATTGATTATAACTAATTATAGCTTATTTTGTTTGACTAAATTAGAGAATGTTGATGCAGGTGGGAGAGTCGAAATTCGGAATAGCTTATTTTAAATGTAATTCAGGTGTCTAATTAAAATAAAATAACTCGCACTCGGATTGATAAAAAGTACTTAAACATGGTATAAATATAAAAGGAGCAGAAGCCATTTTCTGCTTTTTAATTTTGTGGTAAGGGTTTGTCCTGGTTTCCCGGAATGAGAGGATTTGAATTTGAAATGATAGATAATTTTTGGCGTGATTTACCACGACCGTTTTTTATATTGGCACCAATGGAAGATGTGACGGATGTTGTTTTTCGTCATGTTGTGAGTGAGGCAGGTAGACCCGATGTGTTCTTTACAGAGTTTACAAACTCGGAGAGCTATTGTCACCCAGATGGGAAACAAAGTGTCCGTGGGCGTTTGACTTTTACAGAGGATGAACAACCGATTGTAGCCCATATATGGGGCGATAAGCCTGAATACTTTAGGCAAATGAGTATCGGTATGGCGGAAGAAGGATTTAAAGGGATCGATCTCAATATGGGCTGTCCTGTACCAAATGTGGCAGGGAAAGGGAAAGGTTGTGGCCTTATCCGCCGTCCGGAAGTTGCAGCAGAGCTAATACAAGCCGCAAAAGCAGGTGGATTGCCTGTAAGTGTGAAGACAAGGCTTGGTTACACGGATGTAGACGAATGGCGCGACTGGTTGACACATGTCTTGAAACAAGACATTGTTAATCTTTCCATCCATCTTCGTACGAAAAAGGAAATGAGCAAAGTAGATGCCCATTGGGAATTAATTCCGGAGATTAAAAAACTTCGTGACGAGATAGCGCCAGATACGCTTTTGACGATCAACGGAGATATTCCTGACCGTCAAACTGGCTTGGAGCTTGCCGAGAAATATGGTGTTGATGGGGTTATGATTGGGCGTGGAATTTTTCAAAATCCGTTTGCCTTTGAAATGGAGCAGAAAGATCATAGCAGTCAGGAACTGCTTGAACTTTTAAGACTGCATCTGGATCTCTTTGATAAATATTCAGCAGTAGAACCACGTGCGTTTAAGCCTCTACGTCGTTTCTTTAAAATATATGTCCGCGGGATTCGCGGTGCAGGCGAGTTAAGAAATCAATTGATGAGCACAGAGTCAACAGATGAAGTGCGTGCATTGCTCGATAAGTTTGAGGGAAAGCGTACTGAGGGTACAGGGGAAATTTAGATTTTTACCAATTTATGGTAAAAATCTAAAGTGGGGCGTTTAAAGAATGTGCTTCTACAGTTAGCGTCTATATAAGCTGTTAATTGGCATGTGTGAATACGGTAATCATCCGTGTTCACGCATGCCAATTTGTATTTTAAACGTTTGTTGTAGGAAGTTATTTTATTATTCTGGGGCTATAGCCTGCTTCCTGAATAAAATTACATAAATAAATCATTAATCCATAAAATAAGCCTGAAAATTAGGAGGGATTTTGTGGATTATATAGAATATCGGGATGAAATATATGTGAAGACAGAAGAATTTAATGGGCTTATATCGAACTACTGGAACGATTATTCCAATTTTGGTACATGGCAGTTCTGGGTAACGTTGCTGGTTTTTATTCTTCCACTGGTTCTGCTTTTCTTTGCAGTGGATCGAAGTAGAATTTTTGAAGTATTTTTCTTTGGCTTTATGGTACATATTTTATGGACTTATGCCAGTATAATTCTTGAAAGATATAATTTCATGTTTCATACATTCTTTCTCGCACCGGCACTGCCATACTCTTTGAATATAACAGTGTCCATTCTTCCTGTTGGTTTTTTACTTCTATATCAATATACAACAAAGCATAGGAAGAATTTTTACGTATATGCTATTCTGTTAAGTGCAGTGTTTGCATTTGGTTTTGCAACACTGGAAGAATGGATGGGCTTATTGGAGCTTCATAAGGGAACTAATAATTTCCACATTTTTCTTGTCGATCTTGCAGTAGTCTTTATATCCTACTGGGTTACATTGTTTATAAAAAGTTTAAAAGATAACAATGTCAAATGAAAACGCAACTACCTACTCAAATGCCATTATAAATAAAAAAAGCCGTCTAAATTTAGATGAATTTTTATTTATAATGGCAAGTTTACCTTGAAATTTTAAGATGTTTCTAATATATGGCAAGATAACTATGTGATATTATGTACTTAACGGGAAATCATAGTGAAACTTCAATTTTTTCTAATTCGTATATAAGGTATAAAGGTAAATATATCTAATTATTTATCAGAACATTAAAATTAATAGGACTTCCACTATGCTACAGATTTTATTTCCATGGTAACTATAGTTTCTTTAGTTATATGGATTGTGGTGACCCGAAAACTTGCAAAATCTTCTTAAAAGAAGAACGGACGAAAAATAGTAACTTTAATGTGCCTTATGTACTTCGTGGAAGATTCAGATTATATTGCTGAATTTAAAGGCGATATTATCAGTATTATCATTCTAATTATAAATTTAGTAAGGCTATAAAGAAACCAGATGATAAAACTATTGAAAAATTGAATTTATAATTATGAAATCATTTATCAGGAATCTAAAGGAGGGAATTAAATGAGTAATACTACAAGAGACATTTATAATAAACTAGCTCATACCTATCAGAACGATATTGATGAAGGGAGTCCTTATAACGCTTATTACGAACGTCCAGCTATGTTAGCGGCTTTACCCTCCGAGTTAAATGGAAAAAAAGTTCTTGATGCTGGTTGTTCGGCTGGATGGTATGCTTCGCAATTATTGCAGCAAGGAGCGGAAGTTACTGGTATAGATGTAAGTCCTGAAATGGTAAAGGCAGCAAAGCATCGTTTAGGGGAAGAGGCTACATTCCTTTGTCAAAATCTTCAAGAACCCCTTCCGTTTAAAAATGATTCCTTTGATGTGATTATAAGCTCACTTACACTTCATTATCTAAAGGATTGGACTTACACATTTCAAGAATTCAACCGCATTCTACACGCAGGAGGAACTTTTTTATTTTCGCTTCATCATCCTTTTATGGATTATACAAGATTCGATTGTGAGGATTACTTTAAAACACAATACTTATCAGAAACTTGGCACAAACCTAATATTACAATTGATGTTAGCTTCTACAGAAGACCCATGCAAAGCATCGTAAATGAAACAACTGCTTTTTTCAACCTCGATAAACTGATTGAACCTAAACCGCAAAAAAAGATGAAAGAAGTAAAAGAAAAATCGTACTACTATCTAATGACCAGCCCTCATTTCCTAATAATAAAAGCTACGTCCAAAAAATAAATCTAACTATAAGATTGGGTATCTGATATTCTGCAAATTGGTGTTTTAGTGAAAGATGGAAATGTAGTTTTTTCATAAAAAGTTGTAGGTTATTGAATTGTTCTTCAAAATTTAATAACAGGGATTAAAATGTGAGCAAAAATAGATTGATGATGAAACATGGACATAGGTAATACGGTGCAAGCATTAAACAAGTTGTTCATCAAAACGAATGGAGAACATTTCCATCCTAAAGTGAAGGGTGCACTTTAGGATGGTGCTTTTCATTAAAGGTTGCCGTTGAATACCTGTCCATGATCGTTCACATCAATGATTTTCAGAAGGTTGTCGTGTTTTACGAAAATGGTTTTAAAGTGCTTTTTTCCCTCGTCGTCAACAAGGAACATGATGCGATTTCCTGGATTGTCAGTAACCAGATGAAAAGTCAAATCTTCTGCGTTTACCTGATCGATAATGGTGTCGTACTCTTCAAGTGAAGTAACATTAGTTGATTCATTCGAGTTGTTACTGTCATCAAAAGAGCGTTTCTGTCCAGCTTCTTCCTGTTTTTCTTCTTCTACAGTATTTTCAATTTCCTGTCCTACAATTTTCCCTGTTGCTGCATCAATGTTAAATTCATACTCGTTTACGCTGCTTTCGATTTGAACTTCATAATAATTTTCATCCTCTTCGAAGGAAAGATCCACTTCCTGAACGAATCCTTCCACTTTTTCGAATGCTGTCTGGATGGCTTGTTCTGCGGTAAATGCTTGATTATCCTTGATGTTATTGTCATCCGATGCCCCCACAACAGCGGCACCACCCAAAATGACTGTTGCTGCTGCTGTTCCAATCAAAAGATTTCTTTTCAAAATACTTCCTCCTTTATTTGTTTTACGCATTAATATTAACTTATCTGTCATTCACGAATACTTTAATCAATTTTTTTAAAGATAGAGCGTGATGATGAACAATGGAACCTATCAAGTTTCTGAACGGAACGTTTTTCCTACTTCTCTTCCTAATTCAAAGTAATGCCTAAAATTATAAATTAGAGGACTCCATTTTGATGGATTGATATAATTTTCATTTTGTATAATACTTTCATTAGCATGGAAATGTAATACTTGTGTTTCAACAATAGCAAACAATGAATTATATTCAGGGATGCGAATATTTTTAACTGCTGCTTCAATTTGAATCGGACATTCTTCAATACGAGTAGGTAAAACAGTTTTTGATTTTAAAGGTGTTAACTCTGCTGATACGTATTTATCCTTTTTATAAGTGAATCCAATCTCTTTCTTATAAGATGGTACATTCTTTTTACCAGTGTAAGAAGAGATTTTTTCAATGTTTTCCCAAAGGTTTGGGCTGGGTAAATTGATGACACACTCTTTATGTCTATCTAAGTTTTCTATCGCTTTTCCTTCAAGCCCTATACCGAGAACAATGCAGTCACCTAATGCCCAAGAAGAAGACATTGGGCTAATGTTCGTTGTTCCATCTTCATTTAACGTGTTAAGAAGTAGTGTTGGTGTCCCATAATACATAATGTTAGGTTTTATTTCTTTAAAACTATCCGTATCCTTTTCTTTAATAATCAAGTGTTTTCTTCCTCCTTTAAATTTAGCTCACAATTGGATTATAATAGAATAACATTTCCACTATCATCGAAATATGAATGCGAGGAGAATAAAAGTGAATCCGAATATCTCAAAAATAGCTTCGCTAATATCTGATCCAACTCGCTCTTCTATTCTGCTTAGTCTTATGGATGGAAGAATACATCCTGCCAGTGAACTGGCCTATACTGCAAAAGTAAAACCTCAAACAGCTAGTTTTCACCTGCAAAAAATGCTTGAAGCAAATCTTGTTAGTGTGGAAAGACATGGAAGACATCGTTATTATAAGTTGACTAGCAGTGACGTAGCAAAAGTGATTGAGCAGATGTTAATTATCTCACCGAACTCTCCTGTAACCTCATTAAGGGATTCAAGAGAAAAAAGTGCTATACATTTCGCTAGAACTTGTTACGATCATTTAGCTGGTTATATTGGTGTGCAAATTACAAATTCTTTAATAGAACAAGGTTTTATAAAAAAGATAGATATGAATTATGAGGTAACATCAGAAGGCTTCCAATTTTTTCAGGAGTTTGGAATTGATTTAGAAGAACAAAAGAAAAAGCGTAGAGCATATGCCCGATGTTGTCTAGATTGGAGTGAGCGTGAGCATCATATTGCGGGAGCTCTGGGTAATGCGTTGCTACTAAAAATGCTCGAATTAAATTGGATAACACGTATGCCTAAAATACGTGCTGTTAAAGTAACGCCAAGCGGAAAGGTTGAATTACAGAAACATTTTAAAATGCAATTATGAAGATGATCTATAACCTTTTGAAGAAATAGGAATGGATGTAATTTATAATAGATTCTAAGTTATGTCTTCATACTAATAAAAGGGAAAAAGGAGTGAAATGCTATCGAATTGCGACATTTAGAATATTTTTTAATGATTTGTAAAGAACTGCATTTTACAAGAGCAGCTGAAAAATTAGGAATTTCCCAACCAACTTTAAGCCATCAAATTAAGATGCTAGAACAAGAGGTAGGATATCCACTTTTTAACCGTGTTGGCAAGAAAATTGAGCTTACGAAGGTTGGAGAAATTGTACAACAAGAAGCATTGAATATTAAAGGTTCGCTGCAAAGCATGTCGTCTCAAATTGAAGCATTTACGAAAGTGGAAATCGGAGAATTGAAAATTGCTGTGTTACCAGGAGAAATAACCGATTTGGTATCAACTTTGTGCATTCAATTTAACCAACTATATCCGAACATTAATGTGTCCATCCTAACAACTGATCAGGTGGAAAAAGCCGTTCTAGAAAATCGAGCTGATTTTGGTATTAGTTTTCAACTTAATCAATGTGATAGGTTGCAAGTGACGAAGCTGTATGATGAAGAATTTTACCTGATTAGTAATCAGCGCAATGAAGAGGATCGGGTTTCATTTTCCACTGTTTTAGAATTGCCTCTGATTTTATTTCCAAATATGCATCAATGCAGAAAAATACTTGATATAGCGAGTAAGGAGGTTGGCAAGCAATTACATCCTATTGTGGAAACATCTAGTATTCAATCTATCTTGAATCTAGTCCGAAGTGGTGTTGGCCGTAGTGTTGTTTCACGTACATTATATGAGTTTTATGACACAGGGGATTTATTTTTTCAGCATATTGAGAAACCGGTTTTGACAAAGGAAGTTTATCTCGTGATGAAAAAGAATTGTTTTA
The DNA here is from genome assembly GCF_003515705.1 of Oceanobacillus profundus. Lineage (GTDB taxonomy): Bacteria > Bacillota > Bacilli > Bacillales > Amphibacillaceae > Oceanobacillus > Oceanobacillus profundus. Next base: position 107,287 of record NZ_QWEH01000016.1, read on the forward strand.
TTAATTATGCAGCACGTAAATATATTACGTTATTAGTACGTGAAATCGAAAAACTGCATTTTCCCACAGAGAAAGACGCGATTACTTCTATACAGAGCTCTTTATTATAGTTTTTATCTATCATTATGATAGATATGATGTAATAGACAAATGATGAAGTCCTCTTTACAATGAAGACAACTCATGGAATGAGAAATTATATTGTAAAGGGGTTTTAATCATGCAACAAACAATAGCAGGTATCAAAATTCCAGATTCCAGGTTGGCAAAAGATGCAGCCGATATATTACGTGAGTATGGGAATGACCTATTGTGGAATCATTCCAATCGTGTATTCTTATTTGGTGCAGTAAACGGGGAAAAAGCGAAGCAGAATTATGATTTAGAGTTATTATACATTAGTGCTTTATTCCATGATTTAGGCTTGACTAAAAAATACAGTAGTGCAGATTTACGGTTTGAAGTAGATGGTGCAAATGCAGCAAGAAGTTTCCTTCAGCAGTATAAAATTCCAAATGATTCGATTCAGCTTGTATGGGATGCGATTGCTTTGCATACGACACCCGGAGTTGCTGAGCATAAAGAATCTGAAGTTGTATTGCTCTTTCATGGCGTTGGTTTAGATGTTATGGGTGATGGCTTTGAACAGTTCCCGGAAGACTTGCGTGAAGATATTATAAAAGCGTTCCCTCGTAACAATTTCAAAAAGGAAATTATTCCAGCGTTTTATGATGGATTTAAACATAAACCCGAAACAACTTTCGGCAATATGAAAGAAGATGTTGTTCAATATTTTAGACCCGAATATAAAAATAAGAATTTCTGTCAATGCATTTTACATTCCCCATGGTCAGAATAAGCAATTGAATTGACAGAAGGTTAACGGTAATCTACTTAAAAGTCGGTTTCCACTATCAATTCGATTATACTATAATAAAGGATAATCAATAGTAGGGGCAGATTCGATAAGAATTTGCCCCACTTCTTTAATGTAATCCTTCAATCCATTATGCAATAAGTGTCTCAAGCTTCCTTTTTCCAACCTCTTTTCCTCCTGCTCGCTATTAAGAAACACGCTTTATATTTCAGTAGAGTGATGAAACAAAATCTATTGATAACTCTCTGCAACATGCCAGCCCCAACTGTTAAATAATCAGCTAGAGGGAGTTGCATACAGGAACTCTCTGAATGAATTTACTAGGTAGTACAAAAATTGATATACTGAAAATAGTTAACAAAAACTATGTGATCAAATTCACTTAAACTATAAGGGCGGTTTATTGGAAAAAAATAGATTAGATGACTAATTTCCCTTATTAAAAATAGAGATGTATATGAGAAGGGAATGTTTTAATGAAGAAATTCTATTTTATCCTCTTGGCTGCAGCTGCTATCATGATTGTTTTAGTTTTTAGCAATATGTTTGATAAGCAAGATCAAGCTATTTACGTTGCTAAAAATGGGGATGATCAAAATGCTGGTACAAAATCAAAACCATTTCGCACACTAAAAAAAGCGGCGTCAGAAGCAATTGCGGGGACTACCGTCCACATACGAGAAGGAAAGTATAATGAAAAGCTTGTCGTTAAACATAGTGGCACCAAATCAGAACCAATTACTTTTAAATCCTACAACAATGAGAAGGTTGTCCTTAGTGGGATAGATCTAAAGGATGCTGAGGGGGATACATCCTTAGTTACGATAAATAGTAAAAACTACGTGACGATTAGTGGACTAATTATCCAGGATTTATCTACTGATTTGGCAGATGAAACAGTGATGGGGATTTATGTAGCAGGATCTAGCAACCATATTACATTAGAAAATAACAATGTGCAGCGGATTGAAACCAATGCAGATGATGGGAATGGTCATGGGATCGCTATATACGGAAATGATCCAATGAAAGATATAAATATTTTGAATAACACGATAGAAGATTTAAAACTCGGTTCAAGTGAATCTCTTGTTCTAAATGGAAATATTGACGGTTTTAAAGTGGAAAATAACACAGTTCGCCGAAGTGATAATATCGGGATTGATCTGATCGGTTATGAAGGCGTCTCTAATGATAAAAGGATGGATTACGTGCGCAATGGAGTAGTAAAGAATAATCAAGTTTATGAAATATCCTCTTACGGCAATCCGTCTTATGGGGAAGATTATTCTGCTGGCGGAATTTATGTAGATGGTGGAAAGAATATAACCATTGAAAAGAATACGATTTATAAAAGTGATATTGGAATTGAAGCAACCTCAGAGCATGCAAAAAAATACGCCGATAATAAACAATATTATTTATGAAAACTTTTACACTGGGATATCGATTGGTGGGTATGATGTAGATCGGGGAGGTACAATTAATTCTACTATCTCTCAAAATATTCTTTATCAAAATGATACGAAGGGGCTAGATGGGGGACAGCTTTTATTACAACATGATACCAAAAACAATGTGATAGAAAGAAATATTTTAACCGCAGGGCCATCACGGATTTTTATCGCCAACTATTTTTCAACCAATCAAGAGAATAAACTGCAAAAGAATGTATTTCATAAAGAAAAAGAAGAAAAGGGTGTTTGGATATGGAAAGAGGAAGCATATACTTCTTTTCCTAAATTCAAAAAGGCTTCAGAAAGTGATGAGCAATCCAGTTATATAGATCCAAGGTATCAAAATGAAAACAAATATGATTTCGGGCTGAAAAAGGATTCACCCGCAAGAAAAATTTTAGACTAATTCTGTATTCTAATAATCTAGCTCTTTTAGATTTTAAAACGGCGATTACTACATATAGGCTTTGTTATTATTTCATCCTCTTTATTTTGTTTTAAATTTAAGATAACGGGTAGAGGGCTATGTAAAACAAAAATTAAAGGAGGAGATCGAATGAGAAAAGCGAAACGAGTTGTTGTAACTTCTGCATTAGGGATAGCCGTGTTAGCGACGCCATTAGCTCTGCCGACTTTAGGGGGTTCTACAGGTTCCGCAGAGGCAGCAGAGGTCAGTGGAGAAATAACTGTTGATCCTGTGGCTATTGGACAAGCTATTGAAGATGCTAAGAAATCAGCTGACAATCGAAGTGGCTTTGTAAAGGGAGCGATGGAAAAAGCATTCTTTGAAGCAGGCCAGCAATATAATGTAATGGTGATGAATTTGAGTCAAGGTTATAATTCCAATCAATTGCAAGGTGTACACTTCTTTGATACGGTAAATTACGATGGCATTACATTTGGAGTCTGGGTGTTTGAAGAAGGAACATTCATTAACGAAGGTGATGGAGGTTACGATAATTGGGCCTTCAGAGGTTGGTTTGAACGAACTGGAGACGACGAGAAAACGGTCAATTTTCATAGACCTTAAATACAAATAGAATTGAAGATGAAGATGAAGATGGAGTAGTGTCGGGAAAATGCAGGTTTACAAAGTTAAGGAAACCCAAATAACAAAAGCCAGATTTCTCGCACTGAGAAATTTGGCTTTTGTTACTTTAAAGTACTACCCTTCACCAAATGAACACATTTTTGAAATATAAAGTAAGATTCCAATTAATGATAATTTGAAAACCATTATGTTATTATGGAATTGGACTTATTAAAATAAGGAAGGCAATGCACAATGGAATTCAATTTTGGTGATTTTGCTATCGTTCTCCCACCTTTACACATTACGATTATCGCAATAATTATTATTTTCTTTTTAGTAAGGTGGAGCAGGCAATTAGAAACAAGGCGTTTTACGGTCTTCTTTTATTTTTTGATTAGCACTTACATTGTTCCAATCTTTTCTCGCAGTACAGAAGAAGGTGTTTTTGAGTTATGGATTCCCTTGGGGTTTATAGTCGTTTTCTTTTACTTGTTTCGCAACAAAAGAAACCATCCGTCTAAAATAAAGGCAAGTCTTTTAGGGTTTTCCATAGCATTATATCAGTTAATTCTTCAATATATCGGGTAGTTTTTAATTCTACTAACAGGTAACTATTACATAGAGCTATTTTAAGAATTTGGAGTGATATGATGGCACGATATTATATTGCAGTGACATATGATGTTTGCGAACATGATAATCTATATCAAGATATGAACGAATATCCTTTAGATTTGTCCATTGATATAGATAAGCAAATAAGGGGATTTGCAAAAATGGATGTAGCTCCCTTAATAAAGATTTATGAATCAGATACAAGTGATCTTAAAGAGTTAAGGTTGTATAGAGAGTATAATTTTAAAGAATTTGAGTGTGATTGTATACAATAGGTTTTAATTAGTATAAGAATGAAATAAACGGGATCATCAATCGATGGTCTCTTCTTTCTGGTAAATTTCAGAAATTTGCAATTTAAATGTTGTTTATTATGATATTATTTTTTTATAGATATGAACGGAGTGGGACTGTTTAAGAAGAATTATAAAATGGAAAGAAGGTTTTGAGATTGGCAATTATCTCTGAAAGACTGGTATTTCGTCCCTATAATGATGGTGATTTTGAATTTCTTATGTCCTTGCTGTCCGATCCTGAAGTAGTCAGATACATTGGAAACGGAAAAACAAGGGATAGAAACGGTGGTAAGGACTTTTTAAATTGGATTTATAATACATATGAATTTTGTGAAGATATGGGTTTAATGGTTTTAGTTAATAAAGAAGATAATACTTTAATTGGACATGCGGGTTTAGTTCCACAAACAATTGATGGTAATAAGGAAATCGAAATTGGTTATTGGATATCTCGTAAATATTGGGGAAAAGGATACGCAACAGAATCAGCTAAAGCATTATTAAAATATGGAAATAAACAATTTGACAGACAACGATTTATCGCATTGATTCAACCTAATAATTTTTCTTCTCAAAAAGTAGCAAGAAGAATAGGAATGGAAATAGATAAAAAAATTATATTAGGCGGGAAAGATGTAAATGTATATGCTACTAAGTAGGCAATGTTTGTTTACTATTAGTGTAATAACAGGGGTGCAGCTTGTTAAACACTATAATGTGAAATAAGGATTAAGGAGATGTAAGAACTTCTTAACCCTTTTTCAAGGCGTTGTAAAATAAATTCCTATTAGTGTTAGGAATTGGGTTACTGAATATAAAGTATAATATTCATCCATAAGAAGAAATCTACTCTCTATAATAATTATATATTGAATAGCAAATACCCATGACTAAATTTAGAGGAATTATTGCTCTTTTTATAGAAATGAAATCATTAGGTATTAAACTATCTAGTAGATATAAAGAATAAAGGAGATAAAATAATGCTATCAGAAAAAGTCCATATTGCTGTGCCAACAGCTTTTTTTGAAGATGAATCTGTAAATATTCAAGGGACAATCAGCCATATAAGAGACCTGTTTAAAAAAGGAGTAAAATCAGTTCTTGTCTCTGGTAGTACTGGAGAACAGCATAGTCTTAGCCTCCAAGAGAAAATTGAAATAACAAATGCTTTAGAACTGGAAGAAGAACTTATTCGTAATATGGAAATTATATTTGGAGTGGCTTCAATTAGACAGAAAGAGGCAGAGGAATTAGCTGAGAAGATTCGTCATACAAAAATATCTGGTATCATGCTTGGGTATCCGCCGTATGTTTTACCTACACAAGAAGAAGCATGCGTTTATGCAAAGAGGATTATACACCTTAGTAATAAACCTGCAATTTTATATAACAATCCAAAAAGGACTGGATTTGATTTATCAGAAAAAAGTATTATTCAATTAAGTAAGGTAGACTTAGTGATTGGCATAAAAGATGCTGGCAATAAAGAAAAAGTTGAACGAATAAAAAATGGTATCCATAGAAATGATTTTTATTTTTATGCTGGTGGAGAAGTGGATGTAGAAGAAAAAGTATTACATGGATATGATCGTCTTTCTTCTATTGCTGGGAATGTTTCCCCGACAGAAATTAGTCAATGGTTTCAAAAACTGCTCATGAAGCAAAAAGTAAGCAAACAAGAAAGCGATACAATAGAAAATATAATGGAACAAGTTTTTCAAGGAAATGCTATTGTAAATCTGAAGAAAATAATAAATCATAAAGGTATTCCAATAGGGATTTGCAGGAGCCCAATAGGAAATATTTATTAGATGGGAATAAGGAGCTGCAGCAGCTGTTGGGAGTGTAAACTGAACTGTGTAAGTGAGAGAGCGTACGGCTCTTACTTCGCAGTTCAGTTTTTTATTGTTAGAATAAAACTATAACGATTGGGAGGTTGTTCTATTGGCTAAAACAAAGCGAGAAG
>NZ_QWEH01000017.1 GCF_003515705.1 Oceanobacillus profundus
AGTCTCAGACGAAGAATTAGAACATGCACTGTCACTAATCAACAATAGACCCAGAAAATGTTTGAATTGGAAAACTACTCACGAAGCGTTTCAAGAAGAACTGTTGCACTTAATTTGACAAACGGTCATATACAAAAGTAGCAAATGGGAGATACTACACATCATGAAAAACTTTTTTGGTTTTACAGAAAGAAATACATCCTATAAACAGGAAGTTTTCGCAGGGCTGACAACGTTTCTTTCCGTATCGTATATTTTAGTCGTAAACCCGCTTATTCTTAGTCAAGCAGGGATGGATCGGGGAGCTGTGTTTACAGCTACTGCACTTACTGCAATCATTGGTACATTACTTATTGGGCTGCTTGCAAATTATCCAATTGCTATTGCGCCTAGTATGGGGCTGAATTCATTCTTTACCTTTTCGGTTGTTATCGGGATGGGGATTGAATGGCAAGTAGCTTTGACTGGTGTCTTTATTGCGGGAATTATCTTTATGATTTTAAGCTTGATGAAAATCAGGGAAAAGATTATTAATGCGATTCCGGAGGATTTAAAACATGCGATTGCTGCTGGAATTGGTTTTTTCATTGCGTTTATTGGGTTTAAAAATGCAGGAATTATTGTTGCTAATCCAGATACGATTGTTTCGATTGGTGATTTAACTTTACCTGGAACAGCATTAGCTATCGTTGGCCTCATCATCACAATTATTATGCTCGTTCGTGGTGTGAATGGGGCAATTTTTTATGGGATGGCGATTACAACGATTATTGGAATGCTTGTTGGATTAATTAAAATTCCATCCTCGATTATCGGTACGATTCCGAGTCTTGAACCAACATTTGGTGCTGTGTTTATGAATTTGGATGCAATATTTACACCTGATGTATTAGCAGTAATTTTTACCTTTTTATTTGTTGCCTTTTTTGATACAGCTGGTGCGTTAATTGCACTTACGAGCCAAGCGGGAATCATGAAAAACAATAAGATTCCGAAGATAGGAAAAGCATTGCTTGCGGATTCTTCAGCTGCGTCAATCGGAGCAATATTGGGGACATCTACACCTGCAACAAGTGTTGAATCCTCATCAGGAATTGCGGTGGGAGGAAGGACTGGATTTACATCGATCATCATTGCACTTTGCTTTGCGATTGCATTATTCTTTTCACCAATTCTAGCTGTTATAACGACAGAAGTTACTGCTCCTGCCTTAATTATTGTTGGGGCATTAATGGCGATGGATATTCGGAATATTAACTGGGGTAAAATCGAAATTGTTATTCCAGCATTTTTGACGATCATTATGATGCCATTAACTTCCAGTGTGGCTATGGGTCTTGCATTTGGATTTATCCTTTATCCATTATCGCTCCTTGCGCAAAAGCGTTATAAAGAAATACATCCGATTATGTATGTGCTTTGCTTGTTATTTATTTTATATTTTATCTTTATTGCATAGCGAATTAAAATAAACCTCAGGGTTCGGACACCCTGAGGTTTAATGTATTTAGTGCACATACCGTTTCCGTTTCAATACTACCTGCCAAAGTCCTCGCATTTCACCAATCGCGATTGCTGCTAGAATCAGCAAAACCCCAAACCATCTAGATGGAGCAACATATTCTGCTAATCCAATGTATGCAACGACTACTGATACAGGAAGCTCAATTGCACCAAGGATAGTAGCTAAGCTTGCTGGTAGATGTGGCGTCGACATGGCAAACATGAGTGGTGTTAAAATCAGTCCGCATAGCGCAAGTGCTCCTGCATAGATCCAGATGCTTCCACTGCTTAAGACATTGGCATTTAATGTCATGTGCGGAGGAAATAGAATAAAGATTAATAGAGCTGCACCTGTTACCATAATTGGGGAACGAATCGTTGCTGGAACATCAACTGCTACACGTCCACTGACAATAATAAAAGCGGAATAGGTAAATGCAGAGCCGATTCCAAGCAGGAAGCCAATAAGTGTTATCTCGCTTAATCCGCCATTAAAGACATCTGCTGCGAATAATACACCAACTAATGTTAGTGCAATAGTGAGCAATGTCTTGCCACTTGGTTTTCGACGATAAATGATCCATTCAAACAATACCCCAACCCATACGAATTGGAATAATAAAACAACAGCTAGTGATGCTGGCAGATATTGCATGGAGCCATAATAAAGGACACTTGTTAAACCGGTGAAGCTTCCTGCTGCCATGAGTGAGAGTACGGTTTTGAAAGAAAGCTTTTTAACTGCTTGTGGGTTTCGTTTGATGGCAAATAACCCTATTATCCAGAGGACTGTAAAAGCGATGATTGCTTGTATAACATTGATTTCATTGAGGCTCCAGCCGGCAGCAAAACCTAATTTTATAAATAACGGGTTTAATCCAAAGAAAAAAGCTCCTAAAGAGAAAATAATAATCGCATGGTGTCTTTTCATATAATTTCCCCTCCGTTACGATTAAAATAATATAATATGAATTGTATTTAAAGAAGACCATCTTATCTATTATAGCATAGCTTCGTGGGTATTTGGATACTACTCACTGTTAAGAATTGCTGGCAAGAGGAGGGGATAATATCAAATTATAGTTAATTGGAGTTTTTTCTAAATTGGAGGGGCACGTTTCATTTGTAAAACGAAAACGAGGATAAGGCATAGCCTCTTCCTCGTTTAGAAGTTTAATAAGGTGCTTTACTCAACTCCGCTAAACCTCTCGAACGACCGTCCCGGCAACCTCGTCATGCGGTAATACGGAACCATCTTCACCTTCAAATGCTTTTCGGTCCTTCATGTATTTAAACGTACTTAATGAATCACGGTAAGCCATGCGTTTAATGATTTGACCAGATGTTAGCTCAGAGCCGTTCTCATTTTCAAGGGCTAGTCCCATTGTTTTATACCCAAGCGTTTGACCGCAAGTTTTTAGTTGTGCATATTCCAAAGACCACATCACAAGAGTTGGAGTAACGAGCGCATGGAAAGCTTCATTTTTAATTTTCTTCTTTAATAAATATTCGACACCGACTGACGCGACACCTGAAATAACACTGTCGATTAAAACTGCTTTTGTACGTTTTTTTGTAATTGCCTTCACAGAAATTCCCCCTGTAAATTTAGTTGTTTCTATTATGTACGAGTACTGCAAGGAAAGGTTTCGCTTTATCGTGAGAAATTTGTTGTTTAATGTTTTTTATCGTGGGATGAAGCTCCTGAACGATCATCAATCCTCACAATATGCCTTATACCAATGGAAAGGCTGAATTTCAGCAAGTGCTTTAAAAGTGATATCTCCACTTGTTGTAGTGATTGCGGCTTTCGTCGTTGGTCCCCAATAAAATAGTCTTTCCTGGCATACCCCACAAGGAGTTAATATTTTAAATGAGCTATTTTCATCATCCCTTACGACACAGATGCTGTGGGTGATTTTTGTATTTAGCTTGTGTGCCTCTAAAATCGCGCCGGTTTCAATACATAATTCAGTGGAAGCGTTGATAACGTCAGGTGCAACACTGGTAAGGATTTCTCCATCATCTGTATACATCGCCGCAGCACCACCCCAGCCAGTGGGGTATCTCTTGACAATTAATTCGGTGGCTGCTTGGTAAAGTGTCCGTTCTAAATTCAATTGTTTCCCTCCTCTCCTTATATATAATTAAAGCATAAATGTTGCGCTTCGTTAGGAAAGAAAGTGCTGTAATTGCCAAATTCAAATTTTGATGAGGAGGCAAGCTTGGTTTCGAACAATGGAAGAAGTATGAAACAATTGGAGTTGCAAAGGGGCTGATATCCAAAGAAATATATATAAGCAACGTTGCGAAAATAACAGCTTTGAACAGAAAAGGTAGAGCGCCTTGAAAAAACGAGAATTAATATAGAAGAAATCCAAGATCAATTAAAAAGCTCTCATAACACTGCTAAGAAAGCCCCTTCCGACAGATTCGGTAAAAATAATAAAGCCCGATAAACACAACAAGACCCAGTAAAGTTAACTGAAGATAATAGTTCGCCCCGCTACCAAGTAAATCAAGCGGGCTGCTTGTGCTTGGAGGATTTGCAAGATATAAATAGTTGGATTTTATATTAGGATTAACAAAAAAACCAATGATACCTGCGTATACTAATAAATAACCATACGCTTCAAACGTGGATTTTAACGTTAATTGGACATCATTTATGAGAACTAGAAATAGTGGTGCAACGAAAGAAATCGTAATATGATGGATGAAAAAAATAAAGAAACGAAAATTTGGGAAATCGTATGGAAGCTCTGGTGTGAGCAGTGCTAGAAAAGGTGGAATAAATCCAATAAAAAATGTAATCGTAATTAACTTTTTATGTTGTGTTATAAGTGCAATTGCTCCTACTATGCTGGCGATACTGCATAGATGAAGTGGTAGTTGCTCCTTCATACTCCAAATGCCATTGGTTGCTGCCCATACTTGATAGGAGAGTTCCGCTAATATTAATATGCTGAATAAAACCCACCGTAAAGTCTGGTACTGTTTTTTATTGATTTTTTTGTACGTAAAAATGAGCATAAGCATTACAATAAAATAGATGAGAATTATCGTAATATGACTTGTTCCGAACGCCGTAAAGGGCTCGCCATCTAAGGTTCCAAACCATTCCTTCATCCATATCCATCCTTTCTAAAAGTTAAAAAGACGCTTTGAATCATGGGCTGATAGCAAAGCGTCTTATTGCATTTAATTAAGAAAGCATAAAAATTATGCGACTTTATTTATCACGAAGGATAGTTACGACTATGAAACGCTATAAATAGAATGATGCTTATACCTCTAGAAGCTATATGCTTGCAATTCATTCTCCGTTTTAGCCACCAATAATATGGAATCCAGAATCAACATGAAGTACTTCACCTGTCACACCACGTGAAAGATCACTAATAAAGAATAAAGTTGCGTCACCAACTTGATCTTGATCGACATTGCGACGAAGTGGTGCTTTTTCTACAATAACATTTGCTTTTTCGTTAAAGCCGGATACACCTTTAGCTGATAATGTACGAATTGGACCAGCAGAAATAGCGTTAACGCGGATGTCATATTTACCTACATCTTCTGCTAGGTAGCGGACGCTTGCCTCTAAGGAAGCTTTTGCAACACCCATGACATTGTAGTTTGGAATAACACGTTCAGACCCTAGATACGATTGTGTTACGATACTTCCGCCTTCGGTCATCAACTCTTTTGCTGCCTTCGTAACGGCAACAAGTGAGTAAGCACTGATTTCCTGTGCTATTAAGAAGCCATCTCGGGAAGTGTCCGCATATTCTCCTTTTAATTCTTCGCGTTTTGCGAATGCAACTGAATGAACGAGACCATGAATAACGCCTACTTTTTCTTTAATCTCTTGGAATGCTTCTTGAATACTTTCATCACTAGCAACATCACAGGAAACGACAAGCTTTGGCTCGATATCGTTTTGTTCCAATAATTTAACCAACTTTTGGTGTGAACGTTCCTGTCTATTTGTAAAAATTAAGTTTGCTCCAGCATTATGAAGTGATTTTGTAATTCCCCAAGCAATACTTCTTTCATTGGCAACACCCATTATAACAACGTTTTTTCCTTGCAGTAGATTTGACATAATAAACCTCCATCAAAATATCTTTTTTCTATTATAACCTATTAGGACCTGGTGATGAAACTAAAATAAAAATCCGAGTAACTTCTTACAATATCTAGCATAATCTAGCATAAATTCCGTTTGTAATATTCTTTTTATTGTCTTGGAAACCTTAATATATAAGGGGTGTTGCGACTTTTTATAAAAAAACGTAAAAAAAATCAAATTTACCCTTTACAAACATTTCATTCCTGGTTATAATAAAATTCGTCAGTCTGCGACAGGGTGTTTCAAAGTTGTCGTTATAGCTGACTTGAAACCAAAGTATGGCCCGTTGGTCAAGCGGTTAAGACACCGCCCTTTCACGGCGGTAACACGGGTTCGAATCCCGTACGGGTCACCAATATGGAGGATTAGCTCAGCTGGGAGAGCACCTGCCTTACAAGCAGGGGGTCGCAGGTTCGAGCCCTGCATCCTCCACCATTTGCCGGCCTAGCTCAATTGGTAGAGCAACTGACTTGTAATCAGTAGGTTGGGGGTTCAAGTCCTCTGGCCGGCACCATTTTTCGGTATAAGATTAAAGAAATGGTTCATAATATGGAGGGGTAGCGAAGTGGCTAAACGCGGCGGACTGTAAATCCGCTCCCTCAGGGTTCGGCAGTTCGAATCTGCCCCCCTCCACCATTTGTATTGTTGGGCTGTAGCCAAGCGGTAAGGCATCGGGTTTTGATCCCGTGTACCCTAGGTTCGAATCCTAGTAGCCCAGCCATTTTTAATTTTTTTAGGATTGTTCAAATAGTCCGGTAAAAATGACACGCCGAATTTCTTCGTCCTTTTCATCCTCCATTTGAACTTACATTTTAGGGTTATTTACAAGCTAGTTCTAACGAACACATTTCGTTTTCTACATGAGCCATTAGCTCAGTCGGTAGAGCATTTGACTTTTAATCAAAGGGTCGAAGGTTCGAATCCTTCATGGCTCATCATTTTAACATTATCCAATATTGGATTATATACAGCAGAGATAAAATAAACAAGGTCGTTGTGATAGATGCATACTACCTTGTTTATTTGCATTTTATGTGAATTTTTAACATAATAGATACAGTGAATTTAATTTTAGCGTAGCATTTTTTGGCAATGGGAGCAGGTAGCTTCTAATGAAAAAAACTACGATATCGTGTTATAATTTATTCAATGAAAAATGTAACGATTGAAGTATTGTTTTTTATATAATCAATATTAAAGGATGATCCAGGATGAAATCTTCCAGAATCCCCGGTTTCTATAATATGTCTGTTGAACAACGACGAGAGCTTTTAAAAGATAATTACCATTTTTCTCCGGAAGAATGGAATAATCTATATAGGAAAGAACCTCTATCTACAGAAACTGCAGATAAGATGATAGAGAACGTGATTGGAACATTTCAACTTCCGTTGGGGTTGGGGTTGAATTTTCTTATAAACGGGAAAGAATATATAGTGCCGATGGCTGTTGAAGAAGCTTCTATTATTGCATCTGCCAGCCATATCGCTAAAATTGTCAGAAGTGCCGGTGGATTCCAAACGGAGGCAACGGAACGCGTGATGATTGGTCAAATTCAAGTAGTTGGCTGCTCTGATTTTCAAGCTGCAAAGCAAGCAGTGCTTCATGCAAAGAAAACACTAATCCAAGCAGCAAACGCAGCTTACCCAAGTATTGTTGCTCGTGGTGGCGGTGCACAGGATATGGATGTTCGTATTCTGAATGAAGCAGCGGATTCTGCCTATAGTCAGATGCTCGTCATGCATATGCATATCAATACGTGTGATGCAATGGGAGCGAATATCATCAATACAATGGTTGAATCAATTGCACCAATTGTCGAAGAATTAACGGATGGAAAAGTCTATTTACGAATTTTGTCAAATTATGCTGATGAATGTTTGGCACGGGCACGATGTGTTATCCCTCCTGCATTACTTGCTACAGGTGATTTTTCTGGGGAGGAAGTACGTGATGGGGTGATCCATGCGTTTGAATTTGCTGCATCTGATCCGTATCGTGCTGTTACGCATAATAAAGGTATTATGAATGGAATTGACCCGGTTGTTATTGCGACTGGGAACGATTGGAGAGCCGTGGAAGCTGGTGCCCATGCATATGCTGCAAGGAATGGCAGCTACGGCTCGATGACAACTTGGTCAAAGGATGAAGCAGGTAATTTGGTTGGAGAAATTGAATTACCGATGGCTATTGGAACAGTCGGTGGAGCAACACGAGTGCATCCATTAGCGAAGCTTTCATTATCTATGATGCACATTGAATCAGCCAAAGAGCTTGCCCAAGTGATTGTGGCAGTTGGATTGGCGCAAAATCTCGGAGCTTTGAAGGCATTAGCTACTGATGGTATCCAAAAGGGCCATATGGCTTTACACTCTCGCTCTGTTGCGATCGCGGCAGGAGCTACTGGGGAGATGATCGATATCATTGCAGAACAACTAGTTGAACAAAAACAAATCCGTGTCGGAAAAGCTAAAGAATTGGTGGAACAGTATACAAAATGAGTGCAGAAAAAGTAACAACTTCAGAAAAAACAGCTATTGGTATAGCTCATAGTAAGCTAATTTTGATTGGAGAGCATGCGGTTGTACACGGACAACCAGCAATTGCCATTCCATTTCCATTAATTGGTGTTGAAACAGTTATTGAACGTGTACCAGGGTCGGTTAAAATGGATAGTTCTTTTTACCATGGACCATTACATTTAGCGCCGGAATCCTTACAAGGAATCGTCCAGTGTGTTGAAGCGTCGCTAGAATATTTACAAATCCCTTGTAAAGACCTGCTGATTCGAATTAATTCCTCTATTCCGCCTGGAAAAGGGTTAGGCTCGAGTGCATCTGTTGCAATCTCTGTGATTCGGTCATTATTTGACTTTGCTGACCGAGAATGTACGGACGACGAGCTGTTGGAGCTTGCAAATGTAGCGGAGACGTATGCACATGGGGCTCCAAGTGGGCTTGATACGCTCACCATTACATCTCGTTCTCCAGTTTGGTATAAGAAAGAAAACCCAATTGATTACATTGACCTTGGAGAGGATTTCCACTTTATTGTTGCTGACTCTGGAAGAGTTGGTGACACACGTACATCCGTAGAATCCGTTGCGAGGCTTCTCAAGTCAGCACCGAAGCGAATTCAGCGAAAAATGGATCGAATTGGTGAATTAACCCATCAAGCAAAGCATGCACTAGAGCGTGCGGGTAAACATTTCCTTGGGCATTTATTAAATGAAGCGCAAAAGGAATTAGAAGCACTTGGCGTTAGTGATGCTGGGTTGAATAAATTAATTTATTTTGCTCGGAAAGAAGGAGCTTTAGGAGCCAAATTAACAGGCGGGGGCAACGGTGGCTGCATTATCGCGCTTGCCCAAAATGAAGTACATTCGAAATTGCTTGCAGAGAAGCTAAGAAAGTATGGCGCGACAGCAGTGTGGCCATTTGTATTGAAAAAGCAGAAATAAGAAGAATAGAGAGACAAGGGAGATAAAACGATGAAAGCTACAGCAAAAGCACATACAAATATTGCTTTAATTAAATACTGGGGAAAGCGTGATGAACGGCTGATTTTACCTACTAACAGCAGTCTTTCCCTAACATTGGATGGCTTTTCAACAACAACTACTGTAGCTTTTCAGGAGGGTTTATCTGAAGATCAATTTATGCTCGATAATCAGCTTGTAGAGGGTGAGGCATTCCGTCGCGTGACGAAATTCCTTGATTTGATCCGCCAGCTTGCAGGAAAAGAACAGTTATATGCTAAAGTGAATTCAATCAATGATGTTCCAACTGCAGCTGGGTTTGCCTCATCCGCTTCTGGTTTTGCGGCACTAGCGGCAGCGGGTACAAAAGCAATCGGATTAGATTTGGATGATCAAGCATTATCCCGTCTTACACGTCAAGGTTCGGGATCGGCTTGTCGTTCTATCTATGGCGGTTTTGCAGAATGGGAAATGGGTGAACAAGCAGATGGTTCGGATTCGTTTGCTGTTCCGATTGCTCCAGCCCGGCATTGGGATGTTCGTGTTGCTGCTGTTGTCCTTTCGTCTACAATGAAAAAAGTCTCGAGTCGTGCTGGGATGAAGCGAACGGTGGAGACATCTCCGTTTTATTCAGGCTGGATTGATAGTATTCCAAACGACTTGAAACAAATAAAGGAAGCAATTGAAGGGAAAGATTTTGAGAAAGCAGGAAGTATTGCTGAGGCAAATTGCCTCAAGATGCATGCAACGACACTAGCTGCGAACCCTCCATTCACGTATTGGCATGATACGACAATGCGTGTGATGCATGCCATTCAAGACATGCGAGCAGATGGAATTCCAGCATATTTTACGATTGATGCTGGACCAAATGTCAAAGTCCTTTACTTGCCGGAGGATGAAGCACGTGTTAAGCAAAGACTTTCTGAAATATCCGGTGTTTCGGGTGTGATTTTAAGTAAACCAGGGCAGGGAATAAGCTATCTTTAGGGGTTGGAACGTCTTGGATAATACATCAATGACTATAAAAGTACCAGGGAAATTAATGATTGCCGGAGAATTTGCTGTTCTGGAGCCATATCAAAAACTAGCGGTTACAGCTGTAGACCGGTTTGTTTATGCTTCAATTGAACAAAGTGAAAGAAACACGCTAACATTGCATGATTTCGACCTCGAGGAATTGGAATGGTCGTACGAAGCGGAGGAAGTGAAAATCCATTCGGATGACAAAAGAACGCAATTCGTATGTGATGCGATGACGGTTGTTTATACATACTTAAAAGAGAATAATGTCCAACCGGGAAAGTTCCACTTAGCGATTCGCAGCGAATTGGATGACAGTTCTGGTATTAAATATGGTCTAGGGTCAAGTGCAGCGGTTGTAACATCTGTAATCACGGCTATACTTAATAAATTCCATGTAGAAAAGCCTGCATCAGAGCTTGTTTTTAGACTTGCCGCTATTTCTCATGTGAAAACACAAGGAAATGGTTCAGGCGCAGACGTTGCTGCTTCATCCTTTGGCGGCATGCTGCAATATGCATCGTTTCAAGCAGAGTGGCTGTTGGATGCATATAAGAATCGAATTTCAATAACAGATTTAGTAGAAAGCACATGGACGTATTATGACGCAAAATCAATACAAATGCCGAAAAATGTCTATTTTTGTGTAGGTTGGACTGGTAAGCCAGCATCGACCTCGAAGCTTGTCGACCGAATTTTACAATTGAAATCAGATAATCCAGAAGCCTTCCAGCGCTTTTTGAATGCAAGTAAATTGGCAGTAGATCAATTTTTGCAAGGGATGGAGAATGCTGATGTGGAGCTTTTATTAAAAGGTGTAAAACAAAATAGAGAGGCGTTAGCAACTGTTGGTAAGGATGCGGATACACCGGTTGAAACGCCATTGCTCGGCACACTATGTGATTTGGCAGAGTCCTTGGGCGGAGCGGGTAAGCCTTCAGGAGCCGGCGGAGGAGATTGTGGTATTGCTTTTATGCCATCGAAACAACAAGCTGATGAATTGATGAAAGCTTGGGAGGAGGCAGGCATTAAAGCCTTAAGTCTACAATCGTATCAATATGGCGCTAATATTATAATAGAATAGATGGGGAATTTGATCACTTTATATTTAATTTTTGCCCAAATAAAAAAGACATTCATTTCCTGCTCCGATGGAGAGCACTTTGATGTCTTTTTTTACCCTATTTGTATCATCTTTATCTAGTAGTGCTTTTGATACGTATTAATTAATTGGTCTAACTTAACACTTGATGCGATAACAGCTTCAGAAGTCAGGTCATGTGTTATAGAAAGTGAAATCATTTCTTCGCGGCATTCTTCAATTTTTTCAATTAAATGATCTTTATTCACAATTCTGTCCTCCTATCTAGTATACTATAATAGAAAAATACCCGAATTATTGCAACAGTAAACGTCTGTGAACATTTTGTGTCTTTTTGATAAAATATTATTTGTACGATTACTTTAGATGAGTTCGATAATTGCCAAGCCTTGGGGCACATGACTTAGTGGGACTATGCAGTGCAGGTAGGAATGTTTTATACTTTTTGTTAAATAAAGTTTGAAACCTTTTTGCTAGATAATCGTATAACAAGTACCGCATAGTAAGCGGAGGTAACCTGATGGATCAATTTATAATAGAAAAAATAAAACAAGTTAAAAAAGGAGATCAATCTGCATTCGCGGATGTCGTTTCCTTTTATCAAGATAAGATATACCAGCATTGTTTGCGGATGCTTGGTAATGCACATGAAGCAGAGGATATGGCGCAAGAGGCTTTTATTCGTGCATATGTGAATATCCATTCGTTTGATGATCGCAGAAAGTTTTCTACATGGTTGTATCGGATTGCGACGAATTTGACAATCGACCGGATCCGTAAACGAAAGCCAGATTATTATCTGGATGCAGAGATCAGAGGAACGGAAGGGTTGGATATGTATTCCCAGCTGGCGAGCGAGGAGCGGCTACCTGGTGAGCAAGTTGAAAGCTTAGAATTACAACGCTATATTCATCACGAAATTTCCCAGCTTCCAGTGAAATATCGAAGCATTATTATGTTGCGTTACCTGGAAGAGTTTTCCCTACAAGAAATAAGCGACATCTTAGATATACCTTTAGGAACGGTGAAAACCCGTATTCATCGTGGGAGAGAAGCTTTAAGAAAAAGGCTTCGTCATGTGTAAAGGAGTGTGAAACACTTGAAATGTAATAAAGAATCGGTTGAATTGATGCATAAATATTTGGACGGTGATCTTTGTAAGGAGGAAGAGATACAGCTAAGGACACATCTGGAAACTTGTGAAGCTTGCCAACATCATTTCCATGAACTAAAGCGTACGATTACATTGATTAAAAGTGCGGAGCATTTCGCGGCGCCTAACGACTTCACGCAGAAAGTCATGGATAGACTTCCGACCGAGAAGAAACGTGTAACCTATAAGCGATGGTTTAAAACGCACCCGGTACTCACCGCTGCAGCAATATTCTTCGTATTAATGATGACTGGAATGTTTGCTTCTTGGAGTGAGGATGGTCAATTAGTTGTCTCAAAACAAGAAGAACTAGTCATTCAAGGAGATACGGTAATTGTACCAGAAGGAGTAACCGTTCCGGGTGACGTACTTGTTAAAAATGGGAAATTGCTAATTAAAGGTACAATTGATGGGAATGTGACATTAGTGAATGGAAAGCTGATAAGCGATGATGAAACGCTAAATGGAGATGGACTCATGGCTTCAGCTGGCGGCGTCAATGGCGAATTAGAAACAGTTGATCAGATGTTTGAATGGATGTGGTATCAACTGAAGAGCTTTTTTAGTGGCGTTTTTTCCTTTTAAACATGTTAAAATAAACCCAGGTAAGGTGGGAAATCTTATCTGGGTTTTTGCCTTCCTAAAGTAATATGTTTTAGCAATATTGTGTTATAATAGATAACGTTCCTATCTTTTGAAAATCAAGCTACATAAGCGTGCTTGTTTTAGTTGAGCGTATAATTAGAATAAATTTTTATTGCAAAAGGATGTGTGCACATGCTTGATGGGGGATTCGATGTAATAGATCTGCTAAGAATAGGCGTAGATATAGCTCTCGTCTGGTATGTATTATATAAATTAATGATGCTGATTAGAGGTACAAAAGCAATCCAGCTTTTAAAAGGGATTGCCGTTGTACTTGTGGTCTGGCTTTTGAGTATATTATTGAATTTACAAACCATGCAATGGCTGACGAATCAAGCCATTTCTTGGGGTTTAATTGTAATCATCATTTTATTCCAGCCGGAGCTACGGAGGGCACTCGAGCAGCTTGGCCGGGGAAACCTTTTTGCTCGGAGTGTAAAGTCAGAAGAGGAAAAGATGCAACAAGAAATCGATGCGATAGTACAGTCGTGTAGCTACATGGCGAAACGTCGAATTGGTGCATTAATTTCGATTGAGCGGGAGACAGGTATTGGTGATTATGCTGAAACAGGTATTGCGATTAATGGAAAATTGACGCATCAGTTGCTAACAAATATTTTTACTCCGAATACACCTTTGCATGATGGTGCTGTCATCATTAAAGAAGGGGAAATCACCGCAGCTGCTTGTTATCTTCCTTTATCAGAAAGTCCATTTATTTCGAAGGAGCTAGGGACGAGGCACCGTGCAGCAATGGGGATCAGTGAGGTTACCGATGCATTGACAATTATTGTTTCAGAGGAAACAGGTGCAGTTTCCTGTACAAAGAACGGAGAACTTCACCGAGATATTGATCAGGACAATCTTCGTACGATGTTAGAAGCCCATTTATCCCTAAATCAAAAGGCTTCTGAGAAAAAGTCGTGGAAACGAAGGGGGAACAAGAATGGATAATTGGTTTAAGAGTAAATGGTTTGTCCGACTTGCTTCTTTAGCTTTTGCGGTGTTCTTGTATATATTTGTGAATGTTACAGTTAATTCTTCACATTCTGATCCAACTTTTTCTGGTAGGTCTGAACAAACACAAACACTTGATGATGTTCCGGTCGAAATACGAATCGATGAAGCAAATTATGTGGTTAGTGGTGTACCAGAGTTTGTTACGGTTAGCTTGCAGGGGAATCCTGGAAACCTGACCCCCCTTATTTTTCAACGTAATTTTGATGTGTATGTTGACTTGCAAGGATTAGAAGAAGGCGATCACGAGGTGAAATTGGAGCACAATATCTCCAATGATCTTACTGTCTTTATCGAGCCAAAGACGATTGAGGTTACGATTGAAGAAAGAGCGAGCGAAGAGTTTGCTGTTGTTGCTGATTTTATTAATGAAGACAAAATGGCACCTGGATACGAGCTGGTTGATTATACGCTCGACCCACCTACAGTTACGATTACAAGCTCAAGGTCCGTTATTGACCAAATCGGTATTGTTAAGGCCTATGTTAATTTAGAAGGACTGGATAGTTCAATAAATAATCGCGAGCTGCCTGTAAATGTGTATGATACACAGGGGAATGAGTTAACAGTCCGAATAGAACCAGAGAATATACAAATATCAGCCGAAGTTGATAACCCAAGTAAGTCGGTACCTGTATCAGTCGAGACAACAGGAGAACTGCCAGAAGGTTATGCATTAAATTCTATTTCTGCTAATGTAGATGAGGTGGAGGTTTTCTCCACGAGTGAAGTACTTGAAGGAATTTCTGAACTTGAGACAGAGGCAATTGATTTATCCGAAATCACCGAATCTGGTACAATAGACGCGCAACTGTCATTACCGGAAGGTGTAAATGTTCCCGATATGGAAACAATTGAGGTAACAGTCGATGTAGAACAGACACGTGTTTTGGAAGGACTAACAATTGAAGAAGAAGGGCTGACGAGTGGCCAAGCAGTTACTTTTGTTGAACCTGATGCCGCCGAAATGGATATTACGGTTACGGGTGACGAAGCCGATATAAAAGAACTAACAGCTGAGGATATTCGTATATTCATTGATTTAAGTGATCTGGAGCCTGGAGAGCATCAAGTTCCAATTACGATTGAAGGGCCAGATACTGATAATATAACGATTACTGGAGAATTTGAAGAAGCTACAATTGAGATTAGTGAAGTGGAACCTGAGTAATGAAATCATTTGTAAGCAGATAGCTGAATTGGATGTAAGTTAAAGGAGAGGTAACGAATGGGAAAATATTTTGGAACGGATGGTGTGAGAGGCGTAGCCAATAAGGATCTAACACCAGAATTAGCATACAAGCTAGGACGTTATGGTGGTTACGTTTTGACGAATGGAATGGAAAGACCTCGCGTTGTTATCGGACGTGACACCCGAATTTCAGGCCATATGCTGGAAGGAGCTTTATTAGCAGGGCTCTTATCCATCGGCGCAGAAGTAATGCGACTCGGAGTAATTTCGACACCAGGTGTTGCCTATTTAACGAAAGCAACTAGTGCACAGGCTGGTGTTATGATTTCAGCGTCGCATAACCCTGTTGAGGATAACGGAATTAAATTTTTTGGACCAGATGGCTTTAAATTGACAGATGAGCAAGAAGCAGAGATTGAAAAGCTAATGGACACAGAAGATACCCTACCTCGTCCTACAGGTGCTGGTGTTGGTATTGTCACCGATTATTTCGAAGGCGGACAAAAGTATCTTTCCTATTTGAAGGATACAATTGATAATGATTTTGAAGGCTTTCAAATCGCAATTGACTGTGCCCATGGAGCGACATCTAGTTTAGCTACACACTTGTTCGCTGACCTGGAAGCAGATATTTTTTCAATTGGATCTGCCCCAGATGGACTCAATATAAACGACGGAGTAGGTTCCACGCACCCAGAAAAACTGCAAGCATTTGTTGCGGAAAAAGGTGCAGATATTGGTCTTGCATTTGATGGAGATGGTGATCGTCTCATTGCAGTTGATGAAAAAGGGAATATTGTTGATGGCGATCAAATCATGTTTATTTGTGCGAGACATTTGAATGAAAAAGGACTACTCAAGAAAAATACAGTTGTATCAACGGTAATGAGTAATCTTGGTTTCTATAAAGCAATTGAGGAAAACGGCATGCGAAGTGATAAAACTGCAGTTGGTGACCGATACGTGATGGAGGAAATGCGTAATGGGGGTTATAACCTTGGTGGAGAACAATCCGGCCACATTATCTTCCTTGATTACATCACAACAGGAGATGGCATGCTATCGGCAATCCAGCTTGTGAATGTCATGAAAGAAACCGGCAAACCTTTATCCGAGCTTGCTAGTGAAATGACAATCTTCCCGCAAGTATTAAAAAATGTGAGAGTTACCGATAAAACGGAAGCATTAAGTAACTCAGTAATTCTAGATGAGATTAAAGCAGTAGAAACGAAACTTGCTGGACAAGGACGCGTTCTTGTAAGACCTTCTGGTACAGAGCCGCTTGTTCGTGTCATGGTTGAAGCTCCAACTGCTGACGAATGTGAAAAGTATGCCGACCAAGTTGTAAAGGTTATTGATGACTTGCTAGGATTAAAAGAATAATTTTTATGAACTGCTCTCTTATTTAAATGGAGGGCAGTTTTTTGTTGTGCATATATGTAAAATTAGTACGCATTTAGAGAGGGGGCTGAAGTTCACAAGAGAAAGACTGATATTGACGAGGAAAAGACTGATATTCAGGAGAAAAAAGCTGAAGTTCACAATAAATTGGCTGATGTTCACAAATTCAGGACATGATGAAATGAGGTAGGTGCTCAAGCTCAACGCAAGCCGAACATGAATCAATCAAAGGTGATATGGTATGGTAAAGTTATTACAGGTTAGGAGGTTCAGACGCGATGATTACAATTTTGATTGTTGATGACGATCCGCATATTCGAGAATTGCTTCGTTTTTATTTGCAAAAAGGTGGTTATAAGACGATAGAAGCTGCTGATGGACAAGATGCATTGCAGCAATTAGAAGAAAACAGCATACATTTGGCTGTTGTCGATATTATGATGCCGAATGTAGATGGCTATCAGCTCTGCGAGGAAATACGTAATAATTATGATATTCCTGTGCTCATGCTTACCGCAAAGGATGGGATTTTAGATAAAGAAAAGGCTTATTTGGCTGGAACAGATGATTATATTGTAAAGCCATTTGAACCGAAGGAAGTGCTTTTCCGTATAAAAGCATTGCTTAGACGATTTCAAATTACCAATGAAGAAGTTATCCGGATTGGGAAAACAACGGTGGTTAATCGAAAAAACTATGAAGTACAGGTGAAAGGTAAAACAATGATTTTACCTTTAAAGGAATTTGAGCTGCTTGCACAATTAGCGAATTATCCAAATCGAATATTTTCCCGGGAGCAATTAATTCAATTGATTTGGGGAAATGATTATGAAGGGAATGATCGAACAGTGGATGTACATATTAAACGGCTTCGTGAGCGTTTTGCACCAATGGAAGCGGGTTTTTCGATTAATACGATCCGGGGGTTAGGATATAAACTAGAAGTGAATTAGAGAGTTGGAGGAGCAGATATGCGAACGCTCTATGTACGAATTATTGTAATGACAATGGCAATTATGATTGCAAGTGCCCTGATTGCATTTGCTGCAACAAACATTTATTACCAGCATTTTTTAAAGCCGGAGAATGATAAAAAGGTAACTCATATTGCTGAAAATATTGTAGATCTATTTGAAGAAAGTCCAAATCAATCGATAGCGGACTATTTAACAGCAATGACAGATTTAGGATATACCTTTTATCTTGTGACGCCGGCAGGGGATGCAGAAACGTTCGGAAACCCTTTTTCATCTGAAGAGCTGGATCAAAGGGAAATCAATCATGTTTTTCGTGGGAATACCTATCACGGAATTGCGAATTATCCTTGGAAGCCCTTTGTAACTGGCTTTTTTGATAATGAAGTGAAGAATACAATTGGAGTTCCGATTCAGGTAAACGGTGATACACATGCACTATTTATTCGTCCGAATTCTGCCCAGCAATTTGGTGAAATGCGGATATTTCTAGCTATACTACTCTTTTTGGCATTGCTATTTAGCTTTTTATTAGTATTAGCAAGCACTCGTTTTATCGTGAAACCGATTAAGAAATTGACAGAAGCAACGAGAAAGATTGCTGCTGGAAACTATCATTTAAAGCTTGATGTTAATCGCAAGGATGAGATTGGAAGACTGGCGAGTGACTTTGCTACGATGAGCAGTAGTTTAGCCCGAACAGAAGAAAAGCGTCAAGAGTTCGTGTCGAATGTTTCTCATGAAATCCAGTCTCCATTAACATCGATTCAGGGTTTTTCTCAAGCTTTGCAAGAAGAGGAAATGTCTGAAGAGGAAAAGCGGCGTTATCTTGCTATCATTGAGAATGAAAGCAAGCGATTATCAGCTTTGAGTAAACAACTTCTTACCTTATCCAATTTGGATAGCGAAGTGGATATCAATGACTTTGTACCGTTTGATCTAGCAGAGCAATTGAAGGAAGTTGTTTTAACAATGGAATGGCAATGGCGGGAAAAACAAATTGCGATAGAACTCGATATTCATCCTACTACAATTGTTGGTGATCCGAAGCTTCTACAGCAGGTATGGGTAAATTTAATCTCAAATGCAATTCGGTATACAGATCTCGGAGGAGAGATATCGATTTATATAGCGACCGATAAATACCATGTGCAGGTTATGGTGGAGGACACGGGCATTGGAATTAGCGAGGTAGATGTACCACAGCTTTTTGATCGCTTCTATAAAGTCGATAAAGCCCGAACAAGGACAGAAAACAGCACTGGCTTAGGTCTTTCAATTGTGAAAAAAATAATGGAGGTACATGGCGGCACAATTATGGTAGAAAGTGAGCTTGGGAAAGGAACTGTATTTACAGTATCCCTTCCTCAAAAGTAAAAGTAACGATTCGTTCATCCTCCGTTCATATTCAGCGTATATGCTTGAAACATAGAGAAATAAAGGAGTGAACAGAATGTTTCTAGCTATACGGGAATTAGCACATGCGAAAATTCGTTATGCTTTAATCGGCTTGATCATTGTATTAATTGCTAGTCTGATTTTTATTATCTCGGGACTAGCAAAGGGATTATCTGCGGATAACGCATCAGCAATTCAAAATATGAAGGCAGATTATATATTGATGGATACCGATGCTGAACTTGAGATGACAAAATCGTTTATTTCAAGAACAGACCTAGATAATGTGTTACAGATGGATGGGATTGAACAAGCGAATTCTCTTTCGGTTCGAATGATGAATGCATCTGTTAACGGATCCGATCAGAATGAGGATGTAGCTTTATTTGTGACAGATGGGGATAGTATGCTCTTGCCATCTGTTCGTGATGGCAGCCCAATTACGCAAGAAGATGAAGCAATTGTAGATGCATCCTTACAACGAGAAGGTATTGAAATCGGTGATAGACTAGTATTTGGAGAAGAAAGTGAGTTAACGGTTGTAGGTTTTACCGATAGTCAGCGCTACAGCCATACGCCGGTTGTGTTTGTAGATGGTGGAGGTCGCGAAACGATTAATGCCATTGCAATCAGCGTTGATGAATCGCGCGCTGATGAAATTCGAAATGCTGTTGGTAATTCGTTCGATATGGTAACGAAAGACGAAGCATTAAAAGGAATCCCTAGCTACTCGCAGGAGCAAGCTTCCTTAAATATGATGATTGTCTTCCTATTCGTAATTACAGCATTTGTTTTAGCTGCGTTCTTTTATGTAATCACATTGCAAAAGCGAGATCAGTTTGGCGTGCTAAAAGCGTTAGGTGCGAAAACGACGTATCTTGCACAAAACTTAGTCGGTCAAGTTGTGCTTATATCTATTATGTGTATTGGCATTGCGATGGGACTAACGTTGGGAATAGCTGAACTCTTACCAGAGGAGATGCCATTTCTATTAACAGCGGATGAAATGGTGCAGACCTCTATCCTTATTCTAATTGTCTCGATTATAGGTGCCTTTCTCTCGCTTATCCAAATCGTCAAAATTGATCCGATCGAAGCAATAGAGGGGGCTGGCAAATGACAATCGTTATGGAGAATGTATCAAAGGTATATCAAGATGGTCCGAAGTCCTTTACAGCATTGGACTCCATCTCTTTGGAAGTGAAGGAAGGAGAGTTTCTTGCGATTATCGGTCCTTCTGGATCTGGAAAAAGCACGATGTTATCAATAGCTGGAGCCCTCTTATCGCCAACGAAAGGAACGGTTTTGCTTGATGGAGAGAATCTTGCAAACCTATCATCTAAACAAATTACTGCTCGAAGATTAGAGAAGATTGGATTTGTTTTTCAAGCGGCAAATTTAATCCCTTATTTAAAGGTGAAAGATCAGTTAAGTGTTATCAATATCTTAGCGAAACATAAAAGCAAAGCAAATGAAGGAGCACTTTTGAGGCATTTTGGCTTAGCACATCGAGCTGTAAACTATCCGAATGAGCTTTCAGGAGGAGAAAGGCAGCGTGTAGCTATAGCGCGAGCGCTAATTAACGATCCCAAGCTAATTCTTGCAGATGAGCCAACTGCAAGCTTAGATTCGAAGCGTGGACGAGAAGTTGTAGAAACACTAGCGAATGAAATTAAGTCGCGGGGAAAATCGGGAATTATGGTCACGCATGATGAAAGGGTTCTTGATTTATGTGATAGAGTCGTTACGATTCGTGATGGTCGGTTAGAAGAATAGATTGGAAAAGGAAAATGAGCTTGGGGAGCTTTCTCCAGGTTCATTTCCATTTTTCCTCCCCTTCATTATAACCCCTACTCCGCCTAAGGTCTGAACAAACATCCCACCTCCGTAGGTTCACTATGATGCGAATCTTGATACAATAAATCTGAATACAGACATTTACTGTGCAGGGGTAAATCGTTTATAATAAAAATATCCATTATTTTATGTTTTTTCAGAATAAACGATTTGAAAATCGAGGAGGATAAGGATGATTCAATTTCCTAAACCGAAAGTGGAACAGTTTTTCCGTACGTCCAATATTTATGATTTTGCTGTAAGTGGTGATGAAAAGCGGCTTATTTTTAGTTCTAATTTAAATGGAAAAGTTAATTTATGGGCGATTGATTTGCCAAGCACATCTCCTTATTTATTTGCCCATCATGATGAGTCAACCAACTTTATTAAGTTTGACCCAGAAAACCGCTATGTATTAGCTGGCTATGATAAGGATGGAGACGAGAATTATCAGATTTATGCTGTTCCAAGTGAAGGAGGACTCCCACAGCCGTTAATAACTGGTGATGCCAAGGAGAAATATTTCTTTTGTCATTTGAGTGAGGATGGAGAACGAGTCTATTATATGACTTCTGAGGGGAACCCATCATTTTTAAATGCGCGAGTACGTAATCTGAAGGATAATGCAGATACGTTATTGAATGAAGGAGAAGTTTCGCCAACGTATTTAGCTGCTGTATCGGATAATGAGGATGCCTTTGTATATACGCGTATGTTCGCAAATACATATGTGACAGCTTTTGTGAAGGTCGATGATGAGACACACTATTTAACACCTGATCAAGAGAAAATTCATGTTGTTTTCAGCCCTGTTTTTACAGATGAAGAAACGGTTTATTTCGTAACTAATTATGATAGTGAATATAATTACCTGGCTAAATATAATTTGAAAACAAAAACATTTTCTTCTGTTTTCTCTATCGATAAGGAAAGCATCGATATAAAATGGGATAAGGAAAATAAAGTGTTTTATCTCACGACAGAAAAAGGGGTAGAGGATTTATTCTACCGTTTTGATCCGGCGACAGAAAAGCTTGAGAAATTAGCTTTGCCAGTTGATGTGATTGAAAAAGTGCATGTCGCTAAATCAGGTAATCTTTATGTGCTTGGTAGAAGTGCAACCCTTCCATTCAATATCTTTACATCAGAGGACGGAAAGGATTGGGAGCAGCTAACAGATAATCGGGTACTCGGGATTAGCAGGGAGGATATGGTAGAACCAGAAGTAATCGCTTATGAATCTTTTGATGGGATGGAAATTGAAGCATTGCTTTTCAGAGCAAAGCCTGAAAACGATAATGGCTACACAATTTTTTGGCCTCATGGAGGTCCACAGGCATCTGAGCGCAAGATGTTTCGCGCGATGTTCCAAAGCTTTTTAAACCGTGGTTATACAATATTTGCGCCGAACTTCCGTGGGAGCACAGGCTATGGCTCTTCTTTTGTAAAATTAGTGGAGCAGGATTGGGGAGAAGGTCCACGCTTAGATAATGTAGCTGGAATTGAATGGTTGTTTGAAAAGGCTATCGCTGACCGGGAAAAGCTTTTCCTTGTAGGTGGAAGCTATGGTGGATATATGGCGCTGCTGCTGCATGGACGGCATCCGGAATATTTTAAGGCAGTCATCGATATTTTTGGACCATCAGATTTGTTTACGTTTGTAAAATCTGTTCCACCACACTGGAAGCCAATTATGGACCGCTGGCTTGGTGATCCAGAACGGGATAAAGAGCGTTTTATTAAAGACTCGCCTGTTACGTATCTTGATACGATGACGAAGCCAATGCTCGTTATCCAAGGTGCGAAGGATCCACGTGTTGTAAAAGAAGAATCGGATCAAATCGTTGCTAAGCTCGAAGCAAAAGGGCGTGACGTCGAATACCTCGTGCTAGAGGATGAAGGTCATGGGTTCTCGAAAAAGGAAAATGAAATTAAAGTGTATAGCTTGATGCTGGAATTTATGGAAAAGCATAAAGGATAAGCGGGATCTCTGTATGTGCGAAAATAACTTTAGCAATGGAAAAATCTCCGCCTAAAATCACGTATTTCTCTTGTTAACCTATGTGGTTGGGTTAACAAGAGAAATTTTTATTCGTCCATCTATAATAAACAAAAGACAGCTTCTGTCCATTCATTTCAAATGTTTCCTTATCCGCCCTCATATAAGCAAATCCATTTTTCTCTAGAATCACTCTAGATGCCACATTATTGGTTGTGGTTTTGGCATGAATCTGCTTGATATTCTGATTGGCGATGACGTTTTCTAATAATAATTGCAATGCTCTTTTGGCGACGCCTTTCCCAGTATAGAACTTGCCAACGCGATAGCCGAGATGAGCTGCTTTTTGAGCAGAAGTAATATCCACTAGATTAATCCTGCCAACAATCGCATTATGCTGATCCTTTATTAAGTAAAAATACGAAGTACCTACTGTTTGCTCTTTCAGCAAAGCCTCGTGGTTCCTTTTAAAAATATCTGGCTTATAATAGTCGTCCCCTCGAGATGGTACTGTTTCCTCGAAGTAATCTCTATTTTCAAGTTCAAATGTGAATAAAGCGTCTGCATCGGCAGCTTTTAATCTTTCAATTGATATTTCCATCTGCAAATCTCCTATCATTGGTTATGTGTTTATTATAACGAAAAAATAGGGTTCCTCCGTCTGATTTAATGTTTATAAATAAAAATCTAACGGATCGTTATATAACCTTATCTATGATATAAATCGATAAGGAACTTTAACGCTTTGACCATCATATACTAATCAATAGCTCCTTCTAAAAAACAGGGGTTAGGTATTGACCAAATTGATAAGTTTCAGTTAGAATGAAGAGTGTTCGTTTGGAAATATTTCCAACAGAACCGTTTATTTTAAAAAAGAAAGGAGCATAGAGGTTATCGAAGTAACAAAAAGCGCCAGGACTATTTTTCAGGTCGAAATGGAAAAATAGTTGACGAGGTGGAGGTTATCGAAGTTTCGGCGGGTGCCTCCCGGTTGCACATCTCAATCGTTTCGCTTTATCTATAAAACAATGAGGCGACTTATTGGACAAAAGGATAAAGCAAGATGTCCACTATAAAAATACACGAGAGAGGGGCAGAAAGACGCCCCTTGTACAGCAAAGAAAAAGGTTCGTTTTGTCTGCCCCTTATTAGGAGGACAACGTTATGTGCGGAATTGTAGGATATATCGGACAAAATGATACGAAGGAAGTTTTATTAAACGGACTGGAAAAGCTGGAATACAGAGGTTATGACTCTGCGGGTATTGCTATGCTGAATGCAGAAGGCATCAACCTGACGAAGGTGAAAGGTCGCATTGCTGCACTACGTGAACGTGTGGATAACTCGATCCAAGCAACAATGGGAATTGGCCATACTAGATGGGCAACACATGGTGTACCAAGTATCACGAATGCACACCCACATCAAAGTACAACAGGCAGATTCACCCTTGTTCATAATGGAGTTATTGAAAATTACAATGACCTGAAAAAAGAATACCTTCAAGATGTTAGTTTTGTAAGTGATACGGATACAGAAGTAGTTGTGCAATTGATCGATAAGCTTTATCAAAAACATCAGGATACGGTCGAGGCGTTTCGTGAGACGATGCGTTTATTAAAAGGTTCTTATGCGATTGGTCTAATCGACGTAGAGGATCACGAGACACTGTATGTTTCCAAAAACAAAAGTCCACTTCTGGTTGGTTTAGGTGATGGATTTAACCTTGTTGCAAGCGACGCTATGGCAACATTAAAGGAAACAGACCAATACCTTGAAATTTTTGATAAAGAGATTGTACTTGTTAATCGCAACTTTGTTGAAGTTCAAACATTAGAAGGTTCTGTTGTGGAACGCAAACCCTACACTGCTGAAATTGATGCAAGTGATACTGAAAAGGGTACGTATGCCCATTACATGTTGAAAGAAATCGATGAGCAGCCAATTGTAATGCGTAACATCATCAAGAACTATCAAGACGAAAACAATAAACTAAAGCTTGATGCAAACATCCGCAGTGCAATGAAAGCGGCTGACCGCATTTATATTATTGCGGCAGGCACAAGCTACCATGCAGGCTTAGTTGGAAAAGAACTCATTGAGAAACTAGCAAACATTCCAGTGGAAGTTCATGTTGCAAGTGAATTTTCATATAATACACCGCTGTTATCCGAGAAACCACTATTTATATTCATCTCACAAAGTGGTGAAACAGCTGATAGCCGTGCCGTTTTAGTTAAAATAAAAGAAATGGGCCACCCGGCATTAACGATTACAAATGTGCCAGGATCCACCCTTTCTCGTGAAGCGGACCATACATTGCATTTATATGCAGGTCCCGAAATTGCTGTGGCTTCAACAAAAGCATATACTGCACAAATTGCAGTACTAGC
Organism: Oceanobacillus profundus; assembly: GCF_003515705.1. GTDB lineage: Bacteria > Bacillota > Bacilli > Bacillales > Amphibacillaceae > Oceanobacillus > Oceanobacillus profundus. The sequence goes on from NZ_QWEH01000017.1 coordinate 25,250, forward strand.
TATTTTGGCAGTCGATACAGCAAATGTAAAAGGAATTCAATTAGATTTCGATCCATTGCAGGAGCTTGCTATTGTTGCAACAGCAATGGAAACTCTAACAGGTCAGAAGGAAGAAATCGAACAATTAGCAAGAGATTACTTTGAGACAACTCGTAATGCTTTCTTTATCGGTAGAAGCGGTGATTACAATGTTTCACTGGAAGCTGCATTGAAGCTGAAGGAAATCTCCTATATTCAGGCAGAAGGTTTTGCTGGTGGAGAATTGAAACACGGAACGATCGCCCTAATCGAAGAGGGGACACCAGTAATCGCGCTTGCTACACAAGAAAATGTAAACTATTCAATTCGCAGTAATGTGCAGGAAGTCGTTGCTCGTGGTGCGAATGCAATGATCATCAGCATGAAAGGCTTAGAAGAAGACGAAGATAGCTTCGTGGTCCCACATGTGCATGAACTCTTAACACCGCTTGTCAGTGTGATTCCAATGCAATTATTAGCTTATTACGCTGCTCTTCATCGTGGCTGTGATGTTGATAAGCCAAGGAATTTAGCTAAGAGTGTTACGGTGGAGTAAGATTGGATTTTTAAAATAAAGTTGTTGTCTCTATCTAAAAATAACGTTCCTTAAATAATAAAAGCGTTCCTTAAAGGAAATTAACGTTCCCAATCCGAAGGTTTTTCCGGTGCTTTCCCGGCAGACCTTCGATCGCTACGGAGTGTCTTGGCAAATTAATCTACCAAATTAATTTATGATGGTGATATAAGGATCTGGTTTAATAATAGTCTCCCGGTCTTAAAGTCGATTTATCTCCCTGTTCTTTCTCGGTTCCCATGCTAAAAAGTCGGTTCCCAATGTTAAATAGTTGGTATTGGTATCCAAACGGTAAAGGATCGGTGAAGAGCAGCGTGAGAAACGCTATGTACTCGGATGATTTTTCAATCCTAATCAATACAATTTCGGGCTGGATCCAATAGTGATTCAGTCCATTTCTTTTTGTCCAATGCTCCCCCAAATCCCTTGTCAATAGTGGATTCATGGGAGAACTTAGTTACAATATCGGAATATTCTATACAATCTAGAACAGAAGAAAGAGGCGTTAAATGGGGGTTTTAGGGAAGAACTTAGAAAGAGGGTGGGGTCAAGAGGGGTAAGGGTTTAAGGGGATTTTGGGGAAATACCAACTAAGTTACAGGTATATATAGTAGAGGTAAAGAAGTGGACATGAGAAAAGATAGAACAGCTTGAATTAAATAAATAACTTTTAGAGTTCATGATACAATAAATTAAGTTGAAAGAGAGTTTGAATGGAAATAAATCTACTTACAATATTCTGGAACAATCTAATAAGAGGTTGTTCCTTTTCTACTTATACTCTAGATTACAGATGGTCATAAAAATTCTTTATTTTTTTCAAACCAAATGAAGGGCAGCTTCGTCTAAGATATATGAGGGGGTGAAACTAGATGAATGAACTAAACCAATTGGCGGTGACAGATGAAATGATGCTGGATGAAAGAGAGCAGATCATTGATCAATTAATGCATGAATATAGTGATGATATCCTGCATCTAGTATATACATATGTTAAAAACCGAGCCACAGCAGAAGATTTAACGCAGGAGATATTTATAAAGTGTTATGAAAGATTAAATCAGTTTAATGGGCAGGCAACAATAAAAACTTGGCTATATCGTATTGCGAGTAACCATTGCAAGGACTATTTAAGAAGCTGGTATTATCGCAAAATAACGCTTAGCAATAAATTATTGGATTACATCCCTTCTAAGTCAAAACAGGTGGAAGAGGAGGTTATCACGAATAGTGAAGAAAACAGATTAACGAACGCTGTCATGAATTTACCTCTAAAGTATAGAGAAGTCGTATTTCTGCATTATTATGAAGAATTGTCTTTAATAGAAATAAGCAAAATAACTACAGTAAATATAAATACAATAAAAACAAGATTAAAGCGTGCGAAAGAATTATTAAAAGACAAGATTATAGAGGAGGTTTAGGAGATGAATGATCCATTTATGAACCTGAAGAGTTCGATGAAAAAATCAGTTTTTAAGGATCTTTCTTTTTCAAATGAAAGAAAAAATGCTGTGAGAGAAGCCATTCGTGCGAATCAACAATCACAACCTCATAATTGGAATATAGAAACCATTATAGCTATATTAGAATCTGTTCAGCATGAATCAAAGGATGGTTACAATATTTCTATCCAACTTTTTCAAAAAAATGAGCGTACTTTCCAAAAAAATGAAGGGCAGCTTTATACACTTCTACATCTATTAGAAAATAAAGAAATTATTACTTCAAATTGGATAAATAAAAAGAAATATTACTCCTTAAATTCCAAAGGAAAAAAATACTTAGCTACTTATAAACAAGATACCTCAAAACAAGAGTTATCCCTTAAACACTTAATAGAGGAGGCGGCCTTATGAGTTCTCCCAAATTTGAAGAATTTTTAAGTAAAGTCACTTCCAAAGTGAAATCTAAGGAAGCCCACAACATGATAAAAAAAGAGCTTACTCATCATCTGCAAGAGTTAAGTCAATCTTATAAAAAAAGAGGATTTTCTGAAGAGGAATCAGATGGAAAGGCCATTCAAGAAATGGGAAATCCATTTACTATTGGAGAGAAATTAAATTCCCTTCATAAGCCAAAAATGGATTGGATTCTCATTGTTTTATTTGTTATTTTTGCTAGTATTAGTTTTCTCCCGTTAATTGGTGGAATTCCTGAAATTTCCTCATCAAGCACCTATTTTATGGGGCGACAGGCTATCTGGTACTCCCTAGCAGTTCCTGTAATTATTGGGTTCCTTTTCTTTGATTACCAAAAATTCAAGAACTGGTGGATGTACTTTTATGCTATCGGCTTGTTAATTCATTTATATCTCCATTTATTTGGATACATGGTCAATGGAGTCCAAAAGTGGGTTTTACTTTCAGGCCTAACGGTTGATGGCACTATAATGAGCTTATTCTTCTTTTTTCTTGCTTGGGCGGGTATTTTAAGCAAAATGAATGAGTTTCATAGTTGGAAAAAACAAGGATTTCTTCTTGTTTTATTTTGGATTCCCATCTTGCTGTACATGATGGTGCCAGACTTTATGGTTGCTATCATTTACTTCTTCTGTTTACTAGGGATGTTTATATTTGCCCGAGTCCATAAGAAATTAGCGATCAAACTAGTCATAACAAATCTAGTGGCTGGTGCCATCTTCATGATTATGATTATCATGACCTCACGCCAAGGTTATTTGTTTACTAGATTATCTGCTTTTATAAACCCAGATACCGATCCAAATGGAGCAGGATATTTGTATATAGCCATTAGGAATATCCTTGCAGAAGTGGGATGGTTCGGTAACGGACTTTATAATGATTTGAATTTTCAATTGTTACCAGAATCGCATACAGATTTTGCTTTTCCTTTTCTCGTCTATTCTCTTGGTTGGGCATTCGGAATCGTTCTTTGTTTGATCCTACTGATATTTATTTCAAGAATCTCAAAAAATGCGTTTAAAACAAAGGACCTTTATGGGAGGTTGATCGTAATTGGTGGTGCTATATTATTTGCCGTTCCAACTACTTGGAACATCTTGATGGGCTTTGGAATCATGCCAATCATGGAAGTTTCTCTGCCGTTTATTAGTTATGGAGGAAGTGCGATCCTCTTTTACGCTGCTGTTTTAGGACTAATTTTAAATGTTTATCGAAGAAAGGATATTGTAGAACCCACGATAGCAGATTTTTAAGTAACGTATCATTAGTAATTTTAACAGTGGTGAGTCCTTCAATTTAGATTCTAAAACCCCGACGACATCAGAAACACTACTCAAGATTGAGGATGACAAGTCAGAAACGATAACATTAACTTTAAATTACAAATTCTTTTTGATGTTAAACTAAAGGGTACAATAGTTAAATATAATCAATACAATTTTCAGACTAGATCCAAGACGAATCTAGTCTTTTTAATTGTGTCAAAGACAGAATTATCTTCTGCTAAGGTAAGTCCAGCTCTTGGATTCTTACCAGATTCATTTTTTACTTCCTCAAGAAATACAACGAGTGATCTAAGTCCCTCAACAGTATGAGAAACTTTAAAGCTCTAACGATAGGGTTTGCCTTTATCTAAAAATGCTTGAACCTGACTTTCTCCTTTAGATACATCCAGACCAACGACTGGATTCATTGTTAATCTCCTCCTAAACTATTAAATTTGCCAGTAACCCCTAATCCTCCATGCAGTGTCACAGCTTCGCTTGTTATTCGAGATCTAAGTCCCAACTAGCCTCAATCATGTTTCTACAAGTAGGGGCGAACGGTTTAGTTGACGGGATCAAAGCCCCGCGGGCAGTTACGTTCTAACCTGGCTACTGTACTGTTATAATAAAACCATATATAAAATGGTCAACCAGAAAAATTTAGCATTCTGGCTAACCTTATAATACGAACTAGCAGTTTAGTTGAAGAAGGATTATTAATTATGAGTAACTCGAAGTATAAAGGCATTCCTTTGTGAAGAAGGAATGCCTTTAATTTTGCTAGAAATTGAAGGTATTAAATATAACAATAAATAAATAACAAAATATGATAAATATTTATTGCGATTCAATAAATAATGTATTAAGGTGTAATTATCAGTTAATAAGTGAGGTGCTTTTTAATGAAAAGAGGTTCAACAATTTTCTTGAAGATAGCTGTTTTTCTTATTGGAGTTATCGTACTTTCTTTGTGTATCTTTTTCCTGCCGTGGTTGGCAAATGATACGGCAGAAATGTTTCCAGAGTTTGCTTTTTTACAGTATCCTGTTTTATTAGGTTTGTATTTAACTACTATCCCATTTTTTGTAGCTCTGTATCAGGCTATAAGACTTCTGAAATTAATTGATAATGAAGATGCATTTTCGGAGTCATCTGTAAACTCTTTAAACCTAATTAAGCATTGTGCAATTACTATAAGTATCTTGTATGTAATAGGGTCCATCTTACTTATGTCACAAAGTGCTTTGCATCCAGGAATAGCAATTATCGGCTTTATAATATTTTTTGCCTCGGTTGTTATAGCAGTATTTGCTGGAGTTCTTCAAAAATTATTAAGAAATGCATTAGATATAAAGTCAGAGAATGATTTAACAGTTTGAGGTGAAAACAATGGCAATTATAATCAATATTGATGTGATGTTAGCAAAAAGGAAAATGAGTGTAACTGAGCTCTCAAATAGGGTTGGGATAACGATGGCTAATATTTCTATATTAAAAAATGGAAAGGCAAAGGCTATCAGATTTTCAACCTTAGAGGCTATTTGTGAGGTGTTGGAATGCCAGCCTGGTGACATCTTAGAGTACAGAAGCGACAAAGATATTGACTAACTTATTTAGACTACTTTAATATCGGGGCAGGATTGTGGAAGAGTGTTCTTCAACTTGTGTTCAACAATCGGGCCAAGATTGTTTAAGAACAGGTGATTTACAGAAGGGGTGATGTCATGGGTTTTTGGTATTTACTATTGCTTTTAATAGGTGTCATTTTGATAATTATAGGAATCATGAAAAAAGGTGTTTCTTCAGCGGTTAAGGTAGTAATTTTATTATTTGTAATTGGAATCTTATTCGTTGTAGTGTCGATAGTTTTATTGATGCCTGGTAGTTCTGATTTAATTGCAGAACTGCTGAAATTAGATTGGTGATTTTTAATTTTTTAAAGCAAACGGGCACAATTGCGGAATAAACGTCACTGTAGAAAGATAAATACTGGGGGCAATTATATATGAAAACTTATATATATCTGGTGAGACACGGTGATTCACCAAAAGTCGGAAGTGAAAGAACAAGAGGATTAACTATTAAAGGAAAAATAGATGCTCAACGGATAGCTAATTTATTGATTGAAGAAGGTATTAACGCTGTTATCTCCAGTCCATACAAGCGTTCAATCCTAACTGTTCAGGAACTTGCAGATAAATTAGGGAAAAAAGTTTTGATATTTGAGGACCTTAAAGAGAGAATATTTTCCTTAGAAGATAAACGTCTATCCGATAAGGAGTTAATTCATTTATTAAACCGATCATTCTCTGAATCAACTTATTCTTTACCTGGATTGGAGTCTAATGAGGGCTGCCAGGCAAGAGCTGTAAAAACCTTAAAAGAAATATTAAATACTTATCGAGGGCAGAAAGTAGTTGTAGGTACTCATGGAGCTCTAATGACTTTGATGATGGGTTATTATGACAGTAAATATGATTTAGATTTTTTATTTCAAACAACAAAACCAGATGTATATAGAATGGAATTTAATGGAGAAGAATTAGTAGGAGTTAATAGAATGTGGAAGTTTAATAGTGGCATATAGATATTGAAAGGGTTGGCCGAATAGCCGATGTGACAACCTGTTAGACTATCCTATTTGTGAAAAAATACACTTCAACTATCTGGTGCAATGATTTAATAAGGTGATCCGAGAGTACGATTGCCTTTTTTATGAAATTGAGTTTTATTATTGGAATATTATGTTAGTCTTGTGGAAGAAGGGTGATTGCCCTTCCTTTCTGTGATTTAACAAAAGTCTAAGTAGGCAGGTGATTATTGTGAAGGTAGCACTTATTCATATTGGGTATTTCATTGTCATTATTATCACGTCTATCGTATCTTTTGGTATAATTTTTGGAGCAGGATTTACTGAAGGAATTGACTTATTTACTTTATTTATTCCTTTTGTTTTAAGTGTATTGTGGAATTTTGCCTACGTATGGCAATTTCTTAGTATGAGTTCAAATAAGACAGATTCCATTCGTCCATCTAAAAATTGGACATTTATCAGTATGTTCCTTTCAGGAATTCTTATAGTTTATAGTTTATTTTTAACAACGTTGTTGATTCCAATAGGATCCGTCATATCTGTCCTATTGCTTCTTATTTGGTTCGCACTGCTTTTTGCATATACAAAGAGTAAAAGCAGTATACCGCAGAGTATTTATGGTTCGATTCTCTTCATCGTTTCTTTGATTCTTGCTTATCTGATTTTTGAATATTTAATTACAATGTAAGTGTTTAAAAATCAAATTAACAGTTATTATATTTGAGAGCAAACACACTTTAACTAACTGGTGCTTTAATGCAATAATTAGATTATCGAAAGGATGGTATTATACGAGTTGCGGTCCAGGGAAGAAACCTTTTTAATGGTTAAACGTAATAAAGTATGTAAACAAATAAAGGGAGGAGATTAAATGTTTGGAGAACCACCTAAATGCACTGTTTGCGAGAGAGAAATAAAAGGTGATGAAACTGTTCTAATAAGGATGCGTTATCCAAAACGTAAAGGTATGACAGAGATTAAGGCTTATTTAAAAAATGAAGGAAAATTTATTTGTGAGGATTGTTCTAATAAAAAATCAAATTAACACTACTAAGTTAACTGGCGCTTTAGTTGAAGATTTGCTTTCCGAAATAATCAATCTTTTTTATAAAAACTAAACTTAATTCTGCTGGATAAGAACCCATTTTGATCAATCTTTTGGCAAAATGGGCTCTTATTATTTATTGTAAAATGTGGGTTTGGAAGGAGATTATGATCATACTTTATTTTAAATCCACAGTGTTTGTGTCTCCTTGTAACTCTCTCCTTCCCCACGTAACTTTGTTCTTCCCTTATGGAACTTAGTTGGTATCGAAGCGAGAAAAGGAAGCGGAAAGGGCAGCGGATAGCTCAATATGTATTCAATCGGTTTTTCCAATAAAAATTCAATATCAATTTGGGACGGATTCAATATGTTCGTCCCTTTTTTGTTTTCGCCAAAATGGGCGATAAGCCTAGTTCAATCCCTTGCCGTTACTGGATTCCAAGTCCGTAGGATTTTCTCCATCTTTATTCGTTCTATTCTTCCGTCTCTTCTGTTCCAAAACTGCTCCCTTTCTTCGACTAGATAAGGGATTGAGGGGGATTTGGGGAAATACCGAGGGAGTTACAGTGGCATAGTTTGATTTTTTACAAAAAAGTTCTATCCTAAAGAAGTGCACGTTATTCTCATTTAGAGTAACGTGCTTTTTTCCTTAGTTTGTTGGACGAAAGTAACTTTGTATTTAAAAAACTTCGTTCAGCGCTCGCCAATTAAGAAATTAACGATTCTAAAATTGCGTTGGATAATTTATAAACATGATAATAGGAGTATTCAAATTGCACATTATACCGTTTATTTGAAAGGTTTTAAAACAAGCGTTGTAGCTTTAGGGTAATTTAAAGAACGATAAATTTAATAAAGAGTGATTATAGATAAGTTGGCTTCTATAGAAATGAAGCCTTCAAAGGAAGCAAAGAGACCCAATAGGGTCTCTTTACTAAAAATATTCCACGGGTAACTTAGAAACCATCCTAAAATACCCCATGATAAGATTCAATTACTTTATTAATTGCATCAGCAATCCCTGTATAAAAAGCTTTTTTCTCTACCAACGGTGTTAATTCCATTAATCGGATACGATAATTTTCCATTGGATTTTTAGGCTCTGTATTATCTTCATGCTGAGGATATACTGCCCAAACTTCATGAACGGGTCGGTATCTATGCCATTGACCAGGGAACTTTTGCCGATATAAAAATGATGAATTCATGTTATTCCTATAGGATATTAATTGACGCATAGTGTCCGTCTGCCTACTTCCTTGCAGCCGACTACTATCCCAAATGAACCGCAATGGTCTATATTTAAAATCAACCATGATGGTTCCAATATATTCATCCGATTCGTATATGTCCATTCGTACATCCGGTCGGTTATGGGAACCGTTCGTAAAAATTGGCCTATTTAAAATGGTTTCTTCTTTCTTAAAAGGCAACGATTCATCATAAACCAAACACAACTTCACTGTATTTTTTTTAAATTCTACAATGCTCCCCGGCTCTAGAAAAGGAATTTGAAAGGATTTTGAATTAGGATTGATGTCAAAAATCCACCCTTTGACAACTTCAAAGCCCACTGTTTTATGCTGAAGCCCTTCTATTAACTGCAAAAACCCCCAGATTTCATACAATAAATCAGTCCGTTTCCAGTAGAAATCATAGGAAGTATCTAACGAAATATTGAATTCTTCATTCTTCAGCACACGGTACATTTGATATAAGTCTCTATAACGAAAATCTAAATGCATTACATGTGGCACAGCTGCTGGATGTTTATCCTCCACTTCCTCAAACCATTCTGTTCCAAGAATGTTTTGGGATTCTCCACGAATGCGGCCAACAAATCGTTCATAATCTTTTAATTCGTTTAGGACTTTTATTTTTGACCGAATTTGAACATGCATATCATCATGGAAATTCCGTTCTCTTCCAATTTCTCGCTTTACTTTTTCTTGATGCTTTTCTAAATAATTAAGGAGCTCATTCATTTCCCTAATTATGAATCGCAATATTTTCTTAACCCATTGGTTCTCCAGTAAATTGTAATTACGGGTATGAGTGGGATTAAAAATATAATTTTGGCTTTCTGGATGCCTCGCCCGATATCGAATACTTGTCGCATCGATTGCACCTTCTTTTCCTTCTGGAACCAAACTATATTCCTTGCGAATGCGCATGCTTGGATTAGTTTCAATGGATTTCAAAGCCGTAATCCATTTTGAAAAATTCTTTTTAAGTATATATATCTTCCGAAGAATATGGATAGGAATAGGAATTGTACTATTCACACTAAGACTTGCGTTTTTTCGAACCAAATCTTGTGCCAATCCATGCAAAGATTCTTCTATATCCTCTCGCATTGAAACCCATTGTTCCTCCGTTATTTGTTTCGGTTTTACCTTCAACCAGGAGTAATAGGGTATCCCTTCCACTACAACCTTGATTCGATAGTAACCAGGAATAAATGGATAGTAACTATCGGGATTAGTGGTCGACCCTCTAGGAGGATTATTAAACAATAGTACTAGCATGTTGGAAGGGGCTAAAAACGCCACATCATCCTCACCAACATCTAAAAGCCGCATTGGAATGGTATCCAGACCGTCCATATAAAACCGTGCTGAATTATCCTCACTAGTAAATTCCAATGATAGTCGTTTATTTTCTATTATTTCTGGGATATCCTCATCTGTCATTCGATACAACTGTAGTTCATCTGTAACAAAGTTCGTAATTGGAATCTCAATGTCCGGACTTTGATATTCGGGTTGTCGAAAGAGTACCTTAAACGGTGTGACCATATAATCTTAACTCCTTTGATTTATCTACAATTTCCTTTTGAGTTCGTTCAAAAATATATGAATCTGGCATTGTAGATAGAAGATCCAAGAAGGCGCTATTTTCTACTTCCTTTTTATCTATATTATAACGACCTAGCAAATCAGTAAATTGCTCCTCAGAACCGCGTATTTTAGTGAGCACTCTTTGTACCACCTGTAAATCGAAAGCTTCTTCTCTCGTCAGTGGGGAGTTCGCAGGTAAGTTTTTTAAAAACGTACTGATTTGTCGAACTATTCGCCAACCAATGCCTATATTACGACCACATTTTTGCAACTCTTCATGCAAATCCCATAAAAATTGTGATTCGAAAGAACTTAATGAAATCTCACGCTCCATTCTTCTAAACGAAGTATACGTATCATATGAAAAGGAATTTTCCCTTCTGTTTGATAATGATTCCTCCTTATTACGTTCTTCCTTCAACCTTAACACATCGTTGTAAGGTTGAATTTTTAAAGTAATGACATTGGCTCGGTCAAGTACTTTATCCGAGAAATGGTAGGTTGATTCATCCAAGTTCACGGTACCAACAAAAATAACATTGCTTCCTATTCTCACGGTTGAAGGAAACACATTTTGGTTATAGATACGAGTACTGAATTCATCATTATACAATTTCAAGAATCGCTTGTTTTCTTCTAATTCCAGCACAGATAGAAATTGTGAAAAGTAATGTTCCACTCTAGCAAGATTCATTTCGTCAAAGCAGACAATGTGCAGGTCATCCGGGTACTCATTAGCAGCACGAGTCAAAAGATTCATCAATCCTGAGTCTCCAGGTCGATATACATTATGCAAGGTATCTAAGTAGCCAATCACGTCAGCATCATCCTGCCAAAATGGGCGCACTGGAATAAACAACATCTGGGATTTACCTAATTTTAGTGCATTCGCATAGCATTGAACTAACTTTGTTTTCCCCGTTCCACTCATACCTGCTAGAATGACTAGACCACCTGTTTTCATGGCTGTATGGAAATTATACAAATCTTTTATATCGTAATAGAGACCCATGCGTTTACATTCATTTTCGAAAAGTTTCATAAACTCCAATTCTTTATCTGTTTCCTGCTTATCCTCCGTAATCGTCGTCTCTGTATTTAAAACTGGAGCATCGACAGAAGCTGCTGTTTGCATCACAGTTTGTTCCATTTCTTCAAAATTACCCAACACTTCCCCGTTTCCATCTAGCATTTTTTGTAATTTATTACAATTATTGGAGTCCATAAACAAAACTTGGTCGTGTAGGTAGCTGTCCATTATATACTCTAACTGCAAATTGATTTTATGAATTTGTGTTGAAGCGGGATGAAAACGGAAACCTCCCGCAGCATAATCATGCATATTAAACTGCCCATATAAGGTATATTCCTGCTTATCTTGCCCATGTCTCCACAATATCATGGACGGCGTGTCATCGTCATCATTTGAAATATTCTTATTGTCACCGACGTATTTTCTGTTAAATAATTGCTGTTCGAAAAGCTCTTGCGTTCGCTCTGTTGTTTCTTCGGAGAAAATTGGTATAGCATCCAGTATCGTATCGGAGTGAAAAGAATCCGATTTTTTCACCACATGTATGTTTCTCGCAATATGGTATTCTGTTGTTCCAGTTGGCTTTCTTAGTTCCACTTGAAAGAACAAGATATATCGATTTAAAAAGTCTCTTAATGCTTCTTTTCTTGCTGGATGCGGTAACGTAGTATTATCATCGAATCCCCAATTAGCTAAATCCTCCGCAAACCCGCATACATCTTTTATTTGTCGTGGGAAGTTTTCAGGAGGACTGGAAATAATTTCAATGTAAAATTGTAGATTATTATTCCTGTTGATAATGATTGAATTTCTTCCGGTAGAAACTTCTCCGTCTACTGCTAACACACCTACAAAATCAATATCCCACATTTTTCTATCTCCGTACATATCAAAATACCCTCTCTTCAAGTCGGTTATATTTCTTTATTTGTCTTTTCACTACATTGAAATCTTTACAGATATAGACCTTTTCCGGGTTTAAGTTCGTATATGAATCATTATATTTTAATAAAAACTGTTCCGGGTTTGAAAGTTCGTAGGACAAAACCCAGTATTCGTCAAAGTCCTCTGTAAATGAAAAGTCATGTACATCATTTCCTTCAATAAATGTAAAATTAATTGTTTCACTTTGGAAATGGGTCATAAACGCTGGTTTCCCGATCACCATAATTTGATATTTATTGATTTCGTCATCATTCAATACATTTACTTCTAATTCATTATGAATCGTCGCTTTTAATTGAGTCACTTCTTTTTGGAAATGTGCAATCGTCTCCTCAAATTGTTTACGCTCTAACTCCCATTTGTTTTTTTCCTCCCTGTATCTTTTCTCCAACGCTTCCTTCTCTTTTAGTAACGTTCCATATAAATTGTTTTTCTCATCTAATTTTTGAATGGTTTGTCGGTGGCTTTTTTCAAGATCCTCCATCTTAGTTTTGTAATTTTCATCCCTTTTTTTCAATACCTCCGTCAAGTTTTCTAATTTTTTTGCTAATTTCTGTACCTTCTTCCCATCCCCTTTTGGTTGCCCAGGTTCTTGCGACTTCTCATCAACTTCTTTTTCTTCATGTTTTTTCTCAATAAGTTGGGGTTCCACCTTTTCATCAACTCTTATGGACTGATTCGGGAACTCCAATAAACTGCTATGTTCATCTTGAAGAAATGCGAAAAATTGTATTGCCTTTCTTTCCTGGCTTTCGCAGAACAATTTGATAAGAACGTCAGGCACGCCACCTTCAGCGGCAATGTCCACTAATTCATTCATTTCTTTATCAACCAACGTTAATTTTTTAAATTCAGGTGGAGGATTCTCCGCAGCCCATAAAACTAATTTTTTGTAATTGCTCTTGTTCAATAAGTTAGTAATCAACCGATTCCGATTCGCACTAATATCTTGAATGGTATTAGTCCGGAAACCATTGCAAACCACCTTCTTCTTTTTATGAATTTGAAGTATTACGTCATTGTCAAACTTGGTTAATATCCATCTCCAAACATCTTTTCCTGTCATTTATAGTTCTTCTCCTTAATCGAGGATTTGTTTGTAATAGAAATCATTTACATTTATTCCAATTTCAAGGTCATAAACATTCTCCTTTCTGACTTTTCATCCGAATTTGGAGGAATATTCCGCATTTTATAAGTCAATTCTCCCTATCATTCAAGATGAATTTTTTATCTCCTTAAGTTATCTCGATATATCTATACCTGGTTGAAATAATTTTCCAATGATAACTTATATTTACATTTTAATAGATTTAAAGTCTGATATACAAGATATTTCTAAGAAATAAGAATTCCTTGCATTTTATTTATTGAAGTAACTAGGTCAAAAAGTCGGTGAATATTGTACTATGATGGGCTTCTTTTTCAAAAATGCTTTATATATTAAGATCGTTCCTTTTAGTGGAACGGACTGGGTGCAATTTTAGATTTATTTTTTGGTTAATATGAAATGAAGATAAGGTTCATCTGAAAGACAGATTCAATAATGGTTAAAAAAAGAATTAGGGGTTAAAGATATTATCGCTAAAAGAGAAGGTAGCAAGAAATATGAACGAGAATATTTGACCTGTTTTGGGAACCTCTGCTCGAAACGCTATATCTGATATATATTTAAAGCAATATGACCTAATGAGAATAATGCAATATTTAAAGAAAAAACATATTACTCCAAAGGGTAAAGAGCTGCCAAAAGCTTTAAGTATAGCTTATGTTGGGTTAACTCGCCCTACTCATCTTCTTTGTTTGACTATGAGACCCGAAACCATCTATGTAAATGAAAAGTCCGGTAGGCAAATAAGATATCTATCAGATTGAGGAATTGAAAGATGGATCAAGGAACTGTTGAATGGCAATGAAGTTATTTCACTAAAGTGACCGATTCTTTCGTCACACATTGTCTGGTTTTTAAGCGACTTTATTGTTACTGATATGAGTAAAATGAGTATAGATCTTAAAAAATTGAACAACTATTATTGAACGCCGTTCGAATTATTTGAACGGTGTTTGATTGTTTGCTTTATTTGATTAAGAAAAGATTGCTGCGGTTGTTGGATTTAAACCTATGATTACTCTTTACTATGGCCGCTTTGTAAGGATATGCGATTCTAGTAACCAGTAAAATTAAGTATTCAAACGGTTATGATTTATTACGAAGATGACTACTTCAATCAGTTCCGTTTGGTGTAGGATTTTTCTAAATTGGGTATAGTACTTATGGACATCTCAGTGGGAGATGAAAACATGAAATAATGGTAATATGACCTGAGCTTGACAATTGACCGCGAGCTTTTTCACAGGAACCACTGTTTAGTGTAGACAGCCTATTGGTTTCATATTAGCAGACGTGAAGGAAATATCCTTTTCTATTATTCTCAACTTACATTACAAAGATTTTTAAAGGAGATGAGACTTTGACTAGAGATAATAGTTTTATTCTAAATGATGGATCAGCGCTTCCCCTTGTGGGATTAGGCACGATCGGCATTGATGGTGATCAGGGTACATTTGAAATTTTAAACGCCTTAAACACAGGATACCGTTTAATCGATACTTCAACAAACTATAACAATGAAGGTATTGTCGGTGAAGCTGTACGTCGATCCGCACTGCCCAGGGAAGAAATTTTAATCAGTACGAAATTGCCCGGCTCGCACCATGAATACGACAAGGCGTTTATCTTTATTCAAGAATCTTTACGCCGCACTGGATTAAACTATTTTGACAAGTATTTAATTCATTGGCCGAATCCCAAAGATGGCAAATATGTAGAAGCTTGGAAGGCTTTAGTGGATGCTCAAAAACAAGGATTAATCAGAACCATTGGTGTTTCAAACTTTGAACCTGAACATCTGGACAATATTATCGAAGAAACAGGTGTGACTCCTGCTACAAACCAGGTGGAGCGTCAGCCGTATTTTAATAATAACCGTATGGTTGAAGAAAATAAAAAACGGGGTATTCTTACTGAAGCCTGGAGTTCTTTTGGTCGGGGTTATCTGAATGACGTGCTGGAAAATGCCACAATTAAAGAAATCGCGGATAAATACGATAAAACTCCGGCACAGATTATTTTAAACTGGAACTATCAGGCCGGCGTATTTTCTATTCCAAAATCGAGTAATCCAAAGCATCAAAAGGATAATATCAATAGTACCAGCTTTGAATTAGCCCCTGAGGATATGGAAACAATTGATTCACTGGATAAAGGGGAAGCCGGCCGTGTAGAAGGACAGGACCCCAACGAATATCATGAATATGTATAGACAGCCCACTATCTGAGTTAGATATTTTGAGCAATAGATAAGAAATGGGTCTGTTTTAAGCAAATCCACCTTTTATTTTTAAGAATTTTGCTGTTAACGGGCACGATTGTTTAAACAACATTATCGTTACATCCATAAAGTTCTACTTGGAAGTTGCCCTAACAATTAAATAACTTAACTTTTACACCGTCCTCAAATGAGGGCGGTGTAATGTGTATTTACGGCCTCATTTTTAATAATTTTATTCTCTTTATACAGCAAATGAAACCAAAATAAATATCAAACGTATAACAAAGACAAGCATTTTTTAAATAAAAACAAATTTGAGATAAAGGGGTTTTGTATACCTGATGCTTCGTTTTATTCGTCGTAGAAAACGTCGTCTGAAGATGAAAAAAGTTAAAGAGGGAGATGGTCATACATTAAAAGAGTACCGCCTATGGAATATTTTCACTCGCTCATTATTCCATATAGAAATAACCAATGATCAGAATGAGAAAACCGATTACGCTATAAGCTGTAAATATTTTGCGGAGGAGCCTAAAGCTGATTTATACCGCAATGGCATACATATTGCCTACTCTAAGCTTCCAGCTGCTTTCGTAGTAGAAAATGGAGTAATTGAAATAGAAAAAGGTGGGTATGGGATAAATCGGATTCGTTATGATTCGGACAAAGAAGAGACCTTTTCAGTTTATCCAGATAAACGTTCGATTAGGGGTTTACGCATGCGATTGCATAAACGATTTCCCAAAATTAGCTCGCTCATTGGGATGATTGCTATTTTAATTTTATTGACTTCAATAGCCTTGAGTGCACCTCAACTAATAGAAAAGATTACGGAAATTCCTTGGGTTTCTGAAAATATAGGTACATTCAAATCACCAATAGCATTTTCGTTGCAGGTTAATATTTGGATATGGGTTGCGGGTGCGGTAGCTGGGGTAGAACGAACTCTCATGCTTCGTAATCATTGGTTAATTGATATGGAAACAAGCTATTGGGATAGTTAATTTTCTTTCGGTAGTACAATTGCTTCAATCCCGGTGAATTATTCGATCTGCAAGTTTTTTGGTTAAAATAAACTTTATTCTAAAACAACAAAAACCTATAAATCATGCATACTTAGTATGTATTATTTATAGGTTTTTTTATATATTTACAAATAATTTAGTTGTTAATTAGTGTTTTCACTTCGTTTTATTATATACTTAGTATATAATAAAATGAAGTTAGGGATAGGAGGAAGTAAAACATGATTAAGGTAAACAATTTAACAAAGTCGTTTATACAAGGGCAAGCAAGAACGCAAGTATTAAAAGGTGTTGATTTGCACGTTGAAGAAGGGGAATTTGTAGCTATAATGGGGCCAAGTGGCTCTGGGAAAAGTACATTACTACAACTTTTAGGTGGTCTTGATATACCAACTGAAGGGGATATATTAATAAATCAGAATAATTTGAGTGAGATGACGGAAAAAGAAAGAACGATATTCCGCAGAAAATATATAGGGTTTATTTTTCAAAATTACCAGCTGCTACCAACATTAAATGTAGAAGAAAACATAGCTTTTCCTCTTCATGCAGATGGCAGTTTAACGAAAGAAAAATACCAGTTTATTTTAGAATTACTTGATTCTGTTGGATTAAAAGAGCTTGGTCGAAAACGTGCTAATTTACTTAGTGGTGGTCAGCAACAACGAGTAGCTATAGCCAGAGCGCTTGTCAATAATCCCTCCGTATTATTAGCTGATGAACCGACGGGAAATTTAGATAGAAATAAAGCCGAAGAAATTCTCGGGTTAATAGCAAGATTCAACCGAGAAAGCAATCAAACAATCATAATGGTTACGCATGATATTTTCGCAGCTGGGTTTGCAGATCGTATTATTCTTTTTAAAGATGGAGTTATTGATCAAGTGATTTCTAGGAAGGATGATGATTATGCTAAATATGTGGCGAATTTCATGGCTTAACATAATACAAAATAAAAAACGTTTTTCCATTTCATTGCTTGGGATTATTTTAGGTATAGCGTTCGTAACATCTATGCTTATTGCAGACAAAACAACAAATGATGTTTTTGATTATTACGAACAAATGTATGTGGCAAATGCAGATTACTGGGTTCTAAGCGATGAACATACATACTCTGAAGATATTGTTTCGTCAGTTCTGACTAGTTCAGCGGTAACGGAAACACTGCTTGCGCTTGATAAACAAGCTTTCTTTGAGCTTGAGGGTGATCAATCACTAAATCAAAGATCTGTACGAATTACAGGTGTAAATGATCAAGATAGTTCTTTGCTAAAACTTCCTGTAATTGAAGGAAGTTTAGATAATGAAGGCTTGGTGATACCAGACGTTGTTGCAAATCTGTTAAATAAAAAGGTAGGAGATACAATTAGGTTTACCGATTTGGGAGAAGCTAAGGTTTCCGCCATTGTTGAATACACGCAGCTGCTTGCAAGTCCGAGTGACTGGGAAGGTGCTGAACAGAAGAGCTTCCGAATTATGTCTCCACTTGATTTATTAAGAGATTGGACTGGTATGGATAATGAGCTTTCATATGTAAGGTTCCAAACAAATGATGAAGGAGAGAAGCTTTTTCAATCCCTCCAGGAAGAATTTCTTAATTCAAATGTATATGTACAACCAGTTGTCGCGGATGATCTACAAAGTAATGACATTGGGGGACTTTATACATTTTTTTACCTAATCGCTGGGTTATCCATGTTTATCAGTGGGTTTATTGTTTTTAATATGATTTATACAAGTGTTATGGAGAGAAAAAAAGAATTTGCGATAATGAAGAGTTTTGGTTATCTTCAACGTTCTGTTTCTAGACTTATTCTTATTGAAGTACTACTTTTGGCATTAATAGGTGTAGCTATTGGAGTGCCCATTGGAATTTTGCTTGGAGATATGTTCATGCAAACTTTGCTTAGCGTGTTTGAGTTTGACATGGTTTACACATTAAATTGGCAGATGCCTACACTAACAGCTGTAGTAATTGGAATTTTATTTCCTGTTGTCTTTTCTTTATTTCCAATTTATAATGCGGGGAAAACCTCAGTTTTATTGACGTTAAAAATGGCAGATCAAACACAATCATCGAAGAGAGGATACATATTTAGGGCTGTTCTGGGAGCTGGCTTGCTAATCTTTGTATTTATCGATCACCCTGTCTCTTACTTAGCTATTTTGGCAAGCATCATTTTGTTGTTTCCATTATTGTTACTGGGTGTGAATCGGATATTTAAACCTATTTTGAAGCTATTCTTTGGCTATTCTGGTAGTCTGGCAGCTAAAAGCCTAAAACAGCAATTAAATCGAAACGCCAATACTTCCGCTATTCTTGCCGTTGGAATAGCAGTGATATTATTACTAAGTGCTGTTATCGAATCTGCTCCGGAAGGTTATGAAAATGAAATTAGGAATACGTATGGTGGCGACCTAAGAGTTACATCAGAAGCGCCTTGGTCTGATCAGGATAGGGCAAAACTGCTAGCCTATGATTCTGTTGCGAATGCTGAGCCCTTAACGGAAGCTACGCCAATTACATGGGAAACAATAGACGGAGAGAAGAGACAGTTTTCTATTTTTGCTGCAGATAAAGAAGGACCCACTTTATTTGAGCGTTCTGAAAAGGATAAATCATATAATGAGCTGACAAAGGAACCATCTATTCTCCTTGGCGAAAGAGCCTTTGATGAATGGGGCGGAAGTGTAGGGGGATATATTTCCATTAATACACCTTCAGGTAATCAGCAATTTAAAGTCATTGACGTTGTGAAAACATCGAATTACGCAGGCTATACCGCATTTATGGATGAGAATCATTTAAATAATGAATTTGGTTGGGCGAATAGTTTTGACATGCTGCTAACTTTAAATGACGGATATACGGCTGAACAATTACGAGATCAGTTATGGCTGGATTTCAGCAATCATCTCTCAAAAGTTGAAACGGTAGAAGATGAAATTAAATCATCTACTTCCGCATTATCTGGCATGAACGAGTTAATTCTAGTCATGTTAGTTTTAATTATCGGGCTAGCAAGTATTGGTACAGCTAACACTTTACTGATGAACACTTTGGAGCGCACCTCTGAGATAGGGACAATGCGAGCGCTTGGTCTTACGAAACAGCAAGTTAAAAAAATGATAATTGGAGAAGGTTTGCTTATAGGATTGTCAGGGGTTATTGGTGGTATAATTTCAGGTGTGGTTTTACTTTATGTTACTAGCCAATCCGAACTTTTAGAAGGGTTTATATCTTTTCAAATACCTTTAGGAAATATTATCCTGGCACTGATTGCTGGTATTTCTCTTAGCCTTTTTGCTTCTTGGATTTCTAGTGCTACGGCGGGTAAAATAAATATTATATCATCACTTAAAGAAGGTTGAGCAATTATGTCGGTTAAGTACGGAATATTAACATTGCTATATTTGCAAGAAAATCATGGATATGAATTAAAACTGGAGCTGGAATCCCTTCTAGGAACCAAAGGGAAAATTAATCCTGGTCAAATTTATACGACTTTGGATCGTCTTATTCGTGATCTGCTTGTCTCATCTGTAGGAATGGATGACCAAGAAAGAAAACTTTATGAAATAACTACGGAAGGTAAAAGTGAGCTGGAAAATTGGCTGCTGGAACTTGTACCCTATCATTCTACAAAAGATGATTTTCATTTTAAATGGAGCTGTGCTCGTAAGATTGGTTTCGAACAGGAAAAGGAAATGCTTGATCAACAAAAGGCAATGATAATGAAAGATGTTTTGGAATTGACTAAACTAAAAACGGAATTTCTTCTTCGAGGTGACGAGAATAGGTATTTATTAATTAGTGGTACCCTCTTGCATTTAGAAGCAGATTTAAACTGGATCCATCAAGTTGAAAGTCGAAATCGGTCCTAATTTAAAAAGAGTATGAAGTAATTGAAAGAAGTAAAAATCCCCAAAAATATATTGCGAAGAAACCGTTGAAGCAGTTTTAGATTTAATGTAGGCAAATAGCATCTATCTTTATAAGAAATACAAGAATAGAGCAACACCATCAAGGTGCTGCTCCTTGTTATTACATAGACTTATAATTAAAAAACTTTATTGTCATTTAAAATTATTTTTTTATAAAAAATCGCTTTCGATCGAAGGTTTTTCCGGTTACGCTGGTTTCAAAATCAAATGATCCTTTTGAAGAAGTTCTACTAAGTGGACCTGATGAATTAACCAAAACCCAAGTTATTGTTTCTTTGTTAATTAAAAGTTCCCTATTTTATTGGTCTTATGAATATCTTCCGTTCCTGCATCCACTGCAGTCTTGTAATATTCACATTTATGATTTATAAGTTCCATTGTCTTCTTTAGCTCTTCCAATTGTGCTTCTGCAACAGCTTTTCGTTCCAAGAACATGTCATATCTTTTTTGTAGCGTGGAATCTCCATCGGAACACCAATCGATAAATTTTTTAATTTCCTTAATAGGCATCCCTGTAGATTTAAGGCATTCAATTACATTTAAAGCGTCTATATCGGATTCTTTAAACAATCTTGTTCCGTTAGGTGTCCGTTCTACAAAAGGCATTAGGCCCTCCTTATCGTAGTAACGTAAAGTATATACGGTGAGATTTAACTTTTTTGCAACTTCACTGATAGAATATGTCACAGTTGTTTATCTCCTTTTGATATAGATTTCGAGTTAACTCTAGGTTTTGGCGAAATTTTATCACGCTGAATACGGAATGTCAAAGTATAAATAAATCCTTATTTATTTGTTGACCTAGAGTTAACTATAGGGTTTATCCTAGTTTTGCAGGAGAATAATAATTAAATTCCCTAAAAAATCAAGTTATTGGAGGGCTATACAGATGGTAACAGCTAAAGCACGAGCAGTAGACGGTCCGGATCAACCGTTTCGAGCTGCTGAAATTAAAAGACGTGATCTTGATTCGCATGATGTTCTGATTGAAATTAAATATGCAGGCATTTGTCATTCCGATATTCATACAGCTCACGGTGAATGGGGTCCAGTCAACTATCCACTTGTACCTGGCCATGAGATTGCAGGCATTGTTACGGCTATAGGACCTAACGTTTTAAAGTATACTATCGGGGATCGAGTTGGTGTCGGATGTATGGTAGGCTCCTGTGGTGAATGTGAGAACTGCCGTAATGGAGAGGAGCAATATTGTCTCGAAGGTAAAGTCGATACTTACGCTGGCGTTGATAAATACGGGGAACCAACTCAAGGCGGTTATTCTACCCATATTGTCGTACCTGAAGACTTCGTACTCCGAATACCTGATAATATTGAATTTGATGTTGCAGCACCACTACTTTGCGCTGGTATTACGACATATTCTCCATTAAATCATTGGGCGGCGGGCTCTGGCAAGAAGATTGCTATTGTAGGTATGGGTGGTCTTGGGCATATGGCTGTTCAAATTGCCCATGCCATGGGTGCTGAAGTTACTGTTCTATCACAAACATTGAAGAAAAAGGATGATGGTTATAAATTAGGAGCAGACAATTACTATGCAACAAGTGACACAGAAACATTCGAGAAACTTGCTGGTTACTTTGACTTAATTATTAACACGGTAAGTGCAGATATTGACTTGAATGCATATTTAGGATTACTGACTCTTGATGGTACTCTCGTAAATGTCGGTGCTCCTGCAGAACCGCTGTCACTCAACGTGATAAATTTAATCGGTCATCGTCGTTCATTTGCAGGTTCGATGATTGGAGGCATCCGTGAGACACAGGAAATGTTAGATTTCTGTGCAAAACATAACATTGTTCCTAAAATTGAAGTGATTACGGCTGATCAAATTGACGAAGCGTATGAACGAGTATTGGCTTCTGATGTAAAATATAGATTCGTGATTGACATTAGTACAATGTGAATTCTGCTAATACAAAAACAGGGCTGATCCAATCGGATTTTGCCCTGTTTTTTGTCCAATACGCCTTTAATTTCCTCTCAATGTGAATAAATAATACCATGATAATCTAAAGTATGATTAAATAAAGAAATAGAAAAATTGTTTGGAAAGAGGAAAGTAAATGAATGCAAATACAAGCACAAAGCAAAAAAGAACCATAATATTTAAAAAGGTACTACGTGCATTAGCAGTTGCGATAGGTGCCTTTATAACAGCATATGGTCTTGAGTCGGTCCTGATCCCAAACAACGTGTCAGATGGTGGCGTGACGGGTTTAAGTATAGTCGGTTCACAACTGTTCGGATTACCTCTTGGAGTTTTAATTGCGATATTGAATATTCCGTTCGTGTTTTTAGGATATAAACAAATCGGGAAAAGCTTTGCGATTTACTCTGTTATTGGTATTGCTACACTTGCGTTTGGGACAAGCATTATGCACCATATACCAATTATAGTTCAAGGAGATACATTGTTAGTGACCGTCGTTGGTGGTATTATCATTGGCTTCGGTATGGGGTTAGCATTACGAAATGGTGGCGCATTAGATGGTATTGATATGTTAGCGGTATTGCTATCCCGAAAATTGCCTTTTGGAACAAGTGACCTTATTCTATTTTTAAATATGTTTGTTTTTATAGTCGTTTCCACAGTTTTCGGATTACAAGGGGCTTTCTTGTCAGGGATAGCTTATTTTATTGCTTCTAAAGTGATTCATATAGTTGAGGAAGGTTTAAGTGGTTCTAAGACCTATAAAATTATCACTAGTCATCCGGATTTAATGGTAGAAACCATACGTGATCGTTTAGGTCGCAGTGCAACCTATAATCTGGTTGAAGGTGGTTATACAAATGAAAAATTTAAAGAAATTACGTGTATTATTAATCGTTTAGAAGATAGTAAGATGAAAGAAATTATTAACGAAATTGACAAACATGCTTTTATTGCTGTGTATGATGTGGCAGAAGTAAAAGGCGGTAGTTTCAAGAAGAAAGACATTCATTAATACAGGTCTTTGTTTTAAAAATCAATACAAATTGAGGCTGGATCCTTTATTGGATTCAGTTTTTTTTATGTATTATCATCTCTTGATTGGAAAAGTTGCTATTTTTACTGTGGATTCAAAGGTGTAATGATCTGACTTTTGAGATGGTACATCGGGGCAATAGCTAACTTTACAGGAAATCCTAACTCTTCTCAATTAAATTATAGCATATAAAAAAAGGGAATTATAGACTGTTTCTTCTTATATACTATTGCTAAAATCAATAGAACAATACTGGTTAGGAGAGATGTGGAATGAGCTCTTTGGTTATCGGTTTTCAAGAAATGGGGAAAACAGAGCATTTGCTTGTAGGCGGAAAAGGATTAAATTTGGGGGAGTTATCCAAAATCCAAGGAATAGAAGTTCCAGAAGGTTTTTGTATAACAACGACAGGATACCAAATGGCCATTGAACAAAATGAAATGTTTCAAGCATTGTTGGATCAACTAATGGTGTTAAACGTAGAGGAACGTCATCAAATTAGTGAAATCAGCAGCAAGATTCGACAGGTTATGATGGACGTAGATATTCCTTCTGATGTTGTAAGCGCAGTTGATGAAAATCTCTCCGAGTTTGGTGAGAACCACGCTTATGCAGTTCGCTCTAGTGCTACCGCTGAGGACTTGCCACATGCCTCTTTTGCTGGACAACAAGATACCTATCTAAACATTAAAGGACTGGATGCAATCTTACAGCATATTAGTAAGTGCTGGGCTTCTCTGTTTACGGATCGCGCGGTGATTTATCGAATGCAAAATGGGTTTGACCACAGTAAGGTTTCTTTATCCGTTATTATCCAAAGGATGGTTTTTCCTCAGGCTTCTGGGATTTTATTTACTGCTGATCCGATTACCTCTAACCGAAAGATAGTATCAATTGATGCCAGTTTTGGACTTGGAGAAGCATTGGTCTCTGGCTTGGTATCTCCTGATAATTATAAGGTACAGGAAGAAAGAGTCGTCGAAAAGATGATAGGAGATAAGAACATGGCTATCTATGGACGGGAGGGAGGAGGAACTGAGACACAGCAGATTACTTTTGATCAGCAGAAGTCACAGACACTAACAGACCAGCAAATTTTACAATTAGCACATATAGGAAGAAAGATTGAAGCGCATTTTGGGAGTCCGCAAGACATCGAGTGGTGTTTGGCAGAGGATATATTTTATATTGTTCAGAGTCGACCAATCACAACTTTGTATCCCACCCCTGAAGCAGGGGAGTCCCAAGGAAATCACGTCTATGTATCTGTTGGGCATCAACAAATGATGACAGACCCCATGAAACCATTGGGATTGTCCCTTTTCCTGTTAACAACACCTGCACCGATGCGCAAAGCTGGTGGAAGGCTGTTTGCCGATGTAACAGATATGCTGGCTTCACCTGTCAGCAGAAAAATGATAATGGATAATTTAGGGGAATCTGATCCGCTCATAAAAGACGCGCTTATGAAAATAGTAGATCGAGAAGATTTTATAAAAACGTCCCCAGTTGTTGAAAAAAATCTGAGTCCTGACAAGCCTCATGCTCTCTCTGATACTCAAGCACAAATCGGAAACGATCCAACAATCGTTTCGGAATTAATTAAAAAAAACCAGACCTCGCTAGAAGAACTGAAGCAAAACATCCAGACAAAATCAGGTGCGGAGTTATTTGGTTTTATTCTGGAAGATCTTGAGGAACTGAGAAGGGTTGTATTTGAGGGTATGAGTGTGATAATAGCTGCACAGGATGCCACAACATGGATTAATGGGAAAATGAACAAGTGGTTAGGAGAAAAAAACGCAGCGGATATGCTTTCTCAATCCGTACCAAATAATATTACTTCAGAAATGGGTCTGGCATTATTGGATGTCGCAGATGCGATTCGTCCATATCCAGAAGTGATTAACTATTTACGACATGTAAAAGCGGAAAACTTTTTGGATGAACTGATTAACCTTGAAGGCGGACAAATTGCCCAAGATGCAATAACAGCTTATCTCAAAAAATATGGCATGAGGTGTGCCGGAGAAATTGATATAACGAGAAGTCGATGGAGCGAAAAACCAACGACACTTATCCCTATAATTTTAGGGAATATCAAAAACTTTGAGCCGAATGCTAGTCAGCAGAAATTTGAGCAAGGGCGAAAAGAAGCTTTGGAAAAAGAACAAGCGTTATTAGAAAGATTGAAACAACTGCCGAACGGAGAACAAAAAGCTAAAGAGGCGAAACGAAATATTGACCTAATTCGGAATTTCAGCGGGTTTAGGGAATATCCTAAATACGGTATGATTAACCGTTATTTTGTTTATAAGCAGGCATTAATGAAAGAAGCGGAACAACTCGTACAAGCGGGGATTATTCAAGGAAAAGAAGATATATCCTATCTTACTTTTGAAGAACTTGAAGAAGTAGTCCGCACCAATAAACTGGATTACCAAATCATTGACAAACGAAAAGAAGCGCATAAATTATATGAAAAATTAACCCCGCCACGTGTTATTACTTCTGACGGTGAGATCATTACTGGTGAATACAAACGGGAAAATCTTCCAGCTGAAGCTATTGTCGGCCTGCCGGTTTCCTCGGGAGTTATCGAGGGGCGAGCACGTGTCATTTTAAACATGGAAGATGCTGATTTAGAAGAAGGAGATATATTGGTTACTTCTTTTACGGACCCTAGCTGGACACCGTTATTTGTATCCATAAAAGGTCTAGTAACTGAAGTTGGTGGGCTGATGACCCATGGAGCGGTTGTCGCACGTGAATATGGCTTGCCAGCAGTTGTGGGAGTAGAAAATGCTACAAAAATAATAAAAGATGGGCAACGAATTCTTGTTAATGGAACGGAAGGGTATATTCAATTATTGTAATTGCTATATGTGTTCAGACTATCGTCAGAGTAGGTGGCTAATCCGGATAAACAGAAAACGATCTAAGCTCTCTCACAACACGAGAGATCGGTAAGCCTACAACATTGAAATAATCTCCATTAATGTTTTTGACAAACATAGCACCAAGGCCTTGGATACCATATGCACCTGCTTTATCGTAAGGCTCTTCAGATGAAACATACCATTCGATTTCCTGATCAGTAAGTGGCAAAAATTCAACTTGTGTACGTTCGATAAAAATGCTTTTCTGTTCCAGTGAGCGGATCATGACACCAGTATATACCTCATGTACGTTGCCGCTTAGCGCTAAAAGCATTTGATAGGCATCTTCCTTATTGTTGGGCTTTTCGAATATTTGCTGCTTATAAGCAACTACCGTGTCAGCAGCTAAAATGATAGCTTCTGGATGCTGGATAGGGACATTTTTACCCTTGATTAGGGCCAATTGTTTTACTTTTTCAACCGGGTCATTTGTTGTAATTTGGGATTCATCTACGTTTGGATTGCGTACTGAAAAGGGAATTCTTACTTGCGTTAAAAGCTCTTGCCTTCTTGGTGAGGATGAGGCCAGAATTAGTTTGTTTTTTGCCATGAATGTTCCTCCTAAGTAGTAGTGAGTTGATATAGGTTTATTATAGTCCATGGTTTGTAGTATTAGAAACAACGTATCCAAGGGAAGATGGAACCATTATAGCTGTACGTGTTTTGCTAATCAAATGTTATTCCCATCTAATCGGAAATACAAACTTTTAAAACAAGACGAGTATTCAGAGAGAAATACACAAAGCATTCGCGTTTGGTACTTCTCTCTTTTATTTTGAAATTACCATTGTAAACTGTTCAAAAACGATAGAATATTAGCATGAATCTCTGTCTGATCCTTACACCTACAACATTGCAAAGCGTGAATTTGTGTGCTATTTGATCAAACATTACGAAATGTTAGGTAGCATGTAATGAATGCTTTATTCCTCTATAGGATTTTCAGGTCCATTCAGCTCTAATTGATAAAAGGTTAAGTCAATCCATTTATTAAATTTAAAACCTGCCTTTTCGATTATACCTGAATAAACAAAGCCAAAGTTTTTGTGCATTGCAATGCTTTTTTCATTTGCTGCATCAATACCAGCAACCAATGTCATATATTCTCTTTCTTTCGCAATAGCGATTAATTCTTTCATTAAGGAAGTACCAACGCCTCTTTTTCGATATTCCTTATTTACATAAACGGAATGTTCAATTGTATATTTATAAGCCGGCCATGCTCTAAAGGGACCGAATGTTGCAAAACCAGCCACTTTATTATCTTGTTCGCACACTAATATTGGATAACCTTCGTCTATCTTTTGTTCATACCATTGTTGTCTGCTTTCAAGCGTCTGGGGTTTATAGGCGTATACAGCAGTAGAATGAAGAATGGCATCATTATAGATATGTAAAATGTCCATTAAATCTTTTTCAGTTGCTTCTCTGATCATGTTGTTCTTCCTCTCGTAACAAATACTTTCCTATCTGTTTATTTTAAAACGATTTGTACTAAAGGTAAAATTGGATCTCTTAACCCTTGAATTTATAGACTCTTGTTTCACGAACCGGAAAATGCTCGTGGAAGATTTCACCTGAAATTTCCCGACATGCCTTTAATAATAAATAAGCATAAATAGTATTTCGGTAATAGAGGATGCAAAGATTTGTAAACAAACTGAAGAATACTAAATAATATCTGATATGACTGAAAGTTCGGTTTTCTGTTAGAATAAAGATGGCTATTAAACTATTAAGATAATTCTTAAATATATTCGATAGCAATAATTAAGAAAAGGAATGTTTATAAATGGAAAATAAATTTGCTAAGCGAGCTCATTTCGTTAAATCCTCGGAGACGCGTGAAATTTTGAAGGTAACAGAAAGACCGGAAGTAATCTCTTTTGCAGGAGGATTGCCAGCCCCGGAGTTGTTTCCGCTAGAAGCTCTTAAGGATGTGTGTAATGCTGTTTTGAGTGAAGAAGGAGCGGCTTCTCTTCAATATAGTACGACAGAGGGATATGTTCCATTAAGAGAAGCTATTAATCGAAGAATGAAAGCTGTTGGAATTAATGCTACTGTTGAAAATGTTCTTATCACATCGGGATCACAGCAAGCAATCGACCTTACTGGAAAATTATTTATTGACGAGGGAGATACAATTATTTGTGAAAGTCCAACCTATCTTGCGGCAATCAATACATTCAAAACATACAATGCCAACTTTGTTGAAGTAGCGATGGATGATGATGGAATGGTTATGGAAGAGCTGGAGGAAAAGCTGCAGAAGCATCCTAACACAAAATTTATCTATACGATTCCAGACTTCCAAAATCCTACAGGTCGTACGTTAAAGCTCGATAGACGAAAAAGAATGATTGAGCTTGCGAATCAATATGATGTACTGATTGTAGAAGATAATCCTTATGGGGCTATAAGATTTGCTGGAGAGGAACTTCCGCCAGTAAAACATTTTGATACGGAAGATAGAGTAAT
Source organism: Oceanobacillus profundus (assembly GCF_003515705.1). Classification (GTDB taxonomy): domain Bacteria; phylum Bacillota; class Bacilli; order Bacillales; family Amphibacillaceae; genus Oceanobacillus; species Oceanobacillus profundus. The sequence continues at coordinate 54,203 of NZ_QWEH01000017.1, forward strand.
TTATCTAAGCACTTTCTCTAAGATTTTCACTCCTGGCCTTCGACTTGGATGGATCTGTGCAGACCAAGCATTCATTGATAAGTACGTGGCTTTTAAGCAAACAGCTGACTTACATACGGACAGCTTTGCGCAAAGAATTACAGCCAAATATATGGAACTTTATGATATGGAAGAGCACATTAATCAAATCAAAGCTGTTTATAAAGAAAGATGTGCAGCGATGTTATCTTGTGTTGAAACGTTTTTTCCAAAAAATTTGTCTTACAGTAAGCCAGAAGGTGGATTATTTATTTGGGTTGAACTTCCTGAGGACATTGATTCAACGCATATATTTACAGAGTGCCTGAAAAACAATGTTGCTTGTGTTCCCGGAACACCATTTTTCCCGAATGGTACAAAGAAAAGTACATTCCGTTTAAATTTTTCAAATATGTCGAAAGAGAAAATAATAGAAGGTATGAAGCGTATTGGTGAAGTGTTAAATCGTGAGTTAGAGAAAGAAACAGCTATTTTATGATTTAAAACTGACAGTAGTATAGGAGATAGATATTGTAAATATAAAAGTCGTGCAATTAAATGGTTGTGTAATACAAAAAGGTTTAAGAAACATGGTTCTATGCAATATGTTTCATAACTCTTTTTAAAACAATGCTTGGATAAAATTTAGGAATATTAACCATAAACTAATCCTTTAATCATGGGTATATTTTCATAAAAAATCATCTTATTTACACTAAATTTACTATTTTTTAATAAAATAGTTGTACAATAAAAGAAGAGTGGAATATATGAGAATATTTGTTGCTGCCGATTAAATACGCACTCATGGAAGTGTGAATACAGAGGGGATTTTATATGCATGTTGTTATTGGAGATATTGCAAGAGAAACGATACCGGTATTACCAACTACAAATTGCGAAAACGTTTATGCTATTTTTAATGAGCAACCATCAACAGAGGGGATAGTTGTTGCTGTTGAAATGCAGCCTGTTGGATTAATTATGAGAGATACATTCTTTCAAAAGCTATCCACTAAATATGGGTTTGACCTTTTTATGCAACGGCCAATTGAATTGATGATGGATACAACAATGTTAGTTGTGGACTATATTACACCACTAACCAAGGTTAGTACGCTTGCCATGAAACGAGAGCAGGAAAGACTTTATGACTATGTTATTGTACAGAAGCAGAATGAGCTATGTGGAGTTGTAAGTATACGTGAATTAATAATGAAGTTGTCTGAAGTCCAGATTAACATTGCGAAATATTCCAATCCATTAAGCGGACTTCCTGGAAACCACATTATAGACGATATGTTAGAAAAAGTATTACATTACGAAAGCTATACGGTGCTTTATCTTGATCTCGATCATTTTAAAGCATTCAATGATGTATATGGATTCAAAGCAGGGGATCAACTTCTCGTCGAGACGGCGAATATCATTCAACAAACGATTGGCAAAAAACCAAATTACTTTGTTGGTCATATTGGTGGAGATGACTTTATCGCGGTGATTCCTAATTATCAGCATGAGGATATTTGCAAAAGGATTATTGCCCGCTTCGAACAGACGATTATCAGCTTTTATAGTAAAGAAGATATTGAACAGGGATATGTCAAAACATTCAACCGAAAAGGAACCATGGAAAATGTTCCATTAGTAAGCATCTCGATTGCAGTCGTTCAGAATAAACATACATCCTTTTCCACACCAAATGCGCTAAGTAGAGAAGCAGCAGAGATTAAAAGGATTTGTAAAACTTGTGAGGGAAGTATCTACCTGAGCAAAGGGGATAAGGAAGCTGGAAAATTAAATGCATAAAAAATGAGCGATATTCAAAAATCGCTCATTTTTTTTGTATGTTATTATCTTTAAGAAGAGATTGGTACGGTGCCTTTACATAATGTCTCAACTGGTTTTCCTATCGCGTAGCCTTGCCCCATATCGACACCCAAATCTTGCAAAAAGGTGTATTCGGAAAAAGTCTCGATTCCCTCTGCAATTACTTTCGTTTCAGATTTATATGCAAAATCAAGAATAAGCTCAACTAAATATTGTTTTTCCGGGATCGTTTCGATATTCCGGATTAATGATTTATCAATCTTTATAAACTCAGGATTTAAGTAAAGAAGTGTTTGTAAACTATTATAACCACTGCCAGCATCATCTACAGCAATGCGAAAGCCCTGTTCCCTGTAGTGCTCTACTAGCTTCACAAATTGAGAATAGTTGATTCCTGCCTTCTTTTCTGTCAATTCAAGAACAACTTGCTTAGGAGAGATGTTATGTTTTGCTAATAAATTCATTGTAGTTCCTGCTTTATAGTTTGGGTCGGCTAGTACTTGGGGATGTATATTTAGGAATATAAAGCAATCTTCATTTTCATCTAAGCGATTAACCTGCTCGTGATATCTTTTCAATGCTAAATTTCGTATAAAGCTTTCGACCATAAAAACATGTTTGCTGTCTCCAACATAGTCGTAAAAAGCATCCGTAGTAGGAAAGCTCTTCGTAGAATCTGGTCGATTCAAAATTTCATAGCCTACAGTATCGCCGCTTTTTAAAGATAGAATTGGCTGGAAAAAGGTTTGCATTCTACATTTGCGGATAACATTTAATAATTCTTCATTTTTATTAAACTCTTGATAAAGTAATTTACGGTTTGTATTTAAAAATCGAATAAAATGAATCGATTTATGAACTAAATTTGTTTTCATATGTCCACCTTTGAGTTGAATAAAATTGTCATGATGCTTAATTTAATTCTATCGGTGAATTATTAAGATTGATAATCAGTTGTGTAAATTTCTTGTAAAACCTGTGGGTAAAGATTTGTGTTGGACATAAAAATCTCTGGCTAAACATCTAAACTTAAGGGAATACTTGACACGACACTAAATGGTGTCGTATTATAATGAATAAATAGGACACCTTTAAGTGTCATATTAAAACGTAAGATCAGGGGATGGTGATATTGAGCGAAAAGAGAACGGAAAGAGATGTTTACGAAGCTATTTCCGATCAAACCCGACGGAGGCTGCTTCGTCTATTAGCCGATGCGGAAGAATTACCGCTATATGAGTTAACCGTTCATTTCGAAATGGGTCGTACGGCAGTTTCAAAGCACTTGACAATCCTAAAAGATGCTGGTCTTGTAGTCAGCAGGAAGATTGGCAGAGAAACGCGTTATCGGTTGAATGCCACCCCTTTGAAGGAAATTCATGATTGGGTATCTTTTTATGAAGATTTCTGGAAGGAAAGAATGTTTAAATTAAATCTTTTATTGGAGGAACAAAAAATGAAAGCAGATGTATCATTAGATTTTCAATATACAAGTTCAATTGAAGAAGTGTGGAAGGCATTAACGGATTCGGAAATGCTTGCAAAGTGGATATGGGAAAATGACTTTAAGCCAGTAGTTGGACATAAATTTCAATTCCGAGCAGAGCCAAATAAATGGTGGAACGGAATTGTTGATTGTGAAGTGCTTGAAGTGGAAGAACCTCATAAAATATCTTATACGTGGGCAAGCCAAGGTGAGAACACAACTGTTACATGGACGTTGAAGGAAGGTTCAGATGGAACTACTCACTTGCACTTCGAACAAGCTGGATTCAGTGAAGAAACAAAAGCCACCAAAGGTGCTATCGAGGGGGCAATATATAGCTGGACTAAAATGGGTGAGCAGCTTGGGAAAGTGTTGGATCAATAAGCGTTATTGTCTTTCTCCTTGCCTTATATAAAATCTTAGACGGTCTAGTGGAACGGCCCGAACCATCAAAGGCTATCAATTATCCAATTACTAACATGTGTAGGGGTAGCTAATATTAAAAGGGGAGATAAGAAAATGAGTTTTTTCAAAGATATGATAGCGGTGTTTAAGAAGAGAGAATTATTACTTTTAGAGCGCTATGAAGAAGCAGAAGGCGTGTATACCTTTCTGTTTGAAAAGCCAGATGATTTAACCTGGGAAGCTGGGCAACACGGTCTGTTTACTATTACGCATAAGAAAATAAAAAATGCTACGCGGCCATTTACCGTAGCCTCAGCTCCTGTAGAAAATGTTGTTAAATTAACAATGCGGATTAAGGATAATCCAAGTGATTTTAAACAGGAAATGTTAGAACTCAAACAAGGAATGAAGATTAGTATAAGCGGACCTGTAGGATCATTTCACTTGGAAAATAACAGTCCTTCAATCCTCATTGCAGGTGGGATTGGCATTACCCCATTTCGATCAATTCTAAAACAAATAGAAGCGGAAGGAAGTCTCCATGAGAACCCAATACATCTGCTTTATCTAGATAGTGATAAATCCCATATCTTTAAAGATGAACTTGATGAAATTGCTAACTATCCTGCCATACATGTAACTTACCTTGATACAAGGGAGGACTTGCATCAGGAAATAAATCAGTTTAGCGATTTATATCAGAACAACGGTAACTATTTTATTGCAGGTCCAAAAACCATGGTCGAGTCTATTTCAAGTCATTTAAGAAATAACGATGTTCCCAAACGAAATATCAAAAAGGATGCCTTTTTTGGATATTAATTAAAAATGAATATGAGCCCACAATATGGTATCAATACAAAAATCCTATTTTGTTGAACTGCCCCCTGTCAAGTAGAGAGTGGAAATAATAAAAGGATTTATACGGCTTTAGCTCTATATTCAATAGGGTTGAGGCCGTTTAGTCTTTCTTGATATCTATCATGATTGTAGAAGTAAATATATTTATCAATTGCTGTTGAGAGATCCTCAAATGTCTCATGATCGTTCTTCCCGTTGGCTAAAGCATCTTCTACAATTTCAATTCATTATATATGTTGAGGTGATTACAGGGGTGGGAAAGGAACTAGTGTTGGTAAGTGATCATAGGGAGGTCTTGTTTTCAGCAGGGAAAATGGATCTTAGATTCTCAATTGTTTTCATCAATCTTGTATGATATAGTGTCAACGGTACTTATTAAACGTATTTAATAAGTCTTTTTATAGGTGGTGATGTTTGTGGAAGCTGCTTCAAAATCATTGAAGAGAGTAATTACTCTTGGTATTCGTAAATCTCTCTTAGAGCTTGGAAGTGCAACAAAGGCTGAGCTTAGCGGCAAGCTAGAAATTAGCTTTCCAACAATAAGTAAGTTCCTTGCACAGATGGAGAAAGATGGTGAAGTGATAGCAGTTGGTTTAGATGAATCAAGTGGTGGAAGAAGAGCAAAAAGATATACGTACAATTCAGAGTATATGCTTGGTCTTGCAGTCTTTATAGAGAAGGAAGAGACCTATTATACAATTTTCAATTGCTTAGGTGAAAAAAAGGAGCAAGGAAAAGCCCCAAGTGTACTAATAGATAATGGCATGAATTTATTAACACAACTGATTGAAAAAATAATAACAACTAATTCTTCAAAAATTACTTCCATCGCTATCGGTGTTCCAGGGTCGGTTGATCATGGGAAGATTTTCTACATGCCAGGGTATGAGCAGTTTCAAAATGTTGATTTGAAAACGTATTATGAGGTTTATTTTAATATTCCTGTTGTGGTAGAGAACGATATGAATGCTGTTGTTCTTGGGTTTAACCACCAAAAAAGAATGGAAAATAATCAGTCTCTTATCTATCTGTATTTTGGCCAAAATGGCCCGGGGGCAGGGTTTATGATAAATGGAGATGTGGTAAGAGGAAGTACGTTTTTTGCTGGAGAGATTTCGTTCGTCCCTCAATATAGTGAACATAACTTTGGGCAGGTACTAGAAAAGGGAATTGGACAAAAAAAGAGATTGGTCAATGAGGATGAACAGATTGATGCAATAAGCAGATTAGTAGCCTCTTTTGTAGCTATCATAAACCCACATACCATTATTTTTAGTGAGGATGAAATCGAAAAAGGGATGTTAAGTAAAATCGCCATCGCTAGTTCAACATATATCCCGTCAGAACATCTTCCGGAACTTACGGTGAGTAATTGGAAACAGGATTATTTATTTGGGTTACAAAGGCTTTGCCTCGATCTTATGATAGCGAAATAGGGATATGGACGTAGACGGAGCAAGGGACTGGATAGGTGCTTGATAATCATTATAGTGGAAAGTAGGTCATTTAAGATGAAAACGGAAAAAGAAAAAATGATAGCTGGAGAAATGTATAATCCCGCAGATTCAGAATTGGTAAAGGATCGTATGGAAGCAAGACGTAAGGTTAGGCAATATAATCAAACGTTAGAGACAGAGGGAGAAAAGCGAACAAAACTATTAGAGGGGTTATTTGGTTCGACAGGAGAAAATATCTATATGGAACCAAATATACGATTTGATTATGGTTATAATACATACGTAGGAGACAATTTTTATGCGAATTTTGACTGTACGTTTTTAGATATTTGTGAAGTGCGTTTTGGAGATAATTGTATGCTTGGACCAAGGGTACAAATCTATACAGCAACACATCCGCTTCATCCAGTGGAACGAAATTCTGGGATAGAAAGCGGAAAACCGATTACAGTTGGCAACAATGTATGGATTGGAGGAAGTGCAATTATAAATCCAGGAGTAACAATAGGAGATAATGTTGTGGTTGGAGCTGGTGCAGTCGTTACGAAGGACATACCAGATAATGTGGTAGTTGGGGGTAACCCTGCTAGAATCATTAAACAAATTGAACTATAAGATTCCTTTTGCTTAACTAATCAAGTTCTTTTAAACAAGTGGTGCAATTCCATTCACAAGGAATTGTACCTTTATTAATATAATTTTCCTTACTTTATATAATACATTTTAATACGAATTAGTACCAAGTAATAGTAACAAGTGATAAAATATTGATGACACTATTATAAGGAGGGGAAACCGTGAAAACTCAAGTAACAGATCTATTCGGAATTCAGTATCCAATCATACAAGGTGGTCTAGCTTATTTAGGTTATGCAGAACTAGCTGCTGCTGTCTCAAATGCCGGAGGACTAGGGCAAATTACTGCAGCAACATTACGTACGCCTGAAAATCTTCGGAATGAAATTCATAAATTACGTGAGTTTACGAACAAGCCTTTTGGTGTAAACTTTGCTATTGCAAAGTACAACGGTGAATACGAGGAATTATTAGAAGTGGCAATAGAGGAAAAGGTACCGGTAATCTCTATTACTGGTGGTAATCCAAAACCTGTGTTAGAACGACTCAAAGACGAGAATATTAAGACGCTTGTCCTTGTTTCAGGAGTTAGACATGCACAGAAAGCAGAACAGCTTGGAGCGGATGCACTTATTGCAGTTGGACAAGAAGGTGGAGGTCATTTAGGGCGTGACGATATTGGTACAATGGTGCTGATTCCTCGTATTGTAGACCATGTATCCATTCCCGTGTTAGCAGCAGGAGGAATAGGCGACGGCAGAGGTTTATTAGCAGCTTTTTCTCTTGGTGCAGAAGGTATCGTGATGGGGACTCGTTTTATTGCTACCCAAGAATGCGTACATGCACATTACGACTATAAAAATGCGCTTTTACAAGCGCAAGAAACAGACACGGTCATTATTAAAAAATCATTAGGTGCCCCAGGACGAGTTCTTCAATCAGATTTTGCTTTAGAAATTATCGATCGAGAACATCAAGGAGCAACGTACGAGGATCTGAAAGATATGATTAGTGGCAAAACGAATTGTAGATATATTTATGATGGTCATGAAGAAGAAGGGTTTGGCTGGGCTGGGCAGGTAATTGGTCTTATCAACAACGTACCAACAGTACAGGAATTGTTTGCTGAGATGATTTTAACAGCAGAAAATAGTCTGAGCCGTATTCGTAATATTATAAGAGGGTAATCCAGTAGATAATATTAATAAAATAAATGCACATAAATAAGGCGAGTGTATAATCATTCTCTATCTGTAAGGCTGTCCTAATTACGGACATCTTTTTTTTGTAAGCAGATATGATTGGACCAGTAACAAGCGGGCATCCGATCTAGTTATCCGTTAGGTTATAAACCATTCAACTCCGGTTTAACAAAGTATGTGGGAGTTGAATGGTGTTTTTTTCTAATTAGATAAGTTAGTTCATAAAGCTAGTAAGAAGCTATCAAAACAACAGGAATTCTAACCTAGCCAAAACAATTACAGTTACTTCTTCTTGTAATATTTAAAGCCCCTTCAAATGTGGATCCTTCCAGAACATCGTCATTACGAAACCTAGTATAATCACAACTGCACTAAAATAAAAAGGGAAATTTATATCGATATCAAACAGCATACCTCCCAGAACTGGTCCAAACACATTGGCAAGCGAAGTGAAGAAGGAGTTCATCCCGCCAACAAATCCTTGCTCATTACCAGCGATGCGTGAGAGGTAGGTCGTTACAGCCGGACGAATAAGATCAAATCCGATGAATACCGTAAATGTCACTGCCATGATTGTCCAGTAGGTGTTTACGAGTGTCATCGCGAAAACTAAAATCGTCGAGAATAGTAATGACCAACGAATGATATTAACTTCCCCCATATATCTGGTTAATGGATCAAATAATAGAATCTGGAAGAGTGCACCGATAATTGCACCACCTGTAATGGCAATAGCTATATCCGACGGGCTAAATGCAAATTTATGGTCAACATATAGGCTGAATAAAGAATCAAATGCAGCTAAACCAAATGATGCTATGAAAATTACGATAAAGGCAATAAAGAACATTGGCTTTAACATTTTCTTTAAGCTGTTCTTTCCAGCTAATGGTGATTCATCCAACGTGTCTTCTGCTTTAGAGCTAGGCTCCTTCAATGTGAAAATGGATAAAATCGCGACTACAAAAGCAAAAGCAGCGGCTGAAAAAAATGGAACTCTTGTACCGATTTCCGCCAAAAATCCGCCGATGCCAGGCCCGATTATAAAACCGGTGTTAATTGCTGCAGACATATAGCCAAGTGCTTTTGGGCGTTTCTCTATTGTGGTAACGTCGGCAATAAATGCCGTCACAGCAGGCATGATAAAAGCACCACTTACGCCACCTAAAATACGTGATATAAATAGAACTTCTATTGTTTTTCCCAGCCCGAATAATAGTTCGGAAAAACTGAAAATAAATAAACCGATCACAATCATAATTTTCCGGCCGAATTTATCAGCCGCTTTTCCAGCAAATGGAGAAAAAATTAATTGTGTTAAAGCAAATGCTGCGGTTAAATAGCCAACAACGGTACCACTAATATTTAACTCATTCATTATTGTTGGCAGTACAGGTATAACTAAACTGATTCCTAAAAAGACAAAAAATATGTTCATAAGTAGTATGGCTAATGTCATTTCTTTTCTCTTCTTCATCTTATGTCACCTATATTCTTTTCCTAAGTAATATTAGAATTCTACTCTTTTTCCCTCATACATGCAATCTTTATTTTTCGATTTTTGTTTCGTGTACATACCCACTCTATTTAATAAAAAAGTGGATTGCAATTAAACTTCTTTTAACTCTTGATATTAGGTTTTAACTATCAATTATCTGCATGATTATAATTTAACTTAACAAACAATTTACAGTTAATTAATATAATTCTGTTAAAATTATCGGTATTAAGGCTTAGGAGGATTGTTACATGAAGAAAGTTATTTTATTTGCTGCAACATTACTATTTGCAGTAGTTTTAGCAGCTTGTGGTGATCAGACGGAAGAAAGTGATGCTTCTACAGAAGGCGCTAATTCTAGTGATACAACAGAAAATGAATCTATTGAAAAATTGTCCATTGGATTTGTACCTTCTCGTGAACCAGAGGAAATTATTACTGCTACAGAACCGTTAAAGGAGTTATTAACAGAAGAGCTATCTGGCTTAGGATATGACATAGGTGAAATTGAAATAAATGTAGGTACAAATTATGAGGCAGTTGGAGAAGCACTCTCAGCCGGAACAACGGATATTGGATTTATTCCAGGCGGTACATATGTATTGTATGATGACGGTGCTGAAGTTATATTAACAGCAACACGTGCAGGTTTAAGCAATGACTCGGATAACGCTGCAGATTGGAATGAAAATGAACCAACAGAACCAACGGATGAACAAACAACTTCATATCGTGCATTATTAATTGCTGGTCCATCAGAGAACGGACAAGCTTTAGCCGAGAAAGTAAATAATGGGGAAGAGCTGACATTTGAAGATGTAGATAATGCGACTTGGAATGTGATGTCATCGTCATCTCCAGCGGGTTACATTTACCCTGCATTATGGTTGCAAGAAAACTTTAATAAGACAATTACGGACTTATCAAAAGCGGTACAAGCTGATTCATATGGAAGTGCATTTGCTCGTTTAGCTACCGGACAAACAGATGTATTAGTTACGTATGCAGATGCACGTCGTGACTTTGTAGACACATGGACGACGGAATACGGTCGTGACGCTGATATCTGGGAAGAAACAGATGTCATTGGTGTTATGCCAGCAATCTATAATGACACTATTAGTGTGAGCAAAAACTCTGAAATAATGAATGATGATTTGAAAGCAGCATTAAAGAAAGCATTTATGAATATTGGAGAATCAGAAGAGGGAAAAGAAGTTATTGCGATCTACAGTCATGAAGGGTATCAAGAAGCGACAGATGAAGACTATGATAATGAACGAAAGGCCCAGGAAATTGTGCAGCAAGTAGGGTCAAACTAAGGATCAGAATGCAAATAGAATGATAGAAAAATGAGAACGTTATTCTATGTTCTCATTTTTTTCTAGGATTGGAGTATCATCATGATTGAATTTAAACAAGTCCACAAACAATATCCCGATGGTTTATTGGCGTTAAAGGATATTGATCTTCAGATCGATCAAGGAGAATATGTAGCTATTATTGGGCTTTCAGGCGCTGGGAAATCGACGTTACTGCGTTGCGTTAATCGTATGCACGATATATCAAGCGGCTCTTTGAAGGTAGACGATGTCGAAATCAGCACATTAAGAGGAAAGGGAATACGCCAATTGCGTCGCAGCATTGGAATGATTTTTCAGTCATTTAACTTAGTCACCCGTATCTCGGTTATGAAAAACGTGCTTGTTTCTTTTGTTCCTGGAATACCTTTATGGAGAAAGGTGCTAGGTGTGTTTACAGAACAAGAGAAAAAACAGGCGTTAATCGCACTTGATCGGGTTGGTATTTTAGATAAGGCATTCGTTAGGGTTGATCAATTGTCAGGCGGACAGCAACAGCGTGTAGCTCTCGCACGTACACTTGCGCAAAACCCCAAAATTATTTTAGCTGATGAGCCTGTGGCATCACTTGATCCAGTAACTGCAAATCAAGTAATGGGAGACTTCAGGCGAATTAATCAGGAACTTCATATGACCGTTATCATGAACATTCATCATGTCGAATTAGCACTGGAATATGCGAGTCGAATTATTGGCATACGTGCTGGAGAAATTGTCTATGATGGACGAACAGAGGATGTAACAGACGAGATTTTAGAACAGATTTATAAAGGGTCTGTTGAAAAAGGGGAGGACATTGCCCATGCTCGCGAAGCTGTTACCAACTAAGAAATTAACACTTCCAAATGGAAAAGTAGTAGTGGAAAGGAGGTCCATGACGCCCGTTATTATTCTGCTTTTACTCGGATTTTCCTACTGGTCTATTCAAATTACGGGGTTCGATCTTGAAATTCTAATCACTAGAATCCGCCAGTTCTTTGTCATTATACAAGAGATGCTTTCACCAACATGGGCTTATGTTCCGCACATTTGGAAGCCATTATTAGATACTATTAAAATGTCACTACTTGGATCACTTTTAGGTGCCATTTCTGCATTGCCGTTAGCGATACTTGCAGCAAGTAATATTGCGAAGGCAGCCTGGATTTCATCTGCAACCAAATTTGCCCTAAGCTTATTGCGCACACTTCCAACATTGATTGTTGCTCTTATTGCTACCTATATTTTCGGACTTGGAACGTTTGCGGGAACAGTTGCAATTTACTTATTTACAATCGCATATGTAGGCAAATTACTATACGAGCAAATAGAGAATGTCATGCATATGAGGCGATGCATTCGATGGGTTTAACAACAATCCAATCATTTCGGTATGCTATTTTCCCGCAAATACTACCGAATTATTTATCGACTTCCTTGTTTTGTTTTGAGGGAAATGTTCGTTACGCAGCTATTTTAGGGTACGTTGGAGCAGGTGGTATTGGACTGCTGCTAAATGAAAGTCTTGGATGGCGAAACTACGCAAATGTAGGCATGATTTTACTGATGCTAGTTGTTGTTGTCTATTTGATTGAATCGATTAGTGAACATTACCGAAAGAAATTAAAGTAGGAGATTACATATGAATCATATCGATAAACAGTACGAACTGGAACCGAATCGCCGTCTTACACAAATAATGACAGCATTGATCTTGATTATCCTTTTTGGTTGGTCGTTGTCTGCCATCCAGTTTGATGAATTAACAGTGAATGGACTTACAATCGCCAAAAATATCCTGTTGGGTCTCGTTCAACCAGATGTAGAATTGTTGTTTAATTTTACGAATGGGGTACCTTATTTGCTCATTGAAACAGTAGCAATTGCTTTCTTAGGTACCATTGTAGGAGCAATTCTGGCAATTCCGCTTGCTTTTTTATCCGCATCAAATATTGTACCGAAGCCAGTAGCAATTATCATTCGCTTATTGCTCGTTTTTATTAGGACAATTCCTGCCATTGTTTATGGACTAATGTTTATCCGGGTAACCGGTCCAGGCCCGTTTGCAGGCGTTTTAACAATGTCTCTAACAAGTATAGGAATGTTGGCAAAGTTGTATGTAGACGTTATAGAAGATTTAGATACGTCTATTCTGGAGTCGATGGAATCATTAGGATGTACCATGATAGAAAAAATACGTTTTGGTATACTGCCACAGCTTTCAGCTTTGTTCCTGTCCATCATCATCTATCGATTTGATATGAATCTGCGTGATGCAGCTGTTCTAGGATTAGTTGGAGCAGGTGGAATTGGTGCTCCGCTTATATTTGCCATGAATTCATATCGCTGGGAAGAGGTTGGTTCAATTTTAATTGGTCTTGTTATACTTATTTTAATTGTTGAATATGTGTCCAATAAAATTCGGACAAAGTTAGTAAGGGGATAACGCTTGGAGCGCTGATATGGCTTATTGTAATAATGCCGTTTCCAGTTGGAATGTTATTACTCTATTTATTTTTAAGGCGGCCATTATATATTTGGTTTATCACATATTTAACAACATTGAGCTTGTATACGCTCATACATATTTTAGTAAGTTACTTTTCCCATTTCCATTCTTTAATTCCTGCTTGGAAATTATCTTATAAAACTTCTAAACAAAATGGTGCATTAGTTGAAAAGGCAAAAGGAGCTTGGGTGCCGAGCTCCTTTTTGTTCTTTTTATATTTGGTTTTCAACAAAAAAACATCGAAAATCGTAATTTATTTATTGTGAAACGATAAATATAATGATAAAATCAAATAGAATAATAAAGTGAGGTGTATTTAATGAAATATGGTTCAACACTCTTTTTAAAGTTAGCACTATTTCTTATTGGAACTCCGGTTCTTGCTTTATCTATATTCGGAGTGTATTGGTTAGTTAATAATCCAGCAAATCCAGAATATGATCATATTCTGTATCCCATTATAATTGGTATGTATGTATCAGTGATTCCGTTTTTCTTTGCTTTGTACGAGGCTTTTAAACTTTTAAGCTATATTGACAAGAACCAGGCTTTCTCTAAATTATCTGTTGTGGCTCTAAAGAAAATTAAATGGTGTGCAATAACAATCAGTGGGTTGTATGTGCTTATTATTCCTTTTGTTTATATCGTAGCAGAGCTAGATGATGCACCAGGTCTCATCATTATCGGAATGGTCCCTATTTTTGCTTCGATGGTGATCGCAGTCTTTGCTGCGGTTCTCCAAAGACTTTTAGAAGAAGCGATTCATATAAAATCCGAAAATGATTTGACGGTATGAGGTGATAATATGGCGATTATAATTAATATTGATGTGATGTTAGCAAAACGAAAAATGAGTGTGACGGAATTATCTGAGCGGGTTGGCATAACGATGGCAAATCTTTCTATATTGAAAAATGGGAAGGCAAAAGCAATTCGGATTTCAACGTTAGATGCCATTTGTAAGGCATTAGAGTGTCAGCCGGGTGATGTATTGGAATATCGAGCCGATGAGGGTGGCACCAATTAAGTAACCTTTTTCCAAATCCAGTAGTTATAAAAAAGACTGCCTTCAAGTGAGGACAGTCTTCTTTTTCGTTTATACAGTAGTAGAAACAGCTATTTCATCCACTGGAACGCCAAGCGCTCTGGCTACACCTTCGCCATATGCTGGATCTGCTTTATAACAATTGTTAATATGTCTTAATTGAATTTCCTTCGTAGTTCCTTGCATATTTTTTGCTGTGTTTTCAAATAACCTTTGCTGCTCTTCTACAGTCATTAATCGGAATAACCTACCGGGTTGTTCATAGTAATTATCATCATCTTCTCGGAAGTTATGATAATCCGCAGTACCAAAAATATCTAGAGCTGGTTCTTGGTGTTCCTTGCTGTCTTCCCATTCACCATAGCTATTTGGGCTATATGTGACTTGATTTCCATGAGGGATGACTCTCATAGCACCATCACGATGATAGGGGTTGAAATTCTTCGCGTTTTTCGGATAGTTGACTGGGATTTGCCAGTGGTTTACACCTAAACGATAGCGTTGTGCATCTCCGTATGAGAATAAGCGACCTTGCAACATTCTATCTGGAGAGAAACCAATACCAGGAACAATGTTGGTTGGAGCGAATGCAGCCTGCTCAACTTCTTCAAAGTAATTCTCTGGGTTGCGATTTAATTCAACCTCACCAACTTCAATTAGTGGGAAATCCTCTTTATACCAAACCTTTGTGATATCAAATGGATTATCTTTCATGTTTCTTGCATATTCTTCTGTCATAACTTGGATAAATAAAGTCCATTTTGGATTATCTCCGCGTTCAATTGCTTGAAATAAATCTCGTTGATGGCTTTCACGGTCGCGACCAACTAATGCTTCAGCTTCTTGTTCAGTCAGATTTTTAATTCCTTGTTGTGTTTTGAAGTGGAATTTTACCCAAAATCGTTCATTTTCTGCATTGAAAAAGCTATACGTATGACTACCAAACATATGCATGTTTCGATAGCTTGCTGGAATACCACGGTCGCTCATCGTGATTGTCACTTGATGCAGTGCTTCCGGTAAGCTTGTCCAAAAATCCCAGTTCGCTTGAGCGCTATGCATATTCGTTTTTGGATCACGTTTTACAACATGGTTTAAATCTGGGAACCGCTTCGGATCTCTCATAAAGAACACAGGCGTATTATTTCCGACAAGATCCCAGTTACCTTCCTCTGTATAGAATTTCATAGATGTACCACGAATATCACGTTCTGCATCAGCAGCCCCGCGTTCACCAGCAACAGTTGAGAAGCGGACAAACATATCGGTTTTCTTACCAACCTCTGAGAAAATGTCTGCTTTCGTATATTTTGTAATATCGTTCGTAACGGTAAATGTCCCGTATGCACCGGAACCTTTCGCGTGCATACGGCGCTCTGGGATTACCTCACGATCAAAGTGAGCTAGTTTCTCGAGGAACCAGTAATCTTCCATTAATAACGGGCCGCGTGGACCGGCTGTCTTAGAATCTGAGTCATTTGGTACAGGATTACCAAATGCAGTAGTCATTCTTTTTTTGTTTTCATTTATATTCCCCAAAATAAATACCTCCAAAGTATAATAGTTTTTAATTTATATTAATTATAATTTATTTCTATAGATGCTATTTTATATAAAGATATTTAGTAAGTCAAGAACGAATGATCTTATTTTAAAATATTTTTTTCTCAATTAAATTATATAATTGATAATTATAAACTTTGGTGAATTTAGGGAATTTTGTGTGGTATAGTTTTTATTAACAAATGAAGGAACACTAAATTTAGGTGGTACAAAGTTATTTTTTAAATCTGTCGATAGAATTTCGGTAATATATATTGACTCTGTGGCGCACCCCACAGTTTATAATTTAAGACGAGCGGGAGGGACAGGATGTATAAGGTTAGTGATTTTTCTGAGATGACCGGATTAAGTAAAGAAACATTACGATACTATGCCGAAGTAAAATTGCTTGAACCAGCATTTATTGATCCAAATAACAACTATCGTTATTACGATGATGGAAGTTACTTCCTGGCAATCCTCCTCGTTAAATTGCGGAGACTTGGCTTTACCATACAGGAAATGGTCTGTGTCATGGAGGATGAGTCATTTGCAAATTTAGATGGGCTGTTAATACAAAAAAGACATAAAATTCAGAGGGAAATAGACGATCTTCTGCTTCGGGTTGAAGAGATCGATGCTTTTCTTGAATCTGGGAAGGAAGAATACAAATGATCCAATGGAAAGAAGAAATCACTATTGATACAAATATTGAAAATGTATGGAGCCTATTTTTAGATAGAAACATCAAACAGATTATGCCTAAAGTAGAGAAACATACGGTGATTGAAAAAAGGGAAGGTGAGGTTGGAGCAAAGCACGAACAAACCTATCGGGAAGGAAAACGGCTTGAAACGTATATTGTAGAAACGTTAGCTTATGAAGACTTAGAAGATAAAAAGTACAAGCAAATACGTTTTGTTTTAGGTAAAGCTTTTGAGATTAATCTATCTTTTAAATTACTTAAAATTAGTGATACACAAACGGCATTTATTTATGAGGGTAGTAATAAAGGGGTTAATTTTGTAGGAAGAGCAATGTTGAAGCTAGGAAGTGAGAAAAGCAACAATAAAGTTGTAGAAGAGTTTATGCAAAAAGTGAATGAGGAAGCAATGAAAATTTAGATTCGTAATTTGTGACTTCGAAAACGATTAAGCAATTGAAGTCCTACAAACATAGTGTCCCGTTAATTGGGGAATAAAAAGCAAAGCTCGCCGGTTCGAGTTGATTACGAACTGGCGAGCTTTTTGATTCTTTAAGCTAAAAAATGATATGAAATTGGTATAGACAACTAGTTTAACGTGGGATACAATATATTTCGTTGTTATCTTTAATTTTTTACGGATGAAATAAGGAAGGGTTCGAAAGTTATAACCTTAAATGAAAGCGTATTTTTTGGGTAGAATACTATATTAAGTACGTTACACATTTTTTTAGTTTATACACTCCGTAAATTAACAACATATATAAAACTTTTGATAGGAGGAAAACAGGATGATGAAATATCTCCAAAGTATAGGTCGTTCATTGATGTTACCGGTTGCAGTATTACCTGCAGCGGCAATTTTAATGGGGATAGGTTATTGGATTGACCCATCAGGCATGGGGGAAGGAAGTGCAGCAGCTGCTTTCTTAATTAAAGCAGGCTCTTCCATTATTGATAATATACCAATCTTATTTGCGGTAGGGATTGCGTTAGGTATGTCCAAGGAGAGAGACGGTGCTGCTGCACTAAGTGGGCTAGTTGCCTACTTAGTCGTAACCACACTACTTTCCGTTGATACTGTTGCATTATTGCAAGGAATTAATGTGGAAAATGTAAACCCAGCCTTTGAGAATATAGAAAATGCGTTTATTGGAATTCTTTCTGGGGTTGTAGCATCAATTATGTTTAATCGATTTAGTCATGTACAATTACCAGCAGCGTTAGCTTTCTTTAGTGGGAAGCGAGTTGTACCGATTATGACATCTGCTTTAATGCTTGTTGTTGCTGCAGCATTATTCTTTGTCTGGCCTGTAGTTTATACAGGATTAGTTAATTTCGGTGAAATGATTAGTACATTAGGGGCTATTGGTGCAGGGATTTATGGATTTCTTAATAAATTATTAATTCCAATTGGATTACATCATGCGCTTAACTCTGTGTTCTGGTTTGATGTAGCGGGAATAAACGATATTGGAAATTTCTGGGCGGGAACTGGTGAAAAAGGAATTACAGGTATGTATCAAGCCGGATACTTCCCGATTATGATGTTTGGCTTACCTGCAGCAGGACTTGCGATGTATCATGCGGCAAAAACAAAAAGGAAAAAGCAAGTAGGATCCTTAATGCTTGCAGGAGGTTTTGCTTCCTTCTTAACTGGGGTTACAGAACCAATTGAATTTGCTTTTATGTTTGTAGCGCCGTTTTTATATGTTGTTCATGCCGTATTAACAGGTATCTCCATGGCGATTGCTGCTATGTTTAATTGGACAGCTGGTTTTGGTTTTAGCGCGGGGCTAATTGACTTTATATTAAGCTCGCGTCTGCCAATGGCTAATGAACCGTACATGCTATTGCTCCAGGGACTGGTATTCTTTGTTATCTACTATATTATATTTAGATTTTTAATTGCAAAATTTAATATCAAAACTCCTGGTAGAGAAGATGATGATGTGCTTGAAGCGGAAGAGGTAGAATCTACTGAAAATGCCGATGACAATAAATTCGCAGCAATGGCAGCGAAAATTTACGAAGGTTTAGGTGGGGAAGAAAACGTTACCTCTATTGACAATTGTGTTACCCGATTAAGACTGGATGTGAAAGATTCGTCTGCAATTGATCAAAGTAAAATTAAGGCTACAGGTGTACCAGGGGTAGTTGTTACTGGTAAAAACAATGTTCAAGTTGTTGTTGGCACACAAGTTCAATTTGTAGCTGACGAGATGAAGAAGATTCATAAGTAATACATGATTGGGAGTGTCCTAATCGCTTGAACAGCCTAGCGTAGATTATCTAGAACGATAGCTTACGTATTAAAATATAGTCGAACGTAATAATTAAATATCCGATACAAGACATCATTGCTTTTACGTAACGATAAAAGGAAAGTGTTTTCTAAAATGATAATCAAAGAATCGCCAATACCACTTTATTTTCAATTGGAACAAGTGATAAAAGAGATGATTGAAAAGAAGGAGTTAAAACCTGGAGACTTAGTTCCTTCTGAGCGTGAGTATGCTGAGAAGTACCAAATCAGTCGAATGACGGTAAGGCAAGCAATGAATAATCTTACAAGTGAAGGCTATTTACAGCGTGAACGTGGAAAAGGGACTTTCGTTGCTTATAAGAAATTCGAACAGGATTTGGAACACTTAACAAGTTTTTCAGAGGATATGCGTTTACGGGGAATGGTAGCAGGAACAAAGGTATTAGAATTTAACATTATAAAAGCAAGTGGATGGTTAGCCAAGAAGTTAGGACTGGAGGAAGGCTCATCAGTCTATGAAATAAAAAGATTGCGTTTAGGGGATCAGCTGCCAATCGCATTTCAAATCTTTTATACGTCAGTAGATCGTATTCCAGGTCTTACGAGAGAAATTGCAGAACAATCCATTTATCAACATATTGAAAATGAGACTGAACTTCGGATTTTGTCCGCTGAACAGGAAGTGGAAGCAACAATCGCTCGTAAGCACATGGCTGACGCGCTTGATATTAAAATTGGTGATCCGATTCTCTATATTTCCCGAGTTAGTCTCACTGAAAATGATATACCTTTAGAGTATGTACAATCATACTATCGTGCTGACCGCTATAAATACAAAGTTAAAATTAATCGATAACATAGAAGTATGAAGAAAGGGGAAATTTTTAGTGAAAAGATTATTAGATTGTACGGCTTCTGATTTTCAAAAAATGAATGGCCAAGACTTAAAGCAGTCCATTCAAGCCTGTGAAGGAAGAGTAATGCTATCAGAGACAATGACTTCTGTAGCGCCATTATACCCGAGCGTCACCAATGCTGAACTTGCATCTGCGTTCGGTGCTGATTTACTCTTATTAAATTTATTTGATGTGTTTAACCCTGCTGTTGAAGGGGTTGAATGTGATCAGAATGAATCAGTCATACAAAAAGTGAAGGAACTAACTGGACGTCCTGTTGGCCTGAATTTAGAACCAGTCGACCTTCATGCCGAACAAATAGAAAAATTAGATACAGTTTCAAAAGGAAGATTGGCTACCGAAGAATCCTTAAGGAAAGCGAGAAAATTAGGTTTTGATTTCATATGTTTAACGGGTAATCCTAAAACAGGTGTGACAAATAATGAAACGATTGTTGCTATTCAGAAGGCCCGTGAGGTTTTTGGTGAAGAAGGATTAATTATTGCAGGAAAAATGCATGGTGCTGGAGTTACAAATGAAACAGGCAGCAGTATTATTTCAGAAGATGCACTATCCAGTTTTATTAAAGCAGGAGCGGATGTTATTTTAATGCCTGCTCCTGGAACAGTCCCTGGAATCACATTGGATACTGTCCAAAACTATGTACAATTTGTTCATTCAAAAGGTGCGCTGGCAATGCTCACGATTGGGACAAGCCAAGAAGGAGCTGATGAGGCAACGATCCGCCAAATCGCGTTAAATAGTAAAATGGCTGGTGCAGATATTTATCATATAGGGGATACAGGCTTTTACGGAATTGCTGTCCCGGAAAACATTATGACCTATTCCATCGCTATCAGAGGAAGACGCCATACGTATGTAAGAATGGCTGCATCTGTAAAACGTTAGAAGTTTGCAAAAAGGTTGGTGAAAGATATGAATTTGGAACTGATTGTACAAAATAAGCAAGAAGCTATTCAGGCAGAAAAACTAGGGTCTCACCGTCTAGAACTCGTATCCGCAATGAAAGAGGGAGGGCTAACCCCAAGCTATGGAGCGATCAAACAGGTCCTGCAAAGCGTAAAGATTCCTGTCCAGATCATGGTTCGCCCCCATAGCTATCAATTTAACTATACAGAAGATGATTTTCAGGTGATTTGTGAAGATATCGAAATGATTACAAAGCTTGGAGGCAATCGAATTGTCTTCGGTGCACTAAATCAGAATGGTACCATAAATGAAGAAATGCTTCGTGAGATTATTCGGCGGTTCCCAGATATAGATATAACCTTTCACCGTGCGTTTGATGAGGTTCATTCACAAGAAGCCGCCTACCGTACTTTACTCCAATTCAAACAGAATGTAAGGCGGATTTTGACATCCGGCGGGGAAGTAAATTGTGAGAAAGGCAAAGACCAGTTAGCAAAATTGGTAAAACTATCTTTCGGGCAAAACGGACCGAGTATCATGCCTGGTTCAGGACTATCACCAGAAAACATTGCGGGTATTCATCAAATGGTAAGTGCAGAAGATTATCATTTTGGTAGTGCTGTAAGGGTGGATGGCTCATTCGCAAATGAACTTTCACAATCCGCAATTCAACGAATACAAAAGGAATTGATGTAAGGTTTATTTGTGCTTAAGTACTATTTGGTGGCTCAACAACTTAAAAATCCAGTATTAGTGTCCAACAACCTAATGCTGGATTTTTTATGTTTCGATTACTTTCTACCAAAGATTCCATGATACATTAGAATAGGATCTTTGCGATCTGCATAAAACCATGCATAACATGTATGCAACCATCCGTTGACAAAGTGCATTTGCTCCGTGATAGAAAGAAAAGCATTGTTATCCTAAACTAGAACTAACAAAATGAAAGGGGTTTCGTGCATGACCTTTGGTCAAAAACTTTTTAAACTAAGGAAACTAAATACAACAAGACAGGCGATTAGTAAATGGGAAAAATAATAAATTATTGATTCAGAAACTCGATGAACAACAGAATTTTATACATAAAAATTTAGAAAAACGTTTTTTTTCGATTTTCGTTTTTAAGTGAAAAAATTAAATTTATAGTTTCAAAAAAAAATTGAGATATTTATATTCTTTTAGCCACGTACTCAACTGAATTTTTGAATTTAAGGTCGTGCATAATTTTATATATATATTTAAATACCGCACGGTTTTTAATTTGCAGGAAATTTTATGTATATATTGGGAGGTTTTTAGGAGGTTAGCGTCGAATATTGATTTATATTGTATTTTTGAAAAAATTAAATTGGAGGTACTTGTTTAATGAAAAAGTTTATGACAGTTAGTATTTTATCCCTCATTTTTATGTTGGTTTTAGGTACTAATGTAGGAGCAACAAGCGCAGGAACAAACGTTGGAGTTTCTGAAAATCCACCAGCTGATGCAGAAACTGAAAATACTGAGGGTATGTCAACTCTAGGTTTGGGTAAACCGACTAAATCACATAATTTAAAAAGTAGTGGAGAGATGAAATTTTCAGGAAGTGCAGCAAACTCTAACCTATATACAAATAAATACTTTACTGGAGCCAGCAGTGTTTCAATAGAAGTGCGCAATTTTAGAGATGGAAAACTAAAATATAAACTTTATAAAAAAGGAACAATTGGTGCGGTAGGGACATTTACTCTGAACGCAAAACAGAGCCAAATATCTGTTCGTAATTTGGATTCAAAAGGACAATATTATATAAAATTTTATGGACCAAGTAATTTTAGTGGATCAGTAAAAGCTAATTGAATTAATAATTTTACAAGTGAAACGTCGTGATCTTTTTTCTCATGGTGTTTCACTCTGTTATATTTGAGTTTATTTTAGGAGAATGTTGATGACGACCACTAAACTTAAGATAATTGCATTGATATCGATGTTTATTGACCATGTTGGTCAATTTATATCTAATACTCCAGAATGGTTTCATTGGGTAGGTAGAATTGCAGCCCCAGTGTTTATTTATGCTCTAATTATAGGTTATCAATATACTTTAGATAGAAAAAAGTACATCATTCGTTTGTACCTATGTACTTTGGGTATGGCTATATTAAACCTTATTATTAATATTGTTTTTAATGAAACCCAAATGTATATAACGAATAATTTTTTTGCTCCTCTTTTTTTGATAATAATATTCATTTATTTTTTTGAGAAAAAGCAAATAAAATATGTTTTGTTTCTTGTTGTATGGCAAATGCTAGTTTTTTTGATTAGTATGCTGTTTTCAGAGATAGATTGGCGCTTTATTAGTGATGCTAGTGTTGTTTATCAATTTTTCGGTTCTATATTTGGTAGTGTTTTTTTTGTAGAAGGTGGACCGTTTTTTGTACTTTTAGGCTTGCTTCTTTATGTAACTAGAAAGACTAAGATTGGTATTAGCGTTGTTTATATCTTATTTTCTATATTTTGTTATGTTGTATACTCTAAATGGGGGTATAGACCAGATTTCTTTGCGGAATACCTAATTCAATATGCTGGGTATCAATGGATCATGATAATAGCATTACCGTTAATATTACTTTACAACGGTAAAAAAGGGATTGGTTTGAAGTACTTTTTTTATGTTTTTTATCCTGTACACATTTTAATTTTATATTTAATTGGTGTTTATTTATCTCAATTAGGTTAAGTATTAAAATAAAGAATGGCTTGAATTATGGAAGGAATCTACGAATAATCCAGACATCACGCAAGTGGATGTTCGTAAGGGCAACTTGGGGAATTTGGTTTCCCCCAATCGCCCTTGATTAAAAATGTTTATTGATTTATGCTATTCAGAAAGTGATGTCGCCAGTCCTGGAGCGACGAATAAAACAGGGATCGTTCTTCTCAATGACGATTTATAAAAGGGAGTCGCAAACCCATTATGCGACTCATTAAAATGTGGGTAGGAAAGTAATAAGACAGTGAAAGGTCATAGGAAACTATGGCCTTTTTTGTTTTGCTTTAAATTCCTTGATAAGAAATGTACCGGATTTTGTGAGATGAGCGCTTATATTTATGAAGAGGGTCTGTTTATGAAATAGATATTGTTTAAGGCTCAAACATAGTAAGACAGATCAAAAGTTTTTAAAAAAGAAAGGTATTTAATAAAACAAAGTAAGTAATAAAAAATAAAGGAGTGATAAGAATGGGAATGATCGAAATTAAAATAAAGATACCAGTAGAATTGATTGCATTGTTGTTTTTGCTTTCGTACAGGCAAGGATTTCCAGAGACAGAAAAGCTCTTGATGATCGGAAATATTTTTGAGGTTTCCATATTTGCTTAAAGAGACTGCGCAATCAAAAGAGGAAAATGATGATGGATATTATGTTAGCAAAGAAATGGCAGAAGGGTTCTTGCTGAACCAGAGATATCATTCAATAAGACTCTATTCAATTGAGTATTAAGGTACTTTGAAAAAAATAAGTTAATAACACACTTTAAATAGATTGTATTTTACAAACTTTATAAAATTTTATATGATCAATATAGATTTTGGGATAAGCTGTAATGGTTGCTTCTCCTATGCCTAAAGTAATTGGAGGTATCAGCAATCTGAAACAGTAACATTCAATAAAAAATACGGGAGCGGTAATAACGTGGAGAATATCTTGCCGATAAAAAATCAAATGAATGGTGTGTTTGTACATGTGTCGGATTTGAAAGCTTCTGCAAAATGGTATTGTGACTTATTAGGAATGGATGTTGATTTAGAACGAGTTGTGTCACCGGTTTTTAACGTCCTGTTAGTAGGGACATCATCGCTCACTTTAGATGATCACACCTTTGATCCGTTTTTCAAACATCATGTGAGCCCTAGTCCGATTTTCAATTTTTATGCACCCAATATTGATGATGCTTATAAATATGTGAAAGAAAAAGGGATTGTAATTGTGAGAGAAATGGAGTGGGTGGAAGACACAGCCTGGTTTAATATAAAGGATCCAGATGGAAATGTCGTCATGATTTGTAATTGCTAAGGATTCCATAATCGATTAGTTAGTGGGCACCTTTTTACTTTGATTTATACAACAGCATATATAAGAAGGATAGTGTTCATCTACCTCAAAATTTGAATTGAATCTATAATAAGGGGTGATTTTAATTACCTTTGAAAAGGAGTACCTGACAACTATAATTGAACAGTTTAAACATTTTAAAGAACGTGCAGAAAAGGGAATCGAACAATTATCTGAAATGGATTTACACTGGAAGTCAAATGAAGAGTCGAATAGCATTGCAATTATTATCAAACATTTGAGTGGGAATATGCACTCTCGATGGGTAGATTTTTTAACGGCGGATGGAGAAAAAGCTTATAGAAATAGAGACCTAGAATTTGTTGATCGTAATGAGTCAAAGAAACATCTGATGCAGATTTGGGAAGATGGATGGAAGCTGCTTTTTCATACAATCGGGAACCTTAACGGAGAAGATCTAAATCGGAAGGTTACACTAAGGGGGAAATCGATTAGTGTGCTTCAAGCAATTCAAACAGAAGTCGTTCACATTAGCTATCACTTAGGGCAAATTCTTTATATCGGGAAACAAATCAAGGGAAAAGAATGGATCATTTTAAGCATTCCGAAGAACAAATGATTAGGATAGCTATAATCTGCAGTGATGTTAGAAGAAATTGTAAAACAATAACTAAACCAGTCGAAAATCAAAAAGGGCTTCCCTATCCCTATATGATTCATTGTTTGGCTGACCTTAAAGAGGAGATTGATTAGATGACTGATAAGATACGAACAACTGAGAAAGTTGATCAAATGATTGATCAATTGTCACCTGACATTCAAGAGATTACAAATGCATTGCGGAAAGTTATTTTTGATGCTTCGCCCAAGCTTATTGAAGAGTTCAAATGGTCAATGCCTAGCTATTCATATAAGGGGCTCGTATGCTATCTGCAACCTGCTAAGAAACATGTTAATTTAGGGTTTTATAAAGGAAATGAAATTGAAAGTGACTTATTGAAGGGTACAGGAAAAGCGATGCGCCATATAAGAATTACAAAGATTGAGGATATTCAAGAGGACATCTTCACTTCGCTTATTGAAAAAGCAATCACATTGAATGAATCTAAAGAGTGAAGACTATAAATACTAGAACGCTACAATTATCAATTTTACTTGTGATACTTTCTGTAAAAATGATAAGTAGCTTTTATACGGTTATGTTTAGGTGTGATGAGCCAAATGAAATGATTAACCGGATCAATTGGATGAGAGAGCAGAGCCTAATTGAAATCGGTTAGGTTGGGGGCGATTAAATGGAGAAGTTTGTGGAGCTTGAGCATATTAGTAAAGCGTACAATAATCAACAGGTTTTACGTGATATCTCGCTTACCATTGATCAAAAACAAGTTATTGCAATACTGGGCGGGAATGGTACTGGAAAAAGCACCATTTTACGATTGATAGCGGGACTTGAGAAGCCAACTTCTGGTAAGGTTATTTATCCTAATAAAAAGATTAGAATAGGATATGTACCAGAGAGGTTTCCAAAAGATATACGTTTCACTCCAAGTGAGTATTTGTGTTACATAGGTACAATTACTGGAATTTCAAAAGCGCGTCTTAGGAAAAATATTCCAACATTTTTACGTCGGTTTCAGTTAGAAAAGCTGGATAATCACCGGATAAATGAACTTTCAAAAGGAAACACCCAGAAAGTTGGGATTATCCAAGCTATCATGCAAAGGCCAGAGCTTTTAATCCTGGACGAACCTATATCCGGACTTGACGCTCAAGCCCAACAGGAATTACTACTTGTAATCAAAGAATTGAAAGAACGAGGGTCGACAATACTATTAACCTATCATGAATCAAACATCTTTGAGGATATAGTGGAAACGACTTACTATATATATAATGGCCTTCTTTCAAAGACAAAGATGAAAAACGAAAAGGATTCATTGAAGTTAATAGAAGTAAAGCGGTTGGATGATTCTCAGGTGAAACAATGGGAGGAAGTATTGCACATGAAGGAAATGGATAATGGGTTGTTACTATATGTTCATGCGAATTATAGTGATAAAGTTTTATCGAGAATCCTAGCATTACAAGGAAGCATTAATCAAGTAACAACTGTAGATAACGATGGAGAGTGGGAAAGGGAATAAGATGTCACGCTATTTCCAATTATAAGGAGGGATCTATTTGAAAGAACTGATTAAATTTAGTTTGCACGATTATTTGCGGTCCCATAAATACTTTCCTCCCATCTCTACTTTCTTCGTCTTAGTATTTGTCCAATATACATATACTCCAAATCCAATCATTGATAGTTATGCTGTGACTGCGTTGATTATATATGTTATATCGTCCTGGTTGTGTATCAGTGTTTTATCACTGGATCCACCAGTACAAAGACAAATTATGATACTTCATGCTAAAGGGAGAAATCGTTACTATATTTCAAAATTATTATCTGTATGGCTAATAGCCGTGCTGCTAACTGTATATTCTTTTGTATATCCGATTATTTTTGGTATGTTCGCTGAACCTGTGACATTAACAATTGGTTTTGTTTCTTTTGCAAACCATATTTTATTAGCAACTCTTGGTATTACGGTTGCTAGTTTATTTAGTGAAGCACTGATGGAAAGCCCTGTAAATTCCTATGGTGGGCTAGCACTTACTATTGTTCTTTCCATCGCAGCTCTTGGAATCCATGGTGCCCTGCCTGCTGCTTTGAAAAATATAACCTGGGTTATTCCTCCTGCAGTAAACACACAGCAATCACTAATGAATTGGAGCGGGGAAAATCTTGGAGACCTATCCATATTTCCTTTTATCTGGATAATCATTTACTCGATTCTTCTTTTAATTTTGTTTTTGAAATTGGCTAAATGCTAGAGAATAAAAATTAAGGATTCGTTATTTTATTGGAGCGACAGGACTCCGTAGAAAGTATAAAGGATGGAAAGAACATATCCTTTCTCCCATCCAATATAAAAAGCTATTTTCTGTCCCAAAACCGCTGCTGCGCTATGGCAGAAACAAAATCCTCACCAAAATCTGTATTATTTGCAGCAAAAACTACACCAGCCAAAATATTGTTTTCTGATGCATGAATAAAAGACTCACCAGTTGAGGAAACACCAATTGGTTTATAGTATAGTGCTTATAAGCTACATGTACAAATTCCGTGATGTCTGAGTTGAATTTTACCTGGTTTCTAGAACTTCCGCCAATAACGTAAAGTGAGTCTACAAGATAAGGGCTCGATGTAAGAAACGTTTTATCAACTTGGAGTGTTGTTCCATCATTTCCGATAACCGTACCAAGCCTTTCACTTATGATGTCAACAAAAACACCATATTGCTGTAAGGTGTTAAGTGCATTGGTTACCTCATTACCGTTATAACCATCGCCAATAAGTACGCCTGCTTTTTGTGTATATGCATATTTAGATGTACTGGCCTGACTAAGGGAAGAATAGCTTGTAGAAACAGGAACATTGGATCCGCTTGGTCGATCCACCCCGATGTTATCCGCAACACCTTGCATGAACCACTCTTTCAGGTATTTCTTCATGAACAAAGTGTGACACCTTCTCTAATAATTCATAATCCTGACGTAAGGAAGGTCCACGGATACCTGCTTTTAATTGATCCTGATCCTGTGATCTTTTTTTTCCTTCCTGTGTTGTCATTGGCTGGCCGTAGTCGCTCATTCGGTATTGTTCTAGTTGTTCTTGTTTAAAGTCTTGATTTACCCGTTTTTGGTTTTTTGATGATTTCTCATCATCCATTTAATCACCCTTTCAAACGGTTGAGATATAAGTACCATTTCTATACTTACGTTTTTTTTCTAATATTAGAACACAGATTTATTAGCGTAAGGGGTTCTGAGCATGACCCGCCTCTTACCTCTTGCAATGCCCTCATTATAGTTAGTGAAGTATCGATTGCTGTGCCTAAACCTTTATATTAATTGATACAAAGTATGGTGCTTTAATAGGACTTTTAAAAATGTACATACTTTTTGCCGTTAGCCCAAATAATATAGATGTTTTTAACAAGACTTTAATTAATATATAAAAACTTAAATGAACAACAAATCAATGTGAACAAAACTAAAACAAAGAAAAGTGGAGAATTTTTATGGAAAAAGACATACAAAATGGAATGCATGATTCAATGGAGGATCAGTTTCTGCCGATGTATTCGATGACGAGTGGAGTTGGGAAGGAGGTTCTTCCCGATCTTTACTGCTATACAAATCAAATTGTGAATTTGTGCTGTGTGGGTAATCCGGATAATTCAGGTGAGTGGGTTTTAGTGGACACTGGTATGCCTGAATCATCCAATCGGATTGTGGAAATGGTAGAGGAGCGGTTTGGAGAAGACAGTAAACCACAAGCAATTATACTAACACATGGACACTTTGATCATGTTGGCGCAGTTGTAGATTTAGTGGAGAAGTGGGGAATTAAAGTATATGCCCATGAGGCTGAGTTGCCTTTTTTAACTGGAAAACAAGACTATCCAGAACCGGATGGATCCGTTGAAGGGGGACTTGTGGCAAAAATGTCACCAATGTTCCCAAATGAAGCTGTTAACTTAGGAAGCAATATAGAAGCACTGCCTGATGATGGAAGTGTTCCACATATGCCTGGTTGGAAATGGATTCATACACCAGGACATGCTCCTGGTCATGTATCTTTATTTAGGGAAAAAGATCGTGCTCTTATTGCTGGCGATGCTTTTGTTACTGTGAAACAAGAATCACTTTACAAGGTAATGACTCAAAAAGTGGAAATAAACGGCCCGCCAAGGTACTTAACGACTGATTGGACTGCTGCTTGGGAATCTGTTAAAAAGCTGGAAGACTTAAACCCTGCTATTGTGGTAACTGGTCATGGAATGCCAGTGTCTGGGCAAGAACTTTCAGAAGGATTAGCAAGACTAGTTAAAGAATTTGACCGACTAGCAATACCAGATTATGGTCGGTTTGTAGACCCCAAACACTGATGCGAGAAATCGTAAGAACGAAGAAGGTGACTCAAAAGAATGAGATTTTGAGTCACTATTTTTAATCAATATGAAATTGTCCCTTTCGCTTACTATCCACTTCTCTTATTAGTGTATACACGCAACTGTTACATCATTTCAGGAGCTACTTCAATTTGCGGTTTCACAATTTGGACACAGCTATTTCTTTTTTACTATGATAGCATACAATATATAGTGTTAATTTGTTTTGTTAACACCAAATGTAGTATTAAGGCTTGGAGGAATAAAACAAAATAAGAGAACTAGAAACAATAAAAAAGGGAGAGCGGAAAAATGAGTACAAGTATGTCAACGGAAGTGAAAGACTACTTCCCGCTAAACAAATTGGATGAGATTGTTTATACAAGTAATCATGATCTGATTCAAGAAAATGCCAATGTTGATGGGAACTCACCAATGGGACAAATGTCAAAGGTTTCTGCGGAAGTAACGAAGTCGTATGCGAAAGAATTGATACTTAGCGAAGATGTCAGACAAGCAATCGATGAAAATTATATCCACCCCCATGATCTTGATTTTCTAATTACGGGTACAACCACTTGTTGTCAGATTCCACTAGGAAAAGTTCTGAAAGATGGTTTTAATACTGGACATGGACATATGCGTGAACCGAAAGATATTGTAAGTGCGATGGCTTTAGCATCCATTATTTTTCAATCGAATCAAAACATGCAGCATGGTGGGCAAAGCTATCCCATGTTTGAATATGATCTTGCACCTTATGTTAATAAAACTTTCGAGAAAAATAAGAAACGTATACAAAGCTATGCTACTTCATATACAGCGGAAGAAATAGATGAGATAGCATGGCAGGAAACGAATCGAGATGTATACCAGGCCTGCGAAGCTTTTATACATAATTGTAATTCGATGCATTCGCGCGGAGGTGGACAAGTTCCGTTTGTTTCCATCAATTACGGTACGGATACATCTAAGGCAGGTCGTCTACTTATCAAGAACCTTTTGTTGGCCACGAAAGCAGGCCTGGGTAATGGTGAGACACCAATCTTCCCTATTCAGATTTTTAAAATGAAAAAGGGAATTAATTTTGAACCTGGAGAACTGAATTATGACTTATACCAATTAGCACTTGAAACAACAGCGAAGCGATTATTTCCAAACTTTAGCTTTATCGATTCGACGTTTAATAAAGTGCATTATGATGGTACTCCAGAATCGGAAGTGGCCTATATGGGTTGCAGGACTCGTGTGATGGCAAATCGTCATGGTGAGGAAAATGGAGTGCAGCGGGGAAATCTGTCTTTTACTTCTATCAATCTCGTAAAGCTTGCACTTGCCGCAAAGAATGAGTTCGATTACTTTAAACTATTAGATTACTATACTGGACTTACAATAAAACAATTAATGGAGCGATTTGATTTTCAAACTAAAAAGAAGGCAGGAAACTTTCCATTTTTATATGGGCAGCATATTTGGCGAGGGAGCGAAAACCTTCAACAAGAAGATAAACTTGGTGATGTGTTAAAACAAGGCACATTAAGTATTGGCTTTATTGGATTGGCGGAGGCTTTAGTCGCTTTAACTGGTAAGCATCATGGTGAATCAGAGGAATCTTATCAATTAGGATATCGAATCATTCAGTATTTACGGGACAGAGTTAATCAAGCGAGTGAAGATTACGATTTGAATTTCTCGTTGATTGCAACACCCGCAGAAGGACTATCTGGAAAGTTTACTCGAAAAGACCAAGCGGTTTTCGGAAAAATACCTGGTATAACAGATAGAGATTACTATACGAATTCCTTCCATGTCCCGGTTTACTATTCTATCAAGAGTATTGATAAAGCTAAAATTGAAGGCTCTTTCCATCGTTTATGTAATGGTGGTCATATTACATACATCGAATGTGACGGAGATGTTTCTAAAAATATAAAGGCATTAGATGTTTTAGTAAGAGCAATGGCCGCCGCTGATATTGGTTATGGTGCAATCAATCATCCTGTTGATCAATGTGGTGTATGTGGATATTCCGGAATTATAGAGAATGCGTGCCCAAACTGTCAGAATGCAGATGAGAGTAGAATTGGAAGAATCAGAAGAATTACTGGATATTTGGTTGGAGATATGAAACGATGGAATTCCGCCAAATGTGCGGAAGAAAAGGAACGGGTTAAACATCAATGAAAGTGATGAATATTATTCATGATTCTGTTGTTGATGGAGAAGGATTGCGAACGGTTATTTTCTTCGCGGGGTGTCCACATTTCTGCAAGGGATGTCATAATCCAAAAAGCTGGAATATCCGTAATGGTACAGAAATGACAGTTGAAGAGGTGGTTGAAGAGGTAGCGAGTAATCCGTTAACAGATGTTACTTTATCTGGCGGTGACCCGTTTTTCCAAGCAAGAGACGTATCTCAAGTAGCAAAACGACTAAAAGAGCTAAAGAAAAACATTTGGGCCTATACCGGTTACACATTGGAACAATTGCTTGAATCGCCTGATCCATATCAACAGAAATTACTCCATTATTGTGATGTGCTAGTTGATGGCCCGTTTATTTTGGAGGAGCGAGATTTAACCTTAAATTTCTATGGAAGTCGAAATCAACGTATTATCGATTTATCACAGGTATAAGGGCTATATCGTGGTTTTGTTATTGAACATGGATATCCTTTAAAAAAATAGAAAGAGTGATGAAGGGCGAGAACCATGAATTATTTATTATGGGTTCTGCCCTTTATTTATAGGAACTTTTATCGGTATTTCCCTCCTTTGTCATAAAGTAACCAAAAATGACTTATACATGTATTATTGTTAGAATAATAGATATAGATACTAATACATAAGTACCGGTTCTTTCTTTTTAACTTGAATAGATAAGAAAATAGCTAGGGATTTATTCGTAAGGAACCGAAAAAGGAGGATGTATGGACTTTAACGTTAATATAAACCAGAAACAAATGAAAAAGATCCAAAAGTTCGGTGGTTGGACTGGAGCGATTATTGGAATTCTGTTTCTTCTTTTCATTTTGGGTACGATCGCTTTCCAATGGATTACAGAATATATTTGGATGGATTCCATTGATTTTGGTAACGTGTTTACGACAATTTTAGGTAGTAAACTTACACTTGCAGCAGCTGGTTTTGTCATTTTTGGCTTTGTAACCTGGTTAACCGTATTTTGGATACGCAGAACCTATTTAAGCCATTTTGACCACCATCAGCTTCCTGCATTTTTCTCACAAAAGAAAGTAATTGTGAATGGAATAATTATCGCAATTGCCGTATTTGCAGGACTTATTGGTAGTATTATTGTACAGGGGGTGGGCTGGGAGCCACTTTTAAAAGTCTTAAACTATGAAACGTTTGGAGAAAGTGATCCAATTTTCAACCGAGATATTTCCTTCTACATGTTTGTACTGCCATTTTTAGAAATTATCATCAATATTTTACTAGGATTAAGTTTCTTCATGCTTGTCGTTGTGATTGCAGCATACTCCGTTTTTCATATGTACCGCATGAATCGTTCTGCGCAAATTCATCTTGGACTAACCATTGCTATTATTGGCGTATTGTTAGCGGTCACACACTTACTATCACCTTTTCAAACTTTACTGACGAATCAAGTGAATGTGTTTCAAACTAGTGTGGTACATGGCCTAAGTTATACCGATCGCATTATTAATATTCCTGTATCCTATATTCTAGCTGCGGTTGCAGTAATTGGGGCAATTTGGGTTATTCTTACACTGCGAAAAGGTAATATTAATTCAATATTAATTCCAATTGTTTTATATATTGCTGTCATTATTCTTGGACAAGGGGTTTCCGCAATTGTTCAGAACTATATGGTAGAGCCAAATGAGTTTCAGCGCGAACAGCCTTATTTAGAACATAACCTAAATTATACAAGGCAAGCTTATGATCTTGAGAATATTAATATCTCAGAACATCCGGGTAACCAAGATTCATTAGATGAAGAGATGATTGAGAATAATGAGCTAACCATTAATAACGTGCGAATTAATGATTCGCGTCCGTTGCTTGATATTTACAATCAATTGCAGACATTCCGTACGTACTACCAATTTAATGATATTGATGTTGATCGTTATGAAATTGACGGCGATTACCAGCAAGTATTTATAGGTGCAAGAGAATTGAGTACGGATGACTTGCCAGAGCAAGCCCAAACATGGGTAAACCAGACATTGCGCTACACACATGGCTATGGGATTGCGATGAGCCAAGTCAATGAGGTTACTTCTCAAGGACAACCACAATATATTGTAAGGAATCTCCCGCCTGAAGGAGAGGTTGATGTTGAGCGTCCGCAAATTTATTTTGGAGAGTTGGATTATCCAAACGTGATCGTCAATTCAGCAGTCGATGAATTTGACTATCCATCTGGTGATGAGAATATGACCAACCGTTATGAAGCAGATAAGGGGATTCAGCTTAGTGGCTGGAACCGATTACTATTTGCTATGAACGAAGGTTCTTTCCGTATGCTCGTGTCGGATCAGCTCTCGAATGAAAGTCAGTTGCTTGATACACGAAATATTGTGGACCGTGTGAACCGGATTGCGCCGTTTTTTGAATATGATGAAGATCCATATATCATTGTTCGAGATGATGGGTCACTAGCTTGGATTATTGATGCTTATCTTGTCGAACAAGGCTATCCATATGCAGAAAACTATCAAGACAACAAAAATTACATTAAAAACGCAGCGAAAGTGATGGTCGATGCCTATACTGGAGAAGTTAATTTCTTTGTAACCGAACCAGATGATCCATTACTCAAAACGTATCAAAATATATTCCCGGACTTGTTTACAACGGAAATTCCAGAAGATGTACAAAGTCATTTTCGTTATCCAGAAAGATTGTTTACCATCCAAGCAAACAAATATGGCACGTATCATATGACAAATCTGGAGATTTTTTATAACCGTGAAGATCGTTGGGAATTTCCGACGGAGCATTATTTTAATGAGGATATTGAGATGGAACCTTATT
The DNA here is from genome assembly GCF_003515705.1 of Oceanobacillus profundus. Lineage (GTDB taxonomy): Bacteria > Bacillota > Bacilli > Bacillales > Amphibacillaceae > Oceanobacillus > Oceanobacillus profundus. Next base: position 88,858 of record NZ_QWEH01000017.1, read on the forward strand.
ATGTAACGATGAAGCTTCCGGAATATGAGGAAGAGGAATTCATTCTAATGATGCCCTATACACCTAGAAACCGGCAGAACATGATTGGCTGGATTGGTGTACGAAACGACGGCGAGCATTATGGTGAAAAGTTTGTCTATCGTTTTCCAAAACAGGAGAATGTCTATGGTCCTCAGCAAATTGAAAACCGGATTAACCAGGACAGTGTTATTTCTCAAGAGTTAAACCTGTGGTCGCAGGGTGGTTCTCAAGTTATCCGTGGAAACTTGTTATCCATTCCGCTTGAAGACACGATGCTCTATGTGGAACCAATCTACATCGAGTCTTCTAATGAAACATCATTGCCAGAAGTAAAACAGGTTGTCGTCGCATATCAGGATCATATTGTGATGGAGGCAACTTTTGATGAAGCATTAGAGCGTATCCTTGAACTTGCCAGTGGTGATATTGACGCAAGTGATCTACAGCCTGAAGGGCCATCCCAAGAGGATATTGAAGGGGAACCTGAACAATCAACTGAAACGGAAGAGGAGGAGCCGTCAGCTCCGGAAACGTCAGTCGATTCAGATCAATTATTACAGGAATTCTCCGAGCTGTTTAGTAATTATCAAGATGCCCTTGCTAATGGGAATTGGGAAGAAGCAGGCGAAATTATGGCAGAAATTGAGTCACGGTTAGAACAAGCAAATCAATAATAAGTTTATAAGAGATGAGCACTTTTATCTTTGGTGCTCATCTTTTTTCATGAAGAAATTACCATAAGACCTTAGTGGTTCATTCTGAGAAATGCGGTAGAATGTATAACCATTTATACGACGAACTAAAAGTGAAACATTTATTTAAAGTTGATTGTATGTTACTAAAACAAATAAAGGAGGAAGGTAAGTGAACGTTACGATGAATCAAGGAGATCTGGTGAACGTCGTATTTGTTTTTCAAAAAAATGAAGAAACAGAAGAAGTGACACTTAATACTGCTCAATTAATGGCATTATTGAATGCAAAGCAGGTTTGGATTGAAAGATTTAGTACTAACCTAAAAGTAGAAAACACAGTTTGGTCCTATGCCAATAAGAAGGTTTCATTGCAAATTTATTTGAAGTAATCATCGTTTAAAGGAAAAGGCTGATCAATGACATTCTTGTTGAATCAGCCTTTTCTTTATTAATCATTTAGTCGAGAATACTCGCGATTTCAGTTGTGTAGAATCGCCTTCGGTTAGGCTGCTTTTTAAATCAACCGGCATCTATTAAAATTAAATAATGGTTAATTCCTTTTGTATCTATATTTTTATCAACACATGTGTGCTAAACCTTAACAAGTGGGGTAACTTTAGATGACTTTTGGCGGTTTTGGAAGAAATAAGACTTTTTTAAGTCTGATAAAAGACGTTATAAATGTGGAATAAAAATGGGGTTTTGTAGACAAGCTAATCGCAAAAACAAAGGAGAATAGAAAATATGTCAAATGTTAAATTAGCAGTTATTTTTTATAGTATGGGTGGTACAAACTATCAGTTAGCGAAATGGGCAGAGGAAGGAGCACAAACAGCAGGTGCTGAAGTAAGGGTATTAAAAGTAGAAGAATTAGCCCCTGAATCAGTGATTGAAGGAAATGAAGGATGGAAAGCAACGGTTGAAGCAACAAAAGATGTTCCAGTAGCAACCTCAGAGGATATTGAATGGGCAGATGCTATCATTTTCAGTGTTCCGACGCGATTTGGGAATATGCCATCTCAAATGAAGCAATTCCTGGATATTCAAGGCGGAATATGGGCAAAGGGAAAAACAATGAATAAAGTAGTAAGTGCAATGACTTCTGCGCAAAATCCGCATGGTGGGCAAGAAGCGACTATTTTATCATTGTATACTTCTATGATGCACTGGGGTGCTATTATTGCAACTCCTGGATACACGGATCCTATTATTTATGGAGCGGGTGGAAATCCTTATGGGACAAGTGTAACAGTCGATCAAGAAGGTAAAATGATTGAAGACGTTCAAGGTGCTGTGAAACATCAAGCAAAACGTACGGCGACAGTTGCCGAGTGGGTTAAAAGGGGAATTCAATAAAGATATTTTAAAGAGGCAGGAGCTCGATATATACATTGGGCTCGTGCCTTTTAATTTCCCCTGCATTATAAGTTTCAGCAGACCGGTGTTTAAGAATATTTTTACTTAGAAGGGGAAAAAGGTATATTAGAACTCATTATAGAGAGGTGTGTACGAGTGGAAAACTTTATAGAGAATTATAATAGAAATTATATTGATGGAAAGTGGGTAGAAGGAGCTGCAGGGATTACAGAAAATATTGTTAATCCTTATGATAATTCCGTAATAACCTCTGTTAATTTGGCATCGTTAAAACAATTAAAGCATTCGTTTGAGGTTGCTGAGGTTAAGCAAATAGAATGGGCACATTCTTCTGTGAGTGACAAAAAGGAAGTATTTCGAAAAGCTGCGGAGTTTCTGCAAAATAATTCAGAGCAGATTATAACTATAATCAGTAAAGAAACAGGTGGTACACTGCTCAAAGCAGAATTAGAATTAAATCTTACAATCGAGGTGTTAAAAGAAACATATAATTATATGGACACCATAGATAACGTAATAGAAATTCCTTCGACAATTGAAGGGAAAATAAATAAAGTTTATCGTCAGCCACTCGGAGTGATTTCATCTATTTCGCCGTTTAACTTTCCTATGAATTTATCGATGCGATCAATTGCACCTGCAATTGCACTGGGAAATACGGTTGTTCATAAAGCCGATTTACAGGTTGGATTGACAGGTGGATCTATTATTGCAAGAGCTTTTGATTATGCAGGATTGCCTAATGGAGTATTCCAATCAATCCTTACAACTCCAGATGAGATCGGCGATGAAATGCTGGAAAACCCAGTTATACAACTAGTAGCTTTCACTGGTTCGACTGGATTTGGAAAGCATATAGGCAGGGTTGCTGGGGAAAATCTCAAGCGTGTCGCATTAGAACTGGGTGGAAATAACCCATTTATTGTTCTGCAGGATGCGGACGTTGATAAGGCAGTGGAGGCAGCTATCTTCGGAAAGTTTATGCACCAGGGGCAAATTTGCATGTCCATTAACAGGATTATTGTTCACGATGATTTATATGAAGCATTTACAAATAAATTCATAGAGCAAGCTGCGAAATTACCGTACGGGGATCAAACAAATCCAGACACGGTTATTGGTCCGCTTATTAATGAAAATCAAATAAAAAAAGTGCTTGAAACTGTTGAAAAAGCAAAAAAGGATGGTGTCAAGCTTGGTTTAGAAGGAAAGCGTGAAGGAAACATACTAACACCATATGTATTTGTTGATGTCGATAATTCGGACGAAATTGCTCAAACTGAATTGTTCTCACCAGTAGTTTCAATCATTAAAGCTAAAACGGACGATCATGCGATCGATATAGCAAATGATACAATTTACGGTCTGACTTCTTCCATATTTACATCGGATATCAAAAAAGGTGAGGCATATGGATTGAAGATTGACAGTGGGATGACACATGTTAATGACCAAACTGTTAATGATGCATCCAATATTCCATTCGGCGGAAATAAACAAAGTGGTTTAGGAAGATTTGGAAATCCATGGGTAGTTGATGAATTTACAAAACTAAAATGGATTTCTGTACAAAATGAATATCGAAAGTTTCCATTTTAATTTAAGAAAGAAGCTGGGACATAACAAACGTGTTGAATGTTAAAGACGAACGATGCATAAGCTTAGCGCAGGAAATATACGTAGACTTCAGCGGAAGGTAAGGCAAAGGTGAGACACCTTAGTGCGATAGTACAAGGGGGCTCACCAGCCGCCACTGGATGCGCGAAGTATATTTGCGGAGCGAGTTATTTGCACCAATCGTGTTCGGTTTTTATTTTTATAAAAATATTTTTGTCTCAGCCTCGCAATTATTTTGCAGTAGTTTTTATAATACACTAACCAGAACCATCCATTTTTCTACCGATGCATCAAATAGAGTTGATTAGTATTTTGATTGACTCTGTCAGACCAAAGCTGATGACCATGGTCACTTTTGTAATTTCCACACTATATTTACTATCCCAATCACCACTTTGATTTTCGTGAAAAACAAATATAAAAAACTTATTATATTTAATTAAAAATAAATCGTTGACATAGTGGGATCATCATGCGATAATATATTTAATTAAAGATAAATTAATTAAAATTAAATTAATTAAAGGAATAAAATTAAGAGTTAAAATGGAACGTGAATTTTAAACAATAATATATAGTTTAAAGACCAAAGAAATATTAAAGTGAAGGAGAGGATTTAATGAAGAAGACAGCAGGTATTCACCATATTACAGCAATTGTAGGACACCCGCAGGAAAACACCGACTTTTATGCAGGTGTTTTAGGATTAAGACTAGTTAAAAAAACAATTAACTTCGATGATCCGGGCACATATCATCTTTATTTTGGTGATGACGGAGGGAAACCAGGTACGATCATTACCTTCTTCCCTTGGGCTAACGCCTATCAAGGAAAGATTGGCAGTGGACAAGTTGGCGTAACCACGTATATTATTCCGATCGGTTCTATGAACTTCTGGGAAAATAGATTAGCGAAATTCAATATCGAGTACCAAATAACGCAACGATTTGGGGAAACATATTTAGAATTAGCCGATCCACATGGTTTACAGCTAGAACTCGTAGAACGAGAAGGCGGCGTATCTAATAATTGGACACATGGTGATGTTACATCAGATGTAGCTATTAAAGGGTTTGGCGGGGCAATCCTGTTATCTACTAATCCAGAAAAGACTGGGGAAACATTGCAAAATGTGATGGGCCTTGAAAAAGTCGGTGAGGAAGAGGATTTAGTCCGCTTCAAATCTTACAGTGATATCGGCAATGTAATTGATGTAAAACAAACTCTAATTGGAAGAGGAAAAGTTGGGGTTGGAACAGTTCACCATATAGCATGGCGGGCAAAAGACGATGAAGATCATTTGGACTGGCAGCAGCATGTAGCTAACAATGGTTATGGCGTTACAGCAGTAAGAGATAGAAACTATTTTAATGCCATTTACTTTAAAGAACATGGCGAAATTCTGTTTGAAATTGCAACAGACACGCCAGGATTTGCTCATGATGAGTCATACGAAACAATGGGAACAGAGCTGAAGCTACCTGCCCAATATGAACAGTACCGTGATCAATTAAATAAAGCTTTAATACCGATTGAGGTAAGAAGCTTGGATAAATAGGGATAATGGATCCGTTCTTCGACTGGTCTCAAATATCAATTGCATAGAGTGCTGTAACTATTATTAGAAAAGTAATTTAGACGTCCATGTGTAATGCGTGGACGTCTTTTTGTAATGTTTGTGATTTTGAGTGTAGCCATTCAATGGATCTGTTTTTTAATCTCCCAACCACCGTAAATTATATTTATTTTACCGATATCCATTAAAATTGACGAAATCTCCTACTGGTCTACGATAGCCCCGTGGACGCACCTTATCAACACTTTTACCAATCGTGATCATCATCATTGGTTGGAGATAATTTGGAATATTGAACGCTTCTCTTAATTGGTCTACATGATGGACATGCATTGGACAAGTATCAAATCCATAATGCTTGGCATTTAGCATGAATAACATTGCATTAATACCAACATTTCGCGCCAATTCTATATCTAGAGCATTTGAATTTCCCTTTAATCCATCACTATATTTCTTTATTGCGTCCATTGTCATATCATAATCAATTTCATTCATCATCTTTAGCATTTTCATCGGCTTATAGATCTCTTCAACCTCGGACATTTCAATGCTCTTTTTATTTCCCATTACAATAATAACGGCACTAGCTGTATGTATTTTATATTGGTTATAACTTAACTCTTTTACTCTTTCCTTTTTGTTTTCATCCGTTATTACTAAATAATCCGTAAACTGTAAATTATAAGCACTTGGTGCGAGTTTTGTTAATTCAAATATTTTATGAAAATCATCTTCAGTCATTTTTTCATTTTCCATAAAATTAACTGCTGAATGTCGAGTGGTTACTAACTCTTCGTAATTCATTCTGATTCCCTCCTGAAATATAAAAATAGTTCTTTTTACCTAACTATAACTTGGATGATAAATATTTCAACTTAAATGCTTGGAAAACGAAATAGATAATCTCCAGATTTTCGTGAGGTTAGAGGAACAAATTTGAAACAGATGAGGAATTAAGACATTTTAGAAAAAAATTAACTTTTTAATTGATGGAGAATCTAATTCAGTAATTAAACAAACATTTGATCAGCTGAAAATATTTTGTCGGCTCTAATCCAATAAGAATGTTTTTGAATAGGTTAAGAATTTAACGATTTCTTAACCATTTTTCATCCCTATATTTTTTAGGTGTTCGGTGAAATGACTTCTTGAACTTATCAATAAAGTAACTAACACTATAAAACCCACATTCTATCGCAATTTCAGTAATAGTGCTCCTGGTCCCGATTAGAAGATCAATGCTGCGCTCTAATCGGTAATCAAGGATATACGTAAAGGGAGTTCGCCCAACATGTTTCTTAAATAATCTGTTCGTTTCAGACTTACTTAAATAGGCTATTTCAGCAAGTGTTTCTAATTTAATTTGTGTTCGGTAATGGGTATGAATGTATTCTAGAATATTTTTTACCCGTTGGTCGTAAATCGGATAACGATTGGATGAATCAAGTACAATCTCATGAAGTAATTCCTTGATGCATGTTAGATATTGAATGGTTATGATTAATTCAAATGATTTTTCTTTTTTAACGTAACAATCATAGCTAGTTAAAATGGCCTGTATGATAAGGTTATGTCTGTCTTTTAAAGGGTTTAGTATTACATATGGTGTGCTCCCTTCCTGAATTATAGGAAGGATGTATTTCGTCTGAATGTGTTTATCGAATAATGTAATCCCGATATTCCAGCAAATAAATGCAGTATTCCATGTTTTTGCATGGATTTCATGAATAACCCCAGAATTGATAAAAAATCCGGATCCTTCTGGTAAGTTTATTTTTCTTCCTAAAATATGAAGTTCTATCGTACCTTTTACCACGGCCACAAATTGTAACTCTTCATGCCAATGTAAGGGGATATATCCTAAGAGTCTCTCTGAAATAGTTGTGTATTCTAGGGAGTGTTGCCAACCTGGTTCTGTATAAGGAATGAGTTCTTCGTTCAGTGAATTTAAGATAATCTCTCTCTTCATTGCATCACCTCAATATTTATATATTTTTTGACTCTATTTATATATAATTATACGGTTTACTTAGATATAGTAATCATATCTTAATATTATAGGTGATGTAATGAAAAATACAAACAAACGTATAGTGGGCATTATTTTTGTTCTCATGGGTGCAAGTTTTTGGGGAATTGGTGGAACGGCAGCAAACTATTTATTTGAGACAGCTGATATCAGTGTAAATTGGTTTGTTTCAACAAGACTCGTTATTAGTGGGATATTATTATTAGGAATACAATTACTTCTAACAGGTAGAAAAACAGTTTTTACAATATGGAAAAATCCCCAAAAAAGATTGTCTCTAATTATCTTTAGCTTGTTGGGGATGTTATTAGTTCAGTATTCTTACATGGCCTCCATTGCAGAAGGTAACGCTGCAGTAGCTACTTTATTACAGTATCTAGCTCCCATTTATATTATTATCTGGGTTATTTTTAGAGGGCATCAAAGGTTACATGTTTCAGATGTGATTGCGATTCTGTTAACGATTATCGGAACACTGCTTTTATTAACGAATGGTTCCTTTAAAGGATTATCAGTCCCAGGTATTGCTATCGTTTGGGGGATTATTTCTGGTTTATCATTAGCATTTTATACACTTTATGCCCGTAATCTGCTACGTTTTTATTCATCTGTAACGGTTGTTGGGTGGGCTATGATTATTGCTGGGGTGTGTATGAATATCATTCATCCAATTTGGAGAGTTGAAACACAGGATTGGTCTGCAGCAACTATCGGCGTATTAGGCTTCTCTATTATATTTGGTACAACACTTGCCTTCTGGATGTTTATCAAAAGTCTAGAGTATCTAGAAGCGAAAGAAACAACATTACTGGGCACTGTTGAGCCGTTAACAGCAGTTGTTAGCAGCATCATTTGGTTAAGTATTCCGTTCGGACTTTGGCAAGTAATCGGAATGGCCTTGATATTAATTTTAATTGTTTATCTATCGTTAGTGAAAAAGTAATAAAAGTGTCACAACAGATAAAAAAGGCTATCCCAATACTTACCTGGAATAGCCTTTCCACGATCTCAAGAAATTTTAAAGGTACGATAAGAACAATCCACCGATTGCACCAGATAGCACAACTACCCATGGTGGAAGCTTCCAATAAACAAGCATACTGAATAATATTGCAGCCAGAGCAAAGTCGATTGGAGCATGAATAGCACTTGTCCAAATTGGGTTGTAAAGTGCAGCAATTAAAATACCTACAACAGAAGCATTTACCCCGATTAATGCAGCTTTAATTTTCGGGTTGCGACGTAGTGCATCCCAAAATGGCAATGTACCTAATATAAGAAGGAATGCTGGTAAAAATATTGCAAATGTAGCAAACAAACCACCTTGCCAGCCATTTATTACTGCCCCAATGTATGCGGCGAACGTAAATAATGGACCGGGAACTGCCTGTGCTGCTCCATAACCTGCAAGGAACTCCTGTTCATTTAGCCATCCAGCAGGAACAAATTCCTGTTCTAATAACGGTAATACAACATGTCCTCCACCAAAAACGAGAGAGCCCGAGCGGTAAAAACTATCAAACAAAGCAATCCATTCTATTGACGTAATGTTGCGTAATATCGGAAGCAGGATGAGCAAGCCAAAAAATAGAGATAAACAAATATATCCGAATCGACGGGAAATATGGAAATTACTAACCGCTTTTTCTTCCATGTTGGTTTGCTGCTTAAAAAGGAGAAAACCGACAACTGCTGCTAGAAGAATTGCGCCAATCTGTGTGTAAGCTGTTTGCCATAGTAGTGTAACAACGAGCGTAAATAAAGCAATTGTTTTCCTTTTTAAGTCTGGTGTTAAGTTTTTAGCCATTCCTAAGACTGCATGAGCGACAACGACAACAGCAACAATCTTAAGTCCATTGATCCATCCAGCATCTTCAATTCCAAATGTATGAAGAAGGGAAGCAAAAATAATAAGTGCAATCACAGATGGTAATGTGAAGCCAAGAAACGATATAATGCCACCTATTACTCCTCCGCGCATGACTCCAATCCCAATTCCAACCTGACTGCTAGCAGGTCCAGGAAGAAATTGGCAAAGCGCAACTAAATCTGCATAGCTTTTCTCGTCCATCCATTTTCGCCTTCGAATATATTCTTCGTGAAAGTAGCCTAAATGTGCAATAGGTCCACCGAATGAAGTTAAGCCAAGTCTAGTAGAGACGATTAAAATCTCAAACCATGTTTTAAGTTTATAATTCATATTTGAACTAGCCTCCTATTATTTAATCTCTTTAAACAGCTCATAAGCCTTAGCCCGGGCTTGATCAAGAATTTCTTTTCCCTTGCTAGTAGCTGTATAATATTTTCTTATTTTTCCTTCTACATTTCGATTTTCTTTCGTCAAAAGCCCATCTGATTCCATACTGTGAAGAATTGGATATAATGTACCCGCACTAATCTCATAGCCATGTGACTGTAGCTCTTCGTGCATCCAAGCTCCGTAAATCGGATGTTCCTTTGCGTGATGTAAGATATGTATTTGAATAAATCCTAAAAAGAGCTTTCGCAGTATCTTATCTTCCAATTTTACTTACTCCTTCCTAATATTCTTTCAATATCGATTTCCGATATTGATTTTCGATATGTAAAAGATAACATGTGTCAATATCCAATTCAATGTACATCATTGAAACTTAACAAACTTTACATTATCTATAAAATGGAGTTCATTAAACTTGATTTAAATTAGAAAATAAAATAGAGCTTATAGAAGAAATTTTGTTATAGTAAATATATAAATATGAAGGAAAGCGCATTCCAGAATGCATAACAAATTTACGTACATAGGAAGTAGTAGACAATATTCATCGTCACTTAGGAAAAGCTAACATTATCAGTGTTCATGCATTGCCATAAAATAAAAGTAGAATGAGAATTGTATTTCTGATTTTGGGTTTGAAATGGATGGCTTATATTGATTTAATTTGCATTTCAAAGATATTTTTCCTTTATAAGGAGGGAATCAGATGGATAACATTAATAATATATTAAGAGCACACTATAATCTTGAAGTTCTTAATGTATCAAATCAACAAGGTGGTTGGGCATCCCTTGCTTATAAGGTGGATGATGGAAAGAGTAGTTACTTTTTAAAAGTATACGAAAAGAAAAGAGCGTCTACACCAAAATTAACAGCACTTATTGACCAATATATACCTATACTGATGTGGTTAAAGGAATATAGTAATTTAAAACATCATATCATTGTACCGATTTTAACAAAGCAGAGTGCGTATACATGCGAAGATGAAAACAATATTTATATGCTGTACGACTATATCGAAGGGGATACAATTGGTAATCAAGATTTAACAGATACCCAGATAAAGCAATTTTCACAGATTGTCTCAGAGCTTCACTTATATGCAGAGGATATTCCTATTAAAACAGATGCAATCAAAGAGGATTTTGATGTAACTTTTTTAGAACAGTTACAAGGTACAGTGAACAATGGCAATAATTTTCCTATCGACATATGGCAATTAATTCGTTCCTACATGAAGCCATTACAAGAGATGATTATACGTGTTGAAGGACTTGCAAGGAAACTAAAAGCAGCTAATCTGAAAATGAGTCTGTGCCATACCGATTTACATTATTGGAATTTAATGCAATCTGATCATTTAATATTAATCGATTGGGAGGGGCTAAAATTAGCCCCGGTCGAAGCGGATTTAATGTTTGTTGTGAATAAGGACTATTTCAATAAATTTATTACGATTTATCGAAAAAATCATCCAAACTTCTCAATTGACTCGAACGTATTACAATTTTATCAAGAAAAAAGAAAGCTAGAGGATATTTGGGAGTTTATCGAACAACTTTTATACGATAAGCAAGAAGAGCAAGAACGAGTTACGACAATAAATTACTTAGTAGATGAGTTGAAACGTATTGGTGAATGATTAAGCCAGAACCTATTTCTCCTGTCACGAAAGTGTCATCACAGTCGTTGTAAAAGGATAATAACTATTATTATAAAAAGGAATTACGATGATTGAAGAGAACTAATATAAAGATGAGGTAATAATTCATCTTTATAATGTGAGGATGAGAAAAAGTGAGGTTAGATAATCCATTTGCTACCGGTAATACAGCAAAAATTTATATCAGTAATAATCGAGTAGTGAAATTGTTTAACGATGACTTGCCACAAAATGAAGCTATTTATGAAGCGAAAAAGCAAAAATATGCTTATTCGTGTGGAATTTTTGTCCCTAAAGTTTTAGATGTTACGAAAATTGATGGGAAACAAGCAATTATAATGGAGTATATAAAGGGAAAGACGTTAGGTGACCTTTTAATGGCAAACCTAGAACGAGCAGAGCACTACATTAAGATCTCTGTTGAGGTACAACAGAGAATACATGCCCATGCTGCAAATACACGACTTGAACAAATGTCTGATAAACTATATCGTCAAATTAACGCAACGAGCTACCTAGATGGAAAGCAAAAGACGAGGTTAATACAGAAGTTAGATGCCATGACATTTGAAAAACGATTATGTCATGGAGACTTTCATCCATTTAATTTGATTCTGAGCAATGAAGATGTGGCAATAATTGATTGGGTTGATTCTAGCGCAGGTGATGTTCGAGCAGATGTCTACCGTACGTATCTCTTGTTTTCACAGATTGCAACGGAATTAGCTGATCGATATATCCATTTATATTGTGAGAAAAGCGGTTTTTCAAGAGGAGAAATACTTCAATGGGCTCCTATCATTGCGGGGGCACGTTTGTCTGAAAATGTATCTTCAGAAAGTGTTGAACGTCTAATAAAGATTGTAGACGAGTCAACTCTTATGTAATTACTACCTTAGAATCAAGGTGTTTTTCTGTAAACAGTTTATCATGTATTGAATTGCTAAGCAGGCTTTGTTTTGTTATGTTTTTCCTAACGTATAATTTCTGAAGAGACAGTCTAGTTTAAAGATAATTTTATAGGAAAATGATGATAAAAGGATGATAAAAATGAAAAGAATACGTTTAAAAATGGAAAGAAAAAATCTATTAAATATTCCGGAATTTCCCCTTCCAGATGGGTATCAAATTCGGATGTTTAAAAAAGGTGATGAGCATAACTGGGCTAGAATTGAAGCGAGTGTGGATGAATTTAAAGATGAAAAGGCTGCACTTGAACACTTTGCGAAAGAATTTGGTCCATACATAGATGAAATGGAAGAACGCTGTCTATTCGTTGAGAATAGTAATGGAGAAGCAATTGCAACAACAACAGCATGGTATGGAGATTTAAAAGGTGGTGGTGAGATTTTGGGCAGAATCCATTGGGTTGGTGTTGTTCCTGAATATCAAGGGAAGAAACTTTCGAAGCCTTTGCTTAGTGAAGCTTTGAAAGTTTTAGCGCAGCATCATGAAAGAGCATATCTTACATCGCAAACAACGAGTTATCAGGCTGTTAATATGTATTTAAACTTCGGATTTGAGCCTTTCCTTACAGAACCTAGCTGCCACGAGGCTTGGGATTTGATGGAAAGCGTATTAGCACGGCAGATCGTAACTAAATAAACGGTTTTATAAAAGACAATGATTTAAAAAAGTACCTAATGGAGGCGGAATATGATTAAAGCAGTAATCTTTGATTTCGACGGATTAATATTAGATACAGAGACAGCTTGGTTTCATTCATATAAGGAAGTTTTGCATGACCAATTTAAATTTGATTTACCGCTTGAAGTCTTTGTGAAATGTGTTGGTTCAAATGATACAGCATTATTTACATATTTGGAAAAAGAGATTGGTGATCAACTGGATCCAAATGCTATTCGTGAACACGCAGGGGTGTTACATGCACAACTGGTTAAGGAAGCAAAGGCACGAGAAGGCGTGGAAGCCTATCTTGCGGATGCACACGAGGCAGGCCTGACAATTGCTTTAGCAACGAGTTCAACTAAGAAGTGGGTGACTACCCATTTGACCAAGTTAGATTTGATTTCCTATTTTGATTATCTCATTACACAGGATATGGTGGAACATGTTAAGCCTGCGCCGGATTTGTTTTTGAAAACGTTAGAAGTACTTGATATTGAGCCGGATGAGGCAATCATTTTTGAAGATTCCTTAAACGGTTTAATAGCTGCATTGGAAGCGAAAGTACCAACGGTTATTATTCCGAATCCAGTTACAGAATCGTTACCATTTGAAAACTTTCATTTAAAGTTGAACTCAATGGCGGATATGACCTTACAGGAAATTATAGGGTCTTTAAATAAATAGGTGCGGTAATTCGAGATAACAACCCTCCTTTGAAGCATGTGAAGGAATAGTGAGCGCTTCACAAAAAACCTATCTGTAAGTAATTTATGTTAAAGTTTGGGTTATTGAACGTGATAAAAGGATCTGAAAAAGTGGGAGAGGAAGGTCTGTATTTAAGATGAACAAAAAAATTCTTGTGGCTATTGGATTTGCATTGGTAGTATTAGTAGGATATTTGTTTACAGTAAACGACAGTAACATGACACAGAAAGATAATGGATCGAAAGACATTAAGGATTTGGTGCATGATTACAGCATTGGCAGTGTAGAAGATCAGTCTGCTTCCATTACATCACATGAACTGATTGTGACGGATCAAGATGGAAGTCAGCAAAGCTATGCTTTACCGGAAGATGAGTTTTTTGTTTCCATCGCTCCTTATATGGAGCAAACCCATCCTTGTGCTATTCATAGCTTAACAGGCTGCCAAGGAGAACTAGTAAATGAAGAATTTGATGTATACATTGAAGATCTAGAAGGTAATGTGATAGTAGATGAAAAAATCAAGTCCCATTCCAATGGATTTATTGACTTATGGCTTCCTCGAGATAAAACGTATCGTATTACAATTGCAAATGATGGGAAAGAAGTGAAGTCAGAGATTTCTTCATTTGAAAATGATAATACGTGCATTACAACGTTACAATTGGTTTGAAGTATGTGTGATTTGTCGATTAAATAAATGGACCTTTTCCTACAATTCGACGTCCCTGATTTCTCATGAATGCAATGAAAGCTTGAAAAAAGATTAAAGGCAGAAGTTCGGTCATTTATAAAGGAACTAAGTCTTACTAGACAAAGATAGAGGGAATTCATATCCAGGTGATTAGTATTTTCCAACCACTGTCACGAGTATGACTCTGTATTGGATTACTAGAAATTACTCAGTAAAAAAATAACAGCTTACCTATAAGGAAGCTGTTATTTTATGTGCTTATTTCAGCAACTTTAAAACATTTTTAAAATCCTTGCTCTCAGCTGTCTCCATTAATTCATATAATGCCATTTCCACACTTGATGTCAGGACTCCGGATGCTTGCATTTTGTGAAGCCCAATTTCTTTATTTAACTTCGTTCGTGATGATACTGCGTCTGCTACAACCTGCACCTCATATCCTAGGGATTTTATTCCTAATGCTGTTTGATACACACAGATATGCGTTTCAATGCCAGCTATTAGAACCTGTTTTCGTTTCGTAGCAGTTAGTGCCTCCACAAATGCTTTGTTTTTGCATGCATCAAAAGTAATTTTATGAATCGGTTTAACGTGTGTTAAGTATTTTGCTAATGCTTCATTTGTTTGTCCAAGACCTTGCGGATATTGCTCTAGCCATACGATTGGAATTTGAAGAATGTTGAGCCCTTGAATGAGGACTTTTAAATTATCGATTAAGCTTTTGCTATCCTGTACAATGTTAGCCAGCTTCCCCTGTACATCCACTAATACAAAAACAGTACTTTCTTTATTGAGCATCCTATCCCTCTTCTCAAAACGAGCATTTAATTTTCTGCTTACTAATTAAGTTCGTTATTTCTTCATTTAAACCTTCTTTTCACTCTATTATTGTGAAAAGATTAGGCGAACCATTAAAGCGCAAGTCTTCATCCTCCTGTCAAAAAACAGACATAAATAATTTGGAAAAAGGTGTTGTCAAAATGATAAAAGCATTGTATTATTAAATTGTGAAATGATTCACAAACAATAGGGCCCAAAAGAAGCTAGTATGTAATGAAGAAATGGCTTCACTGTATACTAGATTATTAATTTAAATCCAATTTACCAGTTTAAGTGAAACAAGTTAACAGCATTTATTTTTTTGGTGTTTAATGTGAAATTATTCACAAACTTTGAGATATCTTAATAGATTTTAGGGAGGAAACGACTATGAATTTTGCAGAGGTTTTTGCTAGTACAATTACAAATCCAAAGGTAATTAGTGCGGTAAGTTCTGCAGTGTTGATTATATTACTCGGTTTTTATTTACGGAAAAAGGATATCATCAGCAAACAGACATCTAAGATGCTGAGCGTGCTTCTATTGAGTGTTTCGATTCCAGCGCTTGCATATACAGCTTTTATGCAGGACATCGATACGGAAAGTTTAACACAAGGTATTAACTTATTAATTTGGGGATTTATTATCTATATTGTGCTCATTATTATGGGTAAATTCTTCTTTATGAATTTTACAGGAGATAAAAACAAAGTATTACATGTACTAACGATTTTCGGTTCTACAACGTTTTTCGGTATTCCGATTGTTGGTGTGATGTATGGTGCAGAAGGTGTTATGTACGCATCTATTTTTAACATTTCATATCGCGTGTTCTTGTACTCATACGGATATATTAAAATGTCAGGTCTGAAGTTTACGAAAGATAATATTAAAACCATGTTAATGAACCCAATTATCATTGCAACCTTTCTAGGCCTTGCTGTATGGATGTTCCAAGGCTATCTTCCTCAGGTACAAGCAACAAATGCTGAAGGTCTCGCTGTCTCTGCTGCATTCTTGCGTATTGATGTTACAGCGCCATGGTTATTTGAAACATTGAACTATCTTGCTAAGCTTTGCTCTCCGCTTGCATGGATTGCGATCGGAGCACAGCTTGCAGAAATTCCATTAAAAGATGCATTCCGTGATAAACCGTCCTTGCAATATAGTGCTGTAAAAGTAATCTTCGTTCCAGCTTTCATCTTAGCGTTAATTACAGCTGGAAGTATGTTGGGTATTTTCCCAGTTAATCATGTTGCAATGGCAACCGCAGTAATTATGATGGCGACTCCTACTGCAACAGTTGCTGCAGCATTTGCGATTAGCTTTGATAAAGAAGCTTTATTAACGTCAAATTGTTCCTTGCTATCAACGATTTTGGGAGTTGTAGCAATGCCGCTATGGGTAGTAGTTGTTGAATTGATGAAGGGATTTAGTATCTTTTCTTAATAGAGGTTGTTCAAAAAGATTTGGATGAACAATAATATAACTAAAAAGGCAGGTAATGAAAATGACAATTCAATTAGTATGTTTCGGTGTAAGAGACGTAGAGGTAGAATTTTTCAATTCCTTAAATAAATATAACTTTGATTTAACACTTATTGAAGAGCTAATGAATGATGAGAATGTGGAGCAATGTAAGGGCGCGGATGCAGTAATGATTCGGGGAAACTGTAAAGCGGATCGGTCAAACCTGACGAAATTAGCGGGTTATGGTATTCGCTATATTCTAACAAGAACAGTTGGATATAATCATATTGATCTTGAAGCAGCGGCTGAATTGGAATTAAAAGTAGCGCGTGTTCCAGCGTATTCACCAAATGCAATTTCAGAGCTTGCGTTAAACCTTGGAATTAACCTTTTACGAAATATCCCATATACAACTGTTAAAACGCATCAAAAAGATTTTACCGTGGACGCCATGATGTTTAGTAAAGAAATTAGAAAGTCAACGATTGGAATTTTAGGAACAGGAAAAATCGGTTTGACAACTGCCAAGCTATTTAAAGGGTTAGGAGCCCGTGTTGTAGCTTATGACATCTATGAGTCAGAAGCAGCAAGGGGAATTGTAGAGTACCTTCCATTGGAAGAAGTGTTAGCTATATCGGATGTTGTGTCTGCCCATGTTCCACACTTTAAAGGTGTTAATGATCACTTTATTAACGAAGCTTTCATCAATAAAATGAAGGATGGTGCAGTATTAATTAATACGTCTAGGGGAGAAATTCAAGACCATTCAGCTATTCTGCATGCAATTAAAGAAAATAAGCTTAGTGGATATGGTACAGATGTATTTGAAGGGGAGAAGGATTTCTTCTTCCGCAAATTAACAGGTGAGAAGCTGGATGATCCTGTGATTGAAGAATTAATTAGTCTTTATCCAAGGGTACTTGTTACACCACATATCGGTTCTTATACAGATGAGGCATTAACAAATATGGTTGAAATTTCTTATGATAACCTTCATGCGTATTTAATGTATGGCCGCTGTGAGAATGAGGTTCCACTACCTGAAATAGCGCTTGTTTAATCAACCAAGCCGACCAGTTCGATTGGTCGGCTTTCCTATTGCATAAGTAAAACGAAGGCATTCGTCTTGCTTAATAGTGAATACCTGGTTTTCTACTATCCACCTTATATTCCATCTATACAATTGATGCACTTTTTGGTAAGGTGAAGGTGTAGAAAATGAAAAATGAGGTGTATGAGATGCTGTCTTTAATTAACAAACTACCGAATTACTTTCGCTGGATGTTGTTTATACCTCTTTTCTTTGTATCGTACCTTTTATTTAATAAATTCCTTTCCTTTAGTTTGACGCCAGTCTTTGGGTTATATGATGAAAATGATCCGTTTACGTTTATTGCTTATAACCTTTATCTTAATACGATTAGCACAGCTTTAGCTATTATTTGCAGCGCCTTTTTTGCACCAAAGCTCCGAAGAATTGTTGCTCTTTCTCTTGTTCTATTCATCGCTCTCTACTTTTTAGCACATATCCCTTTTATCTTGAGTGGTTTACTGCACATGGCTATATGGAAACTATTATTTAGCATGCTCACCATGCTCCTTGGCGGGTTTTGGGGTGTGCGTGTTGTTTATCGAAAAACTGTTCAACTTCAATGTTAGTTGTTAACGTCTACAATAGTTATAACCACACAACGATCTTCCGCCATTGGGATCGTTGTGTGGTTATGCTTGCTTCTGGATAGAAGGCAAAAGTCGCTTACTGCCAGCTATAAAAAATAACGCGCTAGCAATCCAGCCGCTATTCCAATTATAAGGGAAGGTAGAAACGTATGGATAACTTTTAAGGTAATTGCTGTAGCAAGACAGCCAATTAGTACTGGTAACGAAAGAGCGATTCCCCCGTCTGTTGGTACTAACATTTGATTTGCAATTAGTGCGGCTATAATTGCAATCGGTACATAATTAAAATATAAACGTAAGGTTGCGTTCATTTCTCTTCCAGCCATGATCTCGACGCCAATGACTCGTGATAGGTACGTAGAAATAGTTAATAATGCAATGAGCATCCAGTTATTCATTATCTCTTGTCCTCCTGCTTACATATAACCCTATGAGTGGTGATAAACCACCTGCTAAAATAATCGTAAATTCATTCCCTGGTGTTACATATTGAAGGATAACCGTTATCGTGACAGCAACCAGTGCTGTTGCAATGACTGGCTTTCCTCTTAAAGAAGGAATAAGGATAGCTGTAAAAGTAACTGGGAAGGCCAAGTCCAAACCCCATTTAAGCGGATCAACCTGGCTGCCGATAACCGCTCCTATATAGGAAGAAGTAATCCAAGCAAGATAAAAGGTAGTTGCAACAATACCAAAATAGAGTGGGTCTGGACCGTGCTTTTGAAATCTTGCGCTGCCTAGAACAAATGCTTCGTCGGACACGCCGAAGGATAATAAACCTCTCCACTTTCTTGGAGCGGGAGAAAGTCCTTCAGCAAGTGCGGCTCCATATAATAAATTACGCAGGTTTAACAAAGCAGTAGCAATTAGAACACTTGTAGCTGTTGCTCCTGCTGCTAACATTGCGACAGCTACCATTTGAACGGAACCGGAGAACACAAATAATGACATTGCTAGTGCACTTGCTAGGCTTAAGCTTGTTTGAGTTGTGAGCACACCATAAGATAAACCATATGCTGCAATAGCTATTGCTAGTGGTAAAGCTTCAGTGACCCCCTTTTTAATTGTTTGTTTTTTGTTATTCATCTACTTAACAGCTCCTTCCCTATGTAAAAGATCGTCTATTTTGGTATAATTAAAATATAAGTTAAAGTTAACTATACTATACTATATATTATAATTAAACAAAAAGTTTATTAAAATATACTTTATTGGGGGGAACTACATGACTATTGAAAAGCCTTGGAGGGAAGAAGATGTAGGAAAGCGCATAGGGGCTAATCTAAGGAAATATCGCACGAGTAAAAGACTAAGTATGGAGGCATTTGCTAAACAGATTGGTGTTAGTAAATTAACATTAATCAAGGTCGAGCATGGGGAAGCTAACCCAACATTATCTGTAATTTGGAAAATTGCAGATGGACTAAAAATATCGATTACGGAACTACTGGAAATGGAATCGGATGTGTCTATTATTCGTAAAGGAGATGGGGTGAAGCTATCAAGCTCAGATAAGTTGTTTGTTGCTGAGCCATTATTTCGTTCCCGTAGCTTCGAATTATATCGAGGATATCTTCAGGGGAGAAGCGAATATGTTTCAGAAGCACATCAACCAGGGGTAATAGAATTTGTTACCGTTATGTCAGGAGAACTAACCATGGAGCTTGATGGTGAAGTGCATCATTTGAATGCATTCGATTCTATTCGCTTTAAAGGGGATCGGCTCCATAAATACGTTAACCCATCTTCATCTGTATCAATTTTACATTTTGCTATTACCTATAATAATCACTAAAAACGCTGTATTTATTTAATGACATAAAAAAAGAGTCCTTTTAATCAGATTTTGATTAAAAGGACTCTACTAGTTTATATTATCTTTGGTAGAAGAAAGTATAAAATTTTCTATCTGTATAAGTACAACCAGAGATTTATCTAAAGATTTGACGGAAACCAAGTTTTTTAAGATCACATATTACTCTTTAAGCGTTTTAAAATACGGTGGTAGTCATCACGATCAATCCCTGGTGCAAATTGTTCCGGAAGCTCTGGTAAATCGGGGACTGCTGCACCCTCAGGCATTCCATCGATTACGTGCAGTGGATCACCAGTTTCAGGGTTTGCCCCTTTCCATATTTGGTTGATGTCCCGATACTCTGGTTCTCCCCATGTATACAACACATTAAACAATCCTCGATCCATGAACTTCCTTGCGTAGTCAAACTGATTATTATCCAAACTTGGAACAGGCAGCATCTTACCAACTTCTACGCCTGTAGCTACTTCGATTGCTTTTGCATAAGCAATGACGTGCGTCCCTCCGCGAACGAGTAGGTAGCCAATCATTTCTAAAGCGGTTGGATGAGTTGTCATTTCGTAAACACGCATTT
>NZ_QWEH01000018.1 GCF_003515705.1 Oceanobacillus profundus
TTTTATCTTCTCACCATGAGATGAAAAGTGTTATCCGGTATTAGCTCACGTTTCCGCGAGTTATCCCGATCTTACAGGCAGGTTGCCCACGTGTTACTCACCCGTCCGCCGCTCATTCCATAAACATTACCCCGAAGGGCTCTGTTTATTTCCTGCGCTCGACTTGCATGTATTAGGCACGCCGCCAGCGTTCGTCCTGAGCCAAGATCAAACTCTCCATAAAAGTTTGTAATACTTAGCTTTTGTAGAAGCTGACTTCTACTTGTTTTAAAAAGAAAAACGAGTTTCCTTTTTCTTGACATACTGGTTGTTTTGTTCAGTTTTCAAAGAGCAAATTTGTTTGCCGCCTTCTTTAAAGCGACTTTATTAATCTATCACAGATTAAAATATAATGTCAATAACTTTTTCGAATTATTTTCTTGTTTGCATTGAACTTTTTTAGCGACAAGAAATAATTTACCACACTATTAAACTAAAAGTCAACAACTTTTTTATTATTTTTAGCTCCGTTTTGTGGCAGAAATTTAATATAACATAGATAGACAGCTATTGCAATACTATTTATTATCGAGATTTAATATTCTTTGGTGGGATGCTGGGTCAACTTCTGTCCCTAGTCACCTCTATAGTTAAGATATGAAAGATCTAATGATATCCGATTAAATTGATATCATCTGTTCTTCTAAATGACTACAAGTTTTTTTGCAATAAAATGTAATCAAAACAAGCTGCTATTTTTACCTTTAACCGAAAAGTGAAGAAACACCAAAGTTTAATGGTAATTCTCTACTATTATTAACATGATAGTAATTCTCCTATATATAACATCTACCCGCAAAATAAGAGGATGATGAAATTTGTTTGGATGAGAAACCTGTCCCCTCCCCTTTTACATTCAATTAACTTGATCTCAATTGTTTTTTACAATCATTTGATATATTTAGGCGCTCCTTATCCTTTCTATTGAACTCCTTTCGTAATATCAACCTTGTGTCCTATTTTTTATACAGGAAATTTAAAATGGATTTTATAAACTCTTCATATGAAGAGAAATATTTATCTCGGTGATTATACCATTTTCGTACCGTGTTAACTAACCAGTAAGGTACAGAATGTCCATCAATTAAGTGATAGTATTGTTCATAGCCTTTCTTTAGATGCTCCCATCTGAAATCATTACCTGGCTGAATGTATTCAGAAACATCGAGTATTTTTGCTCTTCCGTTTTGAAGTAATATATTTTTTAAATGGATATCACGTGGGTTAAGACCCTTATTACGAACATATTCCCGGGCATCCTCCACATCATTTATAACTTGCTCTGGAATGTGAATCCCTTGTAAAACGCAGTCAAAGAGAGTCATCCCTTCCTCGTAGCTTAAAACGAGGTATTCATCATACGCAGCAAAACATGTTGAAAAGAAAGAAGAGTCATCTATTATCTGATAAACACCTGCTTCTACTTTAACTTTATCAATTTTGTCCTTTGCATATTTTTTAAACACATAAGCTGGAGCATGAATCGATTGAAAAACTGCCGCATCTGTACCTACACCAATACACTTCAAATCTTTAGCGCCCCCACTTATCGTGACAGGCTCATTATTAGGATTTGATGAAACAGTGATTTTGGAAAGAGAATCCTTCGCTATATCCCAGTCGTTTTCCATTTGACTTCTCCTTTCATTACATAGGTAGAAAATTACTTTATTAAGAAGCAAGAAAGAAATCTTAATCCTAGACATTCTTACCGAGATAAAACAAAATTAACCGTTTTGGAGTAAAAATGCAAAAATAAAACCGCATGAAATCAAGTTTTAATTGATTTCATGCGGTTTTTTCATTTTAATGAAACGATCTCGCAGGTTCTTCTTAGGTTTCGTTTTTCTAAACAGCTTCAGATGAAGCACAATTGAAAGAGTAACCAAAGATTCCA
Organism: Oceanobacillus profundus; assembly: GCF_003515705.1. Taxonomy (GTDB): domain Bacteria; phylum Bacillota; class Bacilli; order Bacillales; family Amphibacillaceae; genus Oceanobacillus; species Oceanobacillus profundus. Next base: position 1,937 of record NZ_QWEH01000018.1, read on the forward strand.
TATTCAAAGTCTATGTTGGATTTTACTATTTTCACTTCCTAAAAAAACTATATTTATTTACTGTCACAAAACTAGAATCAGGAGGAGATGGATTTTTTCTTAATACAATAGCTAATCTATTAAGTATTTGCGTTAAATCAGACTGAACATTATCACCGAATATAAATTCAATTCCATACTGATATATCCCATATCTTATTTCCTTCATCCAGACAACTGTACCTTGCAGATTAACTATGTTTCCCAATATCTCTGCTTCAAATTCTAAAATAATGTCTTGATGGACAGTTAGCCTTATATCGGATAAAAACCGCAGACCACCTAATCCAATATCTTCAATTAGTACCTCTGCTTTTCCAAGTTCAACATTTCTTCCAAGAATACGTGTAAGTGTCATCGATCCTTTTAATGGAATATCAAGGTCAATCCTGAAATAATTTCTTCTATTATCAGTTACTTTTTCTTCTTTGGATGGTGCTTCAACTTTGATTTTACTTTTTTGCAGAAGTGCAGCAAACGCTTCTGCTGGAACAGGCTTTGAAAATATATAACCTTGTATTGCGTTACAATTCATTTCTTTTAATAGTTCCACCTGTTCATTTGTTTCCACTCCTTCCGCAATAACATTCATATTAAGATGTTGAGCTAAATCAATAATTGTTTTTGTAATAAAATTGGTTGATTCAGAATCCTTGCGACTTAATCCATTAATAAATGTACGATCTATTTTTAATGTATCGATTCGCCCTTTAAATTTCTGCAAGTAAGAAAGTGATGAGTAGCCTGTCCCAAAGTCATCTAATGAAACCCGAATGCCCATCTTCTTAAAATCATCCAACATAGAGAGAATCATCGTTTCATTATCCAGAAGTGACGATTCAAGTATTTCAACTTCCAAGTACTTAGGGTCAAGTTTCGTCCTTTGTAAAATATTTGAGATATTAACAAGCATTTCTTTTTCCATAAAACGCTGTGCGGATAGATTGATAGAAATAGGGATAGCCGGCAACCCATTATCCTGCCATGCTTTATTTTGGATACATACTGTTTCTTTAATCCATTTGCCTATATCCACAATTAGCCCAGTTTCTTCTGCTAATGGTAAAAATTCATTCGGATTAACTAATCCCCATTCTGGATGATTCCAGCGAATTAAAGCTTCTGCACCGATAATTTGATTCGAATTTGTACATATTTTAGGCTGATAATACATTTCTAGCTGTTTCAACTTCAATGCCTTTCTAAGATCTGACTCAAGTGTAAAGGTTTTATATGTTTCTGCATCCAATGAGGAAGTATAAATTTGATATGTATTATTTCCTTTGCTTTTAGCCTTGTACAAAGCAGAATTAGCATGCTTGACAATTGTTTCATAATCCTTTCCATCATTTGGATAAAAGCTAATCCCAATACTCGTAGAAACAAAAAGTTCATAATTGTCGATATGAAATGGCTGATCGATTGATTCTATCAACTTTTTCGCATATGCTATAACCTGCTCTGAATTTACGATATTGGGTAATAAAATAACAAATTCATCTCCATCTACCCTTGTAAGAACCGCTTCATCCTCAAGCTTCTCTTTTAATCTATCGGAAAATGCTTTAAGTAGCTTATCACCGGTCAAATGACCCAACGTATCATTCACATACTTGAAACGATCTAAGTTTAAAATCATTAGCGCAAATCGTTTTTCTAGTGTATTACTAATAACGATTTCCTGTTCTATTTTCTCATTCAGAAATCTACGGTTTGGAAGCTTTGTTAATGCATCATGATAGACCAAGAAGTTATTCAACTCCTCAGCCTTTTTACGTTCCGTAATATCAATAATTGTCCCAATGATTGTTGAATAATTGTGATATAAAACCTTTTTCACACGGAACTCTACATCTATCCTACTCCCGTCTACTTTAATCATTCTGATGGATTGCTCAATACTTTCTTCCCCATCCATTAGATTATTAATTATAGATAGAAATATAGCTTGATCTGCTCGATGTATATAGTGGTAAATATCGAAATCCGAGCTAACATTTGATGAGTGTATACCAACAATTTCGGATAGCCTCGGATTCCCGTAAACTAATTTTTTATTTTGTATAATAAAAACTCCGAAGCTAGATTCTTCAACGAGACTTCTAAACTTCAATTCCGATTCAGTCAGCTCATACTTCGCTGTATTCAATTCTGTCCGATCTTTAAATATCCCAAAAATACCAATCGTCTTTCCTTCTGATATGGCAGGAATAATATGTATTTCCACTTGAAGTGGAGCACCATTTTTCTGAACGATAACAGTATTATCATGTTCAATTCTTCCAGAAAGGGTACTATTAAATAACGCTCTAAACTTAGGGACTTCACTTTTTAAGAGAATTTCTTCCAACGGGTATAATGCAATTTCCTCTTTTGAATAACCTAGGGCATCCGTAAACCCTTCATTTACTGATGCAATAACCCCCTCTTTATCTGCAAAAAAAACGATATCAGGATTATACGTAAACAAAGAACGAAAAAATAAATCTGTATCTACCACTTCATCATGATTCGATCGATCTTCCTTTAAATTATTGTCCATTTTCTTACCCCTTTATTTTTAGAATGATAATATTTTTCCTTACACTGTTATACTCCTTATTCTATGAAGTACATTTATTTCTGTCTTTCACACGACAGAAATGATGTACGATAATTAATGACAGCTATATCATTAATAATATTAATATATAGAATTATAACATTATTTTATAGATCTTATGCTCTATTTGATCAAAATTAACACTAGGTAAATATACTTACTGATTGTCCATTAGAAGATATGATTATGAGGTCAGCTCTTGATTCATGACCTCAAGTAGCAATACCTACGCCTCAAGCCATTGTAACGGCAGTCGGTTATGCCCCATCCATACTCCCGAGGCTTTTGGTACATCCTATATAATGGATGTATTCTTGCTGTTTTTTCAAATTATACCTTACACATTAAGCACTACACCACCACACAAAACAGCACACTCGCCAAGTGAGTGTGCTTATAAATTATTACCAAATCTTTAATCTGGTCTCTATTGGTAAACGGTCAGTAATTTATTTTCATATGATAATATATTTAACTCTTAACATTAAAAGCCTAATGTCCACTTTATTAAACACAGATGAATTCTACGCATTTATTCGAATATTCCATTACAAGATTGCTAACCACTTCAGATTCCTCAATTCTTCACCGGATGCCGGTAAACATACTCAGGAAAGTCCGTAATGATACCATCAACCTCAAGTTCAAATAAGTTATCTGCTTGCTCCTGAGTTCGTACAGTGTAAGCGTAAATTTCCATCCCAGCGAGATGAACACGGTCAACCAGATCTTCTGTGACAATATTCATATTTGGATTGAAAAAATCAGCATATGTTGCAAATTGTGCTAGCTGTTCATCCGTAACATCCGCCCATGTTAATCCAGCAAGAACCCCATGTGGGATATTTGGCAGAAGTTGCTTTGATAGCTGTACCGATTCATGATTGAATGACTGAATAATAATTTTACCGTTACTAGGCTTGTGCATATTACGCTCGATCAGAGCCTCAGCAACTTTTTCTTCCATGCCTGGATATAATTCAGGAGATTTTAATTCTATTAATATTCCTATCTTTCCGCGATATTCATCTATTATTTCCTCAAAAGTAGGAACCCGTTCACCTGCAAATTCCTCTCCGAACCAGCTGCCTGCATCCAATTGCTGAATTTCTTCTAGAGTATAATCTCCAACAAATCCATTACCATTGGTTGTACGATTTACGGTTGTATCATGAATAGCTACTAACCTTCCATCTCGTGTCATTTGAACATCAATTTCTATAAAATCAGCTTTCATTTCGAATGCCTTTTCAAATGCAGCCATTGTATTTTCTGGTGCATGTCCTGAAGCACCGCGATGTGCAACATTAACCATTTCGCTTTTTCCATTCGATGCGAATACAGGAACTGCAAAAATAAACATAAAGAATATTGCCGACAATGCTAAAACCGTAAATTTTCGTATCATGAGCTGAATCTCTCCCTTTACCCGTATTTGTCTTTAATTATAGAGAAAATCTATTAAATGACTGTAAATTGCATGATAAAGAAATGTATGGAAATGCAAGATATTTGTAATGCTTCTAAAGACCTTCATGAAATCCCTTACAGCAAAAAGAGGCATAAAAAAGAGAGAACGATTTGTCCTCCCTTTTCGTTTCTTATTTAACTTTCCGGAATGGCTTCAGCCGGAGCTAAATAATTCTGTGCCATACGGGCAGCACTCTCCGCTTCAATATATCCCCATACATCATCTAGTGTTGGGTGAGAAGTTGCTTTTAGAATACTCTTAATATCATTTGGACTGAGACTCGGATTAGCCTCTAGCATTAGGGCAATGATACCCGCACAAATCGGAGTTGCCATCGATGTACCAGACAATTGAATATAGTTTTCGTCAATAACCATCTCTGGCAATTCAGATTCAAGTGCCGATCCTGGGGCTAATAAGGAAATAATATTTGTACCCGGTGCATAAATGTCCGGTTTAACGAACGTATCAATTGTAGGGCCTCTACTAGAATAATCTGCTATCACATCATCTGCGCGCTCTAATGTGTTCTGATCATCCGTTGATCCAACTGTAATAATAAATGGGTCGATTGCAGGAGTGCTGATAGTTGCTGCAGAAGGCCCACTGTTTCCAGCAGCAGCACATACAACAATTCCTTCATGCCACGCAGATTGAGCAGCTAATGCTAATGGATCATCCCTGAACGATTCATAAGCAGAAGCTCCAAGTGAGAGTGAGATTATACGGATATTATGCTCCTCTTTATGATCGATGCACCATTCCAAGCCTTCAATAATGGTGGATAATCTCCCACTCCCTTGTTCATCTAAAACTTTTATTCCAATGAGTGAGGCTTCTGGTGCTGTCCCCACGTATTTTCCATTGGACAGGCTTCCATTTCCAGCAGCGTCACCAGCACAATGGGTGCCATGTCCATTATCATCATAGGCTTCACTTTCACCGTTTATTAAGTCTTGAAAAGCTATTATTCGATTTTCTGGATTGGTCAAGTCTTCATGTGGATGGATACCAGTATCAATTACGGCAATCGTAACGCCCTTCCCAGTTAACCCAAGCTGCTCTCTAACTTTCACAGCTCCTGTTTGCTCACAGGCAATATCCATAAAGGAAGTTACAATCCGATCATAAAATATTCGATCTACTGCTTCATGATCTTTAATTTCTTTTATTCTATCAGGTGTTAAATGTCCTTGCATCGCATTTATACTTCGGAGTTCTCTACCTAGTTTGTTTTGGGAGTCAGCATTGCATACTTTCAGGAGGTCGTCTTTTTTGCCTTGATCGCAATTCTTTTTCAAATAAACGATAATGGGGATTTCCTTGTTGTCGTTTTCCTGTTTGGGTACTTTTCGAGAATTTCGTAATTGTTCCACTAAGCCAGGGTCAAGTTTACGTTCGGCATCTTCGAACCACACTTTTTTCCGATCGCTCATCTTACTCCTCCTCGTAAAAATGTTTTTTTACCTCATTAATAGATTATCAGCGAAAAACAACTAAAACAATCAGACAAGTTTACTATTTTTGGAAAATCAAGATAAAAATCTAGTAATTTTGTTGGTAGTTTGAATAATATGAAGGGAGATACAAGCAAATATCAGCAGTTTATTTCCCTGCTTCTTTAAACTAGTACTCTTCTATAATGAACAAATAAAACCAAAACCTCTATCAGCGGAAATCTAAAAAATTTTCCACCAATTGAAGTTTTGGTCAAGGTCACATTATCTTACTTATCTTTGCGAATCATTTTCAATAGCCCAGGAATTTGATGTGGTGCTTTCGTATCTTTAGCAAACTCTTCTTCTATAATATCCCACCAACCATACATTTCTAGATATACTAAGTCGAATAACATAATCCCATGTGTGTTATCTTCTAATGTACGGATTGCTTTTCGGAATTGTTCTGGGTCACCTTCATATTGTTGAAGATAGAGAGAACCATATACTGGTGCAGCATAATCTACTACTTCCATTACGAGCTGTGCAGACCCTTCGACACTATACCAATACGGCAAGTCGGAAGCATCCGATTCTTCAATACTTACATCATAATAGTAATTACCGGTCATGAGGAAGTCGAGATATTCAGCATAACCAGTTTTATGGTAGTCTTCGCTAGCCCAATCATACTCTGGCTTGTAATCTTTGCTTGCCCAGTTTACACCTTCATTATAGTAGAGTGGATACCAAGAACCAACATAGGTGGTAAACAATAAATCATCGTCATAAGAATGAATGAGATCTTCTGCATCTTTGAAGAAAGATTGGATATTATGTGCACGGAATTCAACCCATTCTTTATATAACGGTCCTTCAACGATTATCTGCTCTGTTCCATCTAACTGGATTTCATAGATGTCTTCTGGCCAATTAGTCACTTCCTCGCCAATATATTTTTCAAATTGCTCACGACTTAAATCACTAAAGTCAGCATGTTCATTCGAATATCTTGCTCTATCAAGCACAATACCATCTAAATCATAGTTCGTGATTAGCTCTTCTATAATACTCAATTCATAGTTACGAACATCTTCCTGGATTGGATTTACAAACACTGAAGAAGAAGGATATTCTGAAGCTGGTATAATCCTCGTTTCAGACTCTTCATGTGCAACTGGATCACCAACCTTCAGATTTTCCAATACCCAAGTTCTTGCTTTTCCATGGGCAGATAACACGACACCATTTTCCGGAATTTCTAAAGCCTCTCCATTCGTAGCCACTCTGTCTTCGATTTGAGAGATTACGCCATCAACAACTTGAACTTCAACTCCCCAGCGATTAGAAGGGGAAACATCATATTTATCAGGAGTAAATAAAATAATTTGGTTTTCCCCTCTTTCTGTATTCACCCCATCTAATGGCACTGTCGCTCCATTTTTTGCCTCAACAATTTGTACGGCCGTATAGAATTGGGATTGCCATTCCGGATGATCAAAAGCTGGACCATCTTTATACGTGTTGTTTCCTTCTGAGAAAACATTGATATTCGCTAAAACTTCCAAACCGTACTTATCTGCTTCAACAAGAACTGTTTCCAGTAAATCATAGCCAGCTGGAAAATCGCCATAGTCGGCAATCTCCGCTGTACTCATATGTGGCGCAATATCACTGTCATAGCCGACGAAACCAGTATAATTCTTCACATCTAAAACAATGGTGTCGATATTCGCATTCGCTGTTTTTTCCACAATATTTGCTACCTTTTCAGGTGTATCTAGGTTGTGAATGTTTGCAGATAAATCATACCAAAGCACACGCCCTTTAATGTTTTCATTTTTTACAAGATTAGAAAGGACCTTCTCAAGGCCTCTCCCAGGTGCTGCTTGAATTGGGGTTGCTAACGTCAAAAACAAAACAATAGTCAGTAACATACTAAACCATTTTCTCATTTTCTTTACCTCCAAAAAAATTTATTAGCAACCTATTACGTTGATGGATGTTTTCTATTTATTTATCTCTATACAAACGACAAAACAAGCGAATACATCACCTCCTTTAAAGATGTAACCCGTTTGCAGTTCGAGCTGAGCATCGCGCCAGGCCAAACTCCAAGAAACAAACTAAGAAGTAAAAAGGAAAAACTCTAACGCATTCATTAAATCCGACTTCCAAAAACGCCATTCATGCTTCTCTTCCTGCTCGGAATATACAATCCGTGCACCTTTTTTCACTAACATTTCGTGTAATTCTCGATTTCGAGTCAAAATATATAAGTTTTCATTTGTAAGCAACGAAACATATTCATCTTCGTATTTTCCAACAGTTTGATAAACGAGCCATTGCACATACTTTAATTGTTCTACCATTTCAATATCTTTTTCGGAAACAGCTGCCGATTGCAACAAGAGATGTGTCCATGTCTCTGGACACATTCCTGCAATGTTTAGCGATATATTTGCTGCTAATGAATCCCCTAGAAGACCACGACGGACTATCTTCCTACCGATTTCTACTTCCACTTCTGGTAAAAATTCTTCTGTCATAAAGGTGAGGTATTGTTTAAATTTTTTTCCCTTATGATGGTAGGCGTTCCACCTGTCCATCGAATTCCCTGGGTGCACAAGTATAAAAACTAACTTCCTAGCAATCTCTGGTTGTTTTTCCAATAAATTTTGGAATGCATTCTCTAATTTTCCAAGTTCTAAATAATCTTTTCCGTCCTGAACATATAGAAGATAAGCTTCCTCTGTTTCCTCGTCTGAAGTTAAAACGCAGTATTCATAATCTTGTTTTAATATATTGCTATGAAAGGTTTTTTTCGTTCGATTCAACAACGTATAATATCCTTTCTTTTTTAGAATTCCATCTCATCTGGCCAGTGTAGCTCGATACCTTTTTCGATTAATAACTGTTGATAAGCTTGTAAATGTTTCGAGTTTTGTCTAACTTCCTTTGGTTCAACCTCATTTGCAATGGCGTAAGCGGCTAAATATCCGACTGCCTCCCCAATATTCCATTCAGTGGGATGCAGTCTGTAACATCCATTGGTAATTTGCGTGGTTCCAATATTTTTACATGCTGGCAGTAGATTTGTTACGCGCAATGGAATCAATGCACCAAGCGGGATTTCGTATGGGTGGCTAGGAATATAAAACGTCCGATTTGAGACAGTCGTATGGTGTAAATCAAGGTGATAGCTTCCTACGCCAACACTATCTGGATAGGTGCGAATGCTTTCCCGTAAATCTTTACTAACATCATTCTCTGTTATCGTATATTGCGCCTTTATTCTCCGCGACTCGCGAATATAAGGATATTTAGCAAGTCCGTCGTCCGTTCCCAAAACATCCATACGTAATCGTAAGCCTGGATAACCCTTCCCACCATCCAATCTTGGAGCCTCGGTTTGCAACCAATATAAAAGAGACAGACTTAGCTGCTTTGCGCCTTTTAAATGCTTTTCTCGCTCCTCTTCCGTAACATCAATAATCGAACCTAAAAAATAATCATTTTGCGGCCAATTTATTAGTGACACATCACCGTAATATATTGAATCTATTAAATGCGTAACGTCTAGTACCCTTCGATAAGTAAAAAGAGCTGGAATATCCTGTTCGTTAGGAAACAACGTGAACTTCTTCATCGTACTTGTATCCAAAGAATTCACGGCATACCAACTAAGTAATGGCCATTTCGAATAACTCGGAATATAGCGTTTCCAAAAATCATACTGGTCGGGTTTCTCAATAATACTATTCCTTTCTTTTAGGTAGTCGACTGCAAGTACATGTGTAACAGCCTGTACATCTTTTGAATCTGCCTGTAAAGGAGCATGCGGCTCGCCCGTTTCCTTCTGGGACTCAGCACCAATCACATATTCTACCCCTGCAAGCGGAAGGACGTCGCCACACTCCGTAGCATCTAAAAAGTAGTTTCCAGTAAGTTCTGCCAGCTCTCCTTTTACATTATCTCGAATAACTACAGATTCTATTACTTCGCTACTTGTTTGGACATCAATAGGTTTATGGTTTAACAGGATACGAAGTTTTCCACTGTTTACATAAGGTGCTAACATATCCTCAAGTACCTGTAAAGCAACTTTTGGTTCATGTGAAAGACGACTAACCCATGCATTTCCGGGATTCAATCGTTCTTCCTTCATCGCCTTTTCTGTTAAGGCATAGTTCTGTTTATAATAATCTCGTACACGATTTCTAAAATGACGATAAGTAGTCGTACAACCGAACTCCTCAATCCAAGGATGCTCATCAGGCGGGACCGCTTGGCTTGTCAATTGGCCGCCGATCCAATCGGTTTCCTCCGTTAACATAACGGATAACCCCATTTTTGCTACCGACAATGCCGCAATGCATCCACCAAGACTCCCGCCGACAACGATGACGTCTGCCGCTTCCTTCCTCATCCCGTCAACTCCTTCCTTTTACAATTGATTGACTTGTAATTAAATCGTTTTCGTTTCCAGTTCAATACCGCATTCAAACATCCGATTCCACGGTGCATACGTTTTTAGCATTGCAATTTCGAATCCTTTAAAGCTATTCATCAATAAGTCGTTATAACGTTTCCATAAACGCTTATCTCGTTCTGCATTCACAAGGCTTGCTTTATCTTCTAAATCAAAATACGATAAATGATGTGTGGCAAGAAAATCTGCTAGCATCTCCATACGAATTTCGGCTTGATAAAAATAATCATCTAACAAATGATAAATTAAGTTTTGTTGGATTACAGTTTGGTCGCCATCCATCCCAATGACTCCTTGGGCAATCGTTGTACCAAGCGTATTACAATTTGTATTCCAGCCTTTATAAGAAAGTAATTTATCTAAAATTCCAGCTTCATCTAACAGTGTAATAAGCTGAGAATCACCACCATTTGCATATGCAGAATCTGCTACAACCACTTTTTTGCCTTCCTTTACATAAGAGGCAATCTGATCCACGAAATGCAATAAATCACGAAAGCTAGAATACGTTATGTCCTTCTTACCTTGGTCCCAAGCTTCTTGCATCACGCGACCTGGTGTATTATAGGCGAGAATTATATCCGCTTCTTCAGCTTGATCAACCAGCTGACAACCACTAGCTAAAACATGTGCCTTGAGACTCTCGGCAAAAGGGCGATCCTCATACATTGGAATAATCTGAGGACCTAATATGCTGCTCCAAATCGGATAAATTCTTGGCCTCTTCTGATAATGGGTATTATAAATTCGAGTGAGCAGGGTTGCACCAACCTCATCTGCACCGGGATAAATATGAACGTCGTTATAAAGCCTGAGCTGTTCACGTTTTACTGCGACAATAGCTTGGTCCCTTGCGGTGTAACCATATTCCGCACTATCATCCTGTGGAATTGCAAGAAAACTAATAACTCCCTCTTTAACTAATTCCAACATAGATTGATTGATATGCAGGTTAAAGCTTCGGCGATTTTCATAATCCTCCACATATTGCTTTGGGAGATTTTGCTGTATTGCTATAAGTTCAGCTGTTTCATCATCCGTTAATCCACTAACATTTTGCTTGTCTTCCAAATAAGCATGCAGGAAAATTTCTCTTCCCCACTCCTCATAATAGGTGGGCTCCTCATCACTAGAGCTATACTTAGGAGTGCGCATAATCATGTTAGATGCATAGATAGGTAATGCCGGATACTGTTGATGGAAACTTCGTAACCTTTCTATCCATTTCTCGACGGTTCCATCCGACAAATAATGAATACGAGACGGAAGTAATCCACCATAGACAAGCATATCGATACTAAGAATAATCGCATCCACCTCAGGAGCGGCACGCTGTATCCATTGCCACATCCCATCTGTATCGGCAGGTTGCTTTTTAAACCCAAACAGTACCTTAGGGGGTAACAATAAATCAATATCCTTCGCTGTAGCTGCGATTCGTTCTACAACATGTGTATTACAAGGTCGTTCGTCAATTGGAGTATAGATGATTTTCATTTACACACCTCTTTATTACATAACTTTCGTTTTTTTCAATGTTTGTATTTCCTTTAAAAAAGTATCAAGTAAATAAAATAAGGATACTTCACTAATCGAATGAGTAACTTTTCCTACGTCATTGCCGGAAGGGATAAAAAACGTAATATCTGCTCTTTCTGTTATCGGTGAATCCTGCTGGCTAGTCATTCCAATCGTTGTTGCATTACACTTCCTAGCAGCTTCAAGCATTTTTAGTACATTTGCGTTAAATCCTGAAATACTTAATCCCACTGCTAAGCAGTGCTGATCCAGTAAGTGAACTGAGCGATCCATTTGATAGCGATTGGAAAAAACGTCAACAGGTATGTGAAGTTCCATCATTTTATACTTGAGTTGATTCATAACATATTCCATTTCTTCAGATCCGTATAAAATAATGCGTTTCGCAAGCCTAAGCTGTGATCCAATTTCCCCAAAATCAACTGATTGGTTTAACGTATCGATTTTGTTCAAGATGTTAATATAGTCTTCTTTAATCTCTACTTGACTAGAATTCTCTGTTTTATCGTGAAGCCTTGTTCCAATCGTTGCTTCTTTTGCCATCATACGCAACTGATTGTAGGAACCAATTTCAAGCTTCTTGCAAAATCTCGTAATCATCGATTCAGAAACATTGATTTTGTCGGCCATGTGAGAAATGGTATGATTAGGTACGTCGCTTAAATTCATCGTTACATATTTGGCTATGGCAGCTTCGCCTTTGGTTAATTTATGTTTATTTGATTCAATCATCGTCGTAATCCGATTAAAAGGTTGCAAGGATTCTTGAAGTAGAAAATGCCGTAATGCACCAACCATTCCTGCATCATTTAAATTCCCCGCAATTTCAATTTTCGTTTTATCTAGTAGTGCAGGTATAAGATCCTTCTTTAATTGCTTCATAATAAGCGGATAAAGATATTCCTTTTGATTGGTTATTCCTCCACCAATCACAATCATTTCTGGATTCATCATATAGGCAATCGTTGCCATCCCCTTTGATAAGTAATACACAAGCTGATTGATTTCTCTTATGCAAACCTCGTCTCCACTCAATGCTAATTTAAATATTTCCTTCCCATTAAGCTTATCCTCAGCAAAGCCTTTTTGCTTAGCCACATTTTTTACGAGAGTTCTTGTTGAAGCAAGTTCCTCAAATTGACTTCCTTCAATTGGAATATAACCAATCTCTCCACCACTATAGCTATGACCACTGTGCAGCTTATTGTCGATAACATAACTACCGCCAATTCCTGTACCAATTGTGAGGCAGAACATGCTTTTAACATCTTTTCCTTTTCCAATCCAAGATTCTGCTAATCCCACACAATTTACATCGTTCTCCACTTCCACCTGTAATTGAAAATAAGTTTCCAACTCTTTTTTGATTTGCATTCCGGTATAATTTGGAATGAGGGAAGAGGCATATAGTATTTCCCCTTTTTTAGAATCCACCTGGCCAGCCGTGCTAATGCAGATTCCAGCAATAAGATAGGATTGAAGCAGTTCATACCCAATCTTTTTTACTTTATTGATCACTTCTAATCCTCCTAAATCTGCCTCGGTAGGGACTTCATTTTTATAAATAATACTGCCATTCTCTTTGAGAACACTGTATTTGATTAACGTGCCACCTATGTCAAACGCGATAAAATCTCTCATTGTACCTCTCCTTACAAACTCCGATCACCCATGTAGTGATCTGGCCAAATTTTAATTGTGCACTTATCCCTTAACTGCTCCATCCGTTTGTCCGGAAATAAAGTATTTTTGTAACCAAATAAAGATGAGCAGACTAGGTATCGTCGTTAAGATGGAAGCAGCACTTATTAATTTTAAATTACCCCCATCAAAGTTTTGTGACATTTGTGCTAACGCAATTGATAATGTATACATGCTGCTTTCTGTCGTGTTGATCAGAGGCCATAAGTAATCTCCCCACGTAAAGGTAAACGTATAGATTGCTAGCGATATTAACGTTGGTTTCACAAGCGGCATAGCAACCTTCCACCATACTTGAAAACGATTCGCTCCATCCAGATAAGCAGATTCCTCCAATTCTTTAGGTACAGTCAAGAATGCTTGGCGCATAAAATAAATACCAAATGCAGTCGAAACCTGCAGCACAGCTAAACCTACATAACTGTTTCGCAACCCAAGCTCACCTGCGATTTGAAATAGAGGTGCCATATATAATTGGAAAGGAACGGTCATCGTAGAGATGATAAGCGTAAGAACAATACTTCTTCCTTTAAAATTCATTCGGGCAAGTGCATACCCAGCCATACTGCTGAATAGTAAGTTAAACGGTACTGCAATCCCAGTTACGATGACAGTGTTTAAAAGGTAGCGTAAGAAATCAGTCTTATAAAATGCATCAACAAAATTTGCAAACGTTGGATTAGCAGGTAATAATCCATCATAGATTCCTTGTGTTGCAGGTTTTAGCGCAATAAATAATGTATATAAAAACGGACCAACCGTTACGACACAAATTGCGAGCATGACAATATAGAGGATAATTTTCTTTGTTTGTGTCTTTGTTTTCACTTTCTTTCAGCTCCTTTTTAAGCCTTCAAATCATCTTCCCGACCACTTGTTAGCTTCATTTGAATGAGTGATCCAATAATGGCTAACAGTAATAAGACTAGTCCAGCAGCAGAAGCAATGGACACATCCAAATTCATGAACTTATCGTAAATATACATAACAAGTGTAGTAGTAGCCCCAGCTGGACCTCCATTGGTTGTCAGAGCTATTTCTTCAAAGACTTTCAATCCGTTAATAATAGTTAGAACCGAAACCAATGTCATGGAAGGAACCATCATCGGTACCGTAATCTTAAAGAATTGCTGTATGCCATTCGCACCGTCAATACTTGCTGATTCATACACTTGTTTTGGAATAGATTGCAGGTTTGCTAGATACATAATCATATAGTAACCAAGCCCTTTCCAAACGGTAATAAATGCGACCGCGATAAGTGCTGTTGTTGTATTCGTTAAAAAATTCATTGGAGAATCAATTATGCCTAGTTTTACGAAGAAGTTGGATACCGTACCATCCTGGGAATAAAGCATTTTCCACATTAATGCGGCTACGACAATCGGCGTTACAACTGGTAAATAATAAAGCACCCGAAAAGCCCCAACAGCACGTATTTTTTGATTAACTAGAACAGCTAAAATCATCGGAAGAAATATGTTTAAAGGAAGAACAATGGCAACATATAAGATTGTGTTCACAAATGCCATCCAAAACATTTCGTCCGAGAATATCTCTTTAAAATTAGCAAAACCTACAAATTCACTTGTATCTGCAATAATCTTATAATCTAGAAAACTCCATTGAAACGCTTCTATAATTGGTATTGCTAAAAACGTTACTAATATCACAATAGATGGAAGTAAGAATAACCAAGGTGTAATAGCTTCTGTTAGACTCTTTTTGGAGAAAGGATGTCTACTCATTCATATCCCTCCTGAATTTAGAGACTAGCAAGGGCTGCTAGTCTCTTCAGTTTTGTAATGTATTAGAATGTTGGTGTTAAACCAGCCTTTTCAAAGGATGCATCCCATTTTTCTGTGATTTCCTGCAAGGCTTCTTCAGGAGTTATATCTCCTTGGATATTTTTTACAAATGCCATTTTAACTATTTCATAAAGCTCAGAAGAATTTTCTACCGGTGGAATAAGCACCTTCGAACGTTCAAGAGAAGTTGATGCTTCTAACATCCCCAACGCTTTAGGTGAGTCCCCTGGATTCGTAAAATATTCATCCTCCAATGATTCCGTTGTGGAAGGAAGTACCGTTCCAGCAACTTTTGCAAACTCTAATTGATTTTCTGCATTCGTAACAAATTCCGCTAATGCAACTGCCGCATCTGGGTTATCTGTTTTTGATGGAATAGAAAAATTCATAACAGCTACGTTCATTGGCGCATCTAAGGCATTTAATGGTTGACCAGCTTTTGCTGCATTATATACATCTGGTGCACCAGATTCAATCGGTCCCAAGAAGGTTACCCCACTTTCAAGGAGGGATACATTATTAGCCATAAATAGTTCTTGTGCAGTAGAGAAAGATCCTTCCGCATTTTCCTGTGGCATAATCCCTTCTTCATACATTTTTTGTGTTAGCGTAAAGAACTCAAGAATCTCTTCATTTTCAGTTAATAACGCTTTTCCTTCTTCCACAATCGGCTCACCATTCGCTATGGAAATCATCTTTTCGATTACCGTGTCACCTTGGTTGATGATTTGGTAGTAAGAAGGTTTACCTGTTGCATCTGTAATAGCCTTGGCTGTATCATAAATTTCCTGTGTGGTTTGAGGAGTTTCCGTAATTCCAGCTTGTTCGAAATGGTCATTATTGTACCAGCTTACCGTAGTTGTTAAATACCAAGGTAAGGCATATAAGTCTTCTTCAAAATACCCTGCTTCAAAAGGGCCTTCTAAATAGGAATTTTGGACTTCTTCACTTACTAAGTCATTTAACTCTAAAAGCCCACCTTGTGCAGCAATATTAATCATATAACGCGGTGCTAGGTTCACAACGTCTGGAACATCATCACCAGTTAGTGAAGTAAGTACTTTTTGTTCAATTTCATTTTGTGGAATATCTTCTATGATGACATCAACTTCTGGATGCATTTCTTCAAATGCTGCTTCTAAATCAGCAAAATAACTATCAAATGGTTCACCAGCCAATGAAGCAGTCCACATGGTCACTTCCCCTGAAAGTTCACCTGATGATCCAGCGTCTGAAGTAGCATTTCCTTCATCCTCACTACTACAAGCCATTAAGCCAACTAAAAGTAAAGCAGTAACTAATGCAAATGAAAGTCTCTTTTTCATTCTTTTTTCCTCCCTTTTAATTGTGAAAACGGAAATTACCTCTTTATGAAAGCGTTTCCTTAACCTTCATTTTAATTGTTTGATAATTATATAGCAAGACTTTTCAGAAAAAATTTCTACTTTTTATCCTAATTTGAAAATTATTTCTATTAATTACTGTTTGTTTGCCTTCATTCAGATATATACGATATACAACTCTCTCTTACATACATTCTTAAAAAGCAACAATAAAATCAGATGCATGTAGAACTCATGCACCTGATTAGAATAATATTATGAATAACTCTTAATCCTTCACAACCATACCTGATGGATATCCGATATACAGCTGGAATTAAAACTAATTTAACCATTATTGTAAACAGCAGAAGAGATATAATCGCTGTCTCCATTGGCACCTGTTAATCAATTTCCAGTTGCATGCAAGCTGCGTGTACTGTTCGACCGTTTCTGCATCTTTCGTTTTCAAGCGCTGGACCTGGATAATAAGTTCTACTGGGTTTAACAATGGAAAGCTCACAAGATCTTAAACACTACGAATCCCTTATCGTAACCTGCTTCAGTCGTTCCAACCCTAAATCCTCGTCATTTATTAAAAATCCTTTCTGACAAAACCATGGTAAAGACAAAAAATTCAGCTTCCATCCAATTTTACCAATTAATAATATGAGGCTCGCCAAGTATTTTAATATTTTCATTTTGTTTTGCTTCAGCCAATAGGCTCTCTGAAATATAAATTTCCTTTATATGGAGTGTATTTTTTATTCGAACTAGCCGCACTTTTGATGGATCAAATAAAGCAGATGTTTTTATTCCTGCTTTAACTGCTGATTCTGGAGTATCCATGAACATTGGAAACTTTACCACATCGGTTACAAGACTTGTAAGGGCATTGGCAAATCCTTTATCCCAGGCTGTTTTTTCAAATACTTTTCGAGTGGTTATATCCGCTAGACCTATTCCGTTTGCATTATGATGTGTTTGTTCAGTGAGATCCAAAACTATGATTTTTGAGGTTTTTTGATCTCCTGTTGCGTACGGAGTCGGATATCGCCCGGTGATATGAGGATCCATCCCGCTTCCTGAAATATCTTTTCCGAGCTCGTCCACCACGAGAACATCAATAGGATTAAACATTAATCTCGGCATAAGTGATTTGGCTTCAAGTAACAATTCAGGTTCAACTTCAACTATTTTTTCGGCAGGAACAGCTATAATTTTGGCCGGTCTGTCATACGCATTTTCAATTGTACCAAGCCCAAAGATTATAGGAGCGTTAGCTAAAGTTATTCTAGCCATTGCCGGTACATGTTCGGCCATATATTTGAAACTGTAAGAATGTGCAGCATCCGCCCCTTTTTGTTTGCCAAGACCAATCGTAATCATTTTTGCAAGACCACTCTCATGGGTACCACGAAAGGCAGTATGCGGTTTAATCCTTGCTATAAAGATAATTTTATCCGCCTCGTAAGCATTTTTATCGATATATATTGGTAACCCCTTTGGTAATCTACCTAATTCAACGACATCCATAGTAGATATAATCGGAGCTCCAATGAATTCCTCTATAACTCCCAGTTTCTCTAATACATCCCGTTGACCTTCTGCTGTTGCCCCTCCGTGACTACCCATAGCTGGTACAATAAATGGTAGCCCACCAACTGATTTAACAGCATTAACTACTTCCCTTGTTAAAATAGGAATATCCGCTACACCTCGGCTTCCTACGGCAATTGCAACGCGATCACCTTCTGTAATTCTCGATAGCACCCCTGCTTCCTTAATCGCATCATGTACAGCTTTGTCTACCTCTAAAATCTCGGGAGCGTAAAAATCTTGCTGCACTTTAACCATTCTAGGTAAAGGTATGTCTTTTATTAAGGTTTCAATAACACGCATGCCTGCCACCTCATTATCATTTGATTACTTCTCATAACACCATTCCTATTCGAATGTTTTATTCCTTCTATAGTCCGCGACATCTACAAGCATAGTGAACGACCTCTTCTTATCAACCCTGTTTGTACTTACATGAGAATTCTTTAGACGAATTTTAGTTGACTATTTGAATGCCTTACGTCTAGAACTCTTTTAAGTCATTTCCTGTTTATTCACCCAAAAATGCGGTTTCTCTTTGTTTTTAATTCGGATAATTTCCTTTGCGCAATCTAATGACATTTCGTTCATTGCTTCGTTGGTTAATGCGGCTATATGTGGTGTGACGATAATATTATCAAGTTCCCACAAAGAATGATTCAAGCAAGGTGGTTCTTGTTCAAAAACATCTAATGCTGCTCCAGCGATAGACTTTTCTTTTAAAGCGGTTGCTAATACTTCTTCGTCAACCAGCCCTCCCCTTGCAGCATTAATTAAAAATGCGGAAGGTTTTATCCATCCAATCTTTTCTTTATTAAATAGATGATGGTTGGAGGTATTGTATGGTAAATGCAACGATATAAAATCAGCTTGTTTAATCAATTTTTCCAAATTATTTTCAATAGAGATATAATCAATCATTGGTTGATCTATATATGGGTCGTATGCAATCACCCTCATCCCGAATCCTAGAGCGCATTTTTCAGCTACCAACTTCCCTATATTACCTAAACCTAAGATCCCAAGGATTTTACCTTTTAACTCTGTTCCAGGTAAACTATTTCGTATACTATAATCTCCATCTCTAACTGCGCGATCAGCCTTATTTATTTGACGGGAAATGGAGAGTATCAATCCAACTACATGTTCTGCTACGGAATTAATATTAGCAGTTGGAGTATTGGTTACATAGATTCCACGATTCGTGGCTGCCTCTATATCAATGTTATCTAAACCAACACCGTATCGTGCTATAATTTTCAACTTAGTTGCGTTGGCAATTATTTCACTGTTTATTATGTTTGTTCTAAGCACTACCGCATCGTAATGTTGTATGGAACCCTTAAGTTCATCTGTAGTCATCTCCTGTTGCACATCAACTGTACAACCATTGTTTTCCAGATAATCAATACCTGCCTGCGCTATTTTCCTTGGAACTAATACGCTAAATTTCATTTTTCTCCTCCTAATTGCATTTCGTAAATAGTATGAATACACACAAATTACTTATTGGATAATTTACACTTCGGATGAATAAACGTAGCTTCCTGATTTTAGGGAAACAATAATCTAAGAAATATACATATCTCCTCTTATTTCATAATTTCATACACCTAAACAACTTTTTATACAAAATGAAAACAGGATAATAAACTGTTCCTGTTTACATCCTGTATAGTTCTTCTAAGAAGCAATTATTCAGATTAGGTATTCAATATCTTGTTTCGAACAAAACTCAAATGTTTGTACATTTGTTTAAAAGCTTCATGGGGATCCCGCTTTTTTAAGGATTCATATATTGCAAGGTGATGTTCCATCGTAATCTCGGGTTCGCGATATTCAATTAAACTATCCGTTTTTTCATGTGTAATAAGAAGTGATGTGATCATACCCTCTAAAACTGGATTATTTGCACTAAGCGCGATAATTCTATGAAATTCTTTATCGTATTTACCATAGTTTGTATGCGCGTTTATTTTAATATCATTGATTGAATTATATAAACGATCCAATTGTTCATCCGTAATTTTTTCAGCCGCTATCGTCACAAGTCCTAATTCTAATGACATACGGGCTTCAAACAGAGCAGGTAAATTATTAATGGAGAGTGAGATCATCGCTGTAAATGGATTACTTCCTACCTTGTCATTTACAAACGTTCCTCCACGGGGTTTGCGAGTAATTATTTCCAATGTTTCAAGCGAACTTAATGCTTCCCGCAACACTGGTCTACTAACATCTAATTGCTTCATTAATTGCATTTCAGGTGGTAGCTTATCACCTGATTTTAATTGCCCACTTACCAAAAGAGCGACAATTTTCTCTAACACTTGCTGTGAAAGTGTACTCCTTTGTACTGTATCGACAAAATAATTTTCCAAATTAGTCATTCCTCCTCAAACACTGCTATCTATATATATGTTTTCCAACTAACGAACCCTCTTTATTTTAACATTTTATTATCATTCTCTAACTAAGCAAGGTTTTTTATTATTAAATTCCCATCCAGGAATTAAATATTGCATGGCGATAGCATCGTCACGTCCCCCAAGATTTTGTTCATTATATAATTGATTTGCCTCTTTGATTTTTTCCATATCTACTTCTATACCAAGACCTGGTACTTGTGGCACCTCTATTTTTCCATCGATAATTTGAAAAGGTTGTTTTGTTAATCGTTGTCCATCTTGCCATATCCAATGGGTATCTATCGCTGTAATATGCCCCGGGGCTGAAGCAGCCACATGTGTAAACATCGCGAGTGATATATCAAAATGATTATTTGAATGGGACCCCCAGGTTAATCCCCATTCATTGCACAATTGCGCCACCCTAACTGATCCTTGCATTGTCCAAAAGTGGGGATCAGCAAGTGGTATATCAACCGCATTCAGCTGTATGGCATGTGCCATTTCTCTCCAATCCGTTGCAATCATGTTCGTGGCGGTAGGGATACCTGTCGCACGACGAAATTCTGACATTACCTCACGTGACGAATAGCCACCCTCGGCACCACAAGGATCTTCAGCATATGAAAGAACATCTTGCTGATTTTTACATAGATGAATTGCTTCATTCAATGACCAAGCTCCGTTCGGATCCAATGTGATTCTTGCATTGGGGAAACGTTTGGCCAGTGCCTTTACAGCTAATATTTCTTCTTCTCCCTTTAAGACCCCACCTTTTAATTTAAAATCATTAAAGCCATATCGTTCATGTGCAGCTTCAGCAAGAGAAACGATTGCATCAGGGGTTAAAGCCTCTTCATGGCGTATCCTCATCCATTTATCTTTTGAATTGGGATTACTTACGTAGGGAAGATCTGTTTTCCGTTGATCACCGATGTAAAAAAGATACCCTAGCATCTCCACATGTGTTCTTTGTTGTCCATCACCAAGCAGTTCCGAAACTGGAACTCCAAGAAATTTACCCAATAGATCAAGCAAGGCTGCCTCCAGAGCGGTTACTGCATGTATTGTTGTCCTAAGGTCAAATGTTTGAGAACCTCTTCCACCCTCATCCCTAAAAGAGAACATTGTTCGAACAGTATTTAAAATATTATTATAAGCACCAATTGGTTTACCTATTACATAAGGTATTGATTCTTCAAGCGTTTGACGGATCGATTCTCCACCTGGAACTTCACCTACTCCTTTATTCCCATGATTATCTTCTAAAATTACAATGTTGCGCGTAAAAAAAGGACCGTGTGCTCCACTTAAATTCAATAGCATACTGTCATGACCAGCTACTGGAATAACGATCACTTTCTCAATTCGCAATGTATTAATTCTTTTTGGATATTCTGTACTTACCATACAGCATTCCTCCTATATTGTTAAAATTAGTTTTAATAGAAATTATTAAATTTTAAACGCTAATCGTTTATCGAATTCTAAAATATGTATTGCCTTTTGATCAAATGTAAGTGTAAATAAAAGGATGCCACTATATATGCTTTGAAACTTTAAAAAATGGGGAGTAAGCATAGCGTGCATAACTCCCCTTTCCATTATTATTTTACAAATACCGTTTTTATTGAAGTATAAAATTCTATCGCAGCCCGCCCTTGTTCACGGGAATGGGAACTTGATTGTTTCATGCCTCCAAATGGGGCTTGCAGCTCTACCCCAGCGCTTTCTGCATTGATTCTAACCAGTCCAGCATCCATTTCATTTATGAACTCCAACATATTTCGAACTTTCGTTGTAAAAATAGAGGCACTTAGACCATATTCCGAATCATTTGCCATTTCTAATGCCTCTTCGACTGTATCTACCTTCATAAGGGCCAATACTGGTCCAAAAATCTCCTCTTTGGCAATGATCATGTTCGTTGAAACCTCCTCAAAAACAGTTGGTTCCACAAAATAACCATTTGTTGTATCGGGGGTAGAAACACGCTTACCACCAAATATTAGTTTAGCACCTTCCTTCTTGCCCTTCTCTATATAGGAAAGTACATTCTCAAGTTGACCTTCACTAACAACAGGTCCCATCCAGTTACTTTCTTCCATTCCACTTCCGACAGTTATCTCAGCAACTTTTTTAAGAAGCTTTTCCCTGAATTCATCATAAACCCCGCTTTGAACGATCACTCGACTGGTTGCCGTACATTTTTGTCCAGTCGATTTAAGTCCTCCACTGATAGTTGCATCAACAGCAAGATCCAGATCTGCATCATCCGTAACAATTACAGGATTTTTCCCTCCCATTTCGAGTTGGTATTTAATTCCGCGATTCAAAGCCGCACTACCAATTTTTTTACCAACATTATTTGACCCAGTAAAAGTAATGCCATCAACCTTGTGATGTTCAGCCAACCCTTGCCCAATGACAGACCCCGATCCTGTCACCATGTTAATGACACCTTTTGGAAGCCCAGCATCATGAAAGCATTCAATAACTTTTGCACAAGTTACCGCTGTATCACTGGCTGGTTTAATTACTACTGTATTTCCATAAATAAGTGCCGGGGAGATTTTCCATATAGGAATCGCAACAGGGAAATTCCAGGGAGTTATTACCCCTACTACCCCAAGTGGCGCCCTTGTAGTAAACATAAGTGCTTCACTGTCCGATGACGGTATAACATCGCCTACAGATCGCATTCCCTCCCCCGCATAATAACGTAAAATCGCAACACCTCGTGCTGTTTCACCTTTTGCTTCAGCGAATGTCTTGCCCATTTCCTTCGTCATTGTTTCAGCTATACTTTCCAGGCGTTCTTCCATAACAGCAGCAACTTTAAACAGATAATCGCCTCTTGTACTTCCTGATAGCTTCCTCCAACCTTTTTGGGATTGACTAGCTGCAACAACTGCTTCGTCTAAATCATTAGCAGATGATAGTTGATAAGAACCTAAAACTTCGGCATTTCGGGAAGGATTTAAACTTTCAGCTGTTTTACCTGAATCAGATGCAATCCATTCACCATTAATATAGTTTAAATATGTCTTGGTTTTCGTTTCAGTAGTCATAAGAACCTCCTATTTTAATGTTGTTGCTGCTTTTGCAGGGTATTTTTGTGAAGCTTTATTAATAATTTCTTTTAGCTGCTCATAATGTTGATCCTCCACCTTGGCGACTGGTGCTCTTACATGTAAACTTACCGGAAGACCAATGGCTTTCATCCCAGCCTTAATAAGTGAAACCGCATATCCTT
The DNA here is from genome assembly GCF_003515705.1 of Oceanobacillus profundus. GTDB lineage: Bacteria > Bacillota > Bacilli > Bacillales > Amphibacillaceae > Oceanobacillus > Oceanobacillus profundus. The sequence goes on from NZ_QWEH01000018.1 coordinate 25,613, forward strand.
TCTTTTGACTTCTAATTCGATGAATCGGTAAAATAATTTCTTCATACAAATTGTGAGCCATCTCTTTATCCCCACTTAAAAGTGCTTCATAATACATCGCTGAAATATGAGGGATATAGTTGGATATTGCCGATGAATAGGATCTGAATCCAAGGTTTATATAGGCCTCCATCGTAACTTCTGCTAAGGGCATTCCGTTTATCCATGCAAGACGATCACCAAACAAATGTGTAAACTCTGCGATTTGTTCCATATTACCAACACCGTCTTTAAAGCCTATCAACTGCGGAAACTCACATAATCTCCTTAATGTATCCGCATTCAAAATACAGTTATCGCGGTTATATACAATAGCATTGAGATCAGTGTTTCCTATAATCTCACTCAAATAATTGTATAAACCGTCCTGTGACGGATTGATTAAGTATGGTGGCATGATCAAGTAACCATCTACCCCGAGTTCTTCGGAAATCTTTGTCTGTTCTAGAGCAGATGTGATATTGCCGCCTACACCTGTATAAAGTGGAACGCTCCCCTTTACTCTTTCAACAGCTACTTCTACTATTAACCGGTATTCTTCATTACTGAGAGCATGAAATTCCCCAGCCCCACATGCTACAAATATGGAAGATAGTCCTTCCTTTAGCAAAAAGTCAATATTGGCTTCTAATCCGTTTAAGTCTAATTTCCCTTGTTCGTTCATTGGTGCAACCGGAAAACCTAAGATCCCCGATGGGGCTTGTCTTTTCTTCGTAACCATATAAATTCCGACCCTTCTTCATTATAATTATGAATATTATGTTAATTATATTGTAAGACAAATAATAATAGATGTCAATCGCATTGACCGATTATTTATATTTATCATGTAACAGGAGATGGATTAAATAGTGCAAGATCATTGTGAATCCCCCATTTATCCGCCCATGTCTTTTTCGTTCCACTGGCAACCTCAAGAATATCCTTAAAAATCTCCCATCCTATTTCTTCTATCGTTGCTTCCCCATTGGCTATTTTCCCTGCATTTATATCGATGAGATCATGCCATTGTTCTTGCAAAGTATTTCTTGTTGAAACCTTCAGCACTGGGGCAATCGGCAGATTATAAGGTGTTCCCCGCCCTGTAGTAAATACTTGTAAATGAATACCTGATGCGAGTTGAAGTGTTCCGCAAACAAAATCACTTGCAGGAGTAGCAGCGAAAGTTAATCCTTTCTTCTTTACCTTTTCTCCAGGCGCAAGTACATCCGTTATTGGCAAGGTTCCCGATTTAACAATTGAACCTAATGATTTTTCAACGACATTTGATAAGCCACCCCGCTTATTTCCTGGAGATGGATTTGCACTTCGATCCGCCTGCCCTTTGTTCAAGTAATTGTCATACCACTTCATTTCGCGGATTAAGCTATCCCCCACCTCTTTTGTAGCAGCACGAGGAGTTAACAAATGAACCGCGTCTCTTACTTCTGTTACTTCCGAGAATAAAACGGTTGCTCCTGCTCTGACGAGAAGATCTGTCGCAAACCCTAACGCCGGGTTTGCAGTGACCCCGGAAAATGCATCACTACCACCGCACTGTACCCCGATTACCAAATCTGAAACGGAACAGACTTCCCTCTTACGTTTGTCTAATTTATCCAATCTTTCCTCTGCCATATTAATAATGGACTGAACCATATTTACAAATCCACTTTCGTTCTGTAAGGTCAAAATATTATCATTATCTTCTCCATCATTTAGACGCTGTGGTATTAGTTTTTCACAGCCCAATCCAATAATCATTACTTCTCCACCAAAGTTTGGATGTTTGGCTAAATTTTGTATGGTACGAATTGGTATTGTGGCATCAGGAGCATTGATGGCAACACCGCAACCATAGTTATGATTTAAAGCAACTACATCATCTACATTAGGAAAACGAGGTAACAAATCTTCTTTAATTCTTTTTACTGCGTATTCCAAAACACCCACTACACATTGAACACTAGTTGTTATACCTAAAATATTTTTTGTTCCTACACTTCCATCGGAATTGCGATAGCCAAGGAAAGTGAATCCTTCTTCCAATGGAGAAACATCTACTAGATTAGTAGAAAAAGGAAGATTGTCTAATCCTGGGGGAGAAGGCATATCGACTAAAGATTCCCTTATCCAGCTCCCTTTTTTTATATGATCTTTTGCATATCCTATCACTTCACCGTAACGGATAATTTCTTCTTCTGCCGCTATATTACATAATGCTACTTTATGCCCCTCGGGGATTCTTTCGTTAAGTGCCAAACCACATGAAAATTTGGCGCCTTTCGTTAGTCCCCCCGAATTTACGATAATTGCTGTATTATCTTTGGTACTCACTTTAATATATATAGGAGTATCAGTATCTAATTTATTGCCCATTTACTTCATTCCCTCCTCCTAAAATATAAATTACATTATCAAAACTACTTTATTTCCCCTCGAATTCAGTCAACGCTGCTAATAGTGCTTTTATATAGCCTATAGAATAGGAAAATCCTAAACTCGAAGCTTTCCAGCCAATATTGGAGTGTCCCCATCTATCATCCAGATCGGGTGTGTCCCCTGCCATTGTTGGTACGTGATCTGGATTTATGCAGCCGTTGTAACCAACCTTCCTCAGTTCTAGCAACAATTTAAACATGTTCATATCCCCATCATCTAGTAGCGCCTCCTCAAAAGCTCCAGCAGTAGGTAAACTCCCCCTTACATTTCGGAAATGAACCAAGAATATTCTACCTTTGCGTCCAAAATGGTTGATTTCATCAAGAACGAGAGAGGATCCCCCTGCTTCTGCACGTGTTCCAATACAATATACTAACCCAACATTCTTATTAGGAAAATCATCGATAATACGGTGCAGTCCCAATCCTCCAAATGGTGAATCTGGATGTGGCGTATCAGAAGGATGCATTGCAATGTTGACATTACTATTTTGGGCTGCCGGGACAAGCTTTCCATATGCACCTTGAAAAGCAGCCCACCATTTCTCTAATTCTTCGAATGTAGGTGTTTCCGCCTTTTCTTTCATGATCCCAAGACTTTCCCCACGTGAAATGGCCCCACCTCGCTGTATTGCTTGATAGCTTTTAGATAAACCGTAAAACACATCGCCTTCAAACCGCTGTCTAACAATATCAATATTGGCTTCCCCAAAAGTCTTAACTGCATTAATGGAGTTTTCGAGTTCGCGTTCACTACCTGGACGATTTCGCATAAAGTTATCACTTAAGTTTGGTAGTGTAACCCTATTAATATCCATGCCATATGACCGTATTTTCCTTTGTAGTTCTAGTAATTTATCCAAGTCAGGATAGCCTTGCTCTTTTACTCCTGCAAATGAGTTACCTGCACCAAAATCGATGCAGTCTACACCCAGCTGGGACATTTGCTTTAAGTCCAACTCAGATAAATCTGTGGTATTCACAGTTACTGAAACCTTCAACATTTTGCGTCACCCCTATTTATTAGTTAGATAGATTCACTCGGTTTTATATTGATTCCTCGTTAGAGTAAAAATAATATTTTGACAGATCATAATATTCTTGAATATATTGGAATAAATTCCTAATTTATCAGCATCTTGATATTTCCCCACTCTATTTTTGGATATTAGTTATCTTCCTCTGATTTCTTATAAGCTTCTTGATAACTTGCATTGATTTCTTCTAGCTTTTTATTCGTCTCTTCGGAGTTTAAAAAGGTTGGACTAAGCCAAGAATTTTCAATCTCCTCTTGGTAATCTTCATTCGCAACTACCCGGTCCATTGCATTCGAAAATTTAGTTACTATTTCTTCTGGAGTATCTTTATGGAAACCCCAATAAAATGCTTTATCGATAACAATATCTACTCCCTGCTCTTTAAACGTCGGAACGTCTGGAGCTCCTTCAAGTCTTTCCTCACCCATTATTCCAAGAGGAATCATATCACCAGACTCAATATAGCCGCTAATTAATCCGAGTGATGTTGGAACAATATCCACACGTCCTCCAAGAAGTGCAGAGATCTTATCGGATGCTCCCCCAATATCAACGATGTTAAATTCTACACCGGTAAGTTCCTGAAATTGTAGTGTTTGAATATAAGTCATGGAACCTATTTCAGTTGCCATCGTTACCTCTCCAGGGTTTTCCTTTGCATATTCTATCAATGAAGGTAGATCATTAAACTTCGAATCTGCTGAAGTAACAAACGTATTAGATTGGTCTAATACCCCAACACCCGCCATTTTAAAATCGGTATAGGTGTAGTCTGTAAGCCCAAAGATATTATTCAGAAGCATAGAGTTATGAAAGGCTAGTACTGTATGTCCATCTGCTTTAGCATCCAAAACATTTTGCGTACCCGTTGCTCCTCCCGCACCAGTTACGTTTGATATAACAATGTTAGTGTCAAGTTCCTTTTCTAAATATTTGGCCATAATTCTTGTATTCAAGTCTGTATCTCCACCTGCCCCTGCTGGTACAACAACCGTAATTGGACCTGAAGGATAGTCACTTGCCGGATCATCTTTAGCATCTGAAGATCCATTAGCTGCGTTTTCAGCACAAGCTCCTAGAAGCACTAGTAATGCAATAAAAACAGAACCCAAAAGCGTTTTTCTTAAAAAGTTTCTCATAAATTTTCTCCCCTTATTTTTTATTTCAATGGGATTTACCCATAAAAAGTGGATTTAAGTACCGGTTTTTTCTAAGTTATCGGTGGACTCTTGCTTTTTATTTTTCTTGTTTTTATATATCGCAAAAATCAATGAAACTATCGTGATTGATAGAAAGGTTGCTGCAATTGGCGAAGTTAGAAATGGCATAAAGTCACCTTGCGATAGCATCAATCCCCTTCGTAAATTTGTTTCTAAAAGCGGACCAAGAATGAACCCTAAAACTAAAGGAGTCAATGGAAACCCAAATTTAATCATCAAATAACCTATTACACCAAAGAAAATCAACGCTCCTACATCAAACAATCGATTATTAACTCCGTAAGCACCAACTACACAAAGAACGAGGATAATCGGCAATAGTATATAGCCTGGAATACTTAATAGCCGTACAAATCCCTTCATACCTAAGAACAAGAATAGAGCCATAAAAACATTCGCAATCAGTAAAGCAGCAAATATACCATAGACTATATCCCCACTATTTTGTATTAACAAAGGACCTGGCTGTAAACCATGTAATACGAGTCCGCCCAAAAGCATTGCAGTTACAGTATCACCTGGTATTCCAAGAGAAACGAGTGGCACAAGCGCTCCCCCTACAGCAGCATTATTCGAAGATTCGGAAGCAACGACCCCGTCAGGAATCCCAGTGCCAAATTTCTCAGGCTTTTTGGATGAATTTTTTGCGGCAACATATGAAATGATATTAGAAGTTCCACCGCCAATCCCCGGGAGGATTCCAATCGCAATGCCAATGACACTTGACCTTAGAAAGTTCCATCCTTGTCCCAAGTATTCTTTTATACTTACCTTGTAATTTACCTTTTTTAAATTCGCCTTAACTGAACCCTTCATTTTCTTTTCCGCTGAAATAAAGATCTCAGATAAAGCGAACAGCCCAATTAGTACTGGTAATATATTAAAACCGGCATCCAAACTATGGAAGCCAAATGTAAATCTAGGAAATGCATCAATAGGTGCTGAACCTACCATCGCAAAAGCGATACCGAGTAAACCCGCCATTATCCCTTTTGATAATGAATTGCCAGAAAGACTTGCAATCAACGTTAAAGAAAAAATGACAATGGCAAAAAATTCATACGGACCAAATTGAAGAGCTATTTTGCCTAGTGGTGGGGCTATCATGATTAGAACAACAATACTCAATAATCCCCCTAGAAACGAGGAAACAATAGCAAAACTAAAAGCTTTCCCTGCCTCTCCCTTCTGAGCCATTGGATATCCATCGAAAGTTGTCGCAATGGACGATGGTGTACCCGGCAACTTTAAGAGGATTGCGGGTATCAATCCACCCGATACGCCCCCAATGTATAGCCCCATTAATAAGGACATTCCTGCAACTGGTTCCATTCCATAAGTGATTGGCAAACAAATAGCAACTGCCATTGTTGCTGTTAACCCAGGTATAGATCCAAATATTAGCCCTAAAAATACCCCTACTATAATAAGTAAAATAATGTAAATCGTTAATACGGATTCAAACCCTGCTAAAAGCATATCTAACACATGATAACCTCCTTAGCCAATAATTCCTGTAGGAAGCATGACATAAAATACGGAACGAAAAACGTAATAAATCAAGGTGGATGTTGCGATTGATAGAATAGCAAAAAGCCAGATTTTTCGATTTGACTTATGTGACAAAAGAAGCATTTGAAGAAATAAGTAAAGCGCTGTCATTATCAAGAAACCTAAGATTGGTATTAATACAAAGTAACCAATCATTAAACCCAATGTAATCATTACTGGAAGAAGGTTCTTTTTCTCGTCTTGGGACGCCGATTTCTTACCCTCTTCTTCGTCTGTCTGGTATGCACCTGTACTTTCTTTTTCGATTTTTCCCCTTTTTAAACCATTTACGATGATGATAATACTCAAAATCATCATCATAGATGCAATAATCTTCGGCATAAAGTCTGGACCTACTTGGCTTTCAGTAAGCGCTTCAAAACTGAACGTCGCCAAAAACATGGTAACGCTTACAATCAGGAGAAAAAAACCAGAAAAAACATCTTGATATTTCACTGCCATCATCTCACACACCTTCCGTTTAATAATATGTAATTTTCACCCAATTTTTATAATTCATATTGTAAGACAAATTATATGGATTGTCAATAATAAAATCTAACTTTTATGCAAGTTTACTAAGATTAAAAATATATTGCTTACTTTCAAAAAACAATTATGAAATCGATTCACTTGTATAAACTATAGCAGTAATAGGTTCATGGAATATCGAGACTCCATGCAATTTTCTATTAATGAAGATAGCTATACATAACTTCAATCTCCCTGGAAATAATATTCATACAAGGAGGCCTCCATTTATGAAGAAAAAACCAACTAAAACAGAAGAAGCAAATATTGAGCTGAATAAAGCATTTTATGGAGAAGAGCAAAAAGAGCCAGATTTGGATCCATTAATAAACAATAATAATATTGCTTTAGTTCTCAATGATAGTAAAAATAATGATAAAGATAATGAAGACATGTAGTCTTTATTATTGATATTGCAATGAATCCGGGCAGGTTTATATTTTAAATGATGTTACTTGATACTTAAAAAACCGCTCTCAGTAAGGACTCGGCTCCTACAATATAATGTTCTCGTCATCGGGGTGATTCATACAGTGAGGGGTTTCCTGCTCACTCTGAGCTGTGCCTGTTAGCAATTTAATAATCCACATTACTTTCCTGACAACAAAAAAGGCCAGGTATCACTACCTAGCCTTCATGCTTTATTTTGTTGGCAAGTCTTCAATACTGTCAATATCCATATATTCAGGAACCACAAACCCTTGCTGGGCACCTTCTAAGCTCGGTCCTAAATCAACAATTTCATCTTTATATTGCTCCGCATAAGATGCTGCACCTACTGGAAGCCAAGCGATTAACATCCCATCTACTTCCCCTACTGAAAGACTTTCAAATGCGATTCCCATGTCAAGCGGGGTTAATTCCACCGTATAGCCCAATTCTTCAAGCACAAGTGCAACCACATTTGTTGATGAAAGTTCCGTATCCCAGTTAACATAGGCCAACTCGATTGTCTCATTTTCAACTGTGTCAATGCCTTCTGTCCAAGCATCAACTTTGTCACGGTTATCTGCAATCCATTCCTCGGCTGCTTCTCGTGGTTCAACGTCCTCATTTTGCCCAAACTTTGCCATCACTTCATTCATATCGGGCACTTCCCAATAAAAGTTGTCCAAAAGCTTGTATGCTGATGGATGCTCTTCCTCAAGACCTTGTCTTACCATCGTATGAATATTTTCTGATTCACCCAGTGTTCCTTGTGGATCCTTCAAGAATTTCAAATCATATTCGCTGAACATCCAATGTGGCTGCCATAGTGTGACAACAATCGGTTCTTCATTTTCAAGCGCAGTTTGCAATTCGGTAATCATCGCAGGTTCAGTACTTGGTAACAAATCCAGATCCAAGTCGTATGCTTCAACTGTTTCCTCTGCGATGGTCATTGTGCCGGATCCTGGTTCAATCCCGACAATTTCTGAAATGTCAGCTGCTGCATTATCTTCTTCTGAGTTATTATCGCCAGCCTCTCCCTGACATGCTGCTAATATCATTAATATACTTATGCTTATGAAAGCAATGCCTTTCTTTACTATCTGTTTCATTATTATAGCAGAACCCCTTCTCTATTCAGTAAATTTAAATAAGACAAACTTTTTCGACCAACATTAAGTAATAATAAAATAGAACAAATTTTATAGCAAAGCTCTTAAATCGTGATTATCAGCCATTTTCAGGACTCAGGTTCACCCACAGGGATTATGGTCGGGAATGGTTAAAATTATTAGTGTGTTTGAATATTACAAAAAATATTCACTACTAAAAATAGGAACTTGAGACCAACATATTAATAATATGTACTTTCTAATCGGAAATAACTAATAATACTGGTACTGCTAAGTGATCAATTAATTGAAGATTTCTCAATACTTCCAGCATGATTACCAATACTATCTTCTAACAACTGGAATAGTTAGCCACGATTGGCAGTTGTGTTAAATAGTGCATAAAAGGGCCAAACGAATTCAATGTATTATTTTAGCTATTTTACAAAGGGTAATAGTGTAAAACCATATGAGAGGAGGAGTTTCCCTGAAATTTTCTATGCGAGGGGATGCACATAAACTCTATCTTCGACTAAAAGAGATGCCAATTGAAGACATAAAAGAGAGCCGATATTTGAAGGAACCGGCATCCATAAAAGAATTTTATCAGTTGCTCGACAGTGAAACCCTAAAATTAATTTATTACCAAATCGTAAAGGAAAAGAGTGGGATTGGAATCATTCCAATTTTTGCTACAGCTATACCATGGCTACTCTTTCTCTTTGCGAATCCATTGGAAAACTTTCTCTTTCACGATGGAAGTTCAAATTGGATGATCTTCTCCATTATTTACTTAATATTACTCACGATTAGCCTGATTCTGCATTTTAAAGAAAAGGCATGGGCGGGGGTGCACACGGAGATTATCCAAGATATTCTAGCCAAACGAGACTAATCGCAGACTTCGAAAGAACAATCCGATTCTTTGCAGACGCTCGAAAAGGTAGGGGCTTCGCCAGCGAGTACTTTGAATCGGATTGCTCAGTTATATAGAAATTTAATTGCCGTTTAAAACATGACTAACACGTTCATTCCGCATTATCCACAAAATGTTTTGTTCTATCATCCAGTTCCCTTAGAGTTCTCCAAATAGTGAACACAGCGTATCCAACCATAAATAAGCCAGGTATGACCATAAATAATATATATCCGTTGGGGGATTGGACAAAATTAATGACATAGCCGGCATACGGAATCGTTAATCCAGAATACAGCCCAACAACATTCTCAGCTAATACCGGTGCCGAATCTGTCGCATTATTATTATCCCCTTTTGTAGTATAAACCGTACTGCTGTCTGTTAATGCAATATCAGAAATACGGTGGGTAATTAAATTATTTTCTTCTCCAATAAATGTAATTACATCACCTTCCTGTATATGAGGTATCTTTTCTCCCTTGACTGACTTTATTGCGATGAGGGATCCCGTTTGAATACTAGGCTCCATAGATCCCGACAAAACAGATTTCAATTGATAGCCGAATATTTCCGGCTGCTCTCCAGTTATTTTAGCAGGAATAACCAATATGGTTACACCTATTAATAAAATAAATAAAACACCTGTCACTATCCTGTTGGTCCATTTTAATAGCATCAGCATTTTTCACCTTCTTGCAATAATTTTCTCTCTTCTGTATTTCCATTTACCGGTAGTTCCTCAGAAGATTCCTCCGAACAGTTCGTCTTCACAATGCCGCTCATTTTTTCTTTTACACTATGTTCATTAGTTTTTCTACTATCCCAAGCACCTATGGTTACCTCTCCATCTACGCTATGGTAGTAATGAAAGAATGAATTGGTATTGCTAGTTAGATAGCTTGTAGACAAGAAAAAGACATACAAGCTTATAAAAGCCTTTAAAACAATTAGCGAAGCTTTGTTCCTTGATTTGCCACGATATTTAAAAAGCCATCCCATATTAATCCCCTCTTCCTCATGTCGCCTTACATGGCAACAAAATATACTTGACGGGGAAAAGCTGGATTAAAAAATAATTCCCTTATTCCATCAATGCTTTATTCAGCATCTGTATTACCACTTAGCTGGACTGCCTCAAATTCCCAATTGAATTTTAATTGGTCTGTCTGAAAATGATTTTGATTTTCTCCATTATCCACAAAGGTAATTCGGATTGTGAATTCTTTTGCCGTGCTTCCAGCCGAAAATTCCTTTGTGATTTGCTGGGGGCTAAGGATTAATTCCGCGAGTGTTTTTTCAAAGATTTGTGTCTCTTCTCTGCCCTGATTGGATAACAGCTCAACAATGAGGTGGTTTCCGAGGTCATCACTATTATTTGGTTCACCATTATCCATGATTTCATAAGAAGTATGTAACGTAATATCTCCCATGTCCACACTTCCTTCATTGGTAAGTTTAAATTGAGTTTCCTGTATATCTCCTGGAACTAGATTCTCAATATGAAAAATCTCTTGTTTATTTAACCCAAGAACCAATGAACCATTTGTAATCGTATTATTAGTGGATACAATAGAAGTAAAATAAGCACTCGTGCCTCCGGCTATTAAACTTATACCAAGTATAGCTAAGAAGCTGCTCATGATAAGCTTGCCTTTTATACTCACTTCAGCCCCTCCTTAAAATGGTAGTCCGTGAGACTCCCACCTCTTTTCAAGTTTATAGGTGGGAGTCTAGCTTACGGACGCGTTAGAAAGCAGCTTTCCCTAATGCAATTGACCATTTATGTTCTTACTCGTTAATCTGAATTTTAATTTCAGATTCCATCTGATTGGATTGAACTTTTAATGTAACCTCACCTTGTTGTAATGCACGAAGATTACCTGTTGTATAATCAAATACGGAAGTATATTCTCCAGATCGAATCGCTTCTTTAGATTCTTCACTGTTACCTACAAAAACATTGTCACTTCCTGACCAGTTTACACTTGCTGGGTATCGAAGCGGGAAGTTAATTCCTCCAGGTTGATGTCCGGTAGCTTTTACTTCAATCGTTTCACCTACGGCTAATTCTTCAGGTGCATCAACCGTTATTTCTTCAAGTAATGGATTTACTTCTGTTCTAATCCAATCTGTCTCTTCAGGACTTTGAATACCCCTTAATAATGAGGATTCATTTTCGACACCAAACATAGTCCAACCAAGGATTCCTCCATTATCAGGAGTACCATAAGGGTCTTTCCCCGCTGTTCCAGTCACAAAATATGGTACGCCATTGACCCGATTCACATTAAAAGTTGAGGCATGTGAAGAAATAAAAATTGCTCCTTTTCCTCCAGATGTCATTCTGAATTCAGATAGCCATTTTTCTACAAGCGCAACTTCTTTTCTGTCACTTAATTGACTAGCATCTGTTGGCATCGGATCATTAGTTGGATGGTGGGAAAAAACTACTGTGTTACGAACTTCTGGATTACGTGCAGCCTTATTTAACGTGGCCTGTAATTCAACTAATTGTTGAAAGTCAGAAGCTCTATAGCTCCCTGCCGAGGAATTCAACATCACAAATTGCACTCCATTATGAACGAATGATTGACGCGTTTCTCCAAATACTTCTTCAAAATTGGTTAAATTCCCCGTACCCATCATTTCATGGTTTCCTGGAACGTAATAGATCGGAAAACGATCACCAACTTCTTCTTCTAAAACTTGTTTCGCCAATTGAAAATCCTCAGGGTATCCTGTATCTACAAAATCACCGTTGATTACTAAAAATTCAGGGTCCGCTGCTACTATTTGCTGTAACGTTTCACGAGTTCTTTGCAATACATCACTGTTTGGATTTGCTGCAACGAATTGCGTGTCCGAAATAACAGCAAACTTCCAGCGATCTTCACCAAATTCATCATTTTGAATCACAAGTGGGTCTGTTGTTATTTTTTCTTGTTCGAGTATGTCTACTTCTGGTGGTACCTGTACAGTCAACTCATCAAAGATCAAACTACCTGCATATTGCTGACTTTGAACCGTTTCGACAGGGTATATTCTCCACAATTTGACTGGATGTTGCACGCCCTCTGGTAACGAAGCTTCAACATATTTCCATCCTGTCCAATCTACTTCATCAGCTAGGTTTATTACATATTGAGTATTGCTGGTATCTCTGAGAACCGCACGAAGCCAAGCCCCGTTTCCATCTCCGTGAATCCATAAACCAATTTTTTGCGTGTTCGCCGGAAGCTCCAGATCAGGAGTTGCTTGCAAGTATGCTGCGCGGGTTGCAGTAGTCGTACTAAAATCATAGTTTAATTGAATTGCATTACCTTCTCTACCCTCCACTTCCTCTATAGAAGCCCCAACACTGGATGGGTGTTTTTGAACACTCCAATCAGAAGAATCTTCGAAACCCGACACAACTTCCTCTTGAAATCCAATGGTAACAGGCAGATAGAATTTTTTATCTAAAACTGCTATGGTAATCGTTGTCGAAGCGCCATCTTGTTTTGGATTTACTGTGAAGCTCGCATCTTCATTGTTTGTAACCTCAATCACAGATTCATCATAATCTAATTGAATATCCTCTGGTTCAATAGGTGCAGCATAACCATTTTCATCGAAACCAATCACCGAAAAAGTATCTGGTTCTTCTAGAACAGTACTTATTCTAGATTCAGTTGCTTCAATTCTCTCTAAATCACCTAAAACCTGAATTCTGCTTTCTGATTCAATATTACCTTCTTTCGCTTTAGCTACAGCAAGACCAGTCTTACTTGCGGTAAATACTCCCTCTTCGTTAAATGTGCCAAACTCACTTGGATAAGTTTCCCATTGAATATTCTCAGCAGACACAGCGTCATAAGCATCATCAAATCCCTTCACTGTGAAGCTCCTTGTTAATTCAGGGAAAACACGATAAGCATTTTCATGCTGCATAACTGTATCAACATTTAAACCTGTTAATTGTCCATTTTCTTTAGCAGTAAAAATACCAATACCATTTGGCACCGAACGTTCCACACCATCAGATGGATTGTTTTTCACTTCTGCTTCATTCTCTCCGGGCATCCTTGAAGTAAGTGTTGAGGAACCACCACCATCAAGATTTAATGCTTGATACGATCCGATTTCTTTCATGAATTCAGCCATCTCATATAAAGTCATCCCTCTGCTTGAACTTTGACGCCCATCAACCAATACGAGATACATCGTCCCACCATCTTCGGAAAATCCTACAGCCGTTCTAGGCGCAAGTGTTTCGTCATCAACATCTTGCACAGCACCCTCTTTTACAAGTGTTGGATTACCGCCAATGGCAAATGCATACTCCCCATCCCCATTTGTTTTCGGTGCATATTCAACTGTTACGGAATCTCCAACCCGCATTTCTTTTAAAGTATCTGTCCCATTTCCCCTACCAATTAATATATTTCTATTTTTTGCGATTTCATCATCTGAGATTTCACTGCCAGTTTTCACAACTTCCCCTTCTTCAATAATCACTTCATAAACATTTCGATCCCCATGAACTGCTCCTTCCCTTGATGCTTGTCCCCATAAAGCATTATATAAACCGATGCCATTCTCTGGTATTGTATTCTGGTTGTAGGAAGCTAGTTCGTGTTCTTGCTCATTAAATGTAAAAGTACCTTCGAGAAAAATAGCAGCTATCTCTCCAATCCCTTCTGTTGTAACCCCTGCAGCCATTTCTCTTCCATTATTAGGACCTTTGATTATTTCATTATCCTTAATTTCAATGCCTAACGGAGCTTGAGTAGAATTAATATCAAAAAAGTCACCATTTACACTCGCAATAGCTCCTTCGCGTTTGGTTACTTCAGAAATTGGTTCTGATGCTGCCACTACTCCGTCTGCTGTTAAAAGATCAAGAGAAACAGCTTCATTTTTGAGATCAATCTCTAACATTTCACCATTAATCCACCCTCGAGCATCAAGCATTTCAAATGTAGTAAATGTAACTCCTTTACCAATCTGCTCCGATTCAGATTTTGTTTCAATTCGTTCACTTTGTTCAATTTCTGTCAGTATCTGGGCTTCATTTTCTTTTGATGATTGCGGCGTTTCCTTGCTTTCTATCATTATGTTTCCTGAACTATTTGACTCCGTATTTGCAGCATATCCTACTATTCCTATAGTTTGAAAGGTTAGTAGAAATACAAACGACAAAGCCAATATTTTTTTTACAGAACGCATGATTTTCACCCTTCATATTGAAATTATGATTCCCCACTTGTTCGATTCTTCGGTAGCTGCATTTCAAAATTATTAACCTTTGTTTCTCATCCTTTTACCGAGCTTTTTGAAAACATATTGATAGCTTATCTATCTTCACCAGCTGTTTGAAAAGATTCAAATGTCCATGTCAAGTCGAGTGAATCCCCTTGAAAAACATTCTGGTCCTCACCATTGTCAACAAAATTAAATTTGACACCGAAGTCATGTACGGAACCAACAGGCATTCCTTTTTCGCCATACCAAGGATACATAATATGCTGGTCAATAGCCTCTGGAGTCATTTCAACTAACTCAGAAACAGTCGTCTTGTAAATAATCTCATCCGAGTTGTTGTTATTGTATAAAAATTCGACTTCTATATGTTCGCCAAAATCTTCTTCTCCGTTGTCATTTGCTGCATCCGTTACAGAATAAGACGTTTCAAGTAAAACCTTTTCTATGTCTAAACTCCCATCATTTGTGAGTTCAAAATTACGATAAAACGAATCACCTGGCTTAATATTTTCAACATTAATTATGGTTGTTGGATTAACGCTTAAATCCAGGGTACCTGTAGCAAAAGTATTGCTAGTTTCATCTGTATCGCTAAAATAAGCGAAAGTACCACCAGTGATTAATCCGACACCTAAAGCAAATGCAGAAATTCCTGTTATCAATTGTTTTTTTACTCCCATCTTCTTTTCCTCCTAATAGTGTAATAGATTAGGGCTTTCCAAAGACTACTCACTTCCATTGACTAAGCTAATGAAATTTCAACCTGTAATTCCTATAAGCATCACATCCTTCGAGAATAAACTAACTTTCAATTTAAATTGAAGTAATCGCTTTCGTTTTGTACAAGACTTTTTGCACAGAACTATTTTCGTATTCCTCTGTAATTTTAGACAGTTTCTATTAAATAAACGTTAATCAAAAGATAAAGAATTGTAAGATAAAGCACGATTTTAGTAGTGATTCTATATGCCCAACAATAAAGAGAAACAAATAAATAGTAAGTTTCAGATATCAATCATTTTTCATTTGATAAAAACTAGAAGTAATCCTGTACGCCAATTTCACTTCTTCGTATTTGGTTCATTTCATTAATTAAATGATAAAAAAAGAGCAAGGAACAGCATGTTATTTACTAGGTTTTATACAGTTGTTTGTAGCAATGAAACTACTAAACCCATATTTTTGACTACGACCTATCTCATGTTTTTTGTTACAACAACTTTATACTTCAGTAAAGCTAACTTTATAACTGTGTTATATAATACAGTTGAACCAACCAAAAGGAGGAGAATCAATTGCAACGTAATCAAAAGAGAATATTGATAGCTGCTGTCTTATTGCTTGCATCTGTACTACTCTTTATCAAACCGGTAACAAATACTTTCGTGAATGCAAACACAGGTGACGGATCAGTCTCGTCCCCATATACAGTCACACAGGCTATGGCCAATCAAGATAACTCGACTAAAACGGTTGAGGGATACATTGTTGGTCAACCAGTCTCCACAACTTCAGTCATCAAGTTTAATTTCCCTAATAATTATGCTTTTGCATTAGCTGATAGTCCTTCTGCAACGAACATAGAGGAAATGATTTATGTTCAAATACCATCTTCATTCCGAACTTCATTTGGACTGCAATCCAATCCTTCCTTATTAGGAGAGAAAATCAAAGTAACTGGTACACTAACAAACTACTTTTCTCATGCTGGAATAAAGAACGGAACTGCTTTTGAACAGCACGAGGACGGTACACAGCCACCAGAAACAAACCCAGATCCAGAGCCTGAAACTCCAAGCCCGGGCGACTATTATGATGCTGCGAATGGTAAATCAGGAGAACAATTAAAATCTGCTCTGCACGACATCATTGATGATCATACAGAAATCTCCTATTCCAATGTTTGGGAAGCACTGCGTGAAACAGATGAAGATCCAAGTAACTCGAATAATGTAATCCTTCTTTATACTGGACGTTCACAAGGGAAAAATGAAAATGGCGGAAATGCGGATGACTGGAATCGCGAACATGTTTGGGCAAAATCTCATGGAGATTTCGGTACATCGATGGGTCCTGGCACTGACCTTCATCATTTAAGACCAACAGATGCTTCCGTAAACAGCTCCAGAAGCAACCTTGACTTTGATGAAGGCGGCAGTGAGCATACAGAGGCAGCTGGAAACTATTATGACTCCGATTCCTGGGAACCAAGGGATAGTGTAAAAGGTGATGTAGCACGAATGATTTTTTATATGGATGTACGTTATGAAGGTGATAGCGGTGAACCAGATTTAGAATTAAATAATCAGGTCAATAATGGTTCTGCACCATACCACGGCAAGCTATCCGTATTGCTGGAGTGGCATGAGGAAGACCCGGTTGATGATTTGGAAAGAAGAAGAAACGAGATTATCTACAACGATTATCAGCATAATCGTAACCCGTTTATTGATCACCCGGAATGGGTAGCGGAAATTTGGGAATAGAAATAATTGGAAGATAAACCGCTGCATTGCGTTGACTTTTCAGCTAAGTTAGGTGTCCTTATACTAGGTAGATGGAAAGATACATCTAAAATAGAGCTAAAAGAATGTCGTGTTTTAAATAAATCAATATCATAACTTTATGTCCATATTGATATTTAATAAAAAAAGCGTGGTATCTTCACCAAAAACTAATGAATGATACTACGCTTACTATTATAATTTATTCTGGGGTTTCTCCTAGAGCCTTTAAGTTTTGTCCTTAAAAATGTATCGTCTCCTCTGTTTCCAACTACTTACCCAACTTCCTTCTTACCTTTTGAATTGCTCTCTTTCACTTTCTTTTCCCAGAAATCAGCACCTTTAATACCAAGTTTAATTGGATCAAAGACTGGGTCAATTCCTGCCTTCTTCTGTATTTCATAATCTTTAAATACTTTTAAAGCCGTCTTAGTTAGAAATAAAATAGCCACTAAGTTAAGCCAGGCCATGCTACCGAAGCCTAAGTCGCCAAGTGCCCATAACAGGGATGCATTTTTAACACTTCCAAAGTAAATCATTCCTAAGAAAATAATCATTAGGCCTAACTTTAACCCTTTTAGATTTCTCTTTCTACCAAGGTAAATGAGAGTTGTTTCAGAAATATAGTAGTAAGCCATCAGTGTTGTAAAGGCAAAGAAGAAGATAGCAATCGCAATAAACAAACCGCCAAATCCAGGGATAACACTTTCAACAGCCGCCTGTGTCCACATTGGTCCGGCCTCAACACCTGAGATATTCTCTACAATTGGCTGCTGCCCTTCTGGTGTAACGCTGTACATACCAGTGATTAGAATCATAAGTGCAGTAGCTGTACAAACTATGATGGTATCAATATAGACGGAAAATCCTTGAACAAGGCCTTGTTTAGCTGGATGGGATACATTCGCTGCGGCTGAACTATAGGTTCCTTCCCCTACACCAGCAACGTTAGAGAATACTGCTCTTTTAACGCCCCATGCAATAGCTGCACCGATAATTCCGCCAAACATTTCATTCGCTCCAAATGCACTTGAAATAATCAACCAAAGCATCGCTGGAATTTCTGTCGCATTTGCAAATAAAAGAATGAAAGTGATAATTACATACCCTAAAGCCATGAAAGGAACAACTTTTTCCGAAACAGTAGCAATTCGCTTAACACCGCCAAAAATAATGATGGCAAGTAATGCAACAAGAACAATGCCAGTAATGCTTTTATTAAGACCAATTGTGTTTTCGAATCCAACAGCAATTGTGTTGGCCTGAATACCAGGAACTAAAATTCCGTAACACAGGGTAACAACAATGGCAACAAGCACCCCGAACCACTTCATATTTAATCCTTTTTCAATAAAATAAGGGGTTCCTCCTCGGTATTGATTACCATCTTTTACTTTATAAACCTGAGCAAGAGTGGATTCGATAACAGCACTTGCGCCTCCTAATAAAGCCATGACCCACATCCAAAAAACTGCTCCCGGACCACCAAATGCAATCGCAGTGGCGACCCCGGCAATATTTCCAATACCGACCCGGCCGGCTAACGCCATAGAAAACGCCTGAAAAGAGGTCACACCCGATTCGGAGTTACCTTTTTCAAAAAGAAGCTTAATCATTTCCTTGAAATATCTAACTTGTACAAAACGCGTCAAAATGGAAAAAAACAATCCTGCACCAAGTGCAAACGCCACCAAACCAAGACTCCAAACCATACCCGATGCTTTACTCACCAACTCCTCCATCTTATCCCTCCTCACAATTAAATAGTTTCTCTCTTTATATCTTGCAAAATATTAATCATTTTCATATAAAAAGAGAGGAGGTGGTATGAAACTATGAAACAGCCCCACTCCACCGCCTCCATACGAACTGTATCCGGTTATTATTCTAGAATTCTAGTTATTCTGCTTGATGTTAACAAATACACTTTTAACTTCCGTATAGTTTTGTAACCCATACTCTCCACCCATTTCTCTGCCAATTCCTGATTGTTTGTAGCCGCCAAAAGGCATTGTTTCCCATTCAAGACCAAAATCATTAATCCAAACAGTACCTGATTGAAGCTTCCCAGAAATATAATGAGCCTTTTTAATGTTTTCTGTCCAAACACTTGCTGCTAAGCCGTAGTCACTATCATTAGCTCGCTTAATAACTTCTTCAATCGAATCAAATACGAAAATGGACATGACCGGGCCAAAGATCTCTTCACGGGCAATTACCATATCATCTTCTACATCAGCGAAAATAGTTGGCTGTACAAAGTATCCTTTTTCAAATGCCTTCTCACCGCCTGCGACAAGAAGTGCCCCTTCATTCTTACCTTCTTCAATATAGTTAAGAACCGTTTGATGCTGTTTAGCTGAAACAAGTGGACCCATTTCCGTTCCAGGGTTCATTCCATCACCTAGCTTCAGTGCTTTTGCCCGCTCTGCAAATGCTTCCACAACACGGTCATAAATATTTCGCTGTACAAATACACGCGTACAAGCACTGCAGTTTTGCCCATGATTGTACATCGTTCCGTTAAATGCCCCTTCAATTGCTTCCTCAAGATTGGCATCATCTAAAATAATCGCTGGCGATTTTCCGCCAAGTTCGAGCGTAATACCTTTAATTTGGTCTGCAGCTTTTTTCATGACTTCTTTTCCGACAGCTGTTGAACCAGTGAATGCTACCTTGTCCACGTCTTTATGCGTAATGATTGCTCCCCCCGCTATACTTCCTGTTCCAGGAACAATATTCACAACTCCATCTGGAAATCCAGCTTTTTTAAACAGCTGTGCTACATAGAGAAGAGATAACGGTGTTTCAGTTGCTGGCTTAATAACAACCGTACAGCCAACAGCAAGTGCAGACCCGAGCTTCCAACCTGCCATGGCAAGCGGGAAATTCCAAGGAATAATTTGACCTACCACTCCAACGGGTTCGTGTACCGTATAGGTTACATAATCCTTGGAAATTTGAGTGGTTTTGCCAAATATCTTCGTTGCCCATCCAGCATAATATCTAAAATGCTGAATCGTTCCATCAATATCATCTTCCAAAGCAATCATGTAGGGCTTTCCGTTATCCAATGATTCCAGCTGTGCAAGTTCTTCTCTATTTTCTTCTAAAAGATCCGCAAACTTATAGATTAGATGGGAGCGTTCAGCTGCCTCCATTTTTGCCCATTCGCCTTCATCAAATGCTTTTCTTGCTGCAGCTACGGCCACGTTAATATCTTCCTCCTGCGCTTCACTTACTTCTGTGATGACCTCTTCATTAGCAGGATTAACAACAGAAAACGTTTTACCACTAATCGCTGGTACATACTCCCCATTGATATATAATCCTTTGATTCCTTTCAAAAATTCTTGTACTTTCGGTTTCAAATTATAGGTCGCTTGCATGTTCTCGCTCCTTCACTAATTTTTAGTTATTTACGGTTTCTAAATTTGCCAGTAATTCCTTTAGCTTCTCATCTTCCTCTGGAGATAGACCTAAACGAGGGAATCTTGCAGGACCGCCAGCATTACCGGTTAATTCCATCGCTCTCTTCACGATTTGCACATACTTTCCTGATCCTTCAAGGAACGTACAAAGCGGTAAAATTCGATCATTGATTGCCCATGCTTCTTCCAACTCACCTTTTTGGAAATGGTTATACATGTCTGTAACAAGCTTTGGCACGATATTACCTGCAACAGAAATCCATCCAGTTGCTCCAACGAAGTAAGACTCCATCACAAGTTCTTCAGCGCCGCAGAATACTTCAAAATCCCCCTTGCCTTTTC
The DNA here is from genome assembly GCF_003515705.1 of Oceanobacillus profundus. Classification (GTDB taxonomy): domain Bacteria; phylum Bacillota; class Bacilli; order Bacillales; family Amphibacillaceae; genus Oceanobacillus; species Oceanobacillus profundus. The sequence continues at coordinate 46,392 of NZ_QWEH01000018.1, forward strand.
GTGCAAGATCTCTTACCTTGTCAATTTCACCGCTTGATTCCTTAATAAGACGGACATTTTCACACTCCTTACCAATCTGTAGCATTAAATCTGTACTCATATTCACACCAGAAGTAAATGGGTTGTTATAAAGCATAATTGGTAGATTTGTAACACGAGATACTTCTTTAAAATGATGGTACATTTCATTTTCCTTTGGTTTCATATAGTAAGGTGGAATGATTAGCGCACCAGCAGCTTCATGAGCTTCAGCCTGCTTTGTATGTTCAATTGTTTCTTTTGTTGTTTCAGCAGCAGTACCAACAATAACAGGAATACGGCCACCTACTTCCTCCATAACAGTTGCTACCATTTGGAATTTCTCTTCTTTTGATAGACTGACAAATTCACCCGTACTTCCGTTGATGACGATACCTGCTACACCTTGGTCCACGAAGTAATGAACATTATTCTTTACACCATCCCAATCGATTTTCTGTTCCTGTGTCATTGGCGTAATTAATACTGGATAAGCCCCTCTGATTGTAGTCATTCTATTTTCCTCCTGTTTAATTAATTTCTTATTTTAATAAAAACCCTTCAGATAATGGATCTGTCGGATCTAAAACATATGTCTGTATACCCGTAATAAATCCGCGGGCTGAAAAACTAAAACTGTAAACGCCTTCAACTTCTGTTGAAAGTTCACCGATCAATTTAGCATTAAAAATACTTTCATTTTCAATTTGCCTATCTGCACATATATCGCCATTTTCTAATAAATAAGTACTGCAAGCAGCTAGTGTGCCAAACCCTGGAGAACGAACAATATAAGCATCTGGACGGAATGTTACCGTATTGATTTTGCCTTTATTTTTCTCCGAATGATCCAGCAAGATGATTCGGCTGAAAGCATGGTTGCCTCCCAGGGCTTCAATCGCCTTTTTCCCCCATTGATTAATGTCGGAAAGGTTCTCGATCGTAATATCAAAAGGCAGCCCTGCTTTATCATAAATCGCATAAAAATGATCGCCTTGAACGAAAGCAACTTCTGCTTGTAAATCTAAATAGGAGACTGGCACATTGGTTTTTACAACCTGGTATGGCTCGCTTTTTAACGCAACAGCTTTTACTTCATCGTCTTGTAGAGTAGCCGTAACAGTAACAATACCGCTGACGGTTTCAATGTTATATTTAGCTGAAGGTTTTGCCTTTAACTGCCCAGACTCCAGTAATGCGGTTAGGACCGCAACAATTCCACCATATTGCATTGGAACAGTTCCATCATGATCAAAAAAGACAACAGCTACATCGGCACCACTTCTAAAAGGCGGAACGACCAAACAGCCATTCAGTCCAGCAAATCCACGTGGCTCATTTAAAAGAAGTTTTATTTCTAGCTCGTAGATAATTGGAAACTGCTCATTCAGCTCATGTAAACTTTGATAATAACTAAATGGTACGTCCTTAATAATTCGGTAAGCTTCCCCTGCTACGTGTACATCGGTTGCTGTGTAAGTTGTTTTAATCTTCATGTTATATCCTCCATTTCATGTTCCATTGGGGGAATAAGTAAAAAGCCTTCTTTAAGCGGATCTTCCTCATTATAGAAAAACCGGTGCATACCCATTAACCAGGCTGAACCAGTAACTTCTGGAATAACAGCTCCTACATTCTTTACAATAGTTGTATTTAAAATTCTTGCTTTAAATAAAGAACCAACAATACTCTCATGCACAAACAATTCGTTTTCTGCTATTTCACCTTTGTGATACATAACTGATAACTTTGCAGACGTACCTGTACCACATGGCGAACGATCGATTCCACCAGGAGGAACGACAACAGTATTCTTCACATCTGCTTCTGGATGAACAGGATCTGTGTAAAATTCAATATGCGTTAACCCATGGATAAATGGAAATTCTGGATGTACTATCTTCTCCGTAGCATTAATTGTATTGCGAATGGTAATTGCTTTTTCAATAATCGAGGAAGCATTTTCTTTTGTTAATTCAATTCCTAGTTTTCTAGCATCAATAATGCCATAGAAATTTCCCCCATAAGCAATATCACATTCCACTTCTCCAATTCCTTCTACATCTATTTTGATGGTCTTTAATAGAAAGGAAGGAACATTGGAAAAGGTTACTTCTTCTGCTTTGCCATTAGTCACTTTAATGGTGACTTTAATTAAGCCAGCTGGAGTATCTAATTTAAGATAGGTATATGGCTCAGAAACCTCGACCAGACCTGCTTCAATTAACGCAGTACAGCAGCCAATAGTATCATGACCACACATTGGAAGATATCCGCCCGTTTCGATGTAAATGACCCCGAAATCCGCCTCAGGGTGGCACGGTTCTACAAGTAGAGCACCTGACATCACCTCATGTCCTCTAGGCTCATTCATTAAAAATTTTCGAATCCAATCGTAATGTTCATCCATATAAAGCATTTTTTCTGACATCGTATTTCCCTTAATCGGTGGAAGTCCACTAATAACGGTCCGTGTTGGATTTCCACCAGTATGTGTATCAATTGTTGAAAATAGACGCTGAAACTTCATCTATTGAACCACCCTTTCTTTAAATCGATCATGGCGAAGCGGTTGAACTGGTATGCAGTTTTGTTTCTCTGATAACATTTCTTCGATAAGTTTTCCTGTCACAGCCGCCAAGCTAATTCCATCTCCTTCATGCCCTGCTGCAATATAAAAACCAGGAACTTCTTCTACATGAGAAACGATAGGCAGGTGATCCTCTGTCCACGGTCGTAAACCAGCGTAGGTCCGAATAACTGTCATATCCGCTATCTTCGGATAAAAGCGAACAGCCCTTCTCGCAATATACTTCGTTACTTCATGATTCACAGTCGTATCGAACCCATTGAATTCCCTACTACTCCCAATCAGAAAATTTTGGCTTTCCGTTGGTTCAAACACTAGGGCAACCCCATATTTTTCTGTCAATTCATCCACTTGTCTTTCGCCACCAAACTTTGAAATAAGATAACCGAATTCCATTACCTTTCGCAATCCTACAGGTTGCTGTCTCGATGCTACAATAAGCTGTCCTTTTCTTGGTTTAATGGGAATAGTCACTTCTAACATTTCTCCAATAAAAGGTGCCCATACCCCACATGCATTCACCACTTTGTTCGCTGTAAATTTGCCATTCGTTGTTTCAATAGCAAATTGGCCAGATTGATTTTTGGCTACATTTGTTACCTCTGTCTTCGTATGTACCTTTGCTCCAAACTTTTCAGCACGATGAAACATAGAAAAAGTTAGCATGTATGGATTTACTGTCGAATCGGTCTTACATTCCAGTCCACCGAATAGATCATCTGCAAAATACTTCGATTCATTTTTTAAATCAGACCGATCAAGCATTCGAAAATCCAATCCAGCACCCTTTTGTTGCTGCACCCACTTATGTGCTGCTTCCATTTCTTCATCATTCTCACAAACCAAAATACTCCCTGGGTTACGATACTCAAATGGTTGCTCTAGATCCTTACTCAATTCATGTACCAGTTGCTGACTTTTTAAAGACATTTGACTATCAAAGCCTGGATCTTTGTCTATAGCCAAAATGTTTCCATCACACCTTGAAGATGTTCCACTAGCTAGTTCATTCTTTTCTAACACCGTTATCTCCAATCCTGCTTTTGCTCCATAATAGGCTATAGCTGCCCCGATAATTCCCCCACCAATAACTACAATGTCACGATGCTTTGCATTTCCCATTTTTAATACCTCCTTTCAAGACGCTGTTACGAGTTAATATGCAAAATGCATGCCAACAATATTCACTCTATTTTCATAACATACATTGTTTTCTGAATATGTTGATGTAAAATTATTTATAAACCTGTAAAACTTTTTATACACAAGGAGGTTAACCAAATGAATTTTGAAAAAGAATTTAAATTAGCTATGAAACAAGATTTTTTTACCATTACAGATAGAAAAGATGATGAGAAAGAGCTTAGAAGTTTACTTCAAACCAATAAACCAAAAAAGCTCCTTTTTAAAAACCAAGAAAATGTCTACTTAATTGAATTGATTCCCGATACAGACCACTTAAACTATTATCCATGCAAAGAGGTTTCAGCAGATATACATGTAAACGAAGCAATGATATTGTTAGAAAAACATCGATTCATTGTCTTAAAAGAGAAGAAAAACTACATAGGATATCTCAGTACATTCGATTTATTTAAGTTGCTTAGAAAAGAGTACAAACAATTAAATGCTTATTATCAAGCTATTTTAGAAACAATAGATGGGTCATGTACTGTTATTGATGCTAATCAGAATGTACTCGTGTGGACAAAAGGGGCAGAGAAGCTGTTTTCTGTAAAACAAAAAGATATCATTGGAAAGCCAATTACAGACTTCTTCAGTCCTGAACGGCTCGAGCTGCTAAACACCTTAAAAAACGGCGATTCCCTTCAGCACAAACAGCATAAAGCAAGAGAAGACCTTGTCGTGTTAATCAACTCCACTCCTGTTTATTTAGAAGACCAAATAATTGGCGCGGTCGTCTCTGAGATAGATATAACAAGCCAAATACGATTAAATAATGAATTAAACAATGCATCAGAAAAACTATTTGAACTTGAAAGAGAAACAAATCGATTCATACCCTCAGATCCATTTAAACTTATTCGCGGTAACAGTAAAACCCTTAAGAAAACAACTTCCATGGCTGAGAAGGCAGCAAGTACGTCTACAAACATATTAATTCATGGAGAAAGCGGAGTAGGAAAGGAACTTTTTGCCAAAGCAATTCATACAATTCGCGAAGGCAATAAAGCTCCTTTTATTGCCATCAACTGTGGCGCCATTCCTTCCTCTCTATTTGAAAGTGAAATGTTTGGCTATGAAAAAGGGGCTTTCTCTGGAGCGGACAATAAAGGAAAAAAAGGAAAGGTCGAACTAGCACAAGGGGGAACCTTATTTCTAGATGAAATTGGAGAAATGCCTTTAGAAATGCAAGTAAAACTCTTACGGCTACTCCAAGAAAAGAAATTCTATGCGGTTGGTGGAACGAAAGAGAAAACAGTTGATTTTAGAGTGATTGCTGCAACGAATCGTATCTTAAAGGATTTAGTTGAGGAAGGTAAATTTCGCGAAGACCTTTATTATCGATTAAATGTGGTAAGTCTTGAAATTCCACCGTTACGCAAGCGACCAGAAGACATCATTGAATTAACACATTACTTTTTATATGAGATATCCATTAAATATAACCGGCCAATTTATGGAATTTCCCAGGAAGTAATGCAGGCCCTGTTAAACCATGAATGGCAAGGTAATATCAGGGAGCTAAAAAATGTTATCGAGCGCTTAATTGTTTTCTCGGAAGATGGTCAGGTTAAATTAGAGCATTTACCTTTTGAAATTGATGGATTAGCAATTAAAACCAATTCGATGACCTCTATTTACAAAAATGATTCTCGTCCATTAGCTGACCGACTTCAAGAGGTTGAACGGAAAATACTTTTACATGAACTCGATAATGAAAGTGGTAACAAGAATGCCGTTGCTAGAAAGTTACAAATCACTAGAGCTACCCTATATAACCGTTTAAATAAACTTGGAATAAAAAATTGAAAGCCCGTCTCTTTTAAAAGTTGGCACGATTATTGCATGAATAACGTTGAGAAAAAGATGAGGTGATTCAATTGAGAGAAAGTGAAATGATAATTTGCAGATGTGAAGAAGTAACATATCAAGAATTATTAGATACAGCAATAACCTATAGCTGCTCGGCAAGAGAATTAAAGCTCAGAACACGCGCAGGAATGGGCTACTGTGGCGGGAGAACCTGCCGAAGCATCGTAGATCAAGTTGCAAAGCAAGTCGGAAGTGAGCAAAGCAAGAAAAATATATCATTAAAATATCAAGCACCAATTAGACCTGTTAATTTCGTGGATTTAGGAGGAGAAGGAAAATGACATTGCGCGTCACCGACCACCCAATACTCGGAAAGCTAGAAAAGAAAAAAGCAGTTACCTTTACCTTTAATGATAAACAATATACAGGCTATGAAGACGAATCTTTAGCTGCTGCACTGTTAGCAAATGAAATTCGCACCCTTCGCCATCACGAAGAAAGTGGTTCATCACGAGGAATCTATTGTAACATCGGTCATTGTTTTGAATGCAGAGTAAGTATAAACGGCAAGCAAGGAGTTCGTGCATGCCTTACCCCATTAAAAGGGAATATGATCGTGGAAAGCCATGGCAAACTGCCAACACCAGTAAGGGATTGGAGGTCTTCTGATGAATAATGTCATTATTATTGGGTCCGGTCCTGCTGGATTAACAGCAGCTATTACATGTGCTCAAAAGGGATTAGAAGTAAGTGTTATCGATGAGTACATGAAACCAGGCGGTCGTTTGCTAGGTCAACTTTATGAACAGCCAGATGGTTCTTGGTGGAATGGAATTAATGAATCTAAAAAGTTGTTCCAACAAGCAGTAAATCTTGGTGTTCAATTCTATTTAGAAACACCTGTCTTTAATATTGAAAAGAAAGATAGTCTATGGGTGGTTTACACAGATAAAGAAACCTTTCAAACAACTAATCTATTACTAGCAACCGGAGCTGCTGAGGCTCCAGTACCAATCCCCGGCTGGACATTGCCTGGTGTTATGTCTATTGGAGCAGCCCAGATAATGACGAATGTACATCGTGTAAAACCCGGGAACCGTGGACTTATTATAGGTATTAATGTTCTATCGTCCGCTATCGCCATGGAATTAAAACTCGCTGGGGTAGATATTGCTTGTCTTGCCTTACCGAAAAACAATCAAATTACGCATGAATCTGCACATCCCAAGAAGGTATTAGATTCATTACTTCACGTTGCTCATATGGCCCCTTCTACTTTTGTAAAATTAGGAAGCAAATTAATGAAAAATAATTTCATGAAAGAATTAGGTGTTACATTTTATCCTAGAAATGGTGTGAAAATGTGGGACATTCCCATTCAACTAAAAAAAGCTGTTATTGAAATTTACGGAGAGCAGGAAGTAGAAGGAGTAACCATCGCTTCGATTAGCAGTAAAGGCGAGGTTATCGAAGGTAGTGAAGAAAACATCGCTGTTGACTTTGTCTGTATTGCTGGCGGTCTTTATCCTTTAGCAGAACTAGCAGCACTAACTGGATGTCCTTTTCATTATATTGAGGAACTCGGTGGATATGTACCATTACATAATGAACAAATGATGACACCAGTAGAAGGTTTATTTGTCGCAGGAAATATTACAGGTATAGAAGGAGCAAAAGTTGCCGCTGCCCAAGGAAAAATTGCTGGGTTATCAATCGCTAAACGCAGTGGGAAACATCAGTTAGACGAAGATTTAAAAGATGCTGTCCAACAAGGAGCAGATACGAGAAAGAATGCTTATATTCAATTTCATCCAGAGGTGGATAGTGGGAGAAGGAGGATTCAGGAGGAGTGGGAGGAATACTTGGTAAATAATACTGTACAGTTTTTTTAATTTTTATACACTTGCAGAATAATAACCATCAGCAGGCATTATGTAAAAATTCTTTAAAACGCCTACACACTTTTGTAAAAATATTTATAAAAAGAATGCTACTAATGGAATCCCTTTATATAAAAACCTATAGACTTTACAACAAATTTTATAGTTGGCACAGTTGTTGCATGTACAATTTATGAAAGCGTTTAATTTATATTTAAATAATAATATCAGGGGAGGCATAATTAAATGACCAGATATCGATTAGCCGCAGATATCGGCGGAACCTTCACAGACGTAGTGTTATTTGATAATAATACTGGAGTCTATAGAACAGAAAAGGTACCAACAACACAACAGAATTTATCAGAAGGTGTATTAAACGGAATTACAAGAATGGTAGGTGATTTTAAAGAAGTTGACTTTTTCGTCCATGGGACGACTGCTGGCTTAAATGCATTTTTAGAGAGAAAAGGTGCAAAAATGGCTTTACTTGTAACAAAAGGATTTAGGGATTTATACGAAATAGGACGTGCCAATCGATCCGAAATTTACAATATTCAATATCGCCAACCTACTCCTTTAATCAAGCGTCGTCATATTTTTGAAGTGGATGAACGGGTTTTAGTGGACGGAGATGTAGAGAACCCTTTAAACATTGACGATTTAAATGAGGTTATAAATGAAATTTCAAATAATGGCTATGATTCCGTATCTGTTTGTCTTTTACACTCTTATAAGAATCCAGACCATGAAAAGCAAGTGAAAAAAGTTATTCAGGAAAAATTGCCAAGTATCTCCGTATCACTATCCCATGAAATGGTTCGTGAATGGCGAGAATATGAGCGAACTAGCACAACAATAATTAATGGTTATATTGCCCCTATCGTTGAAAAGTACTTAGCAGAATTTGAAGAAGAAATTGACCATAGAGGGTTAAATAAAGATCTTTACATTATGCAGTCTAATGGTGGGGTTATGACATCGGAAATCGCCAAGGTAAAACCTATTCAAACCTTATTATCAGGTCCTGTTGGTGGTACCATGGGAAGTCTAAAATTAGGACAAAGCATCAAAAAAGAAAATCTAATTTGTATAGATATGGGAGGAACCAGCTTTGATGTAAGTATGGTTATCAACGGCGAACCCGACATAACCTCCGAATCAAATATCGAAAAATTCCCTATTTTATCCGCAATGGTTAATATGCATACGATTGGCGCTGGCGGGGGATCCATTGCTTGGATTGAAGGAGGCGGATTACGTGTAGGACCACACAGTGCTGGTGCCACTCCCGGTCCTGCTTGTTATGGAAATGGTGGAACGGATGCAACTGTAACAGACGCCAATTTAATTTTAGGCCGAATCGATGCTGAAGGTTTTTTAGGTGGAAAGATGAAACTAGATTGGCAAGCAGCATACAAAGCTATTGAAAAACTAGCACACCAACTAGGTTTAAGAGTTATCGAAACTGCAGAAGGTATCTGTGAAATTGCTAATTCTAAAATGGCTGATGCAATACGAACTTTAACTATCTCTAAGGGAATCGACCCACGTGATTTTTCCCTTGTAGCTTTTGGTGGAGCAGGCCCGATGCACTCCATGCTAATTGCTGAAAATCTGGGTATTAAGCGAATTATTATTCCAACTCTCGCTGGTACCTTTTCAGCCTGGGGAATGTTACAAACTGATATTCGGCATGATGATGTGCGAACCTTTGTTTCTCTATTAGAAAATACGGACCAAACAAAAATGCATGAAATCTATCAAAATATGGAACAAGAGGCAGAGGAAATTTTAAAACAGCAGAAAATAAAAAAAGAAGATATTGAGTTTAATAAATTAGCTGACTTACGTTATGTTGGCCAAGAATATACTGTCACTGTTCCTTTACAATCAAGTTTAAATACTCATTCTTTAATAGATCTAAAAGACCAATTTCATAATACACACTTAAGAATGTATGGTCACAATAACCCAGAGGGCGATGTGGAAGTTGTAAACCTAAGAATTGTCAGCTTTGGAATTTTAAAGACTCAAGAGAAAGTATTTTCTGAAACCAAATCAGTAGAAAATCCAGAACCAATCAGAAGGAAAAATATCGTTTGGAATAATATTGAGATTGAAACACCAGTTTTCTCCACAAAAGATTTAGCCTATGGCCAAACTATTAATGGTCCAACCATTATTGAATCAAATACATCTACCATTGTTGTTCCAGAAAATTATCATGTTCATGTAGAAACTATGGGAAATCTTGAAGTTATCAGGAGGAATAAAAATGATTAATACAAAGTCAGCTACTTTTTTAGAAAATCCTATTACGACCGAAATCATACGGAATGCATTAATTTCAGCGGCTGAGGAAATGAATGAAAGTCTTGCACGTAGCTCCTTCTCCCCTATCATTTATGAAATGAAGGATTGTAGTGTCGGAATCTATAATGAAAATGCTGAACTGCTTGGCCAATCATCAGGACTTCCAATGTTTCTAGGCAATCTAGATGTCTGTATTATAGAAACAACGAGATTCATCGGCGGGAACAAACACTACAAACCTGGTGACATATATATTATGAATGATTCATATTTGGCTGGCTCACATCTAAATGATATTACAGTTATCTCTCCAATCTTTTTTGAAAAAGAACTAGTTGGTTTCTCTGCAACACGAGCACACTGGTTGGATATAGGTGCCAAAGATCCTGGTTATCCAATGGATGCAACCGAAATTTATCAAGAAGGTGTAAGAATCCCCCCGACTAAAATATACGATGGTGGAGAACCTAGAAAAGATATTATCAATCTAATCACTATTAATAGCCGAATGACAAAAGATGCATTGGGCGACTTAAATGCACAAATAGCTGCTTGCAGAACTGGAGAAAAACGTTTAAATGATATTATCAATAAACATGGTCTTAAAACTTTCCGCAGATCTATCAAAGACATTTTTATGCAATCAGAGCTTTTAGATAAAGAACAAATTTCAAGTATTCCTGACGGTATTTATGAGGAAGTAGGGTATCTTGATAATGATGGGGTTACTGATGAGCCAGTACTTGTTAAAGTAACAGTAACAATTAAAGGGGAGCACTTAAAAATTGATTTAACTGGATCTAGCGAACAACGCCAAGGAATGACCAACTGTGGCCAGGCCCAGACTGTGTCTGCATGCAGAGTAGCTTTCAAACATTTAATTGGACCTAATTCACCAGTTACTGGTGGGAACTTTAAAACAATGGACATTGTTGTTCCAAAAAGAACGATTTTTAGTGCCGAAGAACCTGCTGCTTGTGGTTGGTATTTCACATCTCTCGGTTTACTAATCGACCTAATAATTAAGGCATTATCTCCAGTTTTAAAAGAACAAAGTGCAGCAGCACACTATGGGGACTCTATGGTTATTACCGTTGCAGGTCAAGACGACAAAACTAAATCTTCTTTCTTATACGTTGAGCCAACTGCTGGCGGTTGGGGAGCATTTTCCGAAAATGATGGCCAGTCAGGTTTAATCAACAATTCTAATGGAGATTTTAAAAATCTACCTGTTGAAGTGTTAGAAGGAAAATATCCACTTAAAGTTAATTCTTATGGACTCCGAAAAAACTCCGGTGGTGCTGGTAAAACTCGTGGAGGTCTTGGTGTTATTAGAGAATACGAAATTAGATCAGAATCTGCCAATCTATCTTTGTGGTTTGAACGTTCTCTAGATCCCGCTTGGGGTATATTCGAAGGAAATACAGGATATCCACCAAAAGTAACTATTGAAAGTAGTCAAGGACAAGAACAGATTTTGAAAGTTAACTCAAAACTAGTTCAAAGAGGAGATTTTGTGAGGGTTGAAACTGGTGGTGGTGGTGGATTTGGTCATCCGTTTACACGATTACCAGAATTAGTATTAGAAGACTACTTAGATGGATATATTGATATCGATACAGCTTTGGTTGAGTATGGTGTCGTAATAGATATCAATTTACAAGAAGTAAATCAACAAAAAACTAAAGAATATAGAAATAAATAACTAAATGAATACAATACTGGTTCAAGAGGGGGTTTCTATCGCCTTCTTGGACCATAATAGCATATTAATTATCAGATACTTCTAATTATTGAAAAACAAGGAGGTAGCTTATGGAAAGCAAAAAGAAAGACAATGCTCTTTCTGCTGTACCTTTATCGAAAAGGCAGCATTGGATCGTTCCAGCCACTATATTTGGTGGACTTGAGTTTGCCGTGCCAGTAATTATGGTGGGATCTACATTAGCAGGCAGTTTTAGCCTTTTGGAAATTATCGGGATATTATTAATTGGTTTAGTAATTATACAGTGGATAGGAAATGGATTACAAGGTTATCTTGGTGCAAAGACAGGGCGTCCCGCATCTGTGATTGCAAGAACTAGTTTCGGTTCATTACAGGCTCGATTTTTAGTAGGGCTTGCTTTAGTTATATTAAACGTTGGATGGTTTGGCCTGAATACAGCTGTAGCTGGAAATGCCCTATCAGTTACATTAGGTATTGATTACACTGAAAGCTGGATGCTATGGGCGCTAATCACTTTAATATCTGGTTTAGTTTTTTCTCTTCCAGCAGTTCTAGGATATGACTCAATGAAATGGACAGATTATATCGCTGTTCCTGCCGGTATATTATTAATTTCTGGTGGAGTTTACTTAGCGTTAAGAGGGACAGGGTGGGATTCGATATTTTCTTGGAATCCAGAACAGTCGATCACTTTTTATGGAGCGATAAGTTTAGTACTTGGCGCAAATGTTGCTCAATGGTTGATTGCTTCTGACTATACAAGATACTCTAAACCAAAAATAAAAGATCAAGCTTTAATTCCTCTAGGCATTGTAATTATCGGCTTGCTCTTCTTCTTAACTGGCGCCATCATGTCGGTAGGCGTTGGTAACCCAGATATAGTTGTTGTCATGCAGGATCTAGGTTTTCCTATTTGGGGTTTTCTTATTTTATATGTTGCTCTTTGGACAAGTCAAATCGTAGCAAGTTACTCTATCGGTTTAGCTGCAGCAAATATGTTTAATATTAACTCAAATAAAGGTAGAGCAATATTAACCATAATTGGCTCTTTATTAGGTGTCTTATTAGCATTAGGTGGTATATTAACATATTTCCAGGAATTTTTAATACTTTTAGGTGTAACTTATCCTTCTATAGCTGCTATTATGTTTGCTGATTTCTTCTTTATTCGCAAACAACAATGGATTGATAATAAAGGTTGGAACTGGATGGCTACTATCGCTATGTTATTGGGTTCATTTATTGGCTACTTAACAGAATATATTATTCCAATCGGCATCCCTGCTCTTCAGTCATTAATATTTTCTGGAGTTGTATATATTACTCTAATGAGAGTAAAATCGAAGGTGCAACCAGACCAATTCACAAACACAAACATTGATTCTGACGATAAATATGCAGAAGGAAATATTTCAATATAATTGATGGCAATAGAGAAGGTTTATCCGTTTGGTGAGACTTTCTCTTATATTTCAACCACGCACACGTGATGTAATCACTTAGTACATGAAATATTCATGCCAAGTTACTAATGTTATCATTTTATTTCCTATTGTTTAAATCTTAATCTAAAATAAAAACATACTACAAGGAGGTATTTGTATGAAAAAGGAATACATAAAGCGTCTTGAATCCATTCAAGTATATTTACAAAACGAAAAGATTGATATCGCTATGATCACTGATCCTGCCAATGTTTTTTATTACACTGGGTTTCTCTCCAATCCACATGAACGTTTCATGGCACTAGTCATCGACAACAAAAATGAAAAAACCACGTTGTTTGTGCCTGCATTAGATGTAGAAATCGCTCGAAATGATTCTGCCGTCCAAACCATTGTACCCATCTCAGATGAAGAAAACCCATTTACCAAGCTCCAAACGAATGTAAGTGCGAACATTTTAACTTTCGGTTTGGAAAAGAAAGCTGTCAATATCTTTCGGTATCAACACTTACAAGAAAATTTCCCAACGGCTTCCTATATCGACATTCAACCTTACATCAGTTCTGAGCGAATGAAGAAGTCTCCAATTGAAATAGAACAAATGAGAAAACCAATCCAAATTATAGAAAGGGTTTTAGCAGAAGGTATCAAAAAAGTTCAAACCGGAATGAGTGAAATGGATTTAACTGCTGAATTAGAATACTTAATGAGAAAATTTGGTGCCGATGGTCCTTCTTTTTCCACTATTGTTCTATCAGGGGAAAAATCAGCTCTACCGCATGGAACACCAGGCAGTCGTACCATTGAAAATGGTGACTTTCTATTGATAGATTTTGGTGTTATTAAAGATGGTTATTGCTCAGATATAACACGAACATTTTTAATAGGAGAAGCTTCTAAAAAACAGAAAGAAATCTATAACATTGTCTTACAATCTACCAATGCAGGGTTAGATGCTGTAAAAGCAGGGGTACCACTTAGAACATTTGATATTGCTGCGAGAAATGTTATTAAAGAAAAAGGATATGGAGAATATTTTAATAATCGTATAGGTCACGGTCTTGGTATCGAAGTGCACGAGGAGCCTTCAATTCACGAAAGTAATGCAGACATAGCAGAACCAGGTCTTTTATTTACGATCGAGCCAGGAATCTATATTCCAAATTATGGAGGAGTACGAATTGAAGATAATGTTTATATCAATGAAGAAGGTAAAGCAGATGTATTGACTTCATTTCCTAAGGAATTGCAGATTTTATAATTTAGGGAAATAGAGATAGGTTGGTAAAGAACAGATAATTCCAATGCGAGAAGAGAGTATAAACTTATCCTCTTTCACCACAACTAGGACTATTCCAATCAAGAATGGTCCTCCTAAAATACCTTCAACTAATTTTCAGTAGACTTGCCCATTATGTTTAAAATTCCAATAATCTTAAGAGTATGACCATACGATTCCTTTTTAATTAGGATGGATGAATCTAAGTTTGACCAATACGCTGAGTTAGTATTAGATTCTACAACTAACATTTCTAAAAAAATGGAGTTTGTGTGATGGATTTAATGTGACTAGAACAAAATTCAAATAACTAAACATAACGTGGTATTTTTCATCAATGTTCAAGTTCAATGAAAAATACCACACTATACCTCAATAGCACCATTTAAAAACGAGTAAGCACTTGAAAAAAGCCTAGAAGGTGAACGCCTCCATATACTAAGTAGTAAAAATTCCTCTTACCCAGCATTAACCTTTTTCGAATCACTTGTTTTAATCCGTTCAATCCCAAACCCTGTATATCCCGATATAATCGCGACAATAAAGCCTAAGTAACAAACTATTGCCCAAGGCGCATAACTAATCGTTGAGACACCAAGCACCCCTGCCATATATACACCCGCAGAGGACCATGGCACAAGTGGAACAATTACAGTTCCTGAATCCTCTAATGTTCTTGATAAGTTTTTTGCGTGTAGGTTTTTCTTTTGATATGTTTCTTTAAATAATTCTCCTGGAACAATAATTGATAAATATGAATTTCCAGTAACAAGTGCCATTGTTATGCAGGAGGCAACAGTCGATAGGATAAGATCACCAGTCTTTTTCACAATCTTTAACAATGCATCCATAATTACTTCCAATGCTCCTGCTTTGGTAATAATTCCTGCAAATGCAAATGCACTAAAGGCAATCAGAATTACACTTGTCATGGACTGCATTCCACCCTGATTAACTAACCTGGTCACTTCAAATATTACCGTTTCTGCATTAAAATCAGGCTTGTTTATCATGGAAACATCAAACCCTGTAACAGTAGCAGCAAATATATCAGTTATTGCAAAATCTTGATAGAATTTTGCGATAATAGCAGCTACAAAAGATGAAAAAATAATTGTAGGCAATGTTGGCTTTTTGGTTATCGATCCATAAAGCACAATGACTGGGGGCAGTAATAGTATAATATTCCAATGAAACATATCGGCTAATGTCTGCAGCATGATATTCATTACCTCTGGTGTTGCAACAGCATTAGCCGATAAATTGAACCCTGCAATTGTGTAAACGATCATTGCAACAATAGCTGCAGGAACGGTCGTATAAAGCATATGCTTTATATGTTCATAAAGCTCACTCCCTGCTGCAATGGGTGCGAGGTTTGTTGTATCGGATAATGGAGATAATTTATCCCCGAAATACGCACCTGAAACAATCGCACCAGCTGTCGCAGGCAATGAAGCGCCAAGCCCAGTAGCAATCCCCATCAAAGCGACGCCAACTGTACCTGCAGATCCCCAGGAAGTTCCTGTTACAATTGAAATGATTGCAGAGACAATAAACGCGATAAGTACAATAAACTGTGGATTAATTAATTCCAAACCATAATAAATCATCATCGGTATCGTTCCTGAAATCATCCAACTTCCAATTAAAATTCCTATTGATATCAAAACTAATATGGCCGGCATTGCCATATCGAGCTTTTCGCGAATACCAAGCATCATTTCATTCCAATTCACACCTACCCTAAGTGCAATAACCCCAGCGAAGATAGATGCAAGTATTAATAATGGCTCCGGACTTAATCCGTAAACACCGTAACCAATTGCTAATAGCAATAGCATAACTATAATCGGTAAAAATGCTTCTAATAACGTTGGCCTTCTTTGCATCGTATTTCCCCCTAATATCTTTATTCAAATGTTCCTTTGACAAGAATCTCCCTATCCCTAAGCATGTGTTGCCCTTTTGCAAAAACATGTTTAATTTCTAGTGAATTTTGATCCAGCATAAGGATATCAGCATCAAACCCTTCCTTCAGAGCACCCTTTTCATCTAAACGAAGTGCTCTTGCAGGATTACTAGTGACAAGAGGTAATACTTCAGTTAAAGGCAAACCATAATCTTTAACAGTGGATATAACTTGCTCAAACAAGGTTTGCTGCGTTGCAACACCAAATCCGATTAATTCCCCTCTCGTATTAAATTTAGGTAGACTGCCGTTTCCATCAGAGGAAATGCTCAGCTGATGCATGTCACCTTGACTTTGTTTATAATACTGAATCCATTTACCTGTGTCTTCATCTGCAGTTATATCTACAAATGCCCCCTTTTTCGCCAACTGGATCGCATCATCAACAAGTTCCTTGCTTCGTGTAATGTGTGTTGCATAAATATTTGCAGGTGGGATTTCGTAATCTTCTAAAAGCTCATGTAAAAATGCCAAACGGTCTTTTCCAATACCAACATGAAAATGAGTTACTCCTGCTTTCTTACTTAGCAAACCACCTATTCTGGCTTCTGCAACTAATTTTGCAACCTCATGTAAAGAGGCTTGAGCTGATCTGGAATCGGATATTGCAATTTCTCCCGCTCCGATCACTTTATCAATTAACATAATATCGTCTTTTACCGATGAAGTTATCGTTGGAGTAGGGATATGATAGTTACCTGAATAAATATAAGCCGTAATTCCCTCTTCTTCCAATCCCCTAGCCTTTGCTAACAAAGATGTCATATGTCGTGTTGTTCCATCTGTCCCTAGACAGCCAACAACAGTAGTAACACCTGAAGCAATAATAGTACTCAGTTGGATTTCCGGAGTCCTTGTAGCAAAGCCTCCTTCTCCCCCTCCACCAATTAAATGTACGTGTGGATCGATCATACCTGGAGTAGCAATTAAACCAGAAGCATCTATCACATTAACGTCAAAAAGCGCTCGCAATTTTTCTTCATTTATACTTCCTATTTTCACTATTTTTTCATCAATCATTAGAATAGATTGCTTCCCCATATAATTTGGTGCATAAATTTCACCATTTTTAATCAGTGTAAACATCTTTTCGCTCCTTAATTAAATTTCCTGTTTAAATTATTAGAATAATAGGATTATAAATCATTATCCAAATTAATACAACCCATTACAACCCATTTATAAAAAAAGGATTCTATGATTATATCGATTTACCATGTAAAATAGGGTATATGATAGGAACTATGGAGCGTGACACTAATGAAAAAAAGATTAATTATTATCGGAATCCAAGAAGATAACTTACTATTTTTAAAAAATCAATTGGAGTATATATTCGGAACTTCCATCCAGATCGAAGGGCTAACTTTAAAAGAGTTAAACTCCGACACTCTCTTATCGAGTGATCTTGTTTTATTATCTGCGATGGAAATACAAGAATTAGTAAAGCCATTTCTGCCCGAGGCTGCCATTTCCATTGTGGCACAAAGAACAGAGAATATTGGAAATCTAAAAGAACTCATTTTTTCGAAACAAAGAAAAAATATATTGGTTGTAAACGATAATTACAATAACACGATACAAACGTTGGAATCCCTGAAACTTTTTTTGCCAAACCATACCTTTTATCCTTATATTTCAGAAAAGCCAATGCCTGATAAAATAGACTTTGTTATCACTCCTGGAGAAACGAACCTTATCCCAAAAGGATTTCCACGGATGATTGATATTGGACCACGCATTATTTCCTTAGAAACACTAATACAAATAAAACAATACTGTCAGTTGGATATGAAGGTTTCATTATTAACTCAGCTTTATATCAAGGGAATGATTTATGCAACCGATAAAAAAACAGAAAGCTTACCCATCTCCATTCATGATCAAAATCAGCATCGTACATTAGATAGTTTGAAGACAAGTTCCCCTTCCTTGCAGTCTACAATCAGGATAGCAAGCAAGCTAGCGAAAACACCTGATGCAATCCATATTGAGGGTGGGACTGGAACAGGAAAACAAATGCTTGCAGAAATGATTCATAATGATTCTACTGGGGCAGCATTGCCTTTCTACGTCTATAATTGTTTAGACAAAGAGCCACAACTTATAGAAAAGGAATTATTTGGCTCAAAAGACGAAAAAATAGAAGGTATTATCAATGCCATAAGTGGTGGGACGTTATATATCAAGCATATCGACCAACTGCCATATGCCCTACAAGGTAAGTTATTTAACTTGATTGAATCGAATGATTTAAATCCGATGAAGAATCGAATACGGATAATCACCTCCTCTTTAGAAAGCTTGGCAACGTTATTTCAAAAAGGGATCATTCGTACGTATCTTTATTCCTATATGTCTTCTTATGTACTTCAGATGCCATCACTCAAAGAACGAAAGAATGATTTGTCACAATTAATTGAAGCCTTTAAGGGTCACTTCAACAGAATAGATTTGGTATTCTCTACAGATGCAATGGAGGCCTTTTATCATTACGATTGGCCTGGGAATGTGAGGGAATTATATAACGTTATTTCATACTGTGTATGTTTAAATACGACATCGATTGGACGTGAATCATTACCGCTATTTTTCAAAGGGAACCAAAAATTCGATGCAACCGAAAACACTGAACAGGATTTAGGTATCAACGAAATAATAAGAACGATTGAAAAACATGGATTTCTTTCGGAAAGCATAAGCCTTCTGCAAATCTATCAGAAAGGAAAAAAGCAAAATGAATCTTATGGTAGAAGGAGAATAAAGCAGTTGCTTTCAGATGAGCAATACAGTCTTACTGATCAGCAGTTAAGATTACGAATAGAAGTGCTGAATAAAACAGGACTATTGAACGTTCGAAAAGGGAGAGCTGGAACAACTATTTCAGCAAAAGGAGAGCAGTTTTTAGATGTGTATCAGAACGAATTGCGAGTACAGTGAATACCTGGAAGATCTTCATAGTATTCCGTTTTCAATAGATTGTTATAGTCTAAAAACGTTGGATCTAGACCACGTATTTGAAATTATAATAAAGAAAAACGACCAGATAGTTGTATACGCTTATAGGGCTGATTTGCTTTATTATATATACCAAACTTCCATACTAAATAAAAATAGTGGGGTAATTCAACTTATTGAATTACCTCTGCCCTTCCTTTCGGGCTTGCATTTGATTGTACCTAGATTGCTTGCATGTTAAATTTTCGCATTTGTTTGAGCTTCGATACCATCTCACCAACAGCAACAATATTTTTGAACAATAATTAGCTTTCAACCATTCCTGTAGATTCCAACTCCACAAAAAAAGAAAGGGCATTACACCCTCTCTTTTAACAAAAACCTCAGCCATATGTTACACTCTCGCATTCATATACTCCAATATATGTGGACTTAACACGAATATCCTTATTTCCCATCGGTTGCAGTTTGGTCTTAGATCGTTATCCAGCACAGAATAGTCTTCTTTTATTAATTACACCTTTAGTCGATTTTAACCGTACTACTTATAATGCTTTGATAATAATCTACCTGGATCAAGATGATTGATATTGCTTTTTGTTTTCCCTTCAATCAATAGTTCAGAAGAAATCCTGCCGATGATGGGTGCTAGTTTGAAACCATGACCAGAGAAACCACTTGCAATGATAGTATTATTCTTTCCTGGTAATTCTCCCAACAACGCATGATTATCCGGTGTATAGGCATCCATATAAGCACTCGCACGAACTGGGTCTGGATATAGCATTGGGAGCAAGGCTTTTACGGATTCTCGCAGTTTTTCAATTTCTTCCGGATATACGTCTCGGTATAATGAAGATGGATCTTCTATTGGCAAAGGATCTTTTGTATAGGAAGCTTTCACCATCGACCCATCTAGTGAAGGTGCTCCTGTAAGCCTGAAATCTCCGCGCATTCTAGCAAATATAGGTAGCTTATTTGCTTTTGTTTCAGCAAGATTTTTCGGTGTAAACCAGGTCAGCAATAATCTTTTGGGTATCAATTGCTTTTTTAAAGCTGGTAATAGTTTCCCTGTCCATGCACCAGTGGTAATCAATACTTTTCCTACCTTGTACGTTTTCCCTTCTGCAATAATGCGTACACCATCAGTTTCAGGAATAATTTCATCTACTGCGGTATATTTCATTAATTTCGCACCATGCTTCATAGCCAGTAAAGAAGCTGATACAACTGAAAGTTCCGGTCGAATAAAGCCTGCTTCCTTATCTAATATGACTAGGTCATCATCGTATATTTTAAATTGTGGATAGCATATTGCTGCCTGGTCTCCCTCTAAAATTTCATGCTCCAGTTTAAAATCCTCGATGCTTTTTAAAACTGTTTTAATTTCCAGAGAGTTAGATTCTCCAATCATTAACCCCCCATTTAGCGTTAACAGTGAATTTCCGCTTTCTGTTTCCAGTTCCCTCCATAATTTTTTTGCTTCCTGTAGCATGGGAACATATTCAGGTCCTTCCATGTATGCTGTACGAAAAAGCCGGGATTCTCCTCCCGCAGCAGTTCGGTCATTTCCAATTCCAAACTGCTCAAAACCTATAACAGATAGACCCTTTTTTGCAAGTTGCCATGCAGCCATGCTTCCCATTGTTCCAACTCCAATGATGCCTATATCAGCGTCCATTTTTTTCTCCTCCTTCATATACTTACTATTGCTTAGGATTTCAATTACTAATTCGTTCATCATATAATTAATTATATTCCCGCAAATTTATAAATTAAGAAAATTCAAGTTGTACTTATAGACCAGAAACTTTCTTATCAAGCCCTCTTTTTTCTTTATAAATCATACTGAATAAAAGGAAACCTACTAAGGAACCAACAACCCCATATACAGCATATGGAATGGCTGTATTTAATAATTGAGCAATTGCCGCTCCAATAACACCAGTGAATATACCACCCATGGCTCCTTTTGCTGAAAGTAACTTCGTTCGTCGCAGGGCAATACCAAAAAATATGGGAACTAGCAAACCTGCAGCTGAATAAGCGTATGTCGCTTGCAGCCACCCCAAAGCTTGCGGATAATACAATGATAAAACAATTGCAAGTACAATAATTATTACGGATAGCATTCGCGAAGCTTTGACCAATGTTTGATCCTTTACTTCGGGATTGATATAGGATTTATAAATATCATTTGTTATATTAACTACTACAGACTGCATAGCACTGCTGACTGTTGACATGATAGTTGCGATGATAAAAGCTGAATAAATCGCCAGAAACCAGGTAGGAATTTGAGTTAGAAACCATCCTGCAGCCAACTCGGGATTATCCATACCAGGATTTTGCGACAGAATAGCAATCCCCATAAAGGAAGCCCAAGTTCCACTAATAATTCCGGCAATTGCAGCTATGATAAAACCCTGTTTTGCCGTTTTGGCATCCTTAGCTGAATAGATTCTTTGATAAGACATTTGATTTGTAAGGGCACCAGGAAAAATGGCAAAAATCCAAAATACGATTGTTGTCAATCCAATCGCTCCCATCCCTTGAGGAAACGACACAAGGTTTTCAGGAACATTCGAAGCAATTCCCGACCAACCACCAGCATAATTTAACATGTATATTCCACTAACTATAGACAGTAGCAGCATAAAACAACCAAAAACAAAATCAGTCCATGCTACCGAAGCCATTCCTCCAGGTAAAACGAACAACAAACTGATAGCTGCAAATATAATAATCAATAAAGTAAAAGATAACCCCGTTATTTCAGTGAATAAGTTTCCGAATGCCACCAACTGTGTACATAACCAGCCGAATGGTACCACAATAGCAAGTAATGTAACAGAACTCATCATAATTTTGTGCTCTCCATATAACTTCTTGAAAATGTCAGGTAAGGTGGAAAAATTATGTTTCTTTAGCCACCCCGCTAGTAATACAAGAAGAACAATACCTATAGAATATAGCAAGTTATACGTTATTGCTGACCAGCCAGCACTGTAACCTATACCGACATGTGCAACAAGAACTCCTCCCCCCATGCCAGTAGCAAACTGTGTGCCCGCAACAACATAAATTGGAAGGGATCTCCCTCCCACATTCCAATCTTCTATTCCCTTATTCTTCTTTCCTACCCAAAACGAAATAGCCACACCTACCCCTAAAACTACAATAGAGCTAATTACTATCGCTACAGCAGCATTCATTATTTTCCTCCCTTAATATATTTGGCTTTTTTTGATATTGTTTTAACATTCCATTTTAGACTCCTTCAAATCTTGCAAGGCTGTATCTAGTAAGGTCAATAGAAGTTTCACCATCTGTCAGCAATTCTGTCATTAATGTACCGACTAATGGTGATAATGTTATTCCACTGTGCATAACAGCCACATAGGCACCGTCCATATTGGGGATCTCACCGATAATTGGAAATCCGTCCTTGGGCATTACTCTGATCCCAGAAAAAGTCCGAACAACATTTGCCTTGGCCAGTGCTGGAACGAAATCAGTCGCCATTTTTGCTGTTTGCTGAATAACATCCAATGTCGATCTTCTATCATAGCCCACCTCCTCTTTCGAATAGCCAATTAATACTTCACCATTGTCTGCCTGACGAATACCGCCAATAGTATATTTAAGAAACGGCTGAAGCGGTTCTGTAACAAGAATTTGCCCTCGTACCTGCTTCACCGGCATCTCCACACCTAACATGCTTCCTAAATCCTTTGACCAAGGACCGCCTGCCAAAATAACTTTCTTCGCTCGAAAGACTCCTTTGTATGTTTCCAACCGAAAGATGTCACCAGATTTCTCTATATCGATTACTTGATTATAAAAAGAACACTGAACCCCATTCCTCTTTGCAGCTTTCACATATAATTCAACGAGGCGAAATGGATTCACATTCCCATCTAGTTTACTGAAGGTAGCACCAGCTACATGAGAAGAGAGAGAAGGCTCTTTTTCCAGTACTTCGTCTCTTGTTAGAACTTCAATATCTATTCCGACCTCCGCCTGTTGTTCAACAAGTCTCCAAGCTTTTTCCCGTTCAGCTTTATTGAAAAAAGGGGCTATTCCACCAGTTCTTTTATACTCCACATCACCGATTTTCTTTTCTAGAAAAGGGTACAGTTCTGCGCTGAACATGCTTAATTCCCCATACCAAGAAGGTACTTTGCTATGTACCCAAACCCAGGCTTGCGTAGAACCGGAAGTGCCAGATAAAGGGAAATCCTTATCGATAAGCAGAATTTCATGATTTTTACTTTCTGAAAGATGGTAGGCAATACTGCTCCCGATAACCCCACTGCCAATCACAATAACATCAAATACATTATTCATCATTCGTTTCACCATCTTCCACTGATTCTCCAAAAACAGATGCTACATTACCGCCTTCACTACCATTTGTAAGCGCACTCATTCTTACGAGTTTTAATGGCATTCTCATCCTTGATATCCGAATATCTGCCAAAGGCTTGCCAGTATATTCAGCAATAATTTCTCTTACAGGATTAAGGCAAGTTTTTGACTGGCAAGGACCCATCCCACATCTAGTCAGCCGCTTTATATCATCAAATGTTTCAGCACCATTCTTCATAGCTGTCTCAATCTCATCAACATTAATTTCTTCACAACGGCAGACGATGGTTGATTTATCCATACATCTTCCCTCCTTTTATCTTCATGAAATAATCCGGAAGATCCAATTCATGTTTCTGATGATAATCGGCAAGCATTTCAGTCCTCGCTTGAAGTACTTTTTCACTTTCCAAATTAGCCAATTCTCTCCAACATCTGCTTTTTTGTTCAGTCCCCTCTGCTGAGCTGATGAATCCCATCGCCTCTAAAGCACTCAAAGCAGCGATTTCTCCTGTTAATAGAATTGATCCAAAATCCGTAATCCCTGCCGCATTTCCAGCAATATAGCAGGAAGGATTGGTTGTCTGTAAATGAATATTGTATGCAGCTAGCCATCCTCCAAGTTCTTTTTGATAAACAAAATGACAATTCATAATTTCAAAAGGTTCCAGTATCGGACTGAATCCATTAGCAATACAAACAAGATCCACATTAACTTCTTTTAACCCATCTGGTGTTTGAATTACGACGTGTTCCACCTCTCCGGCACCCGTAACTATTTCAATTGTGCTGTTTGTATAGACAGGAACGTTTTCCAAAGTCTTCACTAACTCTCCATCAGAGCAGATGATTTGATTCTTTTCCTCCACAATCGCTTCTACTGTTATTCCACAAGAATTGAGTTGTCTTGCAACTTCCAATGAAAAATCATTAGAACCAACCATAACTGCACGCTTACCAGGCAATACTTTTTCCCTGTTTATTAGTATTTGAGCTGCTCCAGCAGTCATGACTCCAGGAAGTGTCCATCCTGGAAAAACCTTTGCTTCCTCTTGGGCTCCAGGAGCTATTATATTTTTTCGGGATTGGATTTCAAAAGTCTTATCTCCATCAGAAACACCAATGTTGCCATTAAGATAGGAACCAATCATGGTATGTTTCTTTAACACCTGTACATTAGATGCTCCTACTTGATTAATAAGTTGTTCATTCACCCATGTACCGCGCTTCTTTCCATATCCATACTGTCCCGGAAGGTTAGATAACCATTGAGTCTGTTGTCTCAATTGTCCACCGAGAGAAAATGATTCATCGGCTACTACTACCCTTGCCCCCGCTCTATCAGCAGTAAGAGCTGCATGCAGTCCTGCCGGTCCACCCCCTATAATCAGTAAATCAGTTTCCATATTTCTCACCTCTTATTTCTGGATCATTATTATTGGAAAAAACCTGCATATTGTTTTCCACAAGAGTAGTACAGCTTATTACATGATCGAGACCATTTATCGTTACAAAGCAGCTGGTACACCTTCCATTAGAACAATAAAGACCTCGAGGCTGAGAGAGTTTCCGACTCACTCCCAATTTCCGAATACCATTTGCCATAAGAGCAGCTGCCACCGTTTGTCCTTTTTTTGCTTCTAAACGATGATTATTAAAATAGAAAAAAACTTTTTCATTGGATTTCTCTTTCAAAACTGGATGTTCACTAATATGCATGAGAAAGCCTCCTTCAGGTTATATTTTTTATTTTTCGGTAAATTTTGACTAAAAAATTAAATTTTAATATACAAATCTAGTTAGGTTATACAATAATCTATTCATAACAGGTATTTTGTATATGATAAAATTATAATGTTATAACATTATAATTTTGCAAGTTATATTAATGAGCAAGCATTAATTATAAATTAATCTCAAGAAAATATTTTGCATCTTTAAATACCGCCTTAAAACGGGAATATTCTACAATATAGTCATCTTCTGTTTTCGTATACCTATCCAATACTAATAATTGTTCACCAATGGGGATATTGAGTAACGCTGCTTCAGATTTATCTGCTGTTTTTGTAGAGATAAACACTTTTGCAGTATCCAGCTTAAGCCCATACTTTTTTGAAAATAAGTTATATAGTAGTTTATTTTCAATTTCCTCCTCTGTTAAACCTGGTGTTAAAGCTGCAGGTATCCAGGAATTTTCAATTATAACGGGTTTCTCTTCTTCTAGTTTAATCCTAGAAATATAATAGATTTCTTCATTCTTGTCTATCTGCAGATTCTTTATCAATTCAGTATTTCCTACTATTTTTTTAAAGCTTAATGTTTTATGGGGATAGGGCTTCTCATCTTCAAACTTATTATGTATGGAAACAAGTCTAGACAAGTCAGTTTTATCGTGTTTATTTACAAATGTACCTTTTCCGCTTTTCCTGTATAACTTCCCATTGTTAACTAGGTCAAGTACAGCGCGTTTTACTGTAATATTACTCACCTTAAAAAGGGATGAAAGCTGTTTTTCTGTTGGAATTTTATACCCCGGCTCCCACTCTCCAGAAATTATTTTGTTTTCTAGGTATTGTCTTATTTGCCTGTGTAATGGTATTGCTGAATTCTCTTCTAATGACATGTATTTCAACTCACTTTTGTTATAATATTATAATTTTTAAGAATTTATTTCTGTATATTATAGCTACATTATCATTCATAGTCAACATCATCTTTAGAATTTTCTAATTATATTTTGTGCTTCTTTTTTAATTTGCACATAGTTCTTATAAAAAAACTTTGTGCTTCAAAGTAAATATTACCTGCCAACCAGTCACTACTTGCGGGTACTATTCGATTTGTATTAATTGTTGTGTCTATAATTACATCCCTTATACCTATTTAGCATAATACTTTAAAAAGACATTCTGCTTTATTCTTTATGACTGGCATCACAGTTGAAATTACTGTGGTATCGACAAAATTATATGCTTTGTAAACTTTTAAAATATAACATATAAACCCGGATAAACTTAAAATTTTCGGAAATTATATTCATGAGGAGGTGTTTTGCGTGGGAAATAAAAACCTCAGGCAGTTCAAAGATCGTGTCATGAAAGCCAATGGATATATCGTGGATAATAATAACCCGGATTATGTAAAATATGAAGTTGCTAAAGAACAAGGCATCGCTTTGAAAAAAGGAAATAATGAAGACCTTACCTCCAGACAAGCAGGAAAAGTTGGAGGGTCAATTGGTGGCAGTATGGTTAAAGAAATGATTAACATAGCCAAAGAACAGATGAAAAAATAACTATAATTCTCCCCTGCTGCTTCTAACGCACGAACCAGCAGGGAACGTCGTTTTATTATCATTTTTGATTCTTTTTCCGAACCTGTTCTGTATTCGTGTCGCTATAAATTGCCGTTCCGTGGCCACCAGTAGTCCTAGCGATGTATTCCTTTGCTTCGTTATAAGACATGCCGGATTGTTCATTTGACTGTTTAACAGCTGCAATATTTGTGCCAGCTGCTGTATACTTTTTACTTCTTTCCATAAAATCACCTCTCTCTTGGTGAACTTAGTTTCCCCAGAAATGCTTTATTCAAATAGACAATTCTTTCCTTCCACTCACCCTAAAATGTAAAAATACTGTTTTATTACACATGAGTAAGCAATCTATTTGATTTATGTATTCGATCTCTTATTTTTACATGAGGGATTGAATGGATAAGAACGGAGGGATAACTCGTTGAGTTGTAGCAGAGGGCAATGCCTCTTATAAAAATGAATATCCTTACAGGCAACAGACCCTCAAAGGTAACGCTGCCTGTTAAAGATACTTTCATAGCCCCATCCCCACCCATTGCCAATACGAAAAATAGAATAACATCATAAGAAGTATATAGAGAGGCATTAATATAGCACTCATCTTTAATAGATTACTAGCATCATAGGATATGTCGCCTTCCTCATAAAAAAACAGCAATGCTTTGGAACTAACCGGAAATGTAACACAATAGTTCATCCCAATTAAACTTAAGAAAACAACTGCAACAGGATTAACCCCTATTGTCTCGCTAAACATCAATAAACTTGGAATAAAGATAATCGCTCGTGTCGTATGAGAAGTAATATACAAATGGCTCGTTACGGTTACAACCAAGATAATGAAAACAATGAGCCAATCTGGAGCTCCTACAAACAGATTCAGTACATGCAGCATTTCGTTTTCAATCCAGTGGACTACACCTGTATCGACTAACACTTTTCCTAGCGCAGTTGCAGCAGCAACAAATAAAATCAAACTCCAGGATACCGCCGCTAGTCCTTCTTTCCAACGAATGATTCCGTATTTCGGTATCATGACCAGGATGGCACCTATCATCGTAATAAATGCTATATCAAAGCCATGGATCGTTTCTGTCATCCAGCCTGCAATTAAAAATGAAATCAAAATCAGTGTCTTCTTTTCACCCCCACACAACTGATTTCTTTGCATTGTTTTTTCTTCTGGTTTTACATCCATCTCCGTCGTTTCACCTTTTGGCCACAAGCACCATTTAATAATAAAAAATGAAACAAGCGTAACAACGAGGGCAAATGGCACTCCCCATAGAAACCATTTTAAATAGGAAATGGTTTGACCAGATGTACTTTCCAGTAAAGAGACTCCGATTAAATGAGAGCCTGCACCTATTAATGTTGCTGACGTGCTCATTAATATAAGTACAGGTGTGATAATAGCCAATACGCGTTGTTCTTTCGTTGAAAGCTTTTCACCTAGCTGATTCACAATCGGTCTGGATAATGCAGCCCGACCTGAGGTAGATGGAATGAAAAATGCAGATGCAAAGAAAACCGAACCTATCCCAAAAAGCACACTGCTTTTTTTCGTTGACCTTCTGCATACAGAACGGGTTAATCGTTCTGCTAATCCAGATTGTTTCACTGCTTCACCGATAATAAAAGAACCAATCATTAACCATACTACCTGCTCAGATAGTGAATGGTATAACAATTCCGTACCAGCCGCATTCATCATGATGATAAACATAATAAGCGTAATCGCTACGAATCCTGCGGGTATTTTAGTTGTGATCCATAGCGTCATTGCTGATAAAAACGCGAATAAAGCTATCTTTCCACTGTAGTCTAAACGATCGATGGATACAGTCAGTACTAATAGAAGGACATGTATGCTGATAATTACGAACGACTTCGTTGATAATTGGTTTATCCATGGTTTGATCAAATTCTGTTTTTCTAATCGTTTCTCCATTCGCGTCATCACTTTTGATTCATGCCTTCTCTGAGCAATTTTCTTTCACCAATTCCTAAACCAATAGCAACTTGTCGCAGTATGGATTCTGTACTTTCCTCAATCCACTTTGGTGCCTTTTTCATCGCCTTTTCTAAAGTTGTTGGTTTTTGAATAATACTACTATAAGCATCTATACCCGCAAGATAGTTTAAATCTGCTCCTTTACCGATTGTTCCAGTAATCGCAATCACTGGGATGTTATTTTTTTTCGCAATTCGTGCAACCTCTGCTGGAATTTTTCCATTTGGAGTTTGAAAATCTAAACTCCCTTCTGCAGTGAATACGATATCAGCATTGGAAATTTTTTCCTCAATACTAATATAGTCCATAATAATATTAAAACGCGGATGTAATGTTGCACCGGTAAATGCAATTAATCCCGCACCTAACCCCCCTGAAGCACCGCTCCCTGGCAATGAACCTATCTCTATCCCAACTGATTCCTGAATTAACGCCGCATAATGCTCTAAAGCAGATGATAACTTTTCTACTTGTAATGGGGTGGCCCCTTTTTGTGGACCGAAAACTCTGGCCACTCCTTTCTCGCCACATAAAATGTTTTGCCAATTACATGCAACATCGATAGCAACAGATTGTAAGCGCTTATCTAATTTCGCTAGATTAAGAGAATCCACCTCCAATAAATCCTTCCCACCGTTTATAGGAATTGATCGATGTTGCTTATCCAAAAACTGAACTCCTAAAGCTTGCGCCATTCCAGCACCACCATCAGACGTTCCAGAATCACCACAGCCGATTAAGATTCGATCAACACCTAAATCAAGAGCAGCTAATATTAACTCACCTACACCATAAGTAGTTGTTCTTAATGGATTTCGTTGATCACGAGGAACGAGCTTCAGCCCAGCAACTGCTGCCATTTCAATCACGGCAGTTCGTTTTCCATTCTCAACATAAACGCCAAAATGACTTAATATCTTCTGCCCAATAGGACCTATAGCTTCTTCATATATTAATTCTCCATTTTTTAAATGAGTAATCGTCTTTGCAAATCCTTCTCCACCATCAATCATCGGAATAACTTCCAAATCAATAAACGGATCAAAGCGTCTTACCCCGCGTTCCATTGCTGAAGCCACTTCCTCAGAGCCCAAACACTCTTTAAACCCAGACGGTACAATAACGATTTTCATGATAACATTCCTCCATATGTTTTTATTACTAATCAATATACCGCTGAAAGATGAGAACATAATGAGAGAATGATGGGAAAATTATTATAAATTCGTTGTAATTGTATGATTAAGAATACGAAGATCCCCATTTTCTTAATTTTTTGGATTAAATCGCTGTCTCACTCGTCTTCTTTTGATTCAGGCCAGATGCAATTTATCGTTGATTCCCTTTTTCATCATTTTTCATCCGGGATACAAATCGATAACTAATTAATTAGTAGGAGGAATATTTCATATGCCGTTCTTTTATACTTATGAAATAATAGTCTGTTTTTACCGAAAT
This sequence comes from Oceanobacillus profundus, assembly GCF_003515705.1. Classification (GTDB taxonomy): domain Bacteria; phylum Bacillota; class Bacilli; order Bacillales; family Amphibacillaceae; genus Oceanobacillus; species Oceanobacillus profundus. Next base: position 76,732 of record NZ_QWEH01000018.1, read on the forward strand.
ATAGGATTCAAACAATTATTGAAAAATAACGCTTTATTGTTCTTCTATTCTTTAGTATATTGTTGGATGAACAAGAAGAAAATGGAAAAAGGAGAGTCCTATTAAGTATGAAGAAGAATTTCGTTTATCTTATTTTAGCTGTATCTTTAAGCTTTTTTATAGGAGCTTGCTCGGAACAAAATCCGGAAACAGCTGGATCAAAAGAAGAAAAGACAAACAATGTCAAGGAGGAACAAAACACTGGTATGAAAGAAAAGGAATCAGAAAAGGCTACTACCCATACTTCTCAGTGGTCTTATAACGGGAATACAGGCCCTGAACACTGGGGAAAACTGGACAATGCAAACTTAGCCTGTGCCAATGGAAGTGAACAATCACCCATTAATGTCGAATTTCCCCAAGTAAAAGCGAATAAAAAACAAGAGGAAATTCAGATTCAATATGAGCCAACAACATTTTCACTAGTAAACAACGGTCACACAGTTCAGGCAAATGCTGTAACAGAAAGCAGCAGCATTGTCATTGAAGGAAAGGATTACAAGCTCAATCAATTTCATTTTCATACTCCGAGTGAACATCAATTTAATGGCCAAAATTATGATATGGAACTGCACCTAGTACATAACGATGCAAATGGCAATCTTGCCGTACTTGGATTAATGATTAAAGAAGGTAGAGAAAATGAAAATCTAGCATCTGTTTGGAATGCATTACCGCAGGAAGAAACGGAAAAAGATATTCCCGTAAAAGAACCGATTGATTTACAAGCACTGCTACCCCAAGATCAAACATCTTTCCATTATAACGGTTCGTTAACAACACCTCCTTGTACAGAAGAAGTGAAATGGATGATTTTTGAACAACCAATCGAAATGTCAAACGTACAAATTCAAGCATTCCAAGACATTTTCCCTGACAACCATCGTCCCGTTCAATCTTTAAATGAACGAGAAATTATTAAAGAGTAGATAGATTTCATTTACTGTTTTCACAGCGAAAAACATATCTATTAATCTCGGTACCCATTATCAATGATTTTCCGGACAATAAACAGATAAGCTCGATAATTCGTGTAGAGTTAATCAAAAAAGTGTACGTAAAACTTTTGGTTAGGATTAATAAATGTATCTCTTGACATTCACGAGTTTGCAATGAATTCAGTATAAACACAACTCTACATGGAGAAGTGGTATTGGTAGGCTTATTTACTAAGCAAGATCAAACTTTGCTATATAGCCTTTGACCTCTACCACAGAGGCTCCATGTCAAGTTCCATTAGATTGAATATATATACTTTCATCCGGATAATATCGAATGCCATTTCATACAAAAATCAAATGCCAAACACACATTTCCTAAACCTCCCCTTCAATCATCCCCCGTACCTTCGCAATCTCCTCACCTGTTACAATCAAATAATAAACCCCATCAATCGTTGTTCCGTCCCCTTGCAATTGATAACTAACAATATTATTTCTTGTATTTTTATAGCCAGATAAAAGCTTTTTCATATCGTCAAAATCCAGATTTGTTGCCATATTATTCCCTAGAATATCAATTGTGCTGTTGATCTTTGTAACGGAACCTACAGAAGCTCCTTTGTTAATAATGCCTTCGATTACTTGCCGTTGTCTGGATGTTCGTCCAAAGTCTCCGTTTGGATCTTGCTTCCGCATTCGGACGAAAGCCATTGTTTGGTCGCCGTCTAGGTCAACTGGGCCAACATTAAAATTATTTGTACCATCATTCCAAGCAATCTCATTATCTACTGTAATCGTCCCAAGCTCGTCTACTAATTCGGACAGTCCATCCATATTCATACGTACATAATAATCAAGCTCGATATCCAATAGATTCTCCACAGTCGCTATAGACATATCTGTACCACCAAATGCATGCGCGTGATTAATCTTATCCTCGGTTCCTTTTCCGACGATTGTTGTTCTCGTATCCCGTGGGATACTAATTAGCTGCATGGAATCGTCTGTTGGATCAAGTGATAGAACCATTAATGCGTCAGATCGACCGCTCGTTCCTTCTTGTGAATCAATTCCCAATAATAATATAGTAAGCTTTTCGGTTGCTTTCATTTTCTTTTTCGTTGTTTCCCGATCAATCGAATCTACGGGCTCATGCATTTTTTCGTTTACAGTTTTGGCAACGTTATTGTAAATGGAAATGGCATATGCTCCCACTCCAAGGACTATCACCCCGATAAGTATCAATGGAATTTTCAACCATAGTTTTCTAGATTTTTTCTGATTTGATTTTCTAGTCATTACCTGTTTCCCTCTTTCAGCATTCGAATTAATTACGTTTATATCTAACTCTTGCAACATTCCTTACATTTACAAAACACATTGTCACCCGCCAAATCAATCACGTCTTTCGGACAATATTTATCAATCGACTTAACAACAGATAGCCAACTATCCCCACACTAGCTCCTGCGCTATCTATTAAAACATCCTTCACCTGAGCTCCCCTGCCTGGAACAAATAGCTGATGCACTTCATCTGAAATCGCGTATAGCACACAGATGAGTAACGCTAACCCGATTGTTTTGCATCCAGTTCCTTTACTCATATTTAATGCATGAAGCACTAGCATTCCGAGGAAAAAATAAATGAAGAAGTGAGCGTTCTTTCTGATGATATGGTGGATGCTGCTAACATCTAAATCCTCATTTGGAACAACTTTTTCTATAAAGGCTAACACTATTTCTGTAACTCCTGTACTAAGTTCACTAGACGCTGCAGCAGCTTGATGTGATAAATGAAAAATTAACCCCATCCAGAGGATAACAGCTGCCCGGGAAAGGGTTTTTTGCATAGAAATCTTCCTTTTTATTTTCATTATGCTGGTACTATATCTACCAATTTACCGATTATGCTTTTAAGTGGATTAAATCAATTTTTTACTAGATTTATTCACAACTTCTAAAGAATGTAACATCCTTTATATTATCAAATAATAGAATAATTATGAAGATGAGAAATCTAGATTCAGGGATTATCTAAAGACTTTTGATAGGGGAAGGAATAAAAGTACTTTCATGTTCTGAGAGGTTATTCTGCAGAAAGTCTTATAAGCAGCAGGCTTTCCAAATCAACTGGGAATTTTTGAATGATAGCTTTTTGGGGTAACCACCAAACCATATGCTATGATGTTTACACAGTTTAGATTATATTCTTATAAGGGGATAACTTTCTATAACTTATTATCAAAAATATCTCTCTTATTTTTTACATTTATCACCTTATACTTATAACTTATAAATTGAATTTCTCTGTTTATTTGATTGAACTAAATCTCTAAAAATACTTTATTCTTTCAATAAGTATGACTTGATCAAATCTACAAATAATCCTATAACTGGCTTATGATTATCCTTATGCCATGCTAACGCTGTTATTTTTTTATGCTGTTGTTTAAGAGGAAGGTATTTTACATTTTCATGAACAATTCGTTCCGTTGTTTTCGGCACAAATGCAATACCTATTTCAGATGCAACAAGAGAGACAATTGTCTGTTGTTCTTGTGCAGTTTGAGTAATATTAGGATAGAACCCTGCATTTCTGCACAATGCAATTATAGAATCATAATAACCTTTCCCTGATTTTTCAGGGGTCATAATAACCCTATCGCGTTCAAATTCCATTACTTCAACAGGATGTTGACTCTGCGATAGTCTATGATTTAATGGAACACATGCTACAAAAGGTTCTTCTCGAATAGGTAAATTTATAATATCATCTTCATTGATAGGTGGAACTAAAAACCCAACATCTATTGTACCTTCCTGCAGTAATCTCACTTGGTCACTAGTTGTTAACTGCCGTACTTCCAATTTGATATTAGGATAAATTTCATTCATTTGCTTGATAATATTAGGTAGTAAATCATAAACAACAGAACCTCCAAATCCAATTGTTAGTGAGCCAATTTCCCCGCATGCAATTTCCTTCGTTACATTAATCTCTTTCTCTACTAACTTTAATATCCTGTTTGCGGCATTAAAAAAGTATTCTCCAGCTTCCGTTAATTCAACTTTTCTGTTAGTTCTCCATAACAGAATAACTCCTAATTCATCTTCTAATTGTTTGATTTGTTTACTTAAAGGAGGTTGTGAAATATTTAATTCTAATGCTGCTTCATTAAAGTGCAAGTGCTTAGCTACTGCCACAAAATAACGCAGATGTCTTAATTCCATATGGTTTCCTCCTGTGATACCTAAAAGGTATCATTCTTTACTTATAATATATTATACATATATTTAATAATTTGATAATATCAATTCAAATTAATTTAAAAAAAACGGAGATGATAAGTTTGCAACTTGATATTAATAAGTTAGAAATTAGAAATAGGCAAAATAACTATCTTAAAAAATTAACGGAAAAGAAAGTTGATGCAAGTATCTTATTTAACACTACTAATATTTTTTACTTAACTGGTTTTCATTTTAGACCATCTGAGAGACCGATAGCTTTTATTACAGATACTAAACAAAAAACACATTTATTTGTACCAAGATTAGAAAAAGAACACGCTGAAGAATATGCGGTAATTGACAATGTTCATTACTATCAGGAATATCCTGGTTTGATCCATCCTATGGAGCATTTGAAGGAAGTACTTCAAGCAAATAATTTTGAGAACAAAATTGTTGGATTAGATGCAAGCGGTTACAATTCCTCAAAAGGATATAGAGGACCCAACATTGCAAATCTCTTAAACTTTGATAGAGAGGTTTATATCAAAGACATGGTAGAAAGTATGAGATATGTTAAATCCCAAGATGAAATAGAATTAATAAAAGAGTCTGCACGATGGGGAAATCTTGCTCACACCCTTCTTGTTAAATACACAAGATTAGGAAAGCGAGAGATAGAAATTGAAGGACTAGCTACGTATGAAGCTACCAGAGCTATGTTCGAAACCCTTGGTAATGAGTATAGACCATATGGTTCACCAGCTCATGCCTTTTATCGAGGGCAAATCGGACCTCATTCTGCTTTTCCACATTCCCAAAATCAAAATGCTGAAATTAAACATGGTTACAATGTCGTTTCTCAAGCAGCAGCAGATGTATGGGGCTACAAAAGTGAATTAGAACGTACGATGTTCATATTAGAAGTTAATAAACTACAGGAATCATTTTTCCAACATATGATTAATGTTCAAGATATTGCATTTAACACAATAAAACCTGGAATTCCTGCATCTAGAATAGAGGAAGAAGTACAACGTTATTATCAAGAAAATAATCTAAACAAATATATCAGACACCATACTGGTCATAATATGGGATTGCTTAATCATGAAGCACCATTTTTTGATTTAGGAGACCATACGATTCTTAAACCTGGAATGGTTTTTTCTGTAGAGCCAGGTTTATATGTAGAAGGATTAGGTGCTTTTCGTCATTCCGACACCATTGTGATTACTGAGAATGGAATGGAGAAAATCACTTATTATCCAAGGGATTTAAACTCTTTAATTATTGGTTAATAAAAACAAGATAAGGGATGATGGAATGAACCTACAAAAAAAAGAATATTTTTTGAAAGTGGGTAAAAGTAAAAAAAGATTATTTAAAATGCCGGATTCTTATATACTTCTATTTATCATGTTAATTTTTGCCTCAATCGCTACTTACCTTATACCAGCGGGAAATTTTGAGAGAGAAGAAGATGGTCTTGTACCAACTGTAATACCTGGAAGCTATTCTCAAATTGAAAGTAATCCAGTTGGATTTATGGATTTCTTTTTATCCATACAAACAGGGATGATGGAAGCAGCAAATATTATATTTCTAGTTCTTATTATTGGTGGGTCATTTGCAATTATAGACTCAACTCAAGCTATTAATTCAGGAATAATGCGTTTAATCAATAAAACACGGGATAAAAAAATTCTACTAGTCATTTCTGTATGTACTGTTTTTTCAATTGCCGGTTTTTTAGGTATTTTACACACTGCAGTTATTGCTTTTATTCCTGTAGGAGTAATTATTGCTCGTGCGTTTAAATTAGATGCAATTGTCGGGGTAGCATTAATATACTTAGGAGCTTACTCAGGATATACTGTTGCAGGACTAGATCCAATAACGACAGGATTCGGACAAGAGATAGCTGGTCTCCCTGTATTTAGTGCACTTTGGTATCGTTTTATCATATACTTAGCTATATTAATTTCTTCCATTTTATATATTTTTTATTATATTCGAAGGATAGAAAATAACCCAGAACGAAGTATAATGGGTACAAATCGTTTTAGTTCTAATCATGAGGAAATTGATGAGAACATACCATTTACCGGAACAATGAAAGTTGTTTTACTTTATTTTATTGTCTGTTTAGCAGTTTATACTGTTGGTGTATTTCGAGCAGATTGGGGATTAAATGAAATGGCAGCAATCTTTCTTATCATAGGGATTGGTACTGCGATTATAGGAAAAATTAATCCAAATGAATTTGTTAAGAAGTTTGTTAAGGGTGCTCAAGGAATGATATATGCAGCGCTCATTGTAGGTTTAGCAAGGTCAATTGTGGTAGTTTTAGAGGACGGATTGATATTAGACACGATTGTTCATGCCATAGCTTCTGTTATTGAGCCACTTCCCTCTGCGATAGGAGCATTTAGTATGTACATTTTTAACTTACTTTTCAACTTAATTATCACTTCAGGAAGTGGACAAGCTGCAATTGTAATGCCAATTATGGCACCTTTAGCAGATATTATAGGTATATCAAGACAAGTTGCCGTATTAGCCTACAACATGGGAGATGGTTTCACTAATACGATCGCTCCTACATCAGGCATACTTATGGCTAGTATAGCGGTAGCTGGAGTATCTTGGGTAAAGTGGTTAAGATTTATGCTCCCTCTATTAATGATTTGGATAGTTATAGGAGCAATTGCTTTAGCTATAGCTCTTGCAATTAATTTAGGTCCTTTCTAATTCCGTTAAAACTTAGAAACTATTATGGAGAATCAATAAGGTTATTCTTCATAATAGTTTTTTTAATAAATATTACAAGGAGAATTATCGGAAACAGCTTGCGTCCGCAGTCATGGAAATTCAGGCATCCTTTTTGAGGCAGAATGTATAAAATATAGAACCAGTTTTTTGGTTAAGATGATGAGTACGATTAACATCATCCTCATAACATCTTTACAAACTACCGTATTTATTATAAACTTTAATACACATAAACCCTATTAACTTAATAGGAATAAGGAGGTTTTTTCTTGGAACAGCAGGTAGCTGAATCATCAAAGACATGGATTAAACATCCCACAACCGTTATTAAAGAACTACAGCCTGTCCAAAAACCATTTTTAACACTCGGAGTTATTGCTTCCGTTATCTTATTTATTGCGATCGTTAGCACAACGGATATGGTGCAAGGAGTGCTTTATTTAATAGGTATTGCATTAGGTGTTACACTACTGCAAGCTCGTTTTGGCTTTACTTCAGCTTTCAGACGACTTATGTCCGTTGGTAATACACAGGGACTCCAGGCTCATATGCTAATGCTCATGGTTGCAACAACATTATTTGCCGTCATTCTTAGTACTGGTTTTTCATTTACTGGTGCCGATCCCGCAGGATATGTTTCTCCTGTAGGAATAAGCGTCATTTTTGGATCGTTTCTATTTGGTATTGGCATGCAGCTCGGAAACGGCTGTGCCTCTGGAACACTTTATAACCTCGGTGGTGGTTCCAGTTCGATGATCCTTACGCTGATAGCATTTATCATCGGATCAACAGTTGGCGCACTTCATTTCCCATTCTGGATGAGCACACCGTCACTTGAACCATTCTCCCTTGCTACATCAACAAGCCTGGGATATGGTGGGGCTTGGATCGTACAAATAATTATGTTTGTTGTGATTTACTTTATTCTCGCTCAATTTGCAAAGAGAAAGAATCCTCCAAGAATGAAGCCACTCGTGACAATAAGCGGATGGAAGAAAATCTTTAGAGGGGCATGGCCGTTATTTGTTGCTGGAATAATTCTAGCAATCTTAAACGCTCTGACACTAGCAGTCCGTGGTCAGCCATGGGGAATCACATCCGCCTTTGCTTTATGGGGAGGAAAAGCGCTTGATTCTGTTGGTGTCGACGTTGCTTCGTGGGGATATTTCCAAGGGGAAAACGGCATGGCATTAAGCCAAACCGTTCTAGCTGACTCCACAAGTGTGATGAACTTTGGCGTTATCTTAGGAGCATTCATTGCTGCGACTGCGCAAGGTAACTTCAAACCTAAAAAACTAAAAGTCGGTCCAGCCAGCGCCTCTATTGTTGGCGGATTATTAATGGGATATGGTGCACGACTTGCCTTTGGCTGTAATATCGGTGCATATTTTGGCGGTATTGCGTCATTTAGTTTGCACGGTTGGGTATGGATGGTTATGGCAATGCTTGGCACAGGAGTTGCTTTGTTTATTAGGCCGTTGTTTGGGCTGAACAATCCGAAGAAGAATGATTTGTTTTGTTAGGGGAATCCTCGTCCGTTAGTGGGCGGGGGTTTTTGGTTAGACGTAAACAGGTATTGGAGGTCTATGGGAACAAAATGTGGTCCTCCAATACTCATTGATTTTCTCAGTGCTTTAGGTAACAAAGGAACTTATCTCCAATCAATTTTTTTAAGAAAATTTCTTCAGGATGTTTTCTTACTTAAATTAGTCAATTGCACTAGATTAAGGGTTATTATAAATGTTTTAAGCTCACACTTTCCCTCATTTTTTGTAATGCACATCGCCCCAATTCTTTTCTCAAAATCATAACATTTGTATAAAGCGCATCAATTATAGATAATTGAGCAATTCTAGAAGATAGTACTTCTAATCGAAAGTCCGTTTCATCAGCAACCGTATATAGAGCAATATCTGCTCTCTCCGCTAAATATGATTTGGCAAAATTGGTAATAGCTAGAATAGGGACTTTGTTGTTTTTTAACACCTGTGAAATGTCTAATAAGTCTTTTGTTGAACCACTAAGTGATATAAGCACAGCAAGATCTTTATCTTTCATCTGAGAGGCAGACATAATCTGAAGATGGGAATCCAAATCAGCATTGGCATTAATTCCACTTCTTATAAACTTGTGATACGCATCTAGGGCTACAATGGCTGACCCTCCAGATCCAAAAAAATGCACTCTATCTGCTTTCATTATAGCATTGACTGCTTTTATAATAAGATTTTCATCCTGGATTTGAAGTGTGTCTTCGATTGTTTTAATATTGGAACGAAAAATTTTTTCAGAAATTACTCCAACACTATCCTTTTCTTCTATTTTTTCGTTGATATTATCTATAGGGGCAACAACCTCTGCTGCAAGGGCAATTTTCATAGATTGAAAACCTTTAAAACCAATTCGTTTACAAAATCGAAAAACTGTGGAGTCTGCTATACTTAGTTTCTCTGAGATTTGGTTTATTGTATAATGAATAACTTTATCAGGATATTTTAATATAAAATCAGCAATTAAGCGTTCTTTATCACTAAAGTGACCATAATTGTTACGAATACTTACTAAACAGTGTTGGTTATTATTCAACATACATTACCTCCTAAAAATAAAATTTTTAACTGAAACATTTAATATAAAAGATTTCAAAAGTACATCTCTTAAGCCTTTTCTTTACAACCATCTATCAAAGAATTAAAAACGGTTATAAAAGTACAATCCAAATTTTTACACCTTATAAACAGGATTATATGTAGTTTCCCAATCATGATATTCCTCTCTTTAAGAAAAATCATCGAAAAATTTTTTACGAAAATGCGAATAAAAGAAAAAATATTCTATATATTGGATTAAGCAGTTTTAAGTGCCTTCCAAGTTACTAACAAAATTAATCGTTCTTAAAAGATTATTATTGTAAACGTTTACAAAGTAAATTTATTACTTACAAAACCCAACTATAAATATTAACCTAAGAAACCTTAAAAGGAGGAGTAATTTTGTCAAACGAATCTTATCAAAGTGAAATTTTATTATTAACTCACGGGGGGTGGGGAGAAACTCTGATGGATAAATTGACTATGATAATTGGTCAAATAAAAGGAGTAAGTGAAATAGCTCTAAATCCTTCTGATACACCAGAGGACTTCTTGAAAAAGGTAGAGCAAAAGATTAAAAAAATGCCAGCTAATTCTTTAATTATCACTGATATCGCTGGCGGTACAACGTCAAATGCTGCATTAAAGTTAAGTCAGAAATATAAAATTCATATATTATCCGGATTAAGCGCAATAATGTTGATTGAAGCCATTATAAGACAAAATCGACCTTTCACAGATGAAAGTATAAAAGAAATTAATGAGGCTGCAATTATGAACTGCCAACATTTGAAAGTACCAGCACCTGACCCAGATCAAGTATAAATATAATTTATATATGTTTTACCAAAATAGCAAAAAAACTACCTAGGAGGAGATTTTAATGGCTCAAATAGAATTGGTAAGAGTAGACTTTCGTTTAATACACGGTCAAGTAATTACTAAATGGGTGCGCCAAACTTTTGCAAATCGTATTGTGATTATAGATGATAATTTAGCTAAAGATGAATTTATGAGAAGCATATATGTAATGGCAGCCCCATCAAATATAGAGGTAAATGTTTATTCGGTTGAATCTGCAATAAGCAATTGGGTAGAAAACGAGATGGGACATGGGAAATTATTCATTTTGTTTAAAGATGTTGAAACAGCCTTTAAAACTATAAAGGGAGGAGTTCCAATTAAGGATTTACAAATTGGTGGTTTAGGGGCTGGTCCAGGAAGAAAGGCTATATTTGGACCAATTACATTAAACGAAGAAGACGCTAATTTGTTAAAAGAATTAGATCAAGAAAATAATTGCCATGTATATTTGCATCAAGTACCAGATGAACCAAAAATGGAATTAAAAAAGGCTTTAGAAAAATTGGATTCTCTAAAAAATAAAAATTAGGGAAGAGGTGCACCACCAATGAATTTATTAGTAGCGGCATTATGCGGCATTTTATATTTCATAGGTACTAGTCGTCTTGGTTATGGTTTATCACAAGCAACAGGTTCACCTATTTTTTATGGTTTAATTCTAGGGTTGGTCTATGGCGAGGTTGAAAAAGGCCTGATCATTGGTGCTACAATACAGCTAATTTATATTGGTATTATTTTTACAGGAGGCAATATGCCTGCCGATCAATCACTCGCAGGAATAATCGCTATCCCGATTGCTTTACAGACCGGTATGAATGTAGAAGTTGCTGTCGGACTCGCAGTTCCTTTTGGTATTCTAGGAATATTTATTGACCAACTAAGAAGAATTACAAATTCTTACTGGGTATCAAAAGCGGAGAAGTATGCACAAGTTATGGATACAAGGAAAATTTTCCATTGCGCAATTACGTATCCAACCATAACTATATTTCTATTAACGTTTACTCCTGTTTTCGTTATTACCTTATTTGGTGCTAATGCTGTTACAAGTATAATGAACATTTTACCCCAAGGGATAATAGATGGTTTTAGCGTTGCAGGTGGGATACTTCCAGCTCTAGGGTTTGCCATTATTATAATGGTTATAGGAAAAAGAGAGATAATGCCTTATTTCTTTATTGGATTCTTTTTAGTCGCTTATCTAAAAGTTGACGTTATGGCAGCAGCAGCATTTGGTTTCTGTGTCGCAGCTCTCACCATGTTTAATTCAATTAAACAGAAGCAGAAGGAGGTTAATTAATAATGTCTTCTAATTTAGATGAAATACAAAAGCAACGCGAATTAACTAATAGAGATTTAATGAAGACCTATGCAAGATGGTATTTATCAGTAGAAGTTAGTAATTCTTATGAGCGTTTACAAGCATTGGCATTTTGCAATGCTCTATCTGGGAGCTTAAAAAAGTTATATAAAGATGATGATCAAGGATATAGAGAAGCTTTAATACGACATTTGCAGTTTTATAATTCTGAAGGAACTTTTGGTGCCGTTATACATGGTGTCGTTTTATCAATGGAGGAAGAAAAAGCAAAAAGCAAAGATTCTTCAGATTCGCTTTCTGAAGAAGTTATTACAGGATTTAAAACAGGTTTAATGGGACCAATTGCTGGTATTGGAGATACATTAATTTGGGGAACCTTAAAGCCTATTATTCTAGCTCTAGCTTCTTCTTTAGCATTAAGTGGACTATTTATCGGAGGTATTGTGCCGTTTTTATTCCCATTAGCAGTTATACTAATAGGATACGGTATGATGAAATCTGGATATTTATTAGGAAAAGACTCTGTTACAAAGTTAATGAAATCCGGATTAATCAACAATCTTATTAACAGTGCTAGTATTTTAGGATTGTTTATGATGGGAGCACTTTCATCAACTTATATAAAAGTTTCCACTCCTTTAGAGTTCTCATTTAAAAATGCTGAGCCAATTGTTATTCAAGATATATTAGATCAAATTTTAGTAGGTATATTACCTCTTGCAGCTGTCTTTGGCATATATTTTTATTTTAAATTGAGAGGACAGTATTATAACAGGCTTATCATGTGGCTAATTGTTATTTCATTAATTACTGGGTTCTTTGGAATATTACAAGGCAGTTAAACATCAATAAATAAGTGAGAGGATTATTATATGGAAAAAGAAGCTATGAAACTACGATACGATGATTATTTGGATTCGAGACTTGATGAACTTTGGAAAATCGCACAATATGTTCATTCCAATCCCGAACTTGGGTTCAAAGAGGTAAAAGCTTATCGAATTCAATGTGATTTTCTAAGAAAAAATGGTTTTGTGGTAGAAGAGAACTTAGGTGGGCTCTCAACTGCTTATAAAGCAGTATATCAATATGAACCGGGGGAGCTAACTATAGCTGTGGTATCTGAATATGATGCTTTGCCTCAAATTGGTCATGCTTGTGGACATAATTTAATTTGCGCCACTGCTTTAGGTACAGCTGTTCAAATAAAAAAGTATATGGAAGAACAAAAAGTACCCGGAACATTAGTTGTAATGGGTACACCTGCCGAAGAGTTTGGAGGGGGCAAAATAAAATTACTCGAAAAAAATGCCTGGGATGGTATTGATGCTATTTTATTTATGCATCCAACTAGTGATACAACACGACTTGCGGGTGAATGTATGTCTTCTAAGAGGATAAAAATAAAATTCAAAGGGAAATCTGCGCATGCCGCTTCACATCCTAGTAAAGGTGTCAATGCCTTGAATGCCGCAAATTTATATTTTGTAGCAACGGGTTTATTACGACAGCATACAAAATCAGATTTTCGCCTATCAGGGATTATAGAGTCTGGTGGAGAAAGTACAGGTTTGATACCTGATATTGCTTCAATAGAAGGATCACTCAGCTGTTTCAAATTAAGTGATCTAGATGATTATACTGAACGTGTGAGAAAATGTGCTGAAGGCGCAGCTATTGCTACTGGTTGTGAGGTTAATATTGAATTTATTCCTGGTTATTTAGGAAGAGTTCCTAATAAAACATTATCTGAAGTTTGCCGAAATGAACTAATATCTATAGAAGAACCAGTTATGGATGGTATGCCTTATGACTATGGTGGAGAAGATTTAGGCAATGTGTCAAGAGTAATTCCAATTTGCAATCCTTATGTCACTATTTTCCCTGATTATAAAATTTCAAATCACACCGAACAATTTAGAGATCTCGCCAACTCTTCCTCTGGAAAAAGGTGTATACAAGTTAGCAGTAAGGCTATGGCAAGAACCGCAATGGAATTGTTTATGAATCCTGATATAGTGGATGAGGCTAAGAAAGAACTGAATAAACGCATGCAAGATGAATAGGCATTTGGAGTTTCGAGGAGGAGGGGGGGTGACTAACCCTCGCCCTCTCACACCACCGTAGTGTCAAGATAACAACTACCCTCCCCTATATAAGTCTTGAAGCAAAACTACGTCTTTGAATTACTTATAAAAATGATACCCAAATGTTTTTCGTAATGTATGTGTACCGTTTCCTTCAAGACTTATATGCGACTTCCCTGAAATGTAACGGAAAGCCCCATATCTGCCTGCAATGTTTAAAGTATAACCCATAAAGGGATTGCTTCTAAAAAAAAGCAATCCCTTTAAAAATATTTACTCTAGACATAAATCTCAATAGATTCTCTCTATCCTAAAATCTACCTCCCTAACTCCTCATTCAATGCCTCATAAGGCTGCTCCATCTTTATCAGGTGCATAATAAAAAGTCTTATTTTTACTGGTTTCTTTTCCTTCTATTTCATGATCTTCAATAGGATCAAGTGCATCACAATAATTCGATTGGATATCACAAATTTCCTTTAGATCTAGGTTTGCTTTAACATTGTCTTCAGCGGATGTAATAATCTCCTCAAGGTTAGTTAAATGTAAGAGGCGTATTTCAACATGAAGTGGGAAAAGATAACACCAGAGTTAGGTATTGCATGAAACTTCGGTAGCATGAATGATTCTTAACTAGAGATTAAAACTCCCTTTAAAACATAACAAAACAAAAAAGACATTCACCAGCTAAACTAGCAAATGCCCCACTCTTAAAGAATCAAAAAAATAACTCGATAAACAAAATAAAAACCAGCAACAAATAAGACCGCTGTCTTCAAGTTGTTTTTTGCAACAAAGAAGTAAGAAATCAAAAATATGGATAAATACAAAAATGTATACGCTAATGAACTAAACCATGAATAAATTGTAATGTCTACTAGCTCTAACGGAATGGATACGATTAATAATATGGCTGGAACGACAAGTAGTGCTCCCAGCTTTTCAAAGAAAAAGTTCAGATCATATGTTTTTCCATTTTTATTTGCGACATTTTTAAAAACAAACATCAATAATGCTAGTGCTACCGCATAAGCAATAGTCCGTTCAAAATAATCGAAGTAGTCACTGAATCCAAGGTAACGCAACGCATCTAGATATGTAAAAATGCCAACAATATTACTTAGTAAAATAAGACCAAGAAAAGCTATTAATGTAATAAGGCCAAATTGCTGCTTGCTTTGCGTTTCATCTGAAAGAAGATGGTCTGGATCCTTTAGGACTTGCTTCACATATTGAAAGTAATTACCTAGCTTTCCCTCATTTCCATTATTCCCTTTCTTTTTCTCCATTACTTCATTTTGGTTTTCCATTTTTCTTTTCATCCCTCCAATATATATATTGCTTATGATATATAAGTTTTAGGTAAATTTATATACAACACGGGAAGAATGAATCCTTAGTACCTCACTTTTCTTTTTATGGGTACAAAGTATGTAACCAACTTATAGTAGTCTTTTTTATTATCGCAATGAATATATTACCAAACATAGTACTATTTTTGACCAGTCACACCTCCAACACAACCCTGAGAATAGAACCTTCCCATCTTAAATGATAAACTCGTTTATAGTAGATCCAATTTAATAAGATAACTGAAATGAGGGTAACCATAATGAGACTTGTCGGCATATCAGGAGCACTCGCTGGCGAAAAGACATCCATTGTTGTAAATGATGTTTTAGTCGCTGCTCAACATCTTGACTCAAACATACAGACAGAATTAATCGACTTAAGGGACTATGAAATTGATTTATTTAATGGGTCTCCATTAATAGCATATAACGAAGATACTTGGAATGTTGTTCAAAAGATTTTATCTGCCGATTTCCTCGTATTTGGTACACCGATTTATCAAGCATCTATTTCAGGTGCTTTAAAAAATTTGTTAGACCACTTACCGGAATATGCATTTAAACATAAAGTAACCGGCATGGTTGCGACTGGATGGTCAAACAGACATTTTCTTGTCATGGAATACCATTTGAGATCCATCTTATCTTACTTTAAAGGATTAGTTCCAACAGGCAATGTCTTTGTCCACAATAATTCTTTTAATGAAAATAGTGATGAAATTATAGATGAACGTGTTTCGGAAAGAATTCAAGCGCTCGCGGAAGAAATGGTTTATTTGCAGCATGGGATAAATAATAGGTAATTGCCTTCTGTCAAAGCGAGGAGTTGATTATCTGCCTTTAGAATCAGGCCGTGCAAATTCAATAGCTGAGGATTTATCATTCATTTTATTTCGTTTCACTGTGGACTATTTGTTTTATAACAACATTTAATCTTCAATTTCCTTCACTGCTTTCTTAATGGAACCAATCAACGCATGTTCTTTTTCTACCGTTGCTACAATTTCTTCAGTAGCAATGGTATTTTCTTTTCAATTTGTGACTGAATAGAATTGAAGTTACTGGCAGTTCTGCTTTGATTTCATCCAATCCTTTTGAAAGCCGTTATTATTTTGCTGGAAGGATTCTTTTAATTCTGTGAAGAAATCTACCACCTCTTTTAAAGCTGACCTTCATCTGCAGCAAACTTTACCTTCCGTCGATCTTTCATATATTGATTTGATTTTTCAAATAGCATCGTTATGACATCTGAAATTGAGACTGTAATCACCGCACTTTCCTCCGCTAACTTCCGGACTTCATCAGCAACAATAACAATAACAATAACAATAACAATAACAACCCCTTCCCTATGTTCCTTACACGTGCCGACTCAATAGCTCATAAAGTGCCCAAAAATTGGTTTGGTCAGCAATTGCTTTTCACGAATTAAATTTCTTCATTTAGATAGCGTTTGTAATAATTTGGTTTTGACCTATTGGCTAAAAAACCTTAACATACCGCTATCACATTTCACCTCATTAAAAATATCCTGTAGATTTAGACTCTTTTTTCACCAGTCCAATTTTGCATATATCCCTGTGTCTTATTTGGTCTTATTACCTATTTCTCTTTTTACTATAATAGAATTAGACATACTACTACCATACACTACTGTATAAGGAGATGAATATTATGGACCAACGTAGTATGGCAATCTTAAATAAAATTATTCAGCAAGATTCTTATATTTCTGTACAGAAACTTGCAACGATATTCAATGTCTCAAGGCGTACGATCTATAATGATCTGGATAAGATTAATGATTGGTTGAAGTTACAACATTTTGCTGATATTAAGCAGGTTAGGGGACAAGGTTTTTATATTGATGAAAGATCGAAAAAGGAAATCATAAAAAAGAAAGAGCATTTTGTTTCAGGTGATATGTACTATGAATTTTCTCCTATTGAAAGGAAAGCATGGATTTACATTCACATCGCTGGACGAGAACAGCCATATTATTTGGAGCATATAAGGGATCTCTTTAAAGTAAGTAGGAATACCGTGCTCGATGATATAAGCAAGCTGAAAGAGGAGCTAAAAAAATATAAGTTGAGCATTACTTCTGAGCGAAATACTGGGTATTCAATAGTAGGAAATGAAAACGATACCAGGAAATTGCTTACTTATTATTTGGATTTGGTCATTCCTCAAAATGGCTGCCACGAGCTTTTATCTGAGATGAATTCTTTACCAGAAGAACAGGTATTTAAACCTTTCTTAATCTTTAATTTCCATTGGCTAAAGGAATTACATCACTTGTTAAATGAATATGAAAAGCAATTTAAGATTGAGATTACAGATGATGTATTAAATAATCTC
The DNA here is from genome assembly GCF_003515705.1 of Oceanobacillus profundus. Lineage (GTDB taxonomy): Bacteria > Bacillota > Bacilli > Bacillales > Amphibacillaceae > Oceanobacillus > Oceanobacillus profundus. Next base: position 94,296 of record NZ_QWEH01000018.1, read on the forward strand.
GTCATTTGGTTCCATTTCTTTTTAAGACGAATTATGCAAGGAAAAATAGTTAATGTTGATCCAATTGAAAAGGAAGTAATTAAATCGACCAGTGAGTTCGATGGCGCAAAAGCTTTATGTATCAATCTATCCAAACAATTGGATATTATAGTTCCTGATAATGAAGTATATTATTTTGCAAAATATTTACTTAGTGCAAAGGTTAACTATGATCAAAGTCTACAAGTGGAAACGCAGGAAATAAAATCATTACTTCATGTGGTCGAAAAAATGGTAGATGATTTTCAAATGTATGCAGCTGTTGAGTTCCATGAGCAACAGAGTATGATCCAGAATCTGCTTTTACACCTAAAACCTGCTTATTATCGAAACAAATATGGGATTCAGATTGAAAACACATTAAGAGATTCAGTTAAACAAAATTATCCAGAGATTTTTAATCTAACAAAAAAGGTCATACATCATTTTGAAGAATTAATTGGTCAACCTATTCATGAAAATGAAATTGCATATTGCGCCATGCATTTTGGAGGATGGCTGCGCAAGGAAGGTGTGATGCTTGGACAGACTCGTAAAAGATTATTAATTGTTTGTACGAATGGTTTAGGTACATCGAGGCTTTTGGAAAGTCAACTGGAAGGATTATTTTCAGACACTGATATTGTCGGTGTTACTTCATTAAGAGAATATGAAAGAATGAATTTAAATATCGATTATATTGTATCCACAATATCCCTTCCTGATCGAGGAGTTCCAGTTTTTGTTGTCAATCCAGTTCTAAATAATGCAGATAAAGAACAGCTATTGAAAAAAGTTAACAGCTTGTTCGAATACTCGCACAAGCAACAAGTGTACTCGGTAGATTCAGTCATCGATATGGTTCAAAGGTATGCGACAATTCATGATAATGATACATTACGCCAAGAGCTCAGAAGGTATTTTCATACTCCGATAAAAGGTGAAGGCGAAGTAAGAAAGCCAAGCTTATATGAACTTTTACCCCCTGAGAGGATTGTATTAAATAAGAGCATTTCAAACTGGAAAGAAGCAGTTATAAGTGCTGCTGACCCATTATTGAGCCAGGGTTATATTCAAGAGAGCTATATTACAAAAATGATCCAAAATATAACTGAAAAAGGTCCTTATATCGTTATATCTGAACACTTCGCATTGCCACATGCTAATCCAGAAGATGGCGTAATGAAAACTGGAATGAGCATGTTGCATTTGACAGAACCTGTCGACCTATATGGGAAACCGGCAAATGTCATTATAATATTAGCTTCGCGGGATAATGAACAGCATTTAAAAGCATTATCGCAATTAACGAAACTATTCTCGGTTAAAGCGAATAAGGAAAAAATAATCCAAGCAACAAACAAGAGTGAAATAACAAAATTAATTTATGCATATTCAAACAGAATTGATTAACAACATAACGATAGGTGTGTGAGTTTTATGAGATTTTTAGAAGAAGATATCGTAAAGGTAGGAGTGGAAGTAACGAGTGCTGAGGGAGCAATTGAAGAAGCCGGTAAACTACTCTTGCAAGAGGGGCTTATTGAAGAATCGTATATTGAAGCAATGAAAAATGCATATAAAGAAAATGGTCCTTATTTCGTTCTAGCACCATACATTGCAATTCCACATGCACGGCCTGAAGATGGAGTGAACGAGGCCTCTGTATCATTCGTACAGTTAAAGGAGCCGATTGCGTTTGGTCATAGTTCTAATGATCCTGTACAACTAGTTTTTAGTTTAGGGGCTTCATCAAGTGATGAACATTTAACATTGTTGAAAAAATTAACGCTTCTATTAAATGACACCAATAATATTAATAGGTTAATGAAAGCTACAAGTTATGAAGATATAAAATATATTTTAGAATTGGAGAGATAAATGATGATTAAAATTTTGACAGTTTGCGGGTTAGGACAGGGTACAAGTTTAATCCTGAGAATGAATGTCGAGCAAGTACTTGGAGAAAAAGGCATTCAAGCAGATGTAGAACATACTGATGTTTCAACAGCTTCAAGTATGGAAGCAGACTATATTATTACAAGTAATGAACTTGCAGAAAGTCTAGTAGGTCATACAGCGAAAGTATTTTTAGTAAATAATTATTTTGACATGGATGAAATTAATAAGGCAATTGATGAGAACATTGAAAGCTAGTAAATAAAAAATAATAGGAATAGGAGTAATGCAAAATGGATGTTATTTTTTGGATTGCTACGAATATTTTTGGACAAGCAGCAATCTTACTAGGGTTTATTGTACTTTTAGGATTGCTATTACAGAAGAAATCTGCCAGTCAAACGATTAGTGGAACATTTAAAGCTATAATTGGATTTTTAATTATTAGTGCAGGTTCAGGTGTTATCGTTAATGCACTAACTGTATTTGAACCGTTATGGAAAGAGGTATTTAATCTATCAGCTGAACCTCTTGGTGATTTCATGGGTCAAGAAGGGTTTAACGCAAAATATGGAAGCGCCGTCACCTTAGCTATGACACTTGGATTTGTTATTAACGTTTTATTAGCTAGATTTACAAGATTTAAGTTTATTTATCTGACTGGTCATATGATGTTCTGGACAACAACAATTTTTGCTGGGATTGCAATTCAAGCAGTTGGAGATATCTCTTTTGGAAAGCTTGTAATATTCCTAGCTGTAATCATGGGAATATATTGGACATTACAACCTGCATTAACGCAGCCTTTCATGCGTAAAATAATGGGTCATGACAATATCGCCCTTGGACATACTTCAGCATCAGTGGCATTATTAAGTGCTTTAGCTGGTAAATTGCTTGGTAATAAAGAAAATGATTCTGAAAAAATCAAGCTGCCAAAAGGATTGGAATTTTTAAGAGATTCAAATGTTATTACTGCGCTTACAATGGGATTATTATTCTTAGTTGGTGCAATCATTATTTCCTTTAAAGATACACCGGGTGCTCAGGCGTTAGTTGAAGCAGCTGGAGACCAAAACTTTATTGTATATGCGATTATTCAATCATTTACCTTTACTGCTGGTATTGCAGTTGTATTACTTGGTGTACGTATGTTTATTGGAGAGATGGTACCTGCATTTAAAGGGATTGCAACAAAAATCGTACCTGGAGCAAAGCCAGCTTTAGATAGCCCAGTAGTGTTTCCGTTTGCTCCTAATGCTGTAATTTTAGGATTTCTAGGATCTTTTGCAGGGGCACTTATTTGGTTGGTGGTTTTGGGAAATACGGTTGGGTATGTATTCGTTCCGACAATGATCGTATTGTTCTTTCACTCTGCAACTGCAGGGGTTTTCGGAAATGTAACTGGTGGTGTAAGAGGTGCATTAATGGGTGGTTTTATTACTGCAACTGTTGTAGCCTGGGGACAATTTATCACAGTTAAGATGCTTCTTTCAGATACAATTCCGGATACTGCAATGTGGGCAGCGGATTCAGATATGTTTATATTAGGACCAATCGTTCGCTTTTTAGCACAACTATTTTTCTAATTGATTTTTCAAGCCTTGGGGGGAAGCCATTCTCCCCTTTTCACAATGATAAAAGTAATTCGACAAGATCCTACAAGGAGTGATTATGATGAGCTTTATTCGAACATTTCATGGTGATATACACCCTTCAAAATTGGGTACCACCTATTCACATGAACATATTGTGTGTAGACCACCCTACTGGGTTGAGCATAGTGCTGATGATTTATTACTTGATGATAAAGAGAAATCGAAGCTTGATGTTTTAGATTTTAAAAACCTTGGTGGACAAGCAATTGTAGATGCAACAGCCATTGATTATGGCCGAGATGTGTTAGCAGTAAAGGAAATTTCAGAGGAAACTGGTGTCACCATGATAGGAACAGCAGGATTTAACAAGAGCTTTCTCTGGAAGGCAACAATTCCTGAACATTTAAAAAAGTTAACAGGAGATTATAAAACGTTTTATGAATGGATTGACGCAAAATCAATAAATGAGCTTGCAGACTTTGTCATTAAAGAAATTGAAGAGGGACTAGAAGGTACCAATATACGTGGTGGTCAAGTAAAATTTGGTACTGGTTATAATCGAATTACCCCGTTAGAAGAGAAAACTTTACGTGCAGTGGCAAGGGCACATCACGAAACGAAGGCACCACTACATTCCCATACAGAGGCTGGAACAATGGGCTTTGAACAAATTGAGCTTTTGAAAAGTGAAGGCGTTGACCTAGAATACATTAGTTTCGGTCATATGGATCGTAACCCCGACCCTTTTTATCATGAAAAGATAGCTCAAACTGGCGCATTGCTTTGCTTTGATGGTATTTCAAAAATAAAATATGCACCAGAAAGCACAAGAATTGATTGTATTTTAGAGCTTGTAAAAAAAGGACATGAAGACCAAATACTAGTAAGTGGAGATACTGCTAGAAAAACATATTATAAGCATTATGATCATGGACTAGGCTTGGAAAATATTCTTGGTAAATGGGTACCACGATTTATTGAAGAAGCAAATCAAAAAGATTTTGATGGAAAAAAATTGATTGATAAGTTTTTCGTCCAAAATCCTGCTCGATGCTTTACATTTAAAAAGTAACTTTTCATAAATAAACTGGGTGGTGAAATAAATTGCAATTTCAATATCAAAATTCTTTCGAAGTAAAAGATAGTATTCATAAATCTAAAATTGCTATTCTACCGATTGGTGCAGTTGAGGCACATGGTCCGCATTTACCCCTTGGCACAGATAATTTACTTGCAGAACGATTATCAGAAAAACTAGCTGAACGAGTTAATGCTTTTGTTTTACCGACATTGCCATATGGACAAGTATGGAGTTTACGTAATTTTCCAGGAAGTATCAATATAAGTAATGACTCTCTCATGAACTTCCTCGTTGATATTGGTGAAAGCCTCTATAAACAGGGATTTACTACATTTGCTATGGTTAATGGACATTTGGGAAATGGACCAGCACTTAAAGATGCAGCACGTGTATTGTTTGAGAATTGTCCAGAAATGCGGGTTTTTTACTTTTTTTATCCTGGTATGAATAAAGCGGCAGCTGAGGTACGAGAAACTAAGTCCTCTCATAACACGTACTTTCATGCATGTGAGATTGAAACATCCTATATGCTTTACTTAGCACCAGAACATGTCGATATGGATAAAGCAATTACTGATATACCTGATATTCCAATACATGCCGATGTAACTCCAACACCATGGAAAGAGTTTACCCAAACAGCTGTACTCGGTGATGCGAAGCTTGCTACAGAAGAAAAAGGAAAATATATCATTGATATCGCAATTGAAAATATGGCCAAATTGATTAATTCAAAATATTAATTGAAAGTGTGAAGCAGTCTATGAAAGAAAAACTCTATGATAAATTTTTATTTAACTTTATAGCTCGTGACGCCGCTAATGCCGCCGCTGTTATGGAAGCTGGCTCTGGATATGTTATTCCTGGGATTGTATCAGATAACTATGACTCAATCGATGCAGCAACTAAGAAAGTAATAGAACTAAAAACGATCACGGATATGGTAAGCATTGGACTTGGTGGTGGTGGAAAAACAGCTAATTGCCGGAAAGTATTGGACATCGCTGTAGCATCTGATCCAGGTCATATCAATCAGCCTTTCGAAACAGCGGCCTATACAAAAGGGTTTTTAGATGGCAAAGGTACACGAAAACAATTGGCCAATGCACTTATTCAGCCAACTGGAGAGATTGGGAAAATTCGATTAGCAAATTCAGGTAGTATTATAAAGGTAGAACAATTCATCGATATTGCCGCTAGTCTGGGTATTGAAAGTATTAAAATGATGCCTATAAAGGGAAATCAGCATTTAGATGAACTAATTTACTTAACAAAAGTTGCTGCAGCAAAAGGAATTCGTGGTGTAGAGCCTGCGGGTGGAATTGATGCTAGCAATATTAAAGACATTGTTATGGGTGTAATGGCCATTGATATCGAATTCTTTATGCCGCATATCTTCGGTTCAACCATTGACAAAATAACAGGGGAAACAATCCCATCGAAGGTTAATGAAATTATGGAAATAATGGAGGGTTTATAGTGATTAATAACTACTTTGATAAAATAAAAGATTTATTAGCTAAGGTTCAAAAAGAAGAGCATAATGTTATGATTCAGGCGGGCCATAAAGTCGCTGAGACGATACAAAATGGCGGTGTAATCCACTTATTTGGATGTGGTCATTCTCATATATTAACAGAAGAAGTTTACTATCGAGCAGGAGGCTTAGTACCAATACATCCTATTTTACATGAGCCATTAATGCTTCACGAAGGCGCTGTCCGTTCGTCCACTTACGAACGAAAAAATGATTATGCAAAGACATTTATGCAAGAACAGGACATCCGTGATGGAGATGTTATATTTGTCATTTCAACATCTGGCAGAAACCCTGTACCTGTAGATGTAGCCCATCTCGCCAAAGAAAAAGGCGCATTTGTAATTGGAATCACATCGATTGAATATTCATCCAGTCAGCCTTCACGCCATATCAGTGGCGAGCTTTTGCTTGATGCTGTTGATCTTGTTATTAATAACCATGCACCAGCGGGTGATGCGCTTTTGTCTCATATTGACGTGGGTGTAAGATTTTCACCAAGTTCAACCGTAATAGGATCAACTATTTTAAACGCAGTTTTTGCCCAGTCTATTAAACTAATGGCCGAAAATAACTTTGAACCACCTGTGTTCTTGAGTGGGAATATTGAAGGTGCAGATGATCATAATGAAAAACTAATTGATAAATATAAAGAGCGAATTAAGCTATAAAAAATATAGAGCAATACAATTGGATCAATAAAGAATTGTATTGCTCTTTTTTTACTGATTAAGAATCTCATTAATTTTTTTTATTCTTATCAATTGGATCGTTAAAACTCTCATTAACTCTTGCCCCTGATCTAAAAAGAACCTCTTCAGGATGTACATCATTGTAAAACTTTTCAAAACCACCTACACGTAAACCATGTCCTGCCATAATTGTTAAGTGGCGTATTTTTAGCAAATTGAATAATCTTATTAAGTGGTGAAACAGCCTCTGACGCTCTAAAATTTTCACTTGCAGTTAGAGAATACCTTTAACTAGTGTATATTTGAATAATTTTTCCAAATATACCATCTGATCTCGTGCAAAATTGAAACCGAGATGAAAAGTTACATCTCAATCTTCAGTAACACTATGTATTTGATGTAAAGTTTTCAAAGGATAACCCAAATACCGAAAAAAAGTTATAGTGTAATGTGGCAATCAAAATGGTTTCATTTGACAACAAATATAGGAAAAATGGAGACCAGGTCTATCTAATACCCTCGCGCCTATTGTAACTTTATAATAAAATAAAACCTGCCTACCAGTAACAATTTAACCAAGAAACAAAAGTCTCTCGAATAATAAAAAAGCAAATAGGCCATAATAAACACGCCCAAAGGAATAGTAGACGAATCTTTCTCTTCACATTCTAAAATTAGAAAGTGACCATCATCATTGAAATATGGAGGTGCAATATGAATAAGCCATACCGTTGCCCAAATTGCAAAACAAACAGATCTCGATTTAATATCATTGAGCAAATCGCAACGCCTGTCAAACTCGATGCAAAGACTGGGGAAGTCCTCGAAGATTATACATCTGAGAATACAGAAATGTTTCATCAGATGTATAATGGTCCAAAATACCGTATTCAATGCGGGGTATGTGGGTTGATAGAAAATAAAAATACATTTGAACAATTTGCTAAATACGAAGGGTCTTAAAGTTTGGTATATGTGTCTGCTGCTGCCCAATGATTTTTTGTTGGTGTGAAAACACTAAACACAGCAAGCCTTTTAAGGTGTAGATGTCATCTAAATTTAGGTTGTTTGGCATCATTATTAGAATTAATGCGTAATTAGATTATCGATTCATTGCTTATTGAGGATTTTTATAAATCAATTTCGCAGAGTTTGCTCAAAAAGGAACTTACTTTATCCATTTCCCTCTTCATCCGCAAACAAAAATAAACGTTCTGTAACAGGTCTATTTAAAATATTAACTAAAATTTCACTTTTTGCACCCCATATTGTAATGAATGGTCGATTATAGATATGAATACCGTTTATGATGAGGAGTGTAAATTAAATGAAAAAGAATACAAACACATTTACATTTGAAGAAATTTTTGAGCAAAATAAGCGTAGGATTCATTATCACCTTCACAAATTAAACATACAAGATCCTCACCAAGAGTTTTATCAAGAAGGGCTTATCTCGATGTGGAGCGCATATAAAAACTACCAGCCAGATAAAGGCCCAATTTCCACATACTTCAACTTTATTATTCGCCATCGTCTGATTGATCTAATTCGAAAAGAGAGTCGTAGAATTGAAAGAGAAGTACTCGCCTCCACAGAGGAGGAAGCTACGTTTGAAGCAGAAGTGTATCATAAAGCGAGTAACACTAATTTTTCAGGATTAACTATGAAAGAAAATATCAAAAGCGATGATTATCTTTGGCAGCAAGTTAAAAGAATATTAACCGAAAAACAATGGAACTGGATAAGATATTACATTATTGAGGACAAGTCATTAAAAGAAATTGCTGAACAAGAGGAAGTTTCTATTGAAGCAGTAAAAAGCTGGGGAAAAGAGGCAAAAAAGAAGCTACGAAATGTTGATTTTGAGAAAATAATTATGGAGAGTATTGATCCGTAACGATGTGAAGCAGAAAATGTAACTTACAAGCCACATGAAATCAAGACGAAGACCTTGATTTTATGTGGCATTAGTATGGTATAGTCAATTGGAAGTTAAGTGCTAGTTTTTTCACACTATAATAGTTCAAGGTTTTATAAGACAGTTTCTTCTAAATGAATAGCTCAAATACCGGAATGATTCCAGTAAAAAAATGCTTTCGTTTATCAAGTGATAAATGCTTTCCTATATCCTCATCATGGAATTTCCAATTGAACATTGTACCGGTATCGATCCCCTCTATAAAAGAACTCAGCATATTCAATTAGTCGATCTTGTTCATCTCTTGTTACTCGTTGAACGTATAATAAGGGGCTATTTTCTGCTACTTTCAAAATTTTAGCCAATTCCTCATTCGCAACTACAGATTCAATTGTTTCATTAGCTTTTTTCACCATATATCCTTTTATGCGAAACAACTGATACAAGGAAGCATCCACTGAACTGAGCTCTTCAGCAAATAAAGGAATAGACGAAGGACAATATACACGTTGAAAGCCAATCGGAATTTCATCAATCCAGCGTATTCGTTCATGACAACTAACCATCGCATTTTTTGGCAAATCAAGTTGGGAACATACCAGCGGACTTGCTGGAATAGAAGCTTCAAATGAGAATAACGTTGATTGTATATTATGCTCTTTATTTTCCTCCGAAAAACTTAATAGATTTTGTAATTGCAACGATTTTTTTTGACTAAGAACAATCGTTCCTACACCATGAATCCTTTCAACGTATCCTTCATCTACCAGTAATTGTACTGCATGCCTTACAGTAATTCGACTTACATTATATCGTTTTTGTAAGTCAGGCTCTGCTGGCATCAGATCACCAACGAGGTAGTCCCCATTGATGATCTGTTGTTGTAATTCTTCATAAATAGCTAAATATTTAACTTTGTTTCTTTTCATAAGCATCCACCATACTTACTAACAAATTTGCAACTCTACCATGTTTAATTTTGTTTCTCTTCCTTAGTATTCACTATACTTGCTAATGAATTGGCTAATTCTATCAAATTAAAATCATTAGCAACTTGTACAGTCTCATATAAAGACATAAAACTTGGATCGGTTAAATCCACAAACGACCCAACCATAGACCCTACAATTGTTGCAACAGTGTCGGTATCGTACCCAATATTTACAGCATCAATTACTGCTTGCAAGGCATTGTCTTTATTTAAAGCAACTATTCCAAATGCACAAGGCACAGCTTCAGAAATATGTAAGCCGCTCCCCACCACTTGTGATAATTTACGCAATTTTTCTTCTTTTGTACCAACACCGTTTACTATATCATACGCTAATCGGATACGTTCTACAACACTTGGACCTGCTACTTCACGAGAAATGAATTTTGCTTTCGTTTCACCACGTAAAACCCCATAAAAACCTGCACTTAAAGCCTCATCAACTGTCGCATGGGGTGCTAAGGACGCACTTGTAGAAGCAGCCACTGCACAAGCACCAGAAATAGCCAAAGCGTTATCGTGTGTTACCTGTGTAATTGTAATTGCAGCATCAATCGCACCTTCCAAATCGTTAGGATATAAAATACCAGCTGGCGCAATTTTCATTGCTGCACCGTTTGTTGCTTTGGAGGCATAGTCCACCGTTGCTGCTCCTGGTAACGGCTTCATTTTTAACGAGGGGTCTTTATACATTGCTACTGCACTTCGTGTTGTAGGACCAGCAAAACGATCAAAATACCATGGAACATTTGACCAATCCAAAATAGCTTTAATTACAATATCTTTATTAATAATACCGTCATTTTTCAAGATAGCTTGGCATAGAAAATACACTTGGGAAAAATCATCTGTAACTTGTCCTGCCTCATTTCCTAGTGCAAATGCTGTTTCTCCCGGTTTTTCAAATTTAGTTATAGTTTTACCAAATTGCGTACGGATTTGATCAAACGATAGATTTTCTGTTGCTGCTCCCATTGCATCACCAATTGCTGCTAATCCTAAAATTCCTTGTATTTTTGAGTTTAAACTCATTTTTATCATCCTTTCTATAAATAATCTTATATTTATTTTGAAGCAGACATTTCTGCTTTTGGATCCTTAATACCAAAAAGAAGTGTTAATAACAGACCACCCAAAAACGAAATTGTTAAACCAACGACATATGCCCATAACGTTGGTCCCGCAAATGCAGGGATTGTTGTCAATCCGCCAAATACAAATGCATTTCCTACTACATTAAATGCACCCATAAAGGCACCACCTAAAGCTGCACCTATACATCCCGCTACTAAAGGACTCTTAAATCTTACACCCAAACCGTAAATTGCTGGTTCAACAATTCCCGATAAAAAGACAGATGTTATTGCAGTTAATGAAAAATTCTTCAATTCCTGGCTTCTGCTACGTAGGAAAATGGCAAATGCTGCACCCGCCATACCAAAGTTCGCATTCGCACCATACGCAATAAAAGCAGAGCTACCTGTTGAAGCAATTTCCGGAATAATCACCATTGTATTCGGTGCCCAATGTACACCAAACATAATCAAAATATTCCAAATTCCACCAATAACAGCTCCCGTAACGATTTGATTTATATTTGCTAACCAATCTACAAAGCTAGCAATACCAATACTTAAGTAATTTCCAATTGGTCCAAATATTCCAGCGACTATAGGAACTAGTATCACTAATAATACTGTAGGGATTACAATCATATGCAAACTATTTGGTAGTTTACCTTTCATAAAGTGTTCCATTTTTGATTGTACCCAAGTAGTTAAAATCGCAGGAATGATTTGGCTAGTATAATTGAATACAGGAATTGAAAGACCTAGAAATGTAATCATATTTCCGCCATCACCCTGCACCAGGTTGATAAATTCAGGCATAATTAGTGCACCCATCACAGCAATCGCGATATACGGACTTGTATCAAATCGTTTTGCTGATGTAATAGCGACTAATAATGGTAAGAAATAAAACACTGAAGTCGCCGTAAGAGTTAAAATCAGATTTGTTGTGCTTTCAGTTGATAACCAGCCCAACTCATTAGCTAAAATCGTAAATCCTCGGAGCAATCCTGCGCCAGCTAACAATGGCAATAGTGGTGAAAAAATACAGACAACTAGAGCAATAAACTTGTTAAACCAACTATTCTTTTTATTATCTGTCTGAGAAAGATCTGCCATGTCCTTATTCATATCATTTGATTCAGTTGATTTCCATACCTTCATAAATGCGTTATAAACTTCATCGACATTGGTACCAATTACTATTTGAAATCCTAGGTCCCTATCAACAACCCCTGCTACACCATCTAAGGTTTCGATTTTTTCCTTTTCAACTAGCGCACGATCTTTTAATGTAGGGCGTAGTCGCGTCGCACAATGGGTTATCGACACAATATTATTCGCACCTCCCATCAACGATAACAACTGGTTTGCTAAAGATAAAGACTCTGTTTTTTTCATAAAAACTTCTCCTTTCTTTTAGACCTAGAAACATAATTGCTATCCCAATTAGACATTATAACGTCTTATCCTCATATTAAGAATACACAATTGTTCAATTATTGTAAAGGCTTACATTAATTGAACAATTAAATATAGTATCATATTATCCGTACAGCACACAGATAAGTAACTCCCTGGAATACGGTTTTCCATCAATGAACCAAAAACGGAATATCCCAAGTGTTTTCACTTCTTTCCACCCTGCCTACCAACAAATCTCCGCTCATCGTTTGATAATGCTAATCACTTGGAAATCTGACTGTGTAATAGGTAGTGACAGACACCTTAAATTAAAGATTGTGTAAGCAATTATAAGGCAATAATGTAATTACACAGTAGGAATGCTATACTTACTGAATTATTGGATACAAAAGGGGTTAAAGTAGCAGATGAAATATTATACATCTCACATGAAAAAACTGGTTATGCAAAATGAAGAATTACAAAAAGAGTTAAAAAGAATAATGAAAGAACATGATCTTGAAAAAAGCTTTGCGCTTAAGGCTTTGTACCATGCCGAGGTTGCTGCAGGCGCTTCAGGCGGGAAATATCAGGATGCATATCGGGAACTTGACTTACCCAATAGGTAGGTCTTTTTTTTTGAAAATCGAAGTTCTAAAAACAGAAGCGTTCTTCTGATCCTAGAGTCTGTGTAAACAGCAAAAGAGGCTGAGACATAACTAGCCTAAATTACTGAAAAATGGTTCCGATCATCGGTTTTTGATGATCGGAACCATTTTGCTTTGGATTATTTTTATTATCTACTGTTTGATTTCTGTTCATGGCGGTGTA